>NZ_JAGGNU010000017.1 GCF_018614915.1 Variovorax paradoxus | reverse complement strand
TAGGAACTCCGCAATTTTCCGCTTGGCCGTTGACCCCGTGAGGACTCACCTTCCTCTGCTCACGGTGATGGGCGGGGCGCGTTCATCTCAATTCATCTCGGTGTTCACGTGCGACAGCGTCTTGCACGGCCGGGTCCCTGAGGCTGGGCGCATCGGGGACGGTCCGGCCGCAAGGCCGGGAGCGTCATCCGCTCAGATGAGCTTTTCCTCGGGCGTGGAGATCTTGCGCAGCGGGCTGTGGCGCGTGGCCGGCATCTTGAGCGGATGCGCTGTGTAGGCGTCGTCCCAGACCGGGTCCTCGATGCTGTCGAACACCTCGCGCAGCTTCTGGCCCCAGCTGTTGTGCATCATGCGGTAGTAGGGATTCTCGGCGTCGATGCAGACCACCTTGTCGGTTTCGAGGCGGTTGGCTTCGTAGACCACCAGATCGAGCGGCAGGCCGACGGAGAGGTTCGACTTCATCGTCGAATCCATCGAGACCAGCGCGCACTTGGCGGCTTCGTCCAGCGGGGTGTCGGGTGTCAGCACGCGGTCCAGCACCGGCTTGCCGTACTTGGATTCGCCCACCTGGAAGTAGGGCGTCTCGTTGGTCGCCTCGATGAAGTTGCCGGCCGAGTAGACCAGGAACAGGCGCATGCCTTCGCCCTTGACCTGGCCGCCGAAGATGAAGGAGACATTGAAGTCGAGCCCGGCATGCTTGAGCGCCTCGGCGTCACGGTCGTACACGTGGCGCACCGCCGAGCCGAGCACGCGCACGGCGTCGAACATGCTCTTGGCATTCCAGATCGTGATCGGCGGGCTGTCTTCGGTCTCGCGCAGTTCCTCGATCTGCAGGATCTCGCGCACCGACTGCGAGATGCTCAGGTTGCCGGCCGACAGCAGCACCATGACGCGGTCGCCGGGCTGCTCGTAGACGATCATCTTGCGGAAGGTGCTGATGTGGTCGACGCCCGCATTGGTGCGCGAGTCGGAGAGGAACACCAGTCCGGCGTTGAGTTTGATGCCGACGCAGTAGGTCATGAGTTCGTCGCGCACGAATCAGGCTTGACCCTGTTCGCGCGCGTGGAGTTTCTTGAGTGTGTAGAGCGCTTCCAGTGCTTCGCGCGGGCTCATCATGTCGGGGTCGAGCACGGTCAGCGCGGATTCTACGGCGCTCGCAGGCGGCGCCGCCACGGCCGGCGGCGGCGCGAACAGATCGACCTGGGCACGCGCCCGGGTCTGCTGTGCCTCCAGCGCCTCGAGCGCCTGGCGCGCGTGGTTGACGACGGCCGCCGGCATGCCGGCGAGCCGCGCGACCTGGATGCCGTAGCTCTTGCTGGCCGGGCCCGGCTGCATCTCGTGCAGGAACACGATGTCGCGGCCGGCCTCGGTGGCGCTCACGTGCATGTTGACCGCGCCGTGGTGCGTGGCCGGGAACTCGGTGAGCTCGAAATAATGCGTGGCGAACAGCGTGAAGGCGCGCGTGCGGTCGTGCAGCTGCGCCGCGATGCCGGCGGCGAGCGCGAGGCCATCGAAAGTACTCGTTCCGCGGCCGATCTCGTCCATCAGCACCAGCGAATGGGCGCTGGCGCCGTGCAGGATCTGCGCCGCCTCGGTCATCTCGAGCATGAAGGTCGATTGCGCGTTGGCCAGGTCGTCGGCCGCGCCGATGCGCGTGTGGATCGCATCGATGGGCCCGAGCCGGCAGGCCTCGGCGGGCACGTGGGAGCCGATGGAAGCCAGCAGAACGACGATCGCGACCTGCCGCATGTAGGTCGATTTGCCGCCCATGTTGGGGCCGGTGATCACCTGCATGCGTTGCTGCGGGCCGAGCCGGGTGTCGTTGGCGATGAAGGCGCCGGCGGATTTCTCGGCCAGCCGTGCTTCCACAACGGGGTGGCGGCCCTTTTCGATCTCGATGCAGGGGTGGGCGACGAAGCTCGGCGCGCGCCAGTGCAGCGTGTGCGAGCGCTCGGACAGGGCGCAGAGCGCGTCGAGCGAGGCCAGCGCGCCGGCCAGCCGCGTGAGCGCCGCGACCGAGGGCTGCAGCGCATCGAGCAGCTGCTCGTAGAGCCACTTCTCGCGCGCCAGGGCCCGGTCTTGCGCCGACAGCGCCTTGTCCTCGAAGGCCTTGAGCTCGGGCGTGATGAAGCGCTCGGCATTCTTCAGCGTCTGGCGCCGGCGATAGTTGTCCGGCACCTTGGCGAGCGCGCTCTGCGTGACCTCGATGTAGAAGCCGTGCACGCGGTTGAACTGCACGCGCAGGTTCGAGATGCCGGTGCGCTCGCGCTCGCTCGCTTCGAGCTGCAGCAGGAAGGCGTCGCTGTTCTCGCTGATGGCGCGCAGCTCATCGAGCTCGGCATCGTGGCCGTCGGCGATCACGCCGCCGTCGCGCACCAGCGCGGCCGGCTCGGGGCTGATGGCCGCCACCAGCAGCTCGACGCAGCCGGGCGGCGGCGCGAGCTGCTCGGCCATGCGCTCGAGCAAGGAGGCCGAAGCCGGCAGCACCGGCGCCAGCTCTTCGGCCTTCGCGAGCGCCATGCGCAAGGCGACCAGCTCGCGCGGACGCACCTGACTGAGCGCGATGCGCGCCGCGATGCGCTCGACGTCGCTGGTGTTCTTGAGGCGCTCCCGCAGCGTGCGCCATGGTGCCGCGGTGGCACCCTTGGCGGTGGCCTGCAGCGCGCCGATGGCCTCGAGCCGCGCCTGCGCCTCGCTGCGCTCGCGGCGCGGCGCCAACAGCCAGCGCTTGAGCAGGCGGCTGCCCATGCCCGTCATGCAGGTGTCGAGCAGCGAGAACAGCGTGGGCGAGTCCTCGCCGCGCAGGGTCTGCACCAGTTCGAGATTGCGCCGCGTGGTCGGCGGCAGCTCGATCAGATCGCCGTCGCGCTCGACCGAGAGCCTTTGCACATGCGAGAGCGCGCGCCCCTGCGTGTGCTCCGCATAGCCCAGCAGCGCGGCGGCGGCCGCATGCGCGTTGGCCAGCGACTCGGCGTTCCAGGCGGCCAGGCTGTTGCTGCCCATCTGCTCGCACAGCTTGCGCTCGCCCAGGCCGCCGTCGAACTGCCAGGCCGGCCGCAGCGAGAGCGTGAACGGTGCGCCGTTGCGCGCGGCCTTCAGCCGCTGCTCGAAGCCGGGCGTGACCTCGGCGCTGTAGAGCAGCTCGCTCGGCGCGATGCGCGCGATCCAGGCTTCCAGCGCGTCGGCCGGGCATTCGGCCAGCCGCAGCTCGGCGCCCGTGACGCTGAGCCAGGCCAGGCCGCAGAAGTTGCGCGTGCCCGCGTGGACGGCGAGCAGCAGCGAGTCGGTCTTGTCGTTGAGCAGCTCGGCATCGGTCAGCGTGCCGGGCGTGACCACGCGCACCACCTTGCGTTCCACCGGGCCCTTGGCCGCACCGACCTCGCCGACCTGTTCGCAGATCGCGACCGACTCGCCGAGCTTGATGAGGCGCGCGAGGTAGGTGTCGACCGAATGGAAGGGCACGCCGCACATCACCACCGGCTGGCCGGCCGACTGGCCGCGCTGCGTCAGCGTGATGTCGAGCAGGCGCGCGGCCTTCTCGGCGTCGGCGTAGAACAGCTCGTAGAAATCGCCCATCCGATAGAACAGCAGGGTGTCGGGATGGTCCGCCTTGAGCCCCAGGTACTGGCTCATCATGGGCGTGTGAGGTGCTGTCGCGGGAATGCTCATCAGGGAATGAATCGGTGCGCGGCCGAGAGAAGAGGGCCGGTCCGCATCATAAGGAAAAGGCGACCAGGGCCGGAGCCTCAGGCGCTACCGGCACCGGGGTACCGTGGCCTCGGGCGTGGGTTCAGGCGACCGCCGCACTGCCGAGCCGGGTCTGCAGCTCAGCGCCAGCCGGCCGCCTGCAGCTGCTGCGCCAGCTGCTGGGCGACCTGCGCATAGCCCTGGGCATTGGCATGGATGCGATCCGAGCGCAAGGCGGCGTCCGAGAGCACGCGTGCGTAGACGTTCGGGATCAGGAGCGCCTGCTCGGCCTTGGCGACCTCTGCATAGAACACCGCGTCGCTGAGCGAGCCGATCGCTGCGCGCATCGGTTCCGGCGCGGGAGTGGCGATCACGCCGACTTGGGGCGTGTGTGCGCGTGCCTGGCGCACGATGGCGGCGAGGTTGTCGATGGTGGACTGCGATGGCATGCCGCGCAGCATGTCGTTGCCGTCGATGCCGACCAGGATCGCGTCGTAGCGATTGGCGGCCAGCAGCCCCTCGAGGCGTTGCAATGCGCCCAGGGATGTGTCGCCGTTGAGTCCTTCGTTGACGACCGTCCAGCCGGTCAGTTGCGACAGCTTGTTCGGCCATGCGTCGTCGGGCCCCGCGCCGTGGCCTGCGGTGAGGCTGTCGCCCAGGGCCAGCACGGTCGCGCCCGGCTTGAGCGCTGCTGCGATCGGCGAGCGTTTGCCGCAGGCGGCCAGGACCAGGGCAGTCGAAGAGGCGGCCAAGAGGCCAAGCAGGTTTCGGCGGTTCATTGGCGGCACGTGGTCGTCGAAAGCAAAGCGCCGCAGTTTAAGGGGCGCTTCTGACGGCGCACGGTCATGAGCGTTCCGCTTTCTGAAAGTACATCGTGTGGCGCAGTCCTTCAAAATGCGCATCGCAGGTGAGCAGGTCGGCGCCCTGATGCCGTGCCGTCGCATAGACGACGGCATCCGCCGTGGCCAGCTTGTGCTCGCGGTGCAGTTCGGCCGCGAGCAGCGCGATGGAGGTGTCCAGCGGCACCACCACGCATTTTTGCGTATAGGCGAGGACTTGGTCCGCCTCTTCCTCGCCGACCTCGCGCATCAGCCATTTCGACAATTCGAGCTGGACGATGGTCGGCACGATACAACGCTCCTTGTCGGGAAATTCCTTGCCCAGCTTCTTGCCGAGTGCGCTGCCGACGAGCCATTCGATCCAGGCCGAGGTATCGACCACGCGCCGCGCCGCGGCCATCAGTAGCGGTCCTTGCGATCGCGGTAGCCGTCCTTCCGCGCTCCCTTGGCGATGCCGGCCAGTTGCTCCCGCTCCGGCACCGGCATGACCAGCACGCCCTTGCCCTTGGGAAGGAACACGAACTCCTGGCCGGCTTCCCAGTGCTGTTCTTCGCGAACGGCCTTGGGAATGGAAATCTGGAACTTGCTGGAGAGCGTGGCGGTGGCGGTCATATTCGTACCCCGGACATATCGATGGACGTTCGGTAAGAATATACCTGCTTCCGAAGCACGCCGACGCAAGGACTGCCCCGCTCGCGGCGGGCGCCCGGCACTCGAAATCAAGAGCAGATGCGGGGGCTAAAGCTGCCCGCGCCGCCGCCGCGCGACGCGCACGGCGTCGACCCAGGTGTCGATCTTGAAGCGCTGGCCCGACTCCGCGATGCGCGCGCCCAGGATGTGGTGCAGCGGAATGCGGCGCAGGTCGCCCGGGAGTTCGCAGTGGCCGTGGAGCATTCGCTTCTGCAGGTCGAGATGGTCGACTTGCATCGTGCACTCCATCTTCTGCCCATGGGCATCGAAGTAGCGCACGTGGATGCGCGGCTGCTCGTCGACGATGGCATGTTCGCCCTTGCCCTGGATGAACCACTCGGGCAGGGTGTCGGGCGGTGCATCGCCGGTGCGGCTCGGGCCGGCGCGCACGGTGGGAATCTCGAGCGGCACGTGGCCCGAGCGCACCCTGGCCGCCGCGATGCGGCGTTCGGTTTCGCGCCGTTCGGCAACACGATGCCAGGCGACCCAGGTGATGACGAGCAGGAGCAGCGCCCCCGTCAGCAGCGCGATGAGGAACTGCCACTGCGCAAGTCCGATGTCCATCGGAGGGCTCCCAGGTTTATAGCGATTAAGTACTCAGCCTGGAAATTTTGGAGGCGCGGCCGTGGGGTGTCAAACAGCCTCAAGGCATAGCGCCTTCGGCCGATCGCGCGGCTTCAGTCCTCGTAGGTGTCGTGCGTGGCCACCGCCCCGCGGCGCCAGTAGCCCGAGGCCCGAACCCACTTTGGATTTGCGCCGCGCTCGCCGACAAGGTGGGCGCGCAGCGCCTTGGCGGCGACCGATTTGCAAGCCACCCAGGCATGGAAGTCGCCGGCCGGCAGGCTCAGCTTGCGCAGCGCATCGAGCAGGCCGCTGCCAATGCCCGGCTCGCCGTCGCCGCGGTGCACCCATCGCAGGTCCAGGCTGGCCCGGGTCTCGAAGGGAATCTCGTCGGCCGCGCCGTCGATCTCGGCCAGCACCACCGCGCGAGCGCCGGCGGGCAACTCGGCCAGCCGGCGCCAGATGGCGGGCAGGGCGGTTTCGTCGCCGACGAGGAGGTGCCAGTCGAAGTCGGTCGGGACGATGAAGGAGCCGCGCGGCCCACCCACCCCGAGCCGATCGCCGACCTTGGCCTCTTCGGCCCACCGCGTGGCCGGACCGGCCTCGTGCAGCGCGAAATCGAGCTCCAGGGTGCCGGCCGCGGCATCGTGGCGGCGCGGCGTGTAGTCGCGCATGGTCGGCTTCGGGCCCTCGGGCCAGGACGGTCCGTCCGGGCCGACCGTGGGCACGGTGAGGGCGCCGGTCTTCGCGTCGGGAAAGAAGATCTTGGCGTGGTCGTCGAAGCCCGGGCTGGTGAAGCCGGCCAGCTCCTCCCCGCCGAGGGTGATGCGGATCAGGTGCGGCGCCACGCGCTGCACCGCGCGCACCTCGAGCTTGCGAAAGCGCAGCTCATGGCGCACGCGGCGCGGCAGGCGGTCGGGGGTCGGAGAAGAGGAGGGTGAAAGATCGGTCATGTCGGTCAGATGCGTTCCAGTTGTTGAGCGGCGCTGTCGAGCACCGCGGCGAATTCGTGGGCCTGTTGTTCGGTGAGGGGTTCGCGCGCGAGGCGCATGCGCATCGCGAGCTTGAGGTTCTCGATGGCGCGCACCACCTGCGGCGGGCGGCCGGCGCGTGGGCCGGCACCATCGACGCCGCCGTGCATGCGGGCCATCATCTCGTCGGTGATCCCGCGGTTGGCGGCGAGGAATTCTCGGCCGCGTTCGGTGATGCTGTAGCGCTTGCGGCCGCCGCCGTCGGCCAGGTCGACGCTCACGCAGCCCATCTCTTCAAGCAGCGTGAGCGTGGGGTAGACGATGCCCGGACTCGGGCTGTAGCGGCCGCCGAGACGTTCCTCGATGGACTTGATCAGTTCGTAGCCGTGGCTGGGCTTGTGGTCGATGAGCTGCAGCAGCACGAAGCGCAGACCACCATGGCCGAAGATGCGTCCGCCGCCGCGCAGGCCGCCGCCCAGGCCGTCGCCGTGTTCGCCGCGCCGCTGCCCGTGTAGAAGGTGTTTGAAAGCTCGCATGGATGAAGTTCGATGACGATATCTGTTTTAATAAAGATATATCTAAATAATATCGAAGTCAAGCCCGGAGCCTGCGCGTGACGAGCTCGCGCCATACCTACATCGCGCGCATCAACCGCGTGATCGACCATATCGACAGCCACCTGGACCACCCGCTCGACCTGGCCACGCTGGCCGCGGTGGCGCACTTTTCTTCCTGGCATTTCCATCGCGTGTTCCAGGCCATGACCGGCGAGACGCTGGCCGATCGCGTGCGGCGCCGCCGTCTCGAAGTGGCGGCCGGCCGGCTGCTCGGCCTGCCGCCCGAGCCCGTACTGGCGATTGCGCTCGACGTCGGCTTCGGCTCTGCGGCGGTGTTCACGCGCGCCTTCAGCGCGCACTTCGGCGTCACGCCCACGCTTTGGCGGCGCGGCGCCTTCCGTTCATGGGCCGAGCACCGCCGCATCGAACTCAGCAAGATTCATCAAGCCGACCGCAAGGCGCATCAAGCCGTGGTGGAGGCTTTCCGGCACGATGAACTTTCCTGGCCCATGGGCCATGTTCCTTGTTCAGGAGACCGCGAAATGAAGATCGAACTCAAGACCCTGCCTGAAGTCCGCGTGACCTACATGCGGTATGTGGGCCCGTACGGCGACTCGGGCATCACGCGCACCTGGCAGCGCTTTGCCGCCTGGTGCGGCGAGCACGGCCTGATGGCGCCCCGGCGCACCATGTACGGCATCAGCCACGACAACCCCGATGTCACGCCGCCCGAGAAATGCCGCTACGACGCATGCATCGAGGTCGACGAGGGCTTCAGGCCCGAAGGCGAGATCGGCGTGCAGACGATCGGTGGCGGGCGCTATGCCTGCAGCGAATTCACCGGGCCGTCGACCGAGATCCACACGGCATGGATGCAGCTGTGCGACTGGCTGCCGGACAGCGGCTGGCAGCCTGCCGACGGCGCGCCGATCGAGATCTACGGCAAGGATTTCGAGATGGACGAGAAGACGAGCGCGTTCAGCTGCACGCTGTGCATGCCGGTGCGACCGCTCTAGCGCTCCTTCCCAGTGCTCCAACTCGCCATCGCGGCCGGCGAAGCCCGGCTCGTTCGGGAAACACCGCGGAACCGGCTTTGCCGGGCCGCTGGTGTTGCCCCCGGAGAGGGGGTTGGCGGACCACACGAAGTGGGGGAGCCTGGGGGTGAGCCTATCTTTGCGGCATGTCCTTGGCCGAGTAGCCCAGGCTGACTGTCGCGTCGTCCGGGATCGGCGGCATGCCGGCGTTCCAGGCCAGCCAGGCCTCGCGCATCGCGGCCAGCCGCTCGGGCTCGCGCCTGGCGTGGTTGGCGCGCTCGCGCTCGTCGGCCGGGATGTTGAACAGGTACTCGTTGCCGTCGACCTGCAGGTACTTCCAAGGGCCGTCGCGCAGTGCGCGCTGACCGCGGTGGTTCATGCGCCAGTGCAGCGGGCGATGAAAGTCTTTCGTCGCATCGCGCAGCACGGGCATGAGCGACACGCCGTCCAAGGGGTAGCGCGCATCGGCCTGCGCTCCCGCCGCGTCGAGCATCGTGGCGGACCAGTCCATGGTCATGCAGTGCTGGGCCGTCTCGCCGCCGGCGCCGATGAGCGCGGGCCAGTGCGCGATCCACGGCACCCGGATGCCGCCTTCGGTCAGGTCCATCTTGCCGCCGACCAGCGGCCAGTTGTCGGAGTAGCGCTCGCCGCCGTTGTCGCTGGTGAAGACGACCAGGGTGTCGTCGGCGATGCCCTGCTTCTCGAGCGCCGCCATGATCCAGCCGATGCCCTCGTCCATGTGGTGGATCATGCGGCGGTAGGTGTGGATGTTGCCGCCGGCCAGGTCGAACAGGTTGTCCTTCACCGCCGGCGCGCGGGCGCCGTCCTCGCGCGTTTCCCAGGGCCAGTGCGGCGCGGTGTAGTGCAGGCTCAGGAAGAAGGGCGCCTCCTTGTTCGCCATGCGCGCAACATAGTCGACGGCGCGGCGCGAGAGCAGGTCGGTGAGGTAGCCCTCTTCCTTTCGCTCTTCCTCGCCCGACCAGAGGTCGTGCCTGCCGCTCGAATCGCAGTGCGTGAAGTAGTCGACGCCGCCGGACATCGGCCCGAAGAACTCTTCATAGCCCGAGCGCAGCGGACCGAAGTTCGGCGCAAAGCCCAGGTGCCACTTGCCGACGAGCGCGGTGCGGTAGCCCGCTTCGCGCAGCAGCGAGGGCAGGGTGGGGTGCTCCGGCGGCAGGCCCAGCGTGGCGCTGCCGCGGCTCTTGCTGTTGATGGGCTCCTCGGCCGCGCCGCGCAGGCGGTACTGGTAGCGCGCCGTCATCAGCGCGAAGCGCGTGGGCGAGCACACCGGCGAGTTCGCGTAGCCCTGCGTGAAGCGGATGCCCTGGGCGGCCAGGCGATCGAGCACGGGCGACACGGGGCCGAAGGCGGCGTCGCGGCCGCCATAGCAGCCGAGGTCGGCAAAGCCGAGGTCGTCGGCAACGATGAAGATGATGTTGGGTCTTGTCATGAAAAGAAGGCTCAGGGTTGGTAGCCGGATTTCCGCACCACCGGCGCCCACTGTGCGCGGTAGGCCTTGAGCATGGCGGCCGTCTGCTCCTGCGTGCTGACCACCGGCGCCATCAGCGCGTCCCTGAAGCGGCGCTGGGTGTCGGCGTCCTGCATCACCTCGCGGATGGCTTGCGCGAGGCGAGCGACTTTCTCGCGCGGCATGGCCGCCGGCGCGAAGAAGGCGTTCCAGCCCGTGGCGACGAGGTCCAGCCCGGCCTCCTTGAAGGTCGGCACCTCGGGTGCGAAGGGCGAGCGCTTCGCGCCCGACATGGCGAGGATGCGGACCTTGCCGGCCTGGTGCTGCGGGATGACCACGTCCAGCGTGTCGACGGCGATCGGCACCTGCCCGCCGATCAGGTCGGTCAAGAGCGGGCTCGATCCGCGGTAGCCGACCACCTGCGTCTGCACGCTGGCCTTCTCGCCCATCATCAGGCCGAAGAAGTGCGGCAGGCTGCCGGTGGCCGGCACGCCGACGTTGGCCTTGTCGGGGTTGGCGCGCATCCATGCGAGCAGGTGCGAGAGCTCGCGTACCGGCACGGCGGTGGACACCGAGAGGGCGAACTCGTAGTCGTTGACGTGCGAGACGGGCACGAAGTCGCGCTCCGCGTCGTAGCCGTTGTCCTTGAAAACCAGCGGCGCGACGATCATCACGGCCGGGTTGGCCAGCATCAGCACGTTCTGCCCGGCGCCTGCGGCCTTGACCTGCTGCGCCGCGAGTCGCCCGCCGGCGCCCGGCTTGTTGTCAACGACCACCGGCACGCCGAGCTTGCCCTGCAGCTTGTCGCCGACGATACGGGCCACCCGGTCGGTGGCGCCGCCGGGCGCATAGCCGACGACGATGCGCAGCGGCCCGTCCAGCGGCTGGGCCGTCGCGCCGCTGGCGAGGGCGGCCAGGATCAAGGTACCGGCGAAGCGGCGAAGAAGATGATTCAGCATGATGTTCAATCGTTGGCCTGGAAGTTGACGGCCCTCATGATGCTGCCCCAGCGCGCGGTGTCCTCGCGCATGGTCTTCAGCAAGGCCGTGGCATCGTCGCCCAGCGGGTACATGCCGTTCTGCAGCAGTTGCTGCCGCACCTCGCGCGAGTTCACGGCGCGCGTGAACTCGGCGCGCAGCTTGTCGACGATGGGCTGCGGCGTGTTGCGCGGCGCGTAGTACGCGAACCAGGCCGCGGCCACCACGTCCTTGTAGCCGGCCTCGACGAAGCTCGGCAGGCTGGGCATCAGCGGCGAGCGCTTGTCGCCGCTGGTGGCCAGCACCTTCACGCGGCCGGTGGTCTGCAGTTGCAGCGCGCCGCCGATGGTGTCGAAGTAGACCGGCACCGTGCCGCCCATCACGTCCTGCCGCGCCGGCGTCGAGCCGCGATAGGCCACGTGCACCATCTTGAGCCCGGCCGCGCGGTTGAGCATCTCGCCGAGGAAGTGCGAGGGTGTGCCGGCGCCGTAGGAGGCGAAGCTGAGCTTGTCGCCCTGGCTCCTGGCCCAGGCGATGAACTCGGGCAGCGTGTTCGCCGGCACGTCCTGGTGGACGACCAGCGCCAGCTCGAAGCGCGCCGCGTTGATGATCGGCGCGAAATCCTTGAAGGGGTCGTAGGAGAGATGGCGGTACGCGCTCGGGAACATGGTCATCATGCTGGCCGTGCCCAGCAGCAGCGTGCGTCCGTCCGGCGGCGCGCTCTTCACCGCCTCGACCGCGATGCGGCCGGCTGCGCCGGAGCGGTTGTCGATCACCAGCGGCCCCAGCGAGTCGCGCACCTCGTGCGCGATGGCGCGTGTCAGCACGTCCTGCGTGCCGCCGGCGGGCACGCCGATCAGCACCTTGATCGGCTGTCCGGGCGTGAAGGCCTGGGCCCGCGCAAGCGGGGAGAGCGCGAGGCCGCCGAGCGCGGCAAGAAGATGGCGGCGATCGAAGCTGCAATGGGGCATGGGTTCGTGTCTCCGAAGATCTGGATGGCTTGCGGCCGCGGGGGCGCAAGCCGGATGACTTTAGAGTCGCGCCATCCGATTGATCTAATCAACCATTCCCCGGACTAACCCCAAGATGACCGCGCTGCACCGACCGCTGGACGACCTGCTGCTGTATCGCTTGTCGCGCCTGCTGTCCGTTGCAGGCGGCATGGTGATACGGCTTTGCGAAGGCCGCTTCGGGATCACGCGCCGCGAATGGCGCCTGCTCGCCACGCTGGCAAGCCGCGGCGAACTGAGCTCCTCCCAACTGGCCGAGCACGCCCAACTGGACCGGGCGCGCACCTCGAAGGCGGTGGGCTCGCTGGTCGCCAAGCAGTTGATCTCTCGCACCCACCTCGCCGGCGATCGTCGCAGCGTGGTGCTGTGCCTCACGGAAGGCGGCCAGGCGCTGTACGACGAGCTCTTCCCGCTGGTGAAGCGCATCAATGCCGACCTGATGAGCGCGCTCGATGCCGACGACGCGGCCCTTTTCGACGACGCGCTGCGCCGACTCCGGCAGCGCGCCGACCTCCTGGCGGGCGAGGCGGTGCTGCCCAAGGCCGATCGCGGCCGGCGTCGCGCGAACTGAGCCATCGCTTCAGTCCACCTTCATGCCGGTGGCCTTGACGATCTTTCCATAGCGCGCCGCGCTCGCGCCCAGGTGTTCCGCCGCCGTGCTGCCGACCTCGCCGAGCGCCACCATGTCCAGCGTGGCGAGACGCGACTTGAGCTCGGGCAGGGCGAGTGCCGACTGCAGCGCGCGGCGCAGGGTCTGCATCACCGGCTCGGGCGTGGCGGCCGGCACCATGGCCAGGTAGAGCACCTCGAATTCCAGATCCTTGAGTCCCAGTTCGCCGACCGTGGGCACCTGCGGCAACAGAGGCGAGCGCTGGCGCCCGGTGACGCCCAATGGCCGCACCTTGCCGGTCTTCACCTGCGGCAGCAGGCCCGGCGTGGCGAGAATGCCGGCCTGCACTTCGTTGGAGAGCAGTGCCATCACGGCCGGTGCATTGCCCTTGTAGGGGACGTGCGTGATCTTTGCGCCGGTCGCGCTCGAGAAGATCTCGGCCGCGACGTGGCCCGGGCTGCCATTGCCCGCGGAGCCGAAGGTGGCCGGCTGCGCCTTGCTCTGCGCCACGAATTCCGGCAGCGTCTTCGCGTCGACCGCGCTACCGACGCCGAAGGTCAGGCCCGAGGAGCTGAAGATCATGAGCGGCTTCAGGTCCTTGCCCGCGAAGGGCATCGACGCGTACAGGTGCGGATTGATCGTGAAGGTGGTGTCGATCGACAGCAGCACCGTGTAGCCGTCGGCCGGGCTCTTGGCCACCGCGTCGGCGCCGATGTTGCCGCCGGCGCCGGGGCGGTTGTCCACGACGAAGGCTTGCTTGAGCTCTTTCTGCAGCGCATCTGCCAACGCGCGGCCGAGGATGTCGAGCGGCCCCCCGGCTGGAAAGTTGATGACGAACTTCACCGGCTTGGCCGGGTAGGCCGTGTCGGCGCGCGCAGGCAGGGTGCCGAGGCCGCCAGCCAGCAGCGCACAGGCGGCCGAGAGGCCAAGGCGGCGCAGCGCGCCGAAGGAATCGAGGCGGGTCATCTGGGTCTTGTCTCCGTTCAATCAGCTGCACTCTAGGAGCCATCCCCGGGCCGCACAACTGAAAGCTCTTCTGCCAGCTATTCCATACGGTTATATTTTGGTCCGCTGTTTCGAGGGAGACGCTGCATGTCAGCCATGAACTTTTCGCGCCTCAAGCTGCGACATCTGCAGTGTCTCGTGATGGTGGCGCAAGAGCGCAACCTGGTGCGCGCGGCCGGCGCGCTGGCGCTCACGCAGCCCGCCGTCTCCAAGACCATCGCCGAGCTCGAGGACATCGTCGGCCGGAAGTTGCTTCTGCGGCGCCGCCGCGGCGTCGAGCTGACGCCCGCTGCCGATGTGCTGGTGCGCCATGCCGTCGTCGCGCTGCGCGGCTTGCGCGAGGGCCTGGGCGAAGCGCTGGACCAGCCCGAGCACGACCAGGTGCGGGTGGCCGTCGGCGCCTTGCCGAACATGGCGGCCAACCTGCTGCCGGCTGCCATCGCCGCGCTGCACGCGTCGAGGCCGGCGCTGCGCGTGCGCGTGGCCAGCGGCACCAACGCGCAGCTGATGACGCAGCTGCGCCAGGGCGAGATCGATCTGGTGCTGGGCCGGCTCGCGCAGGCATCGGCCATGGCGGACCTGCATTTCGAGCAGCTCTACAGCGAGCCCTTGCTGCTGGTCGCGCGGCCCGGTCATCCGCTCGCGGCGCGGCGGCGGCCTGCGCTCGATGCGCTGGCGGACTATCCGCTGGTGGTGCCGGTGTCGGGCACGCTGGTGCGCCACACGGCCGATGCCTTCCTGGTCGCGCGGGGCATGGCCATGCCGCGCTGCTTCGTCGAGGCGACCGACACCAGTTTCGCCTTCGGCCTGCTGCAGTGCGCCGACGCGGTCTGGTTCGCGCCGCAGGGCGCCGTTGAAGGCTTCGTGGCACGCGGCGAACTGCGCCGGCTGGCGATCGACACCGCGAGCACCGAAGGCCCGGTCGGCTTGACGGTGCGGCGCGGCAGCGAGCCGGCCGAAGGCGCGCGCCTCTTGATCGAGGCGATCCACGGCGTGGTGCGGCAGCGTGCCGCCGGTCGCAAGGCTCAGACCGCCGGCACCTGATCGCGCTCGGCGCCCTCGCGCTGCGGCGCTTCGCCCTCGATGCGCAGGCGCGGCAGGAACTGCGGGTACTCGCGCTGCATGAAGTCGATCAGCCCCTCCCGCACCGTGCAGCGCAGGTCGAAGGCCAGCGACGAAGACGCCGCGGTGCAGAGCACGCGGATCTGCATCGTGCGTTCGGTGGCGTCGGTCACGCGCAGGTTGAAGAAGCGGCCGTCCCACTCGGGCGCCGCCTTCACGATGCGCTCGGCCTCCTCGCGCAGCGGCGCGAGCGGCATGCCGTAGTCGGCGTGGATGAAGATCGAGCCGAGCAGCTGCGCGTTGTGGCGGGTCCAGTTCTGGAACGGCTTCTCGATGAAATAGCTGAGCGGCAGGATGAGCCGCCGGTCGTCCCAGATCCTGAGCACGACGAAGGTGCCGGTGATCTCCTCGACGCGGCCCCATTCGCCTTCGACCACCAGCACGTCATCCATGCGGATCGGCTGCGCCAGCGCGATCTGCAGGCCCGCAATGAGGTTGCTGAACACCGGCTTGGCGGCCAGGCCGGCGACGATGCCGATCACGCCGGCCGAGGCCAGCAGGCTGGCGCCGACCTGGCGCGCGCCCGGAAAGGTCATCAGCATCAGCGACGCGCCGGCCACCAGCAGCATGCTGGCCGCGGTGCGCGCCAGCACCCGGGTCTGTGTCAGCACGCTGCGCGCCTGCAGGTTGTCGGTGATGTCGTGGGGGTGCTTCGCCAGCACGCCGTCGGCAATGCCGTTGACGGCGCGGACCGCGAGCCAGGTTGCGGCCGCGATCAGGAGCAGCCCGTTCAGGTGCCGGACACTGTTGACGAAGCGCAGGTCGTCGGGCGCGGCCTGCCACACCAACTGCAATGCCACCAGCGGCAGCAGCGCCCTGGCAGCCGGCTGCATCTTGACCAGCATCGTATGCAGCACCGGCGCGCCGCGTGTCAGGCGCCGCAGCAGCGCGCCGCCCACGCGGTGGACCAGCAGTGCCAGCGGCACGGCGATCAGCGCGGCAAGGAAGGGGCCGAACCAGGGGTGGGCGAGCAGCATGTCCTTGTTCATCAGGCGCTCTTGGCTTGGGGAACGTTCTCGGCGAGGGGTTGCAGGATCCGTGCCGCGTCGTCGCGCAGTTGCGCGGCGATGCCGGTCGCCAGGTCGAGCCGGCGCAGCAGCCAGGGGCTGACGTCGTTGTCGAAAGGGTCGGGCAGCGGGATCGGCTCGGCCAGCGTGGTCGCCGAAGCGCTTTCGGGCATCACCGGCCCGCTCGTGGGTGCGCTGCCGATGGCCGCTTCGATGCGCTCCGCGGTGCGGGCTAGCGGGCCTTCGATCTCGGCGGGCGTCAGCCGATCGCGCCTGAGCACCAGCATCGACTTGACCGCGCTCAGTTGCGCCAGCAACTGGTAGCTGTGGGCCTGCAGATGTTCGAGCGGCTCGAGCGGCGGCTGCACCGCGCGCGGCTCCGACAGCGAGCGCTGCGTGGCCTGCACCAGCGCCGAGAGGCTGTCGTAGGCCTCGCGGCGCGCGAGCCGCCATTCGAGCTCGGGGCTGGTCACCACCGAGCGCAGCTGGCCGAGCCCCAGCGCGAGCCGGGCATGGCGGGCCTGCGCCGTGAGCGTGCGCGCCACCAGCGCCGGGATCTGGCTGCGCTCCCACGAGGGCAGCACGTAGCAGAAGGCCCAGGCCAGCGCGGCGCCGATCAGCGTGTCGGCCACGCGCTCGAAGAGGGCGAAGGTCGGGCTCATGCCGACGTTGAGCATGTGGGCCTGGAGCAGGCCGAGCACGGTGGCGGCCACCGAGGTGACCAGGTAGCGCCGCACCGCGAAGCCGTGTGCGATGGCCTGCGCCACGGTCACCGCGGCCAGCATGGCCAGCGGCGAGGGACTCACCGAGAGCAGGGCCACCGCGAGCACGCAGCCGAGCAGCGTGCCGGCCACGCGGCTGTTGCGCCGCTCCAGCGTCTGCGACAGGCTGCCGCGCAGCACCACCACGATGGTCAGCAGGATCCAGTAGTCGTGCGAGCCCCAGGGCAGCATCAGCGCGATGGCGTAGCCGGTGGCAATGGCGAGCGCGGCCCGGATCGCGTGGCGCAGCGGCGGCGCGTCCCAGCGCCACAGCGTGAGAAAGGGCCGCCACGACCACTCGGTGGGGCTCACGAACATCTGCCAGTTGGCGCGCACCACCGTGAGGTCGGGTTCGACATCGCTGCGCGCCAGGGCTGCCAGGCGGATCACCGCGTCGTTGATGTGGCCGATGCGGCTGGCCAGCCCGCGCGCGAGCATCGCGGGCGTCGGCCCGACCTGGCCGGCGGGCAGCAGCGCGTCCTCGTCGTCAAGGTGGATGGCCGCCAGTTCGGGGCGGCGGTCGGGCATCTGCGCGGGCAGCCGGCCCAGCAGCAGCGCGTCGGCGAGCGCCGTCGTCTCGTCGGCCAGTTCGTCGAGCACGCGCTGCATCTCGCACAGCGCCGCGGCATGGCCGGGATGCGCCTTGAGGGCGTCGAGGTCGAGCTCGCTGGCCAGCAGCAGGTCGCGCAGCTCGAGCACCAGCACCAGCATGCCGGCCAGCCGCTGCCGGCGCTGCGTGCGCGGCGATTCGAGCACGATGTCGCGCGTGGCCTGCAGCTGGTCGGCCAGCGCGGCCTGCTCGCGCAGCAGCTGGCCGAGCAGCGGGGCCGGCACTTCGCGCACGTCGCCGGAATCGTCCCTGGGCGTGAACTGCCGGGCCTCGGTGCGCATCAGCGCGGCCAGCGAGAGCAGCACGTCGGCCATCGCCTGCACGCGGTAGCGGCCGTTAAGCGCGTGGTTGGCGAGCACCGCGTAGATCACGTAGAGCCCGGCGCCGATGCCGAAGTGCAGCGTGCGCTCGAGCGCTTCGGCCATGCCGGTCGGCGGCGGCGTGGCCATCGAGAAGATCATCGAGAACATGACCGCGATCGCGATCGGGATGCCGCGCTTGCCCCAGGCCATGGCCACGAAGGCCAGGAAGGTCGCCGGCACCAGCAGCAGGCCGAGCCGCAGCGGCGCCGAATGCAGCAGCTGCACGAGGAAGAACAGGGGCAGGCCGATCAGCGGCGCCGGCAGCATCTGCCAGAACTTGCCGCGGCGCGGGCCGGGAAGGTCGGGCGGGGCCGTCACGATCACGCCCACGGCGGCCGCCGAGGCGGCGAGCGTGCCCAAGAGCAGGTGCACGCCGCCGGAGATCAGCATCAGCCCGAAGGCGACCGACAGGCCGTTCGCGACGTAGTGCGAGAACGCCACGCGCAGCGCGGCGCGGCCCCGATCCGCGGTGGGGCGCTGCGCCCGCATCACTCGGCGGAGGAGTCGCCCTCGGCGGGCCCGACGGGTGCCTCGCGGCGCAGGCGCGTGAGCTTGCGCGGCGCCGGCGCTGCGGCGTCGGCCGGCGCTTCGGCTTCGGACGCTGCGCCGGCGACGGTGCTGCGCGCATAGACGTCGCCCGGGTGGGCCGAGGGATCGACGGCACGCACGCGTTCGCTGGCACGCAGCTTGTCGTCGACGCTGGCGAACTTCGAATACTTGGCCAGGATCGGCACCAGTTGGCCGTAGATGCGCGGCGCGCCGGCGAGGCATTCGCGCTGCTCGAGGAAATCGGGCTCGCCGGTGAAGTTGCCGATCAGGCCGCCCGCCTCGGTGACGAGCAGCGAGCCGGCTGCGATGTCCCAGATGTTGAGGCCGGTTTCGAAGAAGGCATCGGTGAAGCCGGCCGCCACGTAGGCCAGGTCGAGCGCGGCCGAGCCGGGGCGGCGCAGCCCGGCGGCGCGCGGCATCAGGTCGGCCATGATGGCCAGGTACTGCTTGAAGTTGTCGCCGGTGCGGAAGGGGAAGCCGGTCGAGATCAGGCACTCGTTGAGCCGGATGCGCTTGCTCACGCGCAGGCGGCGGTCGTTCACGAAGGCGCCGCGGCCCCTGGTGGCCGTGAACAGGTCGTTGCGGCTCGGGTCGTAGATGACCGCCTGCTCGACCTTGCCCTTGACTGCGAGCGCGATCGAGACGCAGTAGACCGGGAAGCCGTGGATGAAGTTGGTGGTGCCGTCCAGCGGATCGATGATCCAGACGTAGTCGGAATCCTTGGCGCCGTGCTCGGTGCCCGATTCCTCGGCCAGGATGCCGTGCCCCGGGTAGGCGCCGAGAAGCGTCTCGATGATCGCTCGCTCGCTCGCGTGGTCGACTTCGGTGACGAAGTCGTTGACCTGCTTTTGCGAAATGCGCACTGCTTCGACATCGAGCGCGGCGCGGTTGATGATGGCGCCGGCGGCGCGGGCGGCCTTGACGGCCACGTTGAGCATGGGGTGCAGGTTGGGGGACGACATTGGATTGTGGGAAGAACGGCGGGGTAGCGTCGTAGCGCCCCCCTGGAATGCACACCCGGCGATGCGGGCGGCGAGAATCGGGGGATTTTACATGCGCACCCGATTCATCCTGATCCAGACCAGCCATGCCGGCAACGTCGGCGCCGCCGCCCGCGCCATGAAGACCATGGGCTTCGGCGAGCTGGTGCTGGTCGCGCCGCGCTGGGCCAACGTGCTCAGGCGCGAGGAGACGATCCAGCGTGCGAGCGGGGCGCTCGATGTGCTGGCCAACGCGCGCATCGTCGAGACGCTGGACGAAGCGCTCGACGGCGTTACCCACCTGTGCGCGACCGCGATGGTGCCGCGCGACTTCGGTCCGCCCACGCGCACGCCGCGCGAGCACCTCGAGCCGCTGGCGAAGGAAGAGGGGCAGCACGTGGCCTTCCTGTTCGGCTCGGAGCGCTTCGGCATGCGCAACGAGGACGTCTATCGCTGCCACGTGGCGCTCAGCATTCCGACCGACCCGACGTTCGGCTCGCTCAATCTCGGCGCGGCGATCCAGGTGATCGCCTACGAATGGCGGCTCGCACTCGGCGGCTATGCGGTGCGCGATGCCGTCGCGCCATCGCCCGCGGCCGATGCGCAGGCCGTGGCCGGCATGCTCGACCACTGGGAGCGTTCGCTGGTGCAGATCGGCTTTCTCGATCCGGCAGCGCCCAAGAAGCTGATGCCGCGGCTGCAGCAGCTGTTCAACCGGGCCCAGCCGACGCCGGAGGAGATCCACATCCTGCGTGGCATCGCGAAGGCCATGGCGGACGCGGCGCGGAAGACCCCATCGCCCGCACGCGAAGAGCCGAGCCCTTAGACTGCGCGGCCCATATAGACATAACAACATCGCATGTTCTCGCGCCTGCGCTCCGACATCCAATGCATCCTCGACCGCGACCCGGCCGCCCGGACGCGCTGGGAGGTGTTGACCCTCTACCCCGGCCTGCATGCCGTGGTGCTGCACCGGCTCGCGCACTGGTGCTGGGGCCATGGCCTGAAGTGGGTCGGGCGCTTCATCTCGCAATGCTCGCGCTGGTTCACCGGCATCGAGATCCACCCCGGCGCGGTCGTCGGCGAGCGCGTGTTCTTCGACCACGCGATGGGCGTGGTGGTGGGCGAGACGGCCGAAATCGGCGACGGCTGCACCATCTACCAGGGCGTGACCCTGGGCGGCACCTCGCTCTACAAGGGTGCCAAGCGGCATCCGACGCTCGGAAAGAACGTGGTGGTCAGCGCCGGGGCCAAGGTGCTGGGCGGCTTCATGGTCGGCGACGGCGCCAAGATCGGGAGCAATGCGGTGGTGATCAAGCCCGTGCCCGCGGGTGCGACGGCCGTGGGCATTCCGGCGCGCATCATTCCGTCGAAGGCCGGCAGCAGTGCCGACGTGACGACCGCCGACACCAAGTTCGCCGCCTACGGCATCACGCTCGAAGACGATCCGCTCTCGCAGGCCATGAAGGGCCTGATCGACAGCGCCGCCGGCCAGGAGCATCAGATCGCCCTTCTGTGGAAGGCCGTCGAGACCCTGTCGGCGCAGCCGGGCAAGAAGGATTGCGTGCCCGGCGACGCGGCGCGCGAAGAATGCTTCGAGGCAGAGCGCCTGACCCAATTGGTGGGCAAGTAAGCCGAGGGCTTCAGGACGGCGCAGCGCGCCGTTGCCCGCGCCGCAGCCCGTACTCGATCAGCTCGAACACCGCTTCGCTCAGCAAGGCCAGCACGGCCGCCGGCACCGCGCCTGCCACCAGCAGCTCGCGATCGTTGAGCGCCAGGCCCGTCACGATCCGCTCGCCGAATCCACCGGCGCCGATGAAGGCCGCAATGGTCGCCGTCCCGATCGCGATCGTCGTCGCGGTCCGCACCCCCGCCAGCAGCGTCGGCAGCGACAGCGGCAGCAGTACCAGCCGCAGGCTCTGGCCTCCGGTCATCCCCAGCGCGGTGCCAGCCTGGCGCAGCCCGACCGGGACTTCGGCCAAGCCGGTCACCGTGTTGCGCATGATGGGCAGCAGCGAATAGAGCGTCAGCGCGATCAGCGCCGGCAGCGTGCCGATCGCGCCGATCAGCGAGATCAGCACCGCCAGCATGGCCAGCGAAGGCACGGTCTGCAGCAGGCCGGTCAGGCCGAGCACCACCGCACGCAGGCGCAGGTGCGGAAACACCAGGATGCCCAGCGGCACCGCGACGAGGATCGCCAGCCCGACCGAGACCGCCACCAGCAGCAGGTGTTGCCGGGCAAGCCGGCCGAGATCGGGGCCGAAGAGCTTGGCCATGAAGCCGCGTGATGCGCTCTCGGCGCCGGCCGGGACGCCACCCTTGCCCGCTGCCAGGAAGTCGCGCGCGATCACGTCGAAAGCCACGCCCTGCAGCTCGGCGCGCGCGTTCATCGCGATCATCGCGCGCTCGTCGATGCGGCCTTCGAGCTTCTGCAGCGCAGCCCAGGCCTGCGGAAGCCGCGCGGGCAGGTCGAGCCGGTACAGCAGCACCGCGTCGTAGCGCGGGAAATAGCGGCGATCGTCTTCGAGCACGCGCAGGCCGAGGTGGTCGATCTTGGCGTCGGTGGTGTAGATGTCGATCACGTCGATCTGCTTCGCCGCGATCGCGTCGTAGGCCAGGCCGTGGTCCAGGCCGGTCGGCGTCTGGCCGAAGCCGTAGCGCGCGGCCAGGCCCCGCCAGCCGTCGGCGCGGCCGATGAACTCGTTCGAGAGGCCGAGCTTCAGCTCGGGATGCCGGGCGAGATCGCTCAGGCTGCGCACGCTGAGCCGGTCTGCATCGGCCGCGCGCATCGCGAGCGCGTAGCCGTCGTTGAAGCCCAGCGGGACGGCGACGCCGAGCCCGAGCGGCGCGAGCGCGGCGTTCATGGCCTCGCGCGTCATCGGCTGCGGGCTCTTGAGGATCTCCTGCCCGATGGTGCCGGTGTATTCGGCATAGAGATCGATGCCGCCCGAGCGCAGGGCCTCGTAGACGATGGCCGTGTTGCCGAGGCCCTGCCGCACCACGGGCGGAGCCGGCGTATGGGGCGATGCGGTCTGCGCGAGCACTTCCGCCAGGATGTACGACTCGGTGAAGCGCTTGGAGCCGATGCGCAGGCTTCCGTCCTGCGCGTGCGACGACGCGGCCGCGCAGAGCAGGCCCAGGCAGGACAAGGCGGTCAGCCATGCGCGGCAGAAGGGTTGCATCGGGCGCAGTGTATCGGCGCGCCGGTCTCCTACAAAAGGTGGTGCGCAGGACTGATGCTGCGCCGCACCACATGAACGCACGCTGAATCGGTGTTGATCAACTACGTCCGCCGCGGTGAAGGAAAGCCGCTGCTGCTCGTTCACGGGCTCGGCAGCAGCTGGCGCTCGTGGCAAACCATCATGGAGCCGCTGGCGGCGCAACGCAGCGTGGTGGCGATCGATCTCCCCGGCTTCGGCAAGAGCCCGCCGCTCGCGGGTGAAGTCTCCCTGAAGACCTTGGCCAATGCCGTCACGCAGTTCCTGCGCGAGCACGAGCTGATCGGCACCGATGCGGTCGGCAGCTCGATGGGAGCCCGCCTGGTGCTCGAACTGGCACGCCGCGGCGACGTGCTGGGCTCGGTGGTCCTGCTCGATCCCGGGGGGTTCTGGGCGGGTTGGGAGCGCCAGGTCTTCCACGCCTCGATCTGGCTCTGGGTACGGCTGGTGCGGGCGCTGCAGTTCGCGATGCCGACGATCACCGCGCACGAGTGGTCGCGCGGCCTCCTTCTCACGCAGTTCTCGGCGCAGTCGGCATTGCTGGCGCCGTCGCTGGTGCTCGAGGAAATGCGCAGCTACGCCAGCGCGCGGTCCTTCAACCCGATACTTCGCGACCTGGTGCGCGACGCGCCGCAGCAAGGCGCGAGCATCGGCAGCATGCGCAAGCCGCTCGTGATCGGCTGGGGCTGCCTGGACCACGTCTGCTTTCCGCGGCAGGCGGCGCGCGCACAGCAGCTCTTTCCCGATGCCCGCCTGCACTGGTTCGAGCGTTGCGGCCACTTTCCGCATTGGGACGCGCCGGAGGAAACTGCACGCCTGATTCTCGAATCCACGGCCGACTGATTGGCTCCTGAAAGACCCAATGGCATCCGACCAGAAAAAGAAGAAGTCTTCTCTTCCCCCACCTGAAACTCATGGCGCGCGCGAGCTGCCTTCCGTGCTGGTCGAAGGCTACAGCCTTCAGCTGCGCGACAAGGAGGGCTTCATCGGCGACCAGGCCAGCCAGACGGCGTTTCGGGAGCTGCTGGAGCGCTGGCGCCGCCGGCGCCGCAAGAAGGGCAGGGATCCGCTCGGCGCCAGGCATTCCAGGGACCTGCCCAAGAGCACGCTGGATGCCACGCTGAAGACGCGTGACGCCTCCGAGGCTGCCGACCTCGTCCATGGCGCCATCGAGGAGTTTGCGGAGGAACTCTCCGGGGTGATCGAGCGCTTCCTGCGCCAACCCTCGTGGAAAGGCGTGGAGCGCATCGTGATCGGCGGCGGTTTTCCCGAGAGCGACGTCGGCGAGCGCGCCGTGCTGCAGGCGGCCGCCATCCTCCAGCACATGGACATCGACGTGCAGCTCGGCCGCATCAGCCACGAGACCGACGACGGCGGACTGCTCGGCTGGGTGCACCTGGTGCCGCCGCCGCTGCTGAAGGGCCATGACGCCATCCTCGCGCTCGACATCGGCGGCACCAACGTGCGATGCGGCATCGTCAAGACGCGCCGCAAGCGGGCCAAGGACCTGTCGAAGGCGAAGGTGGTGCGGCGCGAGAAATGGCGCCACGCCGACGACGGCCCGGCTCGCAAGGTGCTGGTCGAGCGGCTGGTGGAGATGCTCGAAGACCAGATGCGCTACTGCGCGAAGAAGAGCATCCGGCTCGCGCCTTTCATCGGCATCGGCTGCCCTGGCCTGATCCGCAATGACGGTTCGATCGCGCGCGGCGCACAGAATCTGCCCGGCGACTGGGAGAGCGAGAACTTCCACCTGCCCACCGAGCTGTGCAAGAGGATCCCGACCATCGGCGGCGAACCCACCCTGGCCCTGATGCACAACGACGCCGTCGTGCAAGGCCTGAGCGAGCTGCCTTTCATGCGCGACGTGAAGCGCTGGGCGGTGCTGACCATCGGCACCGGCCTGGGCAACGCGAGCTACACCAACAAGCCGGAATGACGAGGCTCTTGCTCGGTCAGGCGCCGACGTAGGCCGCGAGGTGCTCGCCGGTGAGGGTGGGGCAGGCGGCAACGAGCTCGGCGGGTGTGCCCTCGAAGACGATCCGGCCGCCGTCGTGGCCGGCGCCGGGACCGAGGTCGATGATCCAGTCGGCGTGCGCCATGACCGCCTGGTGGTGCTCGATGACGATGACCGACTTGCCGGCATCGACCAGCCGGTCGAGCAGGCCGAGCAGCTGCTCGACGTCGGCGAGGTGCAGGCCGTTGGTCGGCTCGTCGAGCACGTAGACGCCGCCCTTCTCGGCCATGTGGGCGGCCAGCTTGAGCCGCTGCCGCTCGCCGCCGGACAGGGTGGTGAGCGGCTGGCCGAGGCTGAGGTAGCTCAAGCCCACGTCGGCGAGCCGTTCGAGGATGGCGTGCGCGGCCGGCGTGTGCGCCGGGCCGGCGCCGAAGAACTCCCTGGCCTCGGTCACCGACATCGCGAGCACTTCGGCAATGTCGAGCCCGCCGAAGCGGTACTCCAGCACCGCCGCCTGGAAGCGCTTTCCCTCGCAGTCCTCGCAGATCGAGGTGACGCCGGCCATCATGGCCAGGTCGGTGTAGATCACCCCGGCGCCGTTGCAGGTCGGGCAGGCGCCCTCGGAGTTCGCGCTGAACAGCGCGGGCTTCACGCCGTTGGCCTTCGCGAACGCGTTGCGGATCGGGTCGAGCAGTCCCGTGTACGTCGCCGGGTTGCTCCGCCGCGAGCCACCGATCGGGGTGTGGTCGACCGACACCACGCCGTCCCGCCCCGACACCGAGCCATGGATCAGCGAGCTCTTTCCCGACCCGGCCACGCCGGTCACCACCACCAGCACGCCGAGCGGGATGTCGACGTCGACGTCCTGCAGGTTGTGGGTGCTGGCGCTGCGCACCGCCAGCACGCCCGACGGTGTGCGCACCGACCGCTTCAGCGAGGCCCGGTCGTCGAGGTGCCGACCGGTCAGCGTGCCGCTGGCCCGCAGCCCGTCGATGCTGCCTTCGAACACCACCTCGCCACCGGCAGTGCCCGCGCCGGGGCCGAGATCGACGACGTGGTCGGCGATCTCGATCGCCTCCGGCTTGTGCTCGACGACCAGCACGGTGTTGCCCTTGTCGCGCAGCCGAAGCAGCAGCGCGTTCATCCGCTGAATATCGTGGGGGTGCAGCCCGATCGTCGGCTCGTCGAACACGTAGGTCACGTCCGTGAGCGACGACCCGAGGTGGCGAATCATCCGGGTCCGCTGTGCCTCGCCGCCCGACAGCGTGCCGGTCGGCCGATCGAGCGAGAGATAACCCAGCCCGATCTCGACGAAGGACTCGAGCGTGTGCAGCAGCGCCGCCAGGAGCGGCGCGACCGACGGCTCGTCCAGGCCGCGCACCCACTCGGCCAGGTCGCTGATCTGCATCGCGCAGGCGTCGGCGATGTTGATCTTCCCGATCCTGGAGGACCGGGCCGCCTCGGCGAGCCGCGTGCCCTTGCATTCAGGACAGCTCATGAAGGTGATCACCCGCTCGACGAAGGCGCGGATGTGCGGCTGCATCGCGTCGACGTCCTTGGACAGCATCGACTTCTGGATTTTCGGGATCAGGCCCTCGTAGGTCAGGTTGATGCCATCGACCTTGATCTTGGTCGGCTCCTTGTAGAGCAGGTCCTGCAGCTCTTTCTTGTTGAACTTGCGGATCGGCTTGTCCGGGTCGAAGAAGCCGCAGCCATTGAAGATGCGGCCGAACCAGCCCTCCATGCTGTAGCCGGGGATCGTGAGCGCACCCTGGTTGAGCGACTTGCTGTCGTCGTACAGCTGGGACAGGTCGAAGTCGGTGACCGAGCCGCGGCCTTCGCAGCGCGGACACATGCCGCCGGTGCGGGTGAAGGTCTGCTTGACGGCCTTGGTCTTGTCGCCGCGTTCGACCGTGATCGCTCCGCTCGCCCGGACCGAGGGGACGTTGAAGGCGAACGCACTGGGTGGGCCGATGTGCGGCTTGCCGAGGCGGCTGAAGAGGATGCGCAGCATCGCGTTGGCGTCGGTGGCGGTGCCGACCGTGGAGCGCGGGTCGGCACCGATGCGCTGCTGGTCGACGATGATCGCGGTCGTCAGCCCCTCGAGTATGTCGACCTCGGGCCGCGCCAGCGTCGGCAGGAAGCCCTGCACGAAGGCGCTGTAGGTCTCGTTGATCATCCGCTGCGACTCCGCGGCGATGGTGTCGAATACCAGCGAGCTCTTGCCCGAGCCGGAGACACCGGTGAACACCGTCAGCCGGCGCTTCGGGATCTCGACGCTGATGTCCTTGAGGTTGTTCACCCGCGCGCCGTGCACGCGGATCAGATCGTGGCTGTCGGCAGCGTGCGGCGCTGGCGGCCGCGTGTCCTTCGTCTTCGCCTTGCTGCCGGGTCGTTGTGCGGGAGGAAGCTGGCGTGAATGGTGGTCCATGGCGGTCGGTCTAAGTAATGAGGTCGGTGGCAGGCATGCTGGCCGCGGCTCGGGGGCGGCGCTTCTCGACGCCGGTCGCAGCTAGAGCTGGAAGGCGATCGTCAAGAGCAGGCCTTCGGCCACGTCGCGCACCAGGCCCGGCCGCCGCGCGCGGTAGGTCTCGCCCGCGGAGGCGGTGGTCTCGATCCATTGCCCCAGCCAGTCGATCTGGTCGCGGCCGTAGAACACCACCGCCGATTCGTGGTTCAGCAGCAGGCTGCGCATGTCCAGGTTGATCGAGCCGCACAGCGCGAGCTCCTCGTCGACCACCACGGCCTTGGCATGCGCCATGAAGGGCAGCATGCGGAAGATGACGCCGGCGCGCGCGAGATCCCGCATGGCGCGGGCGCGCACGAAGTCGGCCAGGCGGTGGTTGGATTGGGCCGGTATCGCGATCGTGACCTGCACGCCGCGCCGTGCCGCCAGCCGCAGCGCGTCGCGCAAGCCGTCGCCGGGCACGAAGTAGGGCGTGATCGCCAGCACGCGGTGCTCGGCGCGGAAGCAGGCGTCGATCAGGAGCGCATGCGCCGTGTCCTCGGTCTGGTCCGGGCCGCTCGGCAGGAACTGCGCGAGGCTGCCCGAAGGCACTGCGGCGGCCGCGATGGCGCGCGGCTTGCGCCCGCGCACGGACGCCCAGTCATGATCGAACTGCCGGGCCGCCGCGGTGGCCACGCTGCCCTTCAGGTCGAAGGACAGGTCGCGCCAGGCCACCGGGTACTCGTCGTTGCCGAGGAAGTATTCGCCCGCGATGTTGCGCCCGCCCGACCAGAGCCAGCCGTCGTCCGCGATGGTGAGCTTGCGGTGGTTGCGCAGGTTGCGCGGACCCGCGCGGCGCAGGCTGAAGATCGGGCGGAACACCGCCACCTCGGCGCCGGCCTCGCGCAGGGTGTCGAAGTGCTGCCGCGGCAGCAACAGGGCGCCGAAGCCGTCGAGCAGCACGCGCACCTTGATGCCCTCGCGCGCGCGCCGCGACAGCCGGTTGATGGCTTCATGGCCGAGCGCGTCGTCGCCGATGATGAAGGTGCAGACGTCGATGCGCGTGCGCGCGCCCTCGATCACCTCCCACAGCGCGTCGCGCGCGGCGCCGCCGTCGGCATGGAAGCGCACCGCGCAGGGTCCGGCCGCCGCGAGGCCGAAGCTTTCGATCAGGTCGGCGGCCCAGTGCCCGGCCGGTACGGAGCGCGGTGGCCGCGGCGAGCCCGCCGGCCGCAGCTTGCGCTGGCCGAACAGCAGGTAGATGGGCAGGATGAAGTAGGGCAGCAGCACGAGTCCCATGACCCAGGCGATCGCCGTGGTGGGCGCGCGCTGCTCGCGCCGCGCGCGGGTGGTCAGCACGTAGACCAGGAGCGCGAAGGTCACGACCAGCAGATGCTGCGACGGCGAGGGCAGCCAGTCGAGCAGGTCGTCGATGCGGTTCACGCGGCCAGGTGGAACTGGAGGGACGGCGGCACCGGGCGTCCTTGCGAGGCCAGGAAGCGCATCATCGGGCCGACCACTTCGCGCACGGCCGGGCGGGCGCCGACTCTTTCGCGCCACGCCTGAACGCGCGGCGTGGCATCGGTCATGCCGGCGCCCTTGCGGTCGGCGAACACCTGCGCCATGTAGAAGGCGATGTCGGCGAACGTGTAGGGGCCGGCGAGGTAGTCACCGTTCAGCGCCAGCCTTTGCTCCATCTGCTCGTAGAAGCGGGCGCAGCCGGCGCAAGCCGCCACCGCGGCCTCGCTCTGCATGTCGTGCTGCAGGCCCATGAGCTTGATCACATGCGGAAAGAACACCTCGTCCGACAGATGCTCGAGCTGCCGCGCCCGTGCGCGCTCGGCCACGCCGCGCGGCCACAGCGGCGGATCGGGCATCCGGTCCTCGAGGTACTCGAAGATCTGCGTCGAGTCGAAGATCTCGACCTCGCCGTCGATCAGCACCGGCACCTGCCGCTTCGGGTTGATGCGCAGCACCTCGGGATGCCTGGGCAGGTAGTTGTCGTCGCGGTCGAAAGGCACCATGACGGCGTCGATCGCGATGCCTTTTTCAAGTGCCGCGATCTGCGCCTTGGCGCCGAACATGCTGAGGGGGCCGGTGAAGAGCTTCATGCCCAGGAGCCTACTGCACGGCGGTCTGAAAACAAACCAGCCCGCAGCGCGCTCCCTTCGTGGAACACCGCGGAACCGGCTTCGCCGGGCCGCTGGTGTTGCCCCCGGTAGGGGGTGGGCGGCTACACGAAGTGAGCCAACCTGGGGGCGAGCTTATTCCCCCCAGACCTCCTGGGCGGTTTCGACCACCAGGCGCAGCTTGGCGCGCTGGGCCTCCACGGCGATGTTGTTGCCGTGCACCGTGCTCGAGAAGCCGCACTGGGGCGACAGCGCGAGCTGGTCCAGCGGCACGTACTTGGCGGCGGCCTCGATGCGGCTCTTGAGCTCGTCCTTGTCTTCCATCTCGCCGAACTTGGTGGTCACCAGGCCCAGCACCACGGTCTTGCCCTTGGGCAGGAAGCGCAGCGGCCGGAAGTCGCCCGAGCGCGCATCGTCGTATTCGAGGAAGTAGGCGTCGAGGTCCATCTCCTTCAACAGCGCCTCGGCCACCGGCTCGTAGTTGCCGGCCGCCGCGTGCGTGCTCTTGAAGTTGCCGCGGCACAGGTGCATGGCCAGCGTCATGCCGGCGGGCTTCTGCGCCACCACCTTGTTGATGAAGGCGGCGTAGCGGTGCGGCAGCTCGTTGGGGTCGTCGCCGCGCTGGCGGGCAGCTTCGCGCATCTTCTCGTCGCACAGGTAGGCGAGATTGGTGTCGTCCATCTGCACGTAGGTACAGCCGGCCGCCGCCAGCGAGCGCAGCTCGTCGCCATAGGCGTTGGCCACGTCGTCGTAGAAGGCCGGATCGAGCTCGGGGTAGGCCTCCTTGCTGATGCCGGCGCGGCCGCCGCGGAAGTGCAGCATGGTGGGCGAGGGGATGGTGACCTTCGGCGTGTTGCCGGCCGAGACCTGGCTCTTGAGGTACTCGAAGTCGGCCAGCTGGATGCACTTCGCGTGCGTCACCTTGTCGATGACGCGCATCACCGGCGGTGCCAGCTCCTCCGTGCCGTCGGGCTTCTTGATGGTGACCGGGATGTCGGTCTTCACGCCGCCGAGCTGCTCGAGGAAGTCGATGTGGAAGTAGGTGCGGCGAAATTCGCCGTCGGTGATGCTCTTGAGGCCGATGTCCTCCTGGAACTTCACGATCTCGGTGATGGCCTTGTCTTCGACCTTGCGAAGCTGTTCGGGCGTGATCTCGCCCTTGGCTTTTTGCTCGCGGGCTTCGAGCAGGTATTTGGGGCGCAGGAAACTGCCGACGTGGTCATAGCGGGCAGGCAGGCGAGCGTGCTGGGACATGGGGTGCTCCGTCGAAATCAGAAAAAGTACGGTCGATCGTAATCTCAGCGCGATGGACCGGGATGGATACAGAGAGGTTGGTGTTTACCCGATATTTAGCCGAAAAGTGTTGGAAATCAAGAGGTCAATGTATACATTGAGTATCCCATGAGCACATCTTCAAGCCCTTTTCCGCGCAACGCCTGGTATGCGGCCGCCTACGACGTCGAGCTCAAGCATGCGCTGCTGGCACGCACTGTCTGCAACCAGAAACTGGTGCTGTACCGGCGCACCGACGGCCAGGTCGCCGCGCTGGAAGACGCCTGCTGGCACCGGCTGATGCCGCTGTCGCTGGGCCGCCTCGATGGCGACGAGCTGGTCTGCGGCTACCACGGCCTGGTCTACAACAGCCAGGGCCGCTGTACCCACATGCCGAGCCAGGAGACGCTGAATCCGTCGGCCTGCGTACGCGCCTACCCGGTGGTCGAGAAGCACCGCTTCGTCTGGATCTGGCCGGGCGACCCGGCCAAGGCCGATCCGGCGCTGGTGCCCGACATGCACTGGAACGACGATCCGGCGTGGGCCGGCGACGGCAAGATGATCCGCGTGGCCTGCGATTACCGGCTGGTGGTCGACAACCTGATGGACCTCACGCACGAGACCTTCGTGCACGGCTCCTCGATCGGCAACCGCGCCGTGGCCGAGGCACCTTTCGTCGCCACCCACGGCGACCGCTCGGCCACCGTTACGCGCTGGATGGAGAACATCGATGCGCCGCCTTTCTGGGCCGCGCAGATCCGCCACGCCCGCGGCTACCAGGGCAAGGTCGACCGCTGGCAGATCATCCGCTTCGAGGGGCCGTGCACCGTCAACATCGACGTCGGTGTGGCCCCGGCGGGCAGCGGCGCGGTGCCGCGCGACGGCGCGCCCGGCGACCGCAGCCAGGGCGTCAACGGCTATGTGCTCAACACCATCACGCCCGAGACCGACAAGACCTGCCTCTACTTCTGGGCCTTCGCGCGCAACTACTGCATCGGCGAGCAGCGCTTGACGCACGAGCTGCGCGAAGGCGTGGCCGGCATCTTCCGCGAGGACGAACTGGTGCTCGAGGCCCAGCAGCGCGCCATCGACGAGCGGCCCGACTACAGCTTCTACAACCTCAACATCGACGCCGGCGCGATGTGGGCGCGGCGGCTCATCGACCAGATGATCGCAAAGGAGAAGCCGGGCGCCGCGACCATCCCGATCCGGCCCGCGGCCGAAGCCGTGGAGCGCACGTGAGCGTCGCTGCCCCCGAGCCTTCGGAAGCCGGCAGCTCGCAGGCCGTCAAGGCCCAGTTGCGGCTGCGCGAGATGGTGCTGGCCGGCGAACTGCCCGGCGGCGCGCGCATCGCCGAGGTGGCGATCTCCGAACTGCTGGGCGTCTCGCGCACGCCGGTGCGCAGCGCGCTCATGCGGCTCGAGCAGGAAGGCCTGCTCGAGGCCCTGCCCAACGGCGGCTATGCGGTGCGCACCTTCTCCGAGCGCGACGTGTCCGACGCGATCGAGCTGCGCGGCACGCTCGAAGGCCTGTCGGCGCGGCTCGCGGCCGAGCGCGGTGCATCGCCGGTGGTGCTGCGCGAGGCGCGCGCCTGCCTCCGGCGCATCGACGAACTGCTGCGCGAGCCCGCGCTCGACGATGCGGCCTTCTCGCGCTACGTGGCCTTCAACGAGCAGTTCCACCGGCTGCTGTCGGAGATGGCGGGCAGCCCGCTGATCGCGCAACAGCTCGAGCGCGTGATCAACCTGCCTTTCGCTTCACCCTCGGGTTTCGTGGTGGTGCAGGCGAACTCGCCGGCCGCGCGCGACATGCTGCTGATCGCGCAGGACCAGCACGGCCAGGTGCTCGATGCGATCGAGAACCGCGAAGGCTCGCGCGCCGAAGCCCTGATGCGCGAGCACAGCCGCCTCGCGCAGCGCAACCTGCGCGAGGCGCTGCACGGTGCCCAGACCTCTTCCTTGCCCGGCGTGCAGCTCATCCGCCGCAGGGCCTGACCGACTTCCGCCACGATGAAAAGCGATACCCACTGGATGCCCGCGCGCATCAGCGCCTGCCGCGACCTGACGCCGACGGTGCGCGAGTTCGAGATCACGCCCGAGTCGGGCATCGTTGCCGGACACGAGCCCGGCGCGCACGTGCAGGTGCAAGTACTGGTCGGCGAGCCGGGTTCCGGCCGGATGCAGACCCGTTCCTATTCGGTGGTCGGCGAACCCGACGGGCGCGCCTGGCGCATCGCGGTCAAGCGCCTCGATGATGGCCGCGGCGGCTCGCTCGCGATGTGGCGGCTGGCGGTGGGCGACCGTTTGCTGGTCGCCGAACCGCAGAGCCACTTCGGGCTCGACACCACGGCGCCGGGCTACCTGCTGGTGGCGGGCGGCATCGGCATCACGCCGCTGGTCTTCATGGCGCAGCGACTGGGCGCGCTGGCCGAGCGCAGCGGCGTTCCGGTGCGCATGCTGTACGGCGCGCGCAGCACCGACGAGCTGGCCTATCTCCCCGTGCTGCAAGAGGCGCTGGGCCGCAACGTGCAGCCCCACACCGGCAGCGCACCGATCGATTTCGCCACCGAGATCGCGGCCTTGCCGCCCGGCGGACAGCTCTACACCTGCGGTCCGGTGCCCATGCTCGAGGCGGTCAAGCGCGCCTGGGCGGCGGCCGGCCGCGCGCCGGCCGACCTGCGCTTCGAGACCTTCGGCAGCAGCGGCCGGCTGGCGGCGCAGGCCTTCGAGGTGCGCATTCCGCGCCACGAGCTTTCTATCACCGTGCCGGCCGACGGCACCCTGCTCGAAGCGCTCGAGGCCGCCGGCGTGCAGACGCTCTGGGATTGCCGGCGCGGCGAGTGCGGGCTGTGCGCGATGGACGTGCTCGCGGTGGAAGGGGAGATCGACCATCGCGACGTGTTCCTGAGCGAGCACGAGAAGGCGCAGGGCCGGCGCATCTGCGCCTGCGTGTCGCGCGCGGTCGGCCGCATCACCATCGATTCCGCATGGCGCCCCGAAGGCCCGTAGGTGTCGCCCGGGCTTTGCGCGATCATCGCGCGCGCCGTTTGCATATCGCGCAGAAACGCGCGCTTCGCTCACGGCGCTAGGTGTTTGCCTCGGCGCGAGCCCGGTTTCGTTTGTTCACAATAGCCCCCGTTCTGCTTTCACCGACACAGGAGACTTCCATGCAACGTCGCCATCTCATCCAGGCCGCAAGCCTCGCGGCCATCGCGCTGGCCATGCCGCTGGCCCATGCGCAGGGCAACACCTTCAAGATCGGCCTGGTGCTGCCGATGACCGGCCAGCAGGCCACCACCGGCCGCCAGATCGAGGCCGCCGCGCGGCTCTACATGGCGCAGAACGGCGACACGGTGGCGGGCAAGAAGATCGAGCTCATCATCAAGGACGACACCAGCCTGCCCGACGTCACCAAGCGCCTCGCGCAGGAGCTGGTGGTGAACGACAAGGTCAACGTGCTGGCCGGCTTCGGCATCACGCCTTCGGCCATGGCCACTGCGCCGATCGCGACGCAGTCGAAGACGCCGATGGTGGTGATGGCGGCGGCCACTTCGAGCATCACCGAAGCCTCGCCCTACATCGTGCGCACCAGCTTCACGCTGCCGCAGGTCTCGGTGGCGATGGGCGATTGGGCGCCGAAGAACGGCATCAAGTCGGTGGTCACGCTGGTCACCGACTACGGTCCGGGCAACGACGCCGAGAAGTACTTCAAGGAGCGCTTCCAGCTGAACGGCGGCAAGGTCGTCGATTCGCTGCGCGTGCCGCTGCGCAACCCCGACTTCGCGCCGTTCCTGCAGAAAGTGCGCGATGCCAAGCCCGACGCGCTGTTCGTTTTCGTGCCTTCGGGCGCCGGCGCGGCGGTGATGAAGCAGTTCATCGAGCGCGGCATGGACAAGGCCGGCATCAAGATGATCGCCACCGGCGACGTGACGGACGACGACCAGCTCAACGACATGGGCGACGGCGCGCTGGGCGTGGTCACCACGCACCACTACTCGGCCGCGCACCCCTCTGCACTCAACAAGAAATACGTCGAAGCCTTCCAGAAGGCCAACAAGAACATGCGCCCCAACTTCATGGCCATGGGCGGCTATGACGGCATGCGCGTGATCTACGAAGCGCTCAAGGCCACCAAGGGCCAGGGCGGCGGCGATGCGCTGCTGGCCGCGATGAAGGGCCAGATCTTCGAAAGCCCGCGCGGCCAGGTGCTGATCGACGCCCAGACGCGCGACATCGTGCAGGACGTGTACCTGCGCAAGGTCGAGAAGAAGGACGGGCAGCTCTACAACGTGGAGTTCGATGTGATCAAGGCGGTCAAGGATCCGGGCAAAGCCAAGTAAGGCCCCGCTGGCGTTCCGGACAGCCGCATGCTCACTATCCTCTTCGACGGCATCGCCTACGGCATGCTGCTGTTCGTGCTCGCGGTCGGCCTGGCCGTGACGCTGGGCTTGATGAACTTCATCAACCTCGCGCACGGCGCTTTCGCGATGGCCGGCGGCTATCTCACGGTGTTCGCGATGCAGAAGCTGGGCCTGCCTTTCCTGGCCTGCCTGCCGCTCGCCTTCATCGTGGTCGCGCTGGTCGGCGCGCTGCTCGAACGCACGCTTTACCGGCCCATGTACGGCAAGCCGCACCTGGACCAGGTGCTGTTCTCGATCGGGCTGGCCTTCATGGCGGTGGCCGCCATCGACTACTTCGTCGGCTCCTCGCAGCAGAACATCCACCTGCCGGACTGGCTGCGCGGCCGCACCGAGATCGGCGACGAGCCCTGGCTCTTGGGCATGGGCCACTACCGGCTCTTCATCATCGGCGTGTGCGCGGTGCTCACGGTGGTGCTGCAGCTGATCCTTTCGAAGACGCGTTTCGGCAGCCGCTTGCGCGCGGCGGTGGACGACCCGCGCGTCGCGGCCGGGCTCGGCATCAACGTCAACGTCGTGTTCCTGCTGACCTTCGCGGTCGGCTCGGGGCTGGCGGGGCTGGGCGGCGCGCTCGGCGCCGAGATCCTCGGCATGGACCCGACCTTCCCGCTCAAGTACATGATCTATTTCCTGATCGTGGTCTCGGTCGGCGGCACCTCGTCGATCACCGGCCCCTTGCTGGCCGCGCTGCTGCTCGGCATCGCGGACGTGGCGGGCAAGTACTTCATTCCCAAGATGGGCGCCTTCACGGTCTACCTGCTGATGATCATGATCCTGCTGTGGCGGCCGCAAGGGCTGTTCACCCGCAAAGGAGCGAAGTGATAGATCTTCAGAAATCGCTCCTGCAGAAGGCGCGCTGGCGGCCGTGGGAGTTCGCGGTCTGGGCCGTGGCCTTCGTGCTGCCGGGGCTGCTGCCCTCGCATGCGCTGCTGATCAACGAGATCGCGATCGTCGCGCTGTTCGCGATGTCGCTCGACCTGATCCTGGGCTACACCGGCATCGTGTCGCTGGGGCATGCGGCCTTCTTCGGCTTCGGAGCCTATGCAGCCGCGCTGTTCGCCAAGCTGGCGATGCCCGATCCGACCGTCGGGCTGGTCGTCGCGGTGCTGCTCTGTGCCGCGCTCGGCGCTGTGGCAAGCATCACGATCCTGCGCGGCAGCGATCTCACGCGGCTCATGGTCACGCTCGGCACCGCGCTGCTTTTGCTCGAACTCGCGAACAAGCTCGACTGGCTGACCGGCGGTGCCGACGGCCTGCAGGGGGTGGTGATGGGCCCGGTGCTGGGCCTGTTCGAATTCGATCTCTATGGCCGCACGGCCGCCTGGTATTCGCTGGCCGTGATGCTGCTGCTGTTCCTGCTGATGCGGCGCCTCGTGCACTCGCCTTTCGGCGCCACGCTGAAGGCAGTGCGCGACAACCGCCTGCGCGCAATGGCGATCGGCATCCCGGTGGTCTCGCGCATCGCGGTGATCTACACCGTGGCCGCCGCGGTGGCCGGCGCGGCGGGCGCGTTGCTGGCGCAGACCACCGGCTTCGCTTCGCTCGACGTGCTGGCCTTCGACCGCTCGGCCGACGTGCTGCTGATGCTGGTGATCGGCGGCGTCGGCTGGCTCTACGGCGGCGTCGCGGGCGCGATCGTGTTCAAGCTGCTGCAGAACTGGCTGTCCGCCGTGACGCCGCAGTACTGGATGTTCTGGATCGGCCTGATCCTGGTGCTCTTGGTGCTGGTGGGGCGCGACCGCCTGTTGAAGCCCTGGACCTGGTTCGGCGCGCGCAAGGGGGCGAAGCCGTGAGCGACGACACCGTGCTCTCGGCCACCGGCCTGGTGATGCGCTTCGGCGGCATCACGGCCACCGACAACGTCACGCTGAACCTGAAGCGCGGCGCGCGCCACGCGCTGATCGGCCCCAACGGCGCCGGCAAGACCACGCTGATCAACCTGCTGACGGGCGTGCTCACGCCCACGGCCGGCCGGATCGTGCTCGAGGGCGAGGACATCACGCGCCTGGCGCCGCACCGCCGCGTGGCGCGCGGCATGGTGCGCACCTTCCAGATCAACCAGCTCTTCGATTCGATGACGCCGCTGGAAACGCTGGCGCTCGTGGTTTCGCAGCAGGCGGGCCTGGCCGCGCAGTGGTGGCGGCCCCTGGGCTCCACGGCCCGTGTGACGGAGCGCGCCGCGCAATTGCTGGAGCAGTTCCATCTGGGCGACGTCGCGCAGCAGCAGACGCGGCAACTCGCCTACGGCAAGCGCCGCCTGCTGGAGATCGCGATCGCGCTGGCCTGCGAGCCGCGCGTGCTGCTGCTCGACGAGCCGGTGGCCGGCGTGCCGGCCGGCGAGCGCGAGGAACTGCTGCAGACCGTGGCGGCCCTGCCGGCCGACGTGTCGGTGCTGCTGATCGAGCACGACATGGACCTGGTGTTCAGCTTCGCCGACCGGATGACGGTGTTGGTCAACGGCGCCTCGCTCACAGAAGGCGACCCGGACACGATCGCGAACGATCCGAAGGTGAAAGAGGTGTACCTCGGCCATGGAGCCGCGCATGTCTGAGTTGCTGCGTATTGAGAATCTGAGCGCCGGCTACGGCGAAGCCGTGGTCCTGCACGACATCGCGCTCGCGCTCGGCGAAGGCCAGACGCTCGCGCTCCTGGGCCGCAACGGCACCGGCAAGACCACGCTGATCAACGCGCTGGCCGGCGCGACGCGCCAGCACGGCGGCAGCATCACGCTGGGCGGCGTGGCGCTGCACAAGCTCTCGCCGCACCAGCGCGCCGCGGCCGGCATCGGCTGGGTGCCGCAGGAGCGCAACATCTTCAAGTCGCTCACGGTGCACGAGAACCTCACGGCGGTCGAGCGGCCCGGCAAGTGGAATCCGCAGCGCGTCTACGAGATGTTCCCGCGCCTGGCCGAGCGCAAGACCAACCTCGGCACCCAGCTGTCGGGCGGCGAGCAGCAGATGCTCGCGGTCGCGCGCGCGCTGGTGGTCAATCCGCGGCTGCTGCTGCTCGACGAGCCGCTGGAAGGCCTGGCGCCGATCATCGTCGAAGAGCTGCTGCGCGCGATCCGCCGCATCACGCAAGACGAGGGGCTGGCGGCGATCATCGTCGAGCAGCATCCGCAGGCGATCCTCTCGATCTCCGATGAGGCCGTGGTGCTCGACCACGGCACCGTGGTGCATGCCGATCGCGCGGCTGCGCTGCGCACGCAGCCCGAGGTGCTGGAGCGGCTGCTCGGCGTTGCGCGCTAGGATGCGCTCCTGGACTCAGGAGACTTGGACATGGCATCCATTCGACGCGAAGTGCAGGTGGCGGCGGGCGCCGAGCAGATCTGGGAAGTCGTGCGCGATGTCGGCGAAATCCACCGCCGGCTGGTGCCGGGCTTCGTGACCGACTGCCGGCTCGAAGGCCAGGGCGAAGCCCGCATCGTCACCTTCGGCAACGGCCTGGTGGTGCGCGAGGCGATCGTCGATCTCGACGATGCCGCGCGCCGGCTGGCCTGGTCGGCGACCAGTGGCCAGCTCTCGCACTACAACGCATCGGTGCAGGTGTTTGCCGAGGGCGACCAGCGCAGCCGCATCGTCTGGATCGCCGACCTGCTGCCGCACGAGGCGGCGGGCGCGATTGGCGCGATGATCGACGAGGGGCTGCGCGTGATGAAGAAGACCCTTGAGGCGCCTGCCGCCGCTCAGTAGCCGACGGTGAAGCGCTGGCGCGAATGCGCCGGCTTCTCGATCTCGTCGGCCATCGCGATCGCGTAGTCCTCCATCGAGATCCAGCTCTTGCCGTTGGCGTCGGCCAGCAACTGGTTGCCGCCGACGCGGTATCTGCCGGTGCGCTCGCCGGGCTCGAACAGCGCGGAGGGCGAGATGAAGGTCCAGTCCAGGTCTTTCTCGGCACGCAGTAGCTCGAGGAAGGCGCGGCCGGCCAGCGCTTCCGCCTTGTAGGCGGCGGGGAACTCGGGCGTGTCGACCAGGGCCTTGGCGGGCGCGATTTCGAGGCTGCCGGCGCCGCCGACCACCAGCAGACGCGGCACGCCGGCCTTCCTGGCGGCGGCGATGGCCGTGGCCGCATCGATGCCGCCTGCGAAATGGGTCGAGCTGATCACGGCGTCGTGGCCGCGCAGCAGCGGCACCAGCGCGTCGAGTTGCGTGGCATCGGCCTGCTTGAGGCCGAGACCTGGCCGGGCCTCTGCCTTCTCGACATTGCGCGCGATGCCGGTGACGGTGTGGCCGCGTCGCAGCAGTTCGCTGGCGATGCGGGAACCGGCGCGGCCGGTGATGCCGAGGATGGCGATGTGGCTCATGAAATGACTCCTGGTTGACGAAAACGGAATAAGGCTCAGGCGGCTTGCAGCGTCATCTGCGCCAACTGCTCTTGCCAGGCCTCGGGTCGGCCCAGCCAAGCGCTGGCGTCGATGCGTTCGAGACGGCCGTCGCGGCGCGCCAGCGCGAAAGTCGGAAAGCCGCCACCGCCGACGCGCGCCAGCAGCGCGCGGCTGTCTGCGATGTGTTGCCGGGTGGCTTCGCCTGCCTGCTGCGCGAACAGGGCGCCGAACGCGTCGCCGTCGAGCCCGATGTCGATCGCCAGTTCGTGCAACACGGCCCGGTCGGCGATGCGGCGCCCCTCGACGTAGTGCGCGCGCTGCAGGTGCTGCAGCAGATCGAGACCGCGGCCGCCGAGCGCTTCTGCCGCGAGGATGGCCGTGGTCGGCGGCTCCGAGTCCATGACCGCCGTGGTGTCGCGCAGCAGGCCTTCGAAGTAGGCCTCGCCGAAGGGCTGGCCCGTCAGCTGGGCGATGCGCCGGTCGTGCGGCATCACGTAGTCGCGCCATGGGGCCGTGATGGTCCGGCGGTTGGCGCCGGTCATCATGCCGCCGCCATGCGCCGCAAGCGCGAGGCCGGGCACCGCGCGCGCCGCCTGCACCAGCGGGGCAGCCGCGTAGCACCAGCCGCACAGCGGGTCGAAGAGGTAATGCAGGGTGTTGGAGCTCATGGGCTTTGATCTTATGTTTCGCGTTTCGATCAAAAAACCACCTACCATGCAAAGGTTTGTTGCTTGAATCGATCAAACCGTGGACCGCATTACCGCTTCCAAAGTGTTCGTGAACGTCGCCGAGCGCGCCAGCATGACGGCCACGGCCGAGGCGCTCGACATGTCGCGCGCCATGGTCACGCGCTACCTGGCGCACATGGAAACATGGGCCGGCGCGCGCCTGCTGCATCGCACGACGCGCCGCATCAGCCTCACGCCGGCGGGCGAAGAGACGCTGGCGCGCTGCCGCCAGATGCTCGAGATTGCCGGCCAGATGCCGATGGCCGTGGCCACCGAGGCCGATGCGCCCCAGGGCCTGCTGCGCCTGAGCTGTGCCCAGTCGATCGCGCAGGACGTGCTGGCCGCGGCCGTGGCGGCGTTCCTGCGCCGCTACCCGCAGACCGCGATCGACCTGAGCATCAGCGACCGCACCGTCAACCTGGTGGAAGAGCGCATCGACCTCGCGATCCGCATCACCAACGACCTCGACCCCAACCTGATCGCGCGGCCGCTGGGAAGCTGCGGCTCGGTGGTGTGCGCGACGCCGGCCTACCTGGCCGAGCACGGCACGCCGCGCTCGCCGCAGGAGCTCTCGCTGCACAACTGCCTGACCTATTCGTATTTCGGCAAGAGCCTGTGGCAGTTCGAGCACAAGGGCCGGCAGCTGGCGGTGCCCGTGGGCGGCAATCTCAGCGCCAATGAATCGTCGGTGCTGCTGACGGCCGTACTCGAAAATGCCGGCATTGCAATGCAGCCCGAGTACTCGGCCGCGCCGCTGGTGGCGAGCGGCCGCCTGGTCGCGCTGCTGCCCGACTGGCGGCCGCAGACGATGGGGGTTTACGGTGTCTACGCCTCACGCCGCCAGATGCCGGCCGCGCTGCGCGCGATGCTCGACTTCCTGGCGGCGCGCTTTGTCGACGCGCGCTACTGGCCGCCGGCCGAAGCCGCGACGCTCAGGAAGAAGCGTTGAGCGCGGACGCCGCAGCCCGGTCGCGCAGATGCGCAACCAGCAACTTGGCCGCGGGCGACAGATTGGCCTCGCTGCGAAAGCAGATCGCGAAGCGGCGCTCGGCCCAGGCGTCGGAGAGCGGCACCACGCGCAAGCCGAAGCTGGCCGCGAGCGGATCGATCACCTCGCGCGGCACCACGGCGATGCCGAGGTTCGCGCGCACGCAGCGCAGCGCCGCATCGAAGGTCGACACCGCCGCGCGGTAGCTGAGCGGCCGGCCGATGATCGCGGCCGCCCGCGCCAGCATGATGTGGACCGCGGTGGAAGCGGGCAGCCCCACGTGGTCGAACGCCAGCGTCTCTTCGAAGCTGCAGCGCCGCCGGCGCGCAATGGCGTGCGAAGGATGCGCAACGATGGCCAGCCGGTCGCGCCGGTAGGGCCAGGCCTGCAGCCCTTCGAGGTCCGCCGCATCCCAGCACACGCCCACCGGCGCCGAGCCTTCGCGCAGCGCGCGCACCAGGTCGCGGCTCAAGGCTTCTTCGATGTCGACGCGGATGTCGCGGTGCGCCGGCGTCTGCAGGAAGTCAGCGATGTCGTCGGGCAGGAACTCGGCGATCGAGGACATGCTGGCCAGCACCCGCACCTGTCCTTTCACGCCGCGGCCATGGTCGGCCATGTCGCGCGCCACGCGGTCGGCGCTCGCGAGCATGGCGCGCGCGTGCTCGAGCAGGATCTCGCCGGCCGCGGTCGGCGTCACGCCGCGCCGGCGGCGCTCGAAAAGCGTCTCGCCGACGACCTCTTCGAGCTGCGCCAGGCGCTTGCTGATCGCCGAGGCGACGATGTGCTGCTGCTCGCCGGCGCGGGCGATGTTGCGGGTTTCGCAGACGGCCACGAACAGGCGCAGGCTCGTCAGGTCCAGGTCGCGCATGGCGTTCCGATTTGGAATGTTTGGCGTTCCAGATTACCGCTTTTGCAATCGAAACGGAATGCCTAAAGTCCAGGCAATGCATCGGCGCTCGTGCCGGTGTCCGGAGACAACACCTCATGCCAGCGCCCAACCATCGGCTGCCGCGCAGCGCCGTCATTCGCGAAGTCGGCCTGCGCGACGGCCTGCAAAGCATCGCGACCATCCTGTCCACCGAACACAAGCGCGAATGGATCCGCGCGGCGCATGCCGCGGGCCAGCGCGAGATCGAGGTCGGTTCCTTCGTGCCGGCGCGGCTCTTACCGCAACTGGCCGACACGGCCGAAGTGCTCGCGTTCGCCAAGACGCTGCCAGATCTTTTCGCCTCGGTGCTGGTGCCCAACCTGCGCGGGGCCGAGAGCGCCATTGCCGGCGGCGCCGACCTGATGATCGTGCCGCTGTCGGCCAGCCATGCCCACAGCCTTGCCAACCTGCGCAAGACGCCCGACGAGGTGGTGGCGGATGTCGCCCGCATCCGCGCCGCGCGCGACGCGGCCGGTTCCAGCACGCTGATCGAAGGCGGCGTCGGAACGGCCTTCGGCTGCACGATCCAGGGCCATGTCGAGAAGAGCGAGGTGCTGCGCCTCATGCAGGCTTTGCTCGACGCCGGCGCGGACCGCGTGAGCCTGGCCGACACGGTCGGCTATGCCGATCCGGCCATGGTGCGCGAGCTGTTCGAGGAGGCTCTGGAAATCGCCGGCGATCGCTTCTGGTGCGGCCACTTCCATGACACGCGCGGCCTGGGCCTGGCCAACGTCTATGCGGCGCTCGAAGTCGGCGTCTCGCGCTTCGATGCCTGCCTGGCCGGCATCGGCGGTTGCCCGCATGCGCCGGGCGCGAGCGGCAATGTCGCGACCGAGGACCTGGCCTACATGCTGGGCAGCATGGGCGTCGAGACCGGCATCGACATCGACAGGCTGCTCGCGCTGCGCCAGCGCGTGGCCGAGTGGCTCGGCGGCGAGACGCTGCACGGCACGCTGTGGCGCGCCGGCCTGCCCAAGACTTTCGAAACCATTGCCGCCTGACGAAGCACAGCATGACCACCGAAGACAAGCAACTGCCGCTCGCCGGCCTCCGCGTGCTCGAGTTCACGCACATGGTGATGGGCCCGACCTGCGGCATGATCCTGGCCGACCTCGGCGCCGAGGTGATCAAGATCGAGCCGCCGGGCGGCGACAAGACGCGCAAGCTGCCGGGCCTGGGCATCGGCTTCTTCCGCTCATTCAACCGCAACAAGAAAAGCGTGGTGCTCGACATCACGACGGAAGAAGGCCGTGCGACTGCGGCCGCGCTGGCCGTCGAATGCGACGTGGTGCTGGAGAACTTCCGCCCCGGGCTGATGAGCAAACTGGGCCTGGACTACGAGACGCTCTCGGCGAAATGCCCGCGGCTGATCTATGTGACGCACAAGGGGTTTCTGCCCGGCCCTTACGAGAACCGGCTGGCGCTCGACGAAGTGGTGCAGATGATGGGCGGCCTGTCGTACATGACCGGCCCCGAGGGCCGGCCGCTGCGCGCCGGCACCTCGGTCAACGACATCATGGGCGGCATGTTCGGCGCCATCGGCGTGCTGGCCGCGCTGCGCGAGCGCGAGCGCACCGGCCGCGGTCAGGAAGTGCAGAGCGCGCTGTTCGAGAACTGCGTCTTCCTCTCGTCGCAGCACATGCAGCAGTTCGCGATGACCGGCGAGCCGCCGCCGCCGATGCCCTCGCGCGTGTCGGCCTGGAGCGTCTACGACGTCTTCACTTTGGCCGAAGGCGAGCAGCTCTTCATCGGCGCGGTGAGCGACAAGCAGTTCCTGACCTTGTGCCGCGTGATCGATGCGCCTGAGCTCGCAGCCGATCCGGCGCTCGCCAACAATGCGCTTCGGGTTGCGGTGCGACCCGCCCTGTTGAAGCGTCTGGGCGAGATCCTGGCCCGGCATCACATCGCCGACCTGTCGCCCAAGCTCGAGGAAGCCGGGATTCCCTACGCGCCGATCGTGCGGCCGGACCAGTTGATGGCCGATCCGCACCTCAAGGCCAGCGGCGGCCTGGTGCCGATGGAATGCGACGATGGCGGCATGACCGAGGTGGTGCTGCTGCCGCTCCTGATGGGCGGCCGCCGCCCCGGCGTGCGGCAAGCGCTGGCGCGCGTGGGCGAGCACACTGAGGAAGTGCTGTCGCAACTGGCGGCACGCGAAGCTGCCTGACATAAGTTTTCGAAACCAAGGAGACAAAAGATGAACCCCACCCTTTCGCGCCGAACGGTGCTCGGCCTCGGCGCTTCCGCGCTGGGCCTGGCCGCGATTCCCGCATTCGCCCAGGGCACCGACAAGCCGGTGCGCATCGTCCTGCCGATCAGCGCCGGCTCGGGCGTGGACACGATCGCGCGTGCCGCGGCACCGGCGCTCGGCAAGGCCTTCAGCCAGTCGGTGGTGATCGAGAACCTGCCGGGTGCCGGCGGCATCACCGGCACCTCGGTCGTCGTCAAGGCCGCGCCCGACGGCCAGACCTTCGGCATGGTGTCGAACAACCACGTGATCAACCCGAGCGTCTACAAGAAGATGCCCTTCGATGCGATCAACGACATCACGCCCATCAGCGTGATCGGCGCGACGCCGCTGGTGCTGCTGGTGAATCCGAAGGTACCGGCGAAGAACGTGAGGGAACTGGTCGCGCTGCTCAAGGCCAAGCCCGACGGCTACAACTACGCGTCCTCCGGCAACGGCACCATCATTCACCTCGCCGGCGAGATGTTCCTGGACGAGGCCGGCGTCAAGGCGCGCCACATCCCCTACAAGGGCACCGGCCCGATGGTGACCGACATGATCGCGGGCCAGGTCGAGATCGGCGTGGTCGCGCTGCCGGCGGTGCAGCAGCACATCAAGAGCGGCGCCTTGCGTGCGATCGGCCTGTGCGGGCCTGCGCGCTCGCCGGCCGCGCCGGACATTCCGACCATCGCCGAGCAAGGGCTGCCCAACTACAGCGTCGAAGGCTGGTTCGCCCTGATCGGGCCGGCCAAGCTGCCGGCGGCCGAGCTCAAGCGCGCGCACGACGCCGTCGTGGCCGCGTTCTCCAGCCCCGAGGTGCAGGAGGCAATGGCCAAGCAGGGCAACATCGTCAAGCCCACGACGCCGGAGGAGGCGGCCAGTTACTTCCGCAGCGAGGCCGCCAGGTACGCGGCACTGGTGAAGAAGGCCAACGTGACGCTGGAATAGCCGGCCTAGGTTTCCGGGCCGACCGCGCGGTACAAGGCGCGCACGAAATCGGACTGCGTGATCATGCCCGTGAGCCGCCGTTCGCCATCGATGATGGGGATATGGTGGTGGCCACCCTCGGAGAACAGCGGCACCAGTTCGACCATCGGCCGTTCCTCGCTGGCCACGCGCACCTGCCGCGTCATGATCTGGCCGACCACCTCGGGCTTGCTCGACATCACGCTGCGCGTCGCACGGATGAAATCGCGCAACCGCCCGCCGAGCCCCTCGTGGAGGTCCAGGTCGATGTGGCGGAAGAAGTCTGCCTGCGTCACGATGCCGACCACGCGGCGCGTGCGGTCGACCACCGGCAGCGCCTTGATGCGCCGTTCCTGCATCAGGGCCCATGCCTCCTGCAGCGGCGTGCCGAACTCCGCGACCACCGGATCGCGCGACATGACGTCGGCGCAGCGCACGGTGCCGAGACGGCGCTTGTAGGACTCGAGCTCGGTCTGCTGGATCAGCGACTCGAGGTCGTCGCGGCTGATGTCGAGCACCTGGTTGTAGCGCGCGAGCACGGCATCGATGTCGGCCGAGCTGAAGCGCGCGTCGGACTTGGGCTCGCGCGGCTTGAGCTGCACGTGCGGATAGCGCCGTCCGGTCAGGCTGTTGTAGGCCACGCCGGCCAGCACCAGCAGGGCCGAATTGAGCAACACCGGGTAGAGCGAGAAGGGAAAGTGCGTGGTGTGGCTCAGCACGGCGAACAGCGCCACCGCGCCGCCGGGCGGGTGCAGGCAGCGCAGCCCGAACATCAGCCCGATGGCCAGCGCCGGCGCGGCTGCGCTGGCCCATACCGGGTCCGGCATCCAGCGCGCGCAGGTGACCCCGACCAGCGCCGAGAAGGTGTTGCCGGCGACCACCGACCAAGGTTGCGCGAGCGGGCTGGCGGGCAGGGCGAACACCAGCACCGCGCTGGCGCCCAGCGGCGCGATCAGCCAGCGGCTGTCGAACGACGAGCCCGTCAGCTGGGAAAGCATCGCGGTGATCAGAAGGCCCAGCGCGGCGCCTGCGACGGCGCGCAGGCGTTCGCGCGCATTGACGTTGGTGCGGGCCGGAAGCCAGGAGCGCGCAAAGGTGCGGAGTTGGTCGCGCAGCATCTGTTCACGCAAGTTCGCCGGCGACGCGGCGGCCGATTTCGGGCCAGCGCGCGTGCAGCCAGACCCAGGCCACCAGGCCCACGCCCATCATGAGGATGGAGGTGAGCGCCAGCGCCAGCGTCGAATGCATCACCAGCGGCGCGACCACGCCGGCGACGATGCCGTTGGCGGTCGAGCCGATCACGGCCTGCAGCGAGGAGGCCATGCCGCGGCGTTCCGGATGCAGGTCGAGCACCAGCAGCGTGACCACCGGCACCATCAGTGCCCAGCCGAAGGCGAACACCGCGATCGGCCACAGCGCCCAGGCTGGGTGCGGCGCGAAGAGGGCGTTGGCCGCCACGTTAACTATCGAGGTCAGCAGCATGATCAGGAAGCCGTCGCGGATCTGCCGCTTCGGCGCCACCTTGCCGGCCATGCGGCCGCTGGCCCAGGCGCCCGCCATGATGCCGCCGATGGTCAGCAGGAAGAACCAGAAGAACTGCGTGGGCGCGAGCGCCAGGTGGTCGCCGAGAAAGGCGGGCGCGGCCAGCACGTAGAGAAACATGCCGTTGAAAGGCACGCCGCTCGCGAACGCCAGCAGCAGGAAGCGCGGGTCGGAGCACAGGTCCCAGTAGCCGTGCATCAGGTGCCGCACCTCGAAGGGTTGGCGCTGGCTCAGGTGCAGCGTTTCCGGCAGCAGCTTCCAGTTGGCGGCGAACAGCACCACGCCCACCGCCACCAGGAACCAGAACACGCTGTGCCAGCCCAGGTGCACGAACAGGAAGCCGCCGACGATCGGCGCGATCGCGGGCGCGATGCCGAAATAGATCGTGACCTGGCTCATCACCCGCTGCGCCTCTGCCGGCGGGAACATGTCGCGGATCACGGCACGCGAGATCACGATGCCGGCGCCGGTCGACAGGCCCTGCAATGCGCGGAACAGCACCAGCTGGCCGATGGTCTGCGACAGCGCGCAGCCGAGCGAGGCGAGGGTGAACACGGCCAGGCCCCACAGCACCACCGGCCGGCGGCCGAAGCTGTCCGACAGCGCGCCGTGGAACAGGTTCATGAACGCGAAGCCGAACAGGTAGGCCGAGAGCGTCTGCTGCATCTGGGCCGGCGTCGCGCCGATGTCGCTGGCGATGCCGGAGAAGGCCGGGATGTAGGTGTCGATCGAGAAGGGCCCGAGCATGCCCAGCACCGCCAGCAGCACCGCCAGGGCCCAGCGCGGGGCATGCCAGAGTTTGTCGGCGTCGGGGTTCATGCGAGAGGTCTCTGTTCTTGCTTGTTGTCGGAGGAAAAGAAAAAACGCCCGCCGCCATGAAGGCGAAGCGGGCGTTCGGGCTCGAAGATCCGCTAAGGGATCAGAGCGTATCAATAAAGCTGCGCAGCTTGTCGGAACGCGAAGGATGCTTGAGCTTGCGCAATGCCTTCGCCTCGATCTGGCGGATGCGCTCGCGCGTGACGTCGAACTGCTTGCCGACTTCTTCCAGCGTGTGATCGGTCGACATCTCGATGCCGAAGCGCATGCGCAGCACCTTGGCCTCGCGCGGCGTCAGGCTGTCCAGGATGTCTTTCACCACATCGCGCAGGCCGGCCTGCATCGCGGCCTCGATCGGCGCGGTGTTGCTGCTGTCCTCGATGAAGTCGCCCAGGTGCGAATCGTCGTCGTCGCCGATGGGGGTTTCCATCGAGATCGGCTCCTTCGCGATCTTCATGATCTTGCGGATCTTGTCTTCCGGGATCTCCATCTTTGCGGCCAGGATGCCGGCATCGGGTTCGAAGCCGAACTCCTGCAGGTGCTGGCGGCTGATGCGGTTCATCTTGTTGATGGTCTCGATCATGTGCACCGGGATGCGGATGGTGCGCGCCTGGTCGGCGATCGAGCGCGTGATCGCCTGGCGGATCCACCACGTCGCATAGGTCGAGAACTTGTAGCCGCGGCGATATTCGAACTTGTCGACCGCCTTCATCAGGCCGATGTTGCCTTCCTGGATCAGGTCGAGGAACTGCAGGCCGCGGTTGGTGTACTTCTTGGCGATGGAGATCACGAGGCGCAGGTTGGCCTCGATCATTTCCTTCTTGGCATCGCGCGAAGACGATTCGCCTTCGTTCATGCGCTTGTTGATGTCCTTGAGCTCGGCCAGCGGCACCACCACGCGCGACTGGATGTCGGTCAGCTTCTGCTGCAGCTCCTGCACCGGCGGGATGTTGCGCGCGAGCACCGTGCTCCATGGCTTGCCGGCAGCGGCCTGCTTCTCGACCCACTTGAGGTTGAGCAGGTTGGAGGCCACGCGGTTGCCGTTCTTGTCGTAGCCGCTGAAGTCGCGGATGAACTCTTCCTGCGGGAAGCCGCACTTGTCCACGATGATGCGGCGCAGCTCGCGCTCCTTCTTGCGGACGTCGTCGACCTGCGTGCGCACCAGGTCGCACAGCTTCTCGATCGTGCGGGCCGTGAAGCGGATGGTCATCAGCTCTTCGGACAGCGAATGCTGCGCCTTCTGGTAGGAGGGCGTGCCGTAGCCTTCCTTGTCGTAGATCTTGTGGACCTTCTCGAACAGGACGGCGATGCGGTCGAAGCGCGCGAGGGCCTCGTTCTTCAGCTCTTCGAGCTTCTTGGTCAGCGCCTTGGAGCCGCCCTTGCCGTCGTCGTCGTCTTCCTCGTCGAACTCGTCGAAGTCTTCTTCGGCCACGTAGTCGTCGGCCTCGTTCGGGTTCGAGAAGCCGTCGACGATGGTCGAGATGACGACCTTGCCGTCACGGATTTCCTGGCCCAGGCGCAGGATTTCGGCGATGGTCGCGGGCGAAGCCGAAATGGCTTCCATCATGGCCATCAGGCCGCCTTCGATGCGCTTGGCGATTTCGATTTCGCCTTCGCGCGTCAGCAGTTCGACCGTGCCCATTTCGCGCATGTACATGCGCACGGGGTCGGTGGTGCGGCCGAATTCGCTGTCGACGGTGGAGAGCGCGGCTTCGGCTTCTTCCTCGGCTTCCTCGACGGTGGTCGCCGTGGGCGCGGTGTTGTTCAGCAGCAGCGTTTCGGCATCGGGCGTCTGCTCGTAGACGGCCACGCCCATGTCGTTGAGCATGGTGACCACGACTTCCATGGTCTCGGCGTCGACCAGCTTGTCGGGCAGGTGGTCGGAGATTTCGCCGTGCGTCAGGTAGCCGCGCGTCTTGCCAAGCGTGATCAGCGTCTTCAGGCGCGAGCGGCGCTTGGCCAGGTCTTCTTCGGAGAGCACGGTCTCGTCGAGGCCGAACTCCTTCATCAAGGCGCGTTCCTTCGCCTTGCTGATCTTCATGCGCAGCGGTTTGACCTTTTCCTCGGTCGTCGTGGCCGCCGGCTCCTCGCCGACCAGTTCGTCTTCGATGTCGGACAGGTCGACGTCGCTCGCCGGCGCTTCGTTGCCGGCCTTGGGCTTGCGGCCGCGCTTGGCGCCGCCCGCCGCAGCGGCGGGCGCGCCGGCGGCCTTGGGAGGACGACCGACCTTCTTGGCGGCGGGTTTCGGGGCTTCGGCGATGAGGGTCGATTTCGTGGGCACGGTTTTCACTTTCGTTGCGGCTGTCGCCTTGGACGCGGCGGCACCTGACTTAGTTGCCTGCAGGGCGGCCGTTTTCAACGGCTTTTCTGCAAGGGGCTTTTTGGCGGCGGATACGGCAGGCTTCTTTGAACTCGGCATACGACCTCGGTACAGCAAGAATGAACAAGCGGGATCACAGGCGCCAACAAGCCGGCGCGGGCGGGAGCACAAACAATGGGGCGACGAGGAGGTGAATCCTCAGGCACTCTTCAAAAAGGCAAGATGTCGGGCGAACATTTGGTGTGCAGTCCTTGCGGTGTATTGACCCTTTTCCCTTGGGGAAGTGCATTGCGCTTGAGGGTCGGCCCGGAGGTGCTGCTGTCGCTCTTGCCGTTTCGCGTTTAGCGAAGCCTTAAATTATAGCGCGTTGCGCATATTTCAAGCAAGGTTCGCCCCGGGCCGAAGCCGCGCGCGCAACTCCAGGCGGCGCGCCTCCAGCGCCTTGTAGCGTTCCAGGGCCCGCGGATCGCTCCCCACGGCGGCGATGGCCTCGCTCTGCTGGGCCTTGAGCAGGTCGTCCAGCATGAAATCGAGCACATTGCGCAGTTCCCGGGCGGCATCGGCCGCCTGCTCGCCCTCCGCCTCGCCGAGCGGCCCGCCATCGGGGTCGGTCATGACGCGCTCGGCCAGGGCCTCGAAGGCCAGGCCCCGCATGCCTTCGCGCAGCGCGGCCCAGGGCTGCACGCCGTGCTCGTGCAGCTGGCTGTCGAGCCAGGCGAAGAGCTGGCCGTGCTCGCCCGGCAGGTCGCACAGCAGGCCGTGCAGCTCATGGGAAAGCCCCTCCCATTCGGCCATGTTCGACAGCAGCAGCCGCGCGGCCACGTCGGGGCGGCTGGTCGGCAGGGTACGGCCCCGGGGCGGGGGGCGGGGGACCGGAGCGCGGGCGGCGTGGCGACCCTCGCGGGGCCGGGCATAGCCTTCCTCGCGTTCGCGCGCCGCAGGGGCCGGCGCGCGCTTGGCCGCTGCGGGTGCCCACAGCTCGCCCAGTTCCTGGGTGCTGAGCTGGACCATTGCTGCGATCTCGCCGAGCAATTGCCGCTTGAGCGCGCCTTCCGGCAGCGCGCTCCAGAGCGGCCGCGCATTGCTCGCCATGTGGGCCCGGCCCTCGGCGGACCCGAGGTCGCAGCCTTCGCGCGCGGCCTCCAGCATGAAGCGGCTCAGCGGCGTGGCCTCGTTCACGAAGCGCGCGAAAGCATCGGCACCGAATTCGCGGATGAAGCTGTCGGGATCGTGCTCGGCCGGCAGGAACAGGAACTTGACGCTGCGCACGTCGCTGGCATAGGGCAGGGCGCCGTCGAGGGCCTTGCGCGCGGCACGCCGGCCGGCCGCGTCGCCGTCGAAGCTGAACACCACCGACTCGGTGAAGCGAAACAGCTTTTGCACGTGTTCCGGCGTGCAGGCGGTGCCCAGCGTCGCGACCGCGTTCGGAAAGCCGAGCTGCGCCAGCGCCACCACGTCCATGTAGCCCTCGGTCACCAGCGCATAGCCGCGGTCGCGGAAGGCGGCGCGGGCTTCGTAGAGGCCGTAGAGTTCGCGGCCCTTGCTGAACACCGGGGTTTCCGGCGAATTGAGGTACTTGGGCTTCTCGTCGCCGAGCACGCGGCCGCCGAACCCGATGCACTCGCCCTTGACGTTGCGGATCGGGAACATCACTCGGTCGCGAAAGCGGTCGTAGCGCTTGCCCTCGCCGTTGTCGTCCGGCTCGCCGGTGATCACCAGTCCGCTTTCAGCCAGGAGCGGATCGTCGTAGTCGGGAAACACGCTCGCCAGCGTGCGCCAGCCCGCGGGTGCGTACCCGATGCCGAACTGCCGGGCGACTTCGCCGGAAACGCCGCGGCCCTTGAGGTAGGCGATGGCGGCGGGTGACTGGCGCAACTGCTTCCTGTAGGCCTCGCCGGCCTTCTCGAGCACCTCGGACAGGGTGGCCTGCTTCTGCCGCTGGCCGGCGGCGCGGGCGCGCTCCTCGGGCGAGGCGTCGTCCTCGGGCACCTGCAGGCCGTACTGGCCAGCGAGATCGTGCACCGCTTCGACGAAGCCCATGCCGGCGTGTTCCATCAGGAAACCGACGGCGTTGCCGTGCGCGCCGCAGCCGAAGCAGTGATAGAACTGCTTGGTGGGGCTGACCGAAAAGGAAGGTGATTTTTCCCCGTGGAAGGGGCAAAGGCCCATGAAATTGGCGCCGGCCTTCTTCAACTGGACATAGCGCCCGACGATTTCGACCACGTCGGCGCGCGCGATCAGTTCCTGGATGAAAGAGGCGGGAATGGTCATGGGGCGGGGAGCGGCAAATCATACGCAAGCCGTCGCGGCGCCGTGGCGAGCGGCATACTGGCACTTGGAACCCCAGCCGCATGCGCATGATTCGCCACCCAGTCCATCATGCCGCGCCTTTGCTGCGCCATCCGTTGCGTTTTGCGTGGGACGCGGTCAAAAGCTTCCGGGCCAATCAGGGCCTGCTGCTGGCCGGTGCGGTCGCTTATTACGCGCTGCTATCGATCGTGCCGATCCTGATTTTGAGCGTGATCGCGCTGTCGCACTTCATCGACCAGGCGGAACTGCTGAGTTCAGTGGGCCGTTACCTGGAGTGGCTGTTGCCGGGCCAGTCGCGGGCGATCGTCGCCGAGCTGTCGAACTTTCTGGCCCATCGCGATGTGATGGGGCCGGTGCTACTGGTGACGATGATCTTCTTCAGCTCTCTCGCCTTCACCGTGCTCGAGAGCGCGATGGCGGTGATCTTTCACCATCGCAAGGCGGAACATTCGCGCCACTTCCTGATTTCGGCAGTGATGCCGTACATCTACATCCTTTGCCTATGCATCGGCTTGCTGCTGGTCACGCTGGTGGCGGGCGCGCTGCAGGTGATCGGGGAGGAGAGCGTCGAGCTGTTCGGCCGCAGCTGGTCGCTCTCGGGCGTGTCGGGGGCGCTCCTGTATCTGCTCGGGCTGGGCGGCGAGATCTTCATGCTTACCTCCCTGTACCTCGTGATGCCCGTGGGACGACTGCGCCTGCGCCACGCTCTGCTCGGCGGGGTGACCGCGGCGTTGCTGTGGGAGGTCACGCGCCGCGTGCTGGTGCTTTACTTCGCGACGCTGTCGCAGGTGAGCGTGGTGTATGGCTCTCTGACGACCGCCATCGTGGTGCTGCTGAGCCTGGAGATCGCCGCCACGCTGGTCCTTTTCGGCGCCCAGGTGATCGCGCAGTACGAGCGCCTCGAGCGCACCGGCAGCGCGCCGCCGCTGCCGGCCGAGATCTCGAAGGTCAGCGCGGCGCCAGCCGGATCGCGCCGTCGAGCCGGATCACCTCGCCGTTGAGCATGTCGTTCTCGATGATGTGCTTCGCAAGCTTGGCATAGTCCTCGGGCGTGCCGAGGCGCGAAGGGAAGGGCACGCTGGCGGCCAGCGCATCCTGCACTTCTTGCGGCATGCCGAACAGCATTGGCGTGCCGAAGATGCCGGGCGCGATCGTCATGTTGCGGATGCCGTTGCGCGCGAGGTCGCGTGCGATCGGCAGCGTCATGCCGACCACGCCGCCCTTGGAGGCGCTGTAGGCAGCCTGGCCGATCTGGCCGTCGTAGGCGGCAACCGAGGCGGTCGAGATCAGCACCCCGCGTTCGCCTGTGGCCTCGGGCTCGTTCCTGCTCATGGCGTCGGCTGCCAGGCGAATCATGTTGAAGCTGCCGATCAGGTTGACCGTGACGGTCTTGCTGAACACGGCGAGCGCATGCGGCCCGTTCTTGCCGACGGTCTTTTCGGCCGGCGCGATGCCGGCGCAGTTGACCAGTCCCACGAGCTTGCCCAGCTTCTGGGCGGCAGCCACCGCGGCTTGCCCGTCGGCCTCCTGGCTCACGTCGCACCTGACGAAGACGCCGCCGATTTCCTTGGCCACCGCTTCGCCCCTGTCCGCCTGCATGTCGGCGATGACCACCTTGCCGCCGTTCGCCGCCAGCATGCGCGCCGTGCCTTCGCCGAGGCCCGAAGCGCCGCCGGTGACGATGAAAACCTTGCTGTCGATCTGCATGGATGTCTCCTGAAAAATGTTGCCGGCGATCATAGAGCGCAAAAAAAAAGGCCCCGTCCGAGAACGGGGCCTCTGAATTGGATCCCGAAGGACCCAAGGAGACAATCAGCGCTTGCGGGAAGCGGTTTGGGCGGTGCTCTTGGCAGCGTTCACGGCCGTGGTCGAGACGGCCTGGAAATTGGCTTCGGCAACGTCGGAGGCTTGCTTGACGGCCTTCTGGACCGATTCGAAAGCGTTGTTGGCGGCAGCCACGGCGCTCTTCATCACGGCGACGGCGGTTTCCGAACCGGCGGGCGCGTTCTTGGCAGCGCTGTCGACCAGGCCGACGAAGGCTTGCTGCGCTTCAGCGGCCTTGCCTTCGAAAGCCTTGGTGAACTCGGCGCCGGTGCCTTGGGCAATGTCGTACAGGTGACGGCTGTAGGCAGCGGTCTTTTCGGCCAGGGGTTGGAACAGGCCGGCTTGCAGGGCGAGCAGCTCTTGCGCGTCCTTGACGCTGAGGATCGCTTGCGTCGTGCTGGCGGCTTCCGTCAGCGCGGCCTTGGAGGCGGTGACGTTCAGTTCGACCAGCTTCTCGACGCCTTCGAAAGCCTTGGTGGTCAGGCCGAACAGGGTTTCGAGGTTGGCCTTGTGGGAAGCGATGAGTTGGTCAGCGGTCAGTGCCATGTGGATGCTCCAGTTGAATCAATGAGGTGGGTTCGCGGATGAGCTGCCCCTCATCATTTTGTTGCGGTGCAGCATGGCCTGAAGTATAGGCAGTCAGGCGCTTCGATCAAGTGATTTTTTGTTGCTCTGCAGCAATTTAGAACGTACTTTCTAAAAGGGAGAGGCGCCGCCGACAATGTTCCGATGCGTGCGTTTTGCCCAGGCGGGTTCGTGCTGCAGAATGCCGCGCCATGAGCGCAAGACCCACGCCCGAAAACCGACGCAGCTACCGTGCGTTTCGCAGTATCCCTACCCGCTGGGCCGACAACGACATGTACGGCCATGTCAACAATGTCGTCTACTACGGCTGGTTCGACACCGCCGTCAATGCACTTCTGATCGAGCGCGGCGCGCTCGACATCCATCGGGGCGACACCATCGGCTTCGTGGTCGAAACGCAGTGCAACTACTTCGCGCCGCTCGCGTTCCCGCAGACCGTGGAGGCGGGCGTTCGGGTGGCGCATGCGGGCAGCTCCAGCGTGCGCTACGAGATCGGGCTGTTTGCCGAGGGCGCCGAGACGGCGGCGGCGCAGGGCCACTTCGTCCACGTGTATGTCGACCGGCGCACCCGGCGCCCGGTTGCGCTGCCGCCCGCATTGAAAGCTGTCGTCGACGAGCTTCGCGTCCCCGAAAGCCCATGAAAAACGGCGCCCGAAGGCGCCGCTGTCATTTCCGGCCAGGGCCGGTCACTTCTTCGCTGTCATGGCCTTGATGTCGGCCTTGCCCTTGGCCTCTTCAGCCTTGGCTTCCTTCTCGCACGCGTTCTTGGCGTCACCCTTCAGGTCGTCGCACTTTTCCTTCGCGACGTCGTAGGTGGCCTTCACCTTCTCTTCGGCGACCTTGCGGGAGTTGCTGTCGCTCGGCTTGTATTGCTGCTCGAGTTCGGCCTTGGCGACGTTCTCCTTGCCCTTGGCTTCCTTCTGGCAGACATCCTTGGCGTTGTCCTTCATGGCGTCGCACTTGGCCTTGTCGGTCTTGTAGTCGGCCTCGATCTTTTCCTTGGCGACCTTGTGCTCGTCCTGGGTCATCGCGCCGGCCTGGGTGGCGACGAAGCACGTGGAGGCGATTGCGAGCATGAGCAGATGTTTCTTCATGGTATGTACTCCTTTGTCGTTACTGAATTCAGTACTTCTCGAACCAAAGCGCAGCGGGGGTGCGGCCGTCGCTCGTTTCCCATTCCTTGACCTGCTTCTCGGCCTCTTCCCTGCTGATGCCGTGACGCTCCTGAATACGCCCCAGCAACTCGTCGCGCTTGCCGGCGATGACGTCGAAGTCGTCGTCGGTGAGCTTGCCCCACTGCTGCTTGACCTTGCCCTTGAGCTGCTTCCAGTTGCCTTCGATGGTGTCCTTGTTCATTGACGCATCTCCTTCAGATAAGCGGGTTTCGTCACCGGCCCGAATGCAGGCGGCCGGGCGTGAAAAGACTCTGGCTTGGGGGTGCTGACCCAACAGTAGGACGCCCGGGGAAGGAGGCGTAGGCACATGCCGACGCGGCCCGTGATAATCGACCGCACGCCGAACCCGGACACCAGCGCGCCCGCATCATGATCATTCAAAGCCTGCTCGACACCGATCTCTACAAGTTCACGATGATGCAGGTCGTGCTGCATTACTTTCCGGGCGCCCGCGTCGAATACCGTTTCAAGTGCCGCAACCCCGGCATCGACCTGGCGCAGTTCGCGGCGCAGATCCGCGAGGAGGTACGCCACCTCTGCTCGATCCAGTTCAGGGATCCCGAACTGAGCTACCTGCGCTCCATGCGCTTTATCAAGAGCGATTTCGTCGATTTTCTCGGCCTGTTCCGGCTCAATGAGAAGTACATCAAGATCATTCCGCAGGCGTCGGGCGAGCTCGACATCCGCATCGAAGGGCCTTGGCTGCACACCATCCTGTTCGAGATACCCGTGCTGGCGATCGTCAACGAGGTCTACTTCCGCAACACGCGGCCGTTGCCGGACATCGCCGAAGGGCGCAGGCGCCTCGAGGCCAAGATGGCACATTTGCAGGGCGAAGGGCTCGACGATCTCAAGATCGCCGACTACGGCACGCGCCGGCGCTTTTCCAAGGACTGGCATGAGGAAGTGCTGCGTACGCTCGCTGCCAAGCTCGGCGCCGTCAGCTCGCCGCCCCCGCGGGCCGGCAAGCTGCCGCAGCTCGCCGGCACCAGCAACGTGCTGTACGCGATGAAGCTCGGCCTGATCCCGCTGGGCACCATGGCGCACGAATACCTCCAGGCATGCCAGGCGCTCGGTCCGCGGCTGCGCGACAGCCAGGTCTTCGGCTTCGAATCGTGGGCGCGCGAGTACCGCGGCGACCTGGGCATTGCGCTGTCGGACGTCTACGGCATGAGCGCCTTCCTGCGCGACTTCGACCTGTACTTCTGCAAGCTGTTCGACGGCGCGCGCCACGACAGCGGCGACCCCTTCCAGTGGGGCGAGCGCATGCTGGCCCACTACGCCGCCAACCGCGTCGACCCGCGCACCAAGACCCTGATCTTCAGCGACAGCTTGACGGTGCCGCGGACCGTCGAGCTCTACCAGCAGTTCCGCGGCCGCTGCCAACTCGCCTTCGGCATCGGCACCAACCTCACCAACGACCTCGGCTACGAGCCGCTGCAGATCGTCATCAAGATGGTCCGCTGCAACGATCAGCCGGTCGCCAAGCTGTCAGACACGCCCTCCAAGAACATGTGCGACGACGAGAGGTATCTGGCCTATCTGCGGCAGGTGTTCGAAATTGCCCAACCCGCCGCATGACAGTCGACCTCTTGTCCACGAAGTTCTTTCGCACACTGGCAGTTGCACTGCCCGCCCTGATCCCCGGTATTGCCTCCGCTGCCGATTTCGACGGCAGCACGCTGTCGCCGTTGTGGGGTTTGCCCTTCGCGGGCATCCTGCTGTCGATCGCGCTGATGCCGCTCCTGGCGCCGTCGCTCTGGCATCACCACTACGGCAAGCTGTCAGCGGCCTGGGCGCTGGCCTTTCTGGTGCCTTTCGCGGCGATCTACGGCGTCTCGGTGGCCGGGGCGCAACTGGTGCATGCGCTGGTCGCCGAATACATCCCCTTCATCATCCTGCTCACTGCGTTGTTCGTCGTGGCGGGGGGCATCCACATCCGCGGCAACCTGCACGGAGCGCCGGGGCTGAACACGGCGATCCTCGCGATCGGCGCGGTGCTCGCGAGCCTCATGGGCACGACCGGTGCATCCATGTTGCTGATCCGGCCCCTGATCCGCGCCAACGACAACCGGGAGCACCGGGCGCACGTGGTCGTGTTCTTCATCTTCATCGTGTCGAACGTGGGGGGCTCGCTCACCCCGCTGGGCGATCCGCCGCTGTTCCTCGGCTTCCTGAAGGGTGTGGAATTCTTCTGGACCGCACGGAACATCCTGCCCGATACGCTGTTCGTCGTTGGCATCCTGCTGGCGCTGTTCTACGCGATCGATCGCTGGTACTACCGCAAGGAAGGCGTGCTGCCCGTCGATCCGACGCCGGACACCTCCCGCATCGGCTTCGATGGCGCCGTCAACTTCTGGCTCCTGGCCGGCATCGTCTTCTTCGTGCTGCTGAGCGGCGTCTGGAAATCGCCGATCGGCTTCGACATCCTCGGCACCGCAGTGGGCCTTCCGGGCATCGTCCGCGATGTCGGCCTGATCGCCATCACGCTGCTCTCGCTGAAGATCACGGCGCCCCAGGTGCATGCCGACAACGTGTTCGGCTGGGCGCCGATGGCCGAAGTGGCCAAGCTCTTTGCCGGCATCTTCCTGACCATCATCCCCGTGATCGCGATGCTCAAGGCCGGCGTGAACGGGCCCTTCGGCGCGGTCGTCTCCGCCGTGACCCGGCCCGACGGCCAGCCCGATGCGGCGATGTACTTCTGGGCCACCGGCATCCTGAGCTCCTTCCTGGACAATGCGCCGACCTACCTGGTGTTCTTCAACACCGCGGGCGGCGATGCCCAGGCGCTGATGACCACCTACGCCACGACGCTGGCCGCCATCTCGGCTGGTGCCGTGTTCATGGGCGCGAACACCTACATCGGCAACGCCCCCAACCTGATGGTCAAGGCCATCGCTGAAAGCCGCGGCGTGCCCATGCCGAGCTTCTTCGGCTACATGCTGTGGTCGGGCGCCATCCTGGTGCCGCTGTTCATCCTCTCCACCTTCATCTTCTTCCGTTGATCATGAGCAAACCCAAAATCCTCGTCGCCCGTGCGATCTTTCCCGAGACCATCGCCCGCCTCGAAGAACATTTCGAACTCGAGTCCAACCAGGGCGACCAGAGCTGGAGCAAGGCGCAGCTCGCCGAAAAGCTCAAAGGCAAGCAGGGCGCCTTCACCACCGGCAGCGAGCGCATCGATGCCGAGCTGCTCGCCGCTTGTCCCGATCTGAAGATCTGCGCCAACATGGCGGTGGGCTACAACAACTTCGACATCGACGCGATGACGGCGCGCGGCGTGCTCGCCACCAACGCGCCCGACGTGCTGACCGAAACCACTGCCGACTTCGGCTTCGCGCTCCTGATGGCCACCGCGCGCCGCATCACCGAAAGCGAGCATTTCCTGCGCGCGGGCAAGTGGGAGAAGTGGAGCTACGACATGTTCGCCGGCTCCGACATCCACGGCGCCACGCTCGGCATCATCGGCATGGGGCGCATCGGGCAGGGCATCGCCCGGCGCGGTGCGCACGGCTTCGGCATGAAGGTGATCTATCACAACCGCTCGAAGCTCGATGCGAAGCTCGAAGCCGAATGCAAGGCCAGCTACGTGAGCAAGGAAGAGCTGTTGAAGACCGCCGACCACGTCGTGCTCGTGGTGCCCTACACGCCGGCCTCGCACCACACGATCGGCGCCGCCGAGCTCGCGCTGATGAAGCCGACCGCCACCCTGGTGAACATCGCACGCGGCGGCATCGTCGACGATGCGGCGCTCGCCGCCGCCTTGCGCGACAAGCGCATCGCCGCGGCGGGGCTCGACGTGTTCGAGGGCGAGCCGAAGGTGCACCCGGATCTGCTGACCGTGCCGAACGTGGTCCTCACGCCCCACATCGCGAGCGCCACCGTGCCGACGCGCCGCGCGATGGCGGAGCTCGCGGCCGACAACCTGATCGGCTTCCTGGTCCACGGCAAGCCGGTGACGCCGCTCAACCCAGCGGTGCTGGGGAGCAAGTAGCCGGTGATGTTTTTTTCGGAACCCTGGATCCTTCCGGCCCTCTCGGCCCTGATCATCGTCCTCTTGCTCTGGCTGCTGCTGCGTAAGCCGCCGGCAGCCGACCACAGCGGGCTGATCGCCACGTTGGGCGCCGCCAACGAGCGCATCGAGCGCGAACTGCGCCACGAAATCGGCGAATCCTCGCGCGGCGCGCGACAGGAAACCGCCCAGGCCTTTGCGAGCTTCCAGCAGGCGCTGGTGCATCAGAGCGCCGAGGCCACGCGAACGCAGAACGCGCAGATCGACGCTTTTGCGCAGCAGCTGTCTCTGCTTCAGAAGAGCTTGGCCGACACGCTCAACACGCAGCTGCAGGGCTTGTCCGAATCGAATGCGCGGCGGCTCGCCGAAGTCCGGGCCACCATGGAGACCCAGCTCGCGCAGCTCCAGCAAAGCAACACCGCCAAGCTCGACGAGATGCGCAAGACGGTAGACGAGAAGCTGCAGAGCACGCTCGAGGCGCGCCTGGGCGAGAGCTTCAAGCAGGTGGCGGACCGGCTCGAGCAGGTGCACAAGGGCCTGGGCGAGATGCAGACGCTCGCCGTCGGCGTCGGCAGCCTGCAACGGGTGCTGACCAATGTGAAGACGCGCGGCGTGTTCGGCGAGGTGCAGCTCGAGGCGCTGCTCGAGCAGGTGCTCACGCCCGACCAGTATGCGAAGCAGGTCGAGACCAAGCCGCGCAGCGGGCAGCGCGTCGACTTCGCGATCCGCTTTCCGGGCCGTGGCGGCGATGGCGCGCCGGTCTGGCTGCCTATCGATGCCAAGTTCCCGCGCGACGACTACGAGCGGCTGCTCGACGCCCACGAGCGCGCCGACCCCGGCGCCGCCGAACTCGCGGCCAAGGCGCTCGAGGCACGCATCCGCAGCGAGGCGCGATCGATCGCCGAGAACTACCTGGCCGCGCCGCACACCACCGACTTCGCGATCCTGTTCCTGCCGGTGGAAAGCCTGTATGCCGAGGTGCTGCGCCGCCCCGGATTGATGGATGCGATCCAGCGCCAGCACCGCGTGACGCTGGCGGGACCGACCACGCTGCTGGCCATGCTCAATAGCTTGCACATGGGTTTTCGCACGCTGGCGCTGGAGCAGCAGGCCTCCGAAGTGTGGAAGGTGCTCGGCGCGGTCAAGACCGAGTTCGAACGCTATGGCGAATGGGTCGCGCGCATCAAGGAGCAGGTGGCCAAGGCCTCCGACACGCTCGACAAGGCGGACACGCGCGCCAAGCAGATGCGCCTGGCGCTGCGCAAGGTGGAGGCGTTGCCGGAGGCTGAATCGCAGGCGCTGCTGCCTGCACCCGACGACGACACGGCGCCGTGACGGCCGAGTTGCTGCGGCTCATCGCGGCCCAGATCCTGCTGCACGCGGCGATGGCCGGCATGCGTCTCGGTGCGCCCTTGCTTGCGCTTCAGCAGGGCTACAGCGCGGCGGCGGTCGGCATCCTGATCGCCTTATTCGCGCTCACGCAGGTTTTCCTCGCGCTGCCGGCCGGGCGCTTCGCCGATCGGCACGGCCTCAAGCGGCCGCTGATGCTCGCGGTGCTCGCGGCTTCGGGCGGTTCTGCGCTGGCAGCGGCGGTGCCTCTCTTTCCCGTGCTGTGCCTCTCAGCCCTGATGACCGGGGGCGCCACGGGCGCGGCCGTGATCGCGCTGCAGCGCCACGTCGGGCGTGCCGCTGCCAATCCGGTGCAACTCAAGAAGGTGTTCAGCTGGCTGGCGATCGCGCCGGCGCTGGCCAACTTCCTCGGGCCTTTCTGCGCCGGGCTGCTGATCGATCATGCGGGCCGCGCTCCTGCCGACCTGCCGGCCTTTCGCATCGCCTTCGCCGCGTTGGCGCTGCTGCCGCTCGCTGGCTGGTTCTTCGCTCGCACCACGCACGAACTGCCGCGCGTGCCTCAGCCGGCCGATGGCGCCAGGCCGCGCGCCTGGGACCTGCTCAGGGCGTCGATGTTCCGGCGCCTGCTGTTCGTGAACTGGCTTCAGTCCTCCAGCTGGGATGTGCACGCCTTCGTGCTGCCCATCCTCGGCCACGAGCGCGGCCTGGGGGCTTCGGTGATCGGCTCGATCCTCGGCGCTTTCGCGATCGCCGCGGCCGTGATCCGGGTCGTGCTGCCGCTCGTGGCGGCGCGTGCATCCGAACGCAGCGTGATCGCCACATCGAGCGTGGTGACGGCGCTGGTGTTCGCGGTCTATCCGTTCCTGTCGTCGGCGCTCGCGATGGGCATCTGCTCGGTGGTGCTGGGCTTCGCGCTCGGCGCTGTGCAGCCGATGGTGATGAGCATGCTGCACCAGATCACGCCGCACGCGCGCCACGGCGAGGCGCTCGGGCTGCGGCTCATGACCATCAATGCCTCGAGCGTCGCGATGCCGATGCTGTTCGGCTCGGTCGGCGCGCTGATCGGCATCGCCGGCGTGTTCTGGCTGGTCGGCGGCGTGGTGGCGCTGGGGACGCGGGCGGTGTGGGGCCTGCAGCTACCCGCTCGCGATCAGAGCTTGTAGAAGCGCTTGATCGCGTCCCACGCGTCCTGCGGCGAATCCACGTACTCGATCAGCTTCACATCCTCCGGCGAGATCACGCCTTCCTCGGCCAGGAAATCGAAGTTGATCAGCTGCTTCCAATAGTCCGAGCCGAAGAGCACGATCGGCACTGGCTTCGCCTTGCGGGTCTGCACCAGGGTGATGACCTCGAACAGTTCGTCCAGCGTGCCGAAGCCGCCCGGAAACGCCACCAGCGCCTTCGCCCGCATCATGAAATGCATCTTGCGGATCGCGAAGTAGTGGAACTTGAAGCTCAATGCCGGCGTGACGTAGGGATTGGCTTCCTCTTCCATCGGCAGCGCGATCGCAAGGCCGACCGAGAGGCCACCGCCTTCATAGGCGCCGCGGTTGGCGGCTTGCATGATGCCGGGGCCGCCGCCGGTGCAGACGAAGAGCTTGTCTGCCGGGTCCTTGTCATCGCTGTACTGCGCGACCAGCTTGCCGAAGGCGCGCGCCTTTTCGTAGTAGTGCGAGCTGCGCGCCAGCTTGCGCCAGCGGGCCGCCGTTCCCACCTCGCCGGCTGCCTCGGCCTGGGCGATCAGGGCGCCGGATTCCTCTTCGCTTCGAAAGCGGGCGCTGCCGAACACCACCACCGTGTTCTCGATGCCGTGCGCGCGCATCTCGAGGTCGGGTTTCATCAGCTCGAGCTGCATGCGCAGCCCGCGCGTTTCGCGGCGCAGCAGGAACTCGGGGTCGGCGAAGGCGAGGCGCGAGGGGTCGGAATGAAGGGGAAGGCCCTTGTCGGCATGGGACTGCAGCGTGGCCCAGGCGTCGGCGAGGCGTTTGTCGTGAAGGTCGTGCGTGCTGTTGTGCATGGTCTGGCGAAGGAATGGTCTTGGATTGTGCGCGCAGCAACTCAGAACTGGCCATGCCGCCCGGCGCCGCCGACGAAGCGGGCGGCGCCGGCCTCGCCTTCGGCCGCGACGATGGGGGCGCCCCGGCGGCCCTCGTGCCGCAAGGCTTCGACCAGCGGCAGATCCCACTGGGCGTAGGCGGATGCGCGGTCCGCCAGCATGCACCGCTGCGGGAAAGCGGCCAGCTCGCGCGCAAGCTGTTCGGCTGCCTGCCGCGCGCCGCCTTCAGGCACGACGCGATTGACCAGGCCCATGGCGAGCGCTTCGTCGGCGGTCACGGCGCGGCCGGTGAGGATCAGGTCCAGCGCCCGGGCCATGCCGACGATGCGCGGCAGCCGCACGGTGCCGCCGTCGATCAGGGGCACGCCCCAGCGGCGGCAGAACACGCCGAGCACGGCGCTTTGCTCGGCCACGCGCAGGTCGGCCAGCAAGGCGAGTTCGAGGCCGCCCGCCACGGCATGGCCGCTGATGGCGGCGATCAGCGGCTTGACGAGCGCCATGCGCGTGGGCCCCATGGGGCCGGTGCCGCCGCCTTCGGGATCCACCTCGTTGCGGCGTGCCGGATCGTTCACCGCGCCCAGGTCGGCGCCGGCGCAGAACACGCCGTGATCGCCCCAGAGCACCGCCACGCGCTGGCTGTCGTCAGCCTCGAAGCGCTCGAAGGCCTCGCGCAGCCGCGTCGCCATTTCGCGGTCGACCGCGTTGCGCTGCCGGGGGCGGCTCATGACGATGGTGCTGACGGGGCCGTCGATCTCGGTGCGAACAGAAGCGGTGTTCATTGGAGTACCTTCGTGCTTCGCACTGCGGTGCGAGCGCCTTCGGAGCGGCCGGGCGGCGCTCATGCCGCGAGCGTACGCAAAAAAGGCTCCCGCAGGAGCCTTCTTCGTCAGGTCAGCACGTGTTCAGACGCGTTTGCGGTACTCGCCGGTGCGGGTGTCGATTTCGATGCGGTCGCCCTGGGCGACGAACAGCGGCACGCCGACCTCGAAACCGGTGGAAATCTTGGCTGGCTTCATCACTTTGCCTGAGGTGTCGCCCTTGACGGCTGGCTCGGTCCAGGTGATTTCGCGCTCGACGCTGGTCGGCAGTTCGACCGAGATCGCCTTGCCGTCGTAGAACACCACTTCGACCGGCATGCCGTCTTCGAGGTAGTTGAGCGAGTCGCCCATGTTCTCGGCTTCGACTTCGTACTGGTTGTACTCGGTGTCCATGCAGACGTACATCGGATCGGCGAAGTAGGAGTAGGTGCACTCCTTCTTGTCGAGCACGATCTGCTCCATCTTGTCGTCGGCCTTGAACACGACTTCGGTGTTGAAGTTGGCGATCAGGCTCTTGAGCTTCATGCGCACGGTGGCGGAATTGCGGCCGCCGCGGCTGTATTCGGTCTTGAGGACGACCATCGGGTCCTTGCCGTGCATGATCACATTGCCGGCGCGGATTTCTTGAGCGATTTTCATAATCAGGGTCTCTGGATGTTGGCCGCTCGGTGCGCCATCGGGTTCGTAGATCCCTTTGACACATTCACCGCGGTGGATTCAGCGGAGGGTGCGGCAAACAGGGCTGGCCCCGGCCGGAAATCCGCAAAGCCCGCAATTTTAGCTTTTTTGGGCGACAAAGGTCAGCAGACGGGTCAGAAGATCGTCCTGTGCGAGCAGCCGCGCGCGCGCGGCGGTGCAGGCGGCACCCCAGGATGCCAGCGTCGCATCGTCTAGAACCGGCAGCTCGCCTTCGGCCATGCCGTTCCACAGGTGATGGAAGCGGCGCAGCGTCGCCGGGGCTCCCATCCAGTCGAGGAGGGCGCCCAGCTTGGTATGGTGGGCATCGTCGTCCTGCGCGTAGATTTGCCAGACGAAGGGCGACCCGGCCCAGAGCGCGCGCACCAGCGAATCTTCGCCCCTGACGAAATTCAGGTCGCAGGCCCAGAGCAGCTGGTCGAAGTCGGTCTGCGGCAACTGCGGCAGCCAGGTAATGGAGAGCGCGCCGCGCTGCGCCGGACCCGGTGGCAGGGCGCGAGACGCGCGACCGGCGGTCACGAGCAGGTGGATGTTCTCGCCGGCACGCTCGAACTGGGCGAGCAGGGCGTCGAGCGCCGGCGGCTCGTAACAGAACAGACAAACGAGGCGCTCGCCGCTCCACGCGATGCCCTGCCGCGCGAGCCAGGCCGCGCGATCGAAGCGCTGGCGGCGCTCGAGCAGGTCCGGCTCACGCAGCAATCCGCCGGTCGCGGGCGTGAAGCCGGGGTAGAAGAAGTGCTTGGTCAGATTGGCGCCCGGCCCCTTGAACACGGGCGAGGGCAGTCCATGCAGGCGCTCGACATAGGGCTCGGCTGAAAGGTACTCGAGGTTGATCCAGGCGCGCGGCGCGGATGCGGCAAAGCGCTCGATCAGTTCGGGCGCCGGATTGCAGCCGAAGGCCTCGATCAGCACCTCCGGCGGCGGGGCGGCAGCGGCCTGTCGTGCCGCATCCTTCCGGGTCCAGGTAACGACCTCGACGCCCTTGCGACCACTTGGCGCCATCCAGGTCAGCGCCGACGGATCGTCGATCCACAGCCGCACCGTTTCGCCTCGCGCCGCGAGCCCGCACGCCAGCCGCCAGCAGACGCCGGCGTCGCCGTGGTTGTCGATGACCTTGCAGAAGATGTTCCAGCGCATCGCGAGATACTCTACAGATGTCCGAGATGCATTCCGATCAACTGCTCAGCGAAGTGGCGGCATTGCCGCAACTGCCGGGCGTCTACCGCTACTTCGACGCCGCGGGTGCCGTGCTGTATGTGGGCAAGGCGCGTAATCTCAAGAAGCGTGTCGCCAACTACTTCCAGAAGAACCACGCCGGCACCCGCATCGGCCACATGATCTCGAAGATCGCCCGCATGGAGACCACGGTGGTGCGCTCCGAGGCCGAGGCGCTGCTGCTCGAGAACAACCTCATCAAGACGCTCAAGCCGCGCTACAACATCCTGTTCCGCGACGACAAGAGCTATCCCTACCTGAAGATCGCGTCGCACACCTTCCCGCGCCTGGCCTACTACCGCGGGGCGGTCGATCGCAAGCATCGCTACTTCGGCCCGTACCCGAGCGCCTGGGCGGTGAAGGAGTCGATCCAGCTGCTGCAGAAGGTCTTCAAGCTGCGCACCTGCGAGGACACGGTCTATGCCAACCGCACCCGGCCTTGCCTGCTCTACCAGATCAAGCGCTGCACCGGCCCCTGCGTGGGCTACATCGCGCCCGAGGCCTATGCGCAGGACGTGGCCAACGCCGAGGCCTTCCTGATGGGGGACACGCAGGCCGTGCTCACCCAGCTCGAGGCACGCATGGTGTCGCACGCCGAGAAGCTGGAGTTCGAGCAGGCGGCCGAGCTGCGCAACCAGATGTCGGCGCTGTCTCGCGTGCTGCATCAGCAGTCGGTCGAGATCGCCTCCGACAAGGACGTCGATATCCTGGCGGTCAAGGTGCAGGGCGGCAAGGCCTGCGTCAACCTCGCGATGGTGCGCGGCGGCCGGCACCTGGGCGACCGCCCCTATTTCCCGGTGCACGTCGAAGACGCGGCGCAGATCCAGCATGGCGAGAGCGCCATGGAAGGCGGCGAGGGCGGGCCGCTCGGCGAATCCGTGGAAGTGCAGGTGCTCGAAGCCTTCATCGCACAGCACTACATCGACGTGCCGGTCCCGGCCACGCTGGTGCTGAGCGAGCCTGTGAGCCGCGAGCTGATCGAAGCGGTCGCCCAGCAGGCCGGCACGCGCATCACGGCCGTGTTCCAGCCGCGCGAGCAGCGGCGCCACTGGCTCGAGATGGCGCAGACGAATGCCGGGCTCCAGCTCGCGCGCCTGCTCGCCGAGGAGGGCTCGCAACAAGCGCGCACGCGCGCCCTGGTCGATGCGCTGGAACTCGCACCCGACGATCTCGACAACTTCCGCGTCGAATGCTTCGACATCTCGCACACCGCCGGCGAGGCGACCCAGGCCTCGTGCGTGGTGTTCGAGCACCACACGATGCAGAACCGCGAGTACCGCCGCTACAACATCGAAGGCATCACGCCCGGCGACGACTACGCAGCGATGCGCCAGGTGCTGCACCGTCGCTACGGCAAGCTAGCCGAGGCGATGGCAGCGGAGATGGACGCGCCGCCCGCCGGCGATGCAGGCGGTGCCGGCACCGACGCGCGGCCGGGCACGCGGGCGGCGCGCATGCCCGACCTCGTGCTGGTCGATGGCGGCAAGGGTCAGGTGTCGATGGCGCGCGAGGTCTTCGGCGAGTTGGGCCTGCCGCTGTCGCTGATCGTCGGCGTGGAGAAGGGCGAGGGCCGCAAGGTTGGGCTCGAGGAGCTGGTATATGCCGACGGCCGCGAGAAGGTGTACCTCGGCCGTGATTCGGCGGCGCTGATGCTGGTCGCGCAGATCCGCGACGAGGCGCACCGCTTCGCGATCACCGGTATGCGCGCCAGGCGAGCCAAGGTGCGGGTGGGTGGCAGTCAGCTGGAAGACATCCCGGGCATCGGGCCCAAGCGGCGCGCGCGCCTGCTGCAGCGCTTCGGCGGCATTCGTGGTGTGGCGGCGGCAAGCGTGGAAGACATCGCTTCGGTCGACGGCATCGCATTCGAACTCGCAGAAGAGATCTACCGCGCCCTGCATTGACCTTGCGCGCGAGGCCATGCCGGCCCCATGACACAATCACCGCAATGTTCTGGACGCTCCCAACGATCATGACCTGGACGCGCATCGTCGCGATCCCGTTGATCGTGGGCGTGTTCTACCTGCCGCTGTCCGAGCCGATGCGGAACCTGGTCGCCACGGTGATGTTCATCGTCTTCGCCGCGACCGACTGGCTCGACGGCTTCCTGGCGCGCAGGCTCAATCAGACCTCGGCCTTCGGGGCCTTCCTCGATCCTGTGGCCGACAAGTTCCTCGTGTGCGCTTCGCTGCTCGTGCTGGTGCACCTGAACCGCGCCGACGTCTTCGTGGCGCTGATCATCATCGGCCGCGAGATCGCCATCTCCGCCCTGCGCGAATGGATGGCGCAGATCGGCGCCGGCAAGAGCGTGGCGGTCCACATGATCGGCAAGGTCAAGACCGTGGTGCAGATGGTCGCGATCCCGTTCCTGCTTTTCAACGGCACCCTGTTCGGCCTGATCGACACCGGCGTCTGGGGGCAATGGCTGATCTGGATATCGGCCGTGCTCACCGTCTGGTCGATGGTCTATTACCTGCAGAAGGCAATTCCCGAAATCCGGGCCCGCGCTAAATGACGGGTGCGGCCCCGTCATCGGGCTGGCTGCGCGCCATGCCTGCCGTCTTCGTGCTCATCTGGAGCACCGGCTTCATCGTCGCGCGTTACGGCATGCCCTATGCCCCGCCGCTCAAGTTCCTGGCCGTGCGCTATGCGCTGTCGGTGGTCTGCTTTCTCCTCTGGGTGCGGCTCGCGCGCGCAGCATGGCCGCGGCAGCGCGCGCAATGGGGGCATCTCGCGATCACCGGCGTCCTGATGCAGGCGGGCTATCTCGGCGGCGTCTGGGCCGCGGTGCGGGCCGGCATGGGTTCGGGGCTGATCGCACTGCTGGTCGGCATCCAGCCGGTGCTCACCGCCGTCTGGCTGTCGATGCGAGGCGGCTCGATCACGCGCCGCCAATGGGCCGGGCTGGCATTGGGTTTCGCCGGGCTGGTGCTGGTGGTGTCGCGCAAATTCGGGCAGGGCGGGGAGGTCACGGCCCTGACCATGGGGCTGGCGCTGATGGCGCTGTTTTCCATCACGGCAGGCACGCTGTACCAGAAGCGCTTCGTCGCGCCGGGCGACGTGCGCTGCGCGGGCGCCATCCAGCTTGCCGCCGCCCTGGTCGTCACGCTGCCGTTCGCGGCGCTGGAGACCGACAGCATCCAGTGGAACCTGTCTTCGGGCGGCGCAATGGCCTGGTCGGTGCTGGCGTTGTCACTGGGCGGCAGCTCGCTGCTCTACATGCTGATCCAGCGCGGCACGGCCACGGCGGTCACGAGCCTGCTCTATCTCGTTCCCCCATGCACCGCGGTGATGGCCTGGCTTCTCTTCGCGGAGCCGATCACCGCGATCACGCTGGCGGGCATAGCGATGACCGCTGTCGGCGTGAGCCTCGTCGTGCGCGGCGAGGGCTGAGAGCACTCAGCGCGAACGCCTGCCCTCGGGTTTCCACGGTTCGCCGCGAAAGCGTTCGACCAGGAAGTCGACCAGCACGCGCACCCGCCGCGGCGTCTTGGGGCGCCAAGGCGCAATCCACTGGATGTCTGCGTCGGGCATGGCGAACTGCGGCAGTACGTGCGCGAGTTCGCCCGACGCGAGCTGCGGGGCGATGTCCCACAAGCTGCGCAGCATGATGCCCTGCCCTGCGAGGCACCAGTCGCGCACCATCTCGCCCGAATTGCTCGACAGCGGGCCGCGCACACGCACACGCGTCGTGCTGCCGTCCCTGACATGACGCAGCGTCCAGAGCGCGGCCTCGCGCTCGCTGCCGTTGCCGTTCTCGCGCGCCACCAGGCAGTCGTGCGCGGCCAGCGCGGCGAGATCCGCCGGCCTGCCGCGGCGCTCGAGATAACTCGGCGCAGCCGCCAGCACGCGCTGATTGCGCGCGATCCTGCGCGTGACCCAGTCGCCGGCGCGGCGGCCTTGCACGGGCCAGAGCCAGAGAGCGCCGTCGTGCCCTTCGGCGCCGAGGTCGGGCAGTTGCTCCATCAGCTGCAGCTGAAACTGCAGGGCAGGGTGCTGTTCGTGGAAGGCCGCGAGTGCCGGGCCGAGCCAGTGACGGCCGAAGCCGAAGGTCGCCACCAGGCGGATCGTGCCGGCCAAATCGTTCTGGCGCTCGCCGAGCTCGTTTTCGAGCGCCGCAAATCCTTCCAGCAGGCCCTTGGCGTGCAGGCACACGGCTTCGCCTTCGGGGGTGAGATTGAGTCGCCGGGTGGTGCGATTGAACAGGCGCTGGCCGAGCCGTGCCTCGAGCGCGCCGAGCCGCTTGGTGACGACGGAGGGCACGACCTCCAGCGCTGTCGCCGCGCCCGCGAGGCTGCCGCGGTCGCGGATGGCGATCACCAGTTCCAGGTCTGTTCGATCCATTGCTGCCAAATTGGAAAGTATCAATCGGCCGATTGTTGCTTGATGCCGAGCGGCGCGCAACGCACAATCGCCCCGTGTTCACTTCGTTCTCCACCTTCGATCTGACGCGCAACGGCGTGCAATTGCACGGCCGCATCGGCGGACGCGGTGCGCCGCTGCTGCTGCTTCACGGCCATCCGCAGACGCATGCGATCTGGCACCGCACGGCGCCGGTGCTGGCGCAGCACTTCACGGTCGTCATGCTCGATCTGCGCGGCTACGGCGACTCGGGCCGCCCCCCAGCCGATGCGGAGCACGCGGCCTACAGCAAACGCGAGATGGCGCTCGATGCGCTGCACGTCATGCAGCAGCACGGCTTTGGCCGCTTCGGCGTGTTGGCGCACGACCGCGGTGCGCGCGTGGCGCATCGGCTCGCTGCGGATCATGCGCAGTCGGTCGAGCGGCTCATGCTGCTCGATATTGCGCCGACGCTTGCGATGTACCGGGACACGTCGGAGGCCTTTGCACGCGCCTATTGGCACTGGTTCTTCCTGATCCAGCCACCGCCCCTGCCCGAAGCGCTGATCGAGGGCGATCCGGTGCGCTATGTTCGCAGTGTCATGGGCAGCCGCCATGCCGGTCTCGCGCCGTTTGCACCCGAGGCCCTGGCCGAGTACGAGCGCTGCGCGGCGATCGAGGGAACCGCGCAGGGCATCTGCGAGGACTACCGGGCATCGGCCACGATCGATCTCGAACACGACCGAGCCGACATCGCCGCCGGTCTCAAGCTGACCCAGCCGCTGCGCGTACTGTGGGGCGAGCACGGCGCCGTCGGCCGCTGCTTCGACGTGCTCTCGCTATGGCGCGAACGCGCTGCCGACGTGTCGGGCGCAACCTTGCCGTGCGGCCACTACATTCCCGAGGAAGCGCCGCACGAGCTGCTGGCCGAGGCCCTGCCTTTTTTCAACGCCACCCCAAGGATCGAGACATGAGCACGCAACGAATCGCAGTCATTGCCGGCGACGGCATCGGCAAGGAAACCATGCCCGAAGGATTGCGTGTGCTCGATGCCGCAGCGCGCAAGTTCGGCATCGACCTGCATTTCGACCACTTCGATTTTTCGAGCTGGGACTACTGCGAGAAGCACGGCAAGATGCTGCCGGACGACTGGAAAGACCAGATCGGCGGCCACGATGCCATCTACTTCGGCGCGGTCGGCTGGCCCGAGAAGATTCCGGACCATGTTTCGCTCTGGGGTTCCCTGCTGCTGTTTCGCCGCGAGTTCGACCAGTACATCAACCTGCGCCCCGCGCGCCTGATGCCGGGCATCGTGGCGCCGGTGGTGCGGCGAGACGGCACGCCGCGGCAGCCCGGCGAGATCGACATGTACATCGTGCGCGAGAACACCGAGGGCGAATACTCCAGCATCGGCGGGCGCATGTACGAAGGGACGGCGCGCGAGATCGTCGTCCAGGAGACCGTGATGTCGCGCGTCGGCGTGGACCGCGTGCTCAAGTTCGCCTTCGAGCTCGCGCAGTCGCGACCGAGAAAGCACCTCACCAGCGCGACCAAGTCCAACGGCATCTCGATCACCATGCCGTACTGGGACGAGCGTGTCGCGGCAATGGCGAAGAACTATCCGGAGATCAAGCTCGACAAGTTCCACATCGACATCCTGACGGCGCACTTCGTGCAGCGGCCAGACTTCTTCGACGTCGTGGTGGCGAGCAATCTGTTCGGCGACATCCTGTCCGACCTCGGCCCTGCATGCACCGGCACGATCGGCATCGCGCCGAGCGCGAACCTCAATCCGGATCGCACCACCCCCTCGCTGTTCGAGCCGGTGCACGGCTCGGCGCCGGACATCGCCGGCAAGGGCGTCGCCAATCCGATCGGCCAGATCTGGTGCGGCGCGATGATGCTGGAGTTCCTGGGCCACAAGGCTGCGCACGATGCGATCCTGTCGGCGATCGAGAAAGTACTGGCGCCCGCGAGCGGCGCACCGCGCACGCCTGACATCGGCGGCAGCGCATGCACTGCCGACCTGGGTCGTGCGGTCGCACAAGCGCTTTGAAAAGAGCTGCGCGAAACACCACTAAAATCGCGGTCCTCGCTGGTTTGCACGGGCGGGTGTCGTATTGACACCCCGTGGACCAGTGGTTGTAATCCTTGTCGGCAGTGCGCTGCCGGCGCGTCAGAACTGCCATCCTTTTTCATTCGCCACACCCCATGGCAACGTCATGGGGCCGGCATTGCTTCTGACGTTACCCGATCAACAATTTTTCCTGCAAGGGGCCCTTGTGAACAAAACCGAACTGATTGAGCACATCGCAAAAAACGCCGACATCTCCAAAGCTGCTGCCACGCGCGCACTCGAATCGACCATCGGCGCCATTCGGACAACGCTCAAGAAGGGTGGCTCCGTGTCGCTCGTCGGTTTCGGTACCTTTGCAGTCGGCAAACGCGCTGCGCGCACCGGCCGCAATCCGCGCACCGGGGACGCGATTAAAATCAAGGCCGCCAAGATCCCGAAGTTCCGTCCCGGCAAGGCGCTGAAAGACGCGCTGAACTGAGACACTGTTCCCGGTGGGGTGCTTAGCTCAGCTGGTAGAGCGGCGCCCTTACAAGGCGTAGGTCGGGGGTTCGAACCCCTCAGCACCCACCACCCGATGCAAAGGCGAACAGTCAGTTCGCCTTTTTTGTTTGCTGTTTCGTTCATCCCGCAGAGAGTGTCCAAGCATGTTTGATTCCTTCCGCAAGTACAACAAGGTCATCATGGTGCTCTTGTTCTTGCTGATCATTCCGTCGTTCGTGCTGTTCGGCGTCGATCGGTACCAGGGCGGTGGCCAGGGAGAGAAGGTGGCGCGGGTTGCCGGCGCCGACATCACCCGGCCCGAATGGGATGCGCAGCACCGCAACGAAGTCGACAGGATCCGGCAGCAGGCACCCAACATCGAGCCAGGCCTGCTCGATTCGGACGCTGCCCGCTACACCACGCTGGAGCGCATGGTGCGCGATCGCGTACTCGCGGCAGCGGCATCGAAGTCGAACATGACAGTGTCCGAGGAGCGGCTCTCGCGCTTGTTCGCTGAAGACACGGGCCTCGCTTCTTTCCGCACGGCCGACGGCAAGTTCGATCGCGAACGCTTCATGCGTGCAACGGGCCGCACGCCCGAACAGTACGAAGCGTCGGTGCGTGCCGACCTGGCGACGCAGCAGGTATTGCTGGGCGTTTCGGGCACGGCGTTCGCCACGCCCGCCCAGGCCGCGGCCACGCTCAATGCCTTCTATGACCGCCGCGAAGTGCAGGTCGCGCGTTTTAATCCCGGCGAGTTCGCGTCGAAGGTCAGTGTGAGCGATGCCGACCTCGAGGCCTACTACAAGCAGCATGTCGCGCAGTTCCAGATGCCGGAGCAGGCGAGCATCGAATTCCTTGTGCTCGACCTCGAGGCAGCAAAAAAGAACATCGCGATCAACGAGGCCGATCTCCGCAGCTACTACGATCAGAACGCCGCGCGCTTCGGCACCAAGGAAGAACGCCGCGCCAGCCACATCCTGATCAGTGCCCCCGCGAGTGCGCCTGCCGCCGAGCGCGAGAAGGCGCGTGCCAAGGCGCAGCAGTTGCTGGCCGAAGCCAAGAAGGCGCCCAACACTTTTGCCGAGCTCGCGCGCAAGAATTCGCAAGATCCCGGGTCGGCGGAAAAGGGCGGCGACCTCGATTTCGTGACGCGCGGCGCCATGGTCAAGCCTTTCGAAGACGCCATGTTCGCGCTCAAGAAAGGCGAGCTCAGCGACATCGTCGAGACCGAGTTCGGCTATCACATCATTCAGCTCAACGACATCAAGCCTGCGGTGGTGCAGTCTTTCGAGCAGGCGCGCGCTGCCATCGAGAACGAAGTGCGCGGCCAGCAAGCCACACAGGAATTCGCCAAAGCGGCCGAGAGCTTTACCGACATCGTCTACCAGCAGCCCGACAGCCTGAAGCCGGCGGCCGAGAAGCTGAAGCTGACTATCCAGACCGCGAGCAATGTCGGCCGCACCCCGGCGCCAGGCGCTGCGGGTGCATTGGCAAACCGCAATTTCCTGAACGCGCTGTTCGCCGCCGATTCGCTCGAGCGCAAGCACAACACCGCGGCAACCGAGATCGGGCCCAACCAGCTCGCATCGGGACGCGTGACGCAATACGCACCCGCGCGGGCGCTGCCGTTCGAAGAGGTCAAGGACAAGGTTCGTGCCCAGCTTGTCAGCGAGCGCGCCGCCGCGCTCGCCAAAGCCGAAGGCGAGGCCAAGCTCGCAGCCTGGCAGGCCACGCCGGCCAACGCGAGCGTTGGTGCGCCGGTGACGGTTTCGCGGCTCGAAACACAATCGCAGCCGGCGCCCATCATCGAGAGCGCTTTGCGCGCCGATCCGGCCAAGCTTCCGTCGCTGGTTGGCGTCGATCTCGGCGCGCAGGGCTATGCGATCGTGCGGACCAACAAGACGGTGCCGCGGACGCCGCCCGCGCCCGAGGCTGCGCAGCAGGAGATTGCGCAGTTCGCCCAGGCGGCGGCTGCGGCGGAGAGTGCGGCGTACTACGACCTGTTGAAGAGCAAGTTCAAGGCGGAGATCCTGGTGCCGAAGCCAAGTGATCCGATCGTTGCCGGCGGACGCTAGTTTTTTGCCGCTACAATTGCAGGCTCTGTGGTGGCTGTAGCTCAGCTGGTAGAGTCCCAGATTGTGATTCTGGTCGTCGTGGGTTCGAGTCCCATCAGCCACCCCAACATCCACGCCACTTCCCTGCTATCAAAACGGTAGCGCGAAGTGCGCCAAATTCCCAAATTGGGAATTCAGAGCGCCAGGCGCCGCACCTCGCGGCTGCGTTCGTACACACCAGCCGTCGTCTTCGGATCGGCATGCAATTCGGGCAACTCGCCGAATTGGAGTTTGAAGTACGTCGTGTAGTGCCCGCGCAGATCGTGAAATGTGAATCGCTCTTTCACGATCTCTTTTTTCAGCGCCTTTGCCATCAGCCGCGCCCACATCGCTTTAAAACCGCTCTCCGAATACGGATTGCCGGTGCGCGGTGCGCGGAATACGGCGCCCATTGGCGAATAGCCTTCAATGGCGCGCATCCGGTCCAGCACCTCCTTCAGAGCGTTGCTGATGCCGACCAATTCCCGCTTCGATTTCTTTCCCCGCTGCTTGGCGCGCTGAAGCCTGATCACCTCTTCGTCGACCTGGGGCCAGTGCAGGCGCAGGAACTCCGCGCGCCGGTTGCCGGCCAGGGCGGCGAACTGGGCCATGCTGGTGAGCACGACGGCGCTCGGGCCCTGCTGTAGCGCCCACGCTACGAATGGTTCGAACTCTTTCTTTTCGACAAGGCGGTCGCGCGCCTCTTCCGGGTTGCGACGAACCTCCTTGCAGGGGTTGCGCTCGATCTCGCCCAACTCCACCGCCAGGTTGAACAGGTTCGACAGCACCGCCACCTCGCGGTTCGCCACGATCGGCGCGGCAGCGCGCTCGGTGCGCAGGTAGCGTGCGATGTGTGGCGGCTTGACGGCTGAGGCGATGGCCTTGTCGAACAGCTTCTTGAGCTCTTCCCAGTTGTCCCGGTACTGGGCTTTCGTGGTGTCGGCCAGGCGCTTGAAGTCGGGGCTTGCCTCGTACAGGCGCCAGAGCCGGCCGACGGTGCCGTGATCGCTGGCCCGGCCGTTCATGTCCAGCACCTTCTGCAGGGCCTGGGCCTTGTCGCGGCCGAGCGAGACCGGTTTCCCGCCCATCGGGTGATACCGGTACGAAAACCCGCCGTCCTTGAGCGGCCTGGCCTCCATGCGGGGCAGGAGGCCAGATGCGGATGCGTGATCGCGGGGGCGGCTCATCGGGTGACCTTCCATTGAATGCCGGCATCGTCGACCGTTTCAGCGGTGGCGGGCGGCTGGGCGCCGAGCATAGCCTGCTCCATGGCCGTGCGGCCGACCAGCAGGGTGCCATCGCACCGGCGCCGGTACGGCACGCGCATGGCGGCCAGAAAGCGCGCCTGCGCGGCCGGCTGTTTGCGGCGGGTGATCCGGCGCAGCTCTTCGTCGTCGAGCTCGAGACTGGGGCTCACGGCGCCATGTCCTCCCGCTCGGCCTCGTACAGCGCCTGTGCCATCTCCAGCAGGCGGTCGGAATCGGGCGCTTGGCCCTTCATCACGCGCCCTCCCTCGATCTCCCGGCAGAACTGAATCGCGAGCGCCTCCTGCTTGGGGCTGACCGCGTCGAACTCGGGGCGCCAGGCCCAGCCCAGGACCTTCTCGATCTCACGAGCGAAGTTCAGCCAGCCCCATGTCTTCAAGTAGCCGTCCAGCCCGCCGGGCAGACCGTTGATGATGTCTTCGATCTTGCCTTCGGTGAGCTGCGCACGGGATGCGAGCGACGCCCACGGAAGCACGTCCTTGTGCATCAGCTTGGCCTGGCTCAGGTTGTCCAGAATCTTGCTCGCGCTGTCCGTGTGGAACTGGCCGATGTCGGAGAGCAGGGAGCCGACGACCTGGTAAGCCTCGTAGCAAACCAACGTTGCTTCGCTGGGCTCGGCCTGCAGGAGCGCAATCGCTTCGCGCATGCGGGCCGCATCTTCCGCTGGGAACTCGGCGCTGTAGTCGCGTTCGCGGGACAGCCGATCAGCGTGCGCCGTCAGGCTGCGCTCCGCGCGCTCCAGCGCGTAGATGATCTGTTGCACGTCGACGATCTCGGTCATGCTCCGCACCCGGTGGCCTTGGCGATGGCGGCGCGCGCAGCGTCGAACTCGTCTGTTGCTCTGTCGGCAACGCGCACGACGCCCCGCAGCGCTTCCAGCATTTCGGCAATGAGTTCTTCGCGCTCGTCGAACGGCGCAACTTCATGTGCCGGAACGCGCTGCGTGTGAATTTGAATTTCGCGGCAGCCTTCGCTCGCTGGAATGATGATCGGCCGATCGAGTGCGATCAGAGCCATGAGTTCGCGCCCTTCGACCGCAATGCCCTGCACCGTGCCGGTGACGCGCTGGCCCTTGTAGTCCTGATGGCGGACGCGCTGGCCAATGCGGATAGACATCTCGATGCCGGCGTCGACGGTGTGCTGCGCGCTCATGCAGCGACCCCTGTGCGCCGCGCGGCCTCGGCGAGCTCGTCGGCCCGCTCGTTGCCGCGGTTGCCAGCGTGCCCCTTCACCCACTTGATGGTGTGCTGGGGCATCTTCGCGATCATCATCACCTGCCACAAGTCGGCGTTTACGACGGGCACCAAGCCCTTCGCCTTGTCCTTGCGCTGCCAGCCGCGGCGCTGCCAGGCCTTGCACCACGAATTCATCCCGAAGACGACAAGCTGGCTGTCGCTGTGGATGCACCCGCGCCGCTCGCCGAGCCACATCAGGGCGCGCAGCATGGCAGTCATCTCCATGCGATTGTTGGTCGTGTGCGTGTTGGCCGCGCCGCTCGCGGTGTGGATCTCGCGCCCGTCTTGGTAGGCGACGAAGCTCCATCCGCCGTTGCTGCTGGGGTTTGGCCAGCAGGAGCCGTCCGTGTAGATCTCGATCATGCTGGCACCTCGATACTGCGCAGGGCTGCACGGGCACGCTCGACGCTGGAGTCAATGCCCGTGAGGTAGTTCACCAAGAATTCTTCGCTGAGGCTCCATGCGTAGCCTTCCGCCCACTGGTGGGCATCGAGCAGATCCGCGAGCGATGACGCAAAGTGGATGCCCCAATAGAGCTCGTCGAGTGGGGCTTCGATCTCTTGCGCCTCTTCCTTCAGCGATTCCAAGGTGCGTTGAACGAACTGCAGCGCTCCCATGGCGCCGCTTTCCTGGGGCTTTTCGATCTCGCAATCGCCGAGGAACACCATTTGCAGCATGGTGATCACCGCCGCGACGGCCGAAAGGTCCGAAGTGAACCTGTCGCACTGCTGGACGGTGAGTGCCGCCGTCGTTCGCTGGGGCTGCTGAGCCGCGGTGGGCGCGGCCGGCGCCGTGGCGGTGGCACGCTTTGCCGGCGTGCGCGGCCTGTCGATTACGGCGCTCACGGCATCATCCCTTTGAACGCGCGTTCGAGCTTCTCCATCGTGGGGGGGCCTTCTTCTTCATCCGAGCAGCTGTAGAGCCGCATCGCGAAGTACACGATTTCCGACATCAACTCGATGCGGCTCATGATGCCGTGGAACACCGATCGGTCTTCCTCGCCATCGGTGAGCTTCTTCACCATCTCGGCCAGCTTGCTGATCTCGAAGTTCGCTTCGAATGCCAGCAGGCGCCTTGCCTCGGCATCGTCGACCGCCGCTTCGACTCGTTGCACAACTCGCGCCGGTGCCTCGAGGCTCACCGCAGCCACTTCGCCGTCGTCCACCATGGTGCCGTCGGCGCCGATCTCGCCGGCCTCGTATTCGGCCATTGGCAGATTCCAGCATTCGGCATCAGAGATGTCGCCCGAGCTCAGATCCGCGGAAAGCACTGCTGCGAAGCCATCCAGCAGCGCGGGCTCTTGCATGAGCTCGTCCAGATAGCTTCGCGCGAAGCGGTTCTGCGGCTTGCCATTGCGGTGCAAGCGGTGGGCGGTGGCTTCGTCGGTGCTGTCCAGCTCGTGGCCCTGGCTCAACATCAGAATCGCCAGATCCCGGCCGCGCAGGAAGTTCCTTTCGTCCGGGGTCTGCTCGGGCAGGGCGCGGGTGAGCGCGCCGCAGATGTCCAGCGCCGTGTGCGCGCTGTCCAGTGCCGTGAAGGCTTCGGTCAGGGTGTGATGCAGTACCGTGCCAGCCGCGAGCGCGATGGTTGCTTCGAGTGCGCCCAGCGGCGCGAACATGGCTTCATAGCTTGCCTCGGCGTCCGCCTTGGTCGGGTTGTCGTTGCAAATCGGCCGCACCGCCGCGGGCAGCAGATCGTGTGCGATCAACCGGAGCATGGTTTCGACCGTGCTGCCCGGTTCGGCGGCGTCGTAGGCAGCCTCGAGCTTCCGGTCAGCGTGGTGCAACTCGTCGCGCACGGTCCGCAGCATCTCGTCGGCCGTCAGCGGCCTGGCGGTCGGGGCTTTCGCCTTCGCGCCCTTGGCGGGCTTCGCGATCGTGGCGGCGCTCATTGCAGCACCTCCGCGCCACCACTCAGGCGAGCGGCCAGGTGTTCGGTCGATTCGAGTGCGTCTGAGACCCCGGAAAGCACCACGCTGCCGAGCCGTTCGATGCGGCGGTGAATCTTCGGCATCAGGCGGGAGAACGGCGATTCGTCGGCTCCTTCCTTCTGCAGCAGCAGATCGCTCCAGTCCATCACCTCGCCAGCGGCCTTGCGGATGATCTCGCGGCGCTCGGCGTCGATCTCCGGCCAGCCGGCATCGATCTCGTCCTGGTCCGTTGCTTGGGCAGCGCTCGCGATAGCTTCCGGCACGAGCGCAAGGGCTTCGAGCAGATCGGGCACGAAGTCAGGCCCCTGGTCGCCTTCGAAATGGATGCTGACGACCTTCCTGCACACATCGATGCCGGCCAGGATCATCGATGTGCGAACCGGGCCGAACGTCTGGCCGGGGTAGTGCAGCGCGGCGGTGAGCATCGCGATGGTGTCGAACATTGCCCCCGCGATGCGAATTGCCGGGTCCGGCAGCTTGTGCGTTTCGCCGTCGACCATGTGGAAGTCGACGATGTCGGACGCCAGACGCACCACGCGCAGCGCATCCGTGCACCGCTCGTCCTCGCAAGGCAAATCGAGATCGATCACGGAGGCGAGCAGTTCGCTTACGCCGTCTCTTGCCGCGAACGATGGGCCGATCCAAAAGGGGTTGCTGACCTCGTTCACGATGGGGCGCTTGGCCTTGTCGGCATTTGAGGTGATGGTGCCGGAGCCGCTCGGATTTGCGACTTTCGGCTTAACGGTGGTAGCATTCATAGGGATTCCTACTCTTGACGGGGTGGGTACTCACAGAGGGCTCAACCGTTGGCGCGGTTGGGCCTTCGCCTTTTTTGCTGCTCGGGAAGTCGCTTCATCGAGCAGCGACACCATTTCGTTGTTCAGGGACCGCCTGTTCTCCGTAGCCTGTTGGCGCAGGCTTTCAGCGAGGCGCGCCGGCAGCCGAAGCTGCAAGCGGACGATGGGGTGAAGTTCTTGTGACATAGAAATGGTGTCAGGTGATTGTGAAATGACACTAAAGCAGTGTCAAGCGTTCTTGCGTCGAATTGACACTGTTTTGGTGTAAATTTCCACGCATGGATGACGAAGACCGATACACGCGAATCACGCTTCGCATTCCCAAGACACTGCATGCCGATCTGACTGCGGAGGCGGATCGCACTTCGAAGAGTCTCAACGCTGAAATCGTCGCGAGGCTTGAGCAGTCCTTCACGGCGGCGCAGGACGCCGACACCGCGTCTCTGGTGCGTGAAATGCGAAGGACGCAGGTGCATCTCGAATTGAACAGTGTCCGATCTGCCATGGCGAATCTGTTCGCGCGAGGGCAAGAGATTCGAGCCGTGCTTACGCGCCTGGAGGCAACGGGCGCCGAACCGGCGCCGCTCGAGGCCGCTAAGGAAGCACTCGCGGCCATCTCCAGTGAAAAGAAGCGCCTTGACGTGACCGAGGCAAGACTGTTCGGCGAGCTGTCGGCGCTGAATGCGCAGCGCACCGATAGTCCTATGGACACTTGGTTTTCTACGCCGGGACGTGTCATCAGCGAAGGCCCGGGGCATCTGTCGGTCGATCTCGGCAAGATGCCGGAAAGCTTGAGGCCGAAGCCGCGCAAGTCGGCCGACGTGCACGAGTTCAAGAAGAAGCCGCCGCCGCCGAAGGACGAAGACTGACGCGCGCTCATCCGAGCAGCCTTGCTCATGCTCGGCTTACTGGAAGAGGCCGCGGCCCCACGCATACGCGCGTGCGGCTGCTGCCTTGATGGTGCCGAACGTCTTGCCGGCCCAGAAGCCGACGGCGAAGACGCCGACCACGAAGAGGAAAAGAATCACGTCGACCATGTGGATCTCCTGCCGAGCCCCGTAGGGCTCGGCGTGGGGTTGAGGATCAGTCGTTGATGGCGGCCAGCACCAGCTCGCCGGTCGTGGCGAACTGCTCGGCCTCGGCCAAGGTCTTGGCGTCGACGATGTCGAACTTCGCGCCCACCAGGTCGTCGTCGAGGCTCTTGAGGTAGGCGCTCGCCGAAACGTCGTCGCCGATCTGCACGAACAGGATCGTGAGCGCGTCGTCCGTCAGCTGCTTGTTCGACGCTTCGCGGATCACACGCGCGGCGGCGGCCTTGTCGTCCGGCACACCGTCTGTGAAGACGATGACGAAATCCTTCTTGTCGGACTTGCCGGCCAGCGCCAGCGCCGCGGTCAGCGCCTCGGCAAGCGGCGTGCTGCCGCGCGGGCTGCGCGTGGCGAACACCTCGCGCACCTTCTCGGCCGTCACGCCCTGGTGCGACGTGACGCCCTGGGCGCCACCGAACATCACCACGTCGATGCCGTCGGCGTCGAACTTCTCGAGATCGCGCGCAAAGCTGGTCGCGCTCTCTTGCACGGCCTCCCAGCGCGTGCGGGGCTGGCCGGCCTTCACCGGATCGCCCATCGAGCCGGACGTGTCGATGCACACGACGAAGTCGTATTCGGACAGCTTGGCGTCTGCGGTTGCGGTTGCTTGATTCATGGGAAAAAACCTCTGTAGAACATCGGCAGCGATTGAAAACGGCCCGCTGCCTTGGCCGGTTCGGGTCAACGGGCGGGCGCTGGCGGCTCGCACACGTAGTGCGGTTTCGTCGGTGCGCTGTCGGCGCCCTGCGTGCAGATGAAGTGAGCCGGTTTCGGGGGCGTGCGGGCTTCGAGGTGGTCGAGAAAGGCGCCGCCGCAGAGCAGCGCAGCAATCACAACCAGCACCGCGGCAGGCGCGCTCACGCGCGGCACTCCGGGGCGATGCGGTCCATCGTTTCGACCAGACGCTGCACAAGGCGCACCGAGTAGGCGTCTCGGGGGTGAATGCCGTCAGGCACGTCGGCACCATCGGCAGCGAACTCGACCGTGGCCCAGTCGGCGAACGCCACGCTTCGCTCGGCCGCAAAGGTCTTGAGCGCGGCATTGAACATCGCGTTGCCGGCGACGCCGGCCGCGTCCATCAGGGTGCCGGGGTGGGCATAGACGCGCGACAGACCTGTGATGACCGGCACGCGCCCCTCGGCCTTCACGTACTCGAGCATTTCCGGTAGCGCCGCGGCGATCAGAATCAGCCCGCCGACCCCGCTCCATGAATCGATGTTGCCGTTCTCGATGACGACGAACCGGGTGTTGCGGTAGTCGTTGTTGAACGTGCGCGACAGGGTTGCCAGCTTGGTGCCGGCTACTGCCTTGTTCACGACGCGCCAGTGCGGGCGCAGCTGGGTGAAGATCGCGGCATTGTTGACAGCGATGCTGTCACCGTAGATCGTGACCGAGCAGTCCTTCTGCGGGGCGGTCGGCGCCGGCGCAGGCGTCGCTGGCTGCGCTGCGGGCGTGGCCGCGCTCGGTGCAAAACCGCCACCACCAGCGCCGCCGCCGCCGCATCCGGCCAGCACCACGAGGGCGAGGGCAGAGAGGGCGCTGCGGGTGGGCGCCGCGTCGCCGCGTTCGTCGCGGCCGTGCATGGTGCCGAAGAACCAATTGAACAGGCGCGAAGACAGGATGAGGTCGAGCATCTCAGTACCCCAGCCAGCCCAGCACCTCGGCGCCGGTATAGGTGGCCTTGTCGCCGCAGTCGGCGAAGAAGGATTCGATCGGCTCGCCGATGTCGTGCTTGGCGATTTCGGCCAGGGCCTGAGCCCGCGTGACCGTCGTCTCGATTGCCTCTTCGTAGTCCATCTTCACTCCATTGCCCGGGATGGGCGTTGGAGTGCACTTTAGGGAACTAAAGGCAAAAGGTAAAGCGAACTAAACAATATCCCTTCAGTGTGCTAAAGTATTTGGCCGTGAGAATGACCGACTGAGCCTCAGCAAGGAGTCGGCATGAAGAATGGCGAAAAGCAGTACGTCGAAGGCGCCGAGATGATTTCGGAGCTGGAAGACATGATCCGCAAGGCGGAAGCGGGGGAGATCGACTGCGTCGCGTTCCGGGTCTACAACGCCGACGGCACCTTCAAGGATGTCGCGGCCGGCGGCACCGAAGAGCAGCGGGAAGCGCTACTGGCGAAGATCCGCGAGCAGCACTGATCGCTACGAGCGAATCCAAGTGCTCGCGGGGGTGGCGGGCGCGGGTGGAGCGCTCTGCGGGGCAGCCGGGGCTTTCGCTGCAGGCTTGTCCATGTACTGGACGATCTGAAAGCGGATCTGCTTCTTCCCGGTGGTGGTGCCGAATGCCATGCGGCCTTTCGGCCCGAACATCGCGGTAGCGCTCTGGCCCTGGCTGTAGCCGTCGAGCAGCACCGCGGCATCGCCGCCGGCCTGGCGGATCTGGTCGGCCATGGCGCTGCGGATGCGCTGCTGCCCGAAACCGTTGTCGAAGTCCTCGACGGTCGCCACACCCAGCACCTTGTAGCGCCGCGGCGGGTTGCCGTTGTCCCAGATCTCGAAGCCGTCGACCATCTCCTTCGTGCCGCCCTGACCCTCGATGATCTGATCCGTGCGGCCTTCGTAGGCCTGGTAGTTGGTGGAAGCGCAGCCGGCGAGGGCGAGCGCGAAGAGCAGGGCGGCGGTTTTCTTCATCTTGTCTCCTGGGGGTCTCGGCCGTGGATGATGGCTGCGATCTCGTCCTGCAGCGTCATCACGGCGCCGCGGCTGAACGTAGGGTTGGTGTAGCAAAGGCCGGCCACGTTGGTGATGTACCGGTTTTTACGAAGCATCGCGGCGAAGGCGATGCCCTTCACGTCGCCGAGCTTGGCGCCCTCGAACAGAACGGCCAGACACTCGAGCGTGTCGCGGCTGATGAAGTCGTGAACGAGTTTGTAAGGCATCACTGACCTTTCTTGCGCTGGGCGCCGGGCTTCTGGGCTGCAGGGTTGAACGGAGGGGTGTCGGTCTGCTTGACGTACTTGAACGGCACCTTGGGCTCGTGAGTGCCGGCCTCGCCCGATAGGCGCTTCACGATCAGCGGCACCATGTCGATGTTGCCGGCCGGGTCGCTCATGTAGGCGGTGAGCATCGAGAAGGCGCTCGCGCGAGCGCTGGCATCGGTGACGGCCTCGATCGCGATCCCGAGTACCTGCAGGGCGTCGTCGAGCGAGATTTCTGGCGCCGGGGCTTCACTGACCATCTTCGGCCCCTTGCCGGTGACGATCCACGCCGCCCGGTAGCCGGTGGCGCGCTCCAGCTGCGCGGCCGTCTCAGCCCTGAGCGAGTTCACTGTCCCGTCGATCCATTGGCTGACGGCGCCCTGGCTCTTGCCAGTGCGGCGCGCGAGCTCGGCATTGCTCAGCTTCGCAGCGTCGCGGGCTTCCTTTATCCGTTCGCTCATGGTCATGAACTGGATTAAGCCACCTGAAGTGTTTAGTAGGCTATTGCTCATACCTTTAGTTTGCTATAGCATCGCGTGAACATGAAAACCCAATTCGCCATCGACAAGGCCGGCACCGCCAAGGCGCTTGCCGCGATTTTCGGCATCACCCCGGGGGCGATCTCCCAATGGGGCGAGGACGTGCCCGAGCTTCGCGTCTTCCAACTGCGCGAACTGCGGCCCGAATGGTTCGCAGCCGAGTGCGCCAGCGCTGGACAGGATCAAGCGAGCTGACATGGCCGCCTACCGCACGAACCGACCGGACCGCGCTCGAGACTTCGGCGTCACGTCGATGTCGCTGGCGCTGAAGCGCACGGTCAGGTCGCCATGGAACCACCTGATGTCCATCCTCGTGACGCGCATCGTCATGCGGCTTCGGCCGGCTCCGTGGATGTCGGCGTTCGTGCTGAGCCTGGTGCTCGTGCTGCTGTGGATCACGTCCGCGTCGGCACGCGAACGGGTGAGTGGGGGCGTTTGCTGAGTCATGTCTGCATCGTCCCTTTCCCCCGCTGAAAGAGCCAGAAAGGGCGTGCAGCTCGCTTTGCGCGCTCTGCAAGAGCCTGGAAGAGGCTCGGGCGTGGCTTCGGCGATGGGGCTTTCCGAATCAACCGTCAGCCGCATCAAGACCGAGCGCCTGGAAGAAGTCGTTCTCTTCCTCGCGCATCTCGGCATCAAGTGCGTGCCGGCGGATTTCCAGTGCGTCGACCCGAAGACCTTCGCGGCCTTCGAGGTGCTCTACGAAAAGGCGATGAGCCAAACGACGCCGACCAAGCTGATTTTCGAGGATGCCGACTGATGCGGCGCGCTGTGCTCTGGGCGTTTCATTTTCTGTACTGGTTGCGCGTGCACCGCGACCTCGGCCGTGCCAAGTGGGCAACGGATCACGAGATTGGATGTTGGAGATGATCGAGAAAGCGAACCCACCGGAAGCAGGGTGGATTGACTCCGAGGACACGGGGCCGACCTGGGCAGAAATGCGCGGGAGCGGCTGCATGCTGATCGACACGATGCAGAAGCTCGCCGTCTATGCCGGCGGGTCTGGGGCTGTGATCCTGATGGAGCAGAGTTTCGATGACGCCAAGCCGCACTATGTCGTGATCGACAACGACGTGGTGCCGAAGCTGATCGCGGCGCTTACCAAGGCGCAGGTGGAGTCCGCCGAGGTATTCGCTGCGGAGATGGAGCGCATGGAAGCCGAGCTCGCCGCTCACGAGGCTACTGCCCAAGAGCAGGGAGCCTCCAGCGGTGACCAGTGAACAGGCATCGCCGCTGACACCGGCGGACTGCGATCTCCGCAACTTCCCGCGCATGGAGCTGGACGTGGCTCGCCTGCGCGACTCCCGATTTGCATCGCACAGCACCGGTGACGGCTTCCGCGCCGGTGTGCTGCTCTGGTCGGCGTCCTGGCACCAGTTGCCCGCGGCGTCGGTCCCTGACGACGACATCGAGCTGTCGCAACTGACGGGCTATGGCCGGGTCAGCGGCGAGTTCCAGAAGGTGAAGGCCGAGGCCCTGCACGGGTTCGTGCTGTGCAGTGACGGCCGCTGGTATCACCGGGTTGTCGCCGAGAAGGCGCTGGCCGCATGGGACGGAAAACTCAAGTACGCCTTCAAGAAACTGGACGATCGCCTGCGGAAAGAGAACAAGAAGCGCGCGGACGAGGGCCAGCCCGTGGTGCCTGTTCCGACGTTCGACGACTGGAAAGCCGAGCACTTTCCCCTGACTGCTGCATTCGAATCCAACGGAACGACGAAGCCAGCCGCGACCGTTCCAGTGGAAAGCAAAGATTTTCCAGCGGAAGACTTCACCCTTTCCGGCGGAACGCCTCCGGAAATCCCACGGAAAACGCTCTTAAAGGGAGAAGGAGAAGGAAAGGGAGAAGGATTACTAAATACCCCCCATACCCCCCAAGGGGGGCGGCGGCGCCGATCGACTGCCGAAGAACCGGGGGAGGGGTTCGACGTGTTCTATGCCGCCTACCCGCGCAAGAAGGGCAGGGGTGCGGCGGTGAAGACCTGGAACAGGCTCGCTCCCGACGCTGTGCTGCAGGCGAAGATCCTCGGCGCGCTGGCCGCGCAGCGCCCGCATCTCGATCGGCGGGAGAACGGGCGATTCATCCCGCACCCGTCGACCTGGTTGAACGAGGGCCGGTGGGATGACGAGATTCCGGGCGCCAAGGCGACGGCGCCGGTGGACGTGAGCGGGCGGACGTGGTGGCAGGTGGCTGGCTTCGACCATCCAGCCGAGGCGGAAAACGCGCGTTGCCACATCGGCAACTACCGCCAGTACCGAGACGGCCGCCTCATGGCCGAAGGGGCGCCAGCTTGAACGCGGGCGAGCTCAAGCAGCGCATGGCTTCGCAGGCGGCCGAGATCGCGCGCTACCTGCTGCCGCAGGGCAAGCAGAAGGCGGCCGAGTGGAAGGCCGGCAACACCAGCGGCGAGGCGGGCGACAGCCTCTCGGTGTGCATCCGCGGCGCGAAGGCAGGGGTCTGGAAGGACTTCGCTGGCGACGACGGCGGCGATCTGCTGGACCTGTGGATGGCTTGCCGCGGCCTCGACATCGTCGAAGCGATGAAGGAGGCCAAGCAGTACCTCGGCATTCGCGACGACTTCCCGAAGCCGCCGGAGAAGACCTACCGGCTGCCGGCCAGGCCGCAGGACATGCGGACGCCGAAGCACCGCGTGCACGAGTGGTTGACGGGCCGGGGCTTGACCGCCGAGACGATCGCCGCGTTCAAGATCGGCGAGCAGCAGTCGGGCAGCAAGGCCTATGCGGTGTTCCCGTACTTCGACCAGGCCGGCGCGACGCTGATCAACGCGAAGTACCGCAACCCCGACGAGAAGAAGGACATGCGGCAGGAGGCCGGCACCGCGCCGTGCCTTTTCGGCTGGCACCTGATCGATCGAAAAGCCCGGGTCGTCACGATCACCGAAGGCGAGATCGACGCCATGACGCTGCACCAGATGCGCATTCCCGCGCTGTCGGTGAATGCCGGTGCGGGCAATCACCAGTGGCTCGAAACTGACTGGGACAAGCTGGAGCGCTTCGACGAGATCCTGGTCTGCTTCGACGGTGACGAGCAGGGCGACAAGGGCGCGAAGGAAGTGATCCAGCGGCTGGGCGTGGAGCGCTGCCGGCGCGTGCGCCTGGGCGCGAAGGACGCGAACCAGTGGCTGCAGGACGGCGCCGAAGCCGTGGACTTTCAGCAGGCCATGGACGACGCGAAGCCGCTCGATCCGGACGAGCTGCGCAACGCCGACGACTTCACCGGCGAGGTTGAAGCCCTGTTCTATCCGGACCCGGACGCGCCGCGCGATCCGCGCATCAAGTTCGACCGCGATTTCGACTTCTTCGAGTTCCGCAGCGGCGAATACACCTGCTGGACCGGTATCAACGGCCACGGGAAGAGCCTGATGCTCGACCAGGTCCTGCTCGGGCTGATGGCGCAGGGCGAGCGAGTGGTGGTGTTCTCGGGGGAGATCCCGCCGGACAAGCACCTGCAGCGATTGCACAAGCAGGCGACGGGGCTCCACCGGCCGGCGCGCGAGTACATCAGGGCTGTCGGAGCGTGGCTGCGCGAAAAGTGCTGGCTCTTCGATCTGTTGGGCATGGCCAAGCTCGATCGGCTGCTGGAGGTGTTCGCCTATGCCGCGCGACGCTACGGGGTGCGGCACTTCGTCATCGACAGCTTGATGATGATCGACGTTCCCTCGGACGGCGTCGGCGCGATCACCAAGCAGAACGAGGCCGTGCAGAAGATCGTCTCGTTCAAGAAGGCGCACGGTGCGCACGTCCACCTCGTGGCCCATCCGCGCAAGCAGAAGGACGAGGACCACGCGCCCGGAAAGATGGACGTTGCTGGTGCTGGTGGCATCGTCAACGGCGCCGACAACGTGTTTTCGATCTGGCGCGCCCAGAAGGACGAAGCGCCCTTCGACCCGAACGACCCCGATTCTGTCGCTGCTTGGGAAAAGCAGAAGGAAGAGCCGGATGCAAAGCTGATCCTGATGAAGGCCCGCTACGGCGAACACCAGGATTTCACGCTGAAGCTGTGGTTCCACAAACCGTCCATGCAGTACCGCTCGCAGCCGCGGCGCTACCCGCTTTTCTACGTCCCTTTCTCAAACCAAGACCAGGAGCCCGCATCGTGAACACCCACCCCGTCGAATCCCTCAACCCGCCGCCCGCTGCCGAAGCGCAGGAGCCTTGGGTATTGCTCTGGAGCCAGAGCCAGAACGCGCTGCACATCGAGCCGATCTCGAAGATGTTCGCGTCCAACCTCGCCGCCTTCAACGAGAACCGGCGCATGGACTATGTGCCGCTGTTCATCGGCACCATCGCGAACGTCGACCGCTTCGCTGGCGAATTTCATCCCATCGTCGATGCCCGCACAGAGGCGCGGCGGCAAGCCGACGGCACCTATGCGTTTGCAATGGGCGCTGGCCGCTGAGAACTCCATGCCCTGGGCGCTCGTGGTGCAGGCTGCCATTGATCTTGATCGGATCGGCCGGGGCTCGCCCTCGCCGAAGCCGCCCGACTGCTCGAGTTGCGGCGCGCCGATCGGCCCGAACGATGACGAGTGCTCGCACTGCCGCCGGCCGACACCGTGGCAGCGCACGAAGCCCTCGGCCGCTTCCAGATCCCGGCGCAGCAGCGAGCCCGCACCTGCCCCGTACTACGCCCCTGCGCCGATCGTCGACTTCGACACGAGCTACTCGGCACCTTCACCTTCACCGGCGCCCAGCTACAGCTCGGGCGGCGGTGGCGACTTCGGGGGCGGTGGCGCCTCCGGCGACTTCTGATTTCCTCAACCACTGAAAGCCAGCGATGAACGACAAGTTTGAACTACGCGACGCCCTGCAACGCTATCCCGCGATCGACAGCCTGAGCGCAGGCGCGCAGCGCGCCAATCGAGCCGCCGAGTCGATGCTGGCGGCTGGCCAGGGCGCGCAGAACAGCCAAGCGTTCGGCTCGATCCAAGCCGGTTCCCTCGGCCGCGATCGTTCGCCGGTGCATGTGGAGCTCGACCAACTGCAGCAGACCCTCGCCGAGCTCGACTCGATGGCGGGGCTGCTGATCGACCGCGTGCGCCCGGTCTTGAACGAAAGCATCGGGTCGGAGAGCAAGGAAAGCGCATTGCGTGGCGGCATGGCCCCGCCGCCCGTGCGCAGCGAGATCGCCGGCATCGTCATCAACGCGCGCAGCCAGGCCCTCAGCACGATCGCGCGCATCCAGTCCGTGCTGCAGCAGATCGAAGTCTGATGACCCCGCGGCGCAGCGATGACGACTACTGGGAGCCGAGCATCCTCGGCGTGTGCGGCAGCGCGCACTCGGTGTCCGACACCCGGGAACCGCTCGACGACGTGGTCGCCAAGTTGCACGAGGTCGTGAAGGAAGTGACGGGGAGGGCGGTCGAACCGCCGAAGAAGCAACGCATGGGGTTCCTGCCTTGACCAACGCGACGACGAAAAGCCTTGTAGAAATGTGGGCGGCAATCGCCACCGCGGAAGCGGTGCGCAGCGCCGAACCGCCGCCCCCGCCGAAGCCGGCCGCGCCCAACCCGGTGCCGCGCCGGGCCAAGGGGACGCCGACGATCGACTTCCACGCTGTCGCCTGGGATCACAACGACATCGACGGCCGGCTGCGGAACTGGGGCGCCTGGTGCAAGGGCACGCCTGCCAACTCGTCGTCGCCGATGTTCCGCCTTGCCGCGCCGCCGCCGCGCGTGCGCTCCGACCGCAACGCCTCGACCAGCACGATCGACAGGGCGGACGCGATCCGCATCGCGCAGGGCGTCACGGCGCTGCCGGAGAAGCACGCGGCGGCGTTGAACTGGTGCTACGTTCGGCCGGTGAACCCGCGTCGCGCTTGCATGTCGATCGGCACCACGATGGAAGGGCTCGCCGATCTGCTGTATGAGGGGCGCCAGATGCTGATCAATCGAAAGGTCTGAGACAACGCGCGACAATTCGCCTACAATATTGCCCAACTGCTGAGCAATGGCACCAAGGGCAGCCCGTCCATGATAGGAGGCGGCGCTGCCGGTAAAGCTCAGAGTTCCCGAGCCCTCCGCAATGGAGGGCTTTTTCGTTTGGGCTCGACTCGTCGCGCAGATCCTCGGCTTCGTAGCAAAGCCGGCCCCTGGCCGTGGCTCGGGGATGAAGAAGAACCGAAGGGCCCATTCCGACCAATGGGGACGCACGCCCGATCAGCGGCTTAACACCGTGGTGCTGGACCACCTGGCACCGTGACATGCAGGGGAAGTGCCTGCTTCTTTTCGACCCCCGCTTGAACCCGCGAACCTGACGCGGCCCGCCACGGGCAAATGGCGGGAAGAAGTCCACGACTGCGACACCGTGCAATCAGGGGTATCGCGACCGGCAGCGCCCAGCGCCGGCAACGGCGCAGCCCGATGGGCGCACCTACTCGGATAAGCCAAGGAAGCCCCGAACCATGACCACAACCACCGAACCGACTTTGTCGGAGCACATCGTCAACGTCTGGATGGGCGTCTACGGCGATTACCCGATCCCCGAGCGCTTCGATGCTGTCCGCGTGACGGCGAAGGGCTGGCCCGATCGGCGCTCGCGCGAGCTGTACCTGTCGTTCATGGACTGGGTGCGTGAGCAGGAGATGAAAGCCTTGGGCGCCATCAAGAAAGCCGAAGCGCGGCTCAGGGGCCTCCCGTGACACCGAAGAAAGCCGCCCCGGCCAAGAAGGCGGCAGCGAAGAAGGGCGATAAGGCGAAGACGCTCGACAGCCTGGGCGTTGAATGGCTGTGCGACAAGCTGACCGCAGGCGAGACGCAGACCGAGATCGTGAAGGGACTCGGGATTGGCATCGCGACGCTCGGACGCTGGATTGCCTCTGATGCGGATCGTTCCGCGCGTGTGCGCGAGGCTCGCGTCTCTGCAGCTCGAACCTACGCCGAGCAGGCCGAGACTGTGCTGAAGGGCGCGCGCAACCCGTTCGCGCTGGCGAAGGCGAAGGAACTCGCGCACCACTACCGGTGGAAGGCTTCGAAGTCGGACCCGGGCAGCTTCGGCGAGAAGCTCGAGATCGAGCAGCGCACGCAGTTCACGGATCTGACCGACGAACAGCTTGACGCGAAGCTGGCCGCCATCGAGAAGGCGAAGAAAGCCTCTGGTGATGCTGACCCGCGGCCAGAAGCTTGAATTGATCGCGCTGCACGAGGAAAAGCAGCGGCGCAAGCGAGAGAACAGGCTGCGGGACTACAAGGCCTACGCCAAGCAAGTCGAGTTCCACGCTGCCGGCAAGACCTACCGCGAGCGGCTGCTGATGGCGGCCAACCAGGTGGGCAAGACGTGGTCCGCCGGCTTCGAAACCTCGATGCACCTGACCGGGCGCTATCCGGACTGGTGGCCTGGCCGCACCTTTGACAAGGCGGTGGCGGGCTGGGCGGCTGGCGTGACAAGCGAGGTAACGCGGGATTCGGTGCAGCGCGTGCTGTGCGGCCGGATCAACGCGATCGGCACCGGGGCGATCCCGGCCAGTGCGATCAAGGACAAGTCGATGAAGCGCGGCGTGGCCGACGCGATCGACACGCTGGTGATTCGGTGGGGTGGTGGTGGCGATGTCCAAGCGAGCGAGAGCCTGCTGGGCTTCAAGAGCTACGACCAGGGCCGCGCCAAGTTCCAAGCCGAGACGCTGGACTTCGTGTGGCTGGACGAAGAGCCCGAGGAAGAGATTTACACCGAGTCGCTGACCCGCACGAACGCGACCGGCGGCATTGTGCTGATGACGTTCACGCCGCTGCAGGGCATGACGAACACGGTGAAGCGCTTCGTGCTCGACAAGGTGCCGGGGACCAGCGTGACAAGCATGACGATCGAGGACGCGGAGCACTACACGCCGGAGCAGCGGGCCGCGATCATCGCCAGCTACCCGGCGCACGAGCGCGAGGCACGCACGAAGGGCATTCCGACGCTGGGCAGCGGCAAGATCTACCCGGTCACCGAAGAGTCGATCACGGTCGAGCCGTTCGAGATTCCGAAGCACTGGGCGCAGATCTGCGGCATTGACTTCGGCTGGGATCACCCGAGCGCTGCCGGCCGCATCGCCTGGGACCGCGACGCGGACGTGATCTATGTGACGGCGGTGCACCGCCAGCGCGAGCAGACGCCGCTGATGTTCTCCGCGACCGTGAAGCCCTGGGGCGAGTGGTTGCCGTGGGCATGGCCGCACGATGGCCTGCAGCATGACAAGGGCTCTGGCCAGGCGCTGCGGGACCAGTACGACGCGCAGGGCCTGAAGATGCTGAAGGACAAGGCGACACACCCGCCTGTCCCCAACGACAAGGGCGAGCTGATCGAGGGAAGCGGCGGCAACGGCGTGGAGGCTGGCGTGCAGGAGATCCTGGACCGCATGCTGTCTGGCCGCTTCAAGGTGTTCAAGCACCTGGCGCCGTTCTTCGAGGAAATGCGGATGTACCACCGCAAGGACGGAAAGATTGTGAAGCTGGACGACGACGTGTTATCGGCCGTCCGGTACGCCTACATGATGCGCCGCTTCGCGAGCACGAAGCCGCTGCCATCGAAGCCGATTGTTTACCGCAACCGCGGGCCTCTGGCCTGACAAAGGAAGCACCAATGACCAAGCGCACCGCTGCGACAGCGTCCGCAACCGCCGTCGAGCCCAAGCTCGACACCCCGCCGGCCGAAACAGGAATCCCCGCATCGGAAGAGTCGGTGATGAGCGAGACCCACACCTACGCCGACGGCTCGGCCGTTGTGGGCCGCCCGCCGTGGCCTGAAAAGTCGCCGCTCGAGCGCGCGCGCGAAGCTGCCGAGAGCAAGGGCTGAGCGTGGCCGACAAGATGGACGACATCCAGCTGCTGAGTCATCTGCGGCTGATGGAGGATGACGCGGCCGACTTCACTTTCGGCGCGCTCGCGGCTGCTCGCCGTGAAGCAACGCGCGAGTACTACCGTCGTCCATACGGCAACGAAGAAGACGGTTGGTCGCAGATCGTCACCAGCGACGTGCAGGACACGATCGAGTGGCTGCTGCCCGACCTCCTGGACATCTTCATCAGCAGCGAAGACGCGGTCGTGTTCGACCCGACGCGCCAGGCCGACGTAAAGGGCGCGCAGCAGGCGACGGACGCCTGCAACTACGTGTTCTACAAGCAGAACGACGGCTTCATGGTGCTGTACAACGCATTCAAGGATGCGCTGCTGAACAAAAATTGCGCGATTCACTGGCGCAAAGAGACGGTCCGCAGCAAAGAGACCATCCCGGTGCGCGGCGCGACCGACGAGATCCTGGCCGCCATCATGCAAGAGGGCGACGAGATCGAGGGCGCCGAAGAGACGCAGTCGCCGCTGATCGATCAAGCGACCGGCCAGCCGGCCATCGGCGCGGACGGTCAGCCGATGATGCAGACGCTGATCACGGCCAAGATCGCGCGCATCACCGAGCGAAAGGTGGTCAAGGTCGACGCCTTCGAGCCCGAGAACCTGCTGGTGAAGCGCGATTGGACAAGCCCGCTGCTGCATGACTGCCCCTACGTGGCGCGCAACATGGAAGTGACGCTCTCCGACCTGGTCGTGATGGGCTTCAAGGACGTGACGGCCGAAGAGTTGGCCGCCAGCACTGAGCCAGGCGGCGCGATCAACTCAACCGATCGCCGCGACCGGACCGGTGGCACGACGCAAGAGAACATCACCGTCACCCCGACTGGCGAGAGCGAGGACGAGAGCCAGACGACCGGGTGGCTGCGCATCGAGTGGGTGCTGGTGGACTGGGATGGCGACGGCATCGCCGAGCGCCGCGAGATCTACCGCCTGAAGGACGTGATCCTCAGCAACGAGGAATGCGCCCAGGTGCCGATCGCCACGGGCTCGCCGATCCTCGTACAGCACCGGTGGGACGGTCAGAGCGTCGCCGAGATCGTCAGCGACCTGCAGCGCCTGCGCACCGAGATCACGCGCGGCGTCGTGAACAATGCCTATCTCGCGAACAACCCGCGCAAGACGGTCTTGCTGGACCCCGACGGCGCTCCGCTGGCCGACATCGAGGACTTGCTGGACGGCCGGCCTGGCGGCATCGTGCGCGTGCGCAACCCGAATGCCCTCGGCGGCGAGGTAACGCCCTACGTCGGCAACCAGATGCAGCCGCTGCTCGGCTACGTGGACGAGATGCGCGAACAGCGCACCGGCCTCACGAAGCAGCGCATGGGCATGGACCCGAACGCGATCCGCAACGATCGCACGCTGGGCGAAACCCAGATCGTCGACAACGCCTCGAAGCAGCGCACGAAGCTGATCGCGCGCATCTTCGCGGAAGTGCTGGTAAAGCCGACCTTCAAGGGCATGCTGAAGCTCTTGACCGAGGGCGGGATGGAGAAGATCGCGTTCCGCCTGCGTGGCGAGTTCGTGGAGCTCGACCCGAACGAATGGCGCGACAGCTACGACATGACGGTGAACGTCGGTCTGGGCACCGGCGACAAGCAGGGCCAGCTGGCGGTGCTCAACGGCGTCAAGCAGACGCAGCTGCAGCTCGCGCAGTCGCCGCTCGGCCCGATGATGGTCACGCCGAAGCAGATCTACAACACGAACGCGAAGATGCTCGACCTGAGCGGCTTCAAGAACGTGGGCGACTACCTGACGGACCCGGGCGACGTACAGCTGCCGCAGAAGCCGCCGGAGCCGCCCCCGCCGCAAGTGCAAGTCAAGCAGCTGGAACTGCAGGCCGAGGCCCAGCGCTTCCAAGCCGAGACCGCGCGGGAGACGCGACGCCTGGAGCTGGAAGACGCTCGAGCCCAGCGTGCGGCCGAAGCGCAGAACGCGGTGCAGCAGGCCAACGACGAACGCGACGCCCAGCGTCAGCGCGAGAAGGACGCCTCGGACGAACGCATCCGCCTGGCCGAGATCGACGCGGATCGCGAGAAGACCCTGGCAGACAACCGCACGCGGATCATTACCGCGCGCATCGCGCACCCGGAGAGCATCGTGCCCGGCTTCGAGATCGACGGCGACACCGGCGACGTGGTTCCCGAGCCCGACCCGCTGGACCCTGTGATGCAGGCGCTCGGCTATGTCGCCGACTTGGTAGCAGCACCGAAGGCGATCGTCCGCGACGACAACGGCCGGCCCGTGGGCGTCCAGCACGGCAACCAGATGCGCCCGATCGTGCGCGATGAAAACGGCCGCGTCGTCGGCTTGCAATAAGGAATCACCATGGCAGCAGGACCCTTCTTCTTCTCCGACCTGGCGAAGCTCAACCTTTTCAACGCGACGAACCTGCTCAATGCGAACGCGGCGAATTGGCGCCTGGCGCTGGTCACCTCCGGGTTCACGCCGAACAACGCCACGGATGAGCTGTGGGCCGCGGCATCGGGCAGCGAGATCGCCAACGGCCAGGGCTACACCACGGGCGGCATTGCGCTGACCAGCGTCGTCCTTTCGCAGACTGGCGGCGTCGTGAAGTTCACCAGCGCCGCCGCGACGTGGAACGCGACCGGCACCGGCATTCCGGCATGGCGCCGCGGTGTCGTCTACTACCTCGGCACGCTGAACGGCAAGGTGAACCCGTTGCTGGGGCACTTCCTCGGCGATTCGACTCCGGCTGATGTGCCGCTGACGACTGCCGGCAACCCGCTGACCGTCACGCCGCACGCAAACGGCATCCTGTCGGCAACTTGAGTTCATGGCCGTCTTCCTGACCCGGGCGTCGCAACAGTACGCGGCCCGGGTGAATCCCTATGCGGTGTCCGCGACGATCCCGGCCGGCTTGGCAGATCCTGTGCGGGCCATCAAGGTCACGATCACGCACGCCGACGGCGCGCCCTGGCCGGCTGGACCGGTCGCAGAGGTCACGCTGACCGGCCCGGACGGCAACACGCAGGGGTTCACGTTCTCGGGTGGGCAAGAGTTCTTTCGCGGCGAGAAGCGCAACTATCGGTCTTGCATGTGGTCGATCCAAGAGGGCGACCCCTTCCCGCCAGGCGCTTACGCGCTGGCCTTCAAGGTGCTTCAGACCGTCACGGCCGGGGTGCTGATAGAGAGGTTCTGAAATGGCGATCACCTATCAGGTCGTCAAGGTCACCGGTTCGGGTGTCACCGGCATCACGTCGAGCGGTATCGCCACCAGCGGCGCGCCGGCCATCTCGATTTCGTCCACGGCGGACGGCGGCATCACGATCAACACGCCGACCGACAACAAGGGCAACGCCTACGGAACGGCTAAAGCGGACATCACGCTCAGCACGCGCCTTGCAGTGTGGGTGAAGGACAGCGCGGCCACGGGCGCAGGGCATACCTTCAGCATCACCTACAGCGGCACAACGTACCCAGTCGCCTATGTAGTGGTTGCGAACGGCGCAGATCCCGCCGCGTTCGATGCAGGCTCGCTCAACGCTGGCGGGAGCAGCAGCGGGAATCCGTTCTCTCGGCCGACGCTGGGGCAGGCTCAGGCGCTCAATGGCGTTCTAACCTTCTTCGGCACCGATACCGGGGTTATCTCAAGCTTCACCAACCCCGGCTACACGATCACCGACGAGACCGACACCAGCAATTTCTGGTGCGGCGCGGTCGGGACGCAGAACGTCAACACAACCGCGGCGGTCGCTTCGGCCTGGTCCGCATTGCCGGGCGCCTCGAATGGCATCACGGTTACCTTTGCACTGAAGGAGGCAACGGGCGGCGGTGGCACGGCGGTAGATCCTGGCACTGGCAACGTTGCCATTTCCGGCCATGCGCCGACCATCGCGCAGCCGCAAAGTGTGACGCCAGGGGCTGGCGCGCTGGCTCTGACGGGATTCGCGCCGACGATCGCACAGCCTCACTCTGTTGCGCCTGGTGCTGGGGCGCTCACGTTGACCGGGCACGCCCCGACCGTGACGCAATCACTATCGGTGCAGCCGGGCGCGGGGGCGGTGGTCCTGACTGGGTACGCGCCGAGCATTGGACAGCCGCACGGGGTTGCGCCGGACGCCGGATCGATCGCGATCACCGGCTACGCGCCCACGATCACGCAATCGGGCGCGCAGAGCGTCCTGCCTGGTGCCGGCGCCATCGTGTTGAGTGGGCACGCGCCGACGGTTACGCAGGGAACCACGCTGCCGGATCGGTTCGGCGGATTCGAGATTGGCGGCGCGCGCGAAGTGTCGTTCAAGCCGCTGCTGCAGCGCATCCTCGATGCCCGGTCGGCGAAGCGCGTCAAGCCGGCGAAGGAACGCGCGGCGAAGCGGGCCAAGGTGATCGAGGTGCAGGCAGCTCAGGCCATGCTGGAGGGCAGCGAAGCGCAGTTCGGCACGCTGCTGGCCCAGTGGCTCGCGCAACGGCCTGTCATGCCCGCTGGCTCGGGGCTGCAGGCGCAGCTGGCCTTTATGGCGCAGGTGGCCTTTCGCATCGAGCAGATGCAGGCCGAAGAGCAAGCCCGGGCGCGCATCGCGGCCGAGATCGACGAAGAGGAAGCGCTGATCGCGCTGCTACTGGCATGAGCGAACCTGAACGACTGTGCCGCACCTGCACGCATTCGCGCACGAGTGACGGCGCGATCTACACCAACGAGAACATGGCGTTCTGCGCGCACGCGGAGGCCGAAGCCGGCGAGCCGGTGAACTGCCCGCGCCAACGATTCGCCGAGTCCGACGAGGCCGCCAACGTGTGCGGCACCGATGCAATTTTCTGGGAGCCGCGTTCGTGAGAAAGACCAAACAGCAAGTCGCAACCCTGGGGCTCGAAGCCCGTCAGGTGCTGGAGAACCCCGCCTTCGGCGAGGCATTCGAGCGCATGGGCTCCGCGATCGTGAGCGCCTGGCGCAAGTGCGATCTGCGCGACGTGGAAGGCCAGCGGCTGCTGCTGCAGCAGGCCAAGCTCGTCGACCGCATCAAGGGCACGCTCGGCGGACTGATCGAGCAGGGCAAGCTGGCCGAAGCCCAGATCGAAGCCGAGGATCTGCGCGACGAGTCGCGACTGCGCCGCGGCCTGCGGTCTGTGACTGGCCGCTGAAATTCGGGCGTACACCCGCCTATCTGGGCTCCGCTGCGAAGCGTCCCGTGTCTTCCCCTGGTGTCTTGAGGGGCGGACCTGACTGAAAGCAATTCACCATGAGCACCGGACAAGCCGATTCGGCCCCGATTGATCCTCTTGATGATCTCGTGAGCGCCTTGGCCGACAACCTCGACGAGGCCGGCCCTTCCAGGCGCACACAAAACAGCGATGAGCCCGACGACGAGCCGGACAACTCGGATGCTGGCCCTGGCGACGAGCCAGAAGAAGACCCCGACCACCCAGAGGACGAGCCGGACGAACCGGACGAGCCCGAGGACGAGCCCGAAGAAGGTCGACAAGGTCTTAAGTTCAAAGTCCCCGTCAAAGGCGACGACGGGGCCGACACCACGATCGAGGTGGACGAAAAGGAACTCATCGCCGGGTATCAGCGGCATGCGGACTACACCCGCAAGGCGCAGGAGCTCGGCAATCGGGAACGCGAGGCAGTGCAGATCGTTTCGAAGAAGCTCGACGAGGGCCGGAACTACTACCTGCAGCAGGCGACGCTGGCACACGACGCCATCCGACAACTCGCGGGCCTGAAGAGTGAAGCCGAAATGGCGCAGCTGGCAGCTACCGACAAAGCCGCCTGGATCGAAGAGACCGCACGCACCACAGCCGTGAACAACGTGCTGGGGCAATTGCGGTACGGCATGCAGCTCGAGCAGCAGCAGGCCGAGCAGCAGGGCAAGGAAGAGGCCGCGCAGGCGTTCCACCAAGTGTGGGGCCGCCTGGGCAAGGAAGGCATCGACAAGCCCAAGCTGCGGGGGATTTTCGACGGCATCGTGGCGCGATACGGGGTGGACCCGAAGCGCTTCGAGGGCATCCGCGATCCCTCTTTGATCCTGATCATGCGCGACGCCATGGAGCTCCACGAGCTGAAGAACAAGGCGAAGACGACGGTTAAGCAAAAGGTGCAGAACGCGCCAAAGCTGCCGGCGCAACGCCAGAGCGTGCCGAAGAGCGAGAAGGCCGACAAGCGCATGAACGACCGCTTCAAGGGCGGCCGGGCGAAGGTCGACGACCTTTCCGCATTGATCCAACGCATCAATTTCTGAAGGAGCCATCACCATGGCACAACCCACCAATGCCTTCGACCGCTACGACGTGAATACGTCGGTGCGCGAAGACCTGATCGATAAGATCTACAACGTGTCGCCGGAAGAAGTCCCGGTTTCGACCGGCTTCGGCCGCGGCACGGCAACCAACACGCTGCACGAGTGGCAGCGCGACGCGCTGGCCGCCGCCAACAAGGACAACGCCATCATTGACGGCGACGACTTCGTGGGCGACGTGCTGACCGGCACCGAGCGAGTCGGCAACTACTGCCAGATCTTCGCGGCGAAGCCCCTGGTCACCCGCCGGGCGAACATCGTCAAGAAGGCCGGCCAAGGCAAGTCCATGGCCTACCAGAAGGCGAAGCGCATCAAGGAAATGAAGCGCGACATCGAGGCCGCGGTGCTGTCGAACAACCCCGCGGTGGCCGGCTCTTCGTCGGTGGCCTCGAAGCTCGGCGGCCTGGGCGTGCTGGTCTACACCAACACGTCGCACGGTGCTGGCGGCTCGACCACCGCGCACACCTCGGGCGCTCCGACCGTGGCACCGGTGGCCGGCACTCCGCGTGCCTTCACCGAGACGCTGCTGAAGGACGTTGTGCAGCTGGCCTACACCAACAGCGGCGCGATCCCGCGCCAGGTGGTGATGTCGCCGAACCACAAGAAGCTCTTCTCGGCCTTCGTCGGTATCGCGGTCAACCGCTACCAGGTGGCGAAGAAGGAACAGGGCCACATCATCGGCGGCGCGGACGTGTACATGTCCGACTTCGGTGAGCTCGAAATCGTGCCGCACTACATCCTGGCCGGCGCGACGAACGTCTGGCTCATCAACCCCGAGCACGGCGAGCTGTCCTTCCTGGACGGCTTCCGCTCGGAAGAGATGGGCAAGACCGGCGATAGCGAGAAGGTGCTGGTCACGGCCGACCTGACGCTGACCGTCGACGCCGAGAAGGCGATGGGCAAGATCGCCGACCTGACCGCCTAAACAGGCAGTCCACCACGAACAAGGGGCACCTACGGGTGCCCCTTTTCTTTTGGGAGAACACCATGGGCAAGGGCTATGAGGAAAACGTCACCGTCGACGAAGGCGTGAACGAGCAGGGCGTTCGCACGCAGCTTCATTTCGAGGGCGATTCCCTGATTACCCAGCGAACCTGGGACGCAGAGCCGCACCTGCAGTACGCGCAGCAGGCGCGCGAGGCGACGGAAGGGCAGGGCTGGGGCAATGGGCGCTTGGTGGCGCACATCCCGCCGATCGAGTACGCGCGATTCCTGGCCATCGCTGACAACGCGCAGCGCATGGCGGCGATCAAGGGCTGGCTGCGCGAGAACAGCAAGTTCGTGATGTTCGACAAGTACCTGAAGCGCTGAGCCATGGCACTGTCGAACTACACCGATCTGCAGCTGGCCGTGAAGGAGTGGGCTGCCCGCTTCGACACGTCGGTGGTCAGCCGCGTCCCCGACTTCATCCGCCTGGGCGAAGAACGAATCTGGGAGCGCGTGCGCATCTCGTGGGGCATCACGCCCGCGACGTTGACGATCCCGGCCGGGCAGAACTGGGTGGCGCTGCCGTCCGACTGGCTGGCCTTCAAGCGAATCCGCAGCGCAACGGTCACCCGCATCGAGTACATGGCGCCCGACGCGCTGGAAGACATGCCGGAGCCGGGCGACGCCTCGAAGTACAGCATCGAGGGCGGCCGCCTGCTCTACGGCCAGACGCCGACGGCGAATCTCGACCTGCAGGTGAAGTACTACCAGCACCCGGGTCTGCTTTCGACCGCTGCGACGACCTGGCTGCTCACGCGCGCGCCGAGCATCTACCTGTATGCCGCGCTGCTCGAAGCGGCGATCTTCGTGAAGAACACCGCCAAGGTTGCCGAGTTCGGCTCGCTGCTGGACAAGGCGATTGCAAGCCTGGACAGCGCCGATCGCGCGGCGCAAATCAGCGGCTCGCGCTTGAGGATGCAGCGTGGATAAGCTGCTTGGCTTCGCGCCGGACGTGGACCCGAACACGCCGGGGATCATGCTCGACTGCGACCACATCATTCCGGACGAAACCGGGTTCGCTGGTGCGCCGACCGGAGCGGCGACGACCGCCGCGGCGCTGCCGGCCGCCTGCCGCGGCGCCACCGTCGTCACGAAGTTGGACGAGACGCGGCGCCTGTTCGCCGGCACGCAGACGAAGCTCTACGAGCTCACGGGCACGGCCTGGACCGACCGCAGCGCAGGAGGCGGCAGCTACACCGGCAGCACCGAATCGCGCTGGAGCATCTGCCAGTTCGGCGATACGTCGATCGCGTCCAACCTGGTCGATGCGATGCAGGGATCGACCACGGGCGCGTTCGCTGCAATCGCAGGCGCACCGAAGGCGAAGATCGTCGTCAGCGCGTCGAACAACTTCGTGATTGCCTTCGACACGAATGAGGGCACCTTCGGCGTTTCCCACGATCGCTGGTGGTGCTGCGCACAGAACAACCAGACCGACTGGGTGCCGGCGGTTGCCACGGGTGCGACGACCGGCCGCTTGGTCTCAGTGCCGGGCGGCATTCAGGCTGGCCTGCCGCTGGGCGATTACGTGATCGCCTACAAGACGCGCGGCGTGTTCCTGGGTTCGTTCGTCGGTTCCGCGAGCGGCACCTGGGCGTGGACGCTGGTGCCGGGCTCGAACGACTGCGGCGCGGTGGGCCAGGAGGCGGTGTGCGACATCGGCGGTACGCATTTCATCGTCGGCGATGACGATTTCTGGCTCTTCGACGGCACGCGGCCGGTCGCAGTTGGCGCAGAGGTGCGCGCCTGGTTCCGCAACAACAGCTCGCAGACCTATCGCTATCGCACGAAGGCCAGTTTCGACCGGCAGCGGCAGCTTGTATGGATCAACTTCGCATCACGGGCGAGCACCGGCGCGCTCGACCGCACGCTGGTGTTCAACGTCAAGACGAAGCGCTGGGGCAAGTCGAATTTCGTGATGGAGGCCGCCCTGACCTTCACGGCGCCGGGCACTGTGATCGACGGTCTGGACGCCTACGCCAGCACGATCGACACGCTGCCCGATGTGCCCTTCGATTCGCAGTATTGGCTCTCAGGTGGTCGGGCGTTCGCGTACTTCGATGCCACGCACCTGCTGCTGCTGAACAACGGTGCGTGCGAAAGCTCGAGCTACACGACAGGCGACTACGGCGACGACGACACGGTGACGGTGCTGGACCGGGCGCGCGTTCGATTCACGCAGGCGCCGACCAGCGCGACGGCGAGCGGCTTCTGGAAGATGAACGAGGGCGAGGCGCTGCAGGGCGGCCCGATCGAAGCGATGTACGACGGCCGTTTCGATGTCCGGCAGTCGGGGCGTTTCCACCGCGTGCGCTTCGACATGGTCGGCGACCACCGCGAGACCGCGCACGCGATCCGCCTTTTCCCGGACGGTGAGTGATGAGGCTCGAACAGGACCCGCGCGTCACGCCAGGCGCGAACTTCTTCACGTCCGTGATCGAGTGGATGCGCCGTGCGACGCCGATCATCAATTCGACTGCAGACATCGCTGACAAGTTGGCGAATGGGCCGGCGTTCGGCGCCTGGCGCAGTGGTGGGCAGACGTGGCCCAACAACACCTATGCGCAGATCGTCCTCAACACCGAGGAATACGACACCGCGAGCTGCTTCAACACCGCGAACGGGCGCTTTACGCCGAATGTGCCGGGCTACTACCAGATCAGCGGCGTGCTCACGGAGGTCTGCTTCGGCGGCACGCTGACGAACGCGCAGGTGCACCTCTGGAAAAACGGCGCCATCTACAAGCGCGGCGGCGTGAGCCTGGTGGCGCAGCCGCTGGTGTCGTTGAGTGTCGCGGCCCTGATTCCGCTGAACGGCACGACCGATTACGTGACGTTGGCCGGCTTCGGAATCGTCAGCGCAGGCGTGCCTGAAGCGTCGGGCGGCTCGGCAACCGAAACATGGATGACGGGCTACCTGGCCCGCCCTCTCTAGATCCTGGAGAAAGCAATGGCAGAAACCACCAATTGGGGCTTGGGGGACGCTAACCCGTACCTCGGCAAAAGCAATCCGCAACTGCAGTCGATCATCGACCTGACGACCAAAGACATGGTCGACAACTACGGTCGCACGGTGCTGCCCGCATCCAATGCGGCCATGCTGCGCTCGGGCAGCTTCGGCAATTCGGGCCTGCAAGAGATGGAGCGCGCGAACGCCGAAGGCCTGCAGCGCAACATCGGCGATGCCGCAAGCAAGCTGCGCTTCAACGACTACGGCCAGCAACAACAGATGTTCCAGTGGGATCAAGGCGCGCAGGAGGGAAAGCGCCGCTACGACCTGGACTTCGATCGCGGCGTTTTCAACGACGGCTACGCGCAGAACATGGGCAACCTGCAGGCGGGCATGGGCTTGCTCAGCGTGCTCGGCGGCTTCAACGCATCCGACATCAACAACTCGACGACGCAGCAGAACGCGCCGCTCGATTACTTGCGGCAGTTCTCCGGCATCGCGCAGGGGCTGGGCGGCATGGGTGGCTCCGGCACCAGCACGCAGGGCACCAGCAGCAACCCGCTCGCGACGGCCCTCGGCGGCGCGCAGTTGGGCAACTCGTGGTGGAACAGCAATAACTCGAGCGGCTCTTCGCCCAGTTCCGGCGGTTGGAACTGGGGCGGCACCGACAGCACGGGCTACAACTCTTCGACGGGGAGCTGGTTCGCATGAGCTTCGTACTTGCACTGGAGTTCGGGCATCTGTTGCCGTTGCCCACGGGCGAGGGCAAAGCCCTGAAGGACGCGGACCTGTCCGCGCTCGGCGTGGGCATCTCGCACCACTTCGGCGGCGGCTCCTACGTGAAGGAAACGCACATCCCCGAAGGCGCGACCTTGGCGCAGCACGCGCACGATCACGACCACCTCTCGTTTCTGGCGCTCGGGACTGTCGAAGTGACTGTCGATGGCGTCTCGCAGGAGATGACGGGGCCTGCGGCGATCTTGATGAAGGCGGGCAAGGTGCACAGCGTCGAGGCGATCACGCCGGCTGTATGGCTGTGCATCTGGGCGACCGACTGCACCGACCCCGAGCACGTCGACGAGGCACTGCTGGGATGAGCCACATCAAATTGCTTTGGCGCGGCCTCAACGTCGACGCCATCCAGCGCGCACTCGCGGAGCACCCGGAGCTCTGGGACCAGCGCACCGATCGCACCGCGCCTGAAGGCTCGCCGCATCACGGCCTGTCGGACATCTGGGCGCGCTTCGCTGATCCGGACACGATGCAGGCCGACGGCTCGCATGACAGCGTCTGGTATCCGCCGGCCGACGTGCTGCCGGTGCGCGACATGGTGCACCCGCTGATGTATGCGGTTCGCGGCGAGCGCCTGGGCGGCGTGCTGATCACCCGCATCAGGCCTGGCCAAGTCTGCAAGCCGCACACGGACCCGGGATGGCATGCGCGCTACTACGACAAGTACGCGATTCAGATCGAGGCCACGCCCGAACAGGCGTTTCATTTCGAGGGCGAGTCGCTGGTGACGCGCCCGGGCGATGTCTTCTGGTTCGACAACGCATACACGCACTGGGTGACCAACGACAGCCAGCGCGACCGCATCACGATGATCGTCTGCATTCGGACGGAAAGGAACTGATATGCCATGGGGAGCAGCAATCGGCGCCGGCATTTCTCTGCTGGGCGATGAAATGAAGTCCGACAAGAACGGCGGTGCAGGCGGGAAGAGCAGCGCGGCCGAACCCTGGGCACCGGCCACGCCGTGGCTACTGCAGAACTTGGTGCAGGGTCAGGGCTTGCAGCAGCAATACACCGATCGCCCCTTCAGCGCTCGGCAGCAGGCCGCCTACGACAATCAATATGCGCTCAGCGACTACGGCCGCCAGCTGGTGCCGTCCTTGCTCGATCAGATGGGCTCGCAGCCTGTCGGCTTCGACAAGAACAACCGCACGGCGCGGCCGCAGGCCTGGGACTGGAACGCGCTGGCCGAAGGGCTTGGGCAACGGGCGATCTCCAACGTGCAAGAGCCCGCGCCAGCGCCGAAGGCGGAGGGCGAATTCTCCCAGCACCAAATTACCTGGCTGCCCGCGCAGCAGGCTCTGATCGACAGCGGCCGCAGCCCGTGGCTTCTGGGCGGCGGGCCCGACAGCTTCGCCGGAGGCCCTCCCGGCACGGTGCAGGCGACTGGCGGCTATGGCGGCTTCAAGTACGGCGCTGATGTCAAGCCGGGGACCAAGGAATACCGCGACATGCAGGAATACCTCTTGCACGGCGGCGTCGATCCTTACGGCCTCTACGGTGCAAAGAACTTCGGCGGGCAATACGGTTTCGCGGGCGGCCTCATGGGCAACTCGGGCAACAGCGTGGGCGGCTCGGCCGCGGCGGATGGCTCGGGCGGTGGCGGCCCGGGCGCGTTCTAAGGGGGAAGCATGGCAACGACCTTTGCCGATTTTCTGGCCAGCGACGATGCGCGCCTGGGCTTGAGCCTGCTCGCTGCGGGGGGCCCATCCACGGTGCCGATGTCTTTCGGCCAGCGCATCGCCGGTGCGGTCGATCAGTTCCAGCAGGGGCGCGACGCGAATGAAGACCGGAAATTTCGCCGCGCGCTGATGCAGTCGCAGATCGACGAGAACGCCAGCCAGGCCGACACGCGGAAAGCGGCGCTCGCCAAGGCGCAGCAGGGACTCGACTTCGAACGCATGTTCCTCTTCGGCGATGGCTCTGCGCCTGGTGCCAGCGGCGGCGGCTCGGTGTCGTCCAGCGGCTTGCTTGGTGGCGCACCTTCGGCCGGCGGTCCTGCGGCACCCACGACCCCCGCGCCTGCCGGGGCTCCGTTCGGCGGCATGTCGGCGCGGCAGATCTCGGAGCGCTACCGCATCCCGCTCGATCAGGTCATCGCCGACTACAAATTCAACGGCGGGAAGAAGATCGCCGAGTTCATCTCGGACCGCACAAAGCCCAATTGGCAGCAGCAGGGCGGCAACTGGGTGAACACCAACGATCCGAGTTTCCGCGGCGGCATTCAGGACCAAGTCATCGCCTCGCCGAACGGCTCGGTGGGCGTGCTGCGTGGCGGCGAAAGCCCGACCTTCGGCCTGGTGCCGGGGTCGATCGGTGCCGTCGGCACGCTCGAGGATACGCGCAACGCCAGCGGCGCACGCTACGCGCCCGGCAAGGGCACCATCGGCGCCGATGGCCGGCCGCAGCCGACATCCGTCGCCGAGGATCTCGGCACCGGCTCTGCGCGCGGCGGCACGCCCCCGGTCCTGCCAGTCCTGCCGGGTCGACCCTTCGGCGCGCCCGCTCCCGGTATGGCTGGGCGCATGGGTCCGACGAATGCAGCCGAGCGCGGCATGGCGGGCCAAGTGGCCGACACGCTGGAGACGAACGAAGCCCGCCTGATCGAGGGCCTGCGGCGCGACCTGGCGACGCCCGGCGCGATCCGCGATCCGCGCGACCGTGCGAACGCCGAGGCCTACCTGGCGCAGCTCACGGGCGGCGCTGGCTCTCCGCGTCCGGCCGGCGTGACGTTGCCCGGCCGACCGCTCGGCGCTACTGCGGCGCCTCCCATGGCGGCTGATGGCACCGGCATCGGCACGCCAGGCGGGACCGACTTTTCTCCGGCCGAGAAGGCGGCGCAGGCCGCAGTGCAGGCGCGCCAGGTGAAGACCGCAGAAGCCGATGTCGTGCGCGACACCGAAGCCCGCACCAAGACCAAGAACGCGGTCGAGATGCTGGGCGACATCACTCGCGCGCGCGAGCTGCTCAAGATGGGGCCTACCGGCAGCGGGATCGGCTCTCTGGTCGACGCCATGGGCAATCAGGTGGGTTACACGACAGACGGCGCCGAGGTGGCATCGCGCCTTGATCCGATCGCCGGCAACCTGACGAAGAACATTCCTCGCATGGAAGGCCCGCAGTCCGATGGCGACCGCGAGGAATACAAGACGCAGGCCGGCCGCGTGGCAAACCGCTCGCTGCCTCCGAAACAGCGTCTCGCCGCACTCGATGAAGTCGAGCGCATCCAGCGGAAGTATGCGCCGCTCAATACCGGCGAGACCAACGGCGGCGGCAAGTCGATCGTGAAGACCGGCATGCTGAACGGTCGCAAGGTCGTGAAGTACAGCGACGGGAGCACCGCATATGCCGATTGATGAAAGCCTGGTCAAGTGGGACGACACGCCCGCGAAAGGCCGCATCGATGAGTCGGCCGTCCAGTGGGACGACGAGCCGAAGCCCAAGGGCATGACGACGAAGCGCGCCGTGAACAAGTTCGGCACCGCCGCGATCCCGATCATCGGGCCGACGCTCGCCGCCTTCGGCGTGGAGATCGATCCCGCTGAATTCGCAAAGGGCATCCCCTCGGGCTTCGCTGATGTCGGAAACACGATCATGAACCGCGGCACGAAGACCGGCGCTGATCTGATCACCTCGCTGCCCGAGTCGCCGCTGACCGCGGGGCTGCCGGGCCGGCGCCCGGATATGCGGCTGTCCGATCTCATCACGGGCACGAAGCCGCAGGCCGACACCGAACAGTTCAACGCAGAGCGTGAAGCGGGGCTCAAGCAGTTCAACACCGAGAACGCCAGCCCGTCTTTCAGCGGCGGTCGGCTGATCGGCAACGTCGCGGCGACGGCGCCCGCAGGTGGCGCGATCGGCACCGTGATGCGCGGCGTGCTGCCGCGCTTGGCGCCGCTGGCCGATGCAATCTCGACTGGGGGCTTCCGCACCGGGATGGCGCCCACCACGCGGACGGGCCAGCTCCTGAACGTCGGCACGCGCATGGCCGGCGGCGGCGTGCAGGGTGGCGTCTCGGCTGGCCTGGTCGATCCGGATACTGCCGGTTCGGGCGCGCTGTGGGGTGCGGTTCTGCCTCCTGGCTTCCAAGCGGCCGGCCAAGTCGGGAACTGGGCCGCGCGTGGCTTGCGCTCGACGTTCGCGCCGCAGCGCGCGAAGGATGCCGCGTCGATCCTCGAAGCGGGAGCGCTGAACGCCGACGATCTGCCGGCTGTGCGCGCCGCGCTGCGCCAGGAAGGCCCGCACATCGTGCAGCAGCCAGGCGGGGGCGGCGTCGCCACGGTGCCGCAGATCCTGCAGAACCCCGGCATTAGCCAACTCGGACGCACTCTGCGCAACTCGGGCGACACGAGCCTGCTCGCTGCCGAACAGGCGCAGGAGGTGGCACGCCAGGACACTCTGCGCCGGGTCTCGCCGACGACGGGCACAGTTCAGCAGGCGCGCGAGAACTTCGGCAACACGCTCGGGCCGCAGGTGCGCGCGGCCGACGAAGCTGCGCGTGCACGCACGCAAGCCGCGTTCGATGCGGTCGATCCGTTCGACGAGACTCGCTTTCTGCTGCCGATCCCCGAGATGCGTGCGGCGCAGAATAAGTTTCTCGGGCCGGGCACCTTCAACGGCGGCGGCAACGCGCAGCGCGCGATCGATACGGCCCGCGGCATCGGTGAAGAGACCATCGAGGCTGTGAAGCCCTCGGCTGTGCCTGGCGTGCGCCGGCAGGGCCAGGACATCGTGCAGGCAATCAAGAGCCTGGGCGGCATCAAGCAGGATTCGCGAGGCGCGCAGCTGCTGGCCGGCGAGATCCGCGACCTGAAGCAGACGGGCAACCTGCGCTCGATCATCCAGAACGGCCGCGGGCAGTCGCCCGACACGCTGGCCGAAGCGATGCATGCGCAGGGCTTCCTGCCCGACGCCGACCCGGCGACGCTGATGAACGTGCTGCGCGAGCACGCGGCAGGGAACAAGGTCTATGCCATCGGCGCTGACCGCAGCAACACTTTCCGCGCGGGGCTCGAGGGTGCGATGGGCGACGCGCCGGGCGCAGCGACGGTCCCGAAGCCGGTTTCGTTCCGCGAGGTGCAGAACCTGCGCAGCTCGATCGGCGAGGCGCACGCCGATGCGCAAGCCAAGGGCCGCACGCGCGAGGCTGCTGCGCTGGACCAGATGCGCCGCGACATCGATGCCAAGGTCGACGACGTGGCCGCTGGTAACGGCAGGGACGGCGAGTTCTTCCCGGCCGATGTCGTTGACACCTGGCGCGACGCTCTGGCCCTGCACAAGGACCGGATGGAGCGCTTCCGCACTGGCCCGCAGGCTTCGATCTTCCGCCAGGGCGGTGACGGCCAGCCGGCCGCGCAGGGCGCCGAGCTCGCGCCGAAGTTCTTCAGCCCGCGTCTCTCGCAGGCCGATGACATGGCGGCCTTCCAGCGCGTCGCGACGCCTGAAACGACGGGGCTCCTGAAGAACTATGCCGTGACCGATGCAGGCAACCAGACCGACCGTCTGGGCCGGCTCACGAACTCGAAGTTCAACGACTGGCTACAGGCGCGATCGGGTGCGATCAACGGCCTTTTCAATGAAGGCGAACGCGCTGGGCTCAGCGCCGTCGGGCGAGATCTGGCGCGCGCGGATGCAGCGGAGAACCTGGGCCGTGCCACTGGATCGAACACCGCGCAGAACGTGCAGAGCGCGCTCGGCCTGGGGTTCCTGGATCGTCCATGGGTCAACGTGGCCGCCAGCCGCACGCCGCTGATCGGCAAGTTCACCGGCCCGATGCTGGATGCACTGCGGCAGTCGGCGAAGCGGGGAAAGGTCGATCGCCTGGGCGCCCTGATGTCGGACCCGCAGGCGCTGGAACAGGCCCTTGCTGCCTATCAGCGCGTCAGCGCCGGGCGCCCGTTCGGGCTTGCCGGCGGTAGCTCGCTCAGTCCTTTGATCTATCGCGCCGCGCCTCTGTTAGCGACTTCCCAGTGACCAGCGTGTAGACGAAGTTCACGACGAACGCCAACACGCAGAGGCCGATGGCCTTCCACATCAGGTACTCGCTGAACAGACTTTCCATCGGCGCATTCTAGAGCGCGCCCCCTGCAACCACCCGAAACCCGCCGCGTGCGGGTTTTCGCATTTCTGAGGGCCACACATGGCAATCGTTACCACCTTGGCGGCCTGCAACGTCAATCCCGCCCTCAACGGGCCGGACGGCGCAACCGACCTACCCTCGACGCTGGATGACGCAATCCGGTTTCTCTGCAGCTTCGTCGCGCAGTTGCGTGACGGGGCGGGCATTCGAACCGGTGCAGTGTTGCCATTCCCGATCGCGACGGCACCGCTCGGCTTTCTCAAGCTGAACGGCGCCTTGATCTCGCGCACGACCTATGCCGATCTCTTCGCCTTCGCCACCTCGTCGGGGCTTGTCAGCGAGGCCACATGGGCCGCCGGCAGCAGCGGTTTGTTCTCCGTGGGCGACGGCTCGACGACTTTCCGGCTGCCGGACGCGCGCGGGACTTTCTTCCGCGGCCTGGACGAGTCGCGCGGGCTCGACATCGGCCGCGCGCTGGGCGTCTATCAGGATCACGCGAACGTGGTGCACGCCCACAGTGTGAGCGACCCGACGCACGCGCACGGGGTTTCCGATCCCGGGCACATTCACGGCGCCTCTTCCGACGCCCAAGGCAATCACCAACACACCTACGTCGGCCCGGGAGACATCCTGCTCGGCGCAGGCGCCGGCTTCAACGTGGCGAATCAGAACATCACGCGCGCGACGGACGCGGCCGGCAACCACGCGCACAACATCACGGTGAACTTGAACGGATCGAATATCGCAATCTTCGGTGCCGGCACCGGCATCTCGATCCAGAACCAAGGCAGCGCGGACGGCCATCCCCGCAACCTCGCGTATCCCTTCTACATCAAGTACTGAGGTCCACCATGTACGTCTTCAATTACGACCCGGTGACCCTCGCGTACACCGGCGGCACGCCCTGCGATTTCTGCCAGCTCAAGCCGGGCACGGTGATCGCGCCGGCCTGGTCCAGCGAGAACCCGCCGCCGAAGCACGACACGGCCATCGAGTGGCCCTTCTACCGGCCGGCGACCAACGACTGGGAACTGCGCGCGCTGCCCGCTCCAGCAGAAGCGCCGGCAGAAGCGCCTGCCGAGGCGCCTGCGGGTGAGCGCGTGGAGGCGCTGCAGGCCACGCTGAACGAGCACCTGCAGGCCGCACAGCGAATCATCGACGAGATGAAGAAGGCGGCCGGGGAGGGTGGCGAATGAAGCAAGAAATCAAGGACATCGCCATCAACTTGATGTACCAGGCTCCGGCGAGCTTCATTGCTTGGTGGCAGCAGTTGAGCCTGACAACGGCCATTGCGGTCGTGCTCGGGGTCCTGCAAGTTCTCTATCTCGTGCGCAAGTGGTGGCGCGAGGAAACCGAGTTCGGCAAGCGCATGAAGCGCTGGGCCGGTGGCATGGTCACGAAGCCGGGGGATCTGTCATGACTCTCGACGAAATTCTGGCGACGGCCATCAGTCCGGCGCTCGCGCTCTTGCCCGCGCGCATGGATTCTGTGGAAGCGCGCGTGATGCTGCTCGCGATCGGCCTGCAGGAGAGCAAATTCGAACACCGGTATCAGGTGCTCAACGGCACCAAGCGCAAGGGGCCGGCGCGCTCGTTCTGGCAGCAGGAAGAGGGCGGCGGCATCAAAGGCATCTACAACCATGCCGCGAGCCGCCCACACCTCGAACACATCTGCCTACTGCGCAGCGTGCCGTTCGGCGTGCGGCAGATCTGGGAGGCGATCGAGAACGACGACGTGCTGGCCGCTGGTGCTGCGCGGTTGCTGCTCTTCACCGATGCTTTGCCGCTGCCCGACGTTGATGATGTTGACGGCGCGTGGAAGCTCTATGCGGTTCGCTGCTGGCGTCCTGGCAAGCCTCATCCCGAGACCTGGCCGGGCTATCACCAGCAGGCGCGCGAAGCGCTGGGGGTCTGACCGTGGCCGACCTCGATTGGAAGAAGCTGGTGGGCGGCATCGCCCCGGTGCTGGGCACTGTGTTGGCCGGGCCGCTGGCCGGCGCTGCAATCGCGGAGCTCGCTGGCGCGCTGCTGGGCAACAAGGACGCGACCGAGGCCGACCTGGCTGCAGTGCTATCGAGGGGTCGGCTCGGCCCCGAGCAGATCGTGGCGATCAAGCAGGCCGAGAACGCGCTGGCCATCCGCATGCGTGAGCTCGACATCGATGTGTTGAAGATCAACCAGGCCGCCGATGCCGCGCTGATCGCCGACACCTCGGACGCGCGGCACACCTTCGGCAAGGATGAGAACGTCTTCGTGCTCGGCTGCATCATCCTGAGCGCCTTCGCGCTGCTCATGGGGCTGGTGCTGACCGGCTGCTTCTTCCTGATGACAGGAAGGATGACCGTCGACCCCGGCACGCTCGCCGTGTGCGCCGGCCTGATCGGCACCGTGGTGGGCTACGTGGCCGCCAACGCGCAGCAGGTGGTCTCGTTCTTCTACGGCTCGAGCAAGGGCAGCAAGGACAACGGCGACCGCATCGGCGCCGCTCTCACGGAATCGATCAAGCAAGCGGGGGCGAAGTAATGGGGCTACTCGACGCACTGGCAGACGAAGACTTTCGCCGCGGCACCGGGCGCGGCCTGCGCGATGCGGCAAACCGCGGCATCGTCGGTGGCTTGCTCGGCGCACCCGTGGATCTGACCGCAGGCGTCGTCAATGCGGGGCTCATGGGCGGCGGCGTGCTCGGTCACGAGCTGGGCCTGCTCGGTGCTGACCAGATGCCGCAACCGATCACCGCGCCCGTCGGCGGCTCCGAGTGGCTCGGGCAGAAGATGCAGGACGCCGGCATGGTATCGCCGGAGCGGCAACCTCTCGCCGAGTTCCTCGCCAGTATGGCGGGGCCAGGTGCAGCCGTGAAGGGCGCACGCGGCATGTCGATGGCTGCTGACGCATTGCCTGCGCTGATGCCCTCGCGCGGCTCGCTTCCGTCGCTCGTGGGGCAGTTCGGCGCAATCGACCCGAAGGGTAAGGCCCGCCTGCTGTCGGATCTGCAGGGCGGCACATCGAGCGGTCGGTATCGGTTGGGCGATGTCACCGAAGGGCAGGGGAAGGGGCTCGACGCTCTCTTCGGCCGTGAAGCCGCGAGCCGTGACGTGTACATGACGGATGACGCCTATCGGCACCTGGTCGAGCGCCGGTTGATCGATCAGGGCTTCAGTCCCGAGGACGTGGCGCTGTTCACTGAGCAGGCGATGGCGAAGCGCGCCAGGCCGAACCTCGATCCATCGAAGGGCGGGCAGTTCCCTGCGCTCTTGAACTCGGGTGTGAGCGATCCGGTGTCGGGGCGAACGTTCGATGCACGCATGCCGCTGAAAAGCACCGACGACGGCTATGAAGTCCGCAGCGTCGTCCCGGAGGGACTGCGCGGCAGAAACAACAAAGCCCCGAAGCGTTAAGCAACGGGGCTTTGATGGGCCGACTAGGAGGGGATGGCTCCGATTTCCATCTCTCGTACTTGACGGCCTTTCAGCCGACATTGACACCGCACAACCTAGTAAGCACTGCCTGTCTGGGACACGGTGCCAAGATTTTAACGCGGCCCCTGTTCTTGTGCAAACCAAGCGCGCCGCAGTGCACCCCCCACCGGCACAATTCACTATGCCCATTGACCAAATCGCAATCCCCATCCTTGGAGCCCTTGCCGCGTGGCTCTCTCAAGAGCGGCGCGAGGCTTGGCGTCGATGGGCCTGCATCTTCGGCATCATCGGCCAGCCCTTTTGGTTCTGGGCCAGCTGGAAGGCTTCGCAATGGGGGATCTTCGCGGTCAGTGTGCTCTACGGGGCTGCATGGATTCGTGGCATGTGGGTGTATTGGATTGCGCCGCAGGCACCCAAATCGCCGGTATAGTCGAGCCTTCGCGCGTGGGAACGACCCCGCGGGAACCCGCATGAAACCGTGATGCGTTGGGGGCTGAAAATTCCCAGGAACACCACGGGAACCCGCATGGATGCTCGTTCGTCGCCTCAGATTGTGATTCTGGTCGTCGTGGGTTCGAGTCCCATCAGCCACCCCAAACCCCCATGACAAAAGCGCCGATCATTCGATCGGCGCTTTTTTTTTGGCGCTCACTTGCGGCAATTGGGATTTGAATTAGAATTTTTACTTTCCAATTCGGAGGATTCCACCGATGGCTTCAACCCTTGCCGACATCAATTCCCAGATCAAGAAGCACGACGAGCAGATTGCGCAATTGCGCAAACAAGCCGAGGAACTGCGCAATCAAGAGCGCGCCGGTGTGGTCGAGGAGCTGCGCAAGAAGATCGCAGAATTTGGATTGACTGCTGCCGATCTGAAGCTGACCGCGCGTGGCGGGAAGCGCAGTGCCGGATTGGTGCCACCCAAAGCGGCTGCAAAGTATCGCAGCCCCACGGGTGAAACATGGTCGGGCGGGCGTGGGCGCAAGCCGCGCTGGATTACGGAGGCCTTGGCCGCCGGCAAGTCGCTGTCGGACTTCGAGATCAAGTAGGCGGTTTGCGAACCCCAGCGTAAAAAAGCCCGCATGCGCGGGCTTTTTTATTGGCTGGGGAAAGCCTCAGTTGACCATCACGAGCTTGCCTTTGACCCCACGCGAACCCATGTGCGCGTAGGCAGCCTTCAACTCGGCCATCGGCATGGTGCGGTCAATCACCGGCTTGATCTTGCCGTGGTCGTACCACTTCGCCAATTCGGCCATCATCTGCGCATTGGCTTTGGGTTCGCGCTTGGCGAAATCCCCCCAGAACACGCCGACCAGCGACGCACCTTTGAGCAGCGTCAAATTCAATGGCAGCGAGGGAATGGGGCCGGCGGCGAAACCCACGACCAGATAGCGTCCGCGCCAGCCGATCGATCGGAAGGCCGGCTCGGCGAATTCTCCACCGACGGGGTCGTAAATGACATCCGGACCCTTGCCATCGGTCGCCGCTTTGATGGCCTCGCGAAAGCCATTGGGCAGCGCATGCGTCGTGTAGTTGATCGTGAGATCGGCGCCGATGGATTTGCAGAGTTCGCATTTCTCGTCGGTGGAGGCTGCGGCGATCACCTTGGCGCCCGCGGCCTTCGCGATCTGAATCGCAGCCGTGCCGACACCGCCGGCTGCACCGAGAACCAGCACGGTCTCCCCGGCCTTGAGCTGAGCCCGGTCCATCAACGCATGCCACGATGTCGCATAGATCATGATGAACGCCGCCGCATCGACATGACCGAAGCCCTCGGGCAGCGGCATGCAGAGCGCAGCAGGCGCGAGCGTGTGGGTGCCGAAGCCGCCGGTGCCCGAAAGACAGGCGACGTTCTGGCCGACCTGGAGATGGGTCACGCCTTCGCCGACAGCCGCCACCACGCCCGCGTATTCCGACCCCGGCACGAATGGCAGCGGCGGCTTGATCTGGTACTTGTTCTGCACGATCAGCAGATCGGGGAAGTTGAGGCTGGCGGCCTTGATCTCGATCAGCACCTGGCCTGGGCCGGGTGCCGGGGTCGGCAGTTCTTTCCAGGTCAGCGCGTCGACGCCGATGGGGTTTTCGCAGAGCCATGCGTGCATGCTCGTGTCTCCTTGGGGGTGGACTTCGGGGCAATGAATCCGGGCCATGATAGGCGGGCTGGGCGGTCGGCATTGTCCCTGTCGTGACGCCCCGGCCGCCTACAATCGCGCGCACTCACCGACGACATGAAGATACTTATTTCGAACGACGATGGCTTCCAGGCTCCCGGCATCGTCGCACTGCACGATGCACTGAAGGACGTGGCGGACGTGGAAGTGGTCGCGCCGGAGCACAACAACAGCGCCAAGTCGAACGCGCTCACGCTGGCAGCGCCGCTCTATGTGCACACCGCGCACAACGGCTTTCGCTACGTGACGGGCACGCCCGCCGACTGCGTGCACATCGCACTCAAGGGCCTGCTCGACTACCGGCCCGATCTGGTGGTTTCCGGCATCAACAACGGCGCCAACATGGGCGACGACACCATCTACTCGGGCACCGTCGGCGCCGCCATGGAAGCCTATCTTTTCGGCATCCCCGCGATCGCGTTCTCGCAAATCGAAAAGGGCTGGGCCCATGTCGACGCGGCGGCTCGCGCGGCGCGGCGGCTGGTCGAGCAGATCGAGCGCGAACGCATGCTCGAGAGCGGCGCATTTCTGCTCAACGTCAACGTGCCCAATCTGCCGTTCGACGAGCTGAAATCGGTCAAGGTCTGCAGGCTGGGGCGCCGCCATGCAGCCGAAAAGGTCATCACGCAGGACAGCCCGCGCGGCGAGACCATGTACTGGATCGCGGGAGCGGGCGGCGCCAAGGACAGCGGCGAGGGCACCGACTTCCATGCAACGGCGGCCGGTCACATTGCGCTCACGCCGTTGCAGATCGATCTGACCGACCATGCCAACCTGGGCCAGTGGCGAGAGACAGTGGCTCGCCTGGGCGAGCCCTCCTGACATGGCGAGTCAGCGACCCGGATTTCCCGTGCGGCTCACGCCCACCGCGTCGGCTGTGACGCGCGGGCGCACGTCCGCCGTGCCGGTCAAGCCGCTCGTCCATCACACGCCATCGATGGCCTCGGACGCGGTGCGCGCACGCATGGTCCAGCGGCTCGCCGTGCAGGGCATCGCCGACGCGCGGGTGCTGCGCGCCATGGGCACCGTCGAGCGTCATCTTTTCGTCGACAGCGCACTGGTCAACCAGGCCTACGAAGACACGAGCCTGCCGATTGGGCTGGGCCAAACCATCTCGAAGCCGAATGTGGTGGCCCGCATGATCGAACTGCTGCTTGGCGCGCCCGCATTGGCAAACAAGCCCGCCGGCCTCCTGGGCCGCGTGCTCGAGATCGGCACCGGTTGCGGCTACCAGGCCGTGGTGTTGAGCCATATTGCGACCGAGGTCTACAGCATCGAACGGCTGCGCGGATTGCACGAGCGGGCCCGCACCAACCTCCGATCGTTCCGGCTGGCCACAGTGCATCTGTTGTTGGGCGACGGCATGGCGGGCTATGCGAAGGGTGCGCCCTACGCGGGCATCATCGCGGCGGCCGGCGGAGAAGCGGTGCCGGAGGCATGGATCGCGCAGCTGGCCGTGGGCGGTCGCATCGTCGCGCCGACGCAGTCCGCAGTCGGCAAACAAGCCCTTGTCGTGATCGACAAAACAGCGCGGGGAGTGGAGCGCCGCATTCTTGAGCCGGTTCACTTTGTCCCCCTAAAATCGGGAATTGCTTGAAGGAAGAACACATGCTGGGTATTGGCAATCGGGGCTGGCTTGCCGGCGTGACGCTGCTGGTCGCGCTCTTGATTGCGGGGTGTGCCGCCAGGCGCGGCCCCGTGCCGGTCGAGGACCGCGGCACGATGACCAGTGCACCGGCTGCCGTGACGGGTGGTACCGGTGTCCCGCCGATCACCACGGACGCTTCGGGCAAGCCGCTGCCAGGCATCGAGAACTACGGCAAGCCCGGCTACTACGCGGTGCGCCCTGGTGACACCATCCGCCGCATCGGCACCGAGACCGGCCAGAGCTGGCAGAACATTGCTCGATGGAACAATCTCGACAATCCCGATTTGATCGAAGTCGGTCAGGTGCTGCGCGTGATCCCGCCGGCCGGCGCTGCGGCACCGGGGACTGCATCGGGCGCCACCGAAGGCTCGGGCGCCGTGACGCGGCCGGTTACGCAGACCGCCGTCGCGCCATCGTCCGGCGCAGCGGCCCCCGCGGCCGCGGCCAGTGCGGCCACCAAGCCCACCCCGGTCCCGCCCATTGCCACCGCCTCGCCTGCTGCGCCGGCTGCCACGGCATCCGGCGATGAAGACGTGGGCTGGATCTGGCCGGCGCAGGGTTCGCTGATTGCGGGCTTTGACGAAGCCAAGAACAAGGGTCTCGACATCGGCGGCAAGGCCGGCGACTCGGTGCTTGCCGCGGCCGATGGGCGAGTGGTCTATGCCGGCGCCGGTTTGCGGGGCTATGGCAACCTGATCATCCTGAAGCACAACAATACCTACCTCACTGCCTATGCGCACAACCGGACATTGCTGGTGAAGGAAGACCAGTCGGTTCAAAAGGGCCAGAAGATTGCAGAAATGGGCAACAGCGACGCGGATCGCGTGAAGCTGCATTTCGAAATCCGCCGACAGGGCAAGCCGGTCGATCCGGCACGCTACCTGCCCGCGCGCTAGGGTCATGCATGGCTGCCTCCGTCCCTCGTCGCATCCCGGTCGTGCGGCGCGTGGCGGGCAACGGCGGCGCCTCGGCGTTCCGGCCCTACAGGCCCGCGAGCCTCGTCGCTCCTGCGGATGATCCTGTCGCCCGCGCGGACAAAGAGGCTCTGCAAGAGATTTCACGCGATGCGGCACCGGTCGATCTGGGCGGTGAAGGCGGCGACTCGCTGACCGTTTACCTGCGCGAGATCCGACGCACCGAGCTGTTCACCCCCGACGAGGAATACCAGACCGCTTGCGCCGCGCGCAGCGGCGATTTCGCAGCGCGGCAATCGATGATCGAGCACAACCTGCGGCTCGTGGTCAACATCGCCAAGGCCTATCTCGGCCGCGGTGTTCCGCTGGCGGACCTGATCGAGGAGGGCAACCTCGGCCTGATGCATGCGATCAACAAGTTCGAGCCGGAGCGGGGCTTTCGCTTCTCCACCTATGCGACCTGGTGGATCCGCCAATCGATCGAACGTGCGGCGATGATGCAAGCTCGCGCAATTCGGCTGCCGGTGCATGTGGTCCGCGAGCTGCAGCAGGTGGTCCGCGCGCGCCGTGCGCTGGAAGGAGACGCCGATTTCATTGCCCGCCGGCCCGACGGTGTCCGCGTCGAAGACGTAGCGGCGCTGCTGGGCCGCGATGTGCAGTCTGTGGCAGAGCTGATGGCGCTCTCGGAGGCACCGCGTTCGCTCGATGCCGGCAGCGATCGCGGCGACGACAGCTTCAGTCTGGCCGATACGGTGGCTTCCGAGGACGAGGGCGCAGATCCGACGGGCGTGACGCAGACGCACGAGGTCGAGAAGCTTCTCGATCGATGGATTCTTGCACTGAGCGAACGTGAGCGCGAGGTGCTCGAAGGCCGCTACGGCCTGCACGACCGCGATCCCGAGACACTGGAGGTGTTGAGCGTGCGCCTCGGCCTCACGCGGGAGCGCGTGCGGCAGATCCAGAACGAGGCGCTCGCCAAGATGCGCCGGCAGCTCGCGCGTGCGGGCGTGCAGCGCGACGCACTTCTATAGCGTCTCGGCCCTGAGACAATCCGTGCATGACGGATTCGATAGAGAAAAAAGCGGCGCAGCAGCAAGCCCGCGATGAATGGCTGCATGTCGAGTCGCTCGACCTCGACGCGCAAGGTGTAGCGCACAAGGCCGACGGCATGGTGGTGTTCGTCGAGGGCGCTTTGCCCTTCGAAGAGGTGCAGTTCAGCGTGCACCGCAAGAAGAACAATTGGGAGCAGGGCACCGTGACGGCGATTCGCCGCGAATCGTCGCAGCGCGTGCGGCCCGGCTGTCCGCATTTCGGCCTGCACCCCGGCGCCTGCGGCGGCTGCAAAATGCAGCATCTCGATGCCGCAGCGCAAGTTGCGGTGAAACAGCGTGCGCTCGAGGACAACCTGTGGCATCTCGGCAAGGTGAGCCCCGAGAACATGCTGCGGCCGCTGGAAGGGCCTACCTGGCACTACCGCTATCGCGCCCGCCTCTCGATGCGCTACGTCGCCAAGAAGGGCACGGTGCTGATCGGTTTCCACGAGCGCAAGAGCCGCTACCTGGCGGACATGCAGGTGTGCCCGGTGCTGCCGTCCAGGGTCAGCGACATGCTCATGCCCCTGCGCGAACTCATCGGCTCGATGGCGGCGCGCGACACCTGTCCGCAGATCGAGCTGGCTTGCGGCGATGCGCCGGGCGGTGCCGGCCTCGGCGCGATCGCCCTGGTGTTGAGGCATCTGGAGCCGCTCTCCGTCGCGGACATCGATCGGCTCAAGGCGTTCGCGGCGCAGCACGCGGGTGTGCAATGGTGGCTGCAGGCGAAAGGGCCTGAAACGGTCAAGCTCCTCGAGACGCAGAGCCCCGCGCTGGTCTACGAGTTGCCGGAATTCGGCGTCACGATGCCGTTCAAGCCAACCGATTTCACGCAGGTCAACGCGCACATCAACCGCGCGCTCGTCGGGCGTGCCTTGCGCCTGCTCGACGTGCAATCGGACGAGCGCGTGATCGACTGGTTCTGCGGTCTCGGTAACTTCACGCTGCCGCTCGCGAGCCGTGCGCGCGAGGTGCTGGGCATCGAGGGTAGCGATACGCTGGTCGCGCGGGCAACCGACAACTTTGAGCGCAATCGGCCCGCCGTGCCCGGCCGGCGTGCGCTGGCCGCGACAAGCTTCGTCGCGCGCAACCTGTTCGAGATGACGCCTGCGATGCTGGTGGCCGACGGTGCCGCTGACAAGTGGCTGGTCGATCCGCCGCGCGAAGGCGCATTTGCGCTGGCCAAGGCACTTGCCGACCTCCATCAGCAGGTCGAGCTGCACGAGGGCGGCTGGTCGCCGCCGAAGCGCATTGTCTATGTGAGCTGCAATCCCTCGACGCTGGCGCGCGACGCAGGCCTCCTGGTGCATCAGGCGGGCTATCGCTGTACCTTCGCGGGCGTGGTCAACATGTTCCCGCACACGGCGCATGTGGAATCGATCGCGGTATTCGATCGGGCATGAAAAAGGGCCCCGAGGGGCCCTTGTTGCGTGATGTCGACCAGGCGCTCAGTCGCGCTCGCCGCCGAAGATGCCGAGCAGGGCCAGCAGGCTCTGGAACACATTGAACAGGTCCAGGTAGAGCGCAAGCGTGGCACTGATGTAGTTGGTCTCGCCGCCGTCCATGATCTGCTTCAGGTCATACAGCATGAAGGCCGAGAAGATGCCGATGGCGGCGACCGAGATCGCCATCATGCCGGCACTCGAGCCGACGAAGACGTTGATGATTGCGCCGACCATCAGCACCAGCGCGCCGACGAACAGCCACTTGCCCATGCCCGACAGATCGCGCTTGATCACCGTGGCCAGCGAAGCCATCACGAAGAACACGCCGGCGGTGCCGCCGAAGGCCGTCATGATCAATTCGGAGCCGTTCTTGAAGCCCAGCACCATCGCGATCAGCCGCGACAGCATGAGGCCCATGAAGAAGGTGAAGCCGAGCAGCACCGGCACGCCGGCGGCCGAGTTCTTGGTCTTCTCGATGGCGAACATGAAGCCGAAGGCACCGCCCAGGAAAACCATGAGGCCGAGGCCGCCGCTGAGCGAACGGGTGATGCCGGTGGCGACGCCCAGCCAGGCACCCAGCACGGTGGGCAGCAGGCTCAGGGCGAGCAGCCAGTAGGTATTGCGCAGGACGCGCTGGCGCTCCGCCTGCGGCAGCGTCTGGCCGTAGCCGACGGAGGTGTCGAGGGTGTTGACGCGGTCGTTCATTGCTGAAACTCCTGAGGTTGGCTGCAACGCTGCAGTTGGGGCCATTCTAGGTTGCCGCAAGAGCGGGCCGCGGCAAAGACCCGCTTCCGGATGTCCCTAAAGCATGTTCTGCCCACGCGAGATCGGGGTCCGGCAGTCCGGGCCGCTATGCTTCAAGACTTTGTTCACTTTTTGCAAGACCATGAAGACCAAGTCTTTTCTCGAACTCGCCGATGTCAAGGCCATTGCTGCCGCGGCCGAAGCCGAAGCGCTCAAGAACAACTGGGCGGTGACCATCGCCATCGCCGACGATGCCGGCAACCTGCTGTGGCTGCAGCGGCTGGACGGCGCGGCGGCGCTCTCGTCGCACATCGCGCCCGCCAAGGCCCATACGGCCGCAATGGGCAGGCGCGAAAGCAAGACCTATGAAGACATGATCAACGGCGGCCGCACCTCGTTCCTGACGGCGCCCGCGGTGCACGGCCTGCTCGAGGGCGGCGTGCCGATCGTCAAGGACGGCCACGTGATCGGCGCGGTCGGCGTGAGCGGCGTCAAGTCGAACGAAGACGCGCAGATTGCCAAGGCGGGTATCGCCGCGCTCGGTCTCTGATCGCGGGGCTTTTCAAAGCAAAACGCCGACCTGCGGGTCGGCGTTTTCTTTTTGGGGTCAACGTGAAAAAAAGCTTGGCTAGTCGGCGAACCGTTGGCTAGCAAAAAACGACCCTTCGGAGATGAATCTCCTCGAGTCGCCCCACGATGAAACTTGCACGAGGGCGGGCTGATCCTATTTGGTCAGGATCAGCTTGCCGAGTTTGGTGGCTTGCAGCCGATAGAGCGAGCCGTTGTGCATGATGCCGACGATCTTGCTGCCCCTGAGAAGCTCCTTGCTTTCGAAAAGAGCAGGAGGGCTGGGCGCCTCGCCCGAGGCGCGACCGCCGCCCGAGTGGTCGAGGGAGGGATGATTCAGGACGGTGAATGCGTTGGGAGTGGCTGGCATTAAGAATCCCCTTTATCGAAGCGATGGGTGAATGATAATGATTCGCAATAAAAAGTCAATCGTCGCGATGGATCTTTTTGCCTTGCGAAGCGGCTCTATTTCGCTTCGGGCTCCGTGATGAAGCCGATCTTGCGCACCCCCGTCTCGCGCGCCGCTGACATGGCCTGCGCCACGCGCTCATAGCGCACTGCCTTGTCACCGCGGATGTGCAGCTCGGGCTGCGGATCCTTGGCCGCCTCGGCTGCCAGCCGCGTCTTCAACTCGCTGTCCTCGATCTTCTGTTCATTCCAGTAGTAGCTGCCGTCGGCAGCCACGGTGAACAAGATGTTCTGCGGTTTGGTCTGCTCCGGCTCGCTGCTGGCGCGGGGCAGGTCGATGTTCACTGCGTGCTTCATCACCGGCACGGTGATGATGAAGATGATCAGGAGCACCAGCATGACGTCGACCAGCGGCGTCATGTTGATCTCGTTCATCACCTCGTCGGGCTCGTCCTGGGTTCCGAAGGCCATGGTGCTCAGCCTTTCTTGAGCGGAACGACAGTGGCCTCGACGCCGCTTTGGACCCGCGCGCCGGTCACGAAGTAGGCATGGAGGTCGTGCGCAAAGCTGTTGAGCTTGGTCAGCACGAATTTGTTGCCGCGCACCAGCGCGTTGTAGCCGAGCACTGCGGGAATGGCGACAGCCAGGCCGAGTGCCGTCATGATCAGCGCCTCGCCGATGGGGCCGGCAACCTTGTCGATCGTGGCTTGGCCGGCCGAGCTGATGCTCATCAGGGCGTGGTAGATGCCCCAGACCGTGCCGAAAAGGCCGATGAAAGGCGCCGTCGAGCCGACCGAAGCCAGGATTGCCAGGCCGGTCTGCAGACGCGCAGTGAATTCGTCGATGCCGTTGCGCAGTGCACGCGTGATCCAGTCGCTCACGTCGAGCGCATCGTGCAGATGGGCCTTGGTGTTGCGATGATGGGCTGCGGCTTCGCGACCCTCGAGGGCCAGCGCGCGGAAGGGGTTGCTGTCGTCCTTGCCGAGCTTGTTGAGCGCGGTCGCGAAGTCTTCGCTGTGCCAGAAATCTTGCGAGTGCTTCGCGAGGCGCTTGTACTTGATGACATCCAGCGCCTTGATCAGGATCACGATCCACGACGCAAGCGACATGCCGATCAGCAGCAAGGCGACCGCCTTGGTGACGAAGTCGCCCTGTGCCCATACGTTCATCAAGCCAAATTGGGAATCCATATCTACTGCTCCGGGAACTATTGGGAAATTGTGAAATTGAAAGGCGCCTTCAGCAGGTAGACGGTTGCCTCGTCGGCCCCCGGCTGCCTAATCGGCGTGACTTGCGATGACATGGCTGCCTCGCGCGCCGCCTGGTCGAGCCGGTCATAGCCGCTGGACTTGAAAATCTCGGCCCGCTTGGGGAAGCCTGCGCTGTTGAAGTAGACCGAAACGATCACCGTGCCGGTTTCGCCCAATCGCTTGCTCATTGCCGGGTAGGTGGTGCGGGGTTCGCGGATGTATTGCGTCTGGCCCTGGCTGATCTCGATGAGCTTGGGCGCAGGCGGTGCCGGCGGTGGAGCAGGGGGAGCCGGCGGTTCTGGCGGAGCCGGCGGCGCGATGGGCGCCGGCGGCGGTGGCGGCTCGATGCTCCCCGTCGGCGCATTGGGTGCCGGCGTGGGCTTGGGCTCGCGTATCGCCTGCGGCCGGGGCGGCGGAGGCGTCTTCGTCACTTCTTTCTTGGGCTCGGGCGGCGGGGGCGGCGGTGGTTCTGCCGGCTTGGGCGGCTCGATGAATTCGCTCAGGATTTCCACCGGAATCACCACTTCGGCAGCGCGGCGGAGCAGGCCACTCTGCAGCGCCCACAGGGCCGCGACGTGAAACAACACCACGCCGCCAGCAATGACGGCATTGCGCGAGAGGCCCAGGACGGAGGGAGGAGACGAGGAAAAGCGGTCAGACACAATCAAACATTCGAGTGCCGGCCCTGCAGAAGGTGCCCGGATGCAGCAGAACCGCTAGCTAGTTACTTGCGAAGAATCCACCACACCGAGCCGGTGACGAGGATCAGGCTACCGCCGAGTGCCGAGAAGAGTTCCATGCCTTGCTTTCCGTGATGGAGTTGGCAAGCTGGATCGATCTCGGCTCCGACTCGCGTTTGAGCGCGGCGACTGGGTGGGAAGCACTGCACTGGGCGACCACGTCGCGCGCGCAACTTTCGCACTGGCCGCACTGAGTGGCCACGCCGAGTTCAAACTGCACTTCGTCGAAGGTCATGCCGGCTCGCACATGGCGTGCGATTTCGCGGTCTGACACTCGGCGACATACGCAAACGATCATGGCGGTGAGGCGGCAGTTGGCTGGCTGTTGATAGAGGACTTGATTATAAATACGAATTCCTCGTATTTGCAATAACTATCCTGTTTCCCGACCTCACCCATTGACCGAACCCAAACGGCTGCCGCTGTCTCTCAGCTGCAACATTCATTGCGAATGCGAATGAATCGTAGACCGTTCACTTACACTCCGTCGCTATCGTTTCCGGCAAGCCACCTAATGCACCTTTCTGGTGCAAAAAGCCAGCCGTCCATATCTCAGCCGAATGGCCTTGGAGGGCTTCCCTTGTCTCAATCCGCTCGCCGGCATGCGCGTGCAGCGCGCAATGCATTGTCTTCGTCCACAGTCTCCGCTTCGATTTCCCGGAACCTCGCCCGAGAGCAGACCATGCTGCCGTTCGGCGCGTTGATGCTCGCTGCCTCTGTCAGCAGCTGGGCACAAACTCAGTCGCCGCCTCCTGTATCTGGCGGCACGCTCAACACCATCACGGTGAAGGAAGAGGCTGAAATCCAGGGCAAGGATCAAGTGCAGACCAAGAAGACGAACATCGGCAAGGGGACGCAGGATATCCGCGACATCCCGCAGTCGATCAACGTCATCACCGAAAAGCTGATCGATGACGTCAAGCTCGACACGCTCAAGGACGCATTGCACTACTCGGCAGGCATCACTTTCGCGGCAACTGAAAACGGCACCGACCAGGACATCCGTCTGCGCGGATTTCCCGTCGCAACAGTGGGGGATCTGTTGATCGACGGCATGCGAGATCCTTCGCAGTACGACCGGGATACCTTCAATCTGGATCGGATCGAAGTGTTGCGCGGTTCGGCGTCCATGATCTTCGGGCGCGGTTCCACGGGTGGCGTCATCAACCAGGTGACCAAGAAGCCCTTGCTGGCGGACCAGACCGACGTGGTGGGCACCATCGGTTCGCGTGGTTACTACCGCGCCACGGGCGACTTCAACGTGCGAACCGGCGAGGATTCCGCGTTTCGTCTCAACGCCATGTGGAACAAGGCCGACAACGGCGGCGCCAAGATCGACAAGTACGGCGTCGCACCGTCATACAGCTGGGGTCTTGGCACGCGCGACGAATTCACTGTCGGGCTCTTTCACCTCGATGTCGACAACGTGCCGCTGGCAGCGATCCGCTGGCTGCCCACCGGGAGACAGGGCATCACGGGGTACAGCGCCAATGGGCTTTCCATCATCGGCAGCCTGGGCAGCATTGCGCGCGTCAGGCCGGGCAACTTCTACGGCACCACGGCAGACCAGCTGATCGGCAAGGCGACCTATGGCACGGCCGCTTGGACGCATCGTTTCGACGATGGCAGTGAGTTGCGTACCCAGCTTCGCAGCGGCACTTTCGATCGAACGCAGTGGTCGTCGGTGGCGGGATTCGGCACGACTTTTGGCCTGCCAACCACTTACGCCAACCTGAGCGATGCGACCATCCTGACGCGCAGCAGCTTGACGCCGCGAAAGGACGAGTACAAGGGCACCTATGTGCAGAGCGACTACAGCAAGAGCGTTTCGTGGGGTAGCACGAAGCATGAAATCCTGGCCGGCATCGACGCCTCCAAGGAAGAGGCGGACCGTTTTCAGAACGACGCGTTCTTCAACAACGGTTTCCGTGGCAGGGCGCTCGCCAGCCGCCCCAACACCCTCGTCGGCACACCGAACGACGGGGCAGGACTGTCGGGCACCTTCCTGGAGCCGGTCTATCGAAATTCCAGCGCCTATTCGGCCAAGTCCTTTGGCGCCTATTTCCAGGATCTGGTCCAGGTCGCGCCTGATTGGAAGATTCTTGGCGGCATCCGCTACGATCGTCTGAACGGCGATTTCGATCAGTACAACTACAGCAACCCCGCCTGCGCGCGCCCGACGCCTGCGCCGCGCGGCTACGTGCAGACAGCCAATTGCAGTGATCCCCGCGAGCGCTATTCGCCAGGGAGCCCGTTGCCGACGGTGGCGAGCACCCATCTATCGCAGGGCGCCTGGAGCTACCGCGCCGGCGTGCTCTATCAACCTTCGATCACACAGTCTTACCACCTGTCGTACAGCACTTCTTTCAATTCCTCCGCAGATACGTACCAGTACGTGACGCCGCAGACTGCGAACACCCCGCCCGAGAAGAGCCGCAACATCGAACTTGGCGCCAAGCTCGATTGGCTCGATGGGAAACTGTCGACACGCGCTGCACTCTTCCACACACAGAAGAGCAACGAACGCACAACGGATTCCGACTTCGCAAACGAGTCCTACCTGCTATCGGGAAAGCGTCATTCGCAAGGATTGGAGATTGATGTGGTCGGCCGCCTGACGCCGCAGTGGGAGATCTATTTCTCCTATTCGTACATCCCGAAGGCAACCATCGACCAAGCCGGCAGTACAGTTGCACCGGGAACGGTCGGCTCACGCGTCGGGCTGACGCCGAAGCACAGCGGCGCAGCATGGATCAGCTATCAGGCGACGCCCAAGCTCCGTTTCGCCGGTGGCGTGCGCGGCGCGTCGGAGAATCGTCCGTTGCAAGGAGCGACCGGTGCCGCCAGCCTTGCCAACAGCACCCCGGGCTATGTCGTCGGCGACCTGATGGCCGAGTACAAGTTCACGCCCGATCTGTATACGCAGATCAACGTGACCAACGTGACGAACAAGCTCTATGGCGATCAGCTGTACCCGGGCTTCGTGATCGCCGGTACGCCGCGGACCGTGCTGTTCACGATCGGCGCACGGTTCTAAACAGGCTATTCTCGGATCATGCTGCTGCATGTGCGTGAAGTCCTCTCGCCCGACGAGCTCCGTCAGGCGAGAGACGTCCTGCGCAGCGCGCCCTGGCAGGATGGGCGCCTGACCGCCGGCGAACAATCGGCGAAGGCGAAGAACAACGAACAGCTGCGTGAAGACTGCGACGAGACGCGCGCGCTGCAGCAGCTGTTGTTGCGCGGCCTCGAACGCAACCAGATCTTCTTCTCGGCCGCGCTGCCCAAGCAGATCTCGCCTCCGCTCTTCAATCGCTATGGCGGCAGCGCCAACAGCTTCGGCAATCATGTCGACAGCGCGGTCCGCTTCCTTCGCGATGGCTCGGGGCGCGTTCGCACCGACATCTCGTGCACGCTGTTTCTGGCTGACCCGGATGAATACGACGGTGGTGAACTCGTCATCGAGGATACGTTCGGCGAGCAGCGAGTGAAGCTGCCGGCCGGCGACATGGTGCTTTACCCGGGCACCAGCGTCCATCGGGTGCTTGCAGTGACTCGCGGCTATCGCACGGCGAGCTACTTCTGGATCCAGAGCATGGTACGGAGCGACGAGCAGCGTCGCTTGCTGTTCGACATGGACGCGCACCTGCGGCACCTGCGCAGCACCTTCGGCGAGACCGATCCTGGCGTGATCGGCCTCACCAGCACCTATCACAACCTTCTTCGCATGTGGCTCGACGTGTGAGCCGAAGTGCGCTTTGCAAACGGGGAGTTCCCATGAAAAAGACTTGGCTCGATGTCGCCGCGATCGCCTTCGCGCTCTTCTCTGGTACGGCATCCGCCCAGTTCGTCGATCACGACGCCGTGAAGTGCGAGACTGTGGCGAAGGAAGAAATGAAGCCGCAAATGGAGCTGCAGCGCAAACTGACCAGTGAGGGCTGGAAGGTGCGCCAGGTCAAGAACTTCAACGGCTGCTATGAGGTCTATGGCTTCGACGAAAAGGGCCAACGAGTCGAAGCTTTCTTCCATCCCAAGACGTTCGAGAAGGTCGGGCAGGTCAAACAGCCCTCGTGAGGCATGAGACGGTGAGGGTCTGGGATCCGCTGATACGGTTGCTGCACTGGAGCCTCGTCGCGGCAGTGGGGACGGCGTGGTTCACGGGCGAAGCTTCGCTTCGCTTGCATGAGGCAGCAGGCTATGCCGGTCTCGTCCTCGTCACGCTGCGCTTGATCTGGGGGTGGATCGGCGGCCACTTCGCTCGCTTCTCGCAATTCGTGCGTGCGCCTTCGGTGGTTTGGCGCTATGCGATAGATATCGCCGGACACTCCGAACGACGCTACCTGGGTCACAACCCGCTTGGCGGATGGATGGTGCTGCTGTTGATGCTCGGCGTCGCGTCGGTGGGTGCAACCGGTTGGCTCTACACGCTCGACATGTTCTGGGGCTTGGCGTGGCTCGAATTCCTGCACCGCTCACTCGCGTGGGCGCTGGTCGGCTTGATTGCACTGCATGTTGCGGGGGTCGTGTTCACGAGTGTGCGGCACCGCGAAAACCTCTTGGCGGCGATGCTCACCGGACGCAAGAAGTCGGTCGAAGAAAACGACGTCGGCTGAGAAGCCAAAAAAAAGGGGACCGAAGTCCCACGGCCACCGACGAGGCGGGCCTTTATTCGATCTCGCCCATCTGCGACTGCAGGTAGTTCTGCAGTCCGACCTTGTCGACCAGATCGATCTGGGTTTCGAGGAAGTCGATGTGCTCCTCGGTGTCGTCCAGGATTTCCTGCAGCAAGTCGCGCGAGACATAGTCGCGTACCGCTTCACAGTGGGCGATACCGGCCTTGATGGTGGCCTGGGCACCGGTCTCTGCTGCGAGGTCGCATTGCAGGATCTCGGGCACGTCTTCACCGACGTTCAGCTTCGCCAGGTCCTGCAGATTCGGCAGGCCGTCGAGCATGAAGATGCGGTCCATGAGCTTGTCGGCGTGCTTCATCTCGCCGATCGACTCCTCGTATTCCTTCTTCGCCAGCTTGTCCAGGCCCCAGTGCTTGAGCATGCGGTAGTGCAGGAAGTACTGGTTGATCGCGGTGAGCTCGTTCTTGAGCTGTGCCTGGAGATGGTCGATGACTTGTGGGTCGCCCTTCATGGTTCTTCCTTGTTCTTGAAAACATCGATTGTGAGAGGCGCGCGTGACGGCACGCAAGCAAACCCATGCTTGCGCGGTCTGCATGCGTTTGATGGTGATAGGTGTTCGCATTCGTCCGTCCATAGGCGGCCGCAATTTTTTTCATAGTTCATAACTATGAATACGGCTGGATTGGTAGTTATACTAATCACTCGCCACTTCCATTTCATTAGCCACCAAGGAAAAACTGAATGTCCCTGATCAACACCGAAATCATCCCGTTCAAGGCCACCGCGTATCACAACGGCAAGTTCGTCCCGGTCAGCAACGAGAGCTTCAAGGGCAAGTGGTCCGTCGTCGTGTTCTACCCGGCCGACTTCACGTTCGTGTGCCCCACCGAACTCGGCGACCTCGCCGACCACTATGCTGAATTCCAGAAGCTCGGCGTCGAGGTGTATGGCGTGTCGACCGACACCCACTTCACCCACAAGGCCTGGCACGACACCTCGGAGACCATCGGCAAGGTCCAGTACCCGCTGATCGGCGACCCCAGCCAGCAACTCGCGCGCGCCTTCCAGGTTCTCATCGAAGAGGGCGAAGACGCCGGCCTCGCCTATCGCGGCACTTTCGTGATCGACCCCGAAGGCAAGATCAAGACCATCGAAGTGCACGATAACGGCATCGGCCGTGATGCTGCCGAACTGCTGCGCCGCGTGAAGGCTGCCCAGTACGTCGCAGCCCACCCCGGCGAAGTCTGCCCGGCCAAGTGGACCGAAGGCGCCGAAACGCTCAAGCCTTCCCTCGACCTCGTCGGCAAGATCTAACTCGCCGTTCGCGCCAGGCCCGGGCGCGGTTGCCGCTCCCGGGCCTTTTCGTTTCCGTTCCCGTATTTTCAAAGTGAGTTCACCATGCTCGACGCCGGTACCAAGGCACAACTGAAAAGCTATCTCGACCGCATCACGCAGCCGATCGAGATCGTCGCTTCGCTCGATGACAGCAAGGCGTCGAGCGATCTGCAATCGCTGCTGAAGGATGTGGCGGAGTCGTCCGCGCTGGTGAAGGTGACCGAGAGCCGCGGCGACAACCACCGCAAGCCCTCGTTCTCGATCAACCGGCCGAGCGAGAACCACGGCCCGCGTTTCGCGGGCATTCCGATGGGCCACGAGTTCACCTCGCTGGTGCTGGCGCTGCTGCAGGTCGGCGGTTATCCGCCCAAGGTCGACGAAGCCGTGCTCCAGCAGATTCGCGCACTCGACGGCGATTTCGAATTCGAGGTCTACATCTCTCTGACCTGCCACAACTGCCCCGACGTCGTGCAGGCGCTCAACATGATGGCGGTGCAGAACCCGCGCATCAAGACCACCATGGTCGACGGCTCGCTGTTCCAGGACGAAGTGAAGGAGCGCCAGATCATGGCCGTGCCGACCGTGTTCCTGAATGGCACCGAGTTCGGCCAGGGGCGCATGAGCCTGGAAGAGATCCTGGCCAAGATCGACACCAGCGGCGTCGAACGCGAGGCGAAGAAGATTGCCGGCAAGGATCCGTTCGACGTGCTCATCGTCGGCGGCGGGCCTGCCGGCGCGGCGGCTGCCGTGTATGCGGCGCGCAAAGGCATTCGCACCGGCGTCGCATCCGAGCGCTTCGGCGGCCAGGTGCTCGACACCATGGGCATCGAGAACTTCATCTCGATCAAGGAAACCGAAGGACCCAAGTTCGCACTGGCGCTCGAAGAGCACGTGCGCAACTACGAGGTCGACATCATGAACCTGCAGCGTGCCGCGGCGCTGGTGCCGGGCAAGGACTTTATCGAGATCAAGCTCGAGAACGGTGCCTCGCTCAAGAGCCGCTCGGTCGTGATCTCGACCGGCGCGCGCTGGCGCAACATCAACGTGCCGGGCGAGCAGGAGTACAAGAACAAGGGCGTCGCCTACTGCCCGCACTGCGACGGCCCGCTCTTCAAGGGCAAGCGCGTCGCGGTGATCGGCGGCGGCAATTCAGGCGTCGAGGCGGCGATCGACTTGGCCGGCATCGTGGGCCACGTGACGCTGATCGAGTACGACACGCAATTGCGTGCGGACGCGGTGTTGCAGCGCAAGCTCAAGAGCCTGGCCAACGTCAAGGTCGTCATCAACGCACAGACGACCGAGATCACCGGCGACAAGCAGAAGGTCGACGGCCTGATCTACAAGGACCGCGCAACCGGCGAGAGCCACCGGGTCGATCTCGAAGGCGTGTTCGTGCAAATCGGGCTGGTACCCAACACCGACTGGCTCAAGGGCACGGTCGAACTCTCGAAGCATGGCGAGATCGTGGTCGACGCGAAGGGCCAGACCTCGGTGCCCGGCGTGTTCGCGGCGGGCGATGCGACGACGGTGCCGTTCAAGCAGATCATCATCGCGGCCGGCGATGGTGCGAAGGCGGCACTCAGCGCCTTCGATCACCTGATCCGCACCTCGGCGCCGGCGGAAGAGGCCGTGGCCGCCTGAGAGCGATCAGGCCATATCGGCCGGACGAGGGCGAGCGAGGGCCGCCAGGTCCTGCAGCAACAATCTGGCGGCCGGCGCGATCCACGGGATCGGTGAAGAAGGTGACGGCGAACCCGCGTCGGGTGTGGCGTGTGCCGCGAACCGGCGCAGCGCAGCAAGATCGGGTGCATCGCGTGTCTGCAGACTGTCCGCGCTGGTTTCAAGCGCACGGCCCGCGGCATGTGCGAGTGCCGCCCAAGCCGCCTCGTCGGGTCCGGGCGGTGTGCTGTCGGCCAGCCGCGCGAACAGGGCGGCGTCGTTCGTGATGCGTGCCACGAGTCGCGCGGTGCGGGCAAAGTCCTCTGCGCCGTCCTTCGCGCGACGGCGCAGCCAGCGTCGGAGTTTGGCTTCGCGCTCTGCGCCTGCGGCGATCGCGGCCAGTTCGCGTAGCGCAAGCCTGGACGCGCCGGCAGCGATTTCCTTTTCTTTCGCGATCGACGGCAATGGGCCGAGATCGCGCCGCATGTCGGCGGCGATGCGGCGCAGCACCGACGCGCAGGCCGCGTCAAAGCGCGCGCGTGTGCCGACGGCCAATCCCAGCATGGAAATCGCCAGCCCGGTGGCGACCCCGATCGCGATTTCTGCCACGCGCAGGCCTGCCACCGCGAGCGCGGGGTGGCCCGCCATCCCGCCGCTGGACAGCACGATCAACGCCGCGATCGGCGCGCTGCGCATCGACGCAAACCAGGCGCTTCCCAGTGCGAGCAGCGCCACGATGCCGAGTGTGGCCGCGGTCGACCCCAGGCCGAAGCGGTGCTGCAGCCAGACACCGGACAGTCCCAAGCCCGTGCCGGCCAGCGTGCCGCGCACCCGATCCCAAGCGGCATCGAACGTGGAGGCCGCGCTCGGGCGCATCACGATCAATGCGCTCATCACCGCCCAGAAACTCTCAGGCAGACGCAGGGCAGCGGACGCCAGATAGGAGAGCACCACCGCGGCCGCGAATTGGAGGCCCTGCCGCCATGCGGAGTCTTTCATGCGCGGCCTGCCGGGACTGTCGAAGGCCGGAGGTCCAAGCCGTTAACCACGCGGTCGATGAGCGCGCAGGCCGCGAGCAACTGCGCGCGCTCGCCGGCGCTCAGTTGCGTGGCGAGCGCCGATGCAAGCGACGCTTCCCTGCGATGCACCTCGGCGGCGAGCAGACGTGAGCCTGCAGCGCTCAAGGACAGAATCGATTTGCGAGCGTCGCCCTCGTGGGCACGACGCTCCACCAGGCCATCGGCTTCGATCTCCGCCAGAAGCCGCGTCAAGGTCTGAAGCTTGACCCGCTCGTGCAGCGCCAGCTCGGTCGGCGTGAGCGGGCCGCACCGGTACAGCTGGCCGAGCACGCTCAGCCGGGCCGAACTCGGCTGCTCGGCGCTTCCCTGCGAACGTAGCTGGCGCGTCAGTTGCGAAGCGGCCGCCCTGAGCCGGACGGCGGTATGCATTGCATCAGCGGGTGGTTTGGAGGCCATCCGCAGATCATAAGATCGATCTTAGTAAAAACCAATCAGTAGGTCAGCCGCTCGGGCCGCAGCTCCTGCAGGATGGTGGTCGCGATCTCCTCGATCGACTTGGTGGTGGTCGACAGCCAGCGGATGCCGGCGCGCCGCATCATCGCCTCGGCCTCGCTCACCTCGTGCCGGCAGTTCTCGATGCTCGCGTAGCGCGAGTTCGGGCGCCGTTCGTTGCGTATCTCGCTCAGGCGTTCGGGCTGAATCGTGAGCCCGAAGATCTTCTTGCGATGCGGCATCAGGGCCGGCGGCAGCTGCCGGCGGTCGAAATCCTCGGGGATCAGCGGGTAGTTGGCGGCCTTTAGTCCGTGCTGCATGGCGAGGTAGAGCGATGTCGGCGTCTTCCCGCTGCGGCTCACGCCGACCAGGATCACGTCGGCGCCGTCGAGGTCGCGGTTGCTCTGGCCGTCGTCGTGCGCCAGGCTGAAGTCGATGGCCTGGATCCGCGCGTTGTATTCCTTGCTCTTGCTCACGTCGCTGAAGCGGCCGATGCGGTGGTTCGACTTCATTGCCAGCTCGATCTCGAGCGGCCGCACGAAGGTGCCGAACATGTCGAGCAGCATGCCTTTGCAGCCTGTCTCGATGACCTCGAGCACGTCCATGTTGGCCAGCGTCGTGAAGACGATCGGCCGCAGGCCCTCGATTTCGGCCGTGTGGTTGATTCGCCGCACGGCCTGGTGCGCCTTGTCGACCGTGTCGGTGAACGGGAGCCGCACGTGGCGCGGCTTCATCTCGAACTGGGCAAGAACGGCGTTACCGAAGGTTTCGGCAGTGATGCCGGTGCCATCGGAAACGAAGAATACGGTGCGGGTGTGCATGGGAGGCGGCCTTGTCCTGCGGCGCGCCGAAGCGGGCGGCGCCTACAATCCGGCCCATTATCGGGAATGCGCTCCCGCCTTCCCCACCCCCATGCCTTCTTTCATGCACACCGCCCCTGCGCCCAGAGCAAAAAGAACGATCGCGTCGCGCCGTCTGCATGTTGCCCCGGTTTTAACTTCTGGAGCTTTCCCATGTCTGCACTCTTCGAAGCGACCGCCCTGGTCGTGGCGTTTGAAAACCTGAGGATGACCGACGTCGAGTCGGTCGGCGGCAAGAACGCCAGCCTCGGCGAGATGATTTCCCAGCTGCCCCAGGGCGTGCGCGTGCCCACCGGGTTTGCGACCACCGCCCACGCGTTCCGCCAATTCCTGGCTCACGACGGCCTGGCCGACCGGATCAGCGCAAAGCTCAAGAGCCTCGATACCGAGGACGTGCGCGCGCTGGCTGCGGCCGGCGCCGAAATCCGCACGATGGTCGAGGCGCAGCCTTTTCCCTCCGACCTGCAGCAGGCGATCAGCGACGCTTTCGCCAAGTTGAACGCGGGAAATCCCGAGGCTTCTTTTGCCGTCCGTTCCTCCGCCACGGCGGAAGACCTGCCCGACGCCTCGTTCGCGGGCCAGCAGGAAACCTTCCTCAACGTGGTGGGCATCGACGACGTTCTTCACAAGATGAAGGAGGTGTTTGCCTCCCTCTACAACGACCGCGCCATCAGCTACCGGGTTCACAAGGGCTTTGCCCATGACGTCGTGGCCTTGTCGGCGGGCGTGCAGCGCATGGTGCGCAGCGACCTGGGCGCCGCGGGCGTGATGTTCACGATCGATACCGAGTCCGGTTTCGAGGACGTCGTCTTCATCACCTCGAGCTACGGCTTGGGCGAGACCGTGGTGCAGGGTGCCGTGAACCCGGACGAGTTCTACGTGCACAAGCCGACACTCCGGGCTGGCAAGCGCGCGGTGATTCGGCGCAATCTCGGCTCCAAGCTGATCCAGATGGAGTTCGCGAGCGCCGAAGAAAAGGCGGCCAGCGGCAAGCTGGTGAAGACCACCGACGTGCCGACCGAGCAGCGCAACCGCTATTCGCTGAGCGATGCCGACGTCGAGCAATTGGCGAAGTACGCGCTGGTGATCGAGGAGCACTACGGCCGGCCGATGGACATCGAATGGGGCAAGGACGGCACCGATGGCCAGCTCTACATCCTGCAGGCCCGCCCCGAAACGGTGAAGAGCCAGCAGCAGGGCAAGGCGGAGCAGCGGTACAAGCTGCTGGCCAAGGGCGCGGTGCTGGCCGAAGGCCGCGCGATCGGGCAGAAGATCGGCACCGGCCCGGTGCGCCTGGTCCACAGCATCAGCGAGATGGACAAGGTCCAGCCCGGCGACGTGCTGGTGACCGACATGACCGACCCCAACTGGGAACCGGTGATGAAGCGCGCCGCCGCGATCGTGACCAACCGCGGCGGACGCACCTGCCATGCGGCGATCATCGCGCGCGAGCTCGGCATTCCGGCGGTGGTCGGGTGCGGCGACGCCACCGACCTGCTCAAGGAAGGCACGCTGGTCACGGTGAGCTGCGCCGAGGGCGATACCGGCTTCATCTACGACGGTCTGCTGGAAACCGAGGTGACCGAGGTCCAGCGCGGCGAGATGCCCGAGATCGACATCAAGCTCATGATGAACGTGGGCAATCCGCAGCTCGCATTCGACTTCGCCCAGTTGCCGAACCATGGTGTCGGCCTGGCGCGGCTCGAGTTCATCATCAACAACAACATCGGCGTTCATCCCAAAGCGATCCTCGACTATCCGAACGTCGACGCCGACCTCAAGAAAGCCGTGGAATCGGTCGCGCGCGGCCATGCCTCGCCGCGGGCCTTCTACGTCGACAAGGTCGCCGAAGGGATTGCCACCATCGCCGCCGCGTTCTGGCCCAAGCAGGTGATCGTGCGCCTGTCCGACTTCAAGTCCAACGAATACCGCAAGCTGATCGGCGGCAGCCGCTACGAGCCGGAAGAAGAGAACCCGATGCTCGGCTTCCGCGGCGCCGCGCGCTACCTGAGCCACGACTTCGGCGAGGCCTTCGCCATGGAATGCGAAGCGCTCAAGCGCGTGCGCAACGAAATGGGCCTGACCAACGTGCAGATCATGGTGCCCTTCGTGCGCACCCTGGGCCAGGCCGAGCGCGTCACGAGCCTGCTCGGCGAGCACGGCCTGAAGCGCGGCGAGAACGAGCTCAAGCTGATCATGATGTGCGAGGTACCGAGCAACGCGATCCTGCCCGAGGAGTTCCTGAAGTACTTCGACGGCTTCTCCATCGGTTCGAACGACCTGACGCAGCTCACGCTGGGCCTCGACCGCGATTCCGGTCTCGAACTGCTCGCGGCCGATTTCGACGAGCGCGACCCCGCCATCAAGGCCTTGTTGAGCCGCGTGATCAAGGCCTGCAAAGCCGAGGGCAAGTACGTGGGCATCTGCGGCCAGGGCCCCAGCGACCATCCCGACTTCGCCATCTGGCTGGCCGAGGAGGGCATCGAGTCGATTTCGCTCAACCCGGACAGCGTGATCGACACCTGGCAGCAGTTGGCGCAACGCTGAACGTGAGAGTGCGGCGGCGACCCCGGTTACCGCCGCATTACAACTTTAGTCACACACATCGGCTGTAATTCCCGCGTCAGGCTGATGTATTTGAAATCAAGTGAATCTTTGGTGTCAAACTTGTGACCAAGGGGGCGCAGCCCGAGAGCGTAGACCGAGTACATACATATAAAAAACCTCGATCGCCTCGGGAATTTCCGACGGGGGACAGCATGATTCTTGTCAAGACGGAAGCCGGGCACCAGGCGCTCAAGGACCGTTCGATCCGGCTTACGCCGCGCCAACGCTCGGCATTCATCCTGTGCGATGGCAAACGCTCGGTGAGCGAAGTGCTCGAGGCCGGCACCGGCATCGCGCGCGAGGACATCGACCAGATGATCGAACTCGGGTTGCTGGGGCAGGTGGGCGGAACCGCCGATGCGGGCACGGTCTCGGCGGCGCCAGTGGTTGAGATTCCGAAGGCAGTGCCGCGGCAAGCGGCGCCCGACCCGATCCCGGCGGAAGCTTCGGCCCCCGCGCGCTCGAACCAGCAGCGCTACAAGGACGCCTACCCCATAGCGACCCAACTCACGGGAAGTCTCGGCTTGCGGGGCTTCAGGCTGAACCTGTCGGTCGAAGGCACCTCGACCTACGAGGAACTGCTCGCACTGGCGTCCAGGATCCGGGACGCGGTGGGACCGGAGAAAGCAGCAGCGCTCGATCGCGCGCTGCAAGGCTGACGACTCCACGAGGCACTTCCCAGGCGGCGGTAGCCTGCTACAATAATCGGCTTTGCCTTGCCACACTGCGACCGACGCTGCAGGTGGCTTTATCCCTTCCACGGAAGATCCACAAGGAGTGCCATGCGTCACTACGAAATCATTTTGCTGATCCATCCGGATCAAAGCGAGCAAGTTCCGGCCATGCTGGAGCGCTACAAGGGGCTGATCACGGCCGGCGGCGGCAAGGTCCACCGCGTCGAAGACTGGGGCCGCCGCCAACTGGCCTACCAGATCAACAAGCTCAACAAGGCGCACTATCTGTGCGTGAACATCGAGGCCGAGCAGGCCGTGATGGCCGAACTCGAGCACGCGTTCAAGTTCAACGACGCCGTTCTGCGCCACCTCACCGTGGTCAAGAAGAAGGCCGACACCGGTCCGTCGTCGATGATGAAGACGGTCGAGCGCGAAGAGGCCCGCAAGGCCCAGCAGGCCGAGTACGCCGCCAACAACAACTGATGGTGTGAGCGCTGCCGCAGTCAACAGCCTCGTGCTGACTGCCTGCGTCGCCGAACTCGGTACCCTGCGCTTCACGCCTGCCGGCCTGCCCGCCATCGACCTGCGACTCGAACACGAGTCGACGGTGACCGAAGCGGCCCGGCCCCGGCAGATCAAGGCGGCCCTCAAGGCCGTGGCGTTCGGCGCAGTGGCCGAGCGGCTCGCGAGGCAGGCGTTGGGAAGTCTCTGGCGTTTTCAGGGCTTCCTCGCGACACCGGGCAACGGCAAGCACCCCGTGCTGCACATCCAGGATTTTCAGCAAGATTAATTTTCGAAAAGAGGTCCCGCAATGGCCACGTTCAAGAAATTCAACAAAGACAAGCGCCCGAAGCGCAACACCCAGTCGCTGCTGTTCAAGCGCAAGCGCTTCTGCCGCTTCACCGTCGCTGGCGTCGAAGAGATCGACTACAAGGACATCGACACGCTGCGCGACTTCATCAGCGAAAACGGCAAGATCATTCCCGCACGCCTGACCGGCACGCGCGCGATCTACCAGCGCCAGCTCAACACCGCGATCAAGCGCGCACGCTTCCTCGCAATGGTCCCGTACAGCGACCAGCACCGCGTCTAAGGAGCAAGACACCATGCAAGTCATTCTTCTGGACAAGGTCGTCAACCTCGGCGTGCTCGGCGAGATCGTCAAGGTCAAGGACGGCTACGCGCGCAACTTCCTGATCCCCACCGGCCGCGCGCGCCGCGCCACCGAAGCCAACAAGGCCGAATTCGAAGCCAAGCGCGTCGAACTCGAAAAGGCTGCGGCCGCCAAGCTGGCCGAATCGCAAGCCCAGGGCGAGAAGCTCGGCGGCACGACCGTCAAGCTGACGCAGAAGGCCGGCGTCGATGGCCGCCTTTTCGGCTCGGTCACGAACCACGACATCGCCGAAGAGCTCAATAAGCAGGGCTACAAGGTCGCGAAGTCGCAGGTGCGCATGCCCAACGGTCCGATCAAGACCGTAGGCGACAGCACCGTCAGCGTTGCGCTGCACACCGACGTGCTGGTCGACATCACGGTCACGGTGTACGGCGAAAGCACTTAAGCCTTCGGCAAGAAGAAAACAAGGTCGCACCGGCGACCTTGTTCTTGTGGGCCGCCTTCGGGCGGCTTTTCTTTTGGCTCGCCCGTGTTGTCCCGCGTGCTGCACCGGAAGATCACCTGTTATTCACAGCCTTGTCCACGTGACGTCGCGCGCCGCGCGGCTTAGCATGCAAGGTTGCAAGGAAGTTCATGTCCGCCGTTTTCTCCTATGCCGACAATGACCCGTCGGCTGATCGTCAAGTTGCGCAGCTGCGCATCCCACCGCATTCGATAGAGGCCGAGTCGAGCGTGCTCGGTGGTCTCCTGCTCGACAACGGCGCGTGGGACCGCATGGGCGACGTGGTGGTGGACGGCGACTTCTATCGCCATGAACACAAGCTGATCTACGCGGCCATCGGAACGCTGGTCAATGCCAGCAAGCCGGCCGACGTGATCACGGTCTACGAGCAGTTGCAGAACCTCGGCAAGGCCGAAGAGATCGGCGGCCTGGCCTACCTGAACTCGCTGGCCCAATACGTGCCGAGCGCGAGCAACATCCGCCGCTATGCGGAAATCGTGCGCGAGCGCTCGATCCTGCGCAAGCTGGTGAGCGCCAGCGACGAGATCGCGACCAATGCCTTCAATACGCAGGGCAAGGCGGTCGACAAGATCCTGGACGAGGCCGAGCAGAAGATCTTCAACATCGGCGAGGAAGGCTCGCGGATGAAGCAGGGTTTCCAGAGCATGGACACCCTGGTGGTCGAGCTGCTCGACCGCGTGACCGAGATGGCGGAGAACCCCAACGACATCACGGGCGTGCGCACCGGTTTCTATGAGTTTGACAAGATGACCTCGGGCCTGCAGCCGGGGGACATGATCGTGCTCGCCGCGCGCCCCTCCATGGGCAAGACCTCGCTGGCGATCAACATCGCCGAGCACGTGGCAATCGACGAGGGGCTGCCGGTGGCGGTTTTCTCGATGGAAATGGGCGCGTCGCAGCTTGCGGTACGTATCGTCGGCTCGATCGGCCGCATCGACCAGGGCCACTTGCGCACCGGCAAGCTCAGCGACGAAGAATGGCCACGCCTCACCGAGGCCATCGAGAAGTTGCGCAATGTGTCCCTGCACATCGACGAGACCCCGGGCCTGACCACCAGCGAACTGCGCGCCAATTCGCGCCGCCTCGCGCGCCAGTACGGAAAGCTCGGTTTGATCGTGGTCGACTATCTCCAGCTGATGAGCGTGTCGAGCAGCATGAGCGACGAGAACCGCGCCACCGCCGTGGGTGAGATCTCGCGCGGCCTGAAGATGCTGGCCAAGGAGCTCAAGTGTCCGGTGATCGCGTTGTCGCAGCTCAGCCGCGGCGTGGAAAGCCGCACCGACAAGCGGCCGATGATGAGCGACCTGCGCGAGTCCGGCGCGATCGAGCAGGATGCCGACATCATCATGTTCATCTATCGCGACGACTACTACGACAAGAACAGCAAGGAGCCTGGCGTGGCCGAGGTGATCATCAGCAAGCATCGCAACGGGCCGACGGGCACCATTAAGCTTGCTTTCCTCAAGCCACTCACCAAATTCGAAAACCTGGCCGCCGGCTCGTCCGATTTCTGATGCGCTACGGGGCGCGAGAGGTGTCGGCCTCGGTCGGATCCGCCTGCAAGCGCCGCAGCATTTCGGCCAACGTCTTGCCGGGCTCGTCGCGAAAACGCTCGGGCAGGACGTCGACCTGGTCGATGCGGTCGATCCGGAAGGCGCGAAAGTCCTGCCGCAGCTCGCACCAGGCCGAGAAGGTCCAGACCCTGCCCCAATAGAAACAGCCGAGCGGCCTGACGATTCGCTGGCTCGGCGCGCCGCTGACGTCGCGATAGTCCATGCGCAGCTTGTTGCGCGACTGCACCGCTTCGCGCAGCGTCTGCAAGCGGGAGCGCGTGCCGTCGTCGATGGCGAGCGCCGGCGCGAAGAGCGCCAGGCTTTCGGCCGAAACGCGCGCAGCCGGCGGCAGTACCGAGAGAATCTTGCCCAGCGCGGTCTGGATGTCGCGCGCCATGGCGGGATCGACAAAGCTCTGGGCCAGCCTCGCCGAGGCGACGAGGGCCGCGGCTTCATCCTGCGTGAACATGAGCGGCGGCAGGTCGAAACCCGCACCCAATCGGTAGCCTACGCCGGCCTCGCCTTCGATCGGCACGCCCTGGTGCTGCAAGTCGGCCACATCGCGGTAGACGGTGCGCTCCGACACTTCCAGGCGCTGCGCCAGGAAGGCCGCGGTCGTCAGCCGGCGCCCGCGGATGAGCTGGACGATCTGGAACAGGCGGTCGGCACGGCGCATGAAGGCGAGTCGATTCAGTTCGCGATCACGCCGATGTGGATGGCGACTTGGTCGGGGCCGCTGTAGGCCTCGAAGTCGCTGCGATAGGTGCGTCTGACTTCGGGGTGCCGCTCGAAATACTGCCAGATCGATTGCCAGACCGCGAGCACCATCTGCGGCATCTCGCCTTGCCCGCTGAACACGAGGTAATCGCCGGCTTCGATTCGCACGGTCGCCGGGCCGTCCGAGACTGCCACGCCCGTCGTGATGTCGAAGGCGCCCGCTGCATCCGATTCGTAGGCCGAATAGACGCTGTAGAGCCGCATGTCATTGATCCGATGCGGCCGTTCATAGGCGCGCTCGTCGAAGAAGCGCGTCCAGAGCTTGCCGATGCGTGCACATTGCGGATCATTTTCGTCGCGGTTCGTGGTTCGCACGGTCAGGCCCGCGATGGTGAACGCTTCGTGGCGTTGGAGTTGAGGTTGTTGCATTTTTTCTCCTTGCGAATCAAAGGTTGAGCGCCCGAATGCTGGCGTTCATGGCGCCGGCGATCAGGTGGATGTCGTGGTCGCTGATTTCGAACAGTCCGAAGCGGAACTTGTAGCCCCAGCGCTTCGGGTCTTCGATGAAGTCCAGGTGATCGACGAGGGGCAGGATGGACGTCTCTTGCGCGGCCGCGTAGCCCACGTCGCGCCGCCAGGCCACGAAGCCGTCTCCCATTTCGACCTGGTAAGGGTCGCCCTTCTGCACGACGCCGATCGAAACGAAGCTTTGCAGCTTGTCGCTGCCGCGCAGCACCGTCGCTGGCGCGTAGTACGCCACGCGGTCGCCCGGCGCCACGCGCTGCAGGGGCGCGAGTTTGCCATGGCCGACCTGCATGAAGCCCACGCCGGCATGGTCGCGCCCACGGCGTGCATGCTCGGCGCTGGCGACGGCGATCCAGTTCCTGCGGTTCATGCCGCCATGCTGCGCGGGGCCTACTGACAACGTGCTGTCAGCAGCCTTCGCGCAATGCGCAGGAAGGCGGTTCCGCTACAACACGTCGCTTGCGAAATCCGCCAGGCGCGAACGTTCGCCACGTGCCAGCGTGATGTGGCCGCTGTGCGGCCAGCCCTTGAACTTGTCGACCGCGAAGGTCAGGCCCGAGGAACCTTCGGTGAGGTAGGGTGTGTCGATCTGCGCCAGGTTGCCCATGCAGATGATCTTGGTGCCCGGGCCCGCGCGCGTGACCAGCGTCTTCATCTGCTTGGGCGTCAGGTTCTGCGCCTCGTCGATGATCACGTACTTGTTGAGGAAGGTGCGGCCGCGCATGAAGTTCATGCTCTTGATCTTGATGCGGCTGCGGATCAGCTCGTTGGTGGCCGCGCGGCCCCATTCGCCCGCGCCGCCGCTGTCACCCTTGGCCAGGAACTCGAGGTTGTCGTCGAGCGCGCCCATCCAGGGGCCCATCTTTTCCTCTTCGGTGCCGGGCAGGAAGCCGATGTCCTCGCCGACGCTCACGGTCGCGCGGGTCATGATGATCTCGGTGTAGCGCCGGTCGTCCAGCACCTGGGTGAGGCCCGAGGCCAGCGCCATCAGCGTCTTGCCTGTGCCGGCGGTGCCGGTCAGCGTGACGAAGTCCACCTCGGGGTCCATCAGCAGGTTCATCGCGAAGTTCTGCTCGCGGTTGCGCGTGTTGACGCCCCAGACGGCATTCTTGATCGAGCCGTAATCCTTGAGCGTCTTGAGCACCGCCGTCTTGTCCCGGATTTCGGTGACGCGGGCGTACATGCTCGGCTCGCCGGGCGCCTCGAAATAGACGAACTGGTTGATGTAGAGGTTCGGGACGATCGGACCGCTGACGCGATAGAAGGTGCTGCTGCCGCTTTGCCAGCTCTCGATGGTCTTGCTCTGGCGCGTCCAGAAATCGGTCGCCAGCGCCAGCGAGCCGGAGTAGAGCAGATCTCCGTCTTCGAGAGTCTTGTCGTTCTGGTAATCGTCCGCCGCGAGGCCGAGCGCGCGCGCCTTGACGCGCATGTTGATGTCCTTCGACACCAGCACCACTTCCTGCTTCGGCCGGTCGGGTGCGTCCTTTGCATAGAGATCCCGCAGCGCTTGCACAACGCCGAGGATCTGGTTGTCGGCCTTGCCCTGGGGCAGGCTGGTCGGCAGCGCGTAGTCGAGCGGAGCCGTCTGGAAGAACAGCTTGCCGCCGGACTCGCGATGGCCTGTGGTGTCGAGCTTTAGGCCCTTGGCGATATCGGCGCCCTGGGCAGCGGCGAGCGCATCGAGCGTGCGGCTGGTCTGGCGGCCGTTGCGCGCGACTTCGGTGGTGCCCTTCTTGTGGCCGTCGAGTTCCTCCAGCACGATCATCGGCAGGAAGATGTCGTGCTCTTCGAAGCGGAACAGGCACATCGGGTCGTGCAGTAGCACGTTGGTGTCCAGCACGAACAGCTTGGCCGGCCCGTTGGGTTTGCTTCGCTTGGCGCGCGCCGCTCCCTGCGGTGCGGGGGCAGCGGGGGCAGGGCGGTTCTCGGCCTGGCTGCGTGACGGCGGTGTCGGCGCCGGAGCAGGCGTCAGTGCCCTGACCTTGGGGACGGGCGGCGCCTCGACGCTGCCGCCGCCCTCTGCGGCGCGACGGTCGAACAGTTCGAGCGGCTGGGGCCCGTTGGACCGGGTCTCTTCAATTCGCGGGTCGGACGAGCGACGGCCGTTTCTTCCGTGCGAAGAACGGGCGGGCGCATCGTGAGCGTCCGGCGAAAGCAATGCGGCGCGTTTCGTGGGTGCGGGAGGCAGGGGCATGGGGCGGTTCGCTCGCAAAAAGAAAGAGGCCAGAAAGCGAAAAAGCCGCCTGAAGACCAGGGCGGCTTTGTTCGGGGGATGCGGTCGTGGAGCTCAACGGCATGAAACCATTATGCACATCGAATGCGTCACCTCCCGTGAACGTTGCGCATCGCCAACGCGACCGCGCAAAAGTACACGCATGCAGGAAATCAGGCAGCCTTCTTGAGCGCCTTGACTGCTTTGAGCACGTCATCGACATGGCCTGGGACCTTGAGGCCGCGCCACTCGGCCTTGAGCACGCCGTCGGCACCGATCAGGAAGGTGCTGCGCTCGATGCCCTTGACCTTCTTGCCGTACATGATCTTGTTCTTGACCACGCCGAACATGTGACACATCTTTTCTTCCGTGTCGGCAATCAGCTCGAAAGGGAGTTCGAGCTTGGCCTTGAACTCGTCGTGCGATTTCATGTTGTCGCGCGATACGCCGAAAACGGTGGCGCCGGCCTTCACGAAATCCTTGTAGCGATCGCGAAACTGCATCGCTTCGGTGGTGCAACCGGGCGTGTTGTCCTTGGGGTAGAAGTACATCACCAGCACGTGCCCGAGGTGCGAGGTGTTCGAGACCTTGATGCCACCGGTGGCGTTGGCGTCGAATTCGGGAATGGGTTTGTTGACAACGATCGCCATGAAACTTGTTTTCTCCGTTTGATTCCATCTTCGATGGCGGCTCCTGGCTTCAGAGGCGCTCGAAATGGAGGATTGGTCGTTGCTCTACTGGGCGGGCCGCCGGTTCGCAACCCGCAATTTTACCCCGAAACGACCCCTATTGCCCACCTTGCGGGCTCTCCACCAGCAGGGCCGCTATCACGTGCCGGCCTTCGCCGGCCAGGATGTTGTAGGTGCGGCAGGCGGCAGCCGTGTCCATCGTCTCCACGCCGGTGCGCTGCGCCATCAGGGGCTGCAGCCAGGCCGCCTGCGGAAAACGGATGCGCGAACCGCTGCCGAAGATGATCAGTTCGGCGCCCATCGAGGCCAATTGGGCGAAGTGCCCGGCGCCGAGCTGGTCGAAGCGGGTGCAGTCCCAGGCGAAGCGCTCGCCGCGCGAGCCGACCACCACGCTGCCTTCGACCTTCTCGTTGTTGATGGCCACCCAGCCCGGGCCGTGCGCGGTGAGGGTCTGGACGTCGGATTTGTCGGGCTGGAGCTTCATCGGGAGGCCGGGGGAACTGTGGTCAAATTATAGGTTTTCCCCCGTGCAGACGCCCTTGGAGGGACTTTGAAAGCGATCAAGAAATCGGCCAAGCTGGCCAACGTGCTCTACGACATCCGCGGCCCGATCATGGACGCCGCGAAGCAGATGGAGGAAGAGGGCCAGAAGATCATCAAGCTCAACATCGGCAACCTCGCCCCGTTCGGCTTCGATGCGCCCGAAGAGGTGCAGCAGGACATGATCCGCAACCTGCCGGCCTCGTCCGGCTATTCGGACAGCAAGGGCATCTTCGCGGCGCGCAAGGCGGTGATGCACGAGACCCAGAAGCAGGGCATCGCGGGCGTGATGCTCGACGATATCTACCTGGGCAACGGCGCGAGCGAACTGATCGCGATGGCCGCCAACGCGCTGCTCAACGACGGCGACGAGCTGCTCCTGCCGGCGCCCGACTACCCGCTGTGGACCGCGGTCGCAAGCCTTTCGGGCGGCAAGCCCGTGCACTATCTCTGCGACGAGGACAACGGCTGGATGCCGAGCCTCGACGACATCCGCGCCAAGATCACGCCCCGGACCAAGGGGATCGTGGTCATCAACCCCAACAACCCGACGGGGGCGCTGTACTCGGATGAGCTGCTCAAGGGCATTGTCACGATTGCGCGCGAGCATGGCCTCGTGATCCTCGCCGACGAGGTCTACGACAAGGTGCTCTACGACGGCGTCAAGCACACGGCCATCGCCAGCCTGTCCAAGGACATCCTGACGCTGACCTTCAACTCGCTGTCCAAGAGCTACCGCTCCTGCGGCTACCGCGCCGGCTGGCTCGTGGTGTCGGGCGACAAGAAGATGGCGCAGGACTATATCGAGGGCCTCAACATGCTCTCGAACATGCGCCTGTGTCCCAACGTGCCCGGCCAGTGGGCGATCCAGACCGCGCTCGGCGGCTACCAGAGCATCAACGACCTGGTGGGCGCGGGCGGCCGTTTGCGCCACCAGCGCGACCTGGCCTACGAGCTCATCACCGCCATTCCGGGCGTGAGCTGCGTCAAGCCCAGCGCGGCGCTCTACATGTTTCCGAAGCTCGATCCCAAGGTCTACCCGATCGAGGACGACAGGCAGTTCTTCCTCGAGCTGCTGAAGGAAACCAGGGTGATGCTGGTGCAGGGCACCGGCTTCAACTGGGCGACGCCGGATCATTTCCGCATCGTGTTCCTCCCCCATGAAGAAGACCTGCGCGAAGCGGTGCAGCGCATCGCCGACTTCCTCGAACGCTACCGGAACCGGAGCGCCTAGGCTCCCTTTGCTCCAAAGACGAAACGAATGAAACCCATCCAAGTAGGCCTGCTCGGCATCGGCACGGTCGGTAGCGGCACCTTCAAGGTGCTCCAGCGCAACCAGGAAGAAATCAAGCGCCGCGCCGGGCGCGGCATCGAGATCACGATGGTCGCCGATCTCGACCAGGCGCGCGCCAGGGCTGCCGTCGGCGAGGGCGTGCAAGTGGTGAACGACGCGCGCGCCGTGATCGCCAACCCCGACATCGACATCGTGATCGAACTGATCGGCGGCTACGGCGTCGCCAAACAACTGGTGCTCGAGGCGATCGCGGCCGGCAAGCACGTGGTGACTGCCAACAAGGCGCTGCTCGCAGTGCACGGCACCGAGATCTTCGCGGCCGCCCACGCCAGGGGCGTGATGGTGGCCTTCGAGGCCGCCGTGGCCGGTGGCATCCCGATCATCAAGGCGCTGCGCGAAGGGCTCACGGCCAACAGCATCCAGTGGATCGCCGGGATCATCAACGGCACCACCAACTTCATCCTCTCGGAGATGCGCGACAAGGGCCTGGACTTCGGCACCGTGCTGAAGGAAGCGCAGCGTCTCGGCTATGCCGAAGCCGACCCGACCTTCGACATCGAGGGCGTCGACGCCGCGCACAAGGTCACGCTGATGAGCGCCATCGCCTTCGGCATCCCGGTGCAGTTCGACAAGGCGCACGTCGAGGGCATCACCAAGCTCGCGGCGCAGGACATCAAGTATGCCGAGCAGCTCGGCTATCGCATCAAGCTGCTCGGCATCACCAAGCGCAAGGCGCAGGGCATCGAGCTGCGCGTGCATCCGACCCTGGTGCCGGCGAAGCGCCTGCTGGCGAACGTCGAAGGCGCGATGAATGCGGTGGTCGTGAACGGCGACGCCGTCGGCACCACGCTCTACTACGGCAAGGGTGCCGGCGGCGAGCCCACCGCCAGCGCGGTGATCGCCGACCTGGTCGACATCACGCGCCTGCACACGGCCGATGCGGCGCACCGCGTGCCGCACCTGGCCTTCCATCCCGACGCGATGAGCGATCTGCAAGTCTTGCCGATGGCGGAAGTCGTGACCAGCTATTACCTGCGCCTGCGCGTCGCCGACGAGGCCGGCGTGCTGGCCCAGGTCACGGGGCTGCTCGCCACCGCCGGCATCAGCATCGACGCGGTGCTGCAGCGCGAAGCCGACGAGGTGGGCGGCGAAGGTTCGACGCAGACCGACCTGATCATCCTCACGCACGACACGCGCGAGGGCACCCTGGACGACGCGCTCGCGCAGTTGCAGGCGCTGCCCACGGTGCTGGCGCCGATCGTGCGGATTCGCAAGGAAGAACTGTCCTGATGCGCTACCTGTCCACGCGCGGCCACCCCGACCGGCGCCGCTTCTGCGAGATCCTGCTCGAGGGGCTCGCGCCCGACGGCGGCCTGTACCTGCCCGAACGCTACCCGCAGGTGGACGCCGCCATGCTCGCGAAGTGGCGCGGACTGCCATATGCCGAGCTGGCCTTCGAGCTGCTCTCGCTCTACATCGACGACATCCCGGCGGCCGACCTGAAGGCGATCTGCGCGAAGACCTACACCGCCGAGGTGTTCGGCACGCCCGATATCGTGCCGCTGCGCGAGCTCGAGGATGGCGTGTACCTCGAGGCCCTGTCCAACGGCCCCACGCTCGCCTTCAAGGACATGGCGATGCAGCTGCTCGGCAACCTGTTCGAGTACGAGCTCGCACGCCGCGGCGAGGAGCTCAACATCCTCGGCGCGACCAGCGGCGATACCGGCAGCGCGGCCGAGTACGCCATGCGCGGCAAGAAGGGCGTGCGCGTCTTCATGACCTCGCCCGACGGCCGCATGAGCCCGTTCCAGCAGGCGCAGATGTTCAGCCTGCAGGACGCCAACATCCACAACATCGCGATTTCCGGCGTGTTCGACGACTGCCAGGACATCGTGAAGGCCGTCTCCAACGACCTCGACTTCAAGCGCAAGTACAAGATCGGCACGGTCAACTCGATCAACTGGGCGCGGCTCCTGGCGCAAGTCGTGTACTACTTCGCGGGCTTCTTCCAGGCCACGGCAAGCAACGACAAGCAGGTCAGCTTCACCGTCCCCTCCGGCAACTTCGGCAACATCTGCGCCGGCCACGTGGCACGCATGATGGGCCTGCCGATCCGCACGCTGGTGGTTGCGACCAACGAGAACGACGTGCTCGACGAGTTCTTCCGCACCGGTGTCTACCGCGTGCGCTCGGCGGCCGATACGCACGAGACCTCGAGCCCCTCGATGGACATCTCCAAGGCCAGCAACTTCGAGCGTTTCGTGTTCGATCTGGTGGGGCGCGATGCAGCGAAGCTGCGCGGCCTGTTCGAAGGAGAGCTCGGCCGCAGCGGCCGCTTCGACCTGAGCGCCGATCCGTCCTTCGCGCAGGCCTCGGCGCGCTTCGGCTTCGCGAGCAGCCGCAGCACGCATGCCGACCGGCTGGCCACCATCCGCGATACCGACAAGCGCTTCGCGACCTTGATCGACACCCACACGGCCGACGGCCTGAAGGCGGCGCGGGAGCATCTCGCGCCGGGCGTTCCAATGATCGTGCTCGAGACCGCGCTGCCCATCAAGTTCGCCGAAACCATCGTCGAGGCCCTGGGCCACGAGCCGGAGCGCCCCGCACGCTTCGAAGGCATCGAGGCGCTGCCCAGGCGCGTGGTCAAGCTGCCGGCCGAGGCCGAGGCAGTCAAGGCCTACATTGCCCAGCACTGTGACTGATCACGAAGAAGGCCGCGCATGAAAGTCATCGGCTTCGCCGGCTTCTCGGGCGCGGGCAAGACCACGCTGGTCGAGCAGCTGATTCCCGTGCTCAGGCTGCACGGCCAGCGCGTCTCGGTGGTCAAGCACGCCCATCACAAGTTCGACATCGACCATCCGGGCAAGGACACCTACCGGCATCGCGAAGCCGGCGCCTTCGAGGTGGTGGTCGCCTCGGACAAGCGGCTTGCGCTGATCCGCGAGTTCGAGCGGCCGACCCAGCTCGGCGTGCACGACCTGGTCGCCGAACTCGATCACAGTGTGGACTGGGTGCTGGTCGAAGGTTTCAAGCACAGCGACCTGTTCAAGATCGAGATCTGGCGCGAGCCCGGGGAAGGCGAGGCCGCCCGCCCCGCGCGCTACGCCGAAGACCCGTTCATCGTCGCGATCGCGACCGACACGCCCGAGCGGCTTCCGGCTGCGACCGACCTGCCCCTGTTCGACCTGAACGACGCCGATGGCATTGGCAGCTGGCTGCTGCGGAACTCGGCGCGTTTCGAGTACAAGGTGGAACGCCATGGCTGACCCATCCGCCCGCCCGCCCCTGATGCCGCTCGACGAGGCGCTCGCACGCCTGCTCGAGGCCGCCACGCCGCAGGTCGGCACCGAGAGCGTTCCAACTTTCGAAGCCGACGGCCGCGTGCTCGCGCAGGACGTGATGTCGGCGCTCACCGTGCCGCCGCGCGACAACAGCTCGATGGACGGCTATGCGCTGCGCGTCGCCGATTGCGCGGCGCCGGGCGCGGTGCTGCGGGTGGCGCAGCGCATTCCGGCCGGCAGCGTGGGCAGTCCGCTGGCCGCGGGCACGGCCGCGCGCATCTTCACCGGTGCACAGATTCCGGAAGGCGCCGACGCGGTCGTGATGCAGGAAGACACGAGCCCGCTGCTTGAAGAAGGCGGCCTCGGCAGCGTGCGGGTCGAGATCGTGCCGGCAGCGGGCCAGTGGATCCGCCGCGCCGGCGAAGACGTGGCGGCCGGCGACGTGGTGCTCGCCAAAGGCGAGCGCCTCACCCCCGCGGGCCTGGGCCTTGCCGCCAGCGTCGGGCTCGATCGGCTGCGGGTGGCGAAGCGCCCGCGCGTCACACTGCTGTCGACCGGCGACGAGCTCGTGATGCCCGGCGAGGTGGCGCCCGAGGCAATGAAGCCGGGCTCCATTTACAACTCCAACCGTTTCTTCATGCGGGCGCTGCTGCAGCGGCTCGGCTGCGAGGTGAACGACCTGGGCATCGTGCCCGACAAGCGCGATGCGACCATCGAGGCGCTGCGCACCGCATCGCTTCGCAGTGACTTGATCATCACCACCGGCGGTGTATCGGTCGGCGAGGAAGACCACATCAAGGCGGCCGTGCAGGCGCTGGGCCGGCTCGACCTGTGGTCGCTCTCGATGAAACCGGGCAAGCCTTTCGCCTACGGCCGCATCGGTGACGCGCACCTCACCGGGCTGCCCGGCAATCCGGTGTCGAGCTTCCTGACCTTTCTGCTGCTCGTGCGCCCCTTCCTGCTGACGCTGCAGGGCGCGACGCGCGTAGCGCCGGCGCCGATCGCGATGCGTGCCGATTTCGACTGGCCGCGCGCCGACCGGCGCCGCGAGTTCCTGCGCGCGCGGCGCAATGCCGCGGGCGGCCTCGACCTGTTCGACAACCAGAGCTCCGGTGTGCTGACCTCGATGGTCTGGGGCGACGGCGTGATCGACACGCCGGCCGGCCAGCCCTTCAAGGCCGGCGACCTGGTGCAGTTCATTCCCTTCGCATCGCTTCTGGCCTGAACATGAAAGTCACGGTGCGCTACTTCGCCTCGGTGCGCGAGGCATTGGGAACCGGCAGCGAGCTGCTGGAGACCGCCGCCCCGGATCTGGCCGCGCTGCGCGACGAGCTGATCGCGCGCGGCGAGCCGCATGCGAGCGCGCTGGCCCGCGGCAAGGCCGTGCGCATGGCGCTCGACCAGGTCATGAGCGCCGAGAACGCGACGCTGCGCGAAGGCCAGGAAGTGGCCTTCTTCCCGCCGGTCACGGGCGGCTGAGCGCCGCCTGGGTGCGGAACAGGCGCTCGCGCAAGGGTCCGCTTTCCGTCCGCGTCATCGGGGCGCGCAGCGCATCCTGCATCCAACCCTCGTTTGCGAGCACGGCCTTCAGCGGCCCGGGGTTCGGCTCGGCGAACAGCGCCTCGATCAAGGGCAGCAAGGGTTGCCACAGCGTGCGCGCCTCGGCCAGCCGCCCTTCGCGCAGCAGTTGCACGATTTGCACGAAGGTCGCGGTCTGCAGGTGCGCGCTGGCCGCGATGGCGCCCACCCCGCCTTCGGCCAGTGTGCCGAAGAGCTGCGCGTCTTCGCCGGCCAGCACCTGCAGCCGGCCGTCGGCGACCAGCGCCCGCGTCTTGGCCATGTCGCCGCCGCAGTCCTTGATGCCGCGGATGCGCGGATGGGCGGCCAGCGAAAGCAGCGTCTCGCGTGCAATCGTGGCGCCGGTGCGGTAGGGAATGTCATAGACGAGCAGCGGCACGGCGCTCGCCTCGGCAATCGCCTCGAACCAGGCGGCGAGGCCCGCCTGCGAGGGCCGGATGTAGCTAGGCGCCGGTACCAGCAGGCCGGCCAGCCCCCAGTCGTGTAGCTGGCGTACCCAGGCAAGAGTCTTGCCGAGGTGGTAGCCCGAGACGCCCATGATGCGCGGCAGCGCGGGCGCGGCCTTCGCGACCGTGGCGAGCACGGCCAACTGCTCGTCGCCGTCGAGTGCCGCGGCTTCGCCGGTCGAGCCGCAGACCACGAAGCCGGCGATGCCCGTCGAGGCCAGGCGCGCGACCAGCGCAGCGAGCGCGTCGTGGTCGATCGCACCGTCCTTGCGAAACGGCGTCACGAGCGGGATCCAGAGGCCCGAAAAATCAGGGGTGGGAGTAGAGGAATGCACGCGGATGTCCTTGCAGGAATCGACCGATGGAAGAACCACCGCCGGATGCGCGCGCACACAGGAAAAAGCTTCAGCAAAAGCCTTGCAGTTCCGTCGCTCATCCGACGACGGAACCGAAGCTCCGGTCAGACGAGCTTGGGTTTTTTGGCTTTGCTGGAAGGCATCGCCGCAGTCTAGCGCGGTGCCACAATCTCGCCATGGGCAGCCCACGCGTTTTCATTCAGACAGGCGATTTCGACCTCGCGCACGAGATCGCCGCGTTGCGCGGCGGCGACAAGCGGGTGGGTGCGGTCTGCAGTTTCATCGGCACCGTGCGCGACCGCAACGACGGGGATGCGGTCACTTCGATGGAGCTCGAGCACTACCCCGGCATGACCGAGAAGTCGATCGAAGTCATGATCGACGAGGCCCATCGCCGCTTCGACATCCTGGGCGCGCGCGTGATCCATCGCGTGGGCCTCTTGCAGCCGCTCGACCAGATCATGATGGTGGCGGTGATCTCGGCCCACCGCGGCCAGAGCTTCCAGGCCTGCGAATTCCTGATGGACTATCTCAAGACGCAGGCACCGTTCTGGAAGAAGGAAGAGACGCCCGAGGGCGCGCGCTGGGTCGATGCGCGCGTCGACGACGACGCGGCGCTGGCGCGCTGGGGCATCAGCGCCAGCAACGCCTGAATCAGCAGCTCATTGCGGCGTGAAGCCGCTGGCCTTGATGATGCCTTCCCACGTTTGGGTATAGCTGCGCACGCGCCCTGCGAACTGTCCTTGCGGCTCGTAGGCGACGGTCAGGCCCATCGTCGTGAGCTTCTGCTTGACGTCGGGCATGGCCAGCACCTTGGTCAGCGCATCGCCGAAGCGATCGATCACCGGCTGCGGCGTACCGACGGGCGCGAACACGCCGTAGTAGGGCAGGTCTTCCAGGTTGGCGAAGCCGAGTTCGGTGAAGGTCGGCACCTGCGGCAACAGCGCCTGGCGCTTGTTGCCGATGGTGGCGACGATGCGCACCTTGCCCGCCCGGTGGTTCTCGATGAAGTCCGGCACCGAGGCGATGCCGGCGCTGATCTGGTTGCCCAGCATGTCGGCCGTCATCGGCGCGCTGCCGCGGTAGGGCGCCGACTGCACGTCGATCTTGTACTTGGCGCCGATCATCTTCACCAGGAACTCGGGGATCGATGCCGGCGCCGGGACGCCGATGGTGTCCTTGCCGCCGCGCTGCGTCCGCACCCATTTGACGTACTCGTCGAGGTTCTTCGCCGGGGTGCCGCCCGAGACGGCGAGCACGTTGGCGAAGGTCGCGAAGCCGGCCACCGGCACGAAATCGTTGGCCGGGTTGAAGCCCGCGTTCTTCACCACCTGCGGCAGGATCGAGATGGTGTGGTCGTGCGAGAGGAAAAGCGTATGGCCGTCCGGCGCGGCCGCCTTCAGCGCCTGCGCGGCGATCTGGCCACCGGCACCTGCGCGGTTCTCGACCACCACCGGTGCGCCCAGCTGGTCCTTGAGTTTTTCGCCCAGCGTGCGGGCGATCGCGTCGCTGCCTGCGCCGGCCGGAAAACCGACCAGGAGCTTGATCGGCGCACCTTGCTGCGCCTGTGCGAAGGCCGAGAACCCGGCCGCTGCGGCCAGCAGCCCGAGCGCGAAAACCCGGCGCGACGCACTTGCGGCAATCCACCTTGAACAGAACATGAGCGACTCCAGACGATTGAACAAAAAGAATGAACGGACGAGCAACACGCGTGCCCGAATTCGAGAGAAAGCTATTCTGAACGAGCGCGGCGCGCTTTCACCGTCGTCGCAGCCGATGCGCCATCGCGATGAAGGCATCCAGCGCCGGGTTGGCGTTGGACGGCCGAAAGGCCAATCCCAGCGTGTATTTGACCGATGCGTTGCGCCGCCGCACCTGAAGGTAGACCACGTGCTCGGTCTGCATCGCCTGCATGGCATGCGGCACCAGCGCGATGCCCAGGCCGCCCCCCACCAGCGCGAGGATGGTCTGCATCTGCGATGCGACCTGCACGAAGTTGGGGATGAAGCCGCAGTCCTGACAGGCCGCCATCACCACGCTCTCGAAACCGGGCCCTTCCTTGAACGGAAAGCCGACGAAGGGCTCCGAGGCCAGGTCGCGCAGCTGCACGCGCTTCTGCTGCGCCAGCGGATGCGTGTCGGGTACCGCCAGCATCAGCTCCTGGTCGCAAAAGGGCTCGACGCGGAAGTCGCCCGCATCGTGCAGCGGAGGGACGACGATGCCGACATCCGTCGCGCCGCTCAGGAGCGACGCCAGCTGTTGCGAGGTGGTGTCGCCGGTCAGCACGAGCTTGACGTCCGGATAGTCCGCGCGAAAAGCCCGCAGCAGCCTCGGCACCACCCCCAGCGCGGCGCTGGGCACGAAGGACAGGCGCAGCGTGCCGAGCTTGCCGGCCGCGGCGCGTTGCGCGATCTCGACCGACAGCTGCGCGTGCGCCAGCGTGCGCCGCGCTTCGCGCAGGAAGGCCTCGCCGGCCACGGTCAGGCGTACGTGGTGGCGCGTACGGTCCAGCAAGGTCACGCCCACCTCGGCCTCGAGCCGCTGCACGGCCACGCTCAGAGGCGGCTGCGACACGTGCAGGCGCTCCGCGGCGTGCCGGAAGCTGCGCTCTTCCGCGACCGCGACGAACTGCCTGAGTTGACGAAGGTCCATCGCCGGCGTCCTGGGATTGGTGATCGCTCCAGCCTATCACCAGCCCATCCAAACGGTATTGGACGAAACACGCGGGCTGCCGCAGCATGCGCCTGACAAGTGCCCTCAACGCCTTTCGGAAAGCCCCACGATGCAAGCTTCGCTTCTCGAAGAACTCACCCCAGTTCCGAACCCGTACCCCATCAAGTCGGAGATCGAGTATCCCGAGGTGTGGCGCCTGTGCGAGCAATCGCGCGAACTGGCATGGAATCCCGCCAGGATCGATTTCTCGGACATCCGCGACGCGGAGCTCTCCGCCGAGGTGCGCGAAGCCGGCGCCGAATGGTGGAGCCTGCGTGCCTGGATGGAGCACGGCGCCATTCCCTACGGTACCGAGCGCTTGCGCGAAGCGGTGTTCGCGCACCAGCCTTTCGAGATCAAGCAGCACATCGTCAACTTCATCGCCGAGGAGCTGCGCCACCACGAGGCTTCCTTTCTCGTGGCGCGCGGACTGGCCGGCTACCAGGACGAGCCGCGCGCCGACTACTTCAAGGCGGTGATTCCGCGCTTCCACGACGAGCGCGACGAGAAGGCCATGTCCTTCTTCGCGGGGCTGGCGGTGAACACGCTGTTCGAGCAGCTCTCGGGCGAACTGCTGCAGGCGCGCTACGAGAACGCGCGCTTCAAATCGGTCCGCACCGCCTGCCAGCTGATCCTGCGCGACGAGGCACGGCACATCCAGTTCGGTCGCATCATCATGCGCAGGTTCTTTGCCGAGCTGTCCGCGGACGACCGTCGCCTGCTCGGCGAGAAGGTGGCCAAGAAGCTGCGCGGCAGCCTGCTCAACGGCGTCTATGCGGTGGTCAACCTGCCCACCGACGAGCGGACGCGGGCAGGGCGCAACCGGGCGCTGGCGGCCGAGCACGGACTGGGCGCCACGCATCCCGATCAGGAGATCGCGATCATCCGGCGTGCGCTGGAGCAGATCCGGGCCGACGTCGCGCCCTACGGCGTCGAGATACCGGAAGTGCCTGAAGTGGATCGGGCCGCGGTGGCGATGCATTGAGAAGGACGAGATCATGAACCGGCTGTTGAAGATCCTTGGCGACTGCCTGCTGGTGGCCGCCGGCGCCGTCGTGCTCGCGCCGCCGCTGCATGCGCAAGCGGCCTATCCCAGCCGACCGGTCACGTTGGTGGTGCCATACCCGGCCGGCGGCTCGGCCGACATCCTGGCGCGCACCGTGGGGCAGAAGCTGGCCGAGCGCCTCGGCCAGCCAGTGGTGGTCGACAACCGCGCCGGTGCCGGCACGGCGATCGGTGCCAAGTTCGTTGCTGGTGCGCCGGCCGATGGCTACACGCTCCTCATGGGCACCGTCAGCTCGCAGGCCATCAACCCGGCCATGAACAAGGTCGGCTACGACCCGCTGAAGGACTTCACGCCGGTCGCGCCGCTGGCCTCCATTCCCTTCGTGCTCGTGGCGCATCCGTCCTTCGCTGCCAGGAGCGTGGCCGATGTCGTCGCGCAGGCCAAGGCCAGGCCTGGCGAGCTGAGCTACGCATCGGCCGGGCTCGGCACCTCCAACCACCTGGCCGGCGAACTGCTGGCCTCGGCCGCGGGGATCAAGCTGCTGCATGTGCCCTACAAGGGCAGCGCACCCGCGCTCAACGACGTGGTGGCAGGCCATGTGCCGCTGATGTTCGATCTGCAGGCCACGGCCGCGCCTTATGTGCAGTCCGGCAGGCTCAAGGCACTGGCCGTGACCGGCAGGACGCGCAGCGCCTTGCTGCCCGAGGTGCCGACCGTCATCGAGAGCGGGCTCGCGGGCTACGAGGTCGCGGCCTGGTTCGGCGTGTTCGCGCCGGCTGGCCTGGCCAAGCCGGTGCGCGATCATCTCAATGCCGAGATCACGGCCGTGCTCAGGATGCACGACATGCAGAAGCGCCTGCAGGAACTCGGTGCGGAACCCGAGCAGGCCGGCGCGGATGCCTTTTCCAGCTTCGCTCATGGCGAAGTGGGGAAGTGGGCGGCGGTCGTCAAGAACGCGGGGCTCGCGCAGTGAGGGAATGATCGAAGGTCCTGCCGCGCTGCGCGCCCTGATGGCCGAGATCGGGCCGCGCTGGGCGCTCGATCTGCCGGGCCACAGCCAGTGCGTCAAGGATGCCTATGCGCTCCTGCTCGCGCGGGCGCCCAAGGAGGGCGTGGCGGTTTCGCGCAACGTGGCCTACGGTGCGCATGCGCGCCAGGTGCTCGACATCTTTCACCCGGAAGGCGCAGAGCGCGCACCCGTCGTCGTCTTCGTCCATGGCGGCGCCTTCGTACGCGGCGACAAGCGCACCAGCACCGAGCTCTACGACAACGTGTTGTACTGGTTCGCGCGGCAAGGCTGCATCGGCATCAACGTCGAGTACCGGCTCGCGCCCGAGACGCCTTACCCCGGCGGCGCCCGCGACGTGGCCCAGGCCATGGCGTGGCTGCATGCGCAGGTGGCGGGGTACGGCGGGGATCCGGCCCGCATGTTGCTGATCGGCCATTCGGCTGGCGGAACGCATGTGGCGAGCTACGCCTTCGACCCCGACCTGCAGCCGGGCGGATGCTACGCGCAAGGCATCGTGCTGGTGTCGGCGCGGCTCGAGGCCGACCAGTCGCCCGAGAATCCCAATGCGCCGGGCGTCCGAGCCTACTTCGGCGACGACGTTTCGCTCCATGCAGCGCGCTCGCCGATGCGCCTTGCGGGCCTCGTCGACATGCCTGTCTTCATCGCGATCGCCGAGTTCGAGAACCCCTTGCTCGACGTCTACGGGCTCGAATTCGCCCACCGCCTGGCCGAGAAACGCCGGCGCGCACCGCGTTTTCTGCAGATGCGGGGCCATAACCACATGTCCATCATGGCCCACTTCAACAGCGGGGAAGAGGGGCTGGGACGCGAGATCATGGACTTCTTTTCCTCGCTGGTTGTTTCGATGTAGGGTCAATGTTTTCCGCTTGAATTCCGTGCCATCCACCCCTAGATGCCGGGGAATCGGAGTCATTCATGCGCCAAGACAAACTCACAACCAAATTCCAGGAAGCCCTCGCGGATGCGCAGTCGCTCGCGTTGGGCAACGACAACCCGTACATCGAGCCGGTCCATCTGCTGGTCGCCATGCTGCGGCAGGACGACGGTCCGCGGGCTCTGCTTGGGCGCGCCGGCGCCAACGTGCCGGCCCTGCTGCAGGCCGCCGAAGCGGCGATCAAGAAGCTGCCGCAGGTGCAGGGCCATGACCAGGTCCAGGTCGGCCCCGAGCTGGGCAAGCTGCTGCAGGCGACCGAGAAGGAAGCCATCAAGCGCAACGACCAGTTCATCGCCGGCGAGCTCTTCCTGCTCGCACTGGCCGACAGCAAGGCCGAGATCGGCAACCTGGCGCGCAGCCACGGCGTGACGCGCAAGTCGGTCGAGGCTGCGATCGACGCGGTGCGCGGCGGGCAGGGCGTGAACAGCGCGGACGCCGAAGGCCAGCGCGAGGCGCTCAAGAAGTACTGCCTCGATCTCACCGAGCGCGCCCGCCTCGGCAAGCTCGATCCGGTGATCGGCCGCGACGAGGAAATCCGCCGCGCCATCCAGGTGCTGCAGCGCCGCACCAAGAACAACCCGGTGCTGATCGGCGAGCCCGGTGTCGGCAAGACCGCGATCGTCGAAGGCCTTGCGCAGCGCATCGTCGCCGGCGAGGTGCCCGAGTCGCTCAAGGGCAAGCGCGTGCTCTCGCTCGACATGGCGGCGCTCCTGGCCGGCGCCAAGTACCGCGGCGAGTTCGAGGAGCGCCTGAAGACCGTGCTCAACGAGCTCGCCAAGGACGAAGGCCAGACCATCGTCTTCATCGACGAGCTGCACACCATGGTCGGCGCCGGCAAGGCAGAGGGCGCGATGGACGCCGGCAACATGCTCAAGCCCGCGTTGGCGCGCGGCGAGCTGCATTGCGTGGGCGCCACCACGCTCGACGAATACCGCAAGTACATCGAGAAGGATGCCGCGCTGGAGCGCCGCTTCCAGAAGATCCTGGTGGGCGAGCCGAGCGTGGAGGCGACCGTCGCGATCCTGCGCGGCCTGAAGGAAAAGTACGAAGTGCACCACGGCGTCGACATCACCGATCCGGCGATCGTCGCCGCGGCCGAGCTCTCGGACCGCTACGTCACCGACCGCTTCCTGCCCGACAAGGCGATCGACCTGATCGACGAGGCCGCGGCCAAGATCAAGATCGAGATGGACTCCAAGCCCGAGGTCATGGACCGGCTCGACCGCCGCTTGATCCAGCTGCAGATCGAGCGTGAAGCCGTGCGCCGCGAGAAGGACGAGGCCTCGCAGAAGCGCCTGTCGCTGATCGAGGGCGAGATCGAACGCCTGCAGAAGGAGATCGCCGACCTCGACGAGGTCTGGCAGGCCGAGAAGGCGCAGGCCCAGGGCAGCGCGCAGATCCGCGAGGAGATCGACAAGATCAAGTTCCAGATTGCCGAGTTCACCGCCAAAGGCGATTTCAACAAGGTCGCCGAGCTGCAATACGGCAAGCTGCCGGGCCTGGAGAAGCGCCTGAAGGAAACGCAGGAGACCGAGGCGAACAAGGGCAAGTCCAGCGCGCCCACGCTGCTGCGCACGCAGGTCGGTGCCGAGGAAATCGCCGAAGTCGTGGCGCGCGCCACCGGCATCCCGGTCGCCAAGCTGATGCAGGGCGAGCGCGACAAGCTGCTCATGATGGAAGACAAGCTGCACGAGCGCGTGGTCGGCCAGGACGAGGCCATCGGCGCGGTCGCCAACGCGATCCGCCGCTCGCGCTCGGGCCTCGCCGACCCGAATCGCCCGACCGGCTCCTTCCTGTTCCTCGGCCCCACGGGCGTGGGCAAGACCGAGCTGTGCAAGGCGCTCGCGGGCTTCCTGTTCGACAGCGAAGACCATCTGATCCGCGTCGACATGAGCGAGTTCATGGAGAAGCATTCGGTCGCGCGCCTGATCGGCGCGCCGCCCGGCTACGTGGGCTACGAGGAAGGCGGCCACCTGACCGAAGCGGTGCGCCGCAAGCCCTACAGCGTGCTCCTGCTCGACGAGGTCGAGAAGGCGCATCCGGACGTTTTCAACGTGCTGCTGCAGGTGCTCGACGACGGCCGCCTGACCGACGGCCAGGGCCGCACCGTCAACTTCAAGAACACGGTGATCGTGATGACCAGCAACATCGGCTCGCCGCTCATCCAGGCCATGGTCGGCCGGCCGACCGAAGAGATCAAGGACGCCGTCTGGGACGAGCTGAAGAACTACTTCCGCCCCGAGTTCCTGAACCGCATCGACGAGACCGTGGTGTTCCATGCGCTCGACGCCAAGAACATCGAGGCGATCGCGGCCATCCAGCTCAAGGTGCTGCAGGAGCGCCTGGCCAGGATGGACCTCGCGCTCGAAGTGTCGCCGGCGGCGCTGGCGGAGATCGCCAAGGTCGGCTTCGACCCGGTGTTCGGTGCCCGGCCGCTCAAGCGCGCGATCCAGCAGCGCATCGAGAACCCGCTCTCGAAGCTGCTGCTCGACGGCAGCTTCGGGCCCAAGGACACGATCGTCGTCACGACCGATCCGATCCAGGCGCCGGGGCAGTTCAGTTTCCGCAAGGCCGGGGAACAAAGCATGGAGGCCGTGGCCTAAGTTCGATGCTCAACTTCCTTTTGCGCCTCGTTCTTTTCCTGGTCGGCCTCGTGTTTGCGGCCAGCCTCGCCGTCGCGGTGCTGCTGCTGGCAGCGGCTTGGGGCCTGCGCTACGGATGGGCGCGCCTCACGGGGCAGCCAGTCAGGCCCTGGGTCATGCGCTTCGACCCGCGCCACGGCTTCGATCGGTTCCGCGCCGCCGCCCGTCCGGCCGAGCCCACGGCCGCCGACGTGGCCGGTGCTCGGGCCCGAGGCCAATCTGCGGACAGCCCGGTGCGCCTGCGCGATCCGGGCCGCGTGACGGACGTGGAAGCCCGACCCGTGCCGCGCGGCAAGTAGAAGCCGCACCTATCGACGTTTCTCGTACGTGCCCACGAGCACGGCCTGTGCGAGAACGTGGCCTTCCATCGCCTTCTCGAGTGCGGCCTTGTCCGGCCGCTCGAGCTCCGGCAGCACGGTGTCGAGCGCGTAGAGCTTGTGGAAATATCGGTGACGGCCGATGGGCGGGCACGGTCCGCCATAGCCTGTGCGGCTCCAGTCGTTGACACCCTCGCACGTGCCCGCCGGCAAGGCGCTCGGCTGAACCGCTTCGGGAAGCCCGCCTGCCTCCGCCCCGATGTTGTAGAGCACCCAGTGCACCCATGTCATCTTGGGCGCCGCCGGATCGGGCGCATCCGGGTCGTCGACGATGAGCACGAAGCTCCTGGTCGTCGCAGGCGCGCCGCTCCACGCGAGCGGTGGCGACACGTCCTTGCCTTCGCAGGTATGGATCGGCGGTATCGCGCCGTTCGGCGCGAAGGCGGTTGAAGTGAGATTCAGGCTCATCGGTTTCTCCTCTATGAAGGCGAAGCTTGCGCGGCCCGCACCGGGATCCTGCGCCGGCCGAAACCGTGCTCGAAGGTGCCGAAGCGGCCGGCAATCGGCGTGCCGCAATGCGGGCACTCACCGCGCGCGTCGAGCTCGCAGTCCAGCACGAGGTACCAGTCGCGGCGCACCAGCGGCGCGCGGCAATGGGGGCAAAAGGTCGTGCCGCCTTCCACGTCGTGGACATTGCCGGTGTAGACATGGTGCAACCCGTTGGCGAGCGCGATGGCACGGGCGCGCGTCAGCGTCGCCGGCGGCGTCGGGGGCACGTCCCTCATCTTGTAGTCCGGGTGGAAGGCGGTGAAATGCAGCGGCACGTCCGGCCCGAGCTGCTCGGCGATCCAGCGGCTCATGGCCTCGATCTCGGCATCGCTGTCGTTGTGACCCGGGATCAGCAGCGTGGTGATCTCGAACCAGCAGCTCGTTTCGTGGCGCAGGTACTGCAGCGTATCGAGCACCGGCGCGAGATGGCCGCCGGTCTGCTGGAAATAGAAGGCTTCGGTGAAGCCCTTCAGGTCGACGTTGGCGGCATCCATCCTGGCGTAGAACTCGCGCCGCGGCGCGGCGTGCATGTAGCCCGCGGTCACGGCGACGCTGAACAGGCCCAGCGCATGGCAGGCGTCGGCCGCGTCCATCGCGTACTCGGCGAAGATCACCGGGTCGTTGTAGGTGAAGGCCACGCTCAGGGCACCCCGATCGCGCGCCAGCTCGGCGATGCGCCGCGGCGACGCGGCGTCCATCAGCCGGTCCATCTCGCGGCTCTTGGAGATGTCCCAGTTCTGGCAGAACTTGCAGGCTAGGTTGCAGCCGGCGGTGCCGAAGGAGAGCACGCTGGAGCCCGGATGGAAATGGTTGAGCGGCTTCTTCTCGATCGGGTCGATGCAGAAGCCCGAGCTGCGGCCGTAGGTGGTCAGCACCATCGCGTCTCCGATGCGCTGGCGCACGAAGCACATCCCGCGCTGGCCTTCGTGCAGCCGGCAGTCGCGCGGACAGAGGTCGCACTGGATGCGCCCGTCGTCCAGCCGGTGCCACCAGCGCCCGGGATAGCTCGCGCTCATGATGCCCCCGCCTCGAACGCGATCGCCGCGTAGCCCACTACGCGGCGGTGGTCGCCCGCGGTATCGCCGGAATTGCGCAGGTCCAGCAGGCGCGGCTGCAGGCGGTGCCGGCGGGCCGCGTGCAGCGCGCCGTTGATCACCAGCGCGCCGCAGGCCTCCTCGGGCACCAGGGCGCCATCGAACGCGAGGATGCGCTGCACGGTCGCGCGGTCGCGCGCCTGCGCCTGTGCGTAGGGCAGGTAGTGCGACAGGTCGGAGCTGACGACCACCAGCGTCTCGTCCCCGCCCCACAGCAGCTCCAGCACCTGCGCGACCTCGGAGGGGCTCGCATCGCCGACGAGCAGGGGGACCAGCGCGAAGCTCCCCAGCACCGATTGCAGGAAGGGCAACTGCACCTCGAGCGAATGCTCGAAGGCGTGGGGCCGGTCGTCGCGCACGACTTGCGGCAGGGTGTCGAGGGCGACCAGCGCGGCCTCATCCAGTGCGATCCGGCCGAGTGGCGTGTCGAAGGCCTGCACGGACGGCGCCGCCAGCGCGCGTACCGCGAAGCGGTGCGCCGGGCCGAGCAGCACGACGCGGCTGGTCCGCGCGCGCCACGGCGCGAGCAGGGCATAGGCGTGTGCCGCGACCGCGCCGGAATAGACATGGCCGGCGTGCGGAACGATCAGCAGTTTTGGCGGGCTCGCGGCGCCGAGGGCCGTGGTGGCGACGGCGTCGAGGCAATCGCCGACCTCCCGCCGCAATTGCAGCGCATCGTCGGGATAGAAGATCCCCGCGACTGCGGCGGGGCGGACGGCAGGCATCGCATCTCACCTCCTGCAGTGAATATGGACCGGTCGCGAGTCAGCGTCAAACGCCTCGAGGGGATCGATTGCAGCTGTATGCGCTCGCAACCGGCTGTGACTCGATGTAAGCGCTTTGCCGACCTTCCACATTGATCCCCACTTACGCGCCTGTCGGTCGTCTGCGCCTCCAATCCAGCGACCATCCGACACGACCCAAGCCGGCAATGCTGCCGCTGCCGTGGTGGACAAGGAGCGAGACATGCGCAAAACCAAGGGCACGGAGGTCGCCGATTACGCGGCCGAGTCGCAACGTATCCTGCAAACGGCACCCGAGCCTTCGCGCCGCTCCTTCATCCGCAGTGCCGTTCTGTACGCCATGTTCGTCGGCAGCGGGGTCAGCGTATCCGGCTGCGGTGGGGGTGGCAGCGGCGGTGGCGGAGGTGGCGGAGGTGGAGGTGGATCCGGCGGCGTGCCCCCAGGCGGCACGACCGGCCCGTTCCAGCATGGCGTCGCGAGCGGTGATCCCTTGTCCGATCGCGTGATCCTGTGGACGCGCGTCACGACGGCAAGCCCAGGCACCCTCAATCTGAGCTGGGAGGTGGCAATCGATCCCAACTTCGGCGGCATCGTCGCGCGCGGCACGACGAGCACCGGAGCGGAGCAGGACTACACCGTCAAGGTGGATGCCACTGGTTTGCAGCCAGCCAGCGTCTACTACTACCGCTTCTATTTCGGCTCGGAGCCGTCGCCCACGGGGCGCACGAAGACATTGGCCGTGGGCAACGTGTCGCAGCTGAAGCTGGCGGCGGTCTCGTGTTCGAACTTTCCGGCAGGCTACTTCAATGTGTGTGCCGAACTGGCCAAGCGCACCGACATCGACGTGGCCCTGCACCTGGGCGACTACATCTACGAATTCGGCCTGGTGGGTTTCGCGTCGCAGCTGGCCATTGCGATCGATCGCGAATCGCAACCGCCGCGCGAGCTCCTCACCCTCGACGACTACCGCCGCCGCCATGCGCAGTACCGCACCGACCCGGACCTGATCGCATTCCACGCGAAGCTGCCGGTGATCGCCGTATGGGACGACCATGATGTCGCCGACAACGCGTGGTCCGGCGGCGCAGCCAATCACGACCCGGCCACCGAAGGCAGCTTCGCCGCACGGCGCGCGGCGGCGCTGCAGGCCTATCGCGAATGGCTTCCGGTCCGCATGCCCGACCCTGCCAATCCGCTGAGGATCTACCGCTCCTTCGACTTCGGCACGCTCGCATCGCTGCACATGCTGGACACCCGGCTGATCGGCCGAGACCAGCAGGTGACGCTGGACGCGTATCTCCAGGGTGCGGCCGACGGCGCGTCGCGCCAGCTGCTCGGCGCCGAACAATCGGACTGGTTGTCGGCCCGACTTGCCGCTTCCGGCGCCGTCTGGCAGGTGCTGGGGAATCAGGTGCTGATGGCGCGCATGGAAATACCGCTCAGCATTGCAATTGCATTCACGCCCGAGACGCTGGCCGAATTCCTGGCCGCGCAGGCAACGCCGGAGCCGCTGCGCAGCGACAGCCAGCGCGCCTTGCTGAGCCAGCGCCGCGTGCCCTACAACCTCGACGCCTGGGACGGCTATCCCGCCGCGCGGGAATCGGTTCTGGCCACGGCCCGCTCGCTGAACAAGAACCTCGTATCGCTCGCCGGCGATACGCACAATGCCTGGGCCAGCAACCTGACCGATGCCGGCGGCCAGCGCGTCGGCGTGGAGTTCGCGACGGCCTCGATCAGCTCGCCGGGCTTCGAACGCGTGCTGCCTCTGATCGCGAGTCCCGTCCTCTCGGATGCGTTTCCCAAGCTGGTGCGGGATCTACGCTATGCGGAGACGAGCAAGCGCGGCTACCTGGTGCTTACGCTCACGCCGGCGGAAGCTCGGGCCGACTGGACGGAGGTCAGCACGGTGCTCAGCCGCTCCTACTCCGCACGGCTTGCGGCGAGCCTGCATGCCCTGCCTGGGGCAGGCAACCTCGACGTCCTGCCGGTGTAGCGCCCGCAGGCCAAAATGGCGGATGCCTGCGCGTCCGCCCATCCTCGTCGACCCCCTGGAGCTCGAGTTCAGCGCCATTCGCGCGCAGGGCGCGGGCGGACAGAACGTCAACAAGGTGTCGAGCGCGGTGCACCTGCGCTACGACATCCCGGCGAGTTCGCTGCCCGAGGACGTCAAGGAGCGCCTGCTCGCGCTGCGCGACAGCCGCATCACGCAGGAAGGCGTGCTGGTGCTCAAGGCGCAGAAGCATCGCAGCCAGGATATGAACCGCGCCGACGCGCTGGCGCGGCTGCAGGCACTGGTCGACAGTGTCGCCACGCCGCCGCGGGTGCGCCGGCCGACGAAGCCGAGCTACGGCGCGAAGCAGCGGCGGCTCGAGGGCAAGAGCCAGCGCTCGGAGATCAAGAATCTTCGAGGGCCGGTGAAGGAGTGATCTGCTGCACGCACAGCGCCGCCAGCGCGTCGCTGTCGGTGCGATAGACGAACAGGAGCGGCCCCGGCGACAGCAGGCCGGCGCGTTCGAGCACCTGCTGCGCCGGCAGCTTGAGCCCGCTCAGGTGCAGCCGCACCCCCTTGGACTCCAACAGCCTGCGGATGGCGCCGAACACCTCGGCGCCGGTGACGTCGATGCGATTGATCGGTTGCGCGAACAGGCAGATGTCGGTGAGCTCGGGCCGCATCGCCAGCGTGACGGTGATGGCGCGCTCCAGGGTGCTCGCGGTGGCGAAGTCGAGCTCGGCATCCATGCGCATCGCGTGCAACTGCGGCGCGAGCGGCGGCAGGTTCCAGAGATGCCGGTCGCGCAGGCTGCCGTCGGGGTGCAGGCCCACTTCGATGATGCGCGGATGCAGGTGCCGGTACATGTAGTGGCTGAGGCTCATCAAGAGGCCGGCCAGCACGCCCCAGTAGATCGAGGGCGAGGTCGCGATGGTGAGCACGAAAGTGACCAGCGCCGTGGCCGCTTCCACGCGCGAGATGCGCCAGAGCGCGACGAACTGCCCCGGCCGCACCAGGCCCAGCATGGCGATGACCACGATCGCTGCCAGCACCGCCTGCGGCACGTTGTAGAGCAGCGGCATTGCCCAGAGCAGCGCCGCCCCGATCAGCAGCACGCAGAACACCGTGGCCCAGCCGCTCTGCGCGCCGGCGTAGAGATTGATGGCCGAGCGCGAGAAGGAGGAGCTGGTGGGGAAGGCGCCCGACAGGCCGGAGGCGATCTTGGCCAGGCCCTGGCCGATCAGGTCCTGGTTCTCGTTCCAGAGCTTGCCCGCGCGCGCGTTGTCGACCTTGGCGCTCGATGCGGTCTCGAGAAAGCTCACCAGCGTGATCATCAGGGCCGGCAGCAGCAGCGCGCTGAAGGTGCCGAGCGGCATCGCGCCGGGCCAATAGAAAGCCGGCAGGCCAGAGGGCAGGGTGCCGACCACGGCGCCGCCGCGCAGCGCATAGCCGACACCGGCGCTGATCGCCGCCGTGGCGCCCACCACCACCATGGCGGCCGGAAAGCGCGGCCAGCGCTCCTTGGCAATCCACAGCGCGGCGATGCTGCCGAGCCCGAAGGCGATGGCCAGGAAGTCCGGTGGCGTGCCGTGCAGCAGCTGGCCGGTGCTGCGGCCGGTGAAGCCGAACAGCGCCGGCAGCTGCGACAGGATGATCAGCACCGAGGCGGCCTGCGTGAAGCCCATCAGCACCGGCGAGTTGACCAGCCGCAGCACCCAGCCGAAGCCGCCGAGGCCGAGCAGAAGCTGGATCGCGCCCGACATGAGGCACAGCCAGACCGCGAGCGCCACCCACTCGGCGCTGCCCGGAATGGCCAGCGGACCCAGCGAGGCCGCGACCAGCAGGCTGGACAGGGCGGTGGGGCCGACCGACAGCCGCGTCGATGCGCTGAACAGCACGCCGATCAGCGCCGGCAGCAGCGAGGCGTAGATGCCGGTCACCAGCGGCATGCCGGCGAGTGCCGCATAGGCCACGCCTTGCGGAATCACCATCAGCGCGACAGTGATGCCGGCCAGCGCCTCGCCCGTGAGCAGCGCGCGGCTCGGGCGGGGCCAGCCGAGGAAGGGAAGCCAGCGCGCGAGCTGGTCGCGGTGGAGGGCCATGCCTTCAGCGCGCGGAATGTTGTTCGGGGTGCACCTGCCGATGATACGAAAGCGCTGGGCGCTCAAGCCTTGGCGGCGGCCGGGGCGGCCTTGCGTATTCTTGTTCTGTAGCTTGCGCGCGGCTCCTGCAGTACGCCGCCGGAGCCCCGCTCGGTGCCGGGCGGATTCGGCTCCGTGCCGGCCAGGAAGGCCTGGGGCCCAAGGATCGGCACACCGTGGAATGGATGGAGTACCAGCAGATCGGCGTCCCCGCTGATGAGCGCGTCGGCGTTGCCATGCACCGCGACCTCGAGGAATTTGTCGTCGTTCGGATCGCGGCAGCTCCGGATGGTGCGCGTGGATGGGATCCAGTCGATGAGATCGTCCAGCTTGACCAGGACCGCAAGCCGCCGGTCGAGCGGGACGTAGCGATCGAACTTGGACCGACGGATCACGGACAGCAGTTCGCGATGCGTTTCCTTCGAGAAGAGCAGCCTCCCGAGATCGATCGCGCGATCGACCGCTCGCCCGGGCGCGCTGCGCGGGCGAAGCACCCAGCTGACAAGAACGTTGGTATCGATGACCCAGCGCCGAAGCGGCAGCGGCTCAGTCATCGCCCGCGAGGATCTCGGCCAGGATCTCGTCGGTCATGCCGTTCTTCTCGGCCTCGGCGCCGACCTCGTCCACCATGCGCTTCAACTCTTCCACGTTCAGACGGTGCAGCTTGCGGTACTGCTCGGGCGAAATCACCATCGCCACATCGCGGTCGTGGCGGCGGATCACCACCGGTTCGCGGGCCGCGGCATCGAGCATGGCGGCGAAGTTCTGTTTGGCCTCGCTGGCCGAGTACGCAATCATGAATACTCCCAAAAAGTGCGATTTGTACAAATTGTACAAACTTCAGATGGCCGGCGCTACGCCTTCTTCTTGTGCTGGAACGCCGTCGGCGACTGCCCCGTCGCCGCCTTGAACATCGCGCAGAAGGCGCTGTCGGTCGCGTAGCCGCTGGCCGATGCCACCTGGCTCACGGCCATGCCGCGTGCCAGCAGCGGCAGCGCGTGCGCCAGCACGGCCTGCTGGCGCCATTGCTGCCAGCTCATGCCGAGCTGGTCGCGAAACAGCCGCGCCACGGTGCGTTCGCTGGCGCCGATGGCCTGCGCGCGTTCGGCCAGCGTGGCGCGGTTGGCCGGGTTGCGCAGCAGCGACTCGCACAGCTGGCGCAGGCGCTTGTCGGCCGGCAGCGGCACGTCGATGCGGATCTGGGTCGCGCGTTCGAGCTCGTCAACCAGGAGCGGCGCGATCCAGCGCTCGCGCTGCGCCGCGTGCGGGTCGGCCGGCGGCAGGCCGTCGGGCGTGGTGTCGAGCGCGAGCATCAGCGCGCGCAGCAGCGGACTGATCTCGAGCACCTCGCATTTCTCCCAGGCCGGGCCGAGCCAGCTGTGCAGGTAGACGGTGCGCAACTCGGCGTCCTCGATCAACGTGACGCTGTGCGGCATGTTGGCCGGCACCCAAAGCGCGCGCGAGGGCGGCACGATGTAGCTGCCGTCTTCGGTGCTGAGGCGGATCACGCCGCGCGTCGAGAAGGTCAGCTGCGGCCAGGGATGCGAATGCAGTTCGACGAAGGTGTCGGCCTGGAGAAAGTGCTCCTTGGCTCGCAGTGGACGCAGCGCGTCGGGTGCATAGAGATGGGGCGTGAGCGAGGCGACGCTGTGGATCGGCGTGGCGGCGAGGGGCGGCATCATTTCGACAAATGTTGTCTCTGTATCGCCATTCTGCCGCGACCTCCGGGAATACGATCGGAGCCCGCCCCAGTTTCTTGTTGCAATTCATGTCTTTGTCCAACGTTTCCGCCGCAACTCCCACCTTGCGCTCCGACGCCAAGTTGATCGGCCTCGTCGGCCTGGCGCACGCCATCAGCCATTTCGCCCAGCTCGTGCTGCCCCCGCTGTTCCCGTGGCTCAAGGACGCCTTCGACGTGAGCTACACCGAGCTCGGCGCCGTGCTCACCGTGTTCTTCGTGGTCTCCTGCGTGGTGCAGGCGGCCTCGGGCTTCGTGGTCGACAAGCTGGGTCCGCGGCCGGTGCTGTTCACCGGGCTCGGCCTGCTGGCGCTGGCAGCCGTCGGCTATGCGCTGGCGCAGAGCTACTGGATGCTGCTCGCGTGCGCGGTGATCGCGGGCATCGGCAACGGCGTGTTCCATCCAGTCGACTACACGCTCTTCAACCGCAAGGTGGCGCCCACGCGCCTGGGCCATGCCTACAGCGTGCACGGCATCACGGGCAGCCTGGGCTGGGCGATCGCACCGGCCTTCGTGGTGCCGCTGGCCATCGCCTTCTCGTGGCGCGTGGCGCTGGCCTCGGCCGGGGCGCTGGCCTTCGTGGTGTTGCTGATCCTCTGGTTCAACCGCAGCGCGCTGTCGCTCGACGTGAAGGCGGTGCACAAGGCGACCGGCACGGACGCGGCGGCGGGCGGCGAGTTCGCGTTCCTCAGGATCCCGGCGGTCTGGATGTGCTTCGGCTTTTTCTTCTTCTATGCGATGGCACTGAGCGTGGTGCAGACCTTCGCGCCGGCCGCGGCCGGCCACCTGCACGCGGTGCCGGTGGCGCTGGTCGCGGTGTGCCTCACCATCTACATGGTGGCGAGCGCGGGGGGCATGGTGGTGGGCGGCTTCCTGGCCTCCGACCCCTCGCGCTGCGAACGCGTGGTGGGCGCCGCCTTTGGCATGGCGGCGGTGCTGGCGCTGGTGCTCGCGCTGGCCGACTTCCCGCCCTTCGTGGTGCCGGTGATGTTCGGCGCGATGGGCTTCGCTTCGGGCATCGCGGGGCCTTCGCGCGACCTGCTGGTCAAGCGCTCGACGCCGGCCAACGCGACGGGCCGGGTGTATGGCGTGGTCTACGCAGGCCTCGACATCGGCCAGGCGCTCGCGCCCCTGCTCTTTGGCCGGCTGATGGACCATGGCCAGTACATGAGCGTGATCGTCGGGCTGGCGGTGGTGCAGGGCGTGCTGATCGCCAGCGCGTTCAACGTGCGGCGCGTCAGGCGCGAGGCCCTGGTCCCGGCCTCAGCCTGAAGATTCCCTTCTTGTCTTCCTCGCTGTACCTGATCGTCGCGCTCGGCGCGGTCGTCGCCGGTTTCGTGCAGGGCTTGTCGGGCTTTGCCTTCGGGCTGGTCGCGATGTCCTTCTGGGCCTGGACGGTGGATCCGAAGCTGGCCGCGGTGCTCGCGACCTTCGGTGCGCTCACCGGCCAGGTGATCGCGGCTGTCACCGTGCGGCGCGGCTTCGACCGCGCGTTGCTGTTGCCCTTCGTGCTCGGCGGGTTGGTCGGCGTGCCGCTAGGCGTATGGCTGCTGCCGAGGCTCGACGTGCCGCTGTTCAAGGCCTGTCTCGGCGGGCTGCTGGTGCTCTGGTGTCCGGCCATGCTGATGGCGCGCGATCTGCCGCGCGTGACTGCGGGCGGGCGGCCGGCCGACGCGGCGATCGGGCTGATCGGCGGCGTCTGCGGCGGCCTGGGCGGCTTCACCGGCGCGATTCCCACGCTCTGGTGCACGCTGCGCGGACTCGAGAAGGACGTGCAGCGCGCCGTGATCCAGAACTTCAATCTCTCGATGCTGGTGGTGGCCTTCTCGCTGTACGTTGGAGCGGGCCTCGTCGGCACGGAAGCGCTGCCGCTGCTCGGCATCGCGGCGATGGCGGTGCTGGTGCCCGTGTTGCTCGGCGCGCGGCTCTATATCGGCATCAGCGAGGCCAGCTTCCGAAAGGTGGTGCTGGGTCTGCTCACGCTGTCGGGCGTGGCGCTGTTGACGTCCTCGGTGCCGGTGCTGCTGGCGCGGACCGGCTGACCCCGATCATTCCAGGTAGTCGATGAACTGCGGGATCACCTCGCGCAGGACGACGATTTCCTCCGCCGGAATGCTGCGCGGCTCCAGGTCGAAATGGATGAAGGTGCCAAAGGGCGTGCCGTCGGCGCGCGTCAGCAACTGGCCGTAGTAGGACTCGACCATGCCGGCGTAGGGGCGGTTCGTCAGGCGCTGGTCACTGGAGGCATGGCTGGTCACGAACTCGCCATGCTCGATCGCATATTGGCAGAAGCTCCTGCCGAGCGGCACCACCTTCAGCCAGGTGCGGTATTCGGAAATGCGGTCGAAGGCGTGCGCCGCATGCATCACCTCGCCGCTCAGTTTGTAGATCGCCGTGAATCGATACAGCGTCCGGTCGTTGAGCAAGGCCAGCGCCGGGACGATCCCATGGTTGGCAAGAAGGCTGCGAACCGCCGCAGCAGGCACGGGCAAATCGATGTCGAACATTGGAATCCTGATTGGCGTGGGCGCGAATCTTACGAAATTCTTACGGCGCTCGGGAACCGGGTTTGACCCTCATCTTGTCAGCGCAAACCCTTGGATGGCCTTGCCGGGGCTCAGGACTCTGCGGCCTCCCCGTCGAGGCTGAAGGGATAGCGGGCGGCCCAGAATTCGACCAGGCGCGGCTCGGCATCGACACGGCGAACCACCTCCGCCATGCGCGGCGCTTCGCGGTAGAAACGCGGGCGCCGCGGCGTCCAGCGCGAGACCACCGTCACGTAGATGTCGAGCATGCCGATGCGGTCACCCAGCAGGTAGGGCGTGCCGTGCGGCATCTGTTGGTCCATGAGGCGCCAGCATTCGGCGATCCGTTCTTCCGTGCGTTCGAGGATCACCTTCTCGGCTGCGGCATCGGCCGCGAGGCGAGAGGGCACATCGCGCACCCAGAACAAGGAATAGATCGCGGCGGAGACGAAGCTCATCCAGCGCAGGTACTGCGCGCGCCGCGGATCGTCGACAACGGGCGCGAGGCCTGCCTCGGGATGGTGGTCACCGAGCCAGATCAGGATCGCGGCGCTCTCGGTCATGACCTCGCCCGAGGGCAGCACCAGCACCGGCGCCTGCCGCATCGCGTTGACGGGCAGCAGCCTGTCGCGCTCGGCCTCGCTCTTCCAGGGCGCGACGTCGACGATGTCGCAGGGCGCGCCGATCAGCGTGAGCGCGGCGTGCACCGGCGTGGCACCCGAACCGGGTGCGCCGTAGAGGGTGTAGGGCTTGGCGACGGTATTCATCGCGAAAGCCTACATCGGCTGGCTCAGGCGGCGAGCAGCGCGTCGAGCCGCCGCAATCCTTCGAGGGTCTTCACGCAGGCCTCGGCCACTTCGGCGCCCTTGACCGCGAAGTGGCGGTGGAAGTACTTGCGGTGCTCCACGTGCTCGTGGAAGTGGTGCGGCGTGAGCACCGCCGAAAACACCGGTACGTCGGTCTCCAGTTGCACCGCCATCAGCGAATTGACGACCGTGCCGGCGACGAACTCGTGGCGATAGATGCCGCCGTCCACCACCAGTGCGCAGCCGACGATGGCGGCGTAGCGCCCCGACTTGGCCAGCCGCCTGGCATGGAGCGGAATCTCGAACGCGCCGGGCACGTCGAAGATGTCGATGCTGTCCGGCGGCACGCCCTGGCGCTGCATCTCCTCGAGGAAAGCGTCGCGTGCCTGGTGGACGATGTCCGAATGCCATTGCGCCTGCACGAAGGCGATGCGCTGGCCCTGTGCGGTGTCGGCTGATGCGACGGCGGAGAGGGGAAGGTCGTTGATCTGACTCATGGTTTGCCTTTGAAGAAGGGTTGCCTGAATCAGGGCGCACGAACCCGGACCGGCCAAGCGCGAGAACGCGCCTGCCCGGCAACGGGGTCGCGCTCTCTTTCATCCGGACTATGACCGTCGGCCCCGGGATCTCACCAGGTCTGCTGACCCTGCCGCGCATGGCGCGCCGCAGGCGCTCGCGGGCTTGTGCGAACGTGTCGCCATCACCGCCGGTGGGGAATTCCACCCCGCCCTGAGAACGCTTTGCCGCCGCGCTTGCGTGCGGCAGCCCGGTGATTCTAGGAGCGCTGTGCGGCACCGCGTTGTCACACGCGCGCCAGACCTCGCGCGGCGCGGGGCTTTGGGTGCGGCTAAATGCAATGAAGTGGTTGCGCTTTATACAGGCCGGTCCTAATATGCATCCAGGAGGTTGCATATGAACGCATCCACGGACCGCATCGAAAGAAAGATTCTGCTCAAGGCGCCGCGCTCGCGGGTCTGGCGTGCGCTGGCCAACGCCGAGGAGTTCGGCGAATGGTTCCGCGTGTCGCTGAAAGGGCAGGCCTTCGTCGCCGGCCAGCACGTGAAGGGCCACATCACCTATCCGGGCTACGAGCATCTCGTCTTCGACGTTCTGGTCGAGCGCATCGAACCGGAGCGGCTGCTCGCCCTGCGCTGGCACCCGGCCGCGATCGATCCCGCTGTTGACTATTCGAAAGAGCCGACCACGCTGGTCGAGTTCGAGCTCGCGGAAGTCGATGGCGGCACCCTGCTGACGCTGGTCGAATCCGGCTTCGACCAGATCCCGCCGGAACGTCGTCTGGAAGCCTTCCGCATGAACAGCGGCGGCTGGGACGAGCAGATGAAGAACATCGAGAAGCATGTCGCCACGCCCTAGCGCAGCCCTGAAGAAGCCGGCGCTGCGCGCCTCGGCATCGATCTTCGCGGCGCTGGGCGACGAGACGCGGCTGCGCCTGGTCGCGGTGCTGTGCGCCGGCGGTGCGATGTCGATCGCGCAGCTCACGGCCGGAACCGAGATCACGCGACAGGCCGTGACCAAGCACCTGCAGGTGCTCGCCGACGCCGGCCTGGTGCATGACGTGAAGGTCGGGCGCGAGCGGCTTTGGGAGTTCGAGCGTGCGCGCCTGGAAGAAGGCCGCCGTTCACTCGATGCCATCGTGCAGCAGTGGGATCAGGCGCTGTTGCGGCTCAAGGCGGCGGTCGAAGCCTGATCGGCGCTCGCCCGCCCGGCCATGAACCGGGTCATGTGCTGCAGTTCGTCATCCAGCGCTGCACGGAATGCCGCGTCGCGCGGCTTCGCGGCGGCGTAGCCGAAGTTCGCTTGCAGCCGGCCTTCGCGTGCCGAAACGTTCGCCCAGCCGATCACGCGGTCGTGCCACAGCAAGGGCAGGGCGTAGTAGCCGAACTGGCGTTTCGCAGCCGGCGTGTAGGCCTCGAACTTGTATGCCCAGCCCCATAGCAGCACGAAGCGCCGACGGTCCCACACCACCGGGTCGAAGGGCGCGAGCAGGCGCACGGCTTCATCGGGCGCGTGCCGCCGCGAGGCCGGGTTCTCGTCGGCCGGCCAATACCAGGTGGTGCCGTCGATGCGGCAGCTGGCCAGATGTTCGCGCGCCTCGCGCAGGGCGGCCTGGCTTTGCGCCGCGAGCTGCGGCGCGCCGTAGCCGAGCAGTCGAACCAGGTAGCTGAGGCTGGCGGCCGGCAGCGGGGCGTACTTGCGCACCACCAGATCGATCAGCGCGGCGGCACGCTGCGCGCGGCCGGCAGGGCTGTCGTCGCCGGGCGCGTGCGCCACCGCCTCGTACACGCGGGTGCCGCTGTCGCGCCGTGCCACGCGCAGCATGCCGCGGTAATGCATGCCGTCGAGCAGTTGCGTGCTGGCGTTGCTCGAGCCGCCCCAGTAGTTCTTCACGCGCCCGTGCGCGAAGTGCTGTTCGACCTGGCGCGGATGCACCTGCCCGTGCTCGCGTACAAATGCCAGCACGTCGGCTGCCTTGCGGCGGGTTTCGGCGTCCCACGCGCGCCGCGCCTCGCGCGGATGCATCAGGGCCAGGTGCTCGCGCGGCAGGAAGCCGTAGTTGACGAGGCAGTCCTCGTCGATCACGAGCCGCGCGTAGCGGCTTTCGAGATCGCCCGCGCGGTAGTCCTCGACGCGGTGGCGCAGCGTCAGGTCCTGCGCGCGCGCCGGCGCGCGGATCGGATCGGCCTGCACGAAGCCGAGGCGCCGAATCGCGCGCGGAAGGGTCGTGGCCTTGAAGAGGGTGCGCGCCACGGCGTAGCGGCGCAGGTCGTCGAGGGTCGGGGAGGCCATGCGGCGGATTGCAGCACAGTCCGCCGCCGCGCGCAGGCTGCGCTCAGACCGCGCTGCGGTGGCGCTCGATGCAGGTGTCGAGCACTTCCTCGCCGGGCCGCTGCCACCAGTCGAGCGCCGAGAAGATCTCGACTTCGCTGAAGCCCTCGAAGCCGGCGGCCTCGACCCAGCCGCGGATCTTCTTCAGCTCGACCACGCCGTCGCCCATCATGCCGCGGTCGCTCAGCAGGTCGCGCGTGGGCGTGAGCCAGTCGCACACGTGATAGGCGAGCAGGCGCTCGCGGCCGGCGCGCGCGATCTGCTGCTGGAGCTTTGGGTCCCACCACACGTGGTAGATGTCGAGCGCCACGCCGAGCATGCCCGAGCGTCCGGCATCGAGTTCGTCGCACAGGTCCAGCGCCTGTTCGAGCGTGTTGATGCAGGCGCGGTCGGCCGCCTGCATCGGGTGCAGCGGCTCGATGGCGAGCGGCATGCCGACCTCGCGCGCGTAGTCGAGCGATGCGGCGATGCCGTCGCGCACCTCGCTGCGCGCGCGCCCCAGATCCTTGTAGGCGGCCTGGCCCTCGAGCGCGCCGGGCAGGGAGCCGACCACCAGCACGAGGCAGGGGGCGCCCAGCAATTTCGCTTCATCGATGGCGCGCCGGTTGTCCTCCAGCGCTGCGGCGAGGCCGGCCGCATCGGGCGCCGGAAAAAAACCCCCCCGGCAGTAGCCCGAGAGGCCGATGCCGTGAGCCTTGAGCTGCTTCGCGATCTTGTCGATGCCGACGGCGGCGACCTGGTCGCGCCAGGGGCTGATGGCGCGGATGCCGCGCGCGCCGCACTGGTCGATGATGCGGTCGAGCGGCACCTCGGCGCCCGATTGCTTGCGCACGGTGGCGGTGTTGATGGAGAGCCACTGGTGGTCGTGGGAGAAGTCGCGCATGGGAAATTGGAAGAGAAGGGTAGTGAAGGATCAGGTGGCGAGCGCCGTCATGGCGTCGAAGTCGGGCATGGCTGCGCTCGCGAAGCCGGCGCAGGCCAGCGAGGCAAGCGGGATGCGCCCGTTCGCGATGCGCAGGCGCACCGCGCCGTGCGAGCGCTCATAGAGATCGCCGTGCGCATCGAGAAAGTTTTGCTGCTCTTTGGCCGGAAGTGCCGCCATGCCGTCAACGTAGTGATGGCCGTTGCGCTCCACGTGCGTGATGCCCAGCAGGTTGACCAGCGCCAGGTCCTGCTGCACGGCCAGGCCGGCCTGAGTCGTCAGGTCCTCGGCCGACATGAAGTAGCGGATCTCCGATGGCTGGGCGTTCCATGCCGCGCAGCGCGCCGCATTGAGCAAGGACTTGTAGAAGCCCTTGCAGGTCTTCGAGGACACGCCGGCATAGCCGCGCGAGCGGGCCTGGACGAAGCTGTCGAGCTCGCCGTCGGACTCGTCGATGATCACCGGCTTGCCGATGCTCGCGCTGCGCAGGTCGCGAAGGTCGCGCTCCAATGCCAGCTTGCGCGCGATCGGCTGCTCGACGAACAGGATGGAGGCGTAGAGGCGCGCGAGCGCGGGCGTCTCGCGCATGCGCGCCATCAACTCGGCGATGCCGGCCGCATCGGCGTACTGCTCGTTGCCGTCGAGCGAGACGAAGTAGGGTTCGGCCGTGCGGTCGAGCACGGCCTCGATCGCGCCGAGGCGCGCCAGGTCGGAGGCGATATCGCCGCCCACCTTGAGCTTGAAGTAGCGGTGGCCGTAGACGCGCACCACCTCCTCGAGCGTTTCCGGCAGGCCGTCGGCCACGGGCTCCTTCAGGTCGGCGGCGGTGATGGCATCGACCATGCCGACGGTGTGGCGCGCCTCGATGTGCGTGGCGGGTGCGAGGCCGGCGAGGAAGGCGTCCATCGCCAAGCCGTCGAACTCGGGCCGTTCCGGGCCGATGCCCGCAACGTTGCCGCGAATGGCCGCGTAGAAGGAGATCTGCAACGCGCGGCACAGCGCGTCGAGCACCGCGCGGTCGAGCAGAGCAGGCCCGTAGGCCGCCAGGAGTGGATTGAAGCCGAGCTGCCCGGCGGCCAGCCGGTGCGCATCATGGTGCCGCGCGAAATGGCCGAAGGCGCTCGTGGGCGTGGCCTCGCTCAGGTAGGCCTCGCGCGCGAGGTCGGTGACGCGCCGCAGCTGCTCGAAGTTGTCCTCGTTGCTGAGCGCGAGGTCCTTGTCGAACCACTTGGGCGCCATCAGCTCGGCGGCGGCACCCCAGGCGCTGCGCCCATCGGCGAACTCGATGCGAACGCGTGCGAAGGCCTGCGGACATTCGGTCAGCGTCACCACGCCGAAGCGGAAGGGCAGGCGCAGCACCACCGGGCGCTCGAACAGCGCGATCTCGCGGACCACGAAGCGCGGTGCCTCAACCATGGCCGGCTCCCGCGGCTTCCTCAAGCCCGCGCAGGTAGCCGATGGCGCGCGCGGCAGAGCCCATGCCGTCGGGCACGTAGTCGAAGGGTTCGACCGCGACGATGCCCTGGTAGTGGCCGGCCCGCTGCATCTCGCCGAGCGCCGAGAGGATGGGCGCGAAGCGCATCGCGCCTTGGCCCGGTCCGCGGCGGTTGGGGTCGTTCACCTGCACGTGGGCGATGTGGCCGGTGGGCATCCAGCGCCGCATCAGGGCGGGCACGTTCTCGGTCTCAACCTGGCCCGCGGCGCTGCAGTCGATCATGGTCTTGAAGGCTGGGGAGCCGATGGCCTGCACCAGCTCGACCGCCTGAGCCACGGTGTTGAGCAGGTCGGTCTCGGCGGTGGACAGGGGCTCGATGCAGTAGACGACCCCGCGTTGCTCCGCCGTGCGCGCAGCCGCCGCGAGGCATGCGCGCGCACGTGCGAGTGCCGCCTCGTGCGTGTCGCCTTCGGGCACCGAGCGCTGCCTGGGCGAGCCGTGCACCAGGTAGCGCCCGCCCATCAGCGCGCAGAGCTCGACCAGGCGCTGCATGACCGCCGTGGTGCGCTCGCGCACAGCCGCGTCGGGGCTGACGATCGACAGGCCTGCGGGTGCCACCAGCAGCCAGTGCAATCCGCTGATCTCGATGCCGTGCTCCTGCGCCGTGCGGCGGAAGGCGCGTGCCTCGGCGTCGCCGATGGCCATCGGGTCGGCCGCCAGCGTGAAGGGCGCCACTTCCAGCGCGTCGTACCCCAGGGCCGCGGCGACGCGGCACTGGGCCTCGAAAGGCATGTGCTTCAGGACCTCGTTGCAAAGAGCGAACTTCATCGGCGTCGGCCCTCAGGCGCTGCGGCGAAACACGAAGCGCTTGGCGCCGCTCCATGCACGACGCAGGCGAACATTGACGGCCGGGATGTACATCAGCATGGTCAGGATGGTCACCGCTGCCAGCGCGGCGCAGATCGGCCGCGTGAAGAAGGGCGCGATGCTGCCGTCGGACAGCACCAGGCCGCGGCGCAGGCTCTTGTCGAGCAGCTCGCCGAGCACCAGGCCCAGCACGAAGGGCGCCATCTCGTAGCCGCGCCGGCGCAGGAAGAAGGCGCCGACGCCGATGGCCAGCATGCAGTAGACGTCGAACAGGCGCGAGGCGATCGCGAAGGCGCCCACCGTGCACAGCACGAAGATCACCGGCATGAGCACCGAGCGCCGCACGCGCAGCACGTGCAGCAGCGGCCGTACCAGGAAGAGCCCGAAGATCAGGATGCTGAAGGTGGCCAGCGTGGTCATCGCCACCACGTCGTAGACGAACTGCGGCGTCTTGATCATGAGCATGGGGCCGGGCTGGATGCCGTGGATGATCATCGCCGCCATCAGCACCGCGGCCGGCGCCGAGCCCGGGATGCCGAGCGCCAGTGCCGGAATGATGCCGCCGGGGATGGCCGACATGTCGCCGGTCTCGGCCGCCATCAGGCCGTCGATCGAGCCCTTGCCGAACTGCTCGCGCTCGGGGCTCACCGTCTTGGCCGCCGCGTAGGACATCCAGGCGCCGGAGTCCTCGCCGATGCCCGGCAGGATGCCGGTGACCACGCCGATCACGCCGGAGCGGATCACGGTGCGCCAGTACCGGAACACTTCGCGGAAGCGGGGCAGCACCGAGTCCTTCATCTCGATGATCTTGCGTTCGATGGGGTCGGCCAGCGAGGTCAGCACCTCGGCGAAGCCGAAGGCGCCGATCAGCGCCGGGATGAGCGCGATGCCGCCGGAGAGCTCGTCCCAGCCGAAGGTGAAGCGGTCGTAGGCGTAGAGGCCTTCCTGGCCGATCTGGGCGACCAGCAGGCCCAGGCAGCCCATGAGCCAGCCCTTGATCGGGTCTTCGCCGACGATGCTGCCCGACATCGCGACGCCGAACAGCGCGAGCCAGAAGAACTCGAAGGCGCCGAAGGAGAGCGCGATCTCGGCCAGCGCCGGCGTGAACATCGCCAGGCACAGCACGCCGAACAGCGTGCCGGTGAAGGCGCCCGAGGTCGCGATGCCGATCGCGCGGCCGGCTTCGCCCTTGCGCGCCAGCGCGTAGCCGTCGGCGCACGACGCGGCATTGGCCGCGGTACCGGGAATGTTGAGCAGGATGGCGCTGCGGCTGCCGCCGTAGAGCGTGCCGACGTAGGCGCAGATCAGGATCAGGATGGCGTCGTTGGGCGCCATCTTGATCGTGAGCGTGGTCAGGAGGGCGATGCACAGCGTGGCCGACAGGCCCGGCATGCAGCCCACCAGGATGCCCAGCAGCGCGCCGCCCAGGCCGTAGGTGATGGACCAGAAGTTCAGGAAGCTGAGGTACGAATGCCCCAGCATCTGCAAGCCTTCGAACATGTGCTCTCCCGGCTCAGGGCAGGCGCACCAGGAAGAATTCCTGGAACACGAGTGTGATGACGATGCCCGCGCCCAGGCCCACGGCCAGCGCAAAGGCCAGGCCGCGGCGGCGCTGGTTCTGCGCGCTGCGCTGGGCGAACTGCAGCAGGCCGATGGTGACGGTGACGAAGACCGCGGCCGCGAGCCAGAAAGGCAAGCCGTGGCCGACGAGGCCGCCGGCGAAGCCGATGCACAGCGCCAGCACGGTCCACATGCGGCGCATCTCGGCACGGTCTTCCGCAGTGCGCGCGTGCGGCACGTGCGGCGCCTTGGCCAGCCGGCGCCACGAGCGGTAGAGCATCAGGAGGCCGAAGAACGCGATCGCCGCGCCGAGCAGGCCCGGCAGGAGGCCCGGCACGGTGTACGGATTGATGTCCTGCTTCTCGAGACGGTCCATGCGCAGCGAGCCGATGGTGGTCGCGATGCCGAGCGCGATCCAGCCGAGCGCCTGCCAGAGGTCTGCGCGCGGCGAGATCTTGCGCTCGTGCGCCGCGGCCTCGGCCTCGGCGGCGGCGCGCTCGGCGCTGTCGGCGCTGTGGGCGGCGTCGGTGCTCACGGCCGTGCGATGCCCAGCGTCTCGGGCGAGACCTTGGCCTTGCCGCTGTCGAAGAGCAGCCAGGCATTGGCCTGGATGGCCGGCGTGACCGCGGTCTGCGCCTCGGCGCCGTAGAGCGGTGCGAAGAGCGCGCCGCGGCTGGTGGCGTACTTCTTGAGCACCTCGCTCTTGGCGATGTTGTCGACCCAGAGCTTCTCGACCGTCTTCACCACTTCGTCGGGCACGCCCTTGGGAATGAAGATGCCGAAGTAGTTGGCCGGCGCCTTGAAGCCGTCGAGCGTCTTTGACAGCGGTTCGATGGTGCCGAAGCCCTCGAGCTCCAGCGCCTTGTCGCTCACCGTGGCGAGCGGCCGAATGCGCTTGCCGCGGATCATGTCGGCCTGTTCGACCGCGAGCTGCGTCGTGACCTCGGTCTCTCCGGCCACCGTGGCCACCACGGCCGGGTTGCCGCCGTCGTAGGTCACGTGCCGGTACTTGACGCCGGTGCTCTTGGCGATGAGCTCCATCGCGTTGTGGCCGGCCGAGGTCACGCCCGCGGTGGCCACGCTGATCTGGCCCGGCTTGGCCTTCATCGCATCCAGCAAATCCTTGGCGTTCTTGTACGGCGCGGCCGCATTCACGCCGATGACCTGCACGTTGGCGACGTTGAGGAACAGGTGCCAGTCGGCGATCTTCGTCTTGAGCATGCCCAGCGTTTCGTAGGCGCCCAGGTCCTGCGCCGCGCCGGCGGTCCAGGTGTAGCCGTCCTTGGGTGCGTCGAGCGCGCTCTTGCTGCCGATCGAGCCCGAGGCGCCGGGCTGGTTGACGATCACCACCTTCTGGCCCAGCGTCTTCTCGATCTCCGCGGCGGTGACGCGCGTCACCTGGTCGGTGGAGCCGCCGGCCGCCCACGGCACGATGATGGTGATGGGCCGCGAGGGCTTCCATTGCTGGGCCAGCACGGGCCCGCCCAGCGCGGCGAGGGCCGCGGCGAAGGCGATGCTTCGGATCAAGGTGCGCTTCTGCATGGTGTCTCCTGGGATGAGTTGGACTGGGGAAACGGGATGCGAAAACCTTAGGGATGCGAAGCGGCGCTCAGCCGAGCCAGCGCTTCAGATGCGCGGCGACGAATTCGTCGTCGTGCAGATGGGGGTAGGCGTCGTGCACGCGCGTGAGTTCTGCCGCCTGGTCCGGACTCAGGCACTCCTGCGGGTCGAGGCACCAGGTGCCGGCCAGCAGGCCCTGGCGCCGGAGCAACTCGTGGCAGCCGGCGATGCAGCCGCGGAAATCGTTGGCGACGTCGAACAGGGCGGCGTTGCAATCGGTCACTTGCGCATCGAGCGACAGCATCTCGGCGGGCACGCTGCCTGTCGGAACGATGTCGTGGATGCGCGCCAGCAGTTCGACGGCGCGGCGCGTCCACACGCTCCAGTGGCCGAGGAGCCCGCCCTTGATCCGAAGCGTGACGGACTGGCCGTTCCGCATGAAGCGATAGGGCGTGAGCAGGTCCAGCACGATGTGGTCGTCGTTGCCCGTGTAGAGCGTGACGCGGTCTTCGGCGCCGGCCTCGACGACAGCACGCAACACGTCCAGCGTGCGGTAGCGGTTGAAGGGCGCCATCTTGATGGCCACCACGTTGTCGATGGCGGCGAAGCGGCGCCAGAAGCTGGCCGGCAGGTGGATGCCGCCCACCGCAGGCTGCAGGTAGAAGCCGACCAGCGGCATCAGCTCGGCGATGGCGCGGCAATGGTCGATGAGCGCGTCTTCGTTCGCGCCCTTCATCGCGGCCAGGCTCAGCAGGCCGGCGTGATAGCCGAGGCCGCGGGCGGTGAGCGCTTCGGCCTTGGCTTGTTCGGTCGAGCCGGCCAGGCCGGCGACCATGAAGAGCGGCCGCTTGCCATCCAGCGTCTCCCAGGTGAGCGCTTCATGCATCGCGAGCTCGAGCACCGGCTTGTACAGCCCCGCTTCGCGGATCGCGAACTGCGTCGAGTGCACGCCCACGGCCAGGCCGCCGACGCCGGCATCGAGGTAATAGCGGCTCATCGCGCGCTGGCGGCGCTCGTCGAGCTTGCGGCCGGCATCGAGCGCCAGCAGGTGGGCCGGAATCACGGCGCCGCGCTTCAGCAGCGCGAGCGAGGCGGGCGGGATTTCGGAGTAGTGCATGGTCAGTACCTTCCGTCGCGCGCTTCGAAGTGCGTGGGCTTGCCCAGGCTGGCCATGCCGCGGCGCGTCCAGTCGGCCGTCCAGTCCAGCATGCGCGCCAGCGTCACCTGCGGCGGACCGAAGAGCGCGAAGGCGCGGCTGCAGTCGACGAGCCATGCGGTGTCGGCTTCGCGGCCGGTGAATACGGGCGCGCTGCCGAGTCTTTGGCCCAAGCCTTCCGCAGCTTCACGGATGGCGATCGCCGGCCCGCTGAGGTTGAGCGGCGAAGTCGGCGTGTCGCAGTGGGCCAGGGCGCGCAGCGTCCAGTCGTTGGCCTCGCCCTGCCAGATGATGTTGGCGTGGCCCATGCCCAGATCGATGGACTCGCGCGCGACGAGCTTCTGCGCCAGGTCGTGCAGCACGCCGTAGCGCATGTCGATCGCATACGAGAGCCGGATCAGCCGCCCGGCAGTGCCGTGCAGGTGCGAGAAGTGCTGGAACATGCGCTCCCGCGCAACGCAGGAGTTCGCGTACTCGCCGGGCGGCGGCGTGGGCGGCACGTCTTCGCGTGCACCCGCTCCGCCCACGTCGGCGAAGGGATACACGCAGGCGGTGGAAAAGGCGACGATGCGCGCGCTGCGCCAGCGCTCCGCCACCAGCGCCGGCACGTGGGCGTTCATCGCCCAGGTCAGCCATTCGCTGCCCGAGGAGCCGAACTTGCGCCCGGCCATGAAGATCACGTTGGGCGCATCGGGCAGGGCGGCCAGCGCCTCGCGCGAGAGCAGGTCGGCCTCGATGCACCGGATGCCCTGGGCTTCGAGACGCTCGCGCAGGCCGGGCTCCGAGAAGCGCGCCACGCCGATCACCTGCCGGCCCGGACTCGCGCGCTTCGCCATGCGCGCCAGGGTCGGCCCCATTCTTGCCGCCCACGCCCAGCACCAGGATGTCGCCCTCGACCTGCGCCAGCGTCCGGGTCAGTGCCTCCGAAGGGCGCGACAGCAGTTCCTCGAGCTGATCGAGGTCTTCGATGCGATCGGGCAACTGCATGCGACTCCCCTGTTGGATGGACCTCAGCCGTCGACGCCGTGCAGCGCCAGCAGCGTCTTCATGCGCGCGACCGCAAGCTCCGGCTGCTCCAGCAGGTTGGCCGCATCGGCCAGTCGGAACAGCTCGGCAAAGTGCGGCAGCGAGCGCGTGCTCTGCTGGCCGCCGACCATCGCGAAGTGCTTCTGGTGGCCATTGAGCCAGGCCATGAACACCACGCCGGTCTTGTAGAAGCGCGTGGGCGCCAGGAAGATGTGGCGCGACAGCGGCACGGTGGGGCCGAGGATCGCGTGGAACTTCTCCGTGTTGCCCAGGGCCAGCTCGCCCAGTGCGGCGCTCGCGGCCGGCGCGATGGCGTCGAAGATGCCCAGCAGCGCGTCGCTTTGGCCGTGCATGGGCTCCCGGCCGAAGCCGTCGCCGGCAATCAGCTCGGCATAGTTGAAGTCGTCGCCGGTGTACATGCGCACGCCGGGGGGCAGGCGCCGGCGCATCGCGATCTCCTTGTCCTTGTCGAGCAGGGAGATCTTGATGCCGTCCACCTTGTGCGGATGGGCGGCGATGATGCCCAGCGCCGTGTCCATCGCGGCTTCGACATTGGCGCTACCCCAGTAGCCCGCCAGCGCCGGGTCGAACATCTCGCCCAGCCAGTGCAGCACCACCGGCTGCTTCGCTTGCGAGAGGATGCGGTCGTAGACGCGCTCGTAGTCGGCCGGGCTCTTGGCGACGTGGGCCAGCGCGCGGCTGGCCATCACGATCAGCTTGCCGCCGAGCGCCTCGATGGCTTCCATCTGCTCCTCGTAGGCGCGGATCACGTCGTCGACGCTCTTCACGTCGACCGGGTTCAGGTGGTCGGTGCCGCAGCCGGAGGCGACCAGCGCGCCGGGCACGTCCTTCGCCGCATCGAGCGAGCGCCGGATCAGCTCCAGCGAGGTCGGCCAGTCCAGGCCCATGCCGCGCTGCGCGGTGTCCATCGCCTCGGCGACGCCCAGGCCCAGCGACCACAGATGGCGGCGGTAGGCGATGGTGGCGTCCCAATCGACTGCGCATTGCAGCCACGGATCGATGGCCGCCAGCGGGTCGGCCACCACGTGCGCGGCCGAGTAGGCGATGCGGTTGAACTTGACACCGGACGGTGGCTTGACCGGCGTGCTGCCGCGCAGCGTATAGGGCGCCAGCTTGCCGGCTGCGGTAGGGAGCGTGAGCGAGAGAGCCATCGGATGCCTCAGATCTTCAACGCCGGCACGTCGATCCAGCGCCGGTCCTTCCACGACTCGAGCGCGGCCTCGACCAGCTGCACGCCCTTGGCGCCTTCGGGCAAGGTCCACGTGTAGGGCGCGTTTTCCACCACGTGGCGGATGAAGTGCTCCCACTGGATCTTGAAGCCGTTGTCGTAGACCTGCGAGTCGGGGATCTCCTGCCACTGGTCGAAGAAGTTCATGGTCTGCTTCTCGTCCGGGTTCCACACCGGCCGCGGCGTGGCCACGCGCGACTGCGCACGGCACGACGAGAGCCCCGCCACGGCCGAGCCGTCGGTGCCGTCGACGTGGAAAGTCACGAGATCGTCGCGCCGAACGCGCGTCGCCCAGCTCATGTTGAGTTGCGCGATCACCGGCTCGCCGGCGTGGCCGCGCAGTTCGCAGGTAGCGTAGGCGGCATCGTCGGCAGTGGCCTCGTAGGGCTGGCCGTCCTCGTCCCAGCGCTTCGGGATGTGCGTGGCGCCCAGGCAGGACACCGACTGCACTTCCCCGAACAGGTTGTCCAGCACGTAGCGCCAGTGGCACATCATGTCCAGGATCATGCCGCCGCCGTCTTCCTTGCGGTAGTTCCACGAGGGACGCTGGATCGGCTGCAGGTCGCCCTCGAACACCCAGTAGCCGAATTCCAGGCGCACCGAGAGCATGCGGCCGAAGAAGCCCGCGCGGCGCAGCATGTCGAGCTTGCGCAGGCCGGGCAGGAAGAGCTTGTCCTGCACGGCGCCGTGCTTGAGGCCGGAGCCCTGGGCCAGGCGCGCGATCTCCACGGCCTCGTTGAGATTGGTGGCGATCGGCTTCTCGCAGTAGACGTGCTTGCCGGCGCGGATGGCCTTGGCCAGCAGGGTGGGGCGCATCTGCGTGGTGCCGGCGTCGAAGAAGATCGTGTCGTCCTTGTTCTCCAGCGCGCGGTCGAGGTCGGTGCCCCAGCGCTCGATGCCGTGGGCCTTGGCCAGCGCCTCGATCTTCTCGGCGTTGCGGCCGATCAGGATCGGGTCGGGCATGACCGTGTCGCCGTTGGAGAGCGTGACGCCGCCTTGCGCGCGGATCGCGACGATCGAGCGGATCAGATGCTGGTTCATGCCCATGCGTCCGGTGACGCCATGCATGATGAGTCCAAGTCGTTGCTGTGCCATGTATGTGTTTCCTTCCTTGGGGTCCTACTGTGTCGGCGTGAGGCCTGCAGCCTTCACGAGCTTGGCGTTGCTGGCGATTTCTTCCTTGATGTAGGCGTCGAACTGCTCGGGCTTGAGCGTCCAGGCATCGGCGCCGAGCTTCAGGAAGCGCTCCTTGACTTCGGGGCTCGCCAGCGCCTTCGCGACCTCGTCGTGCAGCCGGTTCACGATCTCGCGCGGCGTCTTGGCCGGCGCCATCATCCCGATCCAGAAGTTGAACTCGGAGCCGGGCACGCCGGCCTCGGCCGTGGTCGGCACGTCGGGCAGCGCGGCCGCGCGCTTGGGCGAGCCCACGGCCAGCGCGAGCAGCTGGCCCTCCTTGATCTGTCCGATCACCGGCGCGATGGGCGAGAAGTAGTAGTCGACGCGGCCGGCCAGCACTTCGGTCACTGCCTCGGCCGAGCCCTTGAACGGAATGTTCGTGGCATCGATGTTGGCCGCCAGCTTGAACTTCTCGGCGTTCAGGTGCGTGGCGCTGCCCTGGCCTGCCGATGCGAAGTTGATGGTGCCGGGCTTGGCCTTGGCGACGGCGAGCAGCTCCTTCAGCGTCTTGATGTTCTTCGAGGGCGAGATCACCAGTGCGTTGGGCAGCCAGGAGATCGGCGTGATGCCGGTGAAGTCGGCCACGGTGTCGAAGGGCAGCTTCGCGAAGGTCGAGGGGCTGACCGTGTGCGAGGACGAGTGGATCATGATCGTGTAGCCGTCCGGCGCGGCCGTGGCCACGGCCTGCTGCCCGATGGTGCCGCTCGCGCCGCCGCGGTTGTCGATCACCAGTGTCTGGCCCATGCTGACACCCATCTTGTCGGCGATGGCGCGCGCAATGATGTCGGTGGTGCTGCCGGCCGCGAAGGGCACGATCACCCGGATCGGCTTGTTGGGGTAGGCGCCTTGCGCTGCGGCGCCGAACGAGGCGCAGAGTGCGAGCGCGGCGATGAGGGCGGTGCGTCGGGTGGTGGTGGGCACGAGAGTCTCCTTGTTGAATCAATTCACCAAAAAGTGAATTAGAGATTCTAGGAAACCGCTTGTGACCCCGTCAACGTCCCGGCCCTAGGAGATACCCGTACTAGTGCAGCACGTAGCCGAGCACGAGGTCGGTCATGTGCGACAGGCGCTGCGCCATCGCCTTGGGGGCGCGCAAGTCGCGGCCGAAGACGGCCGACAGCGTGTCGTTGTTCGAGAGGTAGAAGTAGCAGAGCGAGGCGATGGAGATGTAGAGCTGCACCGGGTCGACGCCGGCGCGGAAGAGGTTGTCGCGCCGGCCGCGCTCGAGCACCATGTCGAGCAGCTGTACCAGCGGCGAATTCATGTCCTGGATGCGGTCCGAGCGCTTGAGGTGCGACGCGCGGTGCAGGTTTTCGCTGTTGAGCAGCGTGATGAACTCGGGGTGCTCGAGGTAGTAGTGCCAGGTGAAGGAGATCAGCCGGCGGATGGCCTCGACCGGCTCGATCTCGTCCAGATGCAGCATCTGCTCCGCCTCGCGGATGTCGGCGTAGGTGCGTTCGAGCACGGCCAGGAACAGGTCGTCCTTGCTGCCGAAATAGTAGTAGATCAGGCGCTTGTTGAGCCCGGCGCGCGCCGCGATGCTGTCCATGCGTGCGCCGGCGAGGCCGCGCTGCGCGAACTCGTCCCGCGCCGAGGCGAGGATCGCGAGCTGCGAGCGATCGGCATCGCGCGAGCGCGGTTCGGCGGGCGCAGGGGATGGGGCTTTCATGGGCGGAATTTAACCAATTGGTGAATTAAGGCAAGATATTTCGAGGCGCACGGATAATCCGCGTACCGATATTGCAGCAGAGGCGCCACGTTCATGAGTTCATCGCAACCCGCAGGCCATTTGATTGTCGAGTGCCTGGTCGAGCAAGGCGTGGAGCTGGCTTTCGGTGTGCCGGGGGAGAGCTTTCTGGCGGTGCTCGACGGCTTCCACGCCTACGGCGAGCGCATCCGATTCATCGTCAATCGCCAGGAGGGCGGGGCCGCGTTCATGGCCGAGGCGCACGGCAAGCTCAGCGGCCGTCCGGGTATCTGCTTCGTCACGCGCGGCCCGGGCGCCACCAACGCTTCGATCGGCGTGCACAACGCCTTCCAGGATTCGACGCCAATGGTTCTGTTCGTGGGCGATGTCGGCAGCGACTTCCGCGACCGCGAGGCCTTCCAGGAGGTCGACTACGGCAGCTTCTTCGGCCCCAGCACCAAGGGCTTCGCCAAGCGCGTGGAGCGCATCGACGATGCCGACCGCATCCCCGAGTACGTTGCGCGCGCCTTTGCGACGGCGATGAACGGCCGCCCCGGGCCGGTGGTGCTGGTGCTGCCGGAGGACATGCTGCGCACGGCGACCTCGGCGCGACCGTTGGCGCGCGTGGAAGCCGTGGAACCCTGGAGCGACCCCGGCGCACTGCGCACGTTGCGCGAACTGCTGATGAAGGCCCGGCAGCCGCTGGTGATCGCCGGTGGCGGCGGTTGGACCGTCCAGGCGGCGCAGGCGCTGCAGCGTTTCGCGGAGAACTGGAGGCTGCCGGTGGCCAATGCCTTCCGCTTCCAGGACACCTTCGACAACCACCACCCGCTTTATGCCGGCGACGTCGGCATCGCGATCAATCCGAAGCTGGCCGAGCGCGTGAAGCAAAGCGATCTGATCCTCGCAATCGGCCCGCGGCTCGGCGAGATGACGACCGGCGGCTACACGCTGCTCGAAGCGCCGAAAGCAAAGCAGACGCTGGTGCACATCCATGCGAGCGCCGAAGAGCTCAACCGCGTCTACCAAGCCGACCTGGCCATCAATGCCGGCATGAGCGCCGCCGCACGCAGTCTCGAGGTGCTGAGTGCGCCGGCCGAGCTGCCCTGGGAGGCATGGACGGCCCAGGCCAACGCGGACTACCTCGCGAACCTCGAGCCCCAGGCCCTCGCGGGTCTGCCGGCGGAGGCGCCGCGCGGCGCGGTCGACATGGCCGCGGTGGTCCGCCTGCTGCAGCAGCACCTGCCCGAGGACGCGGCCATCACCAACGGCGCGGGCAACTTCGCGAGCTGGGTGCATCGCTATTTCCGCTACCACGGCCTCGTGAAGGGGCACAAGACGCAGCTTGCGCCGACCAGCGGCGCCATGGGCTATGGCGTGCCCGCGGGCATCGCGGCCAACCTTGCGACGGGTCGCGTCGCCTTCACCATCGCGGGCGACGGCGACTTCCTCATGAACGGGCAAGAGCTCGCTACCGCTTCGCAGCACGGCGGCAAGAGCATCATCGTGCTGCTCAACAACGGCATGTTCGGCACCATCCGCATGCACCAGGAACGCGAGTACCCGGCGAAAGTGAGCGGCACCGGCTTGCGCAATCCGGATTTCTGCGCACTGGCCCGCGCCTACGGCTATGCGGCCGAACGCGTGACCGAGACCGCCCAGTTCGAAGCGGCGCTGCTGCGCGCGCTGGCGGCCGACACCGGGACGCTGATCGAGATTCCGCTGGACCCCGAAGTGATCACGACGCGCGGTACGCTGTCGTCGATCTCCAGGGCAGCGCAGGCGAAGCTCAAGGCCTGAGGGCAAAAAAAAAGCCGGCGCGAGCCGGCTTTTTTGATGGGACGCCGAGGGCGCCCCGTGCTCACTTGACGTGCTTGCCGATCAGCGAGGCGAGCTCGAACATCGACACTTGCGGCTTGCCGAAGATTTCCTTCAGCTTGGCGTCGGCGTTGATGTTGCGCTTGTTGGCCTTGTCTTGAAGGTTGTTCTTCTTGATGTAGTCCCACAGCTTGCTCACGACAGCGGTGCGCGGCAGAGGCGTCGAGCCGACCACGGCGGCGAGTGCCGGGCTGGGGGTCAGTGCCTTCATGAACGCAGCGTTGGGAGTGCGCTTCTTGGCGGGAGCTGCCTTCTTTGCAGGAGCCTTCTTCGCAGGAGCGGCCTTCTTCGCGGGTGCTGCCTTCTTGGCCGGAGCCTTTTTGGCGGGAGCCGCCTTCTTGGCCGGAGCGGCCTTCTTCGCAGGAGCTTTCTTGGCCGGAGCCTTCTTTGCAGTTGCCATGGTTGATTTCCTTTTTTGGATTGGACACTTCACCAATGAAAAGCGGTGTCTCCACTGGCATTGCGGATGCTAAAGGAGAAGAAACGCGTTTCCAAGGGAAAAAGCGCTTTTTTCATTGGGAGTTGTTGTTTTTTCAGAGGGGAGAAGCCGCCTGTTTCCCTCTGGGCAGCGCTTCGCTTATCTCAAGGGCGACGCGAAGAGCGACGCGAAGGCCATGTGGCGAGCACCACGCCGAGCAGTGCGAGCGCGAAGGCGCAGACCTGCAGCAGCGACAAACTCTCGCCCAAAACGAGCACGCCGACCATCGCCGCACTCACCGGCAGCATCACGGTGAACACGCCGGCCTGCGAGGCCGGCACGCCCTTCAGGCCAGTCATCCAGAGCCACACGGTCCAGATGCTCGCGGCCAGCGCATAGACGATCAGCAGGCCCCAGAGGCCGATCGACACGGCGCCGAAATCGAAGCGAAGCGCGAACCAGATGCCCAGCGGTGTCGAGAGCACGAAGCCCCAGAGATTGATCAGCGAAGAGATGCGCTTGGGTCCGAGCCGCCCGGTGAGCGACTTGCCGATCACCGCATAAGCCGACTCGCAGAGCACCGCGCAGAACACCAGCAGGTTGCCGAGCCAGGGCATCGGCGCCGAGGCGCTGCTGCTGCTGCCAGGATGCGCGGGCCCCGCCGGCGCGAAGGCGAGCAGGCCGATGCCCGTCGCCGCGCACGCGATCGCGAGCCCGACTCTCAGGGTGATGCGCTCGCGCAGAAAGAGCCAGCTCGTGAGCGCGACGACGGCAGGGATCGACGCCATGATCACGCCGGCCGACACCGCGCTGGTCAGGCTCACGCCGAACAGCATGCAGATCGAGAACAGGAAGTTGCCGAGGAAGGATTCGAGAAAGACCAGCCCGCGCGTGCGCGCCGTCATCGCCGGCTCGTCGCCCGGCCTGCGCAGCCAGTGCGGCATCGCCAACGCCGCGATACCGAAGCGCAGCCAGGCGAGCAGGAAGACCGGGAAAGCGAGCACCAGCGGCTTGGAGAGTGCGACGTAGCTGCCGACGAGCGACATGCTCAGGGCCAGGCAGCCGTAGGCCACGAAGCGGCCAGGTGCGGGGAGGGCGGTGTTCAATAGACTGGGCGCGTTGCGAGGATTGATTCGATGATGCCCCATTCCGCACGCTCCTCAGGCTCGAGCCGCCACGTGTTCGTCTACGGCACCCTGCGCGCGGGTGGTCGCAACGACATCGCGCGCTTCTCGCCCGCACCCCGGCATGTGGCCGATGCCGCCATCGCCGGCACGCTGTACGACCTGGGCCGCTATCCGGGCGCAGTGCTCGGCGGCTCCGGGCGGGTGGTCGGCGAGGTCTACGCGATCACGCCGGAGCTCGAGCTGCAGCTGGATCTGCTGGAGGAAGTGAGGCCGGACGACAGCGGCGAATACATCCGGCGCGAGGTGGCGGTGCAGGTCGGCGCGGCCGAGCTCGCGTGCCTGGTCTACGAGATCCAGCCGAAGCGCATCGTGGGCAGACCCGTCATCGCGAGCGGCGACTGGTTCGACCGCACGCCTTCCGTTTCATGAGCGAAGAGTTCGTTGCGCATCGTGAGATATCGGCATGCTGCATCGCAATAATTTTTCTCAATATAAGAAAGTTAATTCCGCATTGAGAAAAAATTCCGTAAGTCATTGATTTATAAGGGAGAAAAATATGTCTTCTATAAGACATAAGAGTGTGGCCCTGCCGTACAGTGAATCCACGGCCGCCGGCCCCCTTTTCTCTGTCTCTCAATCAACCCTCGGAGTGAAAACATGCCCCAAACCATCACGGAACAACTGAGCCGCGAACAGCAGATCGCCGCCCTCGAGAAAGACTGGGCCACCAACCCGCGCTGGAAGGGCATCAAGCGCGGCTACAGCGCCGCCGACGTGGTGCGCCTGCGCGGCTCCTTCCCCATCGAATACACCCTGGCGCGGCGCGGCGCCGAGAAGCTCTGGGAGTTGGTGAACAACGAGCCCTACGTCAATTGCCTCGGCGCGCTCACCGGCGGCCAGGCCATGCAGCAGGTCAAGGCCGGCGTCAAGGCGATCTACCTGTCGGGCTGGCAAGTCGCCGCCGACAACAACAGCTACGCATCGATGTACCCCGACCAGTCGCTGTATCCGGTGGACTCCGTGCCGACGGTGGTGGAGCGCATCAACAACACCTTCCGCCGTGCCGACGAGATCCAGTGGTCCAAGGGCGGCAATCCCGGCGACAAGGACTACGTCGACTACTTCGCGCCGATCGTTGCCGACGCCGAGGCTGGCTTCGGCGGCGTGCTCAACGGCTTCGAACTGATGAAGGCGATGATCAAGGCCGGCGCCGGCGGCGTGCACTTCGAAGACCAACTCGCTTCGGTCAAGAAGTGCGGCCACATGGGCGGCAAGGTGCTGGTCCCGACCACCGAAGCCGTACAGAAGCTGGTTGCCGCGCGCATGGCCGCCGACGTCTGCGGCACGCCCACGCTCGTGATCGCCCGCACCGACGCCGAAGCGGCCGACCTGCTGACCAGCGACTACGACGAGAACGACAAGCCCTTCCTCACCGGCGAGCGCACCGCCGAAGGCTTCTACAAGACGAAGAAGGGCATGGAGCAGGCCATCTCGCGCGCGGTCGCCTACGCCCACTACGCCGACCTGGTGTGGTGCGAGACCGGCACGCCCGACCTCGAGTTCGCACGCAAGTTCGCCGAGGCCGTGCACAAGGTGCACCCGGGCAAGATGCTGGCGTACAACTGCTCGCCCTCGTTCAACTGGAAGAAGAACCTCGACGATGCGACCATCGCCAAGTTCCAGAAGGAGCTGGGCGCGATGGGCTACAAGTACCAGTTCATCACGCTCGCCGGCATCCACTCGATGTGGTTCAACATGTTCGACCTGGCGCAGGACTACGTGAAGCGCGGCATGTCGGCGTATGTCGAGAAGGTGCAGGAGCCCGAGTTCGCGGCACGCGACCGCGGCTACACCTTCGTGTCGCACCAGCAGGAAGTCGGCACCGGCTACTTCGACGAAGTGACCACCGTGATCCAGGGCGGCAAGTCGAGCGTGACCGCGCTGACCGGTTCAACCGAGGAAGAGCAGTTCCACTGAGCTTCCCGCGGCGCTCCCGTTTTTTGTCCCCGCGCGAGCAATCCGCGGGGATTTTTTTCGCGAGCGGCTGCGGATAGAATCGACAGCTCTTTTCTGAGCAGCAACAAGAGCGAGAAAGGCACCCTGGTTATGACACCGCGAACTACGCCGCAAGCAACGAGCGGCCTTTTCCGTGAAGGAAGAGGCCGGTAGGCCGCGCATGCTGGAATCATCCAGCGCATGATCAAGCCCAAGCGCGGTCCCAGACCGCGCTTTTTTGTTTTCTCGCCGAGGTTTTCCCATGATCCAGATCACGCTTCCCGACAACTCGCGCCGCGAGTTTCCCGGCCCGGTTTCGGTGGCCGACGTTGCCAAGTCCATCGGCCCCGGCCTGGCGAAGATGACCGTGGCCGGCAAGGTCGACGGCCAGCTGGTCGATGCCAGCGATCTGATCGACCGCGACGCCAAGCTGCAGATCATCACGCCCAAGGACGACGAAGGCCTGGAGATCATCCGCCACTCGACGGCCCACCTGGTCGGCCACGCGGTGAAACAGCTCTACCCGACGGCCAAGATGGTGATCGGCCCGGTGATCGAGGAGGGCTTCTACTACGACATTTCCTACGAGCGCCCCTTCACGCCCGAGGACATGGAGGCGATCGAGGCGCGCATGCGCGAGCTGATCGCGCAGGACTACGACGTGGTCAAGAAGATGACGCCGCGCGACGAGGTCATCGAGGTGTTCAAGTCTCGCGGCGAGGACTACAAGCTGCGGCTGGTGGAAGACATGCCCGACGAGAAGGCGATGGGCCTGTACTACCACCAGGAATACGTCGACATGTGCCGCGGCCCGCACGTGCCGAACACGCGCTTCCTCAAGGTCTTCAAGCTCACGAAGCTGGCCGGCGCCTACTGGCGCGGCGATGCCAAGAACGAGCAGCTGCAGCGCATCTACGGCACGGCCTGGGCCGACAAGAAGCAGCTCGACCAGTACATCCAGCGCATCGAGGAAGCCGAGAAGCGGGACCACCGCCGCCTCGGCAAGGAACTGGACCTGTTCCACATCGACGAGGTGGCGCCCGGCGTGGTGTTCTGGCATCCCAAGGGTTGGGCGATCTGGCAGCAGGTCGAGCAGTACATGCGCGGCGTCTATCGCGACACCGGCTACCAGGAGGTCAAGGGCCCCCAGATCCTCGACAAGAGCCTGTGGGAAAAAACGGGCCACTGGCAGAACTACCGCGAGAACATGTTCACGACGGAGTCGGAGAAGCGCGACTACGCGCTCAAGCCGATGAACTGCCCGGGCCACGTTCTGATCTTCAAGTCCGACCTGCGCAGCTACCGCGATCTGCCCCTGCGCTACGGGGAGTTCGGCCAGTGCCACCGCAACGAGCCCTCGGGCGGCCTGCATGGCATCATGCGCGTGCGCGGCTTCACGCAGGACGACGGCCACATCTTCTGCACGGAAGACCACATCCTGGAGGAGTGCGTGGCCTACACGGCGCAGCTGCTCAAGGTGTATGCCGATTTCGGCTTCAGCGACATCCTCTACAAGGTGGCGACGCGCCCCGACAACCGCATCGGCGCCGATGAGCTCTGGGACAAGGCCGAGCACGCGCTGATGGAGGCGCTGCGCCGCTCGGGCGTGGAGTTCGTCGTCTCGCCCGGCGAAGGTGCCTTCTACGGCCCGAAGATCGAGTACACGCTGCGCGATGCCATCGGCCGCCATTGGCAGTGCGGCACGATGCAGGTGGACTTCAACATGGCCGAGCGTTTGGGCGCCGAGTACGTCACCGAATCCAGCGGCCGGGCTCATCCGGTGATGCTGCACCGGGCGATCGTCGGCAGCCTGGAGCGTTTCATCGGCATGCTGATCGAACACCACTCCGGCGCGTTGCCCGCCTGGCTGGCGCCGGTGCAGGTCGCGGTGCTCAATATCAGCGAAGGACAGGCCGATTACGCATCTCAAGTTGCGAAAACGCTGCAAAATCAAGGGCTTAGAGTTTTGCTCGATCTGCACAACGAGAAGATTACGTATAAAATACGGAAGCATTCGTTGCAGAAGCTTCCCTACATCCTCGTCGTGGGCGACAAGGAGAAGGAAGCAGGTGCCGTCGCAGTGCGCGCCCGGGGCAATCTTGATCTCGGTGCAATGTCGGTTGATGCGTTCTCCCAAAAGATCGCCGGCGACATCCAACACAAGCTTTGAATTCGAACCGATTCAAAGGCTGATTTTGATCAATCAGGCTGCTTGTGGGCGTGGACCAGACGGTGTTCGCTACAGTTTTTGTAGCAAATTGATTGAAGGATTCTGACCATCGCTACTGCATTTCGCGACCGCCGCCACCGCGAGGAACGCCAACACCGCCTGAACCGGGAAATCATGGCCCCGGAAGTCCGCCTGATCGGGCCCGAGAACGAGCAATTGGGTGTCGTGAGTCTTGCCGAGGCCTTGCGCCTGGCCGGTGAGCAAGACGTGGATCTGGTGGAAGTCGTTGCGGCGGCCAATCCGCCGGTCTGCCGCCTGATCGAGTACGGCAAGTTCAAGTACCACGAGCAGAAGAAGGCCGCAGAAGCGAAGTCGAAGCAGAAGGTCATCGAGGTCAAGGAAATCAAGTTCCGGCCCGGTACCGACGAAGGCGACTACAACATCAAGATGCGCAACATCCGGCGCTTTCTTGACGAGGGCGACAAGTGCAAGATCACGCTGCGCTTCCGGGGACGCGAGATCACGCACCAGGAACTCGGTCTGGCGCTGCTGCAGCGCATTCGTGACGACCTCGGCGATGCGATCGTGGTCGAGCAGTTCCCCAAGCTCGAGGGCCGGCAGATGATCATGATGATCGCGCCGGGCCGCAAGAAGGCGGGCGCGGCCAAGCCGGCAGCCGAGTCGACGGCCGCACCTGCCGCGGCCTGAGCTGAAGCGATAGAAGGATTCGAAGGGATTTCGCCCTTGCCCGCACCGAAGAGTGCAGGCAGGGGCGGGATAAAGAAGTGTCTCGGGGCCAACAAGCCCGTGGAATATCCGCGGCGCCTCACGAGCACAAACTAAAGGAGCATTCACATGCCCAAAATGAAGACCAAGAGCAGCGCGAAAAAGCGTTTCCGCGTTCGTCCCGGTGGCACCGTCAAGCGCGGTCAAGCCTTCAAGCGTCACATCCTGACCAAGAAGACCACCAAGAACAAGCGTCACCTGCGTGGTGCAACGGCAGTGCACGAGACCAACATGGTTTCGATGGCCGCCATGTTGCCCGGCAGCGGCATTTAATCCAGACGAACAAGGAGTACACACATGCCTCGCGTCAAACGTGGTGTAACGGCTCGCGCCCGCCACAAGAAGGTTCTCGCACTCGCCAAGGGTTTCCGCGGTCGCCGCGGCAATGTCTTCCGCATCGCCAAGCAGGCGGTGATGAAGGCAGGCCAATACGCCTACCGTGACCGCCGTACCAAGAAGCGCGTGTTCCGCCAACTGTGGATCGCCCGTATCAATGCCGCTTCGCGTGAACTGGGCCTGACCTACAGCCAGTTCGCCAACGGCATCCGCAAGGCCGGTATCGAGATCGACCGCAAGGTCCTGGCCGATATCGCCGTGCACGACAAGGCCGCTTTTGCCGGCATCGTGGAGCAGGTCAAGGCCAAGCTGGCTGCTTGATCCCGCACAGCAGGTTGCCGTCTTCCGGATGGCGGCCTGCGCCCACGGCACAAGGGCTGGCGCTTGAAAGGGCTCCAGCCCTTTTTTTCTTTCACCTCGAAATATTCCCCATGAACGAGTTGGATTCCCTGGTAGCCACCGCAGGCGCCGCCTTCGCGAAGGCGAAAGCCCCGGCCGAACTCGAGAACGCCAAGGCCCAGTTCCTCGGCAAGGCCGGCCGCATCACCGAGCTGATGAAGGGCATGGCTGCGCTCACCGTCGACGAGAAGAAGTCGCGCGGCGCTGCGATCAACGTGGCCAAGCAGGCCATCGAAGCCGCTCTCGCCGAGCGCCGACAGCAGCTGGCCGACGAGGAGCTCGCCGTTCAGCTGCGGGCCGAAGCGCTCGACGTCACCTTGCCCGGCCGCCAGCGTGCGCCCGGCGGCCTGCATCCGGTGAGCCGAACGATGGAGCGCATCGAGGCGATCTTCTCGAGCATGGGCTTCGATGTCGCGGACGGCCCCGAGATCGAGAGCGACTGGCACAGCTTCACCTCGCTCAACAATCCGCCGAACCATCCCGCGCGCTCGATGCAGGACACCTTCTACGTCGACATCGACGGCGAGGACGGCATCCCCTACAACCTGCGTCCCCATACCAGCCCGATGCAGGTGCGTTATGCGCATCAGCACGTCAAGAAGTACGCAGCCGAGTTCGAAGCTGCGGCCGCCGACACCACCGGCACGGTCAAGGCGCCCGAGATCCGCGTGATCGCGCCGGGCCGCACCTACCGGGTCGACAGCGACGCCACGCATTCACCGATGTTCCACCAGTGCGAAGGCCTGTGGCTCGGCGAGAACGTGAGCTTCAAGGACCTCAAGGTCGTGTTCACCGACTTCTGCCGCACCTTCTTCGAGACCGACGACCTGGTGCTGCGCTTCCGTCCCAGCTTCTTCCCCTTCACCGAGCCGAGCGCGGAGATCGACATCCAGTTCCAGACCGGTCCGCTGGCCGGCCGCTGGCTCGAGGTCTCGGGTGCGGGCCAGGTGCATCCGAACGTCGTTCGCAACATGGGCTTGGACCCCGAGCGCTACATCGGCTTCGCCTTCGGCATGGGCCCGGACCGGCTCGCCATGCTGCGCTACGGCGTGAACGACCTGCGCCTGTTCTTCGACGGCGACCTGCGCTTCCTGAGCCAATTCCAGTAATAAGACAACGAGAACGACGAGATGCAATTTCCAGAGTCCTGGCTGCGCGAGTTCTGCAACCCGCCGCTTTCCAGCGCTGAACTGGCGGAGACGCTCACGATGGGCGGGCTCGAGGTCGAAGAGCGCCGGCCGGTGGCGCCGCCCTTCAGCAAGATCGTGGTCGGCGAGATCAAGGAAGCGGCGCAGCATCCCAATGCCGATCGGCTGCGCGTGTGCCAGGTCGATGCAGGCCAGGGCGCCTTGCTCAACATCGTCTGCGGTGCGCCCAACGCGCGCGCCGGCATCAAGGTGCCGCTGGCGCTGGTCGGCGCCGAGCTGCCGCCGGGCGATGACGGCCAGCCCTTCCTGATCAAGCTGGGCAAGCTGCGCGGCGTCGAGAGCCAGGGCATGCTGTGCTCGGCGCGCGAACTCAAGCTTAGCGAGGACCACGGCGGGCTTCTCGAACTGCCGGCCGATGCGCCGATCGGCGCCGACGTGCGCGAGGTGCTGAAGCTCGACGACTCGCTGCTGACGCTCAAGCTCACGCCCAATCTTGCGCATGGGCTCAGCGTCTACGGCATCGCACGCGAGCTCGCGGCGCTGACCGGCGCAGCGCTCACGACGCCGGCCATCCCGCCGGTGAAGGTGGTCTCCGCAGTCAAGTTGTCGGTCAAGGTCGAGGCTCCCGAGCTGTGCGGCCGCTTCTCGGGCCGCATCATCCGCGGCGTCGACACCAAGGCTGCCACGCCGGCCTGGATGGTCGATCGACTCGCGCGCTGCGGCCAGCGCAGCGTCTCACCGCTGGTCGACATCTCGAACTACGTGATGTTCGAATACGGCCAGCCAAGCCACATCTTCGACCTCGACAAGATCCACGGCGGCCTCACGGTGCGTTGGGGCAAGCCGGGCGAGCAACTCAAGCTGCTGAACGGCAACACCGTGATCGTCGACGAGAAGGTCGGCGTGATCGCCGACGAGCGCGGCGAGGTCGAATCGCTGGCCGGCATCATGGGCGGCGATGCGACGGCCGTGTCCGACCACACCCGCAACATCTATGTCGAGGCCGCCTTCTGGTGGCCCGAGTCGATCCAGGGCCGCTCGCGCCGCTTCAATTTCAACACCGACGCGGGGCACCGCTTCGAACGCGGCGTCGATCCGAGCCGTACGGTCCAGATCATCGAGCGCATCACGCAGCTGATCGTCGACGTCTGCGGCGGCGAGGCTGCCGCCATGGACGACCAGACACTGCGCCTGCCCGAAGCCAGGCCGGTCGCCTTGCGCGTGGCGCGTGCTGCGCGCGTGATCGGCATGCCGCTGACCCAAGCCCAGTGCCTCGACGCGCTGCGCCGGCTCGGCCTGGCCGTGGAAGAGGGCGAAGGCACGCTGGTCGTGACCCCGCCGCCGCACCGTTTCGACCTGCTGATCGAGGAAGACCTGATCGAAGAGGTTGCCCGCCTGATCGGCTACAACAAGCTGCCAACCGTGGCGCCGCTGGCGCCGATCACCGCTCACGTCGTGCCTGAAGTTCAGCGCAGCCGCTTCGCCGTGCGCCATCGCCTGGCCGCGCTCGGCTACCAGGAAACCATCAACTTCAGCTTCGTCGAAGCGCACTGGGAGCACGAGCTCGCCGGCAACGCCAATCCGATCAAGCTGCTGAATCCGATCGCGAGCCAGATGAGCGTGATGCGTTCGTCGCTGATCGGCTCGCTGCTCCAGGTCTTGAAGTTCAACCTCGATCGCCGGGCGCCCCGCGTGCGCGTGTTCGAACTGGGCCGCGTGTTCCTGCGCGACGACGCGGTCGCGACCACCGACAGCACGGTGAAGGGCATCCACCAGCCCATGCGCGTGGCAGGCCTGGCCTGGGGCGACGACGAAGCGGGGCGCTGGGGCGGCAAGGCGCAGCGCGTCGACTTCTACGGCATCAAGGGCGATGTCGAGGCCCTGCTCGCGCCGCTGGTGCCGAGCTTCGAGGCGACCGAGCATCCCGCGCTGCATCCGGGCCGTGCGGCGCGCGTGCTGCTCGACGGCCGCGCGATCGGCGTGGTGGGCGAGCTCCATCCGCGCTGGCGCCAGCAATGGGAGTTCGCCCAGGCCCCCGTGCTTTTCGAACTCGAGCTCGACGCCGTCTCCCAGCGGCCGCTGCCCGAAGCCGAACCGGTGCCCAAGCACCAGGCGGTGGAGCGCGACATCGCGGTCGTGCTGGCCGAAGCAGTCACGCACGATGCGTTGATGCGCACCATCCGCGCGGCCGCGGATCCCGGCCTCTTGCGCGATGCCGTGCTGTTCGACATCTACCGGCCGCCGGTGGCGCGCGATGGTACCGTCGCCCCGGGTGGCCTGGCGCAAGACGAGAAGAGCATGGCCGTGCGCCTCAGCTTCAACAGCGACACCGCGACTCTGACCGACGAGCAGGTCGAGGCGGCGGTGGCCACCATCCTCGAGCAACTCAGCGCGCGGCTCGGCGCGCATCTGCGGATATGAAAGCCATGGAATTCACGCTCGAAGTCCTCGAAACGCCCGCGCTCACCAAGGCGCACCTGGCGGACCTGCTGTTCGAGCAGATCGGCCTTAACAAGCGCGAATCCAAGGACATGGTCGAGGCCTTCTTCGACCTCGTCGCGGCCAGCCTGATCGAAGGGACGGACGTCAAGATCTCGGGCTTCGGCAACTTCCAGATTCGCGTCAAGGCGCCCCGGCCGGGCCGCAATCCGCGCACCGGCGAGGCCATTCCGATCGGCGAGCGGCGCGTCGCCACCTTCCACGCCAGCGCCAAGCTGAAGGAACAAATTCACGGCAGCATCGGCGGCGAGGAGCCGCAAGAGGTGGAGTGGAGCCTCGGCGCCGAATAGTGCTTGGTCGCGCGCGGTGCGTGGAGTAATCTCTAAGGTTTCGCTCGCACCGTCTTGATTTCAATGGAGAAAACGCTCCCACCGATTCCCGTCAAACGCTACTTCACGATCGGTGAGGTCGGCGAACTGTGCGGCGTCAAGCCGCACGTGCTGCGCTACTGGGAACAGGAGTTCACGCAGCTGCGGCCGATGAAGCGGCGCGGCAACCGCCGCTATTACCAGCACCACGAGGTGCTCATGATTCGCCGCATCCGCGACCTGCTCTACGACCAGGGCTTCACCATCAGCGGAGCGCGCAACAAGCTGCAGGAGATGGTCCAGTCGGAGCGCGATCGCCGCAGGGCCGGCGAAGTGCCGCTCGAAGGCATGGAGGCGGTCGAGATCGATCAGGAAGAGTTCGAGGCCGCGCTCAAGGAGGATGCGGAGCTGCCGCATGGCGCACACCGGACCATCGATCTGTCGCAATTGCTCCATCTGCGACGCGAGCTGCGTGAAATTCGGGAGCTGCTGAGTCCGGGCCACTGAAAACGCACGGCTATAATTGTGAGCTTCGGTGTGTGGCGCAGCCTGGTAGCGCACTTGCATGGGGTGCAAGGGGTCGAAGGTTCGAATCCTTTCACACCGACCAAAACGCCAAGTAGATCAACGGGTTAGAGCCACAAGCTCTAACCCGTTTTTTTGTTGTTCGGCAGATGTGTGCTCAGCAGAGATTCGACGAGGAAAAACTTCGCCATGTATGCCGGTCATTTCGCCATCGGGCTCGCGATCAAGGCGGCCGCGCCACGCACGCCCGCACTGCCGATCCTGATGGGCGTCGGCCTGCTCGACCTGCTCGATGGCATCTTCATCGTCTTGGGCATCGACCGGGTGGCGCCCAATCTCGCCAGTGGCCCATACCTCTACTTCGATCTGCTCTTCATTGATTGGGACCACTCGCTCCTGATGGCCGTCGTGCTGTCGCTGGTCTGGGGCGCCTTCTTTCTCCGGGATCGGCGAGTGGCCGCCATCGCAGCGGCGGCCGTTTTCTCGCATTGGCTTGCGGACTGGCCGGTGCACAACGGCGATCTCGCCGCCTATCCGCACTCGGTCGAGCACTACGGCTACGGTCTCTGGGGCAAGCTGGGCATGGGCTCCTGGCTGCTGGAAGGCCTGTTCGCCGCAGTGCTGCTCGCGTATGCCTGGACTGCCAACGCCCGGCGGGGTGTCGGCACGCTGTGGCCTGCGGTGGTACTGGTCGTGCTGTTCCTGCAGCTCTCGCCGTGGCTGTCGCCGATGAAGATCGTCGCGCGCTTCGATGAGCCGGCGGCACATCTGGCTCACGGCGCCCTGGTGGCGCTGGGCTTTCTCGTGCCGGCGCTGCTGCTGACCTGGCTCGTCGATCGCGCCGAGCGCAGGATGTGAAGTGTTCGCGCTTTACGCCTGATCGATCGCAGCCGGGGCGAGGGCCAAGCCCAGGTGTTGGCAGGCCCGCCGCAGCAGCGCATCCGTCTGCACGGCATCGCTGGCCACACCGTAGACGATGTGGTCTGGACGCACCAGCGCAGCCATGCATCCATGCTGCTCGAACCAGCGCGCGACGATGTCATCGGCCTCGGCCAGTCTCAGCACACAGGGCGAGCTCGCGACGCCGCCGAGACATACCGCCTGGGCGTGCAGTGCATCCAGCGCATCGGACCATTGTTCGATCCGCGCGGCGTCCGGCGCCTCCCGCACGAAGAGCAGAAAGCCGCGCGGAAGCAGCTCGTCCATCATCTGTGCCGTGCCTGTGGAGCCGATCCGCCCGACGGCTTGCGGAAAGGGCGTGCCCGCCGGCGCGGCGCCATGGATCAAGCCATGGCGAATGCCGGGCAGCAGGTTCTGGCGCAGCTGCATCCGGACTTCGCCGCCCTGCCGGTCGCGCAGGTCCCGGTCACGCAGGGCTGCACGGGCCGGATCGCGCTCGCAGATGATCTGGCCCAGCCGCTTGACGGTGCGCGTGACCTCCTCGACCTGTGGGCCGCGTTCCGCGCCGTAGCTGTCGAGCAAGGATTCGGACGCACGGTCTGCCAGCACCCAATCGAGCTTCCACGCCAGGTTGGTCGCATCGCGCAGGCCCTGGCACATGCCCTGGGCGAGGAAAGGCGGCATCTGGTGCGCACTGTCGCCGGCGAGGAGTACGCGCCCCTGGCGCCAGCGGTCGAGCACCACTGCATGAAAGCGGTAGGTCGCGGCGCGCCAGATGCGGGCTTCGCGCGGAACCAGCCAGGGTGCGAGCAGCTGCCAGATGGCTTCCTCGGGCATCTCTGCCCGTTGCGCCTCGTGCGGCAGCAGGACGAACTCCCAGCGCCTGTGCGTGCCGGGACCCACCACATAGGTGCAGGGCCGCCCAGGCCTGCAGTACTGGATGTTGGTCGAAGGAAGCCTGGCGAGTGCCTCTTCGCCGACGTGCATGTCGACCACGATCCAGGGCTCGTCGAACTCGAGGCTGCGAAGCTTCAGGCCCAGCTGCCGGCGCGTCGGGCTCGCGCCGCCGTCGCAGCCGACCACGTAACGAGCCTTCACCTGCCGTTCGGCGCCGTCCGGTGCGCGCACCGAAAGCAGGGCGTGCTCGCCGTTCTCGCCGACCGCCAGGACCTCGTGGCCCAGGTGCACCGACACGGAGGGCATCTCGCCGACGGCGCGCCGCAGCGATGCCTCCAGTGCCGGCTGGTTGAAGGTGTAGGCCGGCGCCCAGGCGAGCGGATAGGGCGAGGGACCCATGTCGAAGTGCTGGATCGGCTCGTCGTCCGCGCCGCGGTAGATCGTCGGCCGATACGGCGTCATGTGGGGCGCCAGGGCGCCGGCGATGCCCAGTTCCTGGAAGGTGCGCATCGCCTCGTGGTCGAGCGCGAACGCACGGGGCAGGGGATAGATCTGCTCGGACTTGTCGAACACGGCGACGCGGCGGCCGCGCTGGCCGAGCAGGCCGGCCAGCGTGGCACCCACCGGGCCGAAACCAACGATGGCGATGTCGAACTCGTCTTCGTGCGTAGCGGTAGTCATGCGGGCTGGAACATAATTGGGTGAAAAATCAATTTTGTGCATAAAAATGATTTTGTGCACCGAGGGTTGTCACCGATGGACCATGCTGTGGTCGACCTCAACAATATGCACAAAACACTGTTTGTGCATGAAAAGGAGACACGATGTCGACAATGAAAGCCGCCCGACTTCACAAGGTCGGTGCACCGATGGAGATCGAGCAACTGCCCATTCCGCAGCCCGCGGCCAATGACGTGCAGGTCAGGGTGCATGCCTGCGGCATCGTGCCCAACCTCGGCAACATCCTGGCCAACTGGACCACCTGGTTCCCCGAACTGCCGCTGCCGCCGCTGCCGGCGGTCTTCGGGCTGGACCCGGCGGGCGAAGTGACGGCCGTCGGCTCCCACGTCCACACCTGGAAGCCGGGCGACCGCGTCTACGTGAACCCGAGCCTGTACTGCGGCGGCTGCCGCGCCTGCCGCAACGGCGACCTCATCAACTGCATGCACTACGCATTCAGCGGCTACTTCGGCTTCTCGCAGAACTCGCTCAAGCTCTACAAGAACTATCCCTACGGCGGCCTGAGCGAATACATGATCGCCCCGCAGTACGCGCTGGTGAAGCTGCCCGACAACGTGAGCTTCAACCAGGCGGCACGCTTCGGCTACCTGGGCACCATGTACTCGGCGATGCGCAAGGCCAAGGTGGGGCCCGGCCGCAGCGTGCTGATCAACGGCATCAGCGGCACGCTGGGCATCGGCGGCGCGCTGTTCGGCCTGGCGATGGGCGCGACGCGCATCCTCGGCACCGGCCGCAACCAGGAACTGCTCGAACGCGTCAAGGCGCTGGCGCCGGATCGCATCGAGGTCTTCTCGAACGCCAAGGGCGAGGCCATCGACACCTGGGCCAAGGCACGCACCGATGGGCTGGGCGTGGACACCTTCATCGACGCGCTGGGCCCGGGCGCGCCGCACGAGACCCTGCAGCAAGGCATTCGCGCGCTCAAGCGCGGCGGCCGCGCCTACAACATCGGCGCGATCGCCGGCATGGTGGGCATGGACCTGCACACCATGATGGACGAGCAGCAGAGCATCGAGGGCTCGGCCTGGTTCACGGCCGGCGAAGGCCAGGATATGGCCGACATGGCCGAGGCCGGCACGCTGGACCTGTCGGTGTTCGAGCACGTCTGCTATCCGCTGGACCGCGTCAACGAGGCGATCTCCGGCATCGCGACGCGCAACGGCGGCTTCAGCAACTTCGTCATCAATCCTTGAGCAGCGCATCATGAAGATCAGACGCGTGGTGGCCGGCACCGGTGCCGGCGGCAAGTCCCAGGTGTTCTCTGACGCGGCGGCGCCGCGCAGCGTCGAGTTCAAGACCGTGCCCGGATTCGCCGCAACGCTGCTGTGGTCCACACAGGCGGGCGACGCGGTGGCTCGCGGCGAGGCGGTGGACCGCAGCCTGCAAGCAAACTTCGTCCCGGCCGAAGGCGAGACGCGGCTGATGGTCGTCACCTTTCCGCCGGACTCCGTGATGATGCGCGCGGACTTCGACGCAGCTGCATTCGGCGCCGAGTTCGGCGCGCTCGTTCCGGGCCTGGCCGAGACCTTCGAGCCCGAGCATCCCGGGATGCACACCAGCGACAGCATCGACTACGACGTGGTGCTGGACGGCGAGATCACCCTGGAGCTGGACGACGGCGCGCAGGTGCAGCTGCGCCGGCACGACATCGCCGTCCAGCACGGCAATCGGCATGCGTGGCGCAATCCCGGCGACCGGCCGGCGACCATGCTCTTCGTGCTGATCGGCGCACGCCGAAAGCCTTGACCACTGCCGACAAAGAAAAATGAACATGCAAAGAAACGAATCAACCGACTACGCACCCACTCTCGTGGAGCAGGCCTTCGGGCGCCTGCGCGGCGATGTACTCGACGGCACCTTCGCCGCCGGCGCGAAGCTCAAGCTCGACGAACTGCAGTCCGCCTACGGCTTCTCCAGCAGTCCCTTGCGCGAAGCCTTGAGTCGGCTGGCGCAAGAGGGGCTGGTGCGCGCCGACGAACGCCGGGGCTTTCGCGTCGCCCCGATCTCGGCCGAGGACCTTGCCGACATCACCCGCATGCGGGTGATGCTGGACGTGCCGGCGCTGCGCGAAGCCATTGCGCACGGCGATGACGCGTGGGAAGCCAGCATCCTTGCCGCATTCCATCGTCTGGAGAAGGTGGAGTCCCGCCTGGGCGACGGTCCGGTGGTGCTCGACGATGCATGGAGCGAGCTGCACCGCGCCTTCCATCTTTCGCTGGTGGCCGCCTGCCTGTCGGAGCGCCAGCGCGCCTGGGGTGCGAGCCTGTTCGATCAGGCGGAGCGCTACCGGCGCTTCTCCGCCCGCTTTCGCAAGACCGCGCGGCGCAAGTCGAACGAGCACCGCAAGATCATGGATGCGAGCTTGCGCCGCGATGCGGACACCGCGTGCGCACTGCTGGAGGAACACATCCTCAGCACGCAGCGCAATGTGCAGGCGGCGCTGAAGGCTGCCGAGGCTGCCGAATCGGCGGCGTAGGAGATTCCATGCTCAAGGTCAGCCGCCCCACGCCTTCGCATTTCGGCATCTTCGTCACCGACCTGGAACGGATGGTGGCCTTCTACACCGAGACCTTCGAGCTCACGGTCACCGACCGCGGCGTCGGCCGGACCTTCCGGAACGAACTGGTCTTCACCAGCGCCAGCCCCGACCAGCACCATCAACTGGTGCTGGCCGCGGGCCGCCCGGCGGACGCGAGCTTCAGTACCGTGATGCAGATCTCCTTCGTGGTGCCGAGCATTCAGCATCTGCGCGACATCTGGGCGCGGGCCGAGGCTCGCGGGGCGACGCAGATCCGCGGACTCAACCACGGCAACGCGCTGTCGGTGTACATGCTCGATCCGGAGGGCAACACGGTCGAGATCTATATCGACACCCCGTTCTACGTCTCGCAGCCGCACGGCGATCCGCTGGATCTTTCCAAGGACGACGAGACGCTGATGCGCGAGACAGAAGCGATCTGCCGCAGCGATCCCAGCTTCATGACGCTGGCGCAATGGCAGGCGCAGTTCCAGGCGAAGGCGCCGTCCGGGGCCTGAGCCCGCTCGACCTTTCCATTTTTGAAATTTTTATCACGGAGATCCCATGAAGCTTTTGTCATTTCTTCACCAAGGCCGCGAAACCTGGGGCGCCGTCGTCGGCGACAGCGTCGTCGACCTGGGCCGCGCGATGCCGCAGCATGCAAGCCTCGTCGACTACATCGCTTCGGGCGACTACAAGAAGGCATCGCAGCACGTCGAAGGCCTTGCGCCGGTCGCGAAGCTGGGCGACATCCGCTTTCTTCCCGTGATTCCGCGCCCCGAGAAGATCGTGTGCGCCGTGCGCAACTACATGGACCATCACCAGGAGGTGCTGGCTGCGGGCATGCAGCGCGAGCTCTCCGCAGAACCGCCCATCTTCCTGCGCGTGTGGCGCTCGCAGTGCGCGCACAACGAAGCCATCGTGCGGCCGCGGGTGTCGGAGTCGCTCGATTGGGAAGGCGAGCTCGCGGTCATCATCGGCGAGGGCGGGCGCGACATCGCCGAGGCCGACGCCTTCGACCACGTGGCCGGCTATGCCTGCTACAACGACGGCAGCGTGCGCGAGTGGCAGTTCCACGCCAAGCAGATCGCCTCGGGCAAGAACTTCGAATCGACCGGCGGCTTCGGGCCATGGATGGTGACGGCGGACGAGATCGCGCCCGGGCGCGAGCTCAAGCTCGAGACGCGGCTCAACGGCGAGGTCGTGCAGTCCAGCCACACGGGCCACATGATCTTCAGCATTCCGAAGCTGATCAACTACGCCTCGACGATCTTCACGCTCGCGCCCGGCGACGTGATCGCGACCGGCACCCCGGCCGGCGTCGGCTGGAGCAAGAAGCCGCCGCGTTTCATGAAGGCCGGCGACGTCTGCGAGGTCGAGATCGAGGGCATCGGCGTGCTGCGCAACCCAATCGTCGACCAGCGCTGAGGCGAGGCATCGAGCGCACAAGAGACGGCGGCAGCAAGACCACAAAGACGGAGACAAACCCATGCGGCGCAGACAGCTGTTTGCCGCAGGCCTCGCCATGGCCTGCTCGGCACCCTTCGCGGCTCATTCGCAGCCCGACTTTCCCGAGCGGCCGATCCGCATCGTCCAGGGATTCGCGGCCGGCGGCAACGCCGACACCATCGCGCGCGTGCTGAGTGCGGAGATGGGCAAGGGCCTGGGCCAGCCCTTCGTCGTCGAGGCGCAGACGGGAGCGGGCGGCACCATCGCGGCCACCACCGTCGCGCGTGCCAAGCCGGACGGCTACACGCTGCTCTTGGCGACCGGCGGACACGCGGTGGCGGGGGCGCTCTACGGCAAGCTGAGCTACCAGACGGTGGCCGACTTCCAGATGATCTCCACGATCACCTACTTCCCCTTCCTGCTGGTCGTGCGCGCCGATTCGCCGTACCGCAGCCTGGCGGAACTGCTCGCCGCCGCGCGTGCGGATCCGCGCAGCATCTCCTATGGCTCGGCCGGCATCGGCTCGACGCATCACCTGGCGGGCGAGCTGCTCGTCAAGAGCGCGAAGGCCGAGATGCTGCACGTGCCCTACCGCGGCGATGCTGCATCGGTGACGGCGCTCCTGGGCGGCGAGGTCCCGATGATCATCGCGCCGCCGACGGCGGTGATGGCCAACATCAAGGCCGGCAAGCTGAAGGCGCTGGCGACCACCGGGCCGCAGCGCTGGGCCGCGATGCCGGAGCTGCCCACGGTGGCGGAGCAGGGCGTGGCCGGCTACGACGTGCGCTCCTGGGCCGGCTTCATGGCGCCCGCGGGGACGCCGCGACCGGTGGTCGAGCGGCTGCGCGCCGAGACCCTCAAGGCCTTGCAGGTTGCGAGTGTTCGAGCGCGCCTGGAAGACATGGGCGGCGAGGCGCGCGGCAGCACGCCCGAAGAAATGACGGCGATGGTGAGTTCGGAGCTCAAGAAATGGACCGCCGTCGTCAACGAAGCACAGATTCCCAAGCAGTGAGGTAGTCCCCGTGTCCCTGATCGAAATCCGCAAGCGCAGTCTCACCATCGAGACCATCCATCACGAGGGCGGCCCCCCGGTCGACGAGCCGCTGAAGCTGGCCGCGGCCTGCGCAGTGATCCGCAATCCGTATGCCGGGCGCTATGAGCCCGACTTGATGCCCTTCATGACCGAGCTTCGCACGCTGGGCGCGTCGTTGGCGACCGAACTGGTCGAGGTGCTGGGCCGCGACAAGGTCGAGGTCTATGGCAAGGCCTCGATCGTGGGCGTCAACGGCGAGCTCGAGCATGGCGCCGTGTGGCACGAAGCCGGCGGTTGGGCCATGCGTTCGGCGCTGGGCGAGCCGAAGGCCATCGTGCCCTCGGCCAAGGCGGTGGCCGCCACCGGCTACCGGCTGATGGTCCCGCTGCACTACATGCACGCCGCCTACGTGCGCAGCCACTACAACAGCATGGAAGTCGGCATCCAGGATGCGCCGCGGCCCAACGAGATCCTGTTCGCGCTGGTGATGGGCACGGGCGGCCGCGTGCATGCCAGGCTGGGCGGCCTGGGCAAGAACGCCGTGTCGGTGCACGACGGGCAGCGCTGAGATGCAAAAAAAGCTGATGCGCGCCGTTCAGGTGAGAGTCCCCGGCGGACCGGAAGCGCTGGAGCTGGTCGAGCTGCCGATGCCGGCGTGCAGGCCCGGCGAGGTCCGGGTCCGCGCCGAGGCGATCGGCGCCGGCGGTCCCGACGTGCTGATCCGCAACGGCAGCTACAAGTGGATGCCGCCGCTGCCGGCCATTCCCGGTAACGAGATGGCGGGCACGGTGGAGGCGCTGGGCCCCGGCGTGACCGCGCTGGAGGTGGGGCAGCGCGTGCTGGTCAGTTCGCGCGAGCTGCCGCAACGCGGCGGCTGCTATGCGGAGTTCATCTGCGTGCCCGAGGAGGCACCTTTCGTGCTGCCCGACAGCATCGGTTTCGAGGCTGCGGTCTGCCTCGGCAACGTGCAATTGGCGCAGGCGATGCTACTGGGCTGCAACGGCGGACTGCCGGTGCGCTCGATCCTGGTGCCGGGCGCGGCCGGCGGCGTGGCGACCGCGATCGTTCAACTCGCGGCGCACCACGGCATGACCGTGATCGGCACCGCCTCTACTCCCGAGAAACGCGCGCACGCCCTGGCGCATGGCGCCAGCGCCATCGTCGAGGGCGATCCCGCCGGGCTGCCTGCGCGCGTTCTCGCGCTGACCGACGGGCGAGGCGTGGACCTGGCTTTCGACCACGTGGGCGGCGAACTGCTGATCGCCTGCATCCGCTCCCTCGCGCCGCTGGGCACTGCCATCTCCTACAACATCGCAGGCGGGCCGCCGGCCGGCGACGTGTTCATGGAACTTCGTTCGCTCTTGAGCAGAAGCCTGGCGGTGCGGACCTTCTCCATCCACACCTTCGACCAAGACCGGCAGCAGCGGCGCGCGCTGATGGAGAAGGCGATCGAACTCATGCAGCGGGGCTCCGTGAAGCCTCCGCCCACGCGCGTCTTCCCGCTGGCCGAGGTGCGGCAAGTGCACCGCATGCTCGACGCCGGTGAGACGCTGGGCAAGCTGGTGCTAGCGCCGCGGTAGCAGGCGCTCTTGTCAAACGCCGTAGTCGACCGGATCGCGGTACGCCGCTTCGTCGTGGATCGCCCAGTAGGCATCGTGGATGCGCGTCGTGACAGGCCCCGGAAAGCCCGGCACGGGCACTCCGTCGAGTTTCGCGATCGGCAGGATGCCGCCGCCGCTGGAGCTCAGGAAGACTTCGTCGGCGCGGCGAAAGCGCTCGACCGGCAGCGGCGCCACGGAGACCGGGATGTCGAGCCGCCCACAGAGTTCGATGGCCGTGCGGCGCGAAACCCCTTCGAGCACGCCGCGATCCGTCGTATGAACGACGCCGTCCTTGACCATGAACACGTTGAAGCCGGGGCCCTCCGCCACGTTGCCCTGGCCATCGACGACACAGCTGGTGTCGCGCCCGAGGTCGTAGGCCTCGAACATGGATTGCACCAGGTCCATCCAGTGGTAGTTCTTGACCGTCGGGTCCACGGACTCGGGCGCGATGCGAACGCGATCGCTGATGTGCAGGTCGATGCCCTCGCGCTGCTTTTCGCGCGACGCGATCCAGACATAGGGCAGCGCATAGGCATAGAAGCGGTTCTGCGCCATGCGCGGATCGCGGGCGCCCCGGGGAGGAACGCCGCGCGTGCAGACCATGGCGACGTAAGCGTCCTGCAGGTCGCCGGCGCGCACGCAGCCATGCAGGATGTCGCGCAGCTCGCTGCGGCTGTAGGGGATGGCGAGTCTCAGCTTCTCCATGCTGGCGAAGAAGCGGTCCATGTGCACGTCGAGGCGGAAGAACGCGCCCTTCCACGTCGTCGCCACGTCGTAGGTGGCGTCGGAGCGCGTGAAGCCCCAGTCGAAGAGAGAGATTTTGGCTTCGGACAAGGGCACGAAGGCGCCATCGGCGAAGGCGCATCCGCCTTCGAACTGGCCGACTGGCGGCCGAGTGTCTTGATCGGGCATGGGGATTGTTGGGTTGGGGAAGGGAGGGGCCGCAGACCGAAGTCAGAGCCTACCGCCCAACTCGCCATGGCGAAAGCGCCGCAGGTCGCGCGCCGGCGGCGCGCCGAACATGCGGCTGTATTCGCGGCTGAACTGCGAGGGGCTTTCATAGCCCACCCGGTAGCCGGCCGCGGCCGCATCCACCATGCCGTTGAAGAGCAGCCGGCGCGCCTCCTGCAGGCGCAGCTGCTTCTGGTACTGCAGCGGGCTCATCGCGGTGACGGCCTTGAAATGATGGTGCAGGGAAGACACGCTCATGTGCGCCTCCCTTGCCATGTCTTCCAGCTTCAACGGCATCGCGATGCGTGCCCGCAGCCAGGCGATGGCGCGGCCGATGCGCCGGCTCTGGCTGTTGGCGGTCGCCAGCTGCGCGAGCCGCCAGCCGTTCTCGCCCTTGAGCAGGCGGTAGAAGATCTCTCGAATCACCAGCGGCGCCAGGGCGGCAATGTCGTCGCCGGCATCGAGCAGCCGGGTCATGCGCAGCACTGCATCGAGGAGCTCGATCCTCGTCTCGCCGGTGAAGATGCCTCGCGCCGCCGCCTCCGCGGCCTTGGGGTGGGCGGTCCCCAGCATCAGCGTCGCGATTTCCGCCGGGTCGATGTCGAGGCGCAGCGCCAGATAGGGGGCTTCGGGTGTCGCGTCCAGCACCTGTCCGGTCACTGGGAGGTCTTGCGACACCACGAGATGGCTGGAGGAGTCGTACACGAACAGCTCGTCGCCGAGCAGGACGCGCTTGCTTCCCTGCACCAGAACGCAGAAGGCGGGCCCGCAGCTGGAATGCATCGGCTCACCGACCCGCGAGGTGCGGAACAGCGTCAGGCCGGGGACGGCGGTGGGATGGGCGCCGTCCGTGACGGCAAATCGCTCGATCAGGGCCGCGAGCTCGGCGCGCCGGAGCACCAGTTGCAACTGCGGATCCGGACGCTCGCCCACCGCGCTGGCTGTGGATAGTGAGGTCATTGGCCGAGCTTAGGCAGCCTCGACGCGTTTGTCCCGGCCGCGCGGGCCGATCTGGACGATCGGGCAAGGAGTCGGGCCGAGTGTGCAACCCCAGAGGCCGGCAGCCTTGAACAACAGGCGTATTCTGCTCGGCCATGAGAACCCTTGCCCCGAATCCCTCCGCATCCAGCCCGTCCGACGCCGACGGGAGCGCCAACCTGAGCGTCGCGCTGGCCGAGCTGGCGCGGCTCATTGCGAAACACGCCCCGACCGACGGCGTCCACGAGACGGGCATCAAGAGCGTGTCCGCGATTCGCCTCTCGCAGCCCAACGAGCCGATCGGGGCCATCCAGGATCCCGCGATCTGCGTGATCGCGCAGGGCAGCAAGCGGGCCATGCTGGGCGACGAGGTCTATGTCTACGATGAATCGTGCTACCTGGTCGCCGCGGTGGGCCTGCCCGTCACGGCCCATGTCACGACGGCATCGCCGGAGGCCCCCTATCTTTGCTTTCGTCTCGCCCTGGATCCGGGAGAGATCGCGGCGCTGCTGCTGAAGGCGGGCAGCCCGCCGGCGCCGCGGCGGGCCTCTTCGCGCGGCATGTTCCTGAGCCGGGTCACGCCGTCCATGCTGGACGCCGTGCTTCGCCTCATGCGGCTCCTGGATTCGCCCGACGATCTGGAGGCGCTGGCACCGCTCGCCATCCACGAGATCCTGTACCGGGTCTTGCGCAGCGAGGAGGGGCCGCGCCTCGCCCAGATCGCCACCGCCGACAGCCATGCGCACCGGATCGCGCGCGCCGTCGCCTGGCTGAAGGCGCACTTTGCCGAGCCGCTGCGCATCGAGGACATGGCCCGGCAGGTGCACATGAGCACGTCGTCGCTGCACCAGCACTTTCGTGCCGTGACCTCCATGAGCCCCTTGCAATATCAAAAGCAGATACGACTGCAGGAGGCGCGCAAGCTGATGCTGAGCGAGCTGGTCGATGCCGCCACGGCGGGGCATCGGGTCGGCTACGAAAGCCCCTCGCAGTTCAGCCGCGAGTACAGCCGCTTCTTCGGGGCGCCGCCGGCGCGCGACCTGCAGCGCCTGCGCCAGGTGTATTGAGCGACTTCGTCCTGAATCCCGTCGCGGCTGAATGAGACGGCTTTCGCTGTTCAAATCCGGCTTCCCTATTTTCAACAGGAAGAAATCGTGAGCACATTGGATATCGTCGGCCTCTGCGGCAGCCTTCGCGCCGACTCCGTCAACCGGATGGCCCTGAACCTGGCCGGGTCGCTGATGCCGGACAGCATGCGCATGGAGGTTGTCGAATGGCGCGAGATACCGGTGTTCGATGCCGATGTCATGGCCAAGGGCTTGCCGCCCTCCGTGCTCGCGCTGCGCGACCGCATCCGCCGCGCCGACGGCCTGGTCGTCGCGACGCCCGAATACAACTTCTCGATCCCGGGCGCGTTCAAGAACGCCATCGACTGGCTCAGCCGCGGCGAAGACCAGCCCTTTGCACACAAGCCGGTGGCCATGCTGTCGGCTTCGCCCGGCCCGCTCGGCGGCGCGCGCGTTCAGTACGACCTGCGCCGCGTGATGCTGTTCGTCAATGCGATGGTGCTGGTGAAGCCCGAGGTGTTCATCGGCGGCTCTTTGGCCAAGTTCGATGCGGCCGGCCAGTGCACCGACGAGACGACCCGCAAGTTCGTCGGCGACCAGATGCGCGCCTTCGACAAGTGGATCAGTGCAGTAAAGCGCATGAGCTGACGTCCGCTGCGCTCAGCACGATGGGCGTGGAGGGCGCCGCTCGGTAACGCTCCAGGGCCATGGCCTCGATGCAGCGGAAGTAGCTTTCGCAGGTTTGGGTCAGGTCGCCGTCGAGCGTCGGGGACAGGTCGCGCAATGCGGCTTCGGAGATGTGGGCGATGATTCTGGGGCCGTCGAGCCCGTCGGGATAGATGGCGAACCGGACGGTCCGGGTCTCGGTGCAATGGATTGCTTCGCAGTTCATGAAAATCTCTAGGCTCCCTTTTTGGTCTGCGTGGATTTCACGCTGCTGCGCGTGCCGATCCGCGCGGCATACTTCGCCACCTGGAGCAAGAAAGCGCCTACAGAGAGAGTCCCCTTTTGCCCATGAACGATCCCTTCGATCTGCAGCGCTTCGTCGCTGCCCAGGATGCCGTGATCGACAGCGTCCGGGCCGAGCTGCGCTCGGCAAGAAAACGCAGCCACTGGATGTGGTTCGTCTTCCCTCAGCTGGCAGGGCTGGGCCGCAGCGAGACAGCGCGCCACTACGCGATCGCATCGCTGGACGAAGCGCGCGCCTATCTCGCGCACCCGCTGCTCGGGCCGCGCCTCGCCGAATGCAGCGCGCTGGTGCTGGCGGTGCAGGGGCGCACCGTGGGCGAGATCTTCGGCGCACCCGACGACCTCAAGTTCTGGTCGTCGATGACGCTCTTCGACCAGGTCGATCCCTCGCAGGCGGTGTTTCGCGACTGCCTGGACAAGTATTTCGATGGCCGGTCCGATTCGGGCACCCTGTCCCTGATCGGAAACGGCCATGCCGGCTGAGCGGTCGATGCGGCGCGCGGCGTGGGCCTGGGCAGGTTGGGGCAGGGCGGGCGCGTGGCTCGTCTCCATCGCGGTCGCGCTCCTCCTCACGGGCTGCGCCGGACTTCCGGCGATCGTCGAGCGCCCGCCGTCCTTCGCCCTGGCCGACACGGCGGACACGCCGCTCGCGCGCATGGCCGCCAAGGGCGCGCCCGACGCGCAGCTGAGCGGCTTCCGGCTGTTGCCGATGCCGGCGTATTCGATGCATGCGCGGCTCGAGCTCGCACGCCGCGCGCAGCGCAGCATCGACATCCAGTACTACCTGGTGCAGAACGACGAGACCGGCCGCTATCTGCTGCGCACGCTGCGCGACGCGGCCGAACGCGGCGTGCGCGTGCGGGTCCTCATCGACGATCTCTACACCGCCGGCGCCGATGAGCTGCTGGCCGGCCTGGGCGCCTACGCGAACGTGGAGGTGCGCCTGTTCAATCCATTCCCGGCCGGGCGCGACCGCCTCGCCACGCGCCTCGCGGCTTCGATGTTCGACATCGACCGCATCCATCGCCGCATGCACAACAAGCTGTTCGTCGCCGACAACGCGATGGCGGTGGTCGGCGGACGCAACATTGCCAACGAGTACTTCCTGCGCGATGCCGGATCGAACTTCATCGACATCGACACCCTGGTCACGGGCGCGGTGGTCCCGCGGCTCTCCTCGCTCTTCGACGTCTACTGGAACAGCCCTTACGTCTATCCTGTCCAGTCGCTGGCGTCAGTCGGCGGCTCGCTGCGGCAATTGCGCGAGCGCCTCGAGGAGATGACCTGGGATGCCGCCATCTGGATGCCCTCGGCACCGATCGAGCGCGACCTTCTGGGCTACAGGGCGCTCGGCGAAGACATCGAGGAAGGCGAACTCTCGCTGATCTGGGCGCGAGCCGAGGCCTACGCCGACGCGCCGCACAAGGCACTGGGCCCGCGCGAGGATCGGCCGCGCGTGACTGCCGATGCGCCCGAGGGCGTGCTCTACAACGTGCGCCGCCTGGTCCGTTCGGCCGAGCGCGAGGCGATGATCACCACGCCTTACCTGATCCCGGGGCGCGGCGGGATGGAATCGGTACGCCTGTTGCGTGAGCGCGGGGTGCGCTTCACGCTCGTGACCAACTCGCTCGCGGCCACCGACGAATCGCTGGTGCACCTGGGCTACCGGCGCTACCGGCCCGAACTGGTGAAGCTCGGCGTGCAGCTCTTCGAACTGAGCCCGAAGCGCGTCGAGCAGACCAAGCGCTTCGGCGTCTTCGGCTCGGCCGCGGGGCGCCTGCACGGCAAGTCGGCGGTGGTCGACGGCAAGGCGGTGTTCCTCGGCTCGCTCAACTTCGATCCGCGCTCCGATCTGCACAACACCGAACTCGGCCTGTTCATCTACAGCCCGCAGATCGCGGCGCAGCTGACCAGCCTGATCGGCTTCATCACCATGGATGCGGCCTACCGCGTTCGCATGGGAGCGAAGAACAAGATCGAATGGGTGACTCCGTCGGAAGACGGCGGCCCCGACCTCGTGCTGTACGAAGAGCCCGAAACCGACTTCGGCTCGCGCCTGAAGCTGGAGCTGTTCGCGCCGCTGGTGCCGGAGAGCTTGCTCTAGCGCCTAGTGCAGTTGGCCGTTCAGGTAGGGCTCGGGATCGACCGCCACGCCCTGCTTGCGGATCTCGAAATGCAGCTTCACGCGCTCGGCGCCACTGTTGCCCATCTCGGCGATCTTCTGGCCCTGGCGCACCACGTCCTTTTCCTTCACGAGAATGCGTTGCGCATGGGCGTAGGCGGTGAGGAAGGTCTCGTTGTGCTTCACGATCACCATGTTGCCGTAGCCGCGCAGCTCACTGCCGACGTAGACGACGCGGCCGTCGGCCGAGGCCAGCACGGCATCGCCGGCGCTGCCGGCGATGTCCAGTCCCTTGTTGCGCTTGCCGTCGTAACGCGAGAGCGTGGGTCCGGCGGCGGGACGGATGAAGGCGGCCTGGACCTGCGGTGTCGGGTTGCTGGGGATGCTGGAGATGGCGCCGCGGCGCGGCGCCTGAGGCGCCGTCGAACAGGCCGCCAGGCCGGCGATGGTGAGGGCGAGAGCGCCGGTACGCAGAGCGAGAGTCTTTACATGCATGTCGTTTCTTGGAATGGAATCGGTGCAAAGGGTTCCATCGGGGTTCGGCCGAGGCGTGTTTTTAGCATGGCGCGCGGGGCGAGGGCGACGCCGGGGCCCGCAGCGAAGGCTGGCGCGCCAGCACCGCCGCGCGCGCGCCGGCATCGACGATGCGGCCGGCCTCCATCAGCACGACGGTGTCGAAACGCTCGAGCAGACTCAGCCGATGGACCGATGCGATCACGCAGGCATCGGGGAAAGCCGCTGCGATGCGCTCCAGCACGCGGCCTTCGGTCGCCGCGTCCAGCGCGCTGGTCGGCTCGTCGAGCAGCAGCAGCGAGCTGCCTCTGGCCGCCAGCACGCCGCGCGCGAGGCACAGGCGCTGCCGCTGCCCGCCCGACAGGTTGAAGCCGCGCTCCGTCAGCGGAGTGTCGAGGTCGCCGCGCGTGGCCGCGAGCACCTCGTCGAAGGTGCTGGCGTGCAGCGCGGCCCGGACCGCTTCGTCGTCGAGCTGCTGGCCGAAGCCCAGGTTCTCGCGCACGCTGGCCTCGAAGACCTCGGTCTCCTGCGGGATCAGGGTGGCGATGCGGCGCAGTCGCGGCCAGGTCTCGGCCTGGCCATCGATGGCCAGCGTGCCGCCCTGCGGCGCATACAGTCCGGCCAGCACGCGCAGCAAGGTGCTCTTGCCGCCACCGCTCGGGCCGACCAGCGCGATGCGTTCGCCGCGGCGCAGCGACAACGCCACCTCGCGCAGGCCGCTCGGCACATGCCCGGGCTCGGCCTGCGATGCGCGCGGGCGGTAGTTCCAGACCAGTTCCTCGACCTGCAGCGTGCGCCAGGCCGCATCGTGATCGATGCGCTCCAGCGCCAGATCGTCCGTGCGCGAGGGCGCCTGCCAGATCGGCGCTGCGCTGCCGTAGTCGGTGTGCATGCGCGCGAAGAAGCTGAAGTTGGCCGCCATCGAGGTCACGACGCCCGCGGCCTGCTGCGCGTACTGGTAGATCATGAACACCCCGCCCAGCATCACGGCCTGGCCCGGCGTGCGCGATTGCCAGACGTAGACCACGACCAGGCCCCAGGTCAGCGCCAGCCCCATCAGGTCGACCGAGAACCACTTGCCCTCGTTGAGCACCACCGTGCGCTTGAGCGGGGCCGAGACCGCGGCCATGCGCCGGCCCAGCAGCAGCCGCGATGCGGCAGAGAGCCTGAGGCCGATGACGGTCGAGGCGTTGGCCAGGAAATCGAGCAGCGCCGCCACGTAGCGCCGGTCGGCGTCGTTCTCCGCGCGGGCCAGCCGCATCAGCGCACGGTCGAAGCGCACGATCACGACGGCGATCACCACGTAGCCCGCGATCGCCATCGCGCCGCTGGTGTGCGACAGCAGCGTCAGCGCGATCAACGGCCCGATGAAGTTGACGATATTCGTGAGATAGATGAACTGGTTCTGCGCGAAGTCCGACAGCGCGCGGCTGGCCTGGTGCACGCGATGCTGCAGCTCGCCGGAATGGTGGCCGTCGTGCCAGGGGAGCGGCGCGGCGGCGATGCGGGCATAGAGCGCATCGGCCAGCGCCTCGCGAACGCGCAGGCCCACATTGCGTTCGAGAATGCGCCCCGGCGCATGGATCACCCAGGACAAGACGTAGATCCCCGCCAGCGCCGCGATCCAGCGTCCGGCGCTCGCGATGTCGCCGGTCTGCAGCGCGTTGATGGCCTGTGCCGCGAGCCACGGCATCGTGAGCCGCAGCAGCTGCGAGGTGGTGAGCAGCGCGGTCGCGCCGAGCAACTGCCCGCGCTTGCCGACGGCGTGGCGCCACAGGGCGCCGTAGAGCTCGCCCATCGCACCCATCGCGTGGCCCGGTGCAGCTGCGCTCATGGCAGGCGCCGACCTTACTTCAGAGGGATCGGCGTGGCCCGGTCGATGGCGACCGCGGTCACGCTGTTCTTGGGCGAACCTTCGATCAGCAGGTCGGAGTAGGTGAGATAGACCAGCGTGTTGCGCGCCGGGTCGACCATGCGCACCACGCGCAGCCGCTTGAAGAGAATCGACAGCCGCTCGCTGTAGACCTCTTCGCGCCGGGGCAGCGGCTGGGTCACGCGCACCGGGCCGACCTGGCGGCAGGCGATCGAGGCTTCCGACTTGTCCTCGGCCAGGCCGAAGGCGCCCGAGAGTCCGCCGGTCTTGGCGCGCGAGACATAGCAGGTCACGCCGTTCACCTTGGGATCGTCGTAGGCCTCCACCACGATCTTGTGGTCCGGCCCGATCAGCTTGAACGCGGTGTCGACCTCGCCGATCGGCTCGGCCTGCACGCCCGCGGCCAGCACGGCGCAGCAGGCCAGAGAAAGAAGATGCTTCATGCGATGTCGATCGTGTGGACGCGGTCGAAGCTGCCGCGCCGGCGGTCTTCGAAGTAGTGCTCCAGCGCCGCGCGAACCGTGCGGAAGGCGATCTCCTCCCATGGAATCTCTTCCTCGGTGAAGAGCCTGGCCTCGATGGTCTCGTGGCCTGGATCGAAGCGGTCGCTCAAGAGCCGGGCGCGGTAGAAAAGGTGCACCTGCCCCACGCGCACCACGCTCATCACTGCGAACAGGCCTTCCAGCTCGTACTCGGCGCCGGCTTCCTCGTCGGTCTCGCGCGCCGCGCCCTGCGCGGTGGTCTCGCCGAGCTCCATGAAGCCGGCCGGCAAGGTCCACTTGCCCCAGCGCGGCTCGATGTTGCGCTTGCACAGCAGCACGCGCTCGCCCAGCACGGGGATGGTGCCGACCACGTTCAGCGGGTTCTCGTAATGGACGGTGTGGCACGCGGGGCAGATGGCGCGCTCCTTGGTATCGCCATCGTCGGGAAGGCGGTAGACCACTGCGATCCCGCAGTTCTTGCAGTGCTTGATGGGAACGCGCAGCAGCATGGAGTCGGTCTTAGATGACCTTGACCGTGAGCGTCGGCAGGCCCTTGACCTCGCCGACCATGGTGTCGCCCGCCACCACCGCGGCCACGCCTTCGGGCGTGCCGGTGAAGATCAGGTCGCCGGGCGCAAGCTCCCAGGCGGCCGACAGGTGCTCGATGGTCTCGGCAATGCTCCAGATCAGCTTGCTCACGTTGCTGCGCTGGCGGTCCTTGCCGCCTACCTGCAACGAGATCTCGGCGCGCTCGACGTCGCCGGCTTGCGCCACCGGGACGATCGGTCCGATCGGCGCGCTCTGCTCGAAGCTCTTGCCGATGTCCCACGGGCGGCCCTGCTTCTTCATGTCGCCCTGCAGGTCGCGGCGGGTCATGTCCAGGCCGACCGCGTAGCCGAAGATGTGCTTGTGGGCGTCGGCTGCCGAGATGTTCTTGCCGCCGGTGCCGATGGCCGCCACGAGTTCGATCTCGTGGTGCAGGTTCTGGGTCAGCGTGGGGTAGGCCATGGTGCCGGTCTCGCCGGCGGCGACCACCACCACCGCGTCGGCCGGCTTCATGAAGAAGAAGGGCGGCTCGCGGCCGGTGAAGCCCATTTCCTTCGCATGCTCTTCGTAGTTGCGGCCCACGCAATAGATGCGGTGCACGGGGAAGCGGGCAGCCTGGCCGACCACGGGAATGGAAACCGCGGCAGGCGGGGTAAAAACGTATTCGGAAGCCATGGAAAAAGGTCCTTTGTCAGCGAAAGCGGCAGTTTGCCAGAGGCGGACCTCGATCGCCCATCACGCTCCCGGAGGGGTCGGTGCAACTTGCGCCCTCATGTACGACAGCTATGCTTGGCGCCATGATGAAGCTTTACTCCTACTTCCGCTCCTCGGCTTCGTTCCGGGTGCGCATCGCGCTGAATCTCAAGGGCCTCGACCACGACTACATCCCGGTGCACATCGCGCGCGGCGATCACAAGACCGGCCCGTTCTCCGCCATCTCGGCCGACATGCTGGTGCCGCTGCTCGAAGACGAGGGCGAGCGCTTCTCGCAGTCGATGGCGATCATCGAGTACCTCGACGAAGTGAATCCCGAGCCGGCGCTGCTGCCGCACGATCCGGTGGGCCGCGCGCACGTGCGGGCGCTGGCGCAGTCGATCGCCTGCGAGATCCACCCGCTCAACAACCTGCGCGTGCTCAAGTACCTGGTGCGCGAGATCAAGCTCGACGAAGCGGCCAAGAACGCGTGGTATCGCCACTGGGTGCGTGAAGGCATGCTGGCCTTCGAGCGCCAGCTCGCGCAGCATCCCGCGGGCGTCTACTGCTACGGCAGCACGCCCACCATGGCCGATTGCTGCCTGGTGCCGCAGGTCTTCAACGGCCAGCGCTTCGACTGCGACTTCAGCGACCTGCCGCGCACCATGGCGGCCTTCGAGGCCTGCATGCAGCTCGATGCCTTCCAGCGGGCGCAGCCCTCGCGTTGCCCCGACGCCGAGGCATGACCATGTCCGGTTGGCTGGTCCCCGACTGGCCAGCACCGCCCGGTGTGCATGCGCTGTGCACCACACGTGCGGGCGGGGTGTCCGCCGGCAGCTACCGGGGCCTGAACCTCGGCGACCACGTCGGCGATGCACCAGCCGACGTGGCGGCCAACCGGGCGCTTCTTCGCGATGCCATCGGTGCGCGGCCCGTTTTTTTGCAGCAGGTGCATGGCACGCAGGTCGCGACGCTGGATGCGTCCACGCCCGACGGCGGCCCGGCCGATGCCTGCACCACCACCGCCAGCGACATCGCCTGCACCATCATGGTCGCCGATTGCCTGCCGGTGCTGTTCACCGATGAAACGGGGCGGCGCGTGGCGGCCGCGCACGCGGGTTGGCGTGGCCTCGCGGCCGGGGTGCTCGAGCGAACGGTGGAGTGCTTCGGCGCAGAGAGCCGGGTCATGGCCTGGCTCGGCCCCTGCATCGGCCCCGATGCCTTCGAGGTCGGCGACGAGGTCAAGGCGGCCTTCGAGGCCGCCGCTCCGGAGGCCGCCCGATGTTTCAAGCCAGCCGGCAAACCGGGCAAATGGCTCGCCGATCTCGCGGGCCTGGCTCGTCAACGCCTCCATGCGGCCGGCGTGACGCAGCTTCACGGCAACGACAGCGCCGAGGCCTGGTGCACGGTGCACAACCCGTTACTTTTTTTCTCGCACCGGCGGGACCGCGTCAGCGGGCGTTTCGCCGCCTGCATCTGGCGCGGCTGATGAGCTCGCAGCAGCCCGCATCGCGGCCTCGCGTTCGGCCGCTTCGCGCTCCTTGAGCGCCCGGCGCCGCCCCGGCGTGGCCATCAGGTAAACCACCAGTGCCACCGGTGCCAAGCCGTAGAGTAGAAAGGTGAAGATGGCGCCGAGCACCGTGCCGGTCGTGTTGGTGGCTTCCGCGACCGCCATCATCAGGGCGACATACAGCCAGGCGATGACGATGAGGTGCATAGGCGATTGTTCAAGGCAGGTATAGCGGGGCATTCTGGTCGGGCCCGCGCGAATGCAGCATACTCAAAACCCGTTGCCATGAGGCGAGTCAGGTGAGGAACCAGGAGACGTCATGAGACCAGAACAACAGGCTGCGGCAGACCAGACCTTCGCGCCTTTCCAGCAGGCGCTCGCGCAAGGGTGGGCGAAGGCGCTGGAATCCTTGCAGTCGCTCGGTGCCGGCGGCAATGGCGCAGCACCCTGGGAAATGCCCAGGTTCTCGTTGCCCGCCGAGAAACTGCAGCAACTGCAGCAGCAGTACGTCGAGGAAGCCACCGAACTGTGGCGCCAGGACCTGGCAGCCCGTGCCGGCGGCGACCGGCGCTTTGCGGGCGAGGCCTGGGGCAGCAATCCGTTTTCCGCATTCTCGGCCGCGATCTACCTGCTCAACACGCGCACCTTGCTCGGCATGGCCGAGGCCGTCGACGCCGACGAGAAGACTCGCAACCGCCTTCGCTTCGCGGTCGAGCAATGGACGGCCGCCTCGGCGCCCAGCAACTACTTCGCCTTCAACGCCGAGGCGCTGAAGAATGCTCTCGATACGCAGGGCGAAAGCATCGCCCGCGGCATCCGGAATCTCCTGCACGACGTGCAGCAGGGCCACATGAGCATGACCGACGAAAGCGCCTTCGAGGTCGGCCGCAACGTTGCGACCACCGAAGGCGCGGTGGTGTTCGAGAACGATCTGTTCCAGCTACTCGAATACAAGCCGCTCACCGCCAAGGTCTACGAGCGGCCGCTGCTCCTGGTGCCGCCGTGCATCAACAAGTTCTACATCCTCGACCTGCAGCCCGAGAACTCGCTGATCCGCTATGCGGTAGAGCAGGGCCACCGCGTGTTCGTCGTGAGCTGGCGCAATCCGGATTCCTCGATGGCCAACTACACCTGGGACCAGTACATCGAGGACGCTGCGATCAAGGCGATCCACGTCACGCAGGAGATCACCGGCCAGGACAAGAAGGGCGGGCAGATCGACGCGCTGGGCTTCTGCGTCGGCGGCACCATCCTGTCCACCGCGCTGGCCGTGCTGGCGGCGCGCGGCGAGCAGCCGGCCGCCTCGGTGACGCTCCTGACCACCTTGCTCGACTTCGTCGACACCGGCGTGCTCGACATCTTCATCGACGAGGCCTTCGTGCAGTTTCGCGAGATGCAGATGGGCCAGGGCGGCCTGCTGCAGGGCGGCGAGCTGGCTTCGACCTTCAGCTTCCTCAGGCCGAACGACCTGGTGTGGAACTACGTGGTCGGCAACTATCTGAAGGGCGAGACCCCGCCGCCCTTCGACCTGCTCTACTGGAACAGCGACGCCACCAACCTGCCCGGGCCGATGTACTGCTGGTACCTGCGCAACACCTACCACGAGAACAGGATGGTCCAGCCCGATGCGTTGACGGTGGCTGGCGAAAAGATCGATCTGCGGCGCATCGACGCGCCGGTCTACATCTACGGCTCGCGCGAAGACCACATCGTGCCCATCGGCGGCGCCTATGCCTCGACGCAGGTGCTCGCGGGCAAGAAGCGCTTCGTGATGGGCGCATCGGGCCACATCGCCGGCGTGATCAACCCGCCGGCCAAGAAGAAGCGCAGCCACTGGATTCGCGCCGACGGCAAGCTGCCGAAGACCCAGGCCGAATGGCTGGCCGGCGCGACCGAGCACCCCGGAAGCTGGTGGACCGACTGGTCCGACTGGCTCAAGACCCACGCGGGCAAGCAGATCCCTGCCCCCAAGACCTACGGCAAGGGCAGCGCCTACAAGGCGATCGAGCCGGCGCCGGGCCGCTACGTCAAGGCGCGAGCCTGACCCCTTCACTTTTTTTTCAATCCCAGCCTCGGAGAGCACACCATGGAAGACATCGTCATCGTTTCAGCCGCACGCACCGCTGTCGGCAAGTTCGGCGGATCGCTGGCCGGGATTCCGGCCACCGAGCTCGGCGCCATCGTGATCAAGGAGGTGCTGGCGCGCGCCAAGGTCGGCAACGACCAGATCGGTGAAGTCATCATGGGCCAGGTGCTGGCCGCCGGCGCCGGCCAGAATCCGGCACGCCAGGCGCTGCTGAAGAGCGGCGTCACCAAGGAAACGCCGGCCTTGACCATCAACGCTGTCTGCGGATCGGGCCTCAAGGCCGTGATGCTGGCCGCGCAGGCCGTGGCCACCGGCGACAGCGAGATCGTCGTCGCGGGCGGCCAGGAGAGCATGAGCCTGGCGCCCCACGTGCTGCCCAACTCGCGCAACGGCCAGCGCATGGGCGACTGGAAGCTGGTCGACACGATGATCATCGACGGCCTGTGGGACGTCTACAACCAGTACCACATGGGCATCACGGCCGAGAACGTGGCCAAGAAGTACGACATCAGCCGCGCCGCGCAGGACGAGCTCGCGCTCGGCAGCCAGACCAAGGCCGCGGCCGCGCAGGACGCCGGCAAGTTCAAGAACGAGATCGTCGCCGTCAACATCCCGCAGAAGAAGGGCGACGCGGTGGTCTTCAACCAGGACGAGTTCATCAATCGCAAGACCAACGCCGAAGGCCTGGCCGGCCTGCGCCCGGCCTTCGACAAGGCCGGCGGCGTGACCGCGGGCAATGCCTCGGGTCTCAACGACGGCGCTGCCGCCGTGATGGTGATGACCGCCAAGAAGGCGGCCGCGCTGGGCCTGAAGCCGCTCGGCCGCATCGCCAGCTATGCGAGCACCGGCCTCGACCCGGCCTTCATGGGCATGGGCCCGGTGCCTGCTTCGACCAAGGCGCTGCAGCGCGCCGGCTGGAAGCCGCAGGACCTGGACGTGCTCGAGATCAACGAAGCCTTCGCCGCACAGGCCTGTGCCGTCAACCGCGAGATGGGCTGGGATGTGAACAAGGTCAACGTGAACGGCGGCGCCATCGCCATCGGCCATCCGATCGGCGCCTCCGGCTGCCGCATCCTCGTGACGCTGCTGCACGAGATGGAGCGCCAGAACGCGAAGAAGGGCATCGCCTCGCTGTGCATCGGCGGCGGCATGGGCGTGGCGCTGACGATCGAACGCTGAAGCGTCCATCGGCATCCCCGGAAGCGCCGCCAGAGCCGCGGCGCTTTCCGTTTGGTCTTCAGCCCGGGCTTGGTGACGCCTTCATCCCGCGAACCCGAAAGCAGTCGACGGGGCGCTGGAAACCCCTCAAGCTGAGCGCCTGCGGAGCTTCCACGTCGAGCATGGATTCCAGCTGCGCGTAGACGGGCCGGGAGATGAGGATCTGGTTGCCCTCGGCCTCGCCGCACAGCCGCGCCGCCAGGTTGGTGACTGTGCCGATCGCGCCATAGTCCCAGCGCCCCTCGAAGCCGATGGCGCCGATCGTGGCGAAGCCCTGCGCGATGCCGATGCCCAGGCCGAGCGAATAGCCGCGCCTGAGCCACGCCTCGGCAATCGATCCGACGCGGTCGCGAATCGCAAGCGACATCCGCACCGCTCGCTCAGCGGCGTCGGGCGCGGGAACCGGATCGTTAAAGAAGATCATCATGCCGTCGCCTGTGAAGCGCTCGAGCGTTCCCTCGTGCGCGACGATCAGCTCGCCGGTCGCCGCGTGGTACTGGCGCAGCACGCTCATCACTTCCTCGGGTTCGGCAACCTCGGCGAAGGCGGTGAAGCCACGCAGATCGAGAAAGACCACGGTGATCTCGCGCCGATGGCTTTGCAGCGGATCTTCGGCGCCGCCGCTGACGATCAGCTCTGCGAGCTGCGGCGAGAAGAAGCGCCGCAGCCGGCCGACGCGCTCCAGTTCGGCGACCTGCGTGGCGACACGGCGCTCCAGCGATGCGTTCCACTCCTTCATCTCCGCGACCAGCGCTTCGACGCGGTCGTGCAGGCGCTTGATCCGCAGCATCGAGCGCACGCGCGCGGCGAGCGCGGCGTGGTCCACCGGTTTCGTCAGGTACTCGTCGCCGCCCGCCTCGAGGCCGGCGACAACGTCCTTCAGGTCGGCCATCGCTGTCACGATGATGATGGGCGTGAAGGGAAAATCGGGGTCGGCCCGCAGGCGCCGGCACACCTCGATGCCGCCGAGCTTGGGCATCATCAGGTCAAGCAGGATCAGGTCCGGCGTGAGCTGCCGTGCAGCGGCAAGACCTTCTTCGCCGTCGGCCGCCGAGACCACCTCGTAGCCCTCGCTGCCCAGTCGGGCCCGCAGAATCTTGACGTTGGTCGCGTTGTCGTCGACGATGAGGATGCGCGGGGGGGTTCTCACCGTCAATTCTCCCAATACAAAAACTGTAGCGGCTTCGCGCTGGTTCTACAAGGCAGCGAGGCCTGCAAGAGCGGCCCTGAAGCGCTTCTTTTTTGTCCAGACGGAGCCCTGGAAAATCAAACTCGAGCGGCTTGTCACGCAGGTCCTGGATCGGTCACCCGTCGGCTGGCTGGTGGGGTGGGTGGCGCGCGTTCGCGCTTCGGTCCACACCAAGCTCCTGTTCGCCTTCCTGATCATCACCCTGCTGTTCATTGCGATGGCGGTCGCAAGCCTTCTGATACTCGTGAACACGACCGAGCAAAGCCGCATGCTCGACGAGGCGCACGAGCGGGTCAGCTGGTCGCAGCAAAGCCAGCACGCCCTGGCCCGGCAGATGCACTTCACGGCGCTGGCGATGCTATCGAAGGACGAGACCGCCATCAGGCGCATCCTGCGCGAGAACAACCGGTTCAACGAATCGCTCGCGAAGCTGGACACCGCCGCGACGGCCGGGCAGAAGGGCCTGATCGACCAGATCCGCTCCTCGCAGGACGAGGCCATGGGCGTGGTGGCCGACATCGCCAACGCGATCCGGGACGGCAAGCTCGACGACGTCACCGGCGAATTGCTGCAGCGCGAGCAGCGCCTCGACGATCAGATCACGCGGCGCATGGGCCAGCTCTTGGACGCGGAGCAGAACCGCATGGCCCGACTGCGCGACAGCGTGGCCGCAGCCAACCGGAGATCGCTGATCCTGACGACTGCCTTCGCCTTGAGCGCCGTGCTGCTCGCCTGGCTTTGCGGATTCGTGATTTCGTGGTCCTTCATTCTCCCGGTTCGCGAAGCGCAAGTTTTCCTGGGCGATGTCGCAGCGGGAAACTTCGGGCGCAAAATCTCGGTACCCAACCGTGACGAATTCGGAGCGCTCGCCGACCGGATGAACCACATGAGCCAGCAACTGCGTCGTCTCGACGAATCACAGCGGCAGGCCGCCGCGAAGCTCGTGGATCTGAACGAGCAGCTGTCGCGCGCGAGCAAGGCGAAGTCCGAATTCCTGGCCAACATGAGCCACGAACTGCGCACCCCTATGAACGCGATTCTCGGGTTCAGCGAAATGATGAACGATGGCATCTACGGCGAAGTACCGGTCGAACTGAAAGAGCCGCTCACCGACATCCAGGTGAACGGCCGCAACCTGCTCCGCCTGATCAACGATGTTCTCGATCTGTCGAAGATCGAGGCCGGACGCATGGAGCTGGCGCTTAACGAGTACTCCGTCGGCGACGTCGTCAACACCGTCCGAACGTCCTTGCGCTCCATCGCTGCCGAGAAGGGTCTTGAGTTCACCGCCCATGTTCCCGAGGATCTGCCGGTGGCCTACGGCGACAGCGGGCGATTGGCCCAGTGCCTGACCAACCTGGCCGGCAATGCATTGAAGTTCACGCGGCAAGGCCGGGTCGACATCACCGTCGAACTGTCGGGCGACGAACTCCTCTACCGCGTCGCCGATACCGGCATCGGCATTGCGCAAGAGGAACTCGAGCACATCTTCACCGAGTTCCGCCAGGTCGATACGACCATCACGCGGGAGTACGGCGGCACCGGCCTTGGACTGAGCATCTCGAAGAAGTTCGTGGAAAGGCTCGGCGGCCGGATCTGGGTCGAGAGCGAGCTGGGCAAGGGCTCCACGTTCATGTTTTCCGTGCCATTGCGCGCGGGCGAGGAAGGCCGATGAGCGAACGCAAGATCCTGTACGTGGAGGACAACGAGTACAACCGCAAGATCGTGCGGCAGCTGCTGAGCCGCTCGTCCTGCCGTTTGATCGAAGCGGCCGACGGCGAGGCCGGCGTCGCCATCGCGCAAAGCGAGTTGCCCGATCTCATCCTGATGGACGTGCAGCTGCCCAAGATGTCGGGCCTCGACGCGACAAGAAGACTGAAGGCAGACGCCTCCACGAGCAGCATCCCGATCATCGTGATCACGTCGTATGCGCTGAGCGGCGACCGAGAGAAGGCGATGGGGGCCGGCGCCTCCAGCTACCTCGCCAAGCCCTACAGCCCGAGCGAGCTGCTGGCGATGGTCAAGCAGTTTCTTCCAGACCTCTGACACACACGGGAGGTTCCATGACAACGACCGTTCGAAACGCCGCGCGCGCTGCGTTCGCAGCGCTGCTGATGACGAGCGCCAGCGCCATCACGGCGCATGCCGAGGAGGACCAGGCGCAGCAGTTCACGCCGGAATTCCGCCAGCTTCACAAGAGCTTCGACCCGAAGCACACGCCGAAGATCGTCGCCCCGGACAGCGTGAGCCGAGGCGCATGGTTCATCGTGACGGTCAGCGTCGGCGCCGGATCGCAGCACCCTTCGCTGTCCGAGCACTTCGTGCGCTATATCGCGCTGTACAAGGATTCGGTGGAAATCGCACGCGCCTATCTGCACCCGGTGTATTCGTCGCCGACCGTGAGCTTCACCGTTGCGCTCGACGAGGGAGGATCGCTCCGGGCCGTCACCGAACCGACGCATTCCGCCGCCTGGGAGGCTTCGAAAAAGATCACCGTTCTTCCCTGAGTCGAAGCTTCCCTCGACGCGTCCTTCATCGGCTCTTCATCTCGACGGTGACCTGCGCAGGCCGCTGCTCTCCGACGGTGACGCTCGCTTGCGCCGTTCCCAGGCGTTCGTGCCAGATCTGGAGCTTGTACTGGCCCGGCGGCAGGTCGTCGAAGGCAAACTGCCCGTCGGCGCCGGTGACCGTGTAGAACGGGTGCGCCGCAACGACCACCCACGCGGTCATCCAGGAATGCAGATCGCAGTTGATGCGCACGATTTCAGGTCGAGCGAAGGTGACTGGAATTGTCCGGCCCATCGGCTGCGTCCGATTGAACGAGACGTTGTGCTTTGGGGTCGCGTGAATGTTGTGGAGCAGGCGATCGCTGTTCAGGAAATCGACGGTTCCGCCGGCCGGAACAATCACGACCCTGGGTATGAACGAGCATCCCTTCTGATCGAGTTCCACCTTCTCTGCTCGGGCCGGGAATGCCCCGCCGGCAGGAGGGTTGTCGAGCCATACGACGGCGTTGCGGATCTCGCGATTCGCGGATACCTCCAGGTCGTCGGCGAGCTTTTCGTTCCCACACAGGTACTGGTCGATCGTGACCGGCACCGTTTGCCGCGCAGGGGCGGCACCGGCGAATACGACCTTGCCCTTCAGGTCGCCGGCAAGGCAGTGTCCCAGCAGGCCGCAACCTGAGAGCAGCAGCGCCAAGACCCTCGGGAACCGAGTTCCACTCAATGGAAAGTCCTTCATGTGTCTACTGCGTTGGCGAGGTACAAGCCGCGAGCTGCGCGTCCTGCGCGGCCTTGCAAAGAGTAGTCCACGGGGTCCGCAGGCGTCAATACACCTATCAGCGGAGGAGCGGCTATGCCGGAGGCCACGCGGCTGCGATCGGGCGTGCGCGATTTCGCTCGAGCACCCACCACGGATCGCTGAGTCGGCGCCATCGTGATCAAGGAGGTGCTGGCGCGCGCCAAAATCGGCAACGAAGCTAAGCCTTCGCCGCACGCGGCGCTTCCGCTTGCGATCCGCCGGCGCCAGGAGCAAACTGACGGGCAGCCGGGCCGGGCAGTGCCGAGCTGCTGTTCGGCCCCCGGGCCCGTGGCTTCGCACAAGGAGCATGCCATGTCCATTCCTTCGCATCTGTCCGACTACCTCGACCAACGCGGCACACGCTACGAGGTTTGCACGCACGGGCACAGCCGCAGCAGCGCGGAAACGGCCCGTAGCGCCCATGTGCCTCCGAGCCAACTGGCCAAATCGGTCATCCTCGAGGACGAAACGGGCTGCGTGATGGCCGTCGTTCCCGCCGACAAGATGGTCATGCTGGGCGAGTTCTCCCGCATCCTCGGCCGCCACAGGCTGAGGCTGGCCGACGAAGCCCGCGTTGCGACGCTGTTCGAAGACTGCGAGCCCGGTGCGGTACCGCCGATCGGCATGGCCTGGGGTATCCAGACCATCGTCGACGACGAGCTCGAAACCAGCGACGTCGTCTACATGGAAGGCGGCGACCACGAGCGGCTGCTGCGGATGTCGGGCGAGCAGTTCCACGACCTGATGAGCGCCCAGCCGCACGGGAGCTTCTGCAAGTCGCCGACGCATTGAGGGCGATGTCGGACGCCATTTGCCGGCGATGGTCACGGCGACTTTCCGGTTCTACGAAGAGCTGAACGACTTCCTGGCACCCGAGCGGCGCGGGCACGAGTTCTCCTGCGCGTGCGCGCGGGCGGCCACCACCAAGCACATGATCGAGGCGCTCGGCGTGCCGCACACCGAGATCGAGCTGGTGCTGGTCAACGGCGAGTCGGCCGGATTCGGCGTGTTGCTGAGCGATGGCGACCGGGTCGCCGTGTTTCCGAAATTCGAAGCGCTCGATGTCACGCCGCTGCTGCGCGTTCGCGAGCATGCGCTGCGGGTCACCTGCTTCGTCGCCGATGCGCATCTGGGTGGGCTCGCTCGCCTGCTGCGGATGACCGGCTTCGATACCCTGTACGACAACCATTTTCGCGACGAAGAGATCGAGCGTATCGCCGCTGCGCAGGGGCGCATCGTGCTGACGCGGGACCGGGAACTGCTCAAGCGCCGTGGGATCACCCATGGCTGCTACGTTCATGCCTTGCGATCGGCGCAGCAGTTGCGCGAGATCTTCGATCGACTCGACCTGGCGCGCAGTGCGCGGCCGTTCACGCTGTGTCTGAGCTGCAACGCGCCCTTGCATGGAATCGACAAGACGTCGGTCGCGCCGGCGCTGCCGCCGGCGGTGCGCGAGCGCTACCAACGTTTCAGCGCATGCGACGTCTGCCATCGCGTGTTCTGGGAGGGTTCGCACTGGCAGCGCATGCGCGTGATGGTGGATGAGCTGCTGGCGGGTGCCGAGGAAGGGGCCCGCGCGACTTGACCTCGGAGGTCATTGCGGCGCCACGCAGCGGGCGCGAGAGTGGCCCCATGACATCCGCTCCCTCTGCCTCCCGCGCCGGCTGGCCCACGCTGCTGCTGCTCCTGTCCGGCACCTTCATGGTGGTGCTCGACTTCTTCATCGTCAACGTCGCGCTGCCCTCGATCCAGCACGACCTGAAAGCCACCGACAGCGCTTTGCAGATGGTCGTCGCCGGCTACGGCCTCGCGAACGCCGCCGGGCTCATCACCGGCGGGCGGCTCGGCGACCTGTTCGGGCGTCGCCGCATGTTCATGCTCGGCTTGCTGCTGTTCACGCTCGCCTCGGCCGCCTGCGGGCTGGCGCAGGGCGCGGCCATGCTGATCGCGGCGCGCATCGTGCAGGGCCTGGCCGGCGCCTTGCTGCAGCCGCAGGTGCTGGCGATGCTGGGACTGGTCTTCACCGGCGAGGCGCGCGTCAAGGCCTTCGGTGCCTACGGGATCGCGCTCGGCGTCGCGGCGGCGCTCGGCCAGCTGGTGGGCGGGCTGCTGATCCATGCCGACCTCGCGCAGCTGGGCTGGCGCAGCTGCTTCCTGATCAACGTGCCGATCGGCCTGGCCGGGCTGCTGCTCGGTCTGCGCTTCATTCCGGCGTTCGCACCCGAGGCGCGCAGCCGCCTCGACGTGGCCGGCGCACTGTGGGTCGCGCTGGCGCTCGCCGCGGTGCTGTGGCCGCTGGTGGAAGGGCGCCAGCGGGGCTGGCCGGCGTGGAGCGCGCTGGTGCTGGCCGCCGCGCTGCCGCTGGTCGCCGGGCTCGCGTTGCATCAGCGCCGGCTGGAGAGAAGAGGCGGCCAGCCGCTGATCGCGCCCGCGCTGTTCCGCCGGCCTGCCTTCGTCACCGGCCTCGGCGTCACGCTGGCCTTCTACGCCGGCAACGCGTCCTTCTACTTCGTGCTCGCGCTCTACCTGCAGCAGATCCTAGGCCTCGAGGCGCTGGCTTCGGGGCTGGTCTTCACCGTGCTTGCGGTCGGCTTCTTCGCCACTTCGATGGCGGCGAGGAAGCTGGCGGCCCGGCTCGGCGCGCAGGCGATCGCGATCGGCGCGCTGCTGCTGGCCGCAGGGCACGGACTGATGATCGCGGTCGTGCTGACGCATGCCGGCGCCGGCGCCGTGCCCTGGCTGCTGCCGGTGCTGCTGCTGCAGGGCGCCGGGCTCGGGATGATCATGGCGCCGCTGGTGTCGGTGGTGCTGGCCGGCGTGCCCGCGGCCCATGCGGGCGTTGCGGCCGGTGTCGCGGCGACCGTGCAGCAGGTCGGCAACTCGATCGGCGTGGCCTTGATCGGCATCCTCTTCTACGCGGGCTGGCGCGAGCCGCAGCTCGCCTTCGTCGCCTCGACGGTCTACCTGCTGCTGCTCGCGCTGGCGGTCGCAGCGCTGTTTCAGCGGCTGGTGCGCGCGCCTCAGGCGGCGGCGTCCTGCGCCGCGTAGTGCGCGCACAGCGTATCGACCAGCGCCTGCGCATAGGTGGGGAGGGTGGCGCGGTCGCGAACCAGCAGGTAGCGCTCGCGCACGCACCACGGGTCGCTGAGCTCGATCAGCGCGAGCCGCATGCTCTCGAGGTTGCGGCGCGCGGCCGACTCGGGCACCACGCCGATGCCCACGCCGCCGCCGATCATGCGGCACATGGCATCGAAGCTGCCGAGCTGGATGCGCAGCTTCTGGGTCTTGCCGAGGCTCTCGGTGATCTGCGCCAGGAAGGCATGCAGTGTGCTGCCCTGCTGCATGCCGACTGCATCCTCGTCCAGCGTCTCGGCGAAGGCGATGCGGCGCCGCCGCGCGAAGCGGTGTTTGCGCGAGGTCACGAGCACGAGACGGTCGGTGCTGAAATGGATCGCCTCCAGGCCCAGCGTGTCGACGCTGCCGGCGACGATGCCGATGTCCGCGCGGCCGTCGAGCACGCCGTGCGGGATCTGTGTGTTCGGTTTTTCCTGAAGGTCGATGTTGATGCGCGGGTGGCGCGCCAGGAAGCCCGGCAGGATCTCGGGCAGGAAATCGGTGACGGCCGTGGTGTTGGCGAACACGCGCAGATGGCCGCGCAGGCCGCCGCCGTACTCGCTCAGTTCGGCGCGCAGCTGGCTGGCCTGGTGCAGCACCAGACGCGCGTGGTGGAGAAAGGCTTCGCCGGGCGGCAGCAGGCGCACGCCCCGTGCTTCGCGCGACAGCAGCGACAGGCCGGCCTGCATCTCCAGCGCCTTGATGCGCGCACTGGCCGCGGCCAGCGACAGGTGCTGGCGCTCGGCCGCGCGCGTGAGGCTGCCCAGCTCCGCCGCGGCGACGAAAAGGCGCAGGTCCGTCAGGTCGAAGTGCATGGGCGCATCCTAGCAAGCCTTCGGAATCGCTGAAGGCTCAGTCTCGAAATCGCAGATTGCGCGAAGGCGCCGGCCTGGCCACCATGCGGACCAGGGCGTGAATCGAGCGCCCAACGCAACGGAGACACAAGGATGAGCTTTCGCGCCCTCACGCTACTTCTGGCGGCTGCTGCCGCGCTCCTGCCGGCCGGACATGCAGCCGCGCAAGCCGGCTATCCCTCGCGCCCGATCACGCTGGTCGTGCCGCAGGCGGCCGGCGGCACCAACGACATCGTGGGCCGCCTGGTCGGCCAGAAGATCGGCGAGGTGCTGGGTGCGAGCGTGGTGGTCGACAACCGGCCGGGCGCCGGCGGCAACATCGGCACGCAGCTGGTGGCCAGGGCGTCGAAGGACGGCTACACGCTGCTCATGACCATCAGCAGCAGCCAGGCGATCAACCCCGCGCTCTACAGGAATGCGGGCTTCGACCCCGTCAAGGATTTCCGCCCCGTGGGGCTGATCGGCGCGGTGCCCAACGTGCTGCTGGTCAACCCGTCGTTCCCGGCAAGGTCCTTGAACGAACTGCTTGCGCTCGCCAAGCGCAAGGACGCCGCCTACCAGTACGCCTCGGCCGGCAATGGCACGCTCAACCACCTGTTGGGCGAGATGCTCAACAGCATGGCCGGCATCCAGCTGCAGCACGTGCCCTACAAGGGCGTGGCGCCGGCCATCAACGACGTGCTCGGCGGCCAACTGCCGATCGTGTTCGCGAGCCTGCCCTCGGCGCTGCCCCACATCAAGGCCGGCAAGCTGCGCGCGCTGGCGGTGAGCGGCGACAAGCGCTCGCCGGCATTGCCCGAGGTGCCTGCCATCGCCGAATCGGTGCCCGGCTACAACGGCACGCTGTGGGTCGGCTTGTTCGCACCGGCCGGCCTGCCGCCGGAGCTGCTGGCGAAATTGCAGGATGCGACGCAGAAGGCCGTGGCTTCGTCCGACCTGCGCGAGAAGCTCGAGCAGCAGGGCGTCGAGATCGCGCCGCCGACTTCGCCCGAGCAGTTCTCGAAGCTGCTGCAGGACGACATCACGAAATGGGCGCGCATCGTCAAGGCTTCCGGCGCCGCAGTGGATTGAGCCCATGACCTCATCTTCTTCTGCACCCATCGACGGCGAGGCGCTCGCTCGGCTGCAGGCTTGGCAGGGCCGCAGCGAGACACTGGCCGACGAGATCACCGCCGCGCCGGCGCGCGCGCTGGCGGCCACGCTCGACCGCGACGACCCGGCGCCGGCGCACGGCACACGGCTGCCGGAGCTTTGGCACTGGCTCTACTTCCTGCCGCACCACCGCCAATCCGAGATCGGTCCCGACGGCCATGCGAAGCGCGGCGGCTTCCTGCCGCCGGTGCCGCTGCCGCGCCGCATGTGGGCCGGCGGCCGCCTGACATGGGAGACGGGCAATCCGCTCGTGGTCGGCGATGCGGTCGAGCGCACCTCGACCATCGCTTCGGTCTCGCACAAGGCAGGCCGCAGCGGCGAACTGGTGTTCGTGCTGGTGCGCCATGAAATCCGCAACGCGCGCGGCCTGGCGCTGACCGAGGAGCACGACATCGTCTACCGTGCCGCACCGGCGCCAGGCGAGGCCGCGCCGCTGCCCACGCAGGCACCGAAGGACGCCGCCTTCAGCCGCGAGATCGTGCCCGACGACGTGCTGCTCTTTCGCTACTCGGCGCTCACCTTCAACGGCCATCGCATCCACTACGACCGGCGCTACGTGACCGAGGTCGAGGGCTACCCGGGTCTGATCGTGCATGGCCCGCTGATCGCCACGCTGCTGGTCGACCTGCTGCGCCGCGAGAAGCCCGATGCCCTGCTCGCGAAATTCGAGTTCCGCGCCATGAAGCCCATCTTCGATGTCGCTGCCTTCCGCGTGCACGGACGGCCCGAAGCCGACGGCAAGAGCTTTCGCTTGTGGGCCGAAGACCCCCAAGGCTGGCTTGCGATGCAAGCCACCGCCATCCTCGCCTGAGACCCTCATGAAAACCCAGATCCCCACCCCCGACGCCCATCAGGAGATGCGCGATGCCCTGCGCGCCCTCTGCGGCAGTTTCGACTCGGCCTACTGGCAGAAGGTCGATCACGAGCGCGGCTATCCCGAGGCTTTCGTGAACGCGCTGACCGAAGCCGGATGGCTGGCGGCGCTGATCCCTGCCGACTACGGCGGTTCCGGCCTGGGCCTGGCCGAGGCCTCGGTGATCATGGAAGAGATCAACTTCGCAGGCGGCAACGCGGGCTCTTGCCACGGCCAGATGTACAACATGGGCACCTTGCTGCGGCATGGCAGCGAGGCGCAGAAGCGCCAGTACCTGCCGAAGATCGCGACCGGCGAGCTGCGCCTGCAGACCATGGCCGTGACCGAGCCGACCACCGGCACCGACACCACGCAGCTCAAGACCACCGCCGTGAGAAAGGGCGACCGCTACGTCGTCAACGGCCAGAAGGTGTGGATCTCGCGCATCCAGCATTCCGACCTGATGATCCTGCTGGCGCGCACCACGCCGCTTTCGGAAGTGAAGAAGAAGTCGGAAGGCATGTCGATCTTCATCGTCGACCTGAAGCAATCCATCGGCCGTGGCATGACCGTGCAGCCCATCCTCAACATGGTCAACCACGAGACCAACGAGGTGTTCTTCGACAACCTCGAGATCCCGGCCGAGAACCTGATCGGCGAGGAAGGCAAGGGCTTCAAGTACATCCTCGACGGACTCAACGCCGAGCGCACGCTGATCGCGGCCGAGTGCATCGGCGATGCCTGGTGGTTCATCGACCGCGCCCGCCGCTACGCGATCGAGCGCCAGGTGTTCGGCCGCGCGATCGGGCAGAACCAGGGCATCCAGTTCCCGATCGCCGACAACTACATCGAGACCGAGGCGGCGAACCTCATGCGCTTCAAGGCCTGTGCGCTGTTCGACGCCGGCCAGCCCTGCGGTGCCGAGGCCAACATGGCCAAGTACCTCGCGGCCAAGGCTTCATGGGAGGCAGCCAACACCTGCCTGCAGACGCATGGCGGCTTCGGCTTCGCTTGCGAATACGACGTGGAGCGCAAGTTCCGCGAGACGCGGCTCTACCAGGTGGCGCCGATCTCGACCAACCTCATCTATTCCTACGTGGCCGAGCACCTGCTGGGCTTGCCGCGCTCTTTCTGACCGAGGAAGCAACCATGACACGACCCCTCGACGGCATCACCGTGGTCTCGCTCGAACACGCGATCGCGGCGCCGTTCTGCACCCGCCAGCTGGCCGACCTCGGCGCCCGCGTGATCAAGGTCGAACGCCCCGGCGGCGGCGACTTCGCGCGCGCCTACGACCAGCGCGTGGCCGGCGAGGCCTCGCATTTCGTCTGGGTCAACCGCTCCAAGGAAAGCCTCACGCTCGACCTCAAGCAGCCGGCGGCGCAGGCCGTGCTGCAGGAACTCGTCGCCGGCGCCGACGTGCTGGTGCAGAACCTCGCGCCCGGTGCCGCGGCGCGCATGGGCCTGGCTGCCGAGCTGCTGCAGGCGAAGCATCCGGCGCTGATCGTCTGCGACATCTCCGGCTACGGCGAAGACGGCCCCTACCGCGACAAGAAGGCCTACGACCTGCTGATCCAGAGCGAGGCGGGCTTCCTGTCGATCACCGGCACCGCTGACGCGCCCTGCAAGTCGGGCAACTCGATTGCCGACATCGCGGCCGGCATGTACGCCTACACCGGCATCCTCGCGGCGCTGCTACAGCGGGGCAAGACCGGGAAGGGCTCGCACATCGACGTCTCGATGCTGGAGTCGCTGGCCGAATGGATGGGCTACCCGATGTACTACGCCTACGACGGCGCGCCGCCGCCGCCGCGCAGCGCGGCCTCGCACGCGACGATCTACCCCTACGGCCCCTTCTCGGCGGGCGACGGCGGCACCGTGATGCTCGGCCTGCAGAACGAACGCGAATGGCGGGCTTTCTGCGAGGGCGTGCTGATGCAGGCCGGACTTGCGACCGACCCGCGCTTCGACAGCAACGCCAGGCGCAACGCCAACCGCGAGGCCCTGCAGGCCCTCATCCTCGAAACCTTCGCCGCGCTGAGCACGGCACAGGTGCTCGAGCGCCTCGATGCCGCGCAGATCGCCAACGCGCGCATGAACGATATGGCGGGCCTGTGGCAGCACCCGCAGCTCAAGGCGCGCGAGCGCTGGCGCGAGGTGGCGTCGCCGGCCGGCGCGATCCCCGCGCTGCTGCCGCCCGGGCGGCAGAGCGCCTTCGACTACCGGATGGATGCGATCCCGGCTGTCGGTGCGCATACCGATTCCATCCTGCGTTCGCTCGGGCGCAGCGAGGCCGACATCGATGCCTTGCGCGCCATGGAGGCGATCTGACATGAGCACCGAATCCCTCGCACGCTTTGCCGCCGGCCTGCGCTTCGCCGACATCCCGGCGCCCGTGGTCCGCCGCGCCGAGGACCTGCTGGTCGACTGGTTCGGCTCTGCGATCGCGGGGCACGGCGCGCGGCCGGTCGAAACAATTGCCGCCTTCGCGCGCGAGATGGGGCCTGCGGAAGGCGGCAGCGAAGTGCTGGTGGGCCGCACGCGCAGCAGCCCGTACTTCGCGGCGCTGGTCAATGCCGCGGCCTCGCACGTGGCGGAGCAGGACGACGTGCACAACGGCTCGGTGTTCCATCCGGCGACCGTGGTGTTCCCGGTCGCGCTGGCCTGGGCCCAGGCGCTGGGCGCGAGCGGCGAACGGCTGCTCGCGGCTGCGGTTGCCGGCTACGAGGTCGGCATCCGCGTCGGCGAGTTCCTCGGGCGCTCGCACTACAAGGTGTTCCACACCACCGGCACCGCAGGCACCCTCGCCGCTGCCGCCACGGCGGGCCATCTGCTGGGGCTCGATGCCGCGCGCATGCAGCATGCGTTCGGCTCGGCCGGCACGCAGTCGGCCGGCCTCTGGGAGTTCCTGCGCACCGCCGCCGATTCGAAGCAGTTGCACACCGCGCATGCGGCCGCGGCCGGCCTCGCGGCCGCCACGCTGGCGCGCGACGGCTTCACCGGCGCACAGCAGATTCTCGAAGGCCCGCAAGGCCTGGCCGCAGGCATGTCGCAAGACGCCGACCCGGCGCGGCTGGTCGACGGCCTGGGCACGCGCTGGGCGCTGGCCGAGACCTCGTTCAAGTTCCACGCCTCCTGCCGCCACACGCACCCGGCGGCCGACGCATTGCTCGAGGTCATGCGCGCGAACGACCTGCGCGACTCGGACCTGGCCAGCGTCACGACGCACGTGCACCAGGGCGCCATCGACGTGCTGGGGCCGGTGGTCGACCCGGCCACGGTGCACCAGTCGAAGTTCTCGATGGGCACCGTGCTCGCCCTGGTGGCGCGCTTCGGGCAAGCCGGGCTGGCCGAGTTCGATGCGCATTTCCGCGCTGCCGAAACGGTCGCGCTGCGCGATCGCGTGCAAATGGTGCTCGACCCCGAGGTCGATGGCGCCTATCCGAAGCGCTGGATCGGCAAGGTCACGGTGCACACGCACGACGGCCGGACGCTGCAGGGACGCGTCGACGAGCCCAAGGGCGATCCGGGCAACACGCTGAGCCGCGAGGAGATCGCTGCCAAGGCACTGCGCCTCGCGGCTTTCAGCGGCGCTGCAAGCGAGGCGGAGATGCACGGCGCAATCGAGCGGCTCTGGAGCGTGGCGCGCGCGCCCTCGATCGGCATGCTGCTCGGAGCGAAGCCATGAGCCATGCAGAAGCAGAAGCGCTGGCCCTGGCACGCACCTTCCTGTTCGTCCCGGCCGATCGGCCCGAGCGCCATGCGCGCGCGCTGGCTTCGGGCGCCGGCGCCGTGATCGTCGATCTCGAGGATGCCGTGGCGCCCGAGCACAAGGCGGCGGCGCGCGAACAGCTCGCGCGCAGCCATGCCGCGCTGTCCGCCGCCGAACGCAGCCGCCTGCTGGTCCGCGTCAACCCCTGCGGCACGGGCTGGCACGACGAAGACCGCGCGCTGGTGGCGCAGCTCTCGCGCCAGGGGCTCGCCGGCGTGGTGCTGCCCAAGGCCGAGCGTGGCGAAGAGCTTGCGGCGCTGGCAGCAGCCGTAGGGCCCCGGTGCGTGCTGATGCCGCTGGTCGAATCGGCGGCCGGGCTTGCCGCACTCGATGCGCTCGCGAGCGCAGCACAGGTGCTTCGGCTCGCTTTCGGCCACCTGGATTTCCAGGCCGACCTCGGCCTGGCCTGTGAGGCCGACGAGGCCGAGCTGGTGCCGGTGCGACTGGCGCTGGTGCTGGCTTCGCGCCGCGCCGGACTGGCGGCACCGGTGGACGGCGTGTCGCCCGACTGGCGCGATCTTCAGCGGCTGCATTTCGATGCAGCGCGCGCGCGGCGCGGCGGCTTCGGCGCCAAGCTCTGCATCCATCCGGACCAGGTCGTGCCGGTGCACGCGGCCCTCGGTCCGAGCGCCGAGCAACTGGCCTGGGCGCGGCGCGTGAACGACGCCATGCACTCGGCCGGTGGCGGCGTGATCAGCCTCGACGGCCGCATGGTCGACGCGCCCGTGCTGCGGCTCGCCCAGCGTCTTCTGGCACTGGAAGCGCAGGGCGCGGCCTGAGCCGATTTTTTTACAAGGAGACAAACGACATGAAATGGACATCGAAAGCTCTGCTTTGCACATCGCTTGCCGCGGGCCTGCTCGGGATGCAATCGCCCGCCGTGGCGCAGGCGCCATGGCCCGACAAGCCCGTCACGATGGTGGTGCCTTACTCGGCCGGCGGCCCGACCGACGTGGTGGCCCGCATGCTGGCGATCCCGATGGGCAAGTCGCTCGGCCAGACGGTGGTGGTCGAGAACACGGTGGGCGCCGGCGGCACCATCGCGCCGGCGCGGGTCGCGAAGGCCAAGCCCGACGGCTACACCATCCTGATCCACCACATGGGCATGGCCACCGCGCCGGCGCTCTACAAGAAGCTGCCCTACGACCCGCTGAAGGACTTCGAGTACATCGGGCAGGTGATGGACGTGCCGATGACCTTGCTGTCGCGCAAGGACTTCCCGGCCAACAACTTCAAGGAGCTGCTGGCCTATGTGAAGGCCAACAAGGACAAGGTCTCGCTCGCCAACGCAGGCATCGGCGCGGTATCCCAACTGTGCGGCCTGCTGTTCGCGAGCCAGATCGGCGTCGACCTGACGACCGTGCCCTACAAGGGCGCCGGCCCGGCGCTCAACGACCTGATGGGCGGCCAGGTCGACCTGCTGTGCGACCAGACCACGCAGACCGCGCCGGTCATCAAGGATGGCAACCGTGTCAAGGTCTTCGGCGTGACCACGCCCAAGCGCCTGGCCAGCATGCCCGACATCCCGACGCTCGACGAACAGGGGCTCAAGGGCTTCGACGTGCGGGTCTGGCACGGCATCTATGCGCCGAAGGGCACGCCGGCCGCGGTGACGCAGAAGCTCAACGTCGCGCTGCGCGCCGCCTTGCAGGACGAGGTGGTCAAGCAGCGCCTGGCCGACCTGAGCTCGGAGATCGTGCCGATGGAGAAGGTCACGCCCGAAGCCCTGCGCAGCCACCTCGCGGCCGAGACCGCCAAGTGGGGCAAGGTGATCCGCGCCGCCGGCATCCAAGGCGAGTGAGAACCTTGGACCTCAATCGCCGAGTTCGACCAGCACCGGCTGGTGGTCGGATGCGCGCGTGGCGAGGTCGACCTCGATGCGGCGCACGCGCGGCACCAGGCCGTCGCTCGCGAACACGAAGTCGTAGCTCACCGGATCGGGGCCGTACCTGCGGTCGAACAGGCGGAAGGTGGGCGCGTGGGGAGCATCGCCGTGCACCAGCGGCCACGCATCCCGCAAGCGCTCGCGCAGCGTCGCGTGCGCCGGATCCGAAGCGGCCATGTTGAAGTCGCCGCAGAGGATGACTTCCTTCGTATGCAACTTGGGCTGGAAGGGGCCCTCGTAGTCGGACTTCGGCGGCGCTGCCGCCTGTTCGCAGGCCTCGGCGTGCAGGGCGACCAGGGCCTTGGCCTGCGCCGCGCGCTGCATCTGCGAGTAGTACTCGAGGTGCGTGGTCATCACGCGCAGGGGCCCCAGTTCGGGACTGTTCAGCGTCAGCATGGTGCACATGCGCGGCATGCTGGTCACGTCCGGGTCGGCCGGCCAGGGCAGCGGGTGGTGCTGGACGCGGGAGACCGGCAGCCGGGTTGCGATCAGGTTGCCGAAGCGCTGGCGCCGGCCTTCGCGGTCGAACTCGTCCACCGCGGCGCCGAAGAAGAGCTGGAAGCCCGGCAGCAGATCGCGCAGCTGGGCCGGCTGGTCGCCCGGGCCGCCGGGCATGCCGTCATAGCCGGATGCGATCTCCTGCAGGCACAGGACATCGAAGTCTCCCATCGCGCGCGCACCGTCGACGATGCGCTGCGGGCTCACGATGCCGTCCAGGCCCATGCACCATTGGGTGTTCCATGTGACGAGTTTCATTGGGTGCCTTTCTTCCTTGATCTCCAACGCGGTATATGGACGGCTTGTGACACCCCGTTGCATTGAGGGGTCAGTGTTTTCCTGAGCCGGTTGTTGCGTGAAACTTCGCTACAGTGAACAGCGCCTGTTCAGGCTCGTCAACACAAGGAACATTCATGAGCAAAAGAGTCGCATACGTCACCGGGGGCATGGGAGGCATCGGAACTGCCATCTGCCAGCGCCTGCACAAGGATGGATTCACGGTCATTGCGGGCTGCGGTCCCACGCGGGACCACGCCAAGTGGCTGGCCGAGCAGAAAGCCGAAGGCTACGAGTTCCACGCGTCGGTCGGCAACGTTGGCGACTGGCAGTCGACGGTCGAGGCCTTCACCAAGGCCAAGGCGGAACACGGCAGCATCGACGTGCTGGTCAACAATGCCGGCATCACGCGGGACCGCATGTTCATCAAGATGACGCCCGAGGACTGGAGCGCGGTGATCGAGACCAACCTCAACAGCATGTTCAACGTCACCAAGCAGGTGGTCGCGGACATGGTCGAGAAGGGCTGGGGCCGCATCATCAACATCAGTTCGGTCAACGGCGCCAAGGGCCAGGCCGGGCAGACCAACTACTCGGCCGCCAAGGCCGGCATGCACGGCTTCACGATGGCGCTGGCGCAGGAGCTGGCAGCCAAGGGCGTGACGGTGAACACCGTGAGCCCGGGCTACATCGGCACCGACATGGTCAAGGCGATCCGCCAGGAAGTGCTCGACAAGATCGTGGGCACGATTCCGGTCAAGCGTCTGGGCGAGCCGAGCGAGATCGCCTCCATCATCGCCTGGCTCGCGACCGACGAGGGCGGCTACTCGACGGGCGCCGACTTCTCGGTCAACGGCGGCCTGCACATGCACTGAAACGGGCGCCGGCGTTTTCGGCCCCCAAAAAAGGACCCGCTGCGGCGGGTCTTTTTGTTTCCGGCTTGCGCTCGTGTCCTACTGCGCCCATGCTCACGGCGGGACAAGGTCACAGTCATGGATGCCACCACCACTGTCACGACGCCGGAGCGCACCGCCTGCGAGGTGCACACGGTCCGCTTCCACCTCAACGGCGTTGCGCGCACTGTGCGGCTCGAAGCCTGGACCACGCTGCTGGACCTGCTGCGCGAGCACTGCGGCCTGACCGGCACCAAGAAGGGCTGCGACCACGGCCAGTGCGGCGCCTGCACGGTGCTGGTGGACGGCCGCCGCATCAATGCCTGCCTGACGCTCGCGGTCATGCAAGAGGGCGCGACGATACAGACCATCGAGGGGCTGGCGCACGGCGACATGCTGCATCCGCTGCAGCAGGCCTTCATCGACCACGATGCGCTTCAATGCGGCTACTGCACGCCGGGCCAGATCTGCTCGGCGGTCGGCCTGCTGCGCGAAGGCCACGCGCAGAACGAAGACGACGTGCGCGAGCAGATGAGCGGCAATCTCTGCCGGTGCGGTGCCTATCCGAACATTGTCAGGGCGGTGGTCGAAGTGCTGGGGCACCAGCAGAGCGGCGCCTGGAAAGCGGTGCGATGAGTCCTTTCGAATATCACCGCGCCACCGATGCGGCCGATGCGCTGCGCGCATTGGGCGGCGTGGACGGCGCACGCTTCATCGCCGGCGGCACCAACCTGCTCGACCTCATGAAGGAAGGCGTCGCCCGGCCCGCGCGGCTGGTCGACATCACGCACCTGCCGCTGCGCGAAGTGCACGTCACCGAGGGCGGCGGCCTCCACGTGGGTGCGCTGGTGCGCAATGCCGACCTGGCCTGGCATCCCGAGGTGCAGCGGCGCTACCCCTTGCTGGCGGAGGCGCTGCTGGCGGGAGCCTCGCCGCAGCTGCGCAACATGGCGACCGTCGGCGGCAACCTGCTGCAGCGCACGCGCTGCTACTACTTCTACGACATCGCCACGCCGTGCAACAAGCGCGCGCCGGGCAGCGGCTGCCCGGCGATCGAAGGATTGAACCGGATCCATGCAATCCTCGGCGCGAGCGAGCAATGCGTGGCCGTACACCCCTCGGACATGTGCGTTGCGCTGGCGGCGCTGGAGGCGGTGGTCCACGTGCAGGGAGCGCAGGGCGAGCGCGCCATTGCGATGGCCGACTTCCATCGGCTGCCGGGCGACGCGCCGGAGCGCGACACCACGCTGGCCGAGGGCGAACTGGTGACGGCGGTCGAGTTGCCGCCGGGTCCTTTTGCTGCACGCTCTGCGTACGTCAAGCTGCGCGATCGGCGCTCCTACGCCTTTGCACTGGTGTCCGCAGCCTGCGCGCTCGACGTCGCGCAAGGACGCATCCGCTGCGCTCGCATCGCGCTCGGCGGCGTGGCCCACAAGCCCTGGCGCCGGCCGGAGGCCGAGGCGCTGCTGGCGGGTCAGGTGCCGGCCGTCGCCGCGTTCGAGGCCGCCGCCGCGGTGCTGATCGACGGTGCGCATGCGCTCGAGCACAACGGTTTCAAGATCGAGCTGGCGCGCCGCACCGTTGTGCGCGCGCTGCTGCAGGCGGCCGGCATGGAGCACGGTGCATGACGCAGCGGCCGGCATCGCCGGTCGGTGCACCGGTTGCTCGCGTCGACGCCCGGGCCAAGGTGACGGGCGCGGCCCGCTACGCCGCCGAGCATCCGGCCGAAGGCCTGCTCCATGGAGTGGTGGTGTCGAGCCCCATCGCGCGCGGCCGCATCCGCGAGATCGACGATGCGGCGGCGCGCGCCGTGCCCGGTGTGATCGATATCCTGACTCACGAGAACCGGCCGCCCATGGCGCGCTTCGATCTCCTGCACAAGGACATGGATGCGCCCGGCGGCTCGCCGTTCCGGCCGCTGCACGATGCGCAGATCCATTCCGATGCGCAACCGGTGGCGCTGGTCGTCGCCGTGAGCCTCGAAGCCGCGCGCCATGCGGCGCGGCTGGTCGCGGTGCGCTGCGTGGCCGAACGGCCGCGCAGCGACATGCAGCGGCTGGCGATCGAGGCCCGCAAGCCGAGCCGGCTCAAGTTCGGCTACCAGGCCCCGCCCAAGGTGCGCGGCGACCCGGAGGACGCCTGGGGCGAAGCGGCCGTCAAGATCGAGGCGCGCTACCACTCGCCGGCCGAATTCCACAACCCGATGGAAATGCATGCCAGCACTGCGATCTGGGACGGCGAGGGGCAGCTCACGGTTTACGACAAGACGCAGGGCGCGCAGAACAGCCGCGCCTACCTGGCCCGCGTGCTGAAGCTGCGAAAGCGCGATGTGCGCGTGCTGTGTCCCTTCGTCGGCGGGGCCTTCGGTTCGGGGCTTCGGCCCGGCTACCAGTTGGTGCTGGCGGCCATGGCCGCGCTCAAGCTTCGCTGCGCGGTGCGCGTGGTGCTCACGCGCCAGCAGATGTTCAGCTTCGGCCATCGGCCGGAGACCTTGCAGACGCTGAAGCTGGGCTGCGACAGCGAAGGGCGGCTGCAGTCGGTGGTGCACGAGGCGGTGTCGGAGACCTCGCGCAAGGAAGACTACGTCGAGAACATCGTCAGCTGGACGGGGCTGCTCTACAACACGCCGAACCTGCGGCTGGCTCATCGGGTGCTCGCGCTCGACCGCTTCACGCCGACCGACATGCGCGCGCCCGGCGCGGCTCAGGGCGTCTATGCGCTCGAAAGCGCGATGGACGAACTGGCGCAAGCCGTGGGCCTGGACCCGCTGGCCCTGCGCCTGCGCAACTACGCCGAGACCGAGCCGGGAAGCGGCAAGCCTTTCTCGAGCAAGGCCTTGCGCGAATGCTATGCGCGGGGCGCGGAACGCTTCGGCTGGTCGCGGCGTGATCCAGAGCCGCGCTCGATGCGCGACGGCCGCACGCTGATCGGCTGGGGCATGGCCACCGGCGTGTGGGAGGCGATGCAGATCCACGGCGCCGCGCGTGCCGTGCTGCGGGTCGACGGCACGCTGGAGGTCGGCAGCGCCACGACCGACATCGGCACCGGCACCGGCACCGCCATGTCGCAGATCGCCGCCGCGACCCTGGGCCTGCCGCTCGACAAGGTGAACTTCAACCTCGGCGATTCGAGCCTGCCGATGGCGCCGGTGCAGGGCGGCTCCTTCACGGTGGCCACCATCGGCACCGCGGTGCAGGCCGCCTGCCTGAAGATCGCGGCCAGGCTGCTCCTGATGGCACGCGCGCAGGGCGACACCCCGCTGCGCCAGCCGCGGATGAAGGACGTGGAATTCGTCAACGGCCTGGTGCGGCTGCGTGCCGACCCCTCGCGCTCGATCAGCCTGCGCGAGCTCATGCAGCGCGCCGGCGCGGCCCAGATCGAGGGCAAGAGCCTCGCCTTGCCGAACTTCATGAAGCAGCGCAAGTACGCGCGGGCCACGCATTCGGCAGTGTTCGCCGAGGTGCGCGTGGACGAAGACCTGGGGCTGGTGCATGTCACGCGCGTGGTCAGCGCGGTGGCCGCCGGGCGCATCGTCAACCCGAGAACGGCCGCCAGCCAGATCGAGGGCGGCGTGGTTTGGGGCGTGGGCATGGCGCTGCACGAGGAGGGCCTCGTCGATCACCGGCTGGGCCGCGTGATGAACCACAGCCTGGCCGAATACCACCTGCCCGCCAATGCGGACATCGGCGAGATCGCGGTGATCTTCGTCGACGAGCATGACGAGATCGTGAATCCGCTGGGCGTCAAGGGCGTGGGGGAGATCGGCATCGTGGGCGTCGCGGCCGCGGTCGGCAACGCGATCTTCCATGCGACGGGGCGCCGCCTGCGCGGCCTGCCGTTCACGCTCGACAAGGTGCTGGGCCTGGATTGAGCGCGTCTGCAGGTCTACAGTGGCGCCTGGCTCTCTCATTCACAACAGGCACCATGCAGGAGACCACCATGGCCGCTGTCATCCCGGTCCAGAAGAAGCTTCCGATCTACCGGTCGCTGTATGTGCAGGTGATCACCGCCGTGGTCATTGGCGTCGCGCTGGGGCATTTCTACCCCGCGCTCGGCGAGTCGATGAAACCCTTGGGCGACGGCTTCATCAAGCTGATCAAGATGATCATCGCGCCCATCATCTTCTGCACCGTGGTGATCGGCATCGCCGGCATGGAAGACATGAAGAAGGTCGGCAAGACCGGCGGCCTCGCGCTCCTGTACTTCGAGATCGTGAGCAGCATCGCGCTGGTGGTTGGGCTGGTGCTGGTCAATCTGCTCAAGCCCGGCGCCGGCATGAACGTCGACCCCTCGACGCTCGACACCAAGGCGATCGCGGCCTACACCGGGCCCGGCAAGATGCAGGGGACGGTCGACTTCCTGCTCAACGTCATCCCGAGCACCGTGGTCGATGCCTTCGCCAAGGGCGAGATCCTGCAGGTGCTGCTGATCGCGATGCTGTTCGGCTTCGCGCTGCACAAATTCGGCGGGCGAGGCACGCTGGTGTTCGACGTGATCGAGAAGGGCTCGCACGTGCTCTTCACCATCGTCGGCTACATCATGAAGCTGGCGCCGATCGGTGCCTTCGGCGCCATGGCCTTCACCATCGGCAAGTACGGCGTCGGCACGCTGTTCTCGCTGGGCAAGCTGATGGGCACCTTCTATCTCACCTGCCTGCTGTTCATCTTCGTGGTGCTTGGGCTGATCGCGCGCTTTCACGGCTTCAGCATCTGGAAGTTCATCAAGTACATCAAGGAAGAACTCTTGATCGTGCTGGGCACCTCGTCCTCCGAGTCGGTGCTGCCGCGCATGATGGAGAAGATGGAGAACCTGGGCGCGAAGAAGACCTGCGTGGGCCTGGTGATCCCGACCGGCTATTCGTTCAATCTCGACGGCACCTCGATCTACCTGACCATGGCGGCGGTCTTCATCGCGCAGGCCACCAACACACCGATGACGCTCACCCAGGAGATCACGCTGCTGGCCGTGCTGCTGCTGACCTCGAAGGGCGCGGCCGGCATCACCGGCAGCGGCTTCATCGTGCTCGCCGCCACGCTGTCGGCCGTGGGGCATGTGCCGGTGGCGGGGCTGGCGCTGATCCTCGGCATCGACCGCTTCATGTCGGAGGCGAGGGCGCTGACCAACCTGATCGGCAACGGCGTGGCGACCATCGTGGTCGCGAAGTGGACCGGTGAGCTCGACGAGGTGCGCCTTCAGGCCGGCCTGAACAACGAGACCTGGATCGAGGCGCAGGAGCCCGAGGAACTGCTCAACGAGCGCACCGAGAAGATGGCGACCTGAGGGGTTTAGGGCATCGTCTTGCAAAATGCAGCGATGCCCCACAGCGTCTCCCTGATCAACACCGTCGCGGCCGGCCTCGGCCTTGCGCTGGTCCTTGGTTTCCTGGCGGCGCGGCTTCGGCTGCCGGCGCTGGTGGGCTACCTGCTTGCCGGCGTGATCATCGGTCCGTTCACGCCTGGCTTCGTGGCGGATGCGGAGATCGCTTCGCAGCTGGCCGAGATCGGTGTGATGCTGCTGATGTTCGGCGTCGGCCTGCATTTCTCGCTCGACGACCTGCTCGCGGTGCGCAAGATCGCCTTGCCCGGCGCGATCGTGCAGATGGCCGTGGCCACGCTGCTCGGCGGCGCGTTGGCCACGTGGTGGGGCTGGAGCCTGGGCGGCGCGCTGGTGTTCGGGCTCGCCTTGTCGGTGGCGAGCACCGTGGTGCTGTTGCGCGCGCTCGAAAGCTTGGGGCTGCTCGATTCCTTCACCGGCCGCATCGCGGTCGGCTGGCTGGTGGTGGAGGACCTGGCCATGGTGCTGGTGCTCGTGCTGCTGCCGCCGCTGGCCGGCGTGATGGGCGGCGCGGCGATGCATTCCGACGCGGCGCCGGTCTGGCAGACGCTGGGCCTCACGCTGCTGCAGGTGGGCGGCTTCGTGCTCTTGATGCTGGTGGTGGGGCGGCGCGTATTCCCGTGGATCCTGTGGCAAGTCACGCGCACCGGTTCGCGCGAACTCTTCACGCTGTGCGTGGTGGCGGCTGCAGTGAGCATCGCCTTCGCATCGGCGGCGCTGTTCGGCGTGTCTTTCGCACTCGGCGCCTTCTTCGCGGGGATGGTGATGCGCGAGTCCGAGTTCAGCCACCGGGCGGCGCAGGAATCGCTGCCGTTGCGCGACGCCTTTGCCGTGCTGTTCTTCGTCTCGGTCGGCATGCTGTTCGATCCGGCCGTGCTGATCGAACGCCCGCTGCAGGTGCTGGCGGTGGTGTTGGTGATCGTGGTGGGCAAGTCGGTCGCTGCCTGCGCGCTGGTGCTGCTGTTCCGCTATCCGCTGGGTACGGCACTCACGGTGAGCGCGAGCCTGGCGCAGATCGGCGAGTTCTCGTTCATCCTGGCCGCGCTCGGCGTCTCGCTCGGGCTGCTGCCGGGCGAGGGCCAGAGCCTGCTGCTGGCCGGCGCGCTGATCTCCATCGCCACCAATCCGCTGTGGTTCAGCCTGATCGGGCCGCTGCAGAAGTGGCTGCATGCGCGTTCGTCCTTCGCGCGCGAGCTGGCGCTGCGCGACGACCCCTTGGCCGAGCTGCCGGTGAGCACCGAGGCGAAATACCTGTCGCGCCACGTGGTGCTGGTGGGCTATGGCCGGGTGGGGCGGCGCATTGCCGCCGAGCTGGCTTCCCACGATGTTCCATTCGTGGTGGCGGAGCAGAACCGCGAGCTGGTGGAGAAGCTGCGCGCCGAGGGGATGGCGGCCGTCTGGGGCGATGCCGCCGACCCGGCGGTGCTGATCCAGTCGCATGTCGCCCGGGCTCGCGTGCTCGTGGTCGCCGTTGCCGATGCGATGAACGTGCGGCAGATGATCGAGACCGCACGCACGCTCAATCCCGCGATCGAGACCGTGATCCGCAGCCACAACGAGGAGGAGGCACGCCTGCTCGCGCAGGAGGCGGAAGCCACCGTGTTCCTGGGCGAGCACGAGCTTGCGCAGTCGATGGCGCGCGCCGTGCTTAGCCGCGCAGCCCCGGCCTGAGGCCCTTCAGAGGTCTTCGATCACCAGCCTGCAGTAGCGCTCGGCGATCGAGTACGGCACCGTTCGCACCACGTCCATCAGGCGCTCGGCCGCGGCCCTGTTCTCGGTCTTGACCAAGAGGCCGGTGTGGCCCTCGCGCGCGAGCTTGGTGTAGGCACGCACGGTGGCGCCATCGGTGCCCGCCGAGGGCAGGGGGTTGTCGGCATCGCTGACCGTCGGCGTGATCTGCGACAGCAGGGTCTTGGGGGGGATCAGGTAGACCTCGTCGCCGCTGAAGCCGTTGTCGATCAGCTGATGCCCCACGCGACTTGCGTCCTCCGCGTTGGGAAACATCACCATCGAATGGCCAGTCGGATAAAAGGCGCCTCCGAAGGCAGCGACCATGTGAGGGTCGAGAGTGAAATGCTTCATGTCTCCTCCTGTCACGGCGATTTTGTTGAGGTGCATTCAGCTTATGCACGGCGGCACCCAGGCGCTGTAGGAAAAGCTTGGCAGGTGCAGATTACCCACACTCAGGCTATTGCGGGTATTCAGGACTTGCCAATTCAATTACCGTTCGTCACATTTGCGACGAAACGTGAAATTTTGGCTAGGTGTTGTAACGTGCGTTGAATAGGATCGACGAGTTCACTCGATGACCCCTTCCTAAGCTCATGTCGCAATTGCGAAATATCGCGCTCACCGTGCACGAACTCGAAGAGGGCGAGTTCTATTGGGTATTGATGGAGGGCACCGACTACGCGATGGAAGACGCGCTCCCCTACCTTCCGCTCGAGGCGGCGAGCGATCCGCAAACAAGCTACGCGAATGCATTGGTGGCGGGTGTTGCGGCGATACGAAAACTGTTCGGCAAGGACGGGCCGCGCGCCTGAAGCGACGCAGCCGGCGACTCTGGGGAAAGCATGCGGAAATTCGGAGCGGCGCTTGCCGCGCTCACTGTCGCACTGGCGGTGCTCGGCTGGTTCAACCGCCCCACGACCTCGGCCGAATGGGCCGCGTGGGTCCAGACCCTCGGCGTTCTTGCCGCGATTCTCTGGGCGCTGCGCCTGCAGGCCACGGCCTCGAAGCAGAATCTGCGGCAGGCCGGACAGGTGGCGGCGATCTTCGCCACCAACATGCACTGGGTCTTCAGGGAATTGAACGACGCCTGCGGCAAGCGCAGCTGGCCCGACTACACGGTGCATCGCCGCATCCTCGATGAAATCCTGTCGCAGGGCCGCGAGGTGACGTTGCAGCTGCTGGACGGCCGTTCGCTGGCCATGGTGAGCAGCCTGCGCGCGATCGCGGTCGAGGCGCTCGAAATGACCGAGCCGCACACCGAGGGCGGCAACTGGGCCCACCTGCAGATCTATTTCGACAAGCGCCTGCCGAGCATCTCGGCATGGCTGTCGGCGACTGGTCATCCGCCCGAGAGCAGCGGGCCGACCGACTACGTCGGGCTTCGCACCTCCTTCGGGCAGCTCGGCGGCCGCTGAAACGGAAACGAGCGCCGTCCGTTCAGGACGCGACGTGCTCGTTCATCGATGGCCACCATCGGCGCCACCACGGGCGCTTCGGTTCGGGCGCTGCGGCAGCGCTGGCCATCAGCTCGGCGACCGTCGAGGCGCGCACGCGTTCGCGCAAGGCGGTCTCGTAGGCGTGCGCCGGCGCTCGGGCGTTGCGGTCTCCGCGCAATGCCAGGCGCCGCCAAGCATGGGCGTGTTCGGCGAGCTCTGCATCGCTCAAATCGTCGGGGTGGGGCAATTGCTGCGTCATGCTGACGAGATTGTGCCGCGCTCCCGCGCGGGCCGCATGCTTTCGGCGTCGCCGAGTGGTCTGCGGCCAACGCCTCGTCGCAGGATCCCCCATGCAATGGCCAGCGCCCATGAAAAAACCGGGCACATGGCCCGGTTCCTCGTTGTCGCGGCGGTGATTTAGAGCGCGAGCTGGTCGATGCCACGCGCTGCGGCGCGGGCTTCGGCGCGCACGGTGGCGCGGTCGACGGTGCTGGCGAGCACCGGGTTCACGCCCTGCGCATAGCCTTCGGCATAGGGGTTGGCGCTGCGCGCGGCGGCAACGGCATCGACACGCACGCCGGCACGGTCGGTCGAGGCGGTCTGCACGGGCGCAACACGCGACGAGACGGCTTCCGCATACGGGTTGTCGCTGCGCGCGGCGGCAACGGCCTCGGCCTTCACGTCGGCGCGGCTGGCTGAGGACACCAGCGGGTGCACGCCTTCGTAGGTTTCGGCCTGTGCGCCGGCGGCGGCGAGAAGCGAGAGAGCGGCGGCGGCGATGATCTTCGAGGTCTTCATTTCAATTTCCTTCAATGGCTTGGATGATGATTTCGAACCGGTCTTGGGTGGGGCGCCGTCCCTTCGGGGGCGGCCACCTCGCTCGGTGCCCTGTTCATCCAGAACAGTGAATAGCTGCTCTGTGAAACCAAGTTTGCGCCCAAAAACTAGGTGAAAACCCTGCCAAAGAGAATCGCGGCGTTCCCCTTGCGGAAACAATGCCGCCGCCGGGGGGACGGGCTGGGCGAAAAAGTGCGGAAATTGCGTATACGGGAGACGGCGCTTCAACCGCCACCGCGCGGCCTGCGGGCCTGATTGCGGCTGAGCAGCCGCGTCAGCGCATCCAGTTCGCGCCCGAGCCGTATAGCCTCGGCGCGCGCCTTCTCATCGCCCTGCTTCATGTGCAAGAGGTGCTGCTCGTAGGCGTCCGACAGTTGCGTCCATCGCTCGAAGGATGTGTCGATAGGCGTCAACGAATCCTGCATGGCCGTCTCCATTTCGCGGCGCTCGGGCCACTTCGATGGTTATCTCCTGCTCGATCAAAGCGTACACAAAGCAGCGGACCCTTTCCATGTCAGGGGCGGGGCTTCGCAGAGCGCTTCCGGCACTACTTCATGCTTTCGACGGATTCGCGATCTCGTGAGATGCATCACGAAAAAACTAATCTGTAAGTACTACATGTAATTACAATTAGCTACATGGACATACGCTCCGAGACACACCGCCGTCGGTCTTCTCATCGTGCCTGCCTGGCAGCACATGTCCTATAGCGTGCTCCAGCGCGTGGCCAAGGGTCCGCTGCCAATGGTCTTCACTTCGGCAGAGGACATCGAGAGCCTGCGCATCCTGAAGGACGGCGGCTGGGTCAAGGTCTCGTTTTCGGCACCGCCGGGACGAGCGGGGACGGCCACCGTGACGGAATTGACCCCTTTGGGTCGTTTCGCGATGCAGTTCGTGCAACCCGACAAGGACAAGCCATGAAAGTCTTCGTCTGCATCCTCGCCAGCCTTTCGGTCTTTGCCGCGACGCTCGGCGGCTGGTGGTTCTACTGGCCGGTCTGGCAGGTCCAGACGCAGGTGAAGAAGAAGCTGCCCGAACCGCGCTTCGCCGTGTTCTCCGGCGTGACCTACAACAAGAGCACGGGTACCGGCTGCGGCTACGTGCATGCCGACGACCGCAATGGCGATCTGGCCGGCCGAACGCACTTCATCCTGATGCCGGACGGCGATCTGAGATTCGATCCCAAGGATCCGATCCGCGGCAATACGCTCCAGCAGATCGAGGGCCTGCGAAAGCACGCCGACTATCTGGCGCTGGTCTACGACCGGTGCGGCCCGCCGGCTTGAGCTGTTTCGAGCCGCGGCGCAGGCGTCGTTGACGGCGCCGCACGCGGCGGTGCCGTTCGTTCGCCGGCAGCCCGCCCGCTCTCGGCGCACCGGCAGGCCTGGCCCAGCGCCTCGGCGAGCTGCTCGAGACTGAAGGGCTTGCTGAGCCAGACGGCGCCTTGCGGCAGCGATTCGGGAGGTTTCCGCGCGGTCGCGAAGACGACCGGCAGCTTGCAGCGCGATTGCAGCTTTCCGGCGAGCTCCAACCCGGACAGGGCGGGCAGGCCGATGTCGACCATCAGCACATCGAACGCACCTTCGAGGAAGCGGGAGAGGGCGGCTTCGGCGCTGCGCACGCCGGTCGCCCAGTGGCCCAGGAACTCCAGAGCTTCGAGTGCGGCCTCCAGCACATCGGGATCGTCTTCGACCACCAATACCCGCAAGCTGCAATCAGTCGACGGGCGTGCTGTTGAAGGGGCCATCTGCATCTCTCCGGACGTTGGGGTTTGGAGCATTGGCGAGTTCCGGGCGAGCGCATGTAGGAACGCGCCGCGATCGCATGCCCATCTCATCGGTCCGCGAATCGGGCGGAGAAGACGCGGGCCAGTTCGTAGGGCGGCGTGGACGCCAGCTGGTCGTAGCGGCAGGCGCGCGGCGGCTTGTCGAAGCGCCAGCGCAGGAACACCGTCGCGTGCCGAAAGCGGTCTCCCTGCAGATGGTCGTACCTGACCTCGCACACGCGCTCGATGCGCAAGGGCTCCCACGAGAGATTCTTGCCGGCGCTCCAGCGGCTGCGTGCACCCGGCATGCGCTGCGCATCGCCGGCGGCCTGTTGCCAGCCGGCCCATGGATGCCCCTCCAGCGCCCGGTCGCGCAGCGCTTCCAGCTCGCGCGCCAGTGCCTTGCGCGCCGGCATGTCGAAAGACGAAGTCACGCCGACGTGGTGCAGTACGTCGTTCGGATCGTAAAGACCCAGCAGCAGCGAGCCCACGGCATCGTGCCCGCTCTTGTGCCATCGAAAGCCTGCGACCACGCAATCGGCGGTGCGCACGTGCTTCACCTTCAGCATCGCGCGCTTGCCGGGAAGGTAGGGCTGGTCCATGGGCTTGGCGATCACGCCGTCGAGGCCCGCGCCTTCGAAGTCGTGCAGCCATCGCAGCGCGAGCGCGCGATCGATGGTCATGGGCGTGAGATGGATCGGCGGCTCGGCCGTCGCGAGCAGGGCTTCGAGCAGCAGGCGGCGCTTACTCTGGGGGCAGGTCGTCAGATCACGTCCCTCGAGCGTCAGCAGATCGAAAGCCACGAAGGACGCCGGCGTCTCGTGCGCCAGGCGGGCCACCCGCGAGGCGGCCGGGTGCACGCGCTGCTGGAGGGCATCGAAGTCCAGCCCCTCGGGCCTCGCGACGACGATCTCGCCGTCGAGCACGCAGCCTGCGGGCAGGCGCTCGAGGAAGACCGCGTGCAACTCGGGGAAGTAGCGGTCCAGGGGCTTGCCGTCGCGACTCTGGATCACGACCTCGTGCCAGCTCCGCAAGACGATGGCGCGAAAGCCGTCCCACTTGGGCTCGAACAGGAAGTCGTCCTGCTCCGGCAAGGCCTCGGCGATCCGGGCGAGCATGGGTTCGATCGGGCCGGGCGACAGACGGGTGGAAGCCATGACCGCAGCAGAGCATGTTCTCCGACGCAGCCGATGACAGCCTTGGGGTCATGATGCTGCCGTCATTCTTCCTGTCGGTGCATGCGCCATGAAGATCGCAACCTTCAACGTCAACGGTATCAACAGTCGGCTTCCGCGCCTTCTCGAATGGCTGGCCGAGTCGAGCCCCGACGTGGCCTGCCTGCAGGAGCTCAAGTCGCCGGACGAGAATTTTCCGGCCGCCGCGATCCGCGAGGCGGGCTATGGCGTGGTGTTCCACGGCCAGCGTTCATGGAACGGCGTGGCCATCCTCGCGCGCGGAAGGGAGCCGATCGAAACCGGCCGCGGACTGGACGGCAACAGCGAGGACAGCCAGAGCCGCTACCTCGAGGCGGTGGTCGACGGCGTGATCGTTGGCTGCCTCTACCTGCCCAACGGCAATCCGCAGCCCGGGCCCAAGTTCGACTACAAGCTCGAATGGTTCGATCGCCTCGACGCGCACGCGCGCAGGCTCCATGGCTGCGGGCTGCCGGTGGTGCTGGCCGGCGACTTCAACGTGGTGCCCACCGATGCCGACATCTACAACCCGGCCTCGTGGCGCGACGATGCGCTGCTGCAGCCCGAAAGCCGCGCCGCCTTCGCGCGCCTGCTGGAGCAGGGCTGGACCGACGCGGTCCGCGCGCGCCATCCGCACGAAGCGATCTACACCTACTGGGACTACTGGCGCAACCGCTGGCCGCGCAACGCGGGCCTGCGCATCGACCACCTGCTGCTCAATGCCGAGCTCGCACCGTTGCTGATCGATGCCAACGTGGACCGCGAGGTGCGCGGCCGCGCCGGCGCGAGCGACCATGCGCCGGCCTGGGCGGTGCTCGATCTGCCCTACAGGAAGCTGAGCCAGCCGTGATGTTTCAGCCCGGAGATTCCGCCGCCAGGCGCGGGAAGCGCAGCGCCGGCGACAGCGAGAGCTCGCGCAGCGCAGCGCTCTTTTCGGCCGCGTCCAAGGACACCAGGATCTCGACCTGGTCCGCCACGCTGGTCGCGATGGGCACTCCGTCGCGGTAGAGCACGCGCGAGCCGACGACGCGAGGCACCTTGGCACCCGGGAGGATGGTGCCCAGCAGGTTGGCCGGGTCCGAGGCCGACAGGCAGACCAGGCTGCCGTCGAGCGGACGCCGCCGCATCTGGCGCATGAGCCCGATGGCCTCGGGCAGCGCGAACTGCTCTCCCGACAGGCCCGCGATGAAGCGGCCGCCGCGGATGTCGCCGCGGGCCTCGAGCCGGCGACAGGTGCGCACCAGGTCGCGCCACGGCGGCAGCCAGGCGGCTTCGCGCTCGAGCATGCTCCAGCACACCACCCCATAGCGGCGCAGCAGCACGCGGGCGACCTGTTCGATGGCTTCGGGTGCAAGGACGCGCGGCGTCTCTTCGTTCGTCGCGCTGCCTGGCTGCCGCGTCAGCAGCCAGCGGCCAGCGTCCTCGATGCCGAACAGCGCGGCGCGGCGCCGGCGCTGCGGCGAGTGCGTCGACGAGCGCTTGGAGGCCGGCACCAGCAATGCGCGCAGGCCGGCGTAGCTGTCGCAGCGCACGCGGCCGCGGGCGACCAGTTCGCTGAGCGCGTCTTCGAGCTCGGTGCCCAGCAGACGCGCACCCTCGGCGATCTCGTCGAAGAAGGAGGCGCCGTTGGCCGCCAGCCACGCGGCCACGCGCTGCGCGCGCGAGCCTAGGTTCCTGTCGTCGACGGGTGGCGGCGCGAGCCCGTTCCAGAGCGCGGCGCTGCGCCGTGGCAGCAGCAGGATCGGCGTGGCGCGCAGCGACTGGCCGGCACCGCCCGCCGCGCGGCCGTCACCGGCGGACGGCCGCAGCCGCGTCCACAGCACGCGCCCGGCGGTGCACAGGTCGTCGAGCCAGGCGCTGGCGTAGTCATTAACGCGCGCCGGCAGAAGCTCGGCCTCCCACAGCGCTGCCGGCGCCTCGTAGCCTTCGAGCTGGGCCAGCACGCCGGCCAGGGCTTCAGGGCCGCTGACACGGGCGGCCGCGCCGACGTGCTGCCATTCGAACAGGAAGCGCGCGAAATCGCGCGGCTCGACCGGTTCGATCTCGCGCCGCAGGCGCTTGAGCGTGTAGCGATGGATGCGCGCCAGCAGATGCCGTTCGCACCACTCCTGGTCGTCGGCATCGGGCGTGAAGCGTCCTTGCAGCACCTGACCTTCGCTCTGCAGTCCCAGCAGCGCGGCATCGACGTCGGCAAGCGGCAGCCGGAGTTGCTGCGCCAGCGCATTCGCCGAGACCGGCCCCAGCCCGCCGAGACGCGATTGCAGCAGTTCGCGCAGCTGCTCGTCGCGGCTCGCCGAGGCCTGCGCGTACTCGGCAGGTGTCTCGATCGGCGGCTGCATCGCGGCGCCGGGATACAGCGCCCCGGCCAGCGACAGCCGCTCGGCCGCCACCCACAGGCCCGGCGACAGGCGCGTCGCGCGGCCTGCGCCGGCCAGCGCTTCCAGCCATGTCTTCCAGTTCGCGTCGCGGGCCACGTCCTCGTCGTTGACGACGGCGAGCCCGCTCAGCGCTTCGTGCATCTCGTCGGGGTTGCGAGGGGCGGGCCAGGCTTCCTCGCGCACGCTGTCGATGGCCTCCGGGTCGAGCCGGCCCATGTCGTCGGCGCTTTCCGGATCGGTGTAGCGGCGGCTCTGCACGGCCTGGGTGCGGCGTTCCTCCAGCGGCGCATCGTCGAGGTAGGTATAGGGCCGCGCATTCAGCACTTCGGCGGCCAGCGGCGAGGGCGCGGGAAGATCGCGCGCGACGACCGTCACCTCGCCCGCTTCGATGCGGCGCAGCAGGCGCAGCCAGCCGTCGGCGTCCATCGCCTCGTGCAGGCAGTCATCCAGGGTCTGTGCCACCAGGGGATGGTCGGGAATCTCGCGCTCGCCCGCGAGGTTCTCGGCGCATGCGGCCTGGTCCGGGAACACGGCGGCCAGCAGGTCTTCGGATTTCATGCGCTGCAGCTGCGGCGCCACCTTGCGGCCGCCGATGAAGCGCGGCAGCGCCAGCGCCGTGGTCGCGTTCCAGCGCCAGCGCACGCCGAAGAGCGGCGCGTCCAGCAAGGCTTGCACCAGCACATCCTGCGCCGTGGCCGAGTGCAGGTAGCGGGCCACCTCCGGCAGCGGAAAGCTGTGGCTGGTGGACAGCGAGAGCACGATCGCATCCTCGGTGGCCGCGGCCTGCAGCTCGAAGTTGAACTTGCGGCAGAAGCGCTTGCGCAGCGCCAGCCCCCACGCGCGGTTGAGCCGGCTTCCATAGGGCGAATGGATGACCAGTTGCATGCCGCCGGATTCGTCGAAGAAGCGCTCGATCACGATCCGATCCTGCGTGGGCACGGCGCCCAGCGCGGCCACGGTGCGCGCGAGGTGGTCGACGATCTGGCGTGCGGCTTCCTCGTGCAGTCCCGCGTCGCGCGCCAGCCGGCGCACCGCGGCCTCGGCGCCTTGCGTGGCGATGTGTTGGCCGACCTCGTCGCGCAGCCGCGAGACGCCGAAGGAGAGCTCGTCGCTGCGGCCGGGCGCTTCACCGAGCCAGAACGGGATGTTGGGTGCCGCGCCGTGCGCGTCTTCCACGCGCACGCGGCCGGGCTCGATGCGCAGGATCCGGTAGCTGGTGTTGCCGAGCTGGAACACGTCGCCGGCCAGGCTCTCGACCGCGAAATCCTCGTTCACGGTGCCGATCTTGTGGGCCTGCGGTTCGAGCACCACCGTGTAGTCGCCGGTCTCGGGAATGGTGCCGCCCGAGGTGAGGGCGGTCAGGCGTGCGCCCCTGCGTTCGCGCAGGCGGTGGTGGACCGCATCCCGATGCACGTACCCGGCACGCGGACCGTGGCGGGTCGTGAAGCCTTCGGACAGCATGCGCACCACGGCGCCGTAGTCCTCGCGCTTCAGCTGCGCATAGGGCCAGGCACCGCGCAGCAGCGCGAACAGCTCGTCCTCGTCCCATTCGCGCGAAGCGGTCTCGGCCACGATCTGCTGCGCCAGCACGTCCAGCGGCGCGGGCAGCACATGCAAGGCATCGAGCTCGCCGCGGCGAATGCAATCGAGCAGGGCCGCGCACTCGACGAGCTCGTCGCGCGATTGCGGGAAGAGCCGCGCCTTCGGCGTGCCGCCCACCGCATGGCCCGAGCGGCCGGCGCGCTGGAGGAAGGTGGCGATCGAGCGCGGCGAGCCCAGCTGGCACACCAGGTCGACGTCGCCGATGTCCAGGCCCAGCTCCAGCGAAGCGGTGGCCACCAGCACCTTCAATTCGCCGCGCTTGAGGCGCTGCTCGGCTTCGAGGCGCGCTTCCTTGGCGAGGCTGCCGTGATGGGCCGCCACCGCCTCCTTGCCGAGGCGCTCGCCCAGGTGCCGCGCCGCACGCTCGGCCATGCGCCGGGTATTGACGAAGACCAGCGTGGTGCGATGCAGATGCACGAGTTCGGCGACGCGCGAATAGACCTGCTCCCACTGCTCGTTCGACATCACGGCGCCGAGCGGCACCGGCGGCAGCTCGAGCGCGAGATCGCGCTCCTTGGCGTAGCCGATGTCGACGATCTCGCAGTCCGCGATGCCGTCGGTGATCGCGCCCGCGCCCACCAGGAAGCGCGCGACCTCGTCGATGGGTTTCTGCGTGGCCGACAGGCCGATGCGCGTCAGCCGGTTGCCGCACAGCGACTGCAGCCTTTCGAGCGAGAGCGCCAGGTGGCTGCCGCGCTTGCTGGCGGCGATCGCATGGATCTCGTCGACGATCACCGTGCGCACCGTCGACAGCATCTTGCGGCCCGATGCCGAGCCCAGCAGCACGTACAGCGACTCCGGCGTGGTGACCAGGATGTGCGGCGGCTTGCGCAGGTTCTGCTGGCGATCCCTGGGTGCCGTGTCGCCGGTGCGTACCGCGCTGCGGATGTCGACCTCCGGCAGGCCCAGCGCGGCCAGTTCGGCACGGATGCCCGCCAGCGGCACCTCGAGGTTCAGGTGGATGTCGTTGGACAGGGCCTTCAGCGGCGAGACATAGACCACCGCGGTTTCATCCGCGAGCCCCTCGGGCTGCAGACCCTGTCGCACCAGGCCGTCCAGGGCGGCGAGGAAGGCCGTCAGCGTCTTGCCCGATCCGGTCGGCGCGGCGACCAGCGCGTGGCGGCCCGCGCGGATGGCAGGCCACGCCGCCTTCTGCGCCTCGGTCGGCGCAGCAAATGCGCGGCTGAACCAGCCGGCTACAGCGGGATGAAAGTCTTCGAGAGTCAAGGGCACGGGGAATATCGTAGCGGCCGATGGACCGGCCTGCGATGCCTTCGAAGTTCGGGCCTTCGTGAAGAATGTCAAGCCCGGCAATCAGGCTGCGCGCGATGCGACGTCGGCTACACGCGGCCAGACTAATATTTGCCTTTACGCACGATGGACGAAGGCATGAAACGCGACACCGAGCCGGCAATGAACTACCGGCTCGCCGACAACCGCAGCGCACTGCACGGCCGCGTGTTCCTGACCGGTACGCAAGCGCTGGTGCGGTTGCTGCTCTTGCAGCGCACATGGGACGCAGCGCACGGCCTGAAGACCGCCGGCTTCGTGAGCGGCTACCGCGGCTCGCCGCTCGCCGGCGTGGACGTCGAGCTCTGGCGCGCCGAGGCCGAACTCCAGGCGCACGACATCCGCTTCCTGCCCGCCGTCAACGAGGACCTCGCCGCCACGGCGCTGATGGGCACCCAGCAGGTCGGCGGCGACGCCGAGCGCAACTTCGAAGGCGTCTTCGGCATGTGGTACGGCAAGGGTCCCGGACTCGACCGGGCCGGCGATGCGCTGCGCCACGGCAACGCCGCGGGCACGACGCGCGCGGGCGGCGTGCTGGTGGTGGTGGGCGACGACCATGCGGCGGTCTCGTCCTCGATCCCGAACGCGAGCGAGCTGTCGCTGATGGGTTGGGGCATGCCGATCATCCACCCGGCCTCGGTCGACGAGTACGACGCCTTCGGGCTGTGGGGCTGGGCCGCATCGCGGCACGCAGGCACCTGGGTCGCGTTCAAGGCCATTTCGGAAACGGTGGAGAGCGGACGTTCGGTCGAAGTCGCGCCGCTGCCGGAGTTCACCGTGCCCGACGAGGCGCCCGGCGCCGCCGATGCGCGGGCCTACCGCAGCGACGACTTCCTGACGCCCGCCATCGAAGTGCGCCTGGCCGCGAGGCTGGAGGCACTGAAGGCCTTCGCGCGGCTGAACTCCATCGATCGCCTGGTGGCGGCGGCACCCGGTGCGACGACCGGCATCGTGGCCGTCGGCAAGTCCTTCCACGACCTGATGGAAGTGCTGCAGCGCTGCGGCATCGACGAAGACGAACTGCAGCGCGTCGGGCTGCGCATCTACAAGCCGGGTCTGGTCTTCCCGCTCGAATCGCACCAGGCGCAGGACTTCTGCGCCGGCCTGCGCCACGTGCTGGTCATCGAGGAGAAGGCCTCGGTGGTCGAGCAGCAGTTGAAGGAGCTGGTGTTCAACCGGGAACAACGGCCCACGGTCTGCGGCAAGCACGACCTGTCGGGCGTTGCGCTCCTGACCTGGGTGGGGCAGCTGGGTCCCGCAGCCATCGCCACGGCCTTGCGCGCCTGGCTCGCATCGATCGCAGACCCGCTCGCGCCGCGCATCGACCCAGGCCTGTTCGCGAAGCAGGCCCTGCCGTCGAACGAATCGGACGGCATGCGCCGGCTGCCGTACTTCTGCTCGGGCTGCCCGCACAGTTCATCGACCAAAGTGCCGGAAGGCAGCAAGGCCCTCGCCGGCGTGGGCTGCCACTACATGGCGAGCTGGATGGAGCGCAGCACCGGCGGCCTCACGCAAATGGGCGGCGAGGGCGCCGACTGGCTGGGCCATGCGCCCTTCACCGCGATGCCGCACGTCTTCCAGAACATGGGCGAGGGCACGTACTTCCATTCCGGCTACCTGGCGATCCGGCAGGCGATCGCCAGCGGCGCGAACATCACCTACAAGATCCTGTTCAACGACGCGGTTGCCATGACCGGGGGCCAGCCGGTCGACGGCAGCATCTCCGTGCCGCAGATCTGCACCCAGGTCGCGAGCGAGGGCGCGAAGCGCGTGGTGGTGGTCACCGACGATCCGCAGCGCTACCGCGGCGTGCGGCTGGAAGAGGGCGTGCAGGTGCACCACCGGCGCGAGCTCGATGCGGTCCAGCGCGCGCTGCGCGAGATCGCCGGCGTCACGGTGCTGGTCTACGACCAGACCTGCGCGGCCGAGAAGCGGCGCCGGCGCAAAAAGAAAAGCTACCCCGACCCGGCCAAACGCATGTTCATCAATGCCGCGGTCTGCGAAGGCTGCGGCGACTGCGGCGTGCAGTCCAACTGCTTCTCGGTCGCGCCGCTCGAAACCGAGTTCGGGCGCAAGCGGCAGATCGAGCAGTCGAGCTGCAACAAGGACTATTCCTGCGCCGAGGGCTTCTGCCCGAGCTTCGTGACCGTGCTGGGCGGCGAGCTGCGCAAGAGCAGCACGGCGCTCGCGCCCGCGCCGGACCTGCGCGCGTTGGCCGCAGGGCTGCCGCTGCCCGTGCTGCCCGCGGTCGACAAGCCTTTCGACATGATGGTCGCGGGTGTCGGCGGCACCGGCGTGATCACCATCGGCGCGCTGGTTGCGATGGCGGCGCACCTGGAGGGCAAAGGCGTCTCCGTGCTCGACTTCACCGCGCTGGCGCAGAAGGGCGGCTCGGTCGTGAGCCACATCCGCGTGGCGGCCAAGCCGCAGCAGCTGCATGCGGTGCGGCTTCAGCCGCGGCGTGCGCGCACGCTGATCGTGGCCGACATGGTGGTGGGCACGCTGCCCGACGTGCTGGGCACGGTGCAGGAGGGCGCCACGCAGGTGGTCGTCAATTCCCACCTGCAGACCCTGGCCGAGTTCACACGCTCGCCCGACCTGCCGTTTCGCCACGAGGCCCTGCTGCAGAAATTCCAGGCGGCCGCCGGCGTTGCCCAGGTCCAGGCCGTCGATGCGCACGATGCCGCGAAGGCGCTGCTCGGCGATGCAATCGGCGCCAACATGCTGCTGCTCGGTTATGCGTGGCAGCGGGGCGGGCTGCCGGTCGGGCTCGACGCGCTGATGCGCGCCGTCGAACTCAACGGTGTCGCGGTCGAGGCCAACCGGAAGGCCTTTGCGGCCGGGCGGCTGGCGGCGCACGATCCGGCCTGGAAGGCGAAGTTGTCGGGACACGAGGGGAGCGTGGTGCAGCTGACGCTGCCGCAAGGACTGGAGAAGATCATCGAGACCCGCGTGCGCTTTCTCGAGGACTACCAGAGCATGTCCTATGCGAGGCGCTACCTGGATTTCGTGCGGCGCGTCGAGGCCGCCGAGCGCGCCGCTGCACCGGTGGGCCAGCGGCTGCGCTTGACGGAAGCCGTGGCCCGCAATCTCTTCAAGCTCATGGCCTACAAGGACGAGTACGAGGTGGCGCGCCTGTACACACGCCCGGAGTTCCTGGCCGAGCTGGGCGCGCAATTCGAAGGCGATGTCCGTCTGCAGTTCAATCTGGCGCCGCCCCTGCTCGCGAAGCGCAATGCAGAAGGCCTGCCGATGAAGCGCGCCTACGGGCAGTGGGTGCTGCCGATGTTCAAGGCACTCGGCGCATTGCGCCGGCTGCGCGGCACGCCCCTGGATCCTTTCGGCTACGCGGCAGAACGCAGGCAGGAGCGGCAGTTGATCGGCGAGTACCGGCAACTGGTGGAGCGCCTCGTCGAGGGCCTGAGCGCCGACGGGTTGGCCGAGGCCGCACGCATTGCCGGCCTGGCCGAGAAGATCCGCGGCTACGGCCACGTCAAGGACGAGAGCGTCCGTGCCTACCGGAAGGCGCTGGCCGCAGCGCTGGGCGGAACGCCGGCAGGGCGCGCGGCGCCGGCCTTGAAGATCGCGTGAGCGCGCTTCAGGCGCTCCGGACGCCGTGCCGCTTGTGCCAGGCTTCGAGCGACTCGCTCGGCCAGGTGCCGCACTGGACATGGCCGCGGCCCTTTGGCACGTCGACCCAGGACGGGGCGTAGTCGAGCGCCGCCTCGACCACTTCCGGCGGCCGGGGCAGCGGCGTATCGATCGCGGAAGCATGCGGGTGAACGAGCTCGGGCCAGCGCGGGTCCCAGAGCCACAGGGCGCTGCCGCATTCGCCGCAGAAGTGCCGCCCGGCCGGCGAGCGCGTGCTGCGCCGGCCGGGCTCGCGCAGCACGGCGTGATAGACCCGCAGGTGCTTGCGGCCGCGAACCTTCAGGCTCGCGGCGTCGCCGCCCAGGTTGATCGCGTAGCCGCCCGAACCGGCCGTCTTGCGGCAGATCGAGCAGTGGCAGTGCATGAACGGCACCGGGCTGTGCGCTTCGAGGCTGAAGCGCACGGCGCCGCAATGACATGAGCCCTCTAGATGCATCGCTTCTCTCCGTGTTCGAGGCATTGTCGCGATTGCGGCCGGGGTGTGGAAAAAATCATCGAACGCGGGCTGGAAGCGGCGCATCGGGATCAAGGCCGTCGTTCTGTCGAATCCTTCACGCGGTGTTCGGGTGCTTTGCCCCGACACTGCAGTCGTGGTTTCTCTGGGGGATTGCTGACTGCAATCATTGAGCTCGCTTCGGCGAGCTCTTTTTTTTCCCCGAACGAAACCGTTCTCGGATTCAGAAGAAATTTCACGCTTCGCGCACCCGGTTGGAAAAGGTTTCCGAAAAGTCGGCCGACACTCCAAGGGTGTCGATTCATATGCTCCATCAACTGGCGTCCCAGGCCCTCCCCGCGAACATCGTCGGCGGCGAGCAGGTCGACTCCATTCGCGTCCTCGTCCTTGCCGGCCTGGTCCAGGCCGCGGTCTCCACGCCCAAGCGGCGCTTCGATGGCTTCGATGAGCCCACGGCAACCGTCACCGCGATCACGTACATGGGCCGCTCGATGCTGAAGAGGTTCCCAGCGGACTAGCCGGGTTCAGGGCGGTGGGGGTGCGCGACGATCGGCAGTGCTTTTGTCCATCGGCTCAAGCCAGCATCTTGTCGGTGATCAGCCGCCAGTGCACCTCGTCGACCGGCGTGATCGACAGCCGGTTGCCGCGCCGCAGTACCACCATGTCGGCCAGCTCGGGCGTCGCACGCATCTCGGGCAAGCCCAGGAGCCGGGTCTTGCGCAGCGCCTGCACGTCCAGCAACAGCCAGCGCGGGTGTTCCGGCTTGGAAGCCGGATCGTAGTAGGGCGACTTCGGATCGAACTGCGTCGGATCGGGCCGCGTGCCGGAGGCCACGCGAGCGATGCCCACGATCCCTGGCTGGGGGCAGCTCGAGTGATAGAACAGCACGCCGTCGCCGACCTGCATCTCGTTGCGCATGAAGTTGCGCGCCTGCCAACCGCGCACGCCGGTCCACGGCACGGTCGCATTGGGTGCGGCCAGTGCGTCGTCGATCGAGCATTCGTCGGGCTCGGATTTCATCAGCCAGTAGTTCGGCATGGCGCAGCGGTGCGAGTTTTTCGCGAATATAGCCTCAAGCCCTACTGCGGGGCTATGCTGGCGCCGTCATTGACCTGCCCACTTCGTGCATGACCCTTCCATCGACGACAGAGCAAGTCGACCCTGTACCCTCCCGCCGTGGTGCCGGCTGGATGACGCGCGCGCGAACCTCCGCCTTGGCGTTGATGGTGGCAACGGCGATTGCGCTCTACCTGTGCTGGAAGATGACCCAGCCCTTCGTGCCGGCGCTGGCGTGGGCGTTGACGTTGGCGATCCTCGGCTACGGCGTGCACCGCCGGCTGGCTCGCCGCTTGCGCAGGCCGAGCCTCAGCGCGGGTCTGGTCACGGCGGTGCTCAGCGTGCTGATCGTTGTGCCGGTCGCTGCCTTGTCGCCGATCGTCGTGAGCAGCGCCGCGGAAGGCTGGGACAGCCTGCGCTCCGAATCCGTGCGCAGCAGGGTGGACAAGGCGGTTCGCAGCAATCCGTCTCTTGGGCCCGCCGTCCGCTGGGTCAGCCGGCAGGCGCCGTCGACCGAGGAGATGGCGAAGCACCTGGCACCTCGCGTGCCCGGCATCCTGACCGGTTCGCTCTGGGCGGGTGTGGAGGTGCTGGTCACGTTCTTCGCGCTGTTCTACCTGCTGCGCGACCGGGACAAGGTGCTGGTCTATCTGCGCTCCGTGCTTCCACTGACGACGTCGGAGACGACCCGGGTGTTCAAGCGGGTGTCGGAAGTGGTGCGTGCCAGCGTCCTGGGAACCTTGCTGGTGGCCGCGATCCAGGGCCTGCTTGGCGGCCTCATGTTCTGGTGGCTCGACATTCCGGCCCCCTTGCTCTGGGGCGCGGTGATGTTCTTGCTGTCCGTGCTGCCGATCCTGGGTGCGGCGATCGTCTGGATTCCTGCTGCCGTGTTCCTGGTCACGGAAGGCAGCTGGGAAAAGGCGCTGATCCTGAGCGCGTGGGGTTCGGTGGTGGTCGCGCTCATCGACAACCTTCTCTATCCGATCCTGGTCGGCGACCGGCTGCGCCTGCACACGCTTCCGGTCTTCATTGCGATCGTGGGCGGACTGGTTGCGTTCGGCTCGTCCGGCTTCGTGATCGGGCCGCTCGTGTTCGCGGTGACCATGGCGGTGGTGGACATCTGGCGCGACCGCACGGCAGCGGGCCGCGCCGCGGACAGCACGCCGCCCGGCACCTGAGACGTTCTAGCTGCGCTTCAGCGGTCGGTTGAGGGCATCGAAAGCGAGGCCATCGATCTGCGCGAGGACGGCTTGCCTGGCTTCGGCCGTGCGTGCGTCCTGATCGGGCCCGGTCGCCGTTCCGGCCTCGAGCTCGTGCCAGATCCCGCCCGCCAGCAGCACGCGTGCCGTATAGGTGGTCGATTGCCCGCCGTGGGTCAGGCTCAGCTCATAGGACACCCTGTCGCCCGTGCCGGTCTGTACATGCTCGCCGCTCATCGTGTTCATCGCATCTCCGGGTTGGCCAACTACTTGCTGGAAGGGAATGCCGTGGCCCACCACTCCCGGGCCGACGCGCGGATCAGCTTCAGTGCCTGCGGATCGCCATGCACCAGTGCGGACAGGTAGGCACGCGCCTGGCTCCACGAGATGTCGGGCGGCGTCGGCGGCACGTTGGGGTCGGTCACCATCTCCAGCAACACCGGGCGCTCGGCGGCGAACGCGCGATCCCACGCCGCCCCGATCTCCTCGGGATGGACGACGCGGATGCCTTCGAGTCCGAGCAGCTGCGCGAACTTCGCATAGTCGAAATCGGGCAGCAGTTGCGAGGCTTCGTATTGCGGGTCGCCTGCCTGGGCGCGTTGCTCCCATGAAACGAGGTTCAGGTCCCGGTTGTTGAGCACCATCACCACCAGCCGTGGATCGCTCCAGTCGCGCCAGAGCCTGGCAATCGTGATCAGGCCGTTGAGGCCGTTCATCTGCATGGCGCCGTCGCCGACCAGGGCCACCACCGGACGCGATGGGTAGGCGAACTTCGCCGCGATGCCATAGGGCACGGCCGGCCCCATGCTGGAGAGGCCGCCCGACAGCGAAGCCATCATCCCGCGCCGCAGCTTCACGTCGCGCGCGTACCAGCTGGCGCTGGTGCCGGAGTCGCAGGTCACGATGCTCTGGTCGGGCAGGCGCGGGGACAGTTCCCAGAAGACGCGCTGCGGATTGATCGGCGTGGCCTCCACCATCGCGCGCGCTTCCAGGACCTTCCACCATCGCGCCACGCCTTCTTCGATCCCCGCCCTCCAGCTGCGCTCGGTCTTGCGCTTGAGCATCGGCAGCAGCGCCTTCAGGGCCACCCGGCTGTCGCCGACGAGGCCAAGCTCCATCGGGTAGCGCAGATTCAGCATGCGCGGATCGATGTCGATCTGCACGCCCCGCGCCTGGCCCTCGGCGGGCAGGAACTCGGAATACGGGAAGGAGGAACCGACCATCAGCAGCGTGTCGCACTCCTCCATCATCTTCGAGCTGGGCTTGGTGCCGAGCACGCCGATCGACCCGGTCACGAAGGGCAGGTCGTCGGGCACCGCGGCCTTGCCGAGCAAGGCCTTGGCGACGCCGGCGCCCAGCAGCTCCGCCACGGCAATGATCTCGTCGGTGGCATGCAGAGCGCCCGCGCCGACCAGCATCGCGACCTTCTCGCCCGCATTGAGAATATCTGCCGCCTGCCGCAAGCCTTCGAGCGGCGGAAGCTGCGCCGCCATGGTGTGGCCGATGCCGGTATGCACGGTGCCGTGCTCGCGCGGCGGTACCGGTACGGCCTCCAGCTCCTGCAGGTCGTTGGGAAACACGATGCAGGTGACGGTGCGCCGGTCGTGCGCGATGCGGATCGCCCGGTCCACCAGGTGGCGCACCTGTTCGGGCGCGGTCGCCATATGGACGAACTCGTGCGCCACGTCCTTGAACAGCGAAACGAGGTCGACCTCCTGCTGGTAGTCGCCGCCGAGCGCGGCGCGCTTCTGCTGCCCGACGATCGCCACCACCGGCTGATGGTCGAGCTTGGCGTCGTACAGGCCGTTGAGCAGGTGGATCGCGCCGGGCCCGGAGGTCGCGAGGCAGACGCCGACCTCGCCCGTGAACTTGGCATGGGCGCAAGCCATGAACGCGGCCAGCTCCTCGTGCCGCGCCTGGACGAACTACACGCGCCCGTCCGCACGATCGAAGGCGCCCACGATGCCGTTGATGCCGTCGCCGGGGTATCCATAGACCCGCCGCACGCCCCATTGCGAAAGGCGCTCCAGCAGTTGATCTCCGACAGTCTTGCTCATCAACCGCCCAATGGAACGCACCAGAGACATGCGCATTGTGGGCACTCGCCGGGCTCCGGTGTCGGCCGGGACGCACACGCGGCGCCGGCGGGAAGCGAGGCATCGGCCCCGTCTTCGCGGCGCCCGACGAGCGGGATCTGCGGAAAAAGATGCTGCAGGACTTACATGCCGGTAGCAATGGCGACAGGCCGCCGGATTCATGCCTCGCCTCGGCGGCGACTGTCTATCAGCAGGCGGGCCTTGCAGGCCAGCGCGTGCATCGCGCTGCTGCCATCGTCGTGCCGGCCGGAGAGCGCCAGCCGGCACTGGAAGACCGCGTTGTCGAACAGATCCGCATGGCCGGAAATGATCCCGTCGGGATGCGTGGCATCCAGCCCGACGGTCACGTCCCATCCCGCGTAATGAAAGCTGTGCGACGCCTTGCTGCCGCAGGCGTCCATGATGGCCGGTATCGAATCCTGCGTCGTTTTCAAGTTCATTCCACCTCCTGGGGACTGGCCGTGCCGGGTGGCTCGGTTGTCTTGCCGACACATGGATGGGGCAACCCGCGTGCCCGCCAGCGCCGAGGCTCAGACCCGCGGCGGGGCGCCCAGTTCCGCCTGCAGCGCGCAGCCGTAGCGTTCGACGGCAGCGTGCAGCGCGGCGTCGTCGTCCGCTCCGCTTGCCAGCGCTTCGTGGTGGCGGCCGAGCTCGAAAGCGAGATAGCACAGCCGGTTGAACTGCAGCGCGAGGGTGTCCGGTCGGTGGCCGCAGCGGTCCAGCAGCTGCTGCACTTCCGCGGGGCAGAGATCGAACTCGACGGCTGCACCCGCGATGTCCCAGGCCAGGTCCTGGCAGCCGACGAGCTCGTGTCCGGCGTGATGATCGACGGCATCCGTCTTCAGGATCAGGCCATCGCCGGCAAGCCACTCCCAGGCGTGCATTCGGTTGTCGGTTTCGACGCGGCGCAGCGCGCGGGCGAGAGGGTCGAGCATGGGCCGCCATGAGCGCCAGGCCAGGGCGGCCTGCAAACCGAATGCCGCCTCGGTGTTGCGGCAGCCCATCTCCCAGAGCTCCCATGGCGAGGCGCCGGGCGAATCGGAGGCCGGGAAGCTCCGGCTCCTGTAGGCCAGGTAGTCGCCGATGCGCTCGACCAGGCGAGCGCGCTGTTCGGCCTGCAGGGGCCGGGGCAGCGGTTTCAGGTCGTCGCGCCAGCGCTCGACGATGAATCCATGGCAGAGCCCGGCGGGCCGAGGGCAGAAGCCGGCGGCTGCCAGCGCCTGTGCACGCGCAAACTTGCGCTCGCCTTCGCGGCCGAGGCCGATGAACTTCACCAGCCAGCGGCCGCTCGCGGCGGTGGCCAGGAACTTCCGGCGCTCCCGCGCGGCATGGACCGGCGGCAGCCTGCTCGTGTCGCGCGCCTGCAGCCCGCGCCATCGGCCGCCGGAGATGTCTTGCAATGGCGCGTGCAGGGGGCCGACCAGCGTTTCGACCCAGCTCTCGAGCCGCTGCGCCGGCCGCTGCGCGCGCAACACGGCCTGTTCGAAGTCGGCAACGTGCAGGCGGACCCGCTTCCAGGTGTCGCGCGTCGAATTGCTCGCTTCGCGCCCGGGTCCGTTGGCATGGCCGGCGAAGAAGTGGATCCGGTCCTCCGCGACGCCCGCATGGCACAGCCATTGCGCGACGGCGGCCATCGACGAACCCGACAGGCCCGGACCCTCGTCGACGACCGCGAATGCGCTCGCGCCGGGGTCGACCTGCAGCGCATCCGCCGCCACGCTGCGTGCGAAAGGATGCCCGGCCGGCCGCAGGGTCACCAGGCGTCTCGCGCCCAGCTCGGACGCGACGATGGCGCCGAGGCTGGTTCCGATGCTGCGAATGCCGAACACCTGCCAGGATCCGCCACGCAGCCGCTGTGCGGCGTTCAGGTAGCTTTCGGGATAGAGCGCATAGAAGGCGTAGCCTTCCGGCTCCTTGAGTTCGATCGCCTCGTGCGGCAGGAGGGCCGCGCAGGCGGCGAGCTCGACCTCGGGGAGCGCGCCGATGCGAGCGAAATCGCTGTTCCACGAGAGCGCGCAGTTCGCCGCCAGCATCCGCGTGAGCGCCAATGCGGCGTCGATGACCGGCGACGGTTCGTCGCGGCCGCCGGCAGCCGCGAAGCGCAGGTCGGCAAGACCCTGCGCAAGCTGGCCCGCCTGGATCAGCGCACCCACCAGCAGGCCGTGCCGATGCAGGCCCGGGCCGGCGGCCGAGGCGCCTGCCAGGCGCTCGCGCAGCTGCTCGAGCACGTCGTCCGCCGCCCCTCGCCGTACGACGTCACCGTAGACCCGCATCATCGTCGCGCAGTCGCATAGGCCAGCGCCTTGAACTCTTCGAAGCTCGGCAACTGCCAGTCGACCTCGTTGGTGAATCTATAGCTGTCGAGCCAGGCGCACCAGCATTCGAACTGCACGGGGGAGGGCGACACGAGCGGGCGCTGCCGCTTCATCAGCGCGAGCGCTTCGAGTGGCGACATTCCGCGGTGCACCAGCACGCACAGTGCGAGCGTGGCCGATCGCCCGATGCCGTGCTCGCAATGAATCAGCACCGCCAGCCCTTCATCGAGGAAGCTGTTGACGAAGCGGATGCCGTGCTCCAGGTCGGGCATCTCGACGCCGCACATGTCCTCGGTCGGCAGGTGCAGCAGGGTCATGCCGTGGCGCCGCAGCACGTGCGGATCGGGCACCGCCTCGCCGCGCAGATCGACGACGGCGCGCACGCCGTGCTCGCGCGCGAGCGTCTCCGCCTGCTCGGACGGAAAGCTGCCGCCGACGGCAAGCAGCTCGGTGATCCAGTTGAAATTGGGCTGCCAGGCGTTCACCCGAAAACTCTAGTTCGTTTCCGATTGCGGCGGGGAAAGGGACAGCTCATCCATGGGGTCAAGGGGGGAGGCGCGTGGCGCAGCCGCACCGGCGCCGGGCGCGTAGCGGCGGACCATGCGGGCGCAGAACTCCGCGTATTCCTCCGGCACCAGCGGCGGGCTGGTGTGGTGCGGCGCGATCCCGCGGTGTTCGGGTGTGAAGCAGAAGGTGAGCGTCAGCTCGAACTCGTCGAGCGCGCGCATCTGCCGGTCGAACCAGCGCTGCGCATCGGGCCTGAAGCTGTCGGCCCAGCTCAGCCCGGTGCGCAGCTGCCGCACGCCCAGGCGCCGCAGCCAGCGCACCGCGTCGTCCAGCCGATGGTCCTCGAAGTGGAACCATTGGCAGATGCCCATGGCGGGCGTGTACGCGCCGAACTGATCGCAGGCCAGCTTGGGCGAGCCGTCCTCGCGCAGCAGCCCCATGTGGAAATGGCGGTAGTAGCTCGACCCCTCCGCCTCGCGGTGGCGCGTGGTGGCCGGCCAGCCCTTGGGCAGGTCGTACAGCGAATACCAGAAGATGCGCGGCACGCGGCCCAGCAGCAGCTCGGCCGTACGGCGCAGCCCGAACTGCTGCACCTCCTCGGCGCCGAAGGTCGAGATGCCGACCTCGGTGATCCACACGGGCAGCGGCGTCACGCGCTGGATCTCATCGATGCGGGCCGGCCATTCGTCGATCTGCCAATGGTTCCAGTCCAGCGGAAAGCCATGGACGGCGACTGCATCCAGGCCGTCCAGCACGCCGTGGTCGCGCAGGCGCTGCATGAAGAAGGGGTCGATCGGCGAGAGCCCTCCGAGGACCTGCAGGAGCGAAGCGTTCTCGGCCCGCACCGCGGCGGAAGCCAGCTTCACCATCGCCGAGTAGCTCGTCCATTCGGGGTCGAGCTCGAGATCCCAGTGCGACTTGTTGTTCGGTTCGTTCCAGAACTTCACCGCCTCGATCATGTCTGGCCACTCCGTCGTGCGTTGCGATGGGGAGACGCGGTCGCGCGTTCCGGCGCGAGCGCTTCGGCATCGCCCCGAATGAAAGCTTCCACCAGCTCGCGTGCCTCGTCGTCGGTGAACTGCTCCGGCGGCGACTTCATGAAATAGCTCGATGGCGCCAGCACCGGGCCGCCGATGCCGCGGTCCAGCGCCAGCTTGGCGCAGCGCACCGCATCGATCACGACGCCGGCGGAGTTCGGCGAATCCCACACTTCGAGCTTGAGTTCGCAGTTGAGCGGCACGTTGCCGAAGGTGGTCCCTTCCATGCGGATGTAGCACCACTTGCGGTCGGCCAGCCAGGGCACGTGGTCGCTCGGCCCCACGTGCACGTCGTTCGACTGCATCGCATTGCCGAGCTGGCTGGTCACTGCGCGCGTCTTCGAGATCTTCTTGGACTCGAGGCGCTCGCGCTCCAGCATGTTGAGGAAGTCGGTGTTGCCGCCGAAATTGAGCTGATAGGTCCGGTCCAGCCGGACGCCGCGCTTCCTGAACAGGTCCGTGAGGACGCGGTGCACGATGGTCGCGCCCACTTGCGACTTGATGTCGTCGCCGATGACCGGCAGGCCGCGTTCGGCAAAGCGGCGCTGCCAGTGCGGCGAAGAGGCGATGAACACCGGGATGCAGTTCACGAATGCGCAGCCGGCCTCGAGCACCCGCTCCGTGTACCACTCGGCGGCCTTCGTCGAGCCGACGGGCAGATAGGAGACGACAACATCGGTGCCGGTGTCCCTCAGCACCTTCGCCACGTCGACGGCCTTGCCGCGTGCGATGGGGAGCACGCTCTTCAGGTACTTGCCGACTCCGTCGCCGACCATGCCGCGCAGCACCGGGACGCCCAGCGCAGGCACCTCCGCGAAGCGGATCGTGTTGTTCGGCTCGCACAGGATCGCCTCGCCGAGATCGCGGCCGACCTTGTCGGCATGAACGTCGAAGGCGGCGCTGAACTCGATGTCGCGCGGGTGGTAGCCGGCAATGTCGACGTGCATCAGCCCGGGCACGAAGGCGCTGCCCCGTGCCTCGCGATAGAAGTGAACGCCCTGCACCAGCGACGAGGCACAGTTGCCGACGCCGATCACGGCGACCCGAATCTTGTTCATTGAAGGTCCTCTCGAAGAATGGGCACGCGCGCGTGCGGGCCGTGCCTCCATGATGTGCGCGCGCGCCGCCAACGCAGCTCAGCCGTGGCGTAACGAAGCTTCGTTCCTACGTCTTCGTCAGTTGGTTCGCACAGGAGTCGCAGGTTGCGCGCAGCAAGTTCGAGCACTCCAGCACGGTCCAGCGCAAGCGCGACCGGTCCATCGTCAACACAAGAAGAAGGGCTTGCATGTCGCAACTCGTACTCATCACAGGCGGTGCCGGTTTCATCGGATCGCACCTCGCCGACGAGCTTCTCGACCACGGGCTGCGCGTGCGCGTGCTCGACAATCTCGCGCTGCAAGTGCATGGCGAAGGTGGCCGGCGGCCCGACTACCTCGATCCAGCCGTTGAGCTGATCCAGGGCGACATCTGCGATCCGCAAGCGGTGCGCGGCGCGCTGCGCGGGGTCGATGCCGTCTACCACTTCGCGTCGGCGGTCGGCGTGGGGCAGAGCATGTACGAAGTGGTGCACTACACCCGCGTCAACAACATCGGCACCGCCGTGCTGCTCGAGGCGCTGATCGAGAACCCGGTCGAGCAGCTCATCGTCGCTTCGAGCATGAGCCTCTATGGCGAAGGCCTGTACCGAACGGCAGGCGGCGAAGTCCGCATGGTCGGCGAGCGCTCGCTGGAGCAGCTGCGGCGCGGCGACTGGGACTGGCGCGACGAGGACGGCACCGCGCTGCAGCCGGTGCCGACGCCCGAGAGCAAGGTGCCGGCACTGGCCTCGGTCTATGCGCTTTCCAAGCTGGACCAGGAGCGGCTGTGCCTGATGATCGGCCGGGCCTACGGCATGAAGGCCGTCGCGCTGCGCTTCTTCAATGCCTACGGGCCGCGCCAGGCGCTGTCCAATCCGTACACCGGCGTGCTGGCGATCTTTGCGTCCCGCCTGCTCAACGACAGCGCGCCCCGCATCTTCGAGGACGGCTGGCAACAGCGCGACTTCGTGAGCGTCTACGACATCGCGCGCGCCTGCCGGCTCGCACTGCAGACGCCGGCCGCAGCGGGCCAGGTATTCAATGTCGGCAGCGGGACCTCGTACACCGTGCGCGAGATCGCCGAGCGCCTGGCCGACGTGACCGGACGCGAACACCTGCGTCCCGAGATCACCGGCAAGTACCGCGTCGGCGACATCCGCCACTGCTATGCGGACATTTCGAAGGCGCGCGAAGTGCTCGGCTACGCGCCTCGCGTGAAGCTCGACGAGGGGCTCGCCGAGCTCGCGGCCTGGCTCGAAGGCCAGGCCGCGGTGGACCGCGTGGCCGAGGCCAGCGCCGAGCTCGATGCAAGAGGGCTCGCGCTATGAGGCGGCTCAACGGCAGCCATCGCGGGCTCACGCTGATCACCGGCGGCGCCGGCTTCGTGGGCGCCAATCTCGCGCACCGGCTGTTGAGCGAGAAGCAGCGCGTGCTGGTCTTCGACAACCTGTCGCGCCCCGGCGTCGAACGCAACCTGGCCTGGCTGCGCGACACGCACCGCGATGGGCTGGAGTTCGTGCTCGGCGACGTCCGCGATGCGGATGCGGTCGAGCGCGCAGTCGCACGCGCAAGCCGGGTCTTCCACTTCGCGGCGCAGGTCGCGGTCACCACCAGCCTGGTCGAGCCGCGCGAGGATTTCGCCATCAACGCGCAGGGCACGCTGAACGTGCTGGAGGCAGCACGCGTTCAGCGCGAACGGCCCTCGGTCCTCATGACCTCGACCAACAAGGTCTACGGCGGGCTCGAAGACGTGCGCCTGGAACTTCGCGGCCAGCGCTATGCGCCGGCGTCGAAGGATCTCGCGGCGCATGGCGTGTCGGAAGCCAGGCCGCTGGACTTCCACAGTCCCTACGGCTGCTCCAAGGGAACGGCCGACCAGTACGTGCATGACTATGCGCGAAGCTACGGCCTGCGAACCGTGGTGTTCCGCATGAGCTGCATCTATGGGCAGCGCCAGTTCGGCACCGAGGACCAGGGCTGGATCGCGCATTTCCTCCTGCGCGCGCTCGACGGCGTGCCCATCACGCTGTATGGGGACGGCAGGCAGGTGCGCGACATTCTCTTCATCGACGACCTGGTCGACGCCTTCCTGCTGGCCGACCGCAACGTCGACCGTCTCGCCGGCCGCGCCTTCAACATCGGCGGCGGCCCGAAGAACGTCATCAGCCTGCTCGACCTGCTCGACCGCATCGAGGTACTGCACGGTGCACGGCCGGCGACCGAGCATTGCGAGTGGCGCGCTGGCGACCAGCGCTACTACGTCTCCGACACGCGGCAGTTCCGCGAGGCCACCGGCTGGCAGCCGCGCGTGAACGCGGCCGAAGGCATCGACCGCCTCTACCGCTGGCTGCGCGAACTGCGCAGCATGCCGCAGGCTCGCGGGCTGCGTCCGGAAGCAAGCGAGAGCTGGAGGGCCGCATGCTTGCCGGCGTCATAAGCGCACCGGGCGAAGCGAAGCTCGCGCACGTCGCGCGGCCGCAGCCCGCAGCGGGGCAGGTGCTGTTGCGCCTCGAAGGCTCGGGCGTGTGCGCATCCAGCCTGCCCCTGTGGGAAGGCCGCGCATGGTTCGACTATCCGCAGGCGGCCGGCGCGCCGGGCCATGAGGGATGGGGCCGCATCGCCGCAGTCGGTGAGGGCGTCCGGGGGTTGCGCGAAGGCGATCGCGTGGCGGCGCTCAGCTACCGCGCGCATGCCGAATACGACGTGGCGGATGCCGATGCGGTGGTGCCGCTGCCGCCCGAGCTCGATGGCGTCGCGATGCCGGGCGAGCCGCTCGGCTGTGCCGTCAACATCTTCCGCCGCAGCGGCATCGAGGCGGGCCAGATCGTCGCGATCGTCGGCATCGGCTTCCTCGGCGCCTTGCTCACGCGGCTGGCTTCGCATGCCGGCGCCCGCGTGATCGCGATCTCGCGCCGGCCCTTCGCGCTGGACGTTGCCAGGCAGTCGGGAGCGGCCGAGACGCTGCTGATGGACCAGCCCGGGCGCGTTCTGGACCAAGTGAAGGCGCTCACCGGCGGGCGCTGGTGCGAGCGCGTGATCGAGGCCGTCGGCCTGCAGGAGCCGCTCGATCTCGCGGGCGAGCTCACTGCCGAGCGCGGGCGCCTCGTCATCGCGGGCTACCACCAGGATGGCGCGCGACAGGTCAACCTGCAGCTGTGGAACTGGCGCGGCATCGATGTCGTGAACGCGCACGAGCGCGATCCCGCGCGCTACGTCGAGGGCATCCGCGGCGCGGTCGAACTCATGCGTTGCGGCGTGCTCGATCCGGCGCCGCTGGTCACGCACCGGTTGCCGCTGGCGCGTCTGGGCGAGGCGCTCGAACTCGCGCGCCGGCGGCCCGACGGCTTCCTCAAGGCCGTCGTCACCACGTCCTGAAGGCCTTTTAGATGAACCAACTGACGCTCGAGCGGCCATCGGCTGCCGCGGCCGACGCGGTGCGGCGCAGGCCGCGCCTGGGGTTCCTGGGTGTGGGCTGGATCGGCCGCCATCGCATGGAGGCGATCGCCGCCGACGGCGCAGCCGAAGTGGCCGCGCTTTGCGATCCGGAAGAGCAGGCCTTCGAAAGCGCGTTGCGCAATGCGCCGCGCGCCGCCAGGGCCGCATCTTTCGACGCACTGCTCGAGCAGCCGCTCGACGGCATCGTGATCGCCACGCCGAGCGCGCTGCATGCCGGGCAGGCCGAAGCGGCGCTCGCCCGCGGCATGGCCGTGTTCTGCCAGAAACCGCTCGGCTGCACGGCCATCGAATGCCGGCGCGTGGTCTCGGCCGCCCGCGCGGCGGACCGGCTGCTGGCGGTCGATCTCAGCTATCGGCAGACGGCGGCGATGCGCTGCATCCGCCGCGCCGTCGCAGCCGGAGAGATCGGCGAGGTGTACGCCGTCGACCTGGTCTTCCACAACGCCTACGGGCCCGACAAGCCGTGGTTCCGCGACCCGCAGCGCTCCGGAGGCGGCTGCGTCATCGACCTCGGCATCCATCTGGTCGATCTCGCCCTGTGGACGCTGGGCTTCCCGCGCGTGCACCAGGTGGAGAGCCGGCTCTGGGCCGGGGGCCGCGCCCTGGCGCCCAGGCCGGAGGTGGTCGAGGACCACGCGCTCGCGCAGCTGGACATGGACGGCGGCGCGGTGGCGCGGCTGGCCTGCTCCTGGAACCTCCATGCGGGCCGGGATGCGGTGATCGAGGCCAGCTTCCATGGCACGCGAGGCGGTGTGCGCCTTTGCAACTGCGGCGGGTCTTTCTACGACTTCAGGGCCGAGCGCTTCAAAGGCACGCGAAGCATCCTGCTGGCCGAACCGCCGGACGACTGGGGCGGCCGCGCCCCCGTCGCCTGGGCGCGCCGGCTGGCCGCCGGGAGCGGCTTCGACCCCGAGGTCGAGCGTGTCGTGGACGTGGCCGCCGTGCTGGATGCGATCTATGGCCGCTGAATCCGATCTCCACGTGCTGATGACGGCCGACTGCGTCGGCGGCGTCTGGACGCATGCGCTGGAGCTCGCGGCGGCCCTTGGTACGCGCGGCGTGCGCGTCACGCTGGCCAGCATGGGGGCGCCGCTCGCGCCGCTACAGCGCGCGCAGGCCGCGAGCGTGGCGGGGCTCGCGCTGCGCGAGAGCAGTTTCCGGCTCGAATGGATGGACGATCCATGGAATGGGGTGCGGGCCGCCGGCGCGTGGCTGCAGGAACTCGACGATTCGCTGCGGCCCGATGTGCTGCACCTCAACCAGTTCGCCTTCGGCGCACTCGACTTCCACGCGCCCAAGCTGGTCGTCGCGCATTCGTGCGTGCTGTCGTGGTGGCGTGCGGTGCGCGGCAGCGCACTGCCGGCCGCCTTCGGGCGCTACCGCCAGGCCGTGAGCGAGGGGCTGGCCGGGGCCGCCCAGGTCGCGGCGCCCACCCGGGCTATGCTCGCGTCGCTGGCGCTCGACTACGGCCATTCGCGGCCCGGCCTGGTGCTGCCGAACGGCCGCGACCCCGAGACGTTCAGGCCCGGGCCCAAGCTGCCTCTGGTGCTGTCGGCCGGCCGGATGTGGGACGAGGCCAAGAACCTCTCGGCGCTGGAGGCGGTGGCGCCGAGGCTTCGATGGCCGACATACGTCGCGGGCGCCACGAGCCACCCTTCCGGCGGACGGCGCGAAGCGCGCTGCGTACGCCTGCTCGGCGAACTCTCGCCCGAAGCGCTGGCGGCGCAGCTCGCGCGCGCATCGATCTACGCGCTGCCGGCACGCTACGAGCCCTTCGGCCAGAGCGCGCTGGAGGCCGCGCTCTGCGGCTGCGCGCTGGTGCTGGGCGACATCCCGAGCCTGCGCGAAGTCTGGGGCCCGGCCGCGCTCTACGTGCCGCCGGACGACCACGACGCCCTGCACGCCGTGCTCTCGCGCCTGATCGCGCAACCGGCGCTGTGCGCAGGCATGGCGCAGAAGGCCCGCGCACGCGCGCTGCGCTTCACGCCGCAACGGATGGCGGACGCCTACCTGCGGGCCTACCGGAACCTGTGGGGCGGTGCCGTTCCGCGCCCCGCGCCCCTCGAGGAGCTTTCATGCGTGTCGTGATGTTCTGCCATTCGCTGGTGTCCGACTGGAACCACGGCAACGCGCATTTCCTGCGCGGCGTTTGCAGCGAGCTGCTTGCGCGCGGTCATTCGATTGCGGTGTACGAGCCGCACGATGCGTGGAGCCGCGTCAACCTGCAGGCCGCGCATGGCAATGCGCCGCTGGCGGCGTTTGCGGCCGCGTACCCTCATTTGCGCAGTCGTCTCTACGACCTCGACACGCTCGATCTGGACCACGCGCTGGACGGGGCCGACCTCGTGCTCGTGCACGAGTGGAACGCGCATCCGCTCGTCAAGCGCATCGGCCAGCACCGCCGCGACAACGCCCACTACCGCCTGCTGTTCCACGACACCCACCATCGCAGCGTCACCGATCCGAAGGCCGTGGCCGCCTACGATCTAACGCACTACGACGGTGTGCTCGCCTTCGGCGACGTGATTCGCGACCTCTATCGCCGCAACGGGTGGGCACGCCGGGCCTGGACCTGGCACGAGGCCGCCGACGCGCGCCGTTTCCATCCGGTTGCGGGCGAAGGCCTCGCGGGCGACCTGGTGTGGATCGGCAATTGGGGCGATGACGAGCGCGAGGCCGAGCTCGGCGAGTTCCTGCTTGCGCCTGTCAGCGCGCTTCGTCTCAAGGCCCGCGTGCACGGCGTGCGCTACCCCCAGCGCGCCCTGCAGCGGCTGCGCACGGCCGGCATCGACTATGGCGATTGGCTGCCCAACCACGAGGTGCCACGCGTGTTCGCGCGCTACAAGACCACCGTGCACGTTCCGCGTCGGCCGTATGCGGCGGCCTTGCCCGGCATTCCGACGATCCGCATGTTCGAGGCGCTCGCATGCGGCATACCGCTCGTTTCCGCCCCATGGGACGACCGTGAGGGCCTGTTCCACCCCGGGCGCGACTATCTCGTGGCGCAGGACGGCGTGGCCATGATGCGACTGCTGCGCTCCCTCCTGGCCGACCAGGACATGGCGCGGGAGATCGCCGCCTGCGGCCGCAAGACCATCCTGGGCCGCCACACCTGCTCGCACCGCGTGGACGAGCTGTTCGCGATCCACGCCGAACTGCAGCCCGCACCAGCCTCCAGCCCTGCATGAAAGTGAGAAAGATGGACATCGCCTTCTTCGCATCGAGCCTCGTCTCCGCCTACTGGAACGGCGCCGCCACCTACTACCGCGGCATCGTCCGTGCGCTGCACGAGCGCGGGCATCGCGTGCGCTTCTTCGAGCCCGATGCCTACGGCCGGCAGCAGCACCGCGACATCGAGGACCCGGAATGGGCCGAGGTGATCGTCTATCCCGGCGCGGGCGATCACCACGCGCTGCGCATGGTGGAAGCGGCGCGCGGCGCCGACCTCGTCGTCAAGGCCAGCGGCGTCGGCGTGTTCGACGCGCTGCTCGAGGCGGCGGTACTCGACCTGCAGGGGCCCGCCACCCGCGTCGCCTTCTGGGACGTGGATGCGCCCGCCACGCTGGAGCGCATCGGCGCCGACGCGGCCGATCCCTTCCGCAGCCTGGTGCCGCGCTACGACCTGGTGCTGACCTACGGCGGCGGCGAGCCGGTGGTGCGCGCCTATGAAGGCTTCGGCGCGCGCGCCTGCGTGCCCATCTACAACGCGCTCGATCCCTCGACGCACCATCCGGTCGACCCGCTGCCGCATTTCGTGGCCGACCTCGCGTTTCTCGGCAACCGCCTGCCCGACCGCGAAGCGCGCGTGGAGTCCTTCTTCCTGCATGCCGCCGAACTGCTGCCGGAGGCGCGCTTCCTGCTGGGTGGCAGCGGCTGGGAAGACAAGCCCATGCCGCGCAACGTCAAGTCCATCGGCCATGTCTACACGGCCGACCACAACGCCTTCAACGCCACGCCCAAGGCGGTGCTCAACATCAGCCGCGAGAGCATGGCCCGCTACGGCTTCTCGCCCGCCACGCGGGTCTTCGAGGCCGCCGGTGCCGCGGCCTGCCTGATCACGGATGCGTGGGAGGGCATCGAGCTCTTCCTCGCGCCGGGACGCGAGGTGCTGGTGGCGGCGAGCGGCGAAGAGGTGGCCGAGCACCTGGCGCGGCTCGATCCTGCAACGGCCCACGCGATCGGGCAGGCTGCGCTTTCGCGCGTGCTCTCGCAGCACACCTATGCGCACCGGGCCGCGCAGCTCGAGGCGCTGCTCGAAGGCCGCGATCCGGTCCGGGCGCGAAAGCTGGAGGAGGTGTCATGAACGCATCGGAATCCGCGGGCGGGCAGGGCGGGCTGCGCATCGTCATCATCGGCTTGTCGATCACCTCGTCCTGGGGCAACGGCCATGCGACGACTTACCGCGGCCTGGTGCGCGAGCTGGCCCGGCGCGGCCACGACGTGCTGTTTCTCGAGTGCGACGTGCCCTGGTACGCCGGGCACCGGGACATGCCCCATCCGCCCTTCGGCCGCACCATGCTGTACGAGGACATCGATGCGCTGCGGCAGCGCCACACCGACGACGTGGGGCAGGCCGATCTGGTGATCGTCGGCTCCTTCGTGCGCGACGGCGTGGAGGTCGGCGACTGGGTTCACGACGAAGCCGGCGGCATCGTCGCCTTCTACGACATCGACACGCCCGTCACCCTGGCACGGCTGGCGGATCCCCCGCCGAACGAGGCGCCTTACCTGGAGGCGCGCCAGATCGCCGGCTACGACCTCTATCTCTCCTTCACCGGCGGCCCGGTACTGCGCAGGCTGGAGCGGGAGTTCGGGTCGCCGGCCGCGCGCGTGCTCTATTGCGCCGTCGATCCCGAGCTCTATCACCCCGAGCCCTGCGAGCCTGCATGGGAGCTCGGCTACATGGGCACCTACAGCACCGACAGGCAACCGAGCGTCGAGTCGATGCTGCTGGCGCCGGCGCGCCAGTGGGCGCAAGGACGCTTCGCCGTGGCGGGGGCGAAGTACCCGCAGGAGCTCGACTGGCCACAGAACGTGCGCTACATCCCGCACCTGCCGCCGGCCGAGCATCGTGCCTTCTACAACGCCCAGCGTTTCACGCTCAACGTCACGCGCGCCGACATGATCGCGGCCGGTTGGTCGCCGAGCGTGCGGCTGTTCGAGGCCGCCGCCTGCGGCACGCCCATCATCAGCGACCGGTGGGAAGGCATCGAGACCTTGCTGGTTCCGGGACAGGAAATCTTCCTCGCCCGGTCGTCCGCCGAGGTGCTGCAGCTGCTGCGCGAACTGCCGGAGACGGAGCGCCGCGCGGTGGGCGCGCGCGCACGCGAGCGCGTTCTTGCGGAGCACACGGCCGCGCACCGTGCAGAGCAGCTGGAGCGCTATGTGTTCGAGGTCCGCACAGCCGCGGAGGCGTGAAAGGGCCGCCGATGCCGAATGCCAGCACGGAGAGCTCCCACTCCCCTGCAGCGCTGCAGCGCTGCATCGAGGCGCTGGGGCCCTGGTTCCACAACCTGCATCTGCCGGGCGGCGTGCAGACGGCGCCGCAGCATTTCCTGGGCGGCGATTTCCCGCGCTTCAAGTGGCTGCAGATCGCGCCCTTCGTGCCGAGCGATCTGCGCGGCTGGCGCGTGCTCGACGTGGGCTGCAACGCGGGCTTCTACAGCTTCGAGCTCGCGCGGCGCGGCGCCTCTGTGCTGGGCATCGACGTCGATGCGCATTACCTGGCACAAGCCGACTGGGCGTGCCGGCAGTTCGGACTCGAGGAACGCGTGCAGTTCCGCCGCATGGAGGTCTACGAGATCGCTCGTAGCAGCGAAACATTCGACCTGGTGTGGTTCATGGGCGTCTTCTACCACCTGCGCTATCCGCTGCTGGCGCTCGATCTGCTCGCTGCGCGCACGCGCCGCCTGATGATGTTCCAGACACTCACCATGCCCGGCGATTCGGTCTACGCCAATACCGCCGATTGCGCGATCGACGAGCGCACGCCGCTGCTCGAATCGGGCTGGCCCAAGATGGCCTTCATCGAGCATTCGCTGGCCGGCGACCCGACCAACTGGTGGGCCGCCAACCATGAGGGCGTCGAGGCCATGCTGCGTTCCAGCGGCCTGCGGGTGGAGGCCAGGCCGGGCCACGAGATCTATCTGTGCGTGCCCGATGCCGAGGCGGCACGCACGCGCGCGCGCTACCGCTCGCAGTTGGCGGCGATCACCGGCCACGGCCATGGCGACGCCTGAGAACACCCGTTCCGGCGAGGTGAGCGCGGTCATCGACCGCAACATCGGCGCGCTGATCGAGCGCCGCCGCCGGGAGAAGGCGGCGACCGGTGCCCAGGACAAGATCGCAGACGCCATCACGGCCTTTGCCGGCAGCATGAAGTTCGTCTACCTGCACCTGGTGCTGTACGGCGCGTGGATCGTGATCAACCTGGGCTGGGTGCCCGGCATCGAGAAGTTCGATCCGACCTTTGTCGTGCTCGCGATGGTGGCGTCGGTCGAGGCCATCTTCGTCTCCACCTTCGTGCTGGTGAGTCAGAACCGGATGGCCGCGCTCGCCGACCAGCGCGCGGATCTCGACCTGCAGATCAGCCTCCTGAGCGAGCACGAGATCACCCGCCTGGTCGAGCTGGCGTCGCAGGTCGCTCAGCACATGAATGTGCCCGCAGCCGACAACCCCGAACTGCACGAGCTGGCGCGCGACGTGGCGCCCGAGCAGGTGCTCGACCGCATGCAGGAGACTGAAAGGAAGATGCGCGATTCGGATTCGTCCTGAGCGCCCGAGTCCCGGACTGCAGCCGTGCATTGCGGCGGAAGGGACTCGGCCGCCGGCTCGCATAATCTTCCTCGTCGCGCATGCCAGGCCGGACACATGACCGAAAACAACCCTGACCATCTCGAGGAAGACCTTGCCGAGCTGATCGACAACGTGGTGCCCACGCGCGGCTACGAATTGACGCCACTGGTCGGACTCGGCGGATCGGCCGGCGCCATCCCGGCGCTGCAGGCCTTCTTCTCGACCGTGTCGCCTGCCAGCGGCATCGCCTTCGTGGTCGTGCTCCATCTGGCGGCCGAGCGCGAAAGCATCCTGGCAGAGATCCTTCAGCGCGCGACGTCCATGCGCGTGCTGCAAGTGCAGGAGACCAGCAAGGTCGTTGCCAACACGGTGTATGTGATCCCGCCCGGCAAGGCCATCCGTTCGGCCAACGGCTACCTTCGGCTCACGGAACTCGAAGCCGTGGCCGGCCGGCGCATGGCCGTCGACTACTTCTTCCGCGCACTGGCCGATACGCACGGTCCTCATTCGGCAGCCGTGGTGCTGTCGGGCGGCAACGGCGACGGCGCCATCGGCATCAAGCGCATCAAGGAGCGCGGCGGCCTCACCATCGCGCAGGACCCCGAGGAGGCCGAGCACAGCAGCATGCCCCATGCGGCGATCGCCACCGGAATGGTCGACTGGGTGCTGCCCGTGCGGCAGATGGCCGAGCGCCTCCTGGAGTACTACCAGATCGAGAAGAAGCTGCGCCTGCCGCCGGAGGAGGGTGCGCATCCGGCGGATGCGCAGGCGGCCGAACCCGAAGAGGCGCTCTTGCGCGAAGTGCTCGGCTTCCTGCGTGCACGCACCGGGCGGGATTTCTCCTACTACAAGCGCGCGACCATCCTGCGCCGGATCGGCCGGCGCATGCAGGTCAACGGCGTCGGCGACCTGGCCGCCTACCTGGTCTGCCTGCGCACCCGGCCGGGCGAGGCCGGCGCGCTGCTGCAGGACCTGTTGATCAGCGTCACCAACTTCTTTCGCGATCCCAACTGCTTCGAGGCGCTGGAGCCGCACCTGGCCGAGCTCTTCGTCGGCAAGGGTCCGGGCGACGCGGTGCGCGTCTGGGTCACTGCCTGCGCCACCGGCGAGGAGGCCTATTCGCTCGCCATGCTGCTGGCCGAGCATGCGCGCATGCTCGACGTGGCGCCCATCATCCAGATCTTCGCCAGCGACCTCGACGACAACGCGTTGCAGATCGCGCGCGAGGGCGTCTATCCCAGCGCCATCGAGGCCGACGTTTCGCCCGATCGCCTGCGCCGCTTCTTCGTCAGGGAGCATGGCAACTACCGCGTGCGGCGCGAGCTCCGCGAAATGGTGCTGTTCGCCGCCCACGACCTGTTGAAGGATTCCCCGTTCTCGCGGCTGGACCTGATCACCTGCCGCAACCTGCTGATCTACCTCGACCCGCAAGCCCAGGCGCGGGTCTTCGACGTGCTGCATTTCGCGCTGCTGCCGCAGGGCCGGCTCTTTCTCGGGGCCTCGGAATCGGTGGAGGACGGCAGCCCGTACTTCAGCGTCCTCGACAAGAAGCATCGGATCTACCTTCAGCGGCCGGCGCCCCGCCAGGGCGCGCCGGTGCTGTCGGGTCCGAGCACGCCGGCACTGGCGCTGCGGGTACGCAGCGCCAGGCACGGGCCTCCGGTCATCGCGGACCACGTGTTCGAACAGCCTCCGCGCACCGGCGTCGGCAGCCGGGGCGCCGGTGGCCGCATCTCCTGGGGCGAGCTGCACCTGAAGCTGCTCGAGCAGCTCGCGCCGCCCTCGGTGCTGGTCGATGCCCGGCACGAGATCGTCCATCTCTCCGCGAGCGCCGGCCGGCTGCTGCAGCAAAGCGCGGGCGAGCCCAGCCGCGACCTGCTGCGCCTGGTCCCCTCGGCGCTGCGCATCGAGCTTCGCACCGCGCTTCACCAGGCGCAGCAGAGCGGCCAGCCGGTGGAGACGCTCGGCGTGGCGACGCCGATCGGCGACGAGACGCGGCCGATCGCACTTCGCGTGGTGCCGCAGAAGGACGACGGCCTCGACCTGACCCTGGTGCTGTTCAACGGCGTCGACGACGAGCTGCCGGCCGTGCCGGCCGTCAGCCACGCCGGCGAGGGCGACACACCGCTCGTTGCGCAGCTCGACCATGAGCTGGAGCGCATGCGCATGCACCTGCACGAGACGGTCGAGCAGTACGAAACCTCGACCCAGGAGCTCAAGGCCAGCAACGAGGAGCTCCAGGCCATCAACGAGGAGCTGCGCTCGGCGACCGAGGAGCTGGAAACCAGCCGCGAGGAGCTGCAATCCATCAACGAGGAACTGACCACCGTCAACCACGAGCTCAAGGGCAAGGTCGATGAACTGGCGCATGCCAACAGCGACATGCAGAACCTCATGGATGCGACCGCCATCGCGACCGTTTTCCTGGACCGCGAGCTGTGCATCACGCGCTACACGCCCTCGGCCGTGCGCCTCTTCAACCTGATCCCGGGCGACGTCGGGCGGCCGCTGAGCGACCTCACGCCGCAGTTCCAGTACCCCGAGCTCCAGGAAGACGCGCAGCGCGTGCTGGAGCGCCTGGCCCCGGTCGAGCGTGAGGTGGGCGGCGACGAAGGCAGCTGGTTCCTGGCGCGCCTCCTGCCCTACCGCACGGCCGAGGACCGCATCGCCGGGGTGGTGCTTTCCTTCATCAACATCACCGAGCGCAGGCAGGCCGAGGAAGTGAGCCGCTGGCTCTCGGCGGTCGTGGCTTCGTCCATGGACGCCATCATCAGCTTCTCGCGCGACGGCACCATCCTGAGCTGGAACGCGGGGGCGCAGCGCGTGCTCGGCTATGCCGCCGCGGAAGCTGTGGGCCGTCCCTTCGCGATGCTTGCCGGGGCCGCGCAGCAGGGCGAGACGGCGGACCTATTGGAGCGCGTGGCCGAGGGCCGCAGCATCGAAGGCCTGGCAACGCTGCAGCGCGCCAAGGACGGCAGCGACATCCACGTGGCGCTCACGGTGTCGCCGATCGCCGACGGGCAGGGGCAGATCGTCGGCGGCACCGCGATCGCCCGCGATGTGGGCGACGCCATGCGCGCCCAGGAGGCGCTGCGCCGCAGCGAAGAGCGCCTGCGCCTGGTGATCGAGAGCGCGCGCGACTACGCCATCTTCTCGACCGACGTCGAGCGCATCATCTCCAGCTGGAATGTCGGCGCCGAGCGCCTGCTCGGCTATACCGAGGCCGAGGCCCTGGGGCAGCGCGCCGACATCATCTTCACCCCCGAAGACCGCCAGGCCGGCGCGCCGGAGCAGGAGGCGCTGACCGCCCTCTCCGAGGCACGGGCGGCGGACGAGCGCTTCCATCTGCGCAAGGACGGCAGCCGCTTCTGGGGCAGCGGCACGCTCATGCGCATGCAGGACAGCTCGGGCGGCGCGATCGGCTTCGTGAAGATCCTGCGCGACCAAAGTGCGGCGCGCGAGGCGCAGGCCGCACTGCAGCGCAGCCGGGCCGAGCTGCTCGACGCGCTGAAGGAAACCGAAGCCGCGCGTGCCGAGCTCGAACAGACCGATGCGGCGAAAGACCGCTTCATCGCCGTGCTTTCGCACGAGTTGCGCAATCCGCTCGCCTCGGTGAGCAGCGCGGCCGCCTTGCTCGAAAGCGAAAGCACGAGCGGGCCGCAGCGTGCGCATGCGGCGCAGATCGTGCGGCGCCAGGCCCGCACGATGAAGGTGCTGCTCGACGATCTGCTCGACGTCTCGCGGCTGGCCGTCGGCCGGCTCGAGCTGCACCTGCGCGACGCCACGCTGCTCGGCCTGATCGAGGCCGCGGTCGAGACGGTCCAGCCGCTGATCGACGCCGCGCAGCACAAGCTGTCGCTGGTACTGCCGGATGCGCCGGTCTCCCTGCACGTCGACCCCCTGCGGATCGAGCAGGCGCTGGTCAACCTTCTCGCCAACGCCGCGAAGTACACGCCCCCGGGCGGCGAGCTGGCGCTGGAGGCGCGGGCCGTCGATGGCACGGTGGAGATCGTCGTGCGCGACAACGGGCTGGGCATGGACGCCGAAACCATGGAGCGCGTGTTCGACCTCTACGCGCAGGGGCCGGCGGCGCCGCACCGCAACAACGAGGGGCTGGGCGTCGGGCTGGCGCTGGTGCGCAACATCGTCAAGCTGCACGGAGGACAGGTGAGTGCGCACAGCGAGGGGCCGGGCAAGGGAAGCCGCTTCCGGGTCGTGCTTCCCCTGGGTGCGCCTCGTCCTGCCGGCAGCGCGCAGACCCGGCCGCCCGAATCTGCGGAGGCCGCGGAGCCGCGCCGCCTGAAGGTGCTGATCGTCGACGACAACGCCGATGCCGTATGGACGCTCGGCGCACTGCTCGAATCCGCGGGGCACGAGGTCGCGCTGGCGTCCAGCGGCCCCGAGGCCATCGCGAGCGTCGAGCTCGCGAGCCCCGAGGTCGTCGTCCTCGACATCGGCATGCCGGGGATGAGCGGCATCGAAGCGGCGCAGCGACTGCGCGCCATGCCGGGTGGCGAGCGCCTGGGGCTGATCGCGCTCACCGGCTGGGGCGGGGAGCGCAACGGCGTGAACCTGGTCCGGCAGGGTTTCGACGCGCAGCTGACCAAGCCGGTCGAAACCGCGCGACTGCTCGCCACCATGGCCGAGGTGCTCGCGAAGAAGCGCGGCGCCGGCGCGCCGACAGCCTGAGCCCGGCTCAGCTTTCGTCGACTGGCGCGGCGCCGAGGGACAGCATGCCGACCAGGCGCCGCTCGCGGTCGATCACGGGCAACCTGTGCAGCGGGCAATGTTTCATCGTGCGCTGCACCTCGTCGATCGACTGGTCCTCGTAGCACCACAGAGGTGCGGTGCTCATCAGGAAGCCCAGCGGGGTGGTCAAAGGCGGCAGGCCGCGCGCCACGGCCCGCACGGTGATGTCGCGGTCGGTGACCAAGCCGACGAGCGTGCCGTCGTCGCAGACCGGCACGACCGCCAGCTTGAATTCGTCCATCATCCGCGCAGCCGCCGCCACCGAGTCGCGCGGCGACATCGCACGCACCCCGCGCGTCATGAGCTCTGAGACCTTCGTCATGGGATGGCTCCCGTCCACAACAACTTGGCGGGCGCCGCCTGCGCCCTCCATGTCCGAGCCCCTGGCAATCCGCATGCCCGCGCGCCCGTGCGCTGTCCGCGTCCTCAGAGCTTGTATTCCTTCAGCCTGTTGTAGAGCGTCTTCATGCTGATACCCAGGAGCGCCGCGGTGCGTTCCTTGTGCTGGCCGCAATAGTCGAAGGTCGCGAGGATGAACTGTCGTTCCACCTCCGACAGCGAGGTGCCCACGCGAATGCTGAGCTGCCGCCCCCCATCGCCGAGCTCACCGAGTGCGGCCTGCGGCAGCTGTCCTGCTTCGCGGCGGATCGCCGGCGCGCCCTGGCCGGTGGCGGCGGATGGGGCGGATGGGGGCTTGGGCAGCCATTCGTCGTCGATGCGCTCGCCATGCGCCATCACCCAGGCCCGCTGCACCGCGTTGCGCAGCTCCCGCACATTGCCGGGCCAGGGGTAGGACTGGAGCCTCTGCAAGGCCTCCGGCGTGAAGCGCTTCGTGGCCCGCTCCTCGCGCTGCAGCTCTTCGAGGAAGCGTCGCGCGAGCAGCGGAATGTCGCTCGCGCGGTCGCGCAGGGGCGGCAGCGAGATCGGAAAGACATTGAGCCGGTAGAGCAGGTCTTCGCGCAGTGCGCCACGCATCACCGCGTCGGCCGCGTCCCGGTTGGTGGCGGCGATGATGCGTACGTCGGTCTGCTGCAGCTGGGTGGAGCCCACGCGCATGAAGGTGCCGCTCTCCAGCACCCGCAGCAGCTTCACCTGCAGGTTCAGCGGCATCTCGGTCACTTCGTCGAGAAACAGGGTGCCGCCGTGCGCCCGCTCGAAAAAGCCCTGGTGCTGGCGCTCCGCGCCGGTGAAGCTGCCGCGTTCGTGGCCGAAGATCTCGCTTTCGATGAGGTGCGGCGAGATGGCGCCGCAGTTGACCGCGAGAAAGGGCTGCTCGCGGCGGCGGCTGAGTTCGTGCACCGCGCGCGCCACCAGCTCCTTGCCGGTGCCGCTCTCGCCCTGGATGAAGACGCTGACGGCAGTGCCGGCGACGCGCGCGATCTGCCGGTAAACGCTTTGCATGGTTTCGGCGGCGCCGATCAGCGGGCCGAAGCGGCCGGTCTCGCGCCATTGCTCGGTCATCTCGGCCAGCTCGGCGCGCAGCTTCGAGGGCCGGATCAGGCGCGAGAGCAGGCTCTTCAGATGCTGCGGATTGACCGGCTTGACCAGGTAGTCGGCGGCGCCGAGCCGCAGCGCCTTGATCGAAGTCTCCAGGCTTGCCTGGCCGGTCATGAGCACGACCTCGGTGTCGGAAAGCAGGCCCGAGTCGTCGAACAGGTCGAGTCCGTTGCCGTCCGGCAGGTGCAAGTCGAGCAGCAGCAGGTCGGGTTGCTGCATGGCCAGGAAACGGCGCGCATCCGCGAGCGACAGGGCAGTGGCCGCCGAATGGCCCTCCTGCCGGACCAGCGAGGCGAGCATCCGCCCCGAGTCATCGTCGTCTTCAACGATCAGCGCATGTCCCACGATCACTTCCCCCACGTTTGCCGGCCGCCCTGCCGGCCCGGACGGTCATTCTGGTGCGCTGGGCGGCCCGTGGCGACCTCCAGGCTCGCAGTGATCGCGTGCGAGTTCGCGCAGTTCTTCCGTCAGCGCAGTCATACGCGCCAGCTGCCTTGAGATCACCTGTCGCGCCTGTGCCTGGAGCGCTGCATCGGGGCTGGTGGACAGCAGTTCCACGGCGGCCGCCACGGCGCCGATGGGCGTGCGGAACTCATGGTCCATGCGACGCGCTTCCCGGGCCTGCCGGTCCAGCTTTTCGCGCAGCGCCTGGAGCTCTTCCTCGACACGGGCTTCGACCGCGCTCGTGGGGCGGGCAGCTGCCCGGCGCTGCATCGCCCGACCGACCATGAGGCCTGCCGCGACGAGGCCGAGGCCAGTGAAGAGGCTGGTGCGGACCGGGGTGGAGGGTGCTTTTCTCATACAGCGAGTTTGCGGCAAGCGTGCGCCGATGCACATCGATCCGGCCGGCAAGATTTGCTGCAATCGTTCCTCGCGGAAGAACCTCGGCAGCCGTATTGGCAAACAAAAGAATTACAAAAAGCCGTGCGGCACGCTGGCACGACGGTTGCGCTTTCGCTCGCGCCCAAGGAGCCCCATGACCTCGATCGTTCAGCAAGCCCGCGCCGTCCAGGCCACCATCTTCTCGCCCCGGCTCCAGCAGGCCGTGCGCCTGCTCCAGCTCTCGTCGCTCGACTATGCGCAGGCCCTGCAGGAGGCCGCCGAGGACAATCCCTTTCTGGAATTCGAGCAGCCCTCCGTGGCGAGTCCGGGCTCCGTCTTCGAAGGAAATTCGATCGAAGCACCCGAGTTCTTCGAACACTTCGGCGGCGGCGCTGCGGCACCGGCCGGGCGCCTGCCGCACGACGAGAGCATCGATGCGCTGCAGCGCGTGCCGGCGGTCGCGTCGCTGCGCCAGCACCTGCATGCGCAGCTCGGCGTGCTGCGCCTGGGCGAACAGGACCGGATGCTCGCGGCTGCGGTCGTCGAGTCTCTGGATGACGACGGCTATCTGCGGATTTCGCTCGAGGACATCGCAGCTGTCGTCGGGGAGCCCGGGGAAGACATCGAGGCAGCGCTCCATGGCGCGCTGCGGCGCGTCCAGGCGCTGGACCCGCCCGGCGTCGGGGCGCGCAGCGTGTCGGAATGCCTGCTGCTGCAGCTGCCCTGCATCGACGACCCGGCGCTGCGCGAGCGCGTGCGCCGCATCGCATCGGAACACCTGGAGCTGCTGGCCTCGCGCAAGCTCGGCCGCCTCGCGGCTGCGCTCGGCGAACCCTTGTCGTGCGTCCAGGAGGCGGCCGACTGCATTCGCCGGCTGAATGCGCGGCCGGGCTGGCAGCACGAGGCGGCGGTCCCTGCCTTCGTGACACCCGACGTCATCGTGCGCAAACACCGTGGCGTTTGGACCGCGGTCCTCAACGAGGCTGTGCTGCCGCGCCTGCGGCTGCACCAGGCCTACGCACGGCTCTTCGAGCAGCAACGCAGCGGCCGCAGCGCCGAAATGGCCGGTTGCCTGGAGCGCGCGCGCTGGACCGTGCAGAACCTCGCCCAGCGAAGCTCGACCATCCGCGACGTGGCGCAGGCGATCGTCGCGAACCAGAAGCTCTTTCTCGAACACGGGCCGCTGGCGATGAAGCCGCTGGGCCTGCGCGCGATCGCCGATGCCGTTCGCGTGCATCCGTCGACCGTCTCGCGCACGGTTCATCACAAGTACATGGCGACGCCCGCCGGTGTCTACGAACTCAAGTATTTCTTCTCGCGCGGTCTCGAGCACAGCAGCGGCGGCGCGAGCGCGCCGACGGCCATCAAGCAGCTCTTGCGGGAGCTGATCGCCGCGGAGCCCGTCGATGCCCCCTTGAGCGATGCGGAACTGGCTCGCCAGCTGGACCAACAGGGTTTTCGCATCGCGCGGCGGACGGTCACCAAGTACCGCCAGGAGATGAGGATCGAGCCGGTGGAGCGGCGCGGCGCGATCGACTGAGACGGGCTCGAGGCGGTCGGTGCTGCAAGAAATGCAGCAAGCCGTGCAGCAGTTCGCGCCGCGCGCTGCAGGGCGGCGCCGGCCATGGCCGGCGGTGAGTGTCGGCACGCCGTTTGCCGCCTACGGTGTCGGCGCGCAGCCCTTGGCCGGCGCGTCTTGTTTGCATCGAGCCGGAAAAGGAGAACTGCATGACGGTGAACGACGACGACGCCATCCACACCCCGCGCGTGCGCGGTCGCGGCTTTGCGGGAATGGATCCTGCGCGGCAGCGCGACATCGCGCGTGAAGGCGGGCGGGCTGCGCACGAGAAGGGCACGGCCCACGAGTTCAGCACCGCGGAGGCGCGCGCGGCGGGCCTGAAGAGCCGCCTGGGCCGCTCTGCCGCACCAGAGCCGGGTTCGCGGCCGGGCGAGGAACGCAGGCGCCCGGACTTGCGCTGACGGGAGCGCAACGCCTCAGCGTTCCCGTTGCGGCTTCTCCGGACGGCCGGGCTGCCCATAGGGCGAACTGCCCTGGTTGTCGGATTCGCCGACGCCGGCATCGCCGGGGGGAACGGGCTGGTTCTTGCGCGTGGTGGCCGGGCCGTCGTTCGGCCCGACCGGCGGCTCGCCGCTTTCTGCCGGCGTCTTGGCCGCTTGCTTCATGGCCTTTTGCGCCGGGGTCTGCGGGTTCCGGGGCGGTCGAGCGGAGGATGCGTTCATTCGTGTGCTCCTGAGGGAATCGTTCCTGTTGACGGCACTGTGCTCAGCGATCTGCACCCGACCACCAGATGTCGCTGCTGCGGATCGTGACTTCGCGGCATTGGCTGCGCCCCGCCAGCTGCAGCGCGAGCGAGCGCAGCCGGGGCATCTGAAGCGCCAAGGTCGAATCGAGGCTTTCCGTCTCGGGATCTGACCCGAGCGCCAGCAGCGCCTCTGTCGTGACGCGGACCATCACCCTGCCATGCCACGTGACGACCTGGAAATAGCGTTGGGCCGGCGCCGGACTCGAATGGTCGAAGGCCGGGTCGGCGAGTTGGGTGAGCAAGGTCATCATGGGCGTGTCTCTTTCGTTGGTCGGTTCTTGCGTTGTCCCTCGCGGATGATCGAGCGGCAGACGCTTTCGAAGAAGGCACATGCCTCGCTCTGCTCGGCGTTGGGCAGGCGATCGGCTCGACCCCCGACCTTGGTGCGGGGCAGGCTCGTGAGCGCCGCAAGGTCCGAATCGGTCAGCGCCGCGGCGCTGCGGCCGCGCTCCGCGAGCGCGACGCGCAGCGAGAAGCGCCATGCGAAGGGGAGCGCGGTGCTGCGGTCGAGCATGCGCGCGGCCAGCCTGGCAGCCTTCGGGCTCAGCGCGCAGGCGGCTTGGTAGTGCTCGGGCAAGGTCATGCGCTTTCCTGGGTCGAGTGTCGATAGGTGTCCGGCAAGCCGCGTGCCGGCTCCTTCCTGTTCTTCTTGCAGCAGACGCAGGCACGCCGATTGCCGGCAGTTGCGACATGGAGCCACTCGCCGATTCGAACCTGATCGTCATCGGAGCCTCCGTGGGAGGCGTCAACGCCATGCTGGGGCTGGCGGCCGCGCTGCCGCCCGATTTCCCTGCACCCATTCTTTTCGTGCAGCACATCGGTGCCCATCCGAGCCGACTGCCCGAGCTGGTGAGCGCGCAGGGCCCGAACCCTGCGGTCGCGCCGCAGGATGGGGAAGTGCCCGCCGCCGGCACCATCTACATCGCCCCGCCGGACCATCACATGCTGCTCGAAGACGGCGCGATCAGGTTGTCGCGCGGCCCGAAAGAGCATCACGCGCGGCCCGCGATCGATCCGCTGTTCCGATCGGCGGCACTGTGCTGCGGCCGGCGTGCCGTGGGCGTCATCCTCACGGGCGCGCTGGACGACGGTACGGCGGGGCTGCGGGCGATCAAGCAATGCGGAGGCATCGCCGTCGTTCAGGATCCGCAGGATGCGATCGAGCCGAGCATGCCGCTGAGTGCGCTGGCCTGCGTCGATCCCGATTTCGTCGTGCCTTTGGCCGGCATGGCGCAGCTGCTGACCTAGGAGCCTGCGCGGCAG
>NZ_JAGGNU010000016.1 GCF_018614915.1 Variovorax paradoxus | reverse complement strand
ACGGATTCCAAGGGCAAGGTCAATGAGCGGAGACATTGCCGCGGGACGCAACGCCGTCCAGGGGCTTCTGGGCCTGGCGCCCGCATATCGATTGGATGACTTCAAGAAGAAATCCGGGTGGCTGATCGGGCCGCTCGGCACGGAGTACGCGCGCGCGCTGGAGCGGGTCGGGCTGACCTAGCACCTCCGTCTGTAAGAACACTTTGAGGAGAAGCCATGTCAATTTCGATGGGATCGATGGGATCAATGGGGTCCATGGGGTCCATGGGATCGATGGGGTCGGCGGCGCAGCCCGAATACGGCGGAGTGGCCTTGAACCTGATGCTGGTCGATGCTTTGGTCAAGACGCGCGGCGGAATCGTCGACGAGCTCAACGACAGCCTGCTGATTGAACCCTCGTATCCAGCCATCGATGACCCGCGCAGCATGGCATTGTGGGCTCCGAGCGTGCGTCTGTACACGAGCCTGGTCGAATTGATCGCACCGCTGGAGTTCTCGATCGTCGGCGCTACCCCGGGCACTCCGAGAGCCGGCGTGCGGCTTCGTGCAAGTGGCAACCGGGACATCGCAACCTTGCGCAGGCCCACCAACACCGAGTTCTTCGCATTCTTCGGACGTCAGCTCAAGTTGATGGAATCGTGGGCGGAACTGCGTGACGAAAGGGCCAGCGAGATCTTGACGCAGTTGACGCCGCAGTACGCGTTCTGGGACTCCATCGGCCAGTTGGAACTGGAGCGGCGGCGTTGGACGGGCGAACTGATCTCCCTCGCCCTGGCCTTTGCATCTTTCGTGGAAATGCGCTTCAAGCATGCGCTGGCCATTCCGCGTCCGATCGCCTATTCGAGAAAGATTCAGCCGATCATCCCGACGCCGATGCATGGAAGCTTCCCCAGCGGGCATGCTACCGAAGCATAGAACTCGAACTGCACGAACCGTACCCATGGCTGCGCGTGCTCGAGTTGTTCGGCATCCAGGAGATCGGCCGCTTCGAAGTTGCCCAGCCCGTTATGTTCGACGAAGATCTTCGCGGCATATCGGCACGCTCCCAGACACCAGCGCCGTTCCTGGGCGTGATCGACGACTTCGTCGGCTTTCTTCATCCTGAGTTGGCCGCGAGATTCCAAGCCGTTTGGAGCCAGGATCTGAGCTCTCCCAATGCAAGCGGGATGCATTGGAAGCGATCGGACGACATGGGTTATGGATTCGAGTACCAGCAGCCGGAAATCGGACCGCCGATCGCCAGGGAGGTGTACCCGCCGGTGCTTCGGCGCGTGACGCACCGCAGCCACATCACAAGCCTCGCGGCCGGCGAATACGTTCGACCGGACGCGGCCGACATGGAAAAGGGCAGGCGGCCCTTCACGGACATGGTGTCTCGGGTGAAGTTGATCGGCGTGCATTTGCCGCTCGGAACCGTTGTCGACACCTCGGGCGGATCGATGAGCGCGCAGGTGATCGACGGGCTGCGATTCATCATTCACCGGGCGGGCGAGAGCTCCTTTGGAGCGGTCAACATCAGCTATGCGACGCATGCAGGGCCGCATGACGGCCAGTCGATTCTCGAGCATGCCATCGACGAGCTCGTGCGCCTGCGCGACGGACACCTCGCGGTTGTCTTCCCGGTCGGCAACCACTACGAATCGCGCTGTCATGCCCGCTTCCGCTTGGCTCCGACGGAGGTTCGCTTGCTCCAATGGCACATCCTGCCGGACAGCGCGACGGCCAGCTTTCTCGAGATCTGGTTGCCGCCCGGAGCCGAGAACCAGATCGGCGTGCGCGTGGAGAACCCATCCGGAGAGAAAAGTGATCTCGTGCAGGTCGGCAAGCTCTGGGTGACGACGGATCCCGCCATCGGCTGCTTCGCCGTGATTTTTCCGATGCAGGTGGCGAACAGCGACAGCGAGAGAGGAACGATGGCGTTTGTCGCGGTCGCACCCACCCGGCCCAAGGCTTCAACAGGCGCCATCGCGATGCACGGCGTCTGGCTCGTCGAGGTCCACAACTGCAGCGCGCAGGCAGTCGAGGAGATCGACGCCTGGATCGAGCGCAACGACTCGTTGTTCGGAAGACGCGTGAGGGGCCGGCAGTCGTACTTCGTCGATCCCGACTATGAATTGAACGGCCGCAGACCGACCCCGCCGGAGGACAACGCGTCGAGCCACGTCAAGCGCGAAGGTTCCTTCAGCACCTTCGCCACCGGCGTGGAGACGATCGCGGTAGGCGGCTACGCCGGCTGCCGGCACAAGACGTCCAGAGTCGCCGATTACTCGGCAGGCGGCTGGGCGCTCACGCGCCGGAACTGGATGGCGAACTATGGGCCGCTGGGCACCGGCGAGATTCTCTACAAGCTTTCGCAGGCCGCGGCGGTGCCATTGCTGGTCGGCCCCGTCCAGCCCGGGAATCCGCAAGTGCCGACGATTCCGGGGGTAGACCCCGGCAATGCCCGCCGCGTCGGGTTCGGGGAGCTTCCATTCCCGACCGATCCCTCACCTCCGACCTGAGCACCCGGGAGGCCTCATCATGAACTCACGTGCCAGGCCTTTCGCCGCATCGATCACACTCGCTGCATGCGCAGCAGCGCTCGCGCTGCACGCCGCTGACGCCGGCGCCCAGGTCCTGCGCTGGTCCAGCCAGGGTGACCTGCAAACGCTCGACCCCTATTCGCAGAACGAGTTGCTGACCAACTCGATCAACGGCCAGGTGTACGAAACGCTCATTGGCCGCGACAGGCAGCTGAACCTCGTTCCGGCGCTCGCGACCGAATGGCAGCAGGTCTCGCCGAAGCTGTGGCGGATGAAGCTGCGTCCCGACGTGAAGTTTCACGATGGCCGCGCGTTCTCGGCAGAAGATGTGGTCTTTTCGGTCGAGCGCGCGAGAGACCCGGCCTCCGGAATCCGTGTCTACGCGTCAGCGCTCGGCGAAGTCCGCATCGTCGACCCCCTGACCGTGGAGTTCGCTCTCCCGCAGTTCAATCCGATTTTCCTGGAGCATGCGGCGCTGGTGCAGATGATGAGCAAGTCATGGTGCGAGCAGCACGACGCCGTCAAGCCGCAGGATTTCAAGACCAAGGAGATTCGCCACACGACACTGAACGCCAACGGCACAGGCCCTTCGTCGTGGTTTCGCGGCTACCGGACAACAAGACGGTCTTCAAGCGCAATCCGAACTGGTGGGGCAAGTTCGATGGCAATGTGCAGGAGGTGATCTACACACCGATCAAGAGCGATTCGACACGCACCGCCGCCCTGCTTTCCGGGGAACTCCAACTGGTACTCGATCCGCCGCCCCAGGACCTGGAGCGGCTTCGCGCCGCGGCGGGCGTGAAGGTAGCGGATGGCGTGGAGAATCGCGTCATCTTCATCGGCATGGATCAAGGCCGGAACGAACTGAAGTACAGCTCCGTCAAGGGCAGCAATCCGTTCAAGGATGTGCGTGTACGCAAGGCTCTCTACCACGCCGTAGACATCGAGACGCTGCGCACCTCGGTCATGCGAGGCCTGGCTCGCCCGACCGGCGTTATGTCGCCCTCTCCGCTCGGCAACTTCAACGATGCCGAGCTCGAGAAGCGATTGCCCTTCGACCTGCCGCGGGCACGGACGCTCATGACGCAGGCCGGCTACCCCAACGGCTTCGAAGTCACCCTCGACTGTCCGAACAATCGCTACATCAACGATGAAAAAATCTGCATCGCGCTTGCGGGAATGTGGTCGCAGATCGGCGTCAAGGTCAACGTCAATGCGCAACCCAGGGCCTTGTACTTCGCGAAGGCCGAGAAGCTCGATATCTCGATGTACATGCTCGGCTGGGGCGGGACGATCACCGATGCGGAGGTCACGCTGACACCCGTGCTCCGCTCGCGCGGCACCAACGGCGTCGGCTACTTCAACTGGGGCGACTACAAGAACCCGAAGCTCGACGAGCTTGCCGCGGCCTCATCGGTCGAGCCGGACCGCGCCAAGCGCGAACAACTGATCAAGGCAGCCCTGCGCGAACACAACGAGCAGGTCCATCACATCCCGCTGCATCGTCAGGTGATTCCCTGGGCCATGCGAAGCAACGTCGAAGCGGTCCACAGGCCCGACAACTGGCTGGAGTGGTGCTGGGTGACGGTGCGCTGAAACCGAAGCAGGCCGCTACCAACGCGCGGGCAAGGCTTTCGCCAGCACCAGCCGCCGTTCTCGCCGCGCAACATAGCCACCACCTTCGAGATCTTTCAGCAGGCGACTGACCATCTCGCGCGAACAGCCGATTTCGCTCGCAATCGCCTGATGCGTAATACGGTCCATGATGCAACGGGTACCGTCAGGCTGTGGTTGCCCGCGCTCCTCAAGCAACTGCTTCAAGCGGCTGTAGACATCCAGCAGCGCCATGCTCCGCGCGCTCTCCGTCGCCAGCCGCGCTCGCCGTATGAGCCGCACGATGAGCGCCAAAGCGAACTCGGGTTCGTCAGCGATGTGCTGCAGCATGGTCTCGCGCATCACCATTGCGCACACGGTCGGCTCCACCGCCTGCACGCTTGCCGAGCGCGGCCCGCCGTCCAGCGACATCTCGCCCACGTACTCGCCCGGCCCATGCAGCCCCAGCGTGACCTCCCGCCCGCGCGCATCGGAAACGAAGGCACGCAGCCGCCCCGACAGCACGATGTAGATCGAGTCGCCCCGATCTCCTTCTTCGATCAGCACGGCATGGGTACGGTAGCGGCGCCGCACGCCCAGCGCCGCGAGCTTGCGCAGCTCGGACGGCAGCGCGTCTGCGGTCGGGTCTTCGGCGCGGGATGCAGCAGGTTTAGGCGGCATCCGCGGACTATACGGTCCGCCCCCAGTATTTCAGTCCTGCCTCACCAGCCGTAGCGCCGACACGATCTGCGGCATGCGCGAGAGCTCGCGAACGAGCTCGCGCACGCTGCTGCGGCCGGTCTTCTGCCGCAGGTTTTTGATGTGGGTGCGCACGGTGGACAGGCAGACGCCATGCAGGCAGGCGATCTCCTCCGCCCGTCGTCCCGCGCACAGCTGCGACAGGATGTCCTGCTCGGCCGGCGTCAGGCGCTTGGCGCGCGCGAACATCTGCATCGTCAGGGTCTCGCAGCCCGAGCGGCGGCTGCACATGATCAACACTGTGTCGATCGACGCGCATCCATGCAGTACGGCGAGCGGAATGAAGGCCAGGGACAGCGCTTCGCCAGCCGGCTCGGGTTCCAGCTCGACGATGCTGCGGCAGTCGTGCTCCGCATCCTTGAGGGCGCAGCGGATCTTCGATTGCCCCCGCGCTCCGCCGGCGCACAGCATGCCCTCGACGCTGCGCAGCGCTCGGGCGGCGGCGAGTTCGCGCCGCGCCGGATGGTTGGCATGCAGGATGCGCCCGGTCAGGTCGACAAGCAGCAACCCATGGTCGATCTCGTCGAGCACGCGTGCGAGCATGGCGGCCTGCAGCGCGTCGGGCGGGGCTGCGGCGATCTGGCGCGGGGCCTGGTGGATATCCAAGTCGGTTTGCGGGTTCATGGCACGTCCTCATCCGTTCTGGTGAGGAAAGTGTCGGAAATCCCGCTCTCCGCGGGCGGGGACTATTGCCCAAGCGTTTGTGATTTATTCACATCGCGGCCACCCGCGCACCGCCGCCCGGCTCAGCCCGTCAGCCGCTCCAGCGCTTCGCGGTACTTGGCCGCCGTCTTCTCGATCACCTCGGCCGGCAGGCGCGGCGCCGGCGGCGTCTTGTCCCACGGCTTGCCGTTGATCTTGGTGGCTTCGAGCCAGTCGCGCACGAACTGCTTGTCGTAGCTCGGCGGATTCGTGCCGGCCGCGAGCGCGGCCTCGTAGCCCTCGACCGGCCAGTAGCGCGAGCTGTCGGGCGTCAACACCTCGTCCATCAGCACCAGCGTGCCGGCCTCGTCGAGGCCGAACTCGAACTTGGTGTCGGCAATGATCATCCCCTTGGCCAGGGCAATGGCCGCGGCCGCCTCGTAGATCGCGATGCTGGTCTCGCGGATCTGCTGGGCGAGCGCCGGGCCGACGACCTCGACCACCTTGTCGTAGCTGATGTTCTCGTCGTGCGCGCCCGCCGCCGCCTTGGCCGCGGGCGTGAAGATCGGCCGCGGCAGCTTGCTCGCGTTGGTCAGGCCCTCGGGCAGCGGCACGCCGCAGACGGCGCGGCCTTCCTGGTATTCCTTCCAGCCGCTGCCCGCGAGGTAGCCGCGCACCACGGCCTCGACCGGGATCGGCTTGAGCCGCTTGACCAGCATCGAGCGGTCCTTGACCTGGGGCACTTCCTGCGGCGTCACCGCGCTTTCGGGCGCGTCGCCGGTCAGGTGGTTGGGGCACAGGTGGCCGAGCCGGTCGAACCACCAGAGCGCCATCTGCGTGAGGATCACGCCCTTGCCGGGAATCGGCTCGCCCATGATCACGTCGAAGGCCGAGAGGCGGTCGCTCGCGACCATCAGGATGCGGTCGTCGCCGACCGCATAGTTGTCGCGCACCTTGCCGCGCGCGAGCAGCGGAAGGCTCTGGATGGAGGAGGTGTGGACGGTGGTCATGGCGGGGCGGCGGTGTCGGGATGGAACGAAGGACGACGGAGATTGTGCGCGCAGAAAAAAGCCACCGCGAGGGTGGCTGGCCGGGCGGCCCGGGCGTAGGGCTGGCGCCCTAGACCACTTCTTGCGCGAGCTCGCCCTTGGCGTACTTGGCGGCGACGACCTGCAGTGTCTCGCCCTTGATCTTGGGGCCCTGGCCCTCGCAGCCGAACTCGATGTAGCGCTGCTTGCAGATCTGCTTGGCGGCCTCGCGCGCCGGCTTGAGCCATTCGCGGGCGTCGAATTTCTCGGGGTTCTCGGCCATGAACTTGCGCACCGCACCGGTCATCGCCAGGCGGATGTCGGTGTCGATGTTGATCTTGCGCACGCCGTACTTGATGGCCTCCTGGATCTCCTCGACCGGCACGCCGTAGGTTTCCTTCATGTTGCCGCCGTACTGGCGGATGATGGCCAGCAGGTCCTGCGGCACGGAGGACGAGCCGTGCATCACCAGGTGGGTGTTGGGGATGCGGCGGTGGATCTCCTTGATGCGGTCGATCGCCAGGATGTCGCCGGTGGGCTTGCGGGTGAACTTGTAGGCGCCGTGGCTGGTGCCGATGGCGATGGCCAGCGCGTCGAGCTGGGTCTTCTTCACGAAGTCCGCGGCCTGCTCGGGGTCGGTCAGCAGCTGTTCGCGCGTCATGGTCGCATCGGTGCCGTGGCCGTCCTCCTTGTCGCCCTTCATGGTCTCCAGCGAACCCAGGCAGCCCAGCTCGCCCTCGACCGTCACACCGACCTTGTGGGCCATGTCCACGACCTTGCGCGTGACCTCGACGTTGTAGTCGTAGCTGGCGATGGTCTTGCCGTCGCCTTCCAGCGAGCCGTCCATCATCACCGAGGAGAAGCCCAGGTCGATCGCGCCCTGGCACACGTCGGGGCTCTGGCCGTGGTCCTGGTGCATCACCAGCGGGACACTCGGGTAGGCCTCGATGGCTGCCAGGATCAGGTGCTTGATGAAGGGCTCGCCGGCGTATTTGCGTGCACCCGCGCTGGCCTGCAGGATCACGGGCGCCCCGGTTTCCTTGGCCGCTTCCATCACGGCCTGCACCTGTTCGAGGTTGTTGACGTTGAATGCGGGGATGCCGTAGCCGTTGGCTGCGGCGTGGTCGAGCAGTTCGCGCATCGAGACAAGTGCCATGGGTAGTACCTCGCGGGGAAGATTAAGTAGGAAAAACTACCGCGATTCTACCGAGCACCCCTGTCGGACAGGACTGACGCGCAGGCCTGGGCGAGCGCTACCCGACCCGGCAGATCTTCAGCATGTTGGTGCCGCCGGGCGCGCCCATCGGCTCGCCGCAGGTGATGGCATAGACGTCGCCGGTCTGCACGATGCCGCGCTTCTTGAGATGCGCTTCGGCCTGCATGAGTGCCGTGTCGCGGTCGCTTTCCGAATCCATGAGCAGCGGTCGCACGTTGCGATACAGCGCCATCTTGCGCTGCGTGGCCAGGCGCGAGGTTAGCGCGTACATCGGGATGTGCGCACGGTGGCGGCTCATCCACAGCGGCGTGGAGCCCGATTCGGTCAGCGCGACGATTGCCTTGGCGCCCAGGTGATGCGCGGTGAACAGCGCGCCCATCGCGATCGACTGGTCGATGCGGGCGTAGGACTGACCGCTGAAGTCGGCATCGAGCTGCAGGTCTTCGGCGGCCTCGGCGGCCTCGCAGATGCGGCTCATCTCCTGCACCGTCTCGAGCGGGTAGCGGCCCGAGGCGGTCTCGGCCGAGAGCATCACGGCGTCGGTGCCGTCGAGCACGGCATTGGCCACGTCGCTGACCTCGGCGCGCGTGGGCACCGGGTTGGTGATCATCGATTCCATCATCTGCGTGGCGGTGATGACGACCTTGTCCATCTCGCGCGCCATGCGGATCATCTTCTTCTGCAGTGCGGGCACAGCCGCATTGCCGACCTCGACCGCCAGGTCGCCGCGCGCGACCATGATGCCGTCGCTCGCGCGCAGGATCTCATCCAGCTTGGGGATCGCCTCGGCGCGCTCGATCTTGGCGATCAGGCCCGGCTTGTGGCCGAACTCGGCGGCCGCCACGTTGCACAGCTGGCGCGCCATTTCCATGTCGGTCGCGTTCTTCGGGAAGCTCACCGCCACGTAGTCGGCCTGGAAGCTCATCGCGGTCTTGATGTCCTCCATGTCCTTGGCCGTCAGCGCCGGCGCCGTGAGGCCGCCGCCCTGCTTGTTGATGCCCTTGTTATTGGAGAGCTCGCCGCCCAGGCGCACCGTGGTGTGCACGGCGTCGCCCTTGACGGCATCGACCGTGAGCACGATCAGGCCGTCGTTCAGGAGCAGGCTGTCGCCGGGCTTGACGTCGCGCGGCAGGTCCTTGTAGTCCAGGCCGACCTCGCTGATGTCGCCAAGCTCGGTGCGCGAGGCGTCGAGCACGAACTTCATGCCCGGCTCCAGCCAGACCTTGCCCTCGGCGAACTTGCCGACCCGGATCTTCGGGCCCTGCAGGTCGGCCATGATCGCCACCTCGCGTCCCACGTGGCGGGCCGCCTCGCGCACCATGGTGGCGCGGTTGATGTGATCTTGCGCCGTGCCATGGCTGAAGTTGAGCCGCACCACGCTGACCTTGTGAAGAATCATCTTTTCCAGCAGCTCGGGCGTGCTGGACGCCGGGCCGAGCGTGGCGACGATCTTGGTGGCGTGGCGAGGAAGGCGGGGCGTGATCATCAGGTCTCCTGTTTTGTATTCTGTACTGTATACACTTTCTCGGCCGACCGATAGAGGGATTCAGCCGGCCGCGCGCTGGGAGAGAATTTCGAAGGCCGGCAGTGTCTTGCCCTCCAGCACCTCGAGGAAGGCGCCGCCGCCGGTCGAGATGTAGCCCACCTGCTTTTCGATGCCGTACTTGGCAATGGCAGCCAGCGTGTCGCCGCCGCCGGCGATCGAGAAGGCGCTGCTCTCGGCGATGGCGCGCGCGATCGCCTCCGTGGCCTTGGCGAAGGCGTCGAACTCGAACACGCCCACCGGGCCGTTCCACACGATGGTGCCAGCCTCGCGCAGTTGCGCGGCCAGGATCTCGGCGGTCTTCGGGCCGATGTCGAGGATCAGGTCGTCGTCGGCGACCTGGTCGGCCGCCTTCACCGTGGCGGCAGCGTCGGCCGCGAAGGTCTTGGCCGTGACCACGTCGACCGGAATCGGCACCGCGGCGCCGCGGGCGCGCATCGCCTCGATGACGGCCTTGGCTTGGTCCAGCAGGTCGGGCTCGGCCAGCGACTTGCCGATCCCGAGGCCGGCCGCGAGCATGAAGGTATTGGCGATGCCGCCGCCCACGATCAGCTGGTCGACCTTGTCGGCCAGGCTCTTGAGGATGGTGAGCTTGGTGCTGACCTTGGAGCCGGCGACGATCGCGACCAACGGGCGCTTCGGCTGCGCCAGCGCCTTGGTGATGGCGTCGATCTCGGCCGCCAGCAGCGGGCCGGCGCAAGCCACCTTGGCGTACTGGGCGATGCCGTAGGTGGTGGCTTCGGCGCGGTGCGCGGTGCCGAAGGCGTCGTTGACGTAGATGTCGGTCAGCGCGGCGAGCTTGCGCGCGAGCGCCTCGTCGTTCTTCTTCTCGCCCTTGTTGAGGCGGCAGTTCTCCAGCAGCACCAGCTGGCCGGGCGCCAGCTGGACGCCGTCGACCCAGTCCGAGACCAGCGGCACCTCGCGGCCCAGGAGCTCGCCCAGGCGCTTGGCCACCGGCGCGAGCGAATCCTCGGGCTTGAACTGGCCCTCGGTCGGCCGGCCGAGATGCGAGGTGACCATCACCGCGGCCCCGGCGTCGAGCGCCAGCTTGATGCAGGGCACCGAGGCGCGGATGCGCGTGTCTTCGGTGATGTTGCCGGCGTCGTCCTGCGGTACGTTGAGGTCGGCTCGGATGAACACGCGCTGGCCGGCAACTTTGCCTTCTGCGCACAGGTCGGTGAATCGAAGAACGTTCATGGATAGGGCGGGATGGTGGGCGAAGGGAGGATTGCCTCCAAGGAAGGCAGGGGCCATTGTAGGTTTCGGCGAATGGCGCGGCCGTGTCAAGCCGAGCCCGCGAGGCCGGGCTTCTGCACCAACTGCTCCAGCATCTCGACGAAGCTGGCCGCGGCCGGCGACAGCGAGCGCCGCGACGCGGCGTAGACGCAGACCTCGCGGTGGAAGTCGGGCCGATCGAGCTTCACCATCTGCAGGCCGTGGGCCTTGACCAGCGAGGCCGAATAGGTGGGGCAGACCGTGAGCCCCAGGCCCGAGGCCACCATGCCGAGCGCAGTAGTCATGTACGAGACCTCCTGCGTCGTGGGGCGCCGCATCAGCTCGCGCGCATCGGCTTCCAGCTCGGGCAACACGCGCTGGCGGAAATCGCGCGTCGGCGCAATGAAGGTGTAGGGGCCGAGCTCGCTCCAGCGCACCTTGCGCCGGCTCGCGAAGGGGTGCCCGGGCGGGCAGATCAGCCAGTGGCGATCGCGAAAGAGCGTGCGCCGTTCGATCGCGGCCGGATCCACCGCCACGTCCTGCCCCACCGCGAGTTCCGCCTCGCCCGAGAGCACGCCGGCCAGCAGGTGCTCGGGCAGCGTGTCGGCGAGGCGCACGTCGATGTCGGGATAGCGAGCGCTGTAGGCCGCGATCACGCGCGGCATCAGCGTGCAGGCCATGAGCTGCGGCGCCGCCAGCCGCAGCACGCCTTTCTTCTTTTCGCGCAGCTCGGTCACGCCGGCCACCGCGCCTGCGAGGTCGGCCAAGAGGCGCTGCACCGAGGGCTGGAATTCGCGCCCGGCCTCCGAGAGCAGCACCCGCCGCGTATGGCGATCGAAGAGCTGCACGCCCATTTCACGCTCCAGCTCGCGCACCAGCACGCTGAGCGCCGACTGCGTGAGGTGCAGCCTGGCGGCCGCGGCAGTGAAGCTGCCGGTCTCGGCGACGGCATCGAAGGCGCGCAGCTGGCGCAGGGTCAGATTCATGGTCTCAGTTCATCAATCGATGAATTTATTTCGATTGAATCATAAGAGGAAGGGCGGCCCAATCGCTTTCGAGCCCCACCCTGGAGACAGCCCATGACCCCCTCGCCCGTGCCCGTGCGCGGACTGCACCACTTCGCATGGCGCTGCCGCGACAGCGAGGAAACGCGCCGCTTCTACGAAGACCTGCTGGGCCTGCCGCTGGTGCACGTGATCAAGAGCGACCACGTGCCGAGCACCGGCGAGTTCTGTCCCTATGTCCACATCTTTTTCCAGATGCGCGACGGCTCGTACATCGCCTTCTTCGACCTCGGCGACGACGTGGCAGCGCTGCCTTCGCCCAACACGCCGGCCTGGGTCAACCACATCGCGCTGCGCGTCGATTCGGTGGCCGACCTGCGCGCGGCCAAGGCCCGGCTCGAAGCGGCCGGCGTCGAGGTGCTGGGCGTGACCGACCACCACATCATCGAATCGATCTACTTCTTCGATCCGAACGGCATCCGCCTCGAGCTGACCACGCCCACCGTGCCGCAGGCCGAGTTGGATGCGCATGCCCGGCATGCGCATGCCGACCTGGCGGCCTGGACGCTGCGCAAGGCCGAACTGCGCAAGAAGGCGGCGCATGCCTGAGCTGCAACTCGCCGTCATCGACGTCAAGCCCGGCGCCGTGCTGGAAAGCCAGTCGGGCCTGCAGATGCTGCGCCCGCGCATCTACGGCGCGTACCGCGCGCCGGCCGGCCCCAAGAAGATCGCGGCCATCGTGATGCACCCCACGAGCAACTTCATGGGGCACTACCTGATCGGTCCGCTGGCCGAGCGCGGCATCTGCTGCATGGGCCTCAACTCGCGCTACGCCGGCAACGACACGGTGCTGCTGATGGAGCGCGCGATCCAGGACCTGGGCGCCGGCGTGCAGTTCCTGCGCGCCGCCGGCTACGAGAAGGTGCTGCTGGTCGGCAATTCGGGCGGCGCCGCGCTCGCCAGCTTCTACCAGGCGCAGGCCGAGAAGCTCACGGCGCACCATTTCCCGGACGGCGATCCGACCCATCTGCACCCGGACGACCTGCCGCCGGTCGACGGCATCGCGCTGTGCGCAGCGCACCAGGGCCGCTCGACGCTGATGCGCGACTGGATCGACCCCTCCGTCACCGACGAGCACGACCCGCTGTCGGTGGACCGCGCGCTCGACATGTACGACGCGCGCCATCCGGTGCCCTACGGTGCCGAGTTCCTCGCGCGCTTCGGTGCGGCGCAGAAAGCCCGCCTCGATCGCATCGAGGCCTGGGCGCTCGAACGGCTGCGCCTGCTGCGCAGCACGCCGGGCGCCCCGCGCGACCAGACTTTCATCGTCTACCGCACGCATGCCGATCCGCGCTGCCTGGATCTCTCGATCGACGCCAACGACCGCGCTGCCGGCAGCGTCTGGGGCGACGCGCGGCAGGTGAACTACTCGGCCAATGCGATGGGCCGCACGACCTCGCTGACAGCCTTTCTTTCGCAATGGTCCTCGCGCTCGCAGGCCGATGGCCCCACGAACCTGGCACGCACCACGGTGCCCAAGCTGCTCTTGACCTACACCGCCGACCAGTCCACCTTTCCGAGCACGCGCGACGCGTGGCTCGCCGCCGGCGGCGACCGCATCCGCAATGTCGACATCGTCGGCGGCAACCACTACCTCGCGGGCCAACCGGCGCTGGTGCCGCTCGCGGCCGATGCCATCGCGGAATGGGCGAAAGCCCTGTGAGCACGGCGATGGAAGCGTTCCACTTCGCGCCCGAGTACGAGCTGCCGCACTGGCCCTTCGTGCCCCCGCCCGAGCTGGGCCGCGACGAGACCGTGCGCCATCCGATCGTGATCGCCGGGGCGGGACCGGCCGGCCTCACGCTGGCCTGCGATCTCGCGCGGCGCGGGGTGCGCTGCGTGCTGCTCGACGAGGACGACACGGTGGGCGTGCGCGGCGCCTCCTCGCGCGGCATCTGCCATGCGCAGAAGAGCCTGGAGATCTTCGAGCGGCTCGGCATCTACCCGCGCATCGCCGACAAGGGCATCACCTGGTCCTTCGGCCGCACCTTCTCGGGCGACGAGGAGATCTACAACTTCAACCTGAAGACCGACAGCGTCTCGGCCCAGCCGCCCTTCATCAACCTGCAGCAGTTCTACGTCGAGTGGTTCCTGGTCGACCGCATCCTCGAACTCGGCCTCGCGGACCTGCGCTGGAAGAACCGCGTGACGCGAATCGTGCCCGCCGAGGACGGCGTTCGCGTCGAGGTCGAGACGCCGGCCGGCAGCTACGCGATCGAGGCCGGCTACCTGGTCGACGCGACCGGCGCCCACAGCGCGATTCGCGCCCAGCTCGGGCTCGACGCCCACGTCTCGCGCAGCACCGACCGCTGGTGCATCAGCGACGTGCGCTTCCGGAAAGCGCTGCCGGTCGAGCGCTGGACCTGGATCGACGCACCCTTCAACGAAGGCCGCGCGGTCTGGCAGCACCTGATGGCCGACGGCGTCTGGCGCATCGACTACCAGTTGCCCGAGGACTGCGACACCGCCCACATCGCCAAGCCCGAGGTCGCCGGTGCGCGCCTGCGCGAGCAGCTCGGCCCCGGCGTGGAGTTCGAGTTCGTCTGGATCGGCCCCTATGGCTACCGCAACCACCTGCTCGACCGCTTCCGCCACGGCCGCGTGTTCTTCATCGGCGACTCGGCCCACGTCGTCAGCCCCTTCGGCGCGCGCGGCGGCAACAACGGCATCCAGGACGCCGCCAACCTCGGCTGGAAACTGGCGCTGGTCGCCCAAGGGCTGGCCGGCGACGCGCTGCTCGACAGCTACGACGCCGAGCGCCGCCCGGCTGCCGCGCAGAACCTGCAGGTCACGAGCCGCACTGCCCGCTTCCTCGCGCCGCGCTCGCCGGCCGAGCACACGCTGCGGCGCGCGGTGGTGGCCTTGGCCTCGCACCATGCGTTCGCGCGCGCGCTCGTCAACACGGGCCGCATGGCGGTGGCCAACGACTACCCGGCGGCACCGCAGCTGCCCGAAGGCGGCCGCAGCGTGCAGAACCTGCCGCTTCGCTGGAGCGACGGCAGGCCGGCCACGCTGATGCAGTTGCTGGCCGAGGGCACGCGCTGCCTCGGCCTGTGGTTCGCGCCGGCACGTGAAGACGCGCAAGCCGCGGCCGAGACCACGGCATCCCTGCCGCTGCAGCTCGTCGCCGTGGGCGGCGAAAGCGGCCTGCCCACACTGCAGCCCGACGAGACGCTGGCCCGCCACCTCGGAGCCGGAGCACCCGGCAGCTTCTGCCTGCTGCGGCCCGACGCCTACCGCGCCGCCCTGCTCACCGACCCCACACCGGCGGCGATTGCTGCCGCCCTCCATACGGCGCTGGCTCAGGAACCATGAACACCGACCTCCACATCCCCGACCCCGACGGCTTCTACGCCGAATGGCTGGCCTCCCACGAAGGCTTGAGCGAGGCCCAGAGCGCCGACCTGAATGCGCGTCTGGTGCTGCTCCTGGCCAACCAGTGCGGCGACCAGGCCGTGCTGCTGGATTGCATCAAGGCGGCGGGGATACAGCCGGGCTGACCGCTGACCCGCGCATCGCTTCGCGCGCAAAATACGGCTTCAAGGGGGCAAAGGCCCTTTTCCGTCGCAGCGAGGTTGCATGCCCGAGTCAGATACACCGTTTGCGTCCATCGGACCCGAAGCGAAGCTCACGCCGAGTTCCCTGAATTTCCCGGTGATCGGAATCGGCGCTTCCGCGGGCGGTCTCGAGGCGCTGCTGCACTTCTTCGAGCAGATGCCGGCGCAGTCGGGCATGGCCTTCGTCACGATCCTGCACCTGTCGCCCAAGCACGAGAGCAGTGCGGCGGAGATCCTCCAGCGCGCCACCCGCATGCCGGTGACGCAGGTGACGAAGGACACGGCCATCGAAGCCGACCACGTCTACGTGATTCCGCCCGGTGTCGACCTGATGATGGACGACGGCCACCTGCGCCCCGCCCGGCGGGAGCGCGCCAAGGGGCCGCATGTCGCCATCGACGTCTTCTTCCGGACGATGGCGCTGGTGCACCGGGAGCGCGCAGTGTGCATCGTGCTGTCGGGAACCGGCAGCGACGGCGCCGTGGGGCTGACCAAGGTGAAGGAACAAGGCGGCGTGACCATGGCCCAGTCGCCCGAGGATGCCGCACACGACGGGATGCCGCGCTCGGCCATTGCCACCGGCATGGTCGACTTCGTGCTGCCGGCCGTCGACATGGGCCAGCGCCTGATCGAGATTTGGAGCAATGCCCAGCGCATCAAGCTGCCCGATGCTCACAAGAGCTCGTCCAACGCCGAAGAACCCGCAGCGCCGGTTTCGAACCAGCTGGCCGAGCGAGCCTTGCAGGAAGTGATGGGCCTGCTGCGCTCCTACACGCGCCATGATTTCCGGCATTACAAGCGCGCCACCGTGCTGCGCCGCATCGAACGCCGGCTGCAGGTCAACCGCCTGGCCGACCTGCCCGCGTACCGCGACTACCTGCGTGCCCATGCGGAAGAGGCGGCGCCGCTGCTGCAGGACATGCTCATCAGCGTGACCAATTTCTTCCGCGACCGAGATGCCTTCGAGGCGCTGGAACGGGAGGTGCTTCCGAAGCTGGTCGAGAACAAGGAACCCGGCGAGCAGGTGCGCGCCTGGGTGGCCGGCTGCGCGACCGGCGAGGAAGCCTATTCGCTGAGCATCCTGCTGCGCGAGCAGGCGGATGCGCAGTCGAAGCCGCTCGACATCCAGCTCTTCGCCACCGACATCGACGAACGCGCGATCATGACGGCGCGCAAGGGCATCTACCCGGCCGGCATCATCGAGGACCTCACGCCTTCGCGGCTGCGCCAGTACTTCGTGCCGGAGCAAGACCAGTTCCGGGTCTCGACCGTCGTGCGCGAACCGGTGCTCTTCGCGGTGCATAACCTGCTGCGCGATCCGCCCTTCTCGCGGCTCGACCTCATCTGCTGCCGCAATCTGCTGATCTATCTCGACCGCGCGGCGCAGGCGCACGTGCTCGAGATGTTCCGCATCGCGCTCAAGCCGGGCGGCCTCCTTTTTCTTGGCACCTCGGAATCGCCAGATGCGGTGGGCAGCCTCTTCACGCCAATCGACAAGAAGCACCGCATCTACCGCGTGAAGCCGGAGCTTCCTCCCAGCCGCCACATGCCGCTGATCAGCGCTTCGCCGCTGGAAAACTCGCTCGCCATCAAACGGCTGCCCCACAACGCGCACAGCGCGTCGAAGCGCGCCGAGCGCCCCGGCTTTGCCGAGCTGCACCAGCGCGCGCTCGAACAGTTCTCGCCGCCGAGCGTGCTGATCGACAGCGAGCACAAGGTGCTCCATCTGTCGAACGGCGTCGGGCGCTTCCTCGAGCGCGGCAGCGGGGAGCCTTCCGACAATCTGCTGAACAACGTCCGCCCCGACCTTCGCCTCGAACTTCGGACCGCGCTGTTCAAGGCGGCCCAGTCGGCCCGCAGCGTCGAGGCGCGCCTGCGGCAGCGCCAGGAGGACGGCCGCCAGATATTCCTCAACATCACGGTGCGGCCGCTGCAGCAGGAAACCGAAAGTCCCCCGCTGACGCTGGTGGTGTTCGACGAGGTCGAGGAGAGCATGCGGCCCCACGACGGCGAAGCGCCGGACGCGGCCCGCGCGCAGCTCATCGGACAGCTCGAGAACGAGATCCGCGAGCTCAAGCTGCATCTGCAGGAGACGATCGAGGGCTCCGAGGCCTCGACCGAGGAGTTGAAGGCATCCAACGAGGAGCTGCAGGCCATCAACGAGGAGCTGCACTCCGCCACCGAGGAACTGGAGACCAGCAAGGAAGAACTGCAGTCGATGAACGAGGAGCTGGTCACGGTCAACTTCGAACTCAAGACCAAGGTCGAGGAGCGCGGGCACATCAACGACGACCTGCAGAACCTGATCACGTCCTCGGAGATCGCGACCGTGTTCGTGGACCGCGGCATGCGCATCAAGCGCTACACGCCGCATGCGAGCAATCTGTTCAACCTGCTGATTCCGTCGGACCTCGGGCGCTCGCTGTTCGACATCACCAGCCGGCTGAACTACCCCGAACTGGCCGATGACACGGCTTCCGCCTTCAAGGATCTGCGCGCCAGCGAGCGGCATGTCAGCAGCAGAGACGGACGTCATTTCCTGGCCCGGATCCTCCCGTACCGGACGGCCGAGGACAAGATCGAAGGCGCGATCCTGAATTTCTTCGACATCACGGCGCTGCGCGCGGCCGAAGCGCAGGTCCGCGCGGGCGAAGAGCGCCTGAAGGTGGTGGCCGCCACGACGCGCGATTTCGCGATCATCACAATGGACGGCCAGGGATCGATCGCGACCTGGAATGCAGGCGCCCAGCGGATCTTCGGCTACGGCGAATCCGAGATGATCGGGCGTCCGATCGCCTCCATCTTCACGCCGGAAGACCAGGCCAACGGCGTGCCCGAGCAGGAGATGCGCATCGCCGCCGAAACCGGCCGCGCCGAAGACGAGCGCTGGCACCTGCGCAAGGACGGCAGCCGTTTTTATTGCAGCGGCGTCATGACCTCCCTCGAAGCCAGCGCGGGCGGCGGTTTCGCCAAGATCGCGCGCGACATGACCGGCACCAAGCAGCAGGAACTCGCGCAGGAGCACCGGCTGTTCAAGGAGAAGCGGGCCAGCCTCAGCGCGCAGACGGCGAACGAGCTCAAGGACAAGTTCCTCGCGGTGATGTCGCACGAACTCAAGCAGCCGCTCAACCTGATCCAGATGAACGCGGAGCTGCTGACGCGCCTGCCCGCGGCCGCCGAGCATCCGACGGTGCGCCGCATCGCCGACACCATCAAGCGGGCCGTCGGCAGCCAGACGCGCATCATCAACGACCTCCTTGACCTGTCGCGCATCCGAACCGGCAAGCTGCGGCTCAATCGCGTGGTGGTCGAACTCGGCGAATTGGTGCAGTCGCTGACCGGTGCGGCGACGAAAGAAATTCCCGGCAAGCAGATCGCAGTCGAAGTCCGATGCGAACCCGGGGTGCGCTGCCACGGTGACCGCGTGCGCGTCGAGCAGATCATCTGGAACCTGCTGAGCAATGCCGTCAAGTTCACGCCCGACGGCGGGCGGATCACGGTCAACGTCTCGCAGGACGCCGACTTCGCCAAGGTCACGGTCGCGGACAGCGGCTGCGGCATCGCACCCGAATTCCTGCCCCACGTGTTCGGCATGTTCAGCCAGGCCGGCGGAGAGGCCGCGCCGGCGAACGGCGGCCTGGGCATCGGCCTGGCGCTGGTACAGGAGCTGACCCACGCGCACGGCGGCCGCGTCGAGGTGGCATCGCCGGGGCTGGACCGGGGCTCCGAGTTCAGCGTGTGGCTGCCCCTGCATGACTCGGCCGCCAAAGCCGGCCAGGAAAGGCTGCCGGCCGAGGTCAACTTCAAGGACTGGCGCGTGCTGGCGGTCGACGACTATGCCGAGGGCCTCCTTCCCTTTGCCGAAGTGCTGCGCCTGGAGGGCGCGATCGTCGACATCGCGGAGAGCGCCAGGAAGGCGCTGGACATGCTGGAAACCAATGCCTACGACCTGCTCGTGTCGGACCTCGGGATGCCCGAGATGGACGGCTACCAGTTCATCGCCGAGGTGCGGCGCCGGCCTGCTACGCGCGAGCTGCCCGCGATCGCGGTGTCGGGCTTCGGGCGGCGTGCCGATGCGAGGCGCGCGCTGGAGGCGGGCTTCAATGCCCACGTGCCGAAGCCGGCCGCGGTCGAGGACCTGAAGGCGGCCGTCGGGCGGCTTTGAGCGCCGGCGGCCGCCATCTACCAGCCCAGGCCCAGATGCAGCGGCAGGTAGACCGCCATGCCGGCCAGCATCGTGCCCAGCACGCCGCGGCGCCAGAAGTAGTAGGCGGCGCCGGCCGCGGCGGCGTAGAGGCGCGCATCCTTCCAGGTCGAGATCAGGTGGCCCTGCGTCATCACGATCTCGGGAATGATCACCGCCGCGAGCGCGGCCGCCGGCGCGTAGTGCAGCGCGCGGTGCGCCCATTCCGGCAGGCCCCAGGGCCGGTCGAGGATGAAGAAGAAGCAGCGCGTCAGCACGGTGACGCCGGCCAGGCCGACGATCACGCCCAATGTCCCGAAGTCGGTCGTGCTGCCGTTGCCTATCAACATGAGGCCTCCCCCAGGCTCGTCACTTCGTGTACTTCGCGCCCCCCCTCCTGAAGGAGGGGGCGAGCGCCTTCGGGCGGCCGGGCGGCGCTCATCTGTCGTCCTCCGCGTCCGGGTCCAGCCCGAACTGCTTCTCCAGCCAGAAGCACAGCAGCACCGCGGCGCCGATGCCGGCCACGATGTTGAGCTTGAGCGGCAGCGCGTAGGCGGCCACGGCCGTGGCACCGGCCACCAGGGCGGCCAGGATGCGCAGCCGCGTCGTCGCCATCGAGCAGACGATCGCCACCAGGCTCAGCACGCCGGCGAAGCCCAGGCCCCAGCTCTGCGGGATCAGGTTGGCCAGCACGATGCCGAGCAGGCTCATGCCCATCCATGCGCACCAGGTCACGCAGTAGTTGCCGGTCAGGTAGGCCTCCTGCGCGCGGCGCTCGGGCTCGGTCGCGGGCGGCTCGGGGTAGCGGCCGGTGAACATCGCGTAGCTCATGTCCGCCGTGAGGTAGCCGTGCGTCAGGCGACGCCAGCGCGGCATGTGCATGAGGTAGGGCCGCAGATGCAGGCTGAAGACCACGAAGCGCAGATTGACGCAGAAGCCGGTGGCCAGGACCACCCAGGCGGGCGCACCCGCGATCAGGAGCGGTATGGCGGCCAGCTGCGAGCTGCCGGCATAGACCAGCAAGGTCATCGCGACCGACTCGAACACGCTCATGCCCGACTTGACCATCGCCACCCCGGTCATCAGGCCCCAGGCGCCGATGCCGACGGAGACCGAGGACATGTCGCTCGCGCCGCGGCGGAACTCGGGTTGGCGGCGGATGGAAGGGAGGAGAAACATCAGCCGAAGACCTGCCCGGGCTTCATGTCGAAGCCGCGCAGGAAGTCGGCTGCAGCCAGGCGCTTGCCGCCTGGACGCTGCAATTCGGTGATCAGGACGGTGGCATCCCCGGCGGCGACGGCGATGCCCGGCGCGCCAGCCGCCAACACCGTTCCCGCAGCTTCGGCAGGCGTGCCGGGCTGGACCCGCGCCGCCCACAGCTTGATGGTTTCGCCGTCGAGCGTGCTGCTCGCGCCGGGAAAGGGGTCGAAGGCGCGGATGCGGCGCACGATCGCGGCGGCCTGCTGCGTCCAGTCCACCTGCGCCTCGTGCTTCTCGACCTTGTGCGCATAGCTCACGCCTTCCACCGGCTGCGGCCGGGGCCGCAGCGTTCCCGCATCGGCCTGCGCCAGCGCGTCGACCACCAGCCGGCCGCCGAGCGCAGCGAGCCGGTCGTGCAGCCGCGCGGTGCTGTCGTCGCCGATGGCAAGCGATTCGCCCAGCAGCATGTCGCCGGTGTCGAGCCCGGCATCCATCTGCATGATGGTGATGCCGGTCTGCGCGTCGCCGGCCTCGATCGCGCGGTGGATCGGCGCCGCGCCGCGCCAGCGCGGCAAAAGGCTTGCATGGATGTTGAGGCAACCCAGGCGCGGGGCATCGAGCACCCACTGCGGCAGGATCAGGCCGTAGGCGGCGACCACCATCACGTCGGCCTTCGCTTCGACGATCGCGGCCTGCGCGGCGGCAGCATCCTCGGGGTACTTGCCGTCCAGGCGCAGGCTGCGCGGCTGCGCCACCGGCCAGCCGTGAGCGACGGCGAACTGCTTGACCAGCGAAGCCTGCAGCTTCATGCCCCGGCCGGCAGGCCGGTCGGGCTGGCTCAGCACCAGCACGATCTCGAAGCCTGCGGCGGCGATCGCCTCCAGCGCGACGCGGGCGAACTCGGGCGTACCCGCAAACGCGACCCTCATGCGACTCTCACATCCGGTCGAAGAGATCGCGCATCAGGTCGTCGCCCGTGTGGTAGCGCTGCACCACGCCGGCAGGGTCGACATAGATGTAGAGCAGGCGGCGCGCGTTGATCATCTTGTAGCGCCAGGTCCAGATGACCCCATCGAAGGAGCTCACGCGCGTGATCTCGAACGGATGGCCGTAGGTGCGCAGCAGGTCGGCCTCGCGCCAGACGCCGACGCCCGGCTGGATGGTGCGGTCGAGCAGGCGCTCGTCGAGCTCCTGGCGAATCGAGACCACGCGGCCGCTGGCGTCGAGATCGACGTTGTTCACTTCGAAGCCGGCCGGTGCGCGCGAATACTGAAGCCGCTCGCCGCCCCCCGCCAGCGGGTACGCGGCGGTGGGCGCGCCGAGCTGCCGCAGCGTATCGGCACGCGAGGTGCCCGGCGCGATCCGCGTCGGCTCGCCGGCACAGCCTGCCAGCGCCAGCGCCAGCGCCGCGGCCAGCAGCGCGGCGGACCGGGCGCGGGCGAGGACGCTCACCGCCGTCCTTCCTGTTGCTCGAGCTTCTGGTCTTCGCGCTGCTGCTTGAGCAGCTTGCTCTTGATGCGGTTGCGCTTGAGCGGCGACAGGTATTCGACGAACACCTTGCCGAGCAGGTGGTCGAGCTCATGCTGGATGCAGACCGCCAGCAGGCCTTCGGCCTCGATGGTCCGGGGCTCGCCGTCGGCGTCGAGGGCCGTCACGCGCACCGCCGTGGCGCGTTCGACGCCGTCGTAGATGCCGGGCACCGAGAGGCAGCCCTCTTCGTTGAGTACTTTTTCCTCACTGGCCCAGACGATCTCGGGATTGATCAGCACCAGCGGCTGGTTGCGCTCCTCGGAGATGTCGATCACCACCAGCCGTTCGTGCACGTCGACCTGCGTAGCCGCCAGGCCGATGCCGTTGGCCTCGTACATGGTTTCGATCATGTCGGCGACCAGCGTCTTGATGCGCGCATCGACCCCCTGCACCGGTTTGGCCACCGTGTGCAGGCGCTTGTCGGGATAACTCAGGATGGTTCTTTTGGCCATGAATGGGAGGAAAAATTGTCGTTATTTTCGCCATTTCCGCGACGGTACGACGCGCCGCGACCTGATAAACGTTGCCCGTTCAAGGGCTTCAGCGCAAAATTCGTTGCAAATTGTGAGGATTCGTACGCGCCCCTGAGGGTAGTGCGTGCACACCATCAAACCATGAACAAACTCCGATTCGACATGCGCCTGCGTCCGAGCCTGCTTGCCACGCTGGCAGCGATTGCCATGGTGGGCGCCGGCACGATGGCCTTCGCACAGAACTACCCCGTCACGCCGCAGCAGCGCGCCACCGCCCAGCAGACGGCACAGACCGGCGTGCCGCTCAGCGAGCTGGCGCCCAACGCACCCGACGAATACACCATCAAGCCCCGCGACACGCTGTGGGCCATTTCCCGCCTCTATCTGCGCAGCCCCTGGCGCTGGCCCGAGCTCTGGGGCATGAACATGGGCGAGATCCAGAACCCGCACCGCATCTATCCCGGCCAGGTGCTCTATCTGGACAAGACCGGCGGCCGCGCCCGCCTGAGCACCCGGCGCGGCGGCTCGGCCGTCGGCGACGGCGGCACCATCAAGGTGACACCGCGCACGCGTTCCGAATCGCTCTCGGGCATGGCGCTGCCGACGCTCAACCCCAGCCTCATCGAGCCCTTCCTGAGCGAGCCGATCGTGGTCGACGAGGCCACCTTGCTGACCGCGCCGCGCATCGTGGCCGGCAATGACAGCCGCGTGCTGCTCGCGCGCGGCGACCGCGCCTATGCGCGCGGCGAAGTCAACTCGCCGCTGGTCGAAACAGCCGGTCCCATCAAGACCTTCCGTGTGTTCCGCAACGCGACGCCGCTGAAGGACCCGGGCACCGGCGAGATCCTCGGCTACGAGGCCCAGTACCTCGGCAAGGCCCAGCTGCAGCGCGGCGAGTCGAGCGTGACGGAAATGATCGAGGGCAAGGAGATCAGGAGCGTGGTGCCGGCGACGGTCGACATCGTGGCGGCGCGCGAGGAAATGCGCGCCGGCGACCGCCTGCTGTCCGAGCCGCCGCGCCAGCTGCTGAGCTACGTTCCGCGCGCGCCGCACCAGACCATCGAGGAAGGCCGCATCGTCTCGGTCTACGGCAATGCGGTGCAGTTCGCGGCCCAGAACCAGGTGGTCGCGATCAACAAGGGCACCATCGACGGCATCGAGAACGGCCACGTGCTGGCCATCCTCAAGAACGGCGAGACCATCATCGACAAGACCGGCACCGCCAAGGAGACGCTGAAGCTGCCCAACGAGCGCATCGGCCTCCTGATGGTGTTCCGACCCTTCGAGCGAGTCTCCTACGCGCTGGTGCTCGAAATCAACGACGCGCCGCGCGTCGGCGATCTGCTGGTCAACCCCTGACCTTTTCTCTTTCGTCTCCGCGTGGAACGTGAAGAACTCGCGGGCTGGCTGCGGCTCACGCTGACGCCGGGCATCGGCAACGCTGCCGCGCGCAGGCTGCTCGCGGCCTTCGGCCTGCCCTCGGGGGTTTTCGGGCAGTCCCAGGCGGCACTGCAGCAGCTCGTGACGCCGGCGCAGGCCGAGGCCCTGCTTCATGCACCGGGCGAACTCGCGGCGCTGCTCGCCCGGACCCTTGAATGGCTGGAAGGCACCGAGGCGCATGGCGCCACGCGGCGCATTCTGACCCTGGGCGACCACGGCTATCCGGCCTCGCTGCTCGAGATGGCGGACCCGCCGCTGGTGCTCTACCTGCTGGGCGCGCCGGCGCTGGATCTCACGCAGCTCGGCCACAGCATCGCGATGGTCGGCAGCCGCAATCCGACGCCGCAGGGCGCGTCGAACGCACGCGCCTTCGCCCGGGCCTTCGGCGAAGCCGGAATTCCGGTGGTCTCGGGGCTCGCGCTCGGCATCGACGGGGCCGCGCACGAGGGAGCGCTCGACGCGCCGGGCGAAGCGGAGCGCCTGGCGACGGTGGCGGTGGTCGGCACCGGGCTGGACCGCGTTTACCCGGCCCGGCACCGCGAGCTGGCGCACCGCATCGCGGAGCGCGGCCTGATCGTGAGCGAGTTCCCGCTCGGCACGCCGCCGCTCAACCAGAACTTCCCGAAGCGCAACCGCATCATCGCCGGCCTCTCGCTCGGCACGCTGGTGGTGGAGGCCGCGCTGCAGTCGGGCTCGCTGATCACCGCCAGGATGGCGACCGAACAGGGCAAGGAAGTGTTCGCCATTCCCGGCTCGATCCACTCGCCGCAATCGCGCGGCTGCCATGCCTTGATCCGCCAGGGAGCCAAGCTGGTCGAGACCGTGAACGACGTGCTCGGGGAGCTGCGCCTGCAAGACGCCACCGCCGCCGTGGCCGCAAGCCCGGCGGCCGAGGACGCCGATGCCATGCCGGAGCACCGGCTGCTGCGCGACATGGGCTACGACCCGGTCGGCCTGGATGCGCTGTGCGCGCGCACCGGCTCGAGCGCCGCCGGATTGCAAGCGCAACTGCTCGAGCTCGAACTCGCGGGCAGCGTCGCCCGCCTGCCCGGCGGCCTGTTCCAGCGGGTCACGCGAGGCTGAGCTCCCGCGTCGCGTTCGCACAACGCATCGAGCCGGGCGCGCCGAGTGGGCTATATTGGCCCCATGTTCGAAGTGCTCGTGTATGTCTACGAAAACTACTGGCGCGGCGATGCGTGTCCCGAGCCCGAGCAACTGGGCCGCAAGCTCAGCGCGCAGGGCTTCGATGCGGAGGAAATCCACGACGCATTGCGCTGGCTCGACGGCCTGAGCCTCGCCACCCAGGGCGTGCAATTGAGCCGCCACGCCGACGGGACCAGCGCCACGGTGCTCGCGCGCAGGCCGGCCGACGTCGCCCTGCCCGAGTCACCGGACTCGATGCGCGTCTACTCGACCGCCGAGCAGGAACACTTGGGCGCCGAATGCCTGGGCTTCATCCGTTTTCTCGAAGCTTCGCGCGTGCTGCCCTCCGGCATGCGCGAGATCGTGATCGATCGGGCGATGGCGACCAAGGGCGAGCTGCTGGCCCTCGACGAGCTCAAGATCATCGTGCTGATGGTGCACTGGAGCACCGGTGTCGAGCCCGATGCGCTGGTGCTCGACGAACTGTGCGACGACTCGAGAGATCGTGTCGCGCACTGAAATCGTCTAATTCAGCAGTCGTTCGGGATTGGCATCCAGCTTCGCCAGCGCCTCGCGCGTGGCACGCACCGTGAGCGTTTCTTCCTCGGCCGGCACCAGCAGCCCGGCCTGCAGGTAGGACGCCAAGCGCCCGACCTGCACCAGGAAGCTGCGCCCGTCGCTCGACGCGAACAGATGCAATTGCTTGCGCTCGCTGCGCCAGACGAACTGGACCTGGCTCACGCGGTCGTTGTGGTCGAGCATGAACCAGGTGCCGACCTGCAGCTCGCGCGCCCAGGCGAGCATGTCTTCGCCCACCTTGGTGCCGGTGTCGGGCACGACCTCGAGTGAAGCCGCGTCGACGCCGAGCAGCAGTTCGATGCTGGCGGCGTCCAGCGGCAGGTCGGTCGCGCCCTCGTCGTCCGAGACAAAGTCCTCGAGGTTGGCCAGGCGCTTGGCCATGGCCTCGATCTTGGCCGGCGGGATGGCCTCGGTCTTCGACAGGAAAGCGTCGGACAGCGTGGCGCCGATGGTCTTGATGTGCGCTTCCTGCGGCTCGCCGACGATGCCCAGCAGGGTCATGCCCTGGCGCAGGCGCTGCAGCAGCTGGGGCAGGTCCTGGATCACGCGGGCGCGGTCGTTGCGGTTGGGCTTGGCGCTGGCGGCCCACACCAGGTCGGAAGCAGCGCGCTTGAGCGTGACGGTCTGCTCGTCCTGGGCGCCGTGGCGCAGCGCCGCGATCGCGAGCACCTCGGCCCAGACCTTGAACAGGAACTCCCGGATCTCCTCGCGCACCGGCATGTCGTTGAGCATCTTGCGCAACTCGATGGTGTACTGGATCGCCATCGTCTCCTTCTGCTCGACCTGTTGCGCGACGCTCATCACCCGCTGGGTGGCGTCGCTCTGCGTCAGGTACTTGTTGAGGAAGGCGACGAATTCGTCGAACACCAGCTTGAACACGCGCTGGCCGGTTTCCGGGTATTGCTCGATCACCTGGACCACGCGGCGGATTTCGCCTTCGAGCGCGCTGCCTGAAATGGCGGCGGCGTCGAAGCCCATCACGCAGGAGCCCATGCGGTCGATCAGCATGCGCGCCGGGTGCTGCAGCGTGCCGAAGAATTCCGGCTCGGCGATCGCAACCCGGAGCACCGGCATCTGCAGCCGCGCGAACCACACGCGCGCCGAGAAAGGGATGCGCTCCTCGGCAAGAATGGCCTGGAACATCAGCGCCACGATTTCGACCGTGGCTTTGTCGGCGGTGGTCGGCGCTTTCTTCTTGAGCTCGCTGGTGCGCCGGCGCAGTTCGGCCGCGGTCTGGTGGATCGCCGTGGCTTCGTCGCCGACCACGTACTGCGAGGCCAGCACCTGGTAGGCCGCTTCCGCATCGGCGATCGCCGCGGCAAAGGCCGGTGCGGCGAGCCCGGCACCGCCGCCGCCCACAGGCCCGCCACCGCCGCCCGGGCCGGCGGCACCCGTCGCGCGCTGCTGGCCGAGATCGCCGCCGATGCGCGCGGTCACGAAGCGCTTGAGATTGAGCAGCACGCCCTGCGCCCGCTGGCGAGCGAGGACCAGCGGCGAACCGCCGGTCGCGGCCAGGGTGTCGCCGCCGGCGGCGCCCGGTCCGCGGCCAACGCCGATCGCGGCCGGTGCGAAGCTGCCCGGAGGCGCTCCGAAGGCGGCGTGGGGGCCACCCATGCCGCCCATCGACATGCCGCCGGCCTGGGACGCCCTCGCGAAGCTGGCCCCGAGCGCCCCGGTGGCGGAATTGGCGCTCCCGGTGCGCTTGACGAAGCTCTTGAGATCGATCTCGGGCATCACGCCTTTCTCGATCAGGAAGGCATTGGCATCCTTGTAGGCCTTGACGATCACGTCGACCAGGTGGTTCTGCACCACGTCCTGCACCTTGGTCCAGAGCTGGCGGCTCAGGCCGGCCGCCAGCCATTGGTCGACCAGTACCTTGGCCAGCGCCTCCGGCTTGAGGATGTCCCTGGCGCCGAGCTCGGCCGTGCCTTCGAGATGCTGGATGCGCAGCCGCAGGTCGTTGAGTTCGAAATTGGCCTTGTCCTGGATCACCTGGGCCAGGCGCGAATACAGGATGCCGGTTTCCACCACGTCGTCGCCGATCAGCTCGAGGCGCGACAGCGAGTTGGCCGAGGGCCCGCCGCCGGCGCCGCCGGCCAGTGCCTTGCGCCAGGCCGTCTGCGACAGCGGCACCCAGCTCGAGCCCTGGGCCTGGAAGGCGATGTAGTCATCCCGGTTCTCCTGCATCTGGCGCACGTTGCCGGTCATCCCTGCCAGGGCGGCCAGCCGCTCCCGGATGGCACGGCCGATCGGCGGTATGGCGCCCTCGGTGGCGGCGACGAAGCGTTCGCGCGTCTCGCGTGCGAGTTGCTGGGAAGAGGCAGGAGACCGCGAGATCATGGACAGTCAGTTAAAGCGTTTCAGGCGCGAGCTTGCATCGGGAAGCGTAACCGCACAAGAGCACACGCTGCTCGGCAGCAACCCCAACATGCAAAAGCCAGGCCGCTGCGCGCCGTTCACACCGTGGCGCCGGCGTTCGGATCGTCCGGATCGCCCTCGCGCTTGATCGGCCCCTTGACCAGGTCTTCCCGCTTGACGCCCAGCCACATCGCGATCGCCGCGGCCACGAAGGCCGACGAGTAGATGCCGAACAGGATGCCGATGGTCAGCGCCAGCGCGAAGTAGTGCAGCGTCGGGCCGCCGAAGAAGAACATCGAGAGCACCACCAGCTGGGTCGAACCGTGCGTGATGATGGTGCGGCTGATGGTGGAGGTGATCGCGTTGTCGATGACTTCGCGCGTGCTCAGCTTGCGGTAGCGCCGGAAGTTCTCGCGCACGCGGTCGAAGATGACGACCGACTCGTTGACCGAATAACCCAGCACCGCCAGCACCGCCGCCAGCACGGCGAGCGAGAACTCCCACTGGAAGAAGGCGAAGAAGCCCAGGATGATCACCACGTCGTGCAGATTGGCGAGCACGGTGGCGAGCGCGAACTTCCATTCGAAGCGGAAGGCCAGGTAGATCATGATGCCGACCACCACCATGCCCAGCGCCTTCAGGCCGTTGGTGGTGAGCTCCTCGCCCACCTGCGGGCCGACGAACTCGTTGCCGCGCAGCGTCGCCGACGGGTCGACGGCCTTGAGCGCCGCCATCACCTGCTCGCTCTGCTGCGCCGAGGTCTGGCCCTTCTGCACGGGCAGCCGGATCTGGACGTCGCGCGAGGTGCCGAAGTTCTGCACCTGCACGTCCGCATAGCCGAGCTTGCCGATGGTCTCGCGCACCTTGCCGACGTCGACCGACTGCTGGTAGGCGATCTCCATCACCGTGCCGCCGGTGAACTCGACCGACAGGTGCAGCCCGCGGTGGAACAGAAAGAAGACCGCGAGCAGGAAGGTGATGACCGAAATGGCGTTCAGCACCAGCGCGTGGCGCATGAACGGGATGGTCCTATGGATCCGGAAGAACTCCATTTTTCTGTCCCCTTACTTGGCGTCGGCCGCGGTCTTGGCGGCGTCCGGCTTCCAGACCGTTCCGATCGACACGCTCTTGAGCTTCTTCTTGCTGCCGTACCAGAAGTTCACCAGGCCGCGCGAGAAGAACACCGCCGAGAACATCGAGGTGACGATGCCGATGCAGTGCACCACCGCGAAGCCGCGCACCGGGCCCGAACCGAAAGCCAGGAGCGCGATGCCCGCGATCAGCGTGGTCACGTTCGAATCGAGGATCGTGCCCCAGGCGCGGTCGTAGCCCGCATGGATGGCCGCCTGCGGCGAGACGCCGCCGCGCAATTCCTCGCGCACGCGCTCGTTGATCAGCACGTTGGAGTCGATGGCCACGCCGATCGCCAGCGCCATGGCCGCGATGCCGGGCAGCGTGAGCGTGGCCTGCAGCATCGACAGCACCGCCACCAGGAGCATCAGATTGACCGCGAGAGCGATGGATGAGAACAGGCCGAAGAGCGCGTAGTAGGCACACATGAAGACCATGATGGCGAGGAAGCCGTACATCACGCTCTTGAAGCCCTTGTCGATGTTGTCGGCGCCCAGGCTCGGGCCGATCGTGCGTTCCTGGATGATTTCCATCGGCGCGGCCAGCGAGCCGGCGCGCAGCAGCAGGGCGAGGTCGTTGGCCTCGACCACGGTCATCGAACCCGAGATCTGGAAGCGGTTGCCGAGCTCGCCATTGATCGACGGCGCGGTGAGCACTTCGCCCTTGCCCTTTTCGAAGATCAGCATCGCCATGCGCTTGCGGAAGTTCTCGCGGCTCACGTCTCGCATGATGCGGCCGCCCTTGGCGTCCATGGTCAGGTCGACCTTGGGCTGCTGGGTCTGGGAGTCGAAGCCGGGCTGGGCGTCGGTCAGGTTCTCGCCGGTCACCAGCACCTGCTTCTTGACGATGACGGCGCGGCCTTCGCGGTCGAGGAATTTCTCGGAGCCGAAGGGCACCGGGCCGCTACCGGTCTCGGCCGCGCGGCCTTCGGCGCTCTCGTCGACCAGGCGCATCTCGAGCGTGGCGGTGCGGCCCAGGATGTCCTTGGCCTTGGCCGTGTCCTGCACGCCGGGCAACTGCACCACGATGCGGTCCAGGCCCTGCTGCTGGATCACCGGCTCGGCCACGCCGAGCTCGTTGATCCGGTTGTGCAGGGTCGTGATGTTCTGCTTGAGCGCTGCGTCCTGCAGCCGGCGTGCGGCTTCGGGCTTGATGGTGGCCGTGAGCTTCCACTCGCTGCCTTCCTGGCTGTCGGTGGCGGCGAGGTCGGGGAACTGGTCCTGGATCAGCGCCTTGGCCGTTTCCAGCCCGGCGGCATCGCGGAAGCGCGCTTCGATGGTCTGGCCGTTGCGGCTGACTGAGGTGCCGCGGACGTTCTTGTCGCGCAACCCGGAACGCAGGTCGTTGGCGAAGGACTCGGCCCGCTTGTCGATGGCGCCCTTCATGTCGACCTGCAGCAGGAAGTCGACGCCGCCGCGCAGGTCCAGGCCCAGGTACATTGGATAGGCGTGCAGCGCGGCGAGCCAGGACGGCGAGCGCGACACCAGGTTGAGCGCCACCACGTAGGGTGGATCGCTCGGATCGGGCACCAGCGCGCGTTGCAGCACGTCGCGCGCCTTGAGTTGATCGTCGGTGCTGGTGAAGCGTGCGCGCACCGAGGTGGCGTCCAGCGTCAGCAGGTCGGGCGCGAGCCCGGCAGTCTTCAGCGCCTCGGCCACGCGGGCCTGCGTTCCGGCATCGACCTTGACGGTCGACTTGCCCGAGGACACCTGCACCGCGGGCGCCTCGCCGAAGAAATTGGGCAGGGCATAGACGAGCCCCACGAGCAGCACGATCACGATGATCGCGTACTTCCAGACCGGGTAACGGTTCATGTCAGCGCCTGAATTTGAAGCTTCAACCGTTCGGGCTGAGCTTGCCTGTCCTGAGTTGGACGAAGGGTCGAAGCCTGGCCTGGCCCTTCGACAAGCTCAGGGCGAACGGTGTGTGTTGGCCGAGCCTTACTTAATTGCGCCCTTCGGCAGCACCTGAACCACCGCGCTGCGCTGCAGCTGCACTTCGACGCCCTTGGCGATCTCGACCGTCAGGTACTGGTCGCCGATCTGGGTGATCTTGCCGAGCAGGCCGCCGGCGGTCGCCACCTCGTCGCCCTTGGCCAGCGCCTCGATCATGGTGCGGGCTTCCTTCTGGCGCTTCATCTGCGGGCGGATCATCACGAAATACAGCACCACGAACATCAGCACCAGCGGCAGCATGCTGCCGAGCGAGGACAACATGTCGCTGCCGCCGGCGGCAGCGGGCGCGGTCTGGGCGAAAGCAGAGGAAATGAACAAGGAAGTCTCCAGCAGAGGGAAGGAATAAGAGCGCGAATCCCATGGGGAGTTCGCGCTTCCGCGGCCACATGACGCGACCGCGCGGCGCGGGGCCAGGCCGCGCACAGCATCGAGCATTGTATTCGGCGGCGCTCGCCCCGCCCGGGCTAACCCGGCGGGGCGTTCGGGGCTTTCAGGGCAAGGCCCCGGGGACCTGCCGAGGTGCGCCTCAGGCCGCGGCGCGCTGCGCCTGCGGGTCGCGCCACTTGGCCAGGAGCTCGGCCCAGCGCGTGCGCGCCGCCGCCAGGTTGCGCTCCTTGACGTGGCCGTAGCCGCGGATCTGCTCCGGCAGGCTCGCGATCTCCAGGGCGAGCGCGTGGTTGCCAACGTTCAGGGCGGCCAGCACCTCAACGATGCTGGCGCGGTATTCGCCGATCAGCGCGCGTTCGGTCTTGCGTTCCTCGGTGCGGCCGAAGACGTCGAGCGCCGTGCCGCGCAAGCCCTTGAGCTTTGCGAGCAGCCTGAAGCCGGTCAGCATCGCGGGGCCGAACTTCTGCTTCTGCAGTTCGCCCTTGGCATTGCGCCTGGCGATGATCGGCGGCGCCAGGTGGTAGTTGAGCTTGAAATCGCCCTCGAACATGCCCTCGACGCGATCGAGGAAGCTGCGGTCGGTGTGCAGCCGCGCGACCTCGTACTCGTCCTTGTAGGCCATGAGCTTGAACAGGTAGCGCGCCACCGCCTCGGCGAGGCTGGCCTTGCCGAGCGCCGATTCGGCCTGCTGCACCTTCGCGACGAAGGCCTTGTACTGGCCGGCATAGGCCGCGTTCTGGTAGCCGGTGAGGAACTCGGCGCGGCGCGCGACCAGGTTCTCGACCGTCTCGTGCTTCTTGAACTCGATGACCTGGCCGGGCGAGACGTGCTTCTGCACCTCGAGTGGCCGCTCGGCCGCCTGGCGGCCCCATTCGAAGGCGGCCTTGTTGTTCTCGATCGCCACCGCGTTGAGCTCGATCGCGCGCATCAGCGACGCATGCTCGAGCGGGATCCAGCCCTTCTGCCAGGCATAGCCCAGGATCATCGGATTGACGTAGATGGTGTCGCCCATCAGCGAGCTGGCGGCGGCATCGGCATCGAAGGCGCCAATGCCTTCGATACCCACGGCGCGCGCGATCTCGGCGGCGCAGGCCTCCTGCGGGTTCTGCCAGTTGGCGTTGCGCACGAAGGCGGCCGTCGGCGTGCTGTGGTTGTTCAGCGCGACGTGGGTGCGCCCTTCGCGCATGCGCGCCATCGTTTCGGGGTTGACGCTGACCAGCGGGTCGCAGGCCAGGACCAGGTCTGCCGCCGCCGTGCCCACGCGCGTGGTGCGGATGTCGTCCTGCGTGTCGCCGATCAGCACGTGGCTCCAGGTGGCGCCGCCCTTCTGCGCCAGGCCGGCCGCGTCCTGCGTGACGATGCCCTTGCCCTCGATGTGCGCCGCCATGCCCAGCAGCTGGCCGATGGTGATGACGCCGGTGCCGCCGACGCCCGCCACCACCACGCCCCAGACCTTGCCGCCGGCCAGTGTTGGCAGAACGGGTTCGGCCAGTTCGCCAAGACTGAAGGGCGAAGGCGCTTGCGCCTTCGTTTTCCCCTTGAGTTTTCCGCCCTCGACGGTGACGAAGCTCGGGCAGAAGCCCTTGAGGCAGCTCATGTCCTTGTTGCAGGTGCTCTGGTTGATGGTGCGCTTGCGGCCGAACTCGGTCTCCAGCGGCTCCACCGACAGGCAGTTGCTCTGCACGCTGCAGTCGCCGCAGCCTTCGCAGACCAGCTCGTTGATGACCACGCGCTTGGCCGGATCGACGGCCGTGCCGCGCTTGCGGCGGCGGCGCTTCTCGGTGGCGCAGGTCTGGTCGTAGATGATGGCCGTGGTGCCCTTGATCTCCCTGAACTCGCGCTGGATCTCGTCCAGCTCGTCGCGGTGCCGCACCTTCACGTCCTGGCCCGGCACGTTCACGCCCTCGTACTTCTCGGGCTCGTCGGTCACGACCACCACCTTGACCGCGCCTTCGGCATGCAGGCTCTCGGCGATCTGCAGCACCGAGTGGCCTTCGGGCCGCTCGCCGACCGGCTGGCCGCCGGTCATCGCGACCGCGTCGTTGTAGAGGATCTTGTAGGTGATGTTCACACCCGCCGCGATGCTCTGGCGGATGGCGAGCAGGCCGCTGTGGAAGTAGGTGCCGTCGCCGAGGTTGGCGAAGATGTGCTGGTCGGTCGTAAAGGGCTGCTGGCCGACCCACGGCACGCCCTCGCCGCCCATCTGCGTGAAGCCGATGGTGGAGCGGTCCATCCAGGTCGCCATGAAGTGGCAGCCGATGCCGGCCATCGCGCGCGAGCCTTCGGGCACGACGGTGCTGGTGTTGTGCGGGCAGCCCGAGCAGAACCAGGGCTGGCGCGCCGCGTCCGAGACGCCGACGGTCTGCGGCGCCGCCATGGCGCGCTCCTTGGCCTCGAGGATGGCCAGCTGGGCGTCGATGCGCGCCGCCATGTCGGCGCCGGCGGCGGCCAGGAGGCCGGTCTTCTTGAGACGCAGGGCGATCGCCTTGGCGATCAGCGCCGGGTTCAGGTCGGCATTGGCGCGCAGCAGCGTGTGGCCGGTCGGATTGGGCATCGACCACTCGCCGCCCGAGTAGCCCTCGGCCTGGTGCACCTCGCCCTCGTCGAACTTGCCGACCACGTTGGGCCGCACGTCGGCGCGCCAGTTGTAGAGCTCTTCCTTGAGCTGGTACTCGATGACCTGGCGCTTCTCCTCGACCACCAGGATTTCCTGCAGGCCGGTCGCGAAGGCGCGCGTGAGCTGCGCCTCCAGCGGCCACACCACCGCCACCTTGTGCAGCCGGATGCCGAGCTGGCGGCAGGCCGCGTCGTCCAGGCCGAGGTCGATCAGCGCCTGGCGCGTGTCGTTGAAGGCCTTGCCGCTGGCCATGATGCCGAAGCGGTCGTTCGGGCCTTCGATCACGTTGTGGTTGAGCCGGTTGGCGCGGATGTAGGCCAGCGCGGCGTACCACTTGTAGTGCATGAGCCGCGCTTCCTGCTCCAGCGCATGGTCGGGCCAGCGGATGTGCAGGCCGCCGGGCGGCATCTGGAAATCGGTGGGCATCACGATTTCGACGCGCTCCGGGTCGATCATCGCGGTGGCGCTGGACTCGACGATCTCCTGGATCGTCTTCATGCCCGACCAGATGCCGGCGAAGCGGCTCATCGCGAAGGCGTGGATGCCGAGGTCGAGGATCTCCTGCACGTTGGTCGGGAAGAACACCGGCGTGCCGCAGGCCTTGAAGATGTGGTCGCTCTGGTGCGCCGCGGTCGAGCTCTTGGAGATGTGGTCGTCGCCGGCCACCGCGATCACGCCGCCCCAGGGCGTGGTGCCGGCCATGTTGGCGTGCTTGAAGACGTCGGAGCAGCGGTCAACGCCTGGGCCCTTGCCGTACCAGATGCCGAACACGCCGTCGTACTTGTTGGTGCCCGCGGGCGAGAAGCCCAACTGCTGGGTGCCCCAGAGCGCCGTGGCCGCGAGCTCCTCGTTGACGCCCGGCTGGAACACGATGTGCTGCTCCTTCAAATACTTGCTGGCCTTCCACAGCGCCTGGTCGTAGCCGCCGAGCGGGGAGCCGCGGTAGCCGCTGACGAAGCCGGCGGTGTTCTTGCCGGCCTGCTTGTCGCGCAGGCGCTGCAGCATCGGCAGCTTGACCAGGGCCTGCACGCCGCTCATGAAGGCGCGGCCGTAGTCGAGGCTGTATTTGTCGTCGAGCGTGACCGTTTCTAGGGCCTTGCGGATGTGCTCCGGCAGCGGTGCGTTCATCGTTGTCTCCGTGGCTGTGCCTTGTGGGCGTGGCGATTGGGTGGTGCGAGGCGTCCGGGTAGGAACACTCCCGCGAGCCATCATGCTCGCAAAGTGTATGCCTGCCGCCTTGATAGGTGTTTGCGTTCTTTGCCCATTCAAGGGCCCATTTAGAAAGGATCTTGCTTAAGATAGGCCCTCATGGAAAGCATTGACAAGTTCGACCTTGCCATCCTGCAAGAACTGCAGGCCGACGCGCGGCTCACCAACGCCGAGCTGGCGCAGCGTGTGGGGCTCTCGGCCGCGCCCTGCTGGCGTCGCGTGCGCGCGCTCGAAAACGCCGGCTACATCCGCGGCTACCACGCCGAGATCGATCGCCACAAGATCGGCCTGGACGTGCTCGCCTTCGTGCGTCTGGACACCGACCGCGCCACCGGCGAGGTCACGCGCAAGATCGAGGAGGCGATCCGCAAGCTGCCCGAGGTGGTGGCCTGCCACTACATCAGCGGCACCGGCATGTTCGAGCTGCAGGTGGTGGCGGAAGACCTGGACGGCTTCTCGCGCTTCGCGCTCAACAGCCTGATGCACCTGCCGAACGTGAAAGACCTGCACACCAGCTTCTCGCTCGGCGAGGTCAAGGCCAGCCGGGCGCTGCCGCTGGGCCACTTGGCGAAGAAGGCCAAGACCTAGAATCGCGCGACCGATTTTTTCAGCCCCCACGGCAGCACAGAAGGCCCCCATGAACCCATTCCGCCGCGCCCTTTCCTTGTCGCTCGGCCTCCTCGCCGCCACGCTCGCGATGAGCGCCAACGCACAGAACCGCGAACTGACCGTGGCTTCGAGCGCCACCTACGCACCCTTCGCCTTCGAGAACAAGGACAAGCAGATCGTCGGCTTCGACATCGACATCATCAACGCCATCGCCAAGAACCAGGGCTTCAGGATCAAGCTGGTCAACACGCCCTGGAGCGGCATCTTCGCCGCGCTCAACAACGGCGACGTCGACCTGATCATCTCGGGCGTCACCATCAACGACAAGCGCAAGCAGAGCTACGACTTCTCGCCGCCTTACTTTGCGGCCAAGCAGCTGATCGCGGTGTCCAAATCGAGCAGCGTGAGCGCGCTGAAGGACCTCGCCGGCAAGAAGATCGCCGTGGTCAACGCCTCGACCGCCGACGACGTGGTCTCGCGCGAGTTCGGCAAGACCAATCCCAACCTGCGCCGCTTCGAGAGCACGCCGCTGATCATTTCCGAGCTCGCCGGCGGCGGCGTCGATGCGGCAGTGGGCGACAACGGCGTGATCGCCTACCGCGTGGCGCAGAACCCCGATCTCAAGACGGTGGACGACAAATCCTTCCCCGAGGAGGCGTTCGGCATCGTGCTGAAGAAGGGCGACAAGGCGCTGCAGGACAAGCTTGCCGCCGGCCTGGCCGCGATCCGCGCCGACGGCAGCTACAACACGATCTACAAGAAATGGTTCAACAAGGACCCCAACGTGCGCTGAAGCCGGCGGCTGGCGCACCGGGACCACGGCCGCAGCGCGCGGCCGTTTTTCATTGACGGCTTTGGAGGGGTGGTTCGATGGAACCGATCGTGTGGTTTGGCTGGTTTCGGGTCGACATCCTGCTCGAATACAAGAGCCTGTTCATCGAAGGCGCGTGGATGACGCTTCGCATGACTGTCCTGTGCGTGCTGCTCGGCGCCAGCTGGGGCCTCTGCCTGGCGCTCGCGCGGCTGGCCAACGCGCGCCATGCGCCCTGGTCGTGGATGGCGCGCTTCTTCCTGCGCTGGCCCTCGACCGTGTACGTGAGCTTCTTCCGCGGCACGCCCTTGTTCGTGCAGATCCTGCTGATCCACTTCGCGGTGATGCCGCTCTTCATCCACCCGACGACCGGCCTGATCGTGACCGGTGAACTCGCGCGCACGCTGAAGCAGGAGCACGGTGCGCTGATCTCGGGCATCGTCGCGCTGACGCTGAATTCCGCGGCCTACATCTCCGAGGTGTTTCGTGCCGGCATCCAGTCGATCTCCCGCGGCCAGGTCGATGCCGGCCGCTCGATCGGCTTCACCCATGCGCAGGTGATGCGCTACGTGGTGCTGCCGCAGGCCTTCAGGCGCATGCTGCCCCCGCTCGGCAACAACGCGATCGCGCTGCTCAAGGACACCTCGCTGGTGTCGGCGATCGGGCTTGCCGAACTGGCCTACGCGGCTCGCACCGTGGCCGGCGCCTATGCGCGCTATTGGGAGCCGTACCTCGCCATCTCGCTGATCTATTGGCTCATGACGCTGGCGCTCACGACCATGCTTAGGCAGCTCGAACATCGGCTCGCACGCAGCGACCGCGGCTGAGGAAAAAAGACCCATGCCACCGATCTCGCCCGAGGAAACCCCCGTCGCCCCGACGCGCGTGCAGCCGCCGCGCATCGGCCCCTTCGAACCGCTCAAGCTGCCGGTGTTCCGCATGCTGTGGAGCACCTGGCTGGTCGCCAACGTCTGCATGTGGATGAACGACGTGGCGGCGGCCTGGATGATGACCTCGCTGACCACTTCGCCGATCTGGGTCGCGCTGGTGCAGTCGGCCTCCACGCTGCCGGTGTTCCTGCTCGGGCTGCCCAGCGGCGCGCTGGCCGACATCCTGGACCGCAGGCGCTGGCTGGTCGCGACCCAGTTCTGGCTGGCCGGCGCCGCGATCGTGCTCTGCGGCGCCGTGGTGCTCGACCTGATGACCGCGCCGCTGCTGCTGGCGCTGACCTTCGCCAACGGCATCGGCCTGGCGCTGCGCTGGCCGGTGTTCTCGGCCATCGTGCCCGAGCTGGTGCCGCGCACCCACCTGCCGGCCGCGCTCGGGCTCAACGGGCTGGCGATGAACGCCTCGCGCATCGTCGGGCCGCTCCTGGCCGGCACGCTGATCGCGAGCGCGGGCAGCGTCTGGGTGTTCGGGCTCAACGCGGTGCTCTGCGTGGCCTCTGGCTTCATCGTGCTGCGCTGGCAGCGCAAGCACGAGCCCAATCCGCTGGGCCGCGAAAAGCTCATCAGCGCGATGCGCGTGGGCGTGCAGTTCGTGCGCCAGTCGCAACGCATGCGCGCCGTGCTCACGCGCATCTCGATCTTCTTCCTGCACTCGACCGCGCTGCTCGCCCTGCTGCCGCTGCTGGCGCGCAACCTGCAAGGCGGCGGGGCCGGCACCTTCACGCTGCTGCTGGCGGCGATGGGCTCGGGCGCCATCCTGGCCGTGATGTTCCTGCCGCGGCTGCGCCAGGCGCTGGCACGCGACCAGCTGGTGATCCGCGGCGCCATGCTGCAGTCCGGCGCCACGGCGGTGATGGCGGTGGCGCCCAACGCCTGGGTCGCGGTGCCGGCGATGTTCCTCGGCGGCATGGCCTGGATCACGGTCGCGAATTCGCTCTCGGTCTCGGCCCAGCTCGCGCTGCCCGACTGGGTGCGCGCGCGCGGCATGTCGATGTACCAGATGGCCATCATGGGCGCCAGCGCCTTCGGCGCCGCGCTCTGGGGCCAGGTGGCGGAGATGAGCTCGCTCTACATCAGCCTCGGCATCGCGGCCGGGAGCGGCACGGTGTTCATGCTCGTGGCGCTGCGCTACGTGACCGACGGCGTCGGCGACGAAGACGACACCCGGCCGGCGCGCAAGGGCTGGGCAGCGGGCCCGCCGGTCGAAGCGCCGATCGAGGACGGCCGCGTGGTCATCACCATCGAATACATGATCGACCCGGCGCGCGCCGCTGCCTTCCACGTGGTGATGCAGCAGACGCGCCGCGCGCGCCTCGGCCAGGGCGCGATCGGCTGGGAGCTCCTGCACGACATTACGGAGCCGGGCCGCTACGTCGAGGAGATCGTCGACGAATCGTGGACCGAGCACCTGCGCCGCTTCCACCGCGCGACCGCGGCCGACATGGCGCTGCGCGAGCGGCGCCTGGCCTTCCACCAGGGCGAGACGGTGCCGGTGGTGACGCGCTACGTGGTGCGGCGCTGAAGCTCAGTTGAAGAACGAGAGCCGCGCCAGGAGCGTATGCCCGGCCTCCGCCGCCATCAGGAACACCAGCACCAAGAGCGCGAGCGGCGGCAGCAGGATGGCATAGACCAGCGACAGCCGTTCCCACGCCATGTGCATGAAGACCGCGACGATCAGCCCGGCCTTCAGCAGCATGAAGGTGAGGATCAGGCCCCAGCGCAGATAGCCCTGCAAGTGGAGGTAGTCCACCAGGTAGGACATGGTGCTGAGCACGAACAGCAGCCCCCAGATCTTCAGATAGAGGCTGATCGGATGTTGCTGGCCGGTGCCGGGGTTCATGGTCGTAGTCCTCACCAGAGATAGAAGAGCGCAAAGATGAACACCCACACCAGGTCCACGAAGTGCCAGTACAGGCCGGCGATCTCGACGATCTGGTAGTTGCCGCCTCGGTCGTAGTCGCCGCGCAGCAGCTTGAAGGCGACGATGAAGAGGAACACCACGCCGCAGGACACGTGCAGCCCGTGGAAGCCGGTGATCATGAAGAAGGCCGAGCCGAACTGCGCCGCGCCCATCGGGTTGCCCCAGGGCCGCACGCCCTCCATGATCAGCTTCGACCACTCGAAGGCCTGCATGCCGACGAAGATCTCGCCGCAGGTGGCGGTCACCAGCATCAGCGTGGCCGCGTTCACCTTGTCGCCGCGGTACGCGCAGTTGACGGCCATGGCCATCGTGCCGCTGCTGCTGATGAGCACGAAGGTCATGATCGCGATCAGGAGCAGCGGAACATTGGCGCCGGCCACGTGCAGCGCGAACACCTCGCTCGGATTGGGCCAGGGCACCGTGGTCGAGACGCGCACCGTCATGTAGCCGACGAGGAAACAGCTGAAGATGAAGGTGTCGCTCAGGAGGAAGATCCACATCATCGCCTTGCCCCACGAGACGTGGAAGGCTTCGCGGTCGGAGGACCAGTCGGAGATCAGACCGCGCCAGCCGGCCGGCGCCGGGGCGGCGGCCGGGACCACGGGCATGGAAGCGGTCGATGCGGCGGTGTACATGGCGGGCTCCTCGAAACGATCAGGCCGTGCCGCAGATGACGCGCGCCACCTCGGGCGTCAGCCAGGCCAGCATGGCGAACAGCAGCAGCCACACCGCGAGCATGAAGCGCCAGTAGCGCGCGACCAGCCCGATGCGCCAGGCGAGGTCGGCCAGGCGCGCGGCCGGTCGCCACGCAGCGCGCGCGGTCCACGCCCAGCCGGCCAGGCCGCCGGCCACGTGCAGCCCGTGCATCGCGGTCAGCAGATAGAAGAAGCTGCCGCCCGGATTGCCGGCCGGCATCACCTGCGCGGCGAGGAGCGCCTGCCAGGCCCACAGCTGCACCGCCAGGAAGGCCAGCGCGCAGAGGCCGCCGGCCAGCAGCAGCCGGCGCGTGCGCGCCAGGTCGCGGCCAGCGCGCGCCGCCGCGCCGGCCTGCCGAAGCGCCGCGCCACCCGCCGCCAGCAGCGCCGTGCTGAGCCACAGCTGCCATGGCAGCGCCAGCGCGATGGCATCGCTGCCGCTCATGCGCATCACGTAGGCGGTGGCGAAGAGCGAGAACAACGCGGTGGCCACGCCTATGAACACCCACAGGCCGATGCTCGCGGCCGCCGCGTGATCGCGCTCGCGTTCTTCGAAGCGCAGCGTGGCGCTCGCGGTCATGTCGATGGTCTCCGGATCTCGTCGCCCTTGCCCGCATAGGCCTCGGGCTCCATGCCGCCGGCCTCGGGCGGCTCGTTCTGCGCCACGTAGTCCTTCGGGCCGTCCGGCACACCGTAGCCGTAGGCCCAGCGGTAGACCACCGGCAGCTCCGGCCCCCAGTTGCCATGGACCGGCGGCGTCTGGGGCGTCTGCCATTCCAGCGATGCGGCGCGCCAGGGATTGCCATCGGCGCGCCGGCCGTAGCGCAGGCTCCAGGCGAGGTTGAAGATGAACAGCACCTGCGCCACGCCCACGACGAGCGCCACCACGGTGATGAAGGTGTTCAGGCTGTAGGCCGAGGGCGGGATGAACTGGTAGTTGTCGAAGTCGTAGTAGCGCCGCGGCATGCCCTGCACGCCCAGGTAGTGCATCGGGAAATAGATCAGGTAGGTGCCGATGAAGGTGATCCAGAAATGCAGCTGGCCGAGCCGGTCGTCCAGCATCCGGCCGGTGACCTTGGGATACCAGTGGTAGATGCCGCCGAAGACCACCAGCAGCGGCGCCACGCCCATCACCATGTGGAAGTGCGCCACCACGAAGTAGGTGCCCGAGAGCGGGATGTCCACGCTCACGTTGCCGAGGAACAGGCCGGTCAGGCCGCCGATGACGAAGGTGCAGATGAAGGCCAGCGAGAACAGCATCGGCACCGACAGGTGTATGTCGCCGCGCCACAGCGTGAGCAGCCAGTTGTAGACCTTGATCGCCGTGGGCACCGCGATGATCAGCGTGGTGGTGGCGAAGAAGAAGCCGAAGTACGGGTTCATGCCGGCGACGAACATGTGGTGCGCCCACACCACCAGGCTCAGGCCGCCGATGGCGACGATGGCCCAGACCATCATGCGGTAGCCGAAGATGCTCTTGCGCGCGTGCACGCTGATCAGGTCGGAGACGATGCCGAAGGCCGGCAGCGCCACGATGTAGACCTCGGGATGGCCGAAGAACCAGAACAGGTGCTGGAACAGCAGCGGACTGCCGCCCTTGTACTGGGTCGCCTTGCCCATCGACAGCAGCGCCGGCATGAAGAAGCTGGTGCCCGCGACGCGGTCGAGCAGCAGCATCACGCCGCTGACGAACAGCGCCGGAAAGCCGAGCAGCGCGAGGATGGTGGCGACGAAGATGCCCCACACGGTGAGCGGCATGCGCAAGAGCGTCATGCCCTTGCAGCGCGCCTGCAGCACGGTGGTCACGTAGTTGAGGCCGCCCATCGTGGTGGCCACGATGAAGATCAGCAGCGAGACCAGCATCAGGATGATGCCGCCGTCGTGGCCGGGCGTGCCGGGCAGGATGGACTGCGGCGGATAGAGCGTCCACCCCGCGCCGGTAGGACCGCCCGCCACGAAGAAGCTCGCCAGCAGCACCACCACCGACAGCAGGTAGACCCAGAAGCTCAGCATGTTGAGGTAGGGGAACACCATGTCGCGCGCGCCCACCATCAGCGGAATCATGTAGTTCCCGAAGCCGCCGAGGAACAGCGCCGTGAGCAGGTAGATCACCATGATCATTCCGTGCATGGTGACGAACTGGTAGTAGCGCTCGGGCGTGATGAACTCGAACGCGCCGGGGTAGCCCAGCTGCAGGCGCATCAGGTTCGACAGCACCACGCCGATCACGCCGACGGCGATGGCCGTGCAGGCGTACTGGATCGCGATCACCTTGTGGTCCTGGCTCCAGACGTAGCGGGTCAGGAATGTCTGCGGCGCGTGATGCGCAGTGGTGTCGGGCGTGGTGGAGGTGGGGCTGGGTATTGCGCTCATCGCTCTGCCTTCCGTTCTCCGGGAGCCTGCGCCGGCGGGCCGCCGAGGGTCTGGATGTAGGCCACCAGCGCGGCCAGCTCTTCGTCGCTCAACTCGATCTTCGGCATCACCGGCGCGAAGCCCTTGACGCCGCGCGCCTGCGGGTCGCGGATGAAGTCGCGCAGGTATTTGTCGTCGACCCGCGCGGTGGAGCCGTCCTTCATGTTTTCGTTCTTGCCGTACAGGCCCTTCCATGTCGGCCCGACCCGCGGGCTGCCGTCGATCGTGTGGCAGGCCACGCAGCCCTTGGCATCGGCCAGCGCCCGGCCGCGCTCGGGCAGCGAACCGGCGCCGGCTACCGCCGCGGCGGCCGCCTTCGCGTTGGCCTGCATCGCGGCAAAGGTCGGCAGCGCCTTCTGCCAGGCCTGGAAGCTCGCCGCGTCCTCCACCACCACATGGGCGCGCATGTTGGGATGGCCGACGCCGCAGAGCTGCGAGCACAGCGCCTCGTAGCGGCCGACCACGGTCGGCGTGAACCAGAAGGTGCTGACCTGTCCCGGCACCATGTTCATGCGGGCGCGGAAGGGCGGCACGTAGAAGTCGTGCAGCACGTCGTGCGAGCGCAGCAGCACGTGCACCGGCTTGCCCAGCGGCAGGTGGATCTCGTCGGCCGCGATCAGGATGTCGTCCTGCCCGGCCGCGTCGGCGGGGTCGAGGCCGAAGGGATTGGTCGCGCTGACGAAGCGCGTCTCGCTCAAGCCCAGCTTGCCGTCCGGCCCGGCGAAGCGGAAGCGCCACTGCCATTGCTGGCCCAGCACTTCCAGCGTGAGGGCGTCATGCGGTGTCCGGACGTAGTTCGCATACACCACCAGGCCGGGCGCGAGCAGCGCGATGATGCCCACGGTGGTGGCGCCGATCAGCCAGCGCTCCAGCGACTTGCTTTCGGGCTGCCGGACCGCGCGCACGCCCTCGCGGTGCCGATAGCGCACCAGCGTGTAGACGACGAATAGATTGATGGCGACGAAGAACACGCCCGTGATCACCAGCGTGATGGTCAGGGTGTCGTCCATCGACTTCCAGTTCGATGCGAGGGGCGTGATCCACCAGGGATTGAGAATGTGAAACAGCACCGATCCGACGACGATGACGGCGAGCACGATGGCCATGATCATGGGTGGCACCTCGACTCGTCATCGGCGATTCGCAGTCCACGCGCTTCAGGGCAGCGCGGGGACCAGCCGCTCCTCACCTCCGAAGCGGGCCTCCGGATGCGAGCTTTGCAACAGCGCGACGATGGCCGGCACGCGCGAGGGCGGCAGGTCGACCATCAGGAGAATCTGTCCGCGCGAGATCGCGCCATCGAAGCGCGCAAGCCGCGGGCTGGGAATGGAGATGCCGATCATGCTGGCCGACCAGGCGCCGACCAGGCCGCCGAGCACGGCCAGGAGCACGGCCGTTCCCCATTCGGGCGCCTCGCCGAGGACGGGGAACAGGAGCGCAGCCACCAGTCCGACGGCGCAGCCGACGGCGCTGCCGATCACCAGGCCGCTCTCGGCGGCATGGACGACGTCCGAGGTCTGCCAGGCGTTGGCCGCATGGAGCCCTCTCATGTCCATGCCTTCGGGACCGGCGAAGTGGATGTGCGCAGCGTCGACGCGCGCCTGCACGAGATCGTGCATCGCTCGCCTGGCGCTCGCCGGATCCGGCATCAGCCAGTAAATGCGTCTTTTCATGGTGCTCTCCTTCCTCGCCGTGGGACGAGACAAAGAAACCATGGTCACTTATAGGCCAGGGGGAGGTTGTTAGCAAGCCCGCGGCGCGCCTAAAGTCGACGCGCGCCCGGTCAGCCCAGCGGCAGGAACAGCCGCGCCAGCCCTCGCGGGCTCACGAGCTTGCCTGGATTTTGGGTTTCCTCGAGCACGCCGGCGAGGCGACCGACGATGTCCACGCTGCGGCGGGCGCGCCAGATCACGAGGTCGGCCAGCCACGGGTGCTCGTTGATGCGATTGGCCTCGGCGTAGGCGGCGAAGCGCGGCTTCAGCGCGCCGAGCGCGGCTTCGTAGCGCGCGCCCACCGCCGCCGCATCATCGCGCCGCCCCGACTCGCCGCCTTCGATCAGCGCGCGCGCAGCGAGCATGCCGGTCTCCAGCGCCTTGCCGATGCCCTCGCCGGTGAACGAATAGGTGCTGCCTGCCGCCTCGCCCGCCACCAACAGACCGGGCCGCGACCAGCGGGCGCCTTCGAGCGAACAGCGCAGCGGCGCGCCCTTCAGCGCGCCGAGCAGGCTGCCGCCACGCACCAGTTCGCACGCCGGCGCGTGCAGGCGCGTGAACTCCGCGAACAGCGCGCGCAGGTTGAACGCGCCCTCGTCGAGCCGCGTGATGCCGACGCCGACATTGAAGACGCCGTCGCCGCAGGGAAAGATCCAGCCGTAGCCGCGGCGCAGCGCGCGGTGCCACACGACTTCGAGGCCGGTGATGCGCTCGGCCATCGCCTCGTTCCTGACGTAGCCGCGAAGCGCGAAGCTGCTCGGCGCCCGCCGCATGCAAACGCCGGCAGCGATCAACGCAGGCGCGGCCGCGCCGGTGGCGAGCACGGTCCAGCGCGCGCGCAGTTCCTGCAGGCCGCCGCCGGCCAGCCTGAGCCGGGCGCCGGCCACGCGCCGTCCGGCATCGAGGAGCGGCGCCTCGAAGCGCGCCGGCGCGAGCCAGCGGCATCCGGCTGCCAGCGCCGCGCGGCGCACGATGTCGTCGAGTTCGCGGCGCGGCAGTACCGCCAGCCGAGCCGGTACCTCGATCCGTCCGCCGCGCGGCGCGACGCAGCCGACGTGCCTTGCGCTGCGGGCGCGGGCGAGCACCTCGCCCTGCACGCCGAGCTGCGCGAGCGCCCGGTGCGCGTCGGGAATCAGCGCGTCGCCGCAGACCTTGTCACGCGGAAAGTCATGCTGGTCGCAAAGCACGACGTCGAATCCGGCATGCGCGAGCATCTGCGCAGCGGCGCTGCCCGCCGGCCCCGCGCCGACCACGAGCACGTCGCACGAATTCATTGCATCGGCGCGCGCATCGAACGGCTCCGGCGCCAGGCCGCCGGGGGCGCGCCGTACTCGCGGCGGAAGGCGCGGCTGAAGGCGGTGTCGGTCTGGTAGCCCACGTCTTCCGCGATGCTCGCCAGCGGGGCGCTGCTGCGGCTCAGCAGATTGGCCGCCAGCAGCATGCGCCACTGCGTCAGGTACTGCATCGGCGAGCTGCCCACCAGTTGCTGGAATCGCTCGGCCAATACCGAGCGCGAGCTGCCGGCGGTGCGGGCGAGCTCGTCCAGCGTCCAGGCATGGGCCGGGTTCTTGTGCAGCGCGTTCAGCGCGGCCCCGACGATCCGGTCGCCCACGCCTGCCAACCAGCCGGTGCGCCCCTCGCCCTGCTCGTTCATGTACAGGCGCAGCACTTCGATGAACAGCACCTCGGACAGCTTGGCCAGCACGCCCGCGCCGCCCGGCCGCGGCGATCGCGCCTCGGCCAGCGCGTAGCGCACCGAGGCCTCCAGCCAGGTGCCGGCATTCGATCCGCGCACGTTGACCCGGACCAGCGCGGGCAGCCCCGCCAGCAGCATCCCCGCGAGACGGGCGTCGCAGGCCAGGTAGCCGCACACCAGGCGCGTGCTCGCGCCGCCGCCGCCGTAGGCCAGTTGGCGCGGCCGGCGCGACAGCACCTCGTCGAGCCGCCCGCCGGTAGCCGGCGGCAGTCCCGGCTGCGAAGTCATGCGATGCGCATCGCCTTGCGGGAAGATGATGGCGTCGCCCGCGATCAGGTGCACCGGCGGCTCGCCCGCGAGCTCGACATAGCACTCGCCTTCGGTGATCAGGTGGAAGATCACCACGCGCTCGGCACCGGGCTCCAGGATCGGCGCCACCGAATCGGCGCGCGGCGACTGGTAGCACCAGGGCGCGCTGAACCGGCCGTTGATGAAGATGGCGCCGACCAGCCGCACCACGCGAAGGGTCTCCGAGAGCGCGTCCATCAGCCTTCCCCCACTTCGATGCAGAGGCTCACCGGCACCGCGAGCTGGACCGCGGAGGACATCGGCGAACAGCGGTGGCTCTCTTCGACCAGCGTCCGCAGGCGCTCCGATGCCACGCCGGGCGCGGAGATCCGCACCAGCAGCTGCATGTCCAGCGGCCCGGCGTTCACGGGCCTGCCGTCGGCCTCCGCCAAGTCGAGCAAGCCGCGTGCGTCCGAGCGGCTGTCGACCCGCACCTCGAGCGCTTCGAGCTCGATGCGCTGCCTGGCGGCGCTCATCGCGATGCAGGTGGCGACGCAGGACGCGAAGCCGGCGCGCAGCAGCCAGCCCGGCGTGATCCGTTCGCCGCTGCCGCCGAACTCGCCCGGCATGTCGGTCAGGACCTCGGTGCCGTTCGCGTGGCTGGCGACCATCCCCAAGCCGCCCGTCCAGCGCGCCACGGCCTGCGAGTCTTCGTGAAGGCCGGCCTCGGGGCGCCGCCGCAGCACGGTCTCCGCGCGCTCCAATGCCGCCGCAATGTCTTCTGCTGCCATGGTCGTTGCGCTCCGAGTCGGGCTGAATTCCCTGATTCTGGGCGCGCCGCCGCGCGCTGCCTAGAGGGGACACGGCCTATGCCGCTCGGCCGGTCGCGCGGCATCCGGCGGCCACATGCGGACGATGGGACAAGCCCGGCCGACGCGCAGGCAGGACAGCGCAGCGACGGCGCGCGACAGTTCAAGCCGTCCTCAACCTCGACCCCCAGGAGACAAGCACCATGAATGCACCCGTCGATTTCAACGCCATCAAGAGCCGCCAGATGACCGCCTGGTCCAGCGGCGACTACGCCGTGATCGGCACCACGCTGCAGCTCGTCGGCGAGCAGCTGGCCGAAGCCTGCGACCTGCGCTGCGACGAGCGCGTGCTCGACGTCGCCGCCGGCAACGGCAATGCCACGCTCGCCGCGGCGCGCCGCGGCTGCCAGGTGACCTCGACCGACTACGTGGCCGCCCTGCTCGACCGCGGCGCCGAGCGCGCGCGCGCGGAACGCCTGGAAGTGAACTTCCAGGCGGCCGATGCCGAGGCGCTGCCTTTCGAGGACGCCAGCTTCGACGCCGTGCTGTCGACCTTCGGCGTGATGTTCACGCCCGACCACGCGAAAGCCGCGTCCGAACTGGCGCGCGTGTGCCGACCCGGGGGCCGGATCGGCCTGGCCAACTGGACGCCCGAAGGCTTCATCGGCCAAATGTTCAAGGTGCTGGGGCGCCACGTGCCGCCGCCGGCGGGCGTGCAGCCGCCTTCGCTGTGGGGCACCGAGGCGCACCTGAAGGAACTCTTCGGCGAGCGCGCCGCGTCGATCGCCATCACGCCGCGGCAGTTCAACTTCCGCTACCGCTCGGCCGCGCATTTCATCGAGGTGTTCCGCACCTGGTACGGGCCGGTGCACAAGGCCTTCGCGGCCTTGCCCGCCGACGGCGCCGCCGCGCTCGAGAGCGATCTGACGGAATTGCTGGAGCGCTGCAACCGGGCCGGCGCGGCATCGCTGATCGTGCCCAGCGACTACGTCGAAGTCGTCGTCACGCGGCGCTGAGTCCGCGATGGACGCCAGGCTGCAGCGGCGCGTCCAGCGCTACGGCTGGGATCTGGCGGCCGGCGCTTACGAGCCGCTGTGGCAGGCACAGCTGGCGGACGCCCGCGGCGCGCTGCTCGCCATGGCGGCCCCGCGGCCGGGCGAGCGCGTGCTCGACGTGGCCTGCGGCACCGGACTGGTCGCGTTCGAGGCGGCGCGCACGGTCGGGCCGGCCGGCAGCGTGCTCGGGGTCGACCTGTCGGGCGGGATGGTCGATGCCGCGCGCCAGCGGGCCTGGCCGAATGCGCTGTCGAACGTCCGCTTCGCGCGCATGGATGCGGAGGCCCTGGCGCTGCCGGACGCGAGCTTCGAGCTCGTGCTGTGCGCGCTGGGCCTGATGTACCTGCCCGATCCCGCGCAGGCCTTGCGCGAGATGCGGCGGGTCTTGCGCCCGGGTGGCCGCATCGCGCTTGCCGTGTGGGGAGAACGGTCGCACTGCGGCTGGTCGGCCGTCTTCCCGATCGTCGATGCCGAGGTTGCGAGCGAGGTCTGCCCGCTGTTCTTCCGGCTCGGGCAAGAGGACACGTTGGCACGCCTGTGCGCGGGCGCGGGCTTCAGCGCCATCGAACAGCGCCGCATCGCGACCACGCTGCGCTATGCCGACGGCGACGAGGCCTGCAACGCGGCCTTCGTCGGCGGTCCGGTGGCACTGGCCTGGTCGCGTTTCGGTGCCGAGGCCCGGGCGCGGGTCCGCGCGCGCTACCTGCAGGCGATCGATGCGTGGCGGCAGGGCCGGGGCTACGGGGTGCCCGGCGAATTCGTCGTCGTGGGTGCTGCCGTGCCGGAGCGAAGGCCGTAGTAGTCCGGCCGAGGGGGTCCGGAATCACGCTGGGTGCGCGCGAGCACCGGCTCAGTCATTGCTGTTTTCGCACCTGCGCGCATTCACCAGGCAACGGGCGTAGTCGGGATCGTGCTTGAGCAGGAACATCGCACGCGCGGCGACGGCGGTGTCGGCGAAGTCGCTGAACAAGCCGTCGACGCCGGCCTCGTAGAACGCGAGGTACTCGTTGACCGGGTTGCCGCCGAAGCTGCCGGTCAGCCGCTTCTGCTCGCTGCGGAAGGTGTACGGGTGCACCAGGAGCCCCAGCCGGTGCGCATTGGCGATCACGTCGGTGGGCGGCAGCAGGACGCGGTCGCGCTCGTCGACCAGGCCGTCGCCCGTCACGTCCACGCACGCGCCGCCCTGCACCGACTTGCAGGCGCTCGAGATCAGGTAGGGCTTCCACGGGCCGATGCCGTCCGCGTAGCCCTTCACCTCCTGCAGGCCGCGCGGCGTTACGAGGTCGCTGAACAGGCCGTCGCGGTTCGACACCACCCAGTCGTACGGCTTGTCGAAGGGCTTGCTGAAGTCGAGCGAGCCGTCGGGCTTGACGTCGTTGGCATCGACCAGCTGGATCAGCCGCACGCTCGTCTTGCCGCGCAGGTAGCGAAGATTGGCGGTCTCGAAGGACTGGATGAAGACCGGGGCGTTGCGATGGTTCCAGCCGGCGGCGCTCAGCACGTTCAGCAGCCGGTCTTCGAGCGGCAGGCCGATGCCCTGGTGGTAGGTCGGGTGCTTGGTCTCCGGATAGATGCCGATGCGGCGCCTCTCTTCGCGCGACTTGCGTTTTGCCAGCTCGATCACCTCGACCAGCGTCGGGATCTGGAACTTGCCGTTGAAGGACTGGTCGCGCTCGGGAAAGGACTGGACGGCGCGCAACTGCTTGATCTCGGCCAGGCTGAAGTCGCTGGCGAAGAAGCCCTCGGTCGCGACGCCGTCGACCATGACGGTGCGCCGGCGGTCGGCGAACTGCGGCAGGTCCTTGACGTTGGTGGTGTCTATCAGGTTGGGCTCGTGGCGCGCGATCAGGTGGCCGTCCTTGGTGGCGACCAGATCGGGCTCGATGTAGTCGGCGCCCAAGGCGATGCCGAGGGCGTAGGCTTCCAGCGTGTGCTCGGGCAGGTAGCCGCTGGCGCCACCGCGGTGCCCGATCACCAGCGGCGCGTTGTCGGCGCGCCGGCGCGCGCGTTCATCGTGTGCGGCGGAAGGCGTGGCGACTGCCATGAGCACGCCCATGCCAAGCAGGGCGACGCAAATTTTCTTCAGGCGATTCATGAAGGTTCTCCTCGTTGATGCGGCGAACTGACGGTAGGCGTCCTCCATGACAAGCGAGTGAACCGATGTGCGGCCGCAGCGCTATCGACGGCTCATCGCGCCGCTCACTCGCATCGAAAGTTGATGCCCGTTTCGCCGGGCGCCTTGCCCAGCATCCGCGCGGTCGCGCCCTGCCTTCGGCAGTGGTTCGAGGCGTCTACATAGGACGGGGCGCGCAGAACACCGTCGCGAAGAGGGACGACCTCGGGAGACGGCGTCGAGCAGCCGGCGATGACGAGGGCAAGGGGAAGCAGGGTGAACCGGTTCATGCGGCCGATTGTGGGTGATTTGCGGCGGATGGGGGATAGCCGATCGCAACAGCTGAAGGCGCAGGGGTCGCTAGGTTGGGAGGAGGAAAAATGAGGCGCAGGCGTTTCATCGCTGTCGACTGGCGGATGTGGACGTGCCACACGAAGGCGAGGTCGAAGATCAGCACGGCGAGCCACCAAAGGTAGATGAAGGCGGCCACTGCGAGAACCACTGGCCATAGTTTTCCGTCCATCGGCAGCTCGCCGCCCCACAGCATCCAGACCGCCATGCCCAGCAACATGGCCGTACCCAGGGCGACGAGCGGCTTGAGGCCCCATGACGGCCGGACGGCACCGAGGGCGCGCGACACCACGATCACGGCCAGGCCCAGAACAGCCAGCGGGCCTGCATGCGATGGATCGAGTCCGAAGCCGACCTCTAGCCGTTCACCCATCCGGAGGCCCACAAGCCACCATCCGATGAGCGCACACGACAGGCAAGCGACCCATGCGCCGGCGCGCCAGAAGCGCACGCGCGTCAATCGAGGAACCCGCGCTGCGACCGTGATGCCCAGCAGGAAGAAGGCGACGCCCGCCACATCGAGCGCAATGGCCAGGAGGTGATAGTGGGGCTTCGCATCGACGTAGCCGACGATGGCCTTGTACGGAAAGTAGGCTGCGAGAAACAGCATCAGCAGGATGCCGACGTAGGGCAGCACATAGCTCGAATACTTGTAGATCCGATCGTCGGGCGGCGCCGGCATGTCGGGCGCTGCAGTCTTCCCGGTATTCGCCGCGGTGATGCGAGGGTCGGGCTTGACCACGGTCGAAATGAAATGGCCGAACACCGCGTCGTCGTCCCAGTAGTCGACATGGGCCTTTCCCGGAAAGGGGTAGCGGATGAAGCCCATGTCGTGCTCTTGCTCGAAGTTGAAGACCTTGCCCCAGTTGGCTTCGCCTCGGGCGATCCAGGCGCGGACGTCGTCGAGCTCGAAACCGATCGGGTCGCCGCGGTCGTAGTAGTTGCGCCATTCGATCTTCTCGGTTGCATTCGGTGGGACCCAAGCCGGCTCTGGGCCGTCGAAGAGCTCGGGCCAAAGCATCAGGTGCTTGTCGATCGGCGAACCGAAGGTCATCAACCCTCGAACCATTTGGGCCCATTCGGGCGTTGCCGCGCTGCGGAATGCTTCCAGCAGCCCGAGGAAGGACACCACGGTGCCCTCGCTGTGCGCAACGATGTACAGCTCCGCCTTGGGATATTGCCGGTGCGCCAGGTCCAACGCCTCCGAGAACGCCTTGAGGATCTGGACACGGGATTGCTCGAATTCGGCGACGACCTGTACGTCGCCGAGGTAGTCGTCGAGCAGCTTGCGCAGATCGAAGGTGAAGAGGCCTGCACGGTCGCCGAGATAGCACAACCGTTCAAGTACCGCGACGCTCTGGATCATTTCGGCCAGGACTTGCTTGAGCCGCCTGAAATCCTCGTCCCTGCACTCGGTGGGTTGGAGATGGTCAGGCCCCTGCTTCCAACGCAGGCGCAGACGTTCGACGATGGTGCCTGCCCACTTCTTCGCTTCTTCCAGAGTGTGCTGGTCGGTCACGACCCCGCGCGGAATGGTGGCCCAGTACACCTCCGCAAACGCCAGCTTCTCCAGTTGCGGTGCCGGCAGTGGCGGCTTGAAGGCATAGGTGCGCTGCGCGTTGTGAAAGCTTCCGAGCGGCGTCGCCGGGGGTGTGCGGTAGTAGCGGCAGAACTGGCCCACCACAGACTGGATCGTGGCGTACTGGTGCTGATCGCCGACGCCATGAACGGCGACGATGACCTTGGTCACCTTGCTGGTACCGGGGCCCGGGGTCTCGACAGCGGCCTTCGTTTCGACGATCGACCCTGCGGCACCCCCCACTGCGACACGCGACATGGTCGGGGAAGCGGCTGCGAGATCCATGGCGGGCCTCCATTGCTGCGATTTCGCTGTCGCAGCTTAGCCCTGGCACCGGTCCGCGCAATCCCTCATTGGTGGTAGTACGGCCGACGTCGGCGGCCGATCCCGCTCAATGCTGCGGAAGATACATCGTCGCCTCCACCTCCACCAGCACCTCGTCCCCGGGCAGGAAGCGCGACACCTCCACCACCGTGCTGACCGGCGGCTCGCCCGGGTAGAAGAGGCCGCGCACGCGGTTGTAGAAGGCGTAGTGCGGCAACTGGCGGAAGTACTGCACCAGCTTGACCACGTCGTCCATCGTGCCGCCATGCTCGGCCGCGATCTGGCGGATGCGCTCCAGCACGAACCAGCTCTGCGCCACGACGGCTTGCTCGAACACGTCGACCGACATCTGGCCGGTGGCGTAGCCGAGCGTGCGCAGCCCGTTGCGCGCCTCTTCGGGGATGTCGTCGTAGCCGGCGACCGCGCGGCGCGTCGACGGATCGACCGCGACCACGCCGCTCATGAAGACGAAGTCGCCCACGCGCCTGGCGGCTGCGTAGTTGGCCATCGGTTTGCCCATGCTCATTCGCTTTTCTCCAGGGGTCGGCCCGAACGGATGACGGTGCGCCGCCGTCCGTGCGCATCCAGCAGTTGGTATTCGTCGGTGGCGGCCAGCAGCACCAGGTCGGCCGGGCAGCCCTGCGCGATGCGGCCGTCCCAGCCCAGGCCCAGCGCCTTGGCCGGGCTCACCGTGATCGCATCGAGCCAGTCGGACGCCGGCGCCAGGTGCGCCACCTGCACGCCGAGGCCGAAGGTCTCGACCAGGTCGTAGCTGCCGTAGGGATAGAAGGCGTCCTGCACGTTGTCGGTGGCCAGGCTCGCGCGCAGGCCCAGCGCGGCGGCTTCGCGGATGCGCGTGATGCCGCGCGGAACCGGCGTGTGGTCCCAGGCGCCCTGCAGGTAGAGGTTGGTGGTGGGCAGCGCCACCAGATGCAGGCCGGCCTGCCTGCACAGGCCCAGCGTGTCCTTGGCGGCCGCGTCCCTCTGCACCGACAGCGAACAGGCGTGGCCGCAGACCACCCGGCCGTGCAGCCCGCGCGCGATTACGAGCTGCGCGATGGTGCGCAGGCCGGTCGCCTCCGGGTCCAGCCCTTCGTCGACATGGAAATCGAGCGCGAGCTGATGGTCCTGCGCGAGGTCGAGCACGCGCCCCAGCTTGGACACGATGCCCTCGTTGCGGTAGACGAAGGCGCCGAGCGCGCCGCCCGCGCGCTGCACGCTGCGTGCGATGCGCTCGCCGGCTTCGCGGTCGGCGAACAGATCGAGCGGCGTGAGCGCGACGAACTGCAGCTCGATGCGCCCGTGCCACTGGGCGCGCAGCTCCTCGAACACGGCGAGCGACAGCGGCGCCTCGGCGCTGTTCCAGTCGAGGTGCGTGCGCAGGGCCCGCGTGCCGGCACGCCAGGCTTCCTGGAGCGCGCGCTCCATGCGCACGCGCAGCGCGCCGGCGGTCCAGTGCGCGCGGTGCTCGGCCATGCGGGCGATGGCCACGAACAGGTTGCCCTCGGCCGCGCCGACCTCGCGCACGGTGTAGTTCTTGTCGATGTGCGCATGCGCATCGACCAGGGCGCTGAGCAGGGTGCCGCGCGCCGGGCGGTCGCTGGCCTCGATGGCCGCGACCTGCGCACCGGCCAGCGTGACGTCGAAGACCTGCTGCGCATCGCGCGCCTCGAAGCCGCGCAGGCGCGGCGGGATTCGCACGGCTTCGAGTTTCATGCGGCCTGCGTGCGCGGTAGCGAGCGCAGCCAGCCGAGGCCGTCGGAAGTGCCGTTCGCCACGGCGCCGCGGCGCGGACGGTATTCGCAGCCGACCCAGCCCTCCCAGCCGCATTGGGCCGACACCTCGTCGATCAGGTCGAACAGGTAAAAATGGTTGAGCTCGCCGATGTCGGGCTCGTGCCGCTCGGGCACGCCGGCGATCTGGATGTGGCCGACGCGCCCGGTAGGCAGGTACTTGCGGATCTTCATCGCGACGTCGCCCTCCACGATCTGGCAGTGGTAGAGGTCCATCTGCACCTTGAGGCGGGGCGCGCCGACCCTCTCGACGATCTCGTGCGCGTGGTCCTGCCGGTTCAGGAAGAAGCGCGGGATGTCGCGCGTGTTGATCGGCTCGATCAGCACGTCGCGCCCGGCCTTGGCTGCCTCCGCGGCGGCCCAGCGCAGGTTGTCGACGTAGAGCGGCTGCACCGCCTCGCGCTCCACGCCATCGGGCACCAGGCCGGCCATCAGGTGCACGCGCGGGCAGTCGAGCGCGTCGGCGTAGTCCAACGCCTTCAGCACGCCTTCGCGAAACTCGGCCTCGCGGCCCGGCAGGCAGGCGAGGCCCCGCTCGCCGCGATCCCAGTCGCCGGGCGGGCCGTTGAACAGCACCTGCTGCAGCCCGTTGGCCGCGAGGCGCGCCGCGAGTTCGCGGCGTTCGTAGGGGTAGGGGAAGAGGTATTCGACGGCCCGAAAGCCATCCTTGGCGGCGGCTTCGAAGCGGTCGAGGAAATCGAGCTCTGGATAGAGCATGGAGAGGTTGGCGGCGAATCGTGGCATGGGGAATGTTTTACCAGCGGGCGCCGAAGCTCTGGCGCAGTTCATCGATCTGGGCCGGGCCCAGGGCTTGCGGTCGGTGCTCCATCGTCTGGCCGCTCCATAGCCAGAGCTTCGCGGTCTCCTCGAGTTCCTCGAGCACCGCCATGGCCGCGGCGGGCGTGTCGTGCCAGACGTTGGGACCGAGGCGCTCCAGCATCACGGCACGGATCGGCCTGCCCTCTGCGCCGTAACGCTCGATCGCGCGCGCGACTAGCTCGGCCGCCTCGGGCGCGCCCGGGCGCCGGTACGGGATCACCGGCACGTGGCCGACCTTCATCACGAAATAGGGCGTGAGGGCCGGCAGCAGTTCATCTTCGGACTCGCGCAGCGTGAGCGCGACGCAATGCGTGGAATGGGTGTGGATCACGCAGCGCGTGCCGGCATCGAAGCGCGTGGCCGCAGCATGGATGCGGGCATGCAGGGCGATGGTCTTGCTGGCGCGGTCGCCGCCGGTCTGCTTCAGCTCCGCATCGAGCCGCGCGAGCTTCGCCGGGTCGAGAAAGCCGAGGCAGGCGTCGGTGGGCGTGATCAGGAAGCCGTCGGCCAGCCGCACGCTGATGTTGCCCGCCGTGGCATGCACGTAGCCGCGCTCGAACAGGCTGCGGCCGATGCGGCAGATCTCTTCGCGCGCTTGGCTTTCTTCGGTCATCCAGGAACTGTAAAGGCTTTGGTGAAGAAATCGTCGGTGCCGAAATTGCCCGACTTGAGCGCGATGTGCAGGCCCTCACCGCCGGCCGCCTCCGCGAGGGCATGGCACCACGGCACGCCGGGATCGATCTGCGGGCCGATCTGCATCTGCGCGATGCCCAGCGCCTGCACGCAGGCGCCCGAGGTCTCGCCGCCGGCCACCACGAGCCGGCGCACGCCGAGCGCGACCAGCCCGCGCGCGATGGCGGCGATGGTGCGCTCCACCATCGCGCCGGCTTGCTCGGTGCCGAGCCGGCCCTGCACCGACTTCACGGCGCCCGACTCGGCCGTCGAATAGACCAGCACCGGGCCGGATGCGAGCAGCGGCGCAGCCCAGGCCAGCGCCTGCGCCGCCACGTCCACGCCGGCGGCGATGGCGAGCGGATCGATCGCGAGCGCCGGCCGACCGCTGGCGATGAAGTGCTGCACCTGCCGGTTGGTGGCAAGCGAGCAGCTGCCGGACACGACGGCCTGCAGGCCGGCCGCCGCAGGCAGCGCGCTGGCGGCGGACGAAGGCGCAAGGCCGAAGTTGGCCGGCAAGCCGATCGCGACGCCGGAGCCGGCCGTGACCAGCGGCATGTCCGCCAGCGCCGGGCCCAGGCGCAGCAGGTCGTCGTTCGAAACCGCGTCGACGATCGCGATGCCGACGCCCTCGGCGCGCAGCCGGGCGATGCGCTCGCGAATCGCCTCGGCGCCACGCGCCACGGCGACATGGTCGATCAGCCCCACCTTGCGCCGCGTCTGCGCCTGCAGCACGCGCACCAGGTTGGCATCGGTCATCGGCGTCAGCGGATGGTTCTGCATGCCGCTCTCGTTCAAGAGCACCTCGCCGGCGAACAGGTAGCCCTTGAAGACGGTGCGCTTGTTGTCGGGGAAGGCGGGCGTGGCGATGGTGAAGTCGCAGCCGAGCGCATCCATCAGCGCCTCGGTCACCGGCCCGATGTTGCCCTCGGGCGTGCTGTCGAAGGTGGAGCAGTACTTGAAGTAGATCTGCCGCGCGCCCTGGGCCTGCAGCCAGCGCAGCGCTTCGAGCGATTGCGCCACCGCATCGGCCGGCGCGATGGTGCGCGACTTGAGCGCCACCACCACCGCATCGACTTCGGCGCTCAACGGCCCGGCCGGCACGCCGATGGTCTGCACCACGCGCATGCCGGCGCGCACCAGGTTGTTGGCGAGATCGGTGGCGCCGGTGAAGTCGTCGGCGATGCAGCCGAGCAGGATCGTCATGGTTTGTCTTTGTTCGAAGTGGCGGGCAGTTCGATGCCCGGGAAGATCTTGATCACCGCGCTGTCGTCTTCCTTCGCGAAGCCCGCGGTCGAGGCCTGCATGAACATCTGGTGCGCGGTAGAGGCGAGCGGCAGCGGAAACTTGCTCGCGCGCGCGGTGTCGAGCACCAGGCCCAGGTCCTTCACGAAGATGTCGACCGCCGACAGCGGCGTGTAGTCGCCGGCCAGCACGTGGGCCATGCGGTTCTCGAACATCCAGCTGTTGCCGGCGCTGTGCGTGATCACCTCGTACAGCGCCTCGGCCGCGACGCCCTCGCGCAGGCCCAGCGCCATGGCCTCGGCGGCCGCCGCGATGTGCACGCCGGCCAAGAGCTGGTTGATGATCTTCACCTTGCTGCCGGCGCCCGCGCGATCGCCCAGCCGGTAGACCTTGCCGGCCATGGCATCGAGCAGCGCGTCGGCCCGGGCGTAGGCCTCGGGCTTGGCGGAACTCATCATGGTCATCTGGCCGCTCGCGGCCTTGGCGGCGCCGCCGGAGATCGGCGCGTCGATGTAGTGGATGCCGACGGCGCCGAGGCGCTCCTCGAGCGCGATGGACCAGTTGGGGTCCACCGTCGAGCACATCACGAACACGCTGCCGGGCTTCATTGCCGCGGCCGCGCCGGCTTCGCCGAACAGCACCGCCTCGGTCTGCTGGGCATTGACCACGACCGAGACGACGAGCTCGCATTCGGCCGCCACCTGCGCGGGCGTGGCCCACGCGACGCCGCCCTGCTCGGCAAAGGCGAGCGCCGCGCCGGGGCGCGCGTCGCACACGTGCATCTCGTAGCCCTTGCCGCGCAGCGTGGCCGCGATGCCCGCGCCCATGGCGCCCAGGCCGATGAGTCCTGCTTTTTTCATGGAGATTCCTGAGTGATGAATGAGGGCCCCCGGGACTTCCGCATTGACCCGTGTCCGGGCCACATGATAAGAACCGGTAGCCCCTCAACCAAGGAAAACCATGGACGACGATGGAGACAAGGGCGACGACCGGAGCGAAGACTCCAGCCTGGAGCGCGACGGGTACGACCACCCCGGCTATCTGCGGACCAATTTGCTGCGCCATGCGCTGCAGCTCGTGATCGCCGTGATCGCCGTGGGCGCGGCGGCCGCCTCGATCCCCTACTGGGGGAGTTCGGATTTCCCGGTCATGGGCCTGGTCATCTACGTCGCGGGCATGGTGTTCGTCGCGATGCCGCTGTGCATGTACTACGAGTCGCTGCTCGAGGCGCACCGGGGGCGCGTGGCAGAGGCCAAGCTCCTGCAGGGTGCCTGGGTGTCTTAGGAGTCTGGGCGGCAGAAATCCGTCGACTGCAACGCGCGAGAAAACGGTCCATCGCGGTGCTCGCGGTTCGCCGCAAGGCGCACGGTACGATGCCTTCCCGATGAAGCATGCGACCCTGCGCCAGTTGAAGGTCTTCGAGGCGGTCGCACGCCTCCTGAGTTTTTCGCGCGCGGCAGAAGAGCTGCACCTCACGCAGCCGGCCGTATCGACGCAGGTTCGAAAGCTCGAAGAACATGCCGGCAACGTGCTGTTCGAACAGTTCGGCAAGAAGATCTACCTGACGCCGGCCGGCGCGGAACTGCTGCAGCTCAGCCGCGCCATCATCCAGCAGTTCGAGGCGGCAGAGAACGCGATGACGCAGTTCAAGGGCGTCTCGGGCGGCAAGCTCAACGTGGGCGTGATCAGCGCCGGCGACTATTTCTTTCCGCGCCTCTTGGTGGAGTTCGCAAGCCGCCATCGCGGCGTGACGCTGAACTTCACGGTCCACAACCGCGAGGGCCTCCTGACCCACATCGCCGAGAACCTCACCGACCTCGCGATCATGGTGCGGCCGCCGACCGACATGGACACGGTCAATCAACCGTTCGCGCCGCATCCCTACGTGATCGTCGCGGCGCCGAGCCATCCGCTGGCCGGCGCGAAGAAGATCCCGCGGGCGCGGCTGATGCGCGAGCCCTTCGTGGTGCGCGAGAAGGGCTCGGACACCTGGAACTCGATGGAGGAGGGTTTCGGCGGCGATCTGCGCGACATCAACATCGCGATGGAGATCCCCAGCACCGAGACGATCAAGCAGGCCGTGATCGCGGGCATGGGCGTGAGCTTCGTGTCGGCGCACACGATCAGCCAGGAACTGAAGACCGGCAGCCTGCACGTGCTCGACGTGGAGGGATTCCCGCTGATGCTGAACTGGTACGTCGTGCATCGGCGCACCAAGCGCCTGCCGCCGGTGGCGCAGGCCTTCAAGGACTTTCTGCTCAGCGACGGCGCGTCGCTGATTGCGCAGATCGTGCCCTTCGAATCGCCTTGATGAAGATCACGATGGGCATCGCGGCGATCAAGTCGCGCAGGACCTTGTTGGCGCTGGACCACGAGTTGGCCTTGAGCGCGGTGGAATCCAATGCGGTGTTGTTCATGGGGCGTTCAGGAGATTGAAAGGGGGACTGGGTTCGATTATCGGGTTTACCCTAAATACCAGCCAACGTGGTTTGTGAACTTGACTGCGATCAAGAGTTTTTGAGTCGCTCCGTCCGACAGTCATCGACGCGACTGTTCCACATACCCGAGATCCCCGGATCTCCACGACAACACAGGACAAACCCATGACTCGGCCCACAAGCACGATCAGCACGATCAGCACGATCGCTGGTTCCAATCCAGCCGCGATGTATCCCACCTCGGAAGGCTTTCGCGAGGCGTCCACCCGATCCGACACCTACCGATGGGGCCAGCTGCTGATCGGCATCGTATGCATGGCGATGATCGCCAACCTTCAGTACGGCTGGACCCTGTTCGTCAATCCGATCGCCGACAAGCACGGCTGGAGCCGCGCCGCGATCCAGGTGGCGTTCACGATCTTCGTGCTCACCGAGACCTGGCTGGTGCCGATCGAAGGCTACCTGGTCGACCGCTTCGGCCCGCGCCCGGTGGTGCTGGTGGGCGGTGTCCTGTGCGGTCTGGGGTGGGTGCTCAATTCGGTGGCCTCGACGCTGCCGGTGCTCTACATCGCCGCGGCGATCGGCGGCATCGGCGCCGGCGCGGTCTACGGCACCTGCGTGGGCAACGCCTTGAAGTGGTTCCCCGATCGACGAGGCCTCGCCGCGGGCATGACCGCGGCCGGCTTCGGCGCCGGGTCGGCGCTCACGATCATCCCGATCTCCGCGATGATCCACTCGCACGGCTACGAGACGGCCTTCCTCTACTTCGGCATCGGACAGGGGCTGATCGTCTTCCTGCTGGCCTGGGCGCTGACCCGGGCCCCCGACCATGCGAAGGCATCGAACAGCCGCAACGTCCAGCAATCGCACCGCGACTATGCGCCCGCCGAAGTGCTGAGGTCGCCCGTCTTCTGGGTGATGTACGCGATGTTCGTGATGGTGGCCGCCGGCGGCCTGATGGCCACGGCACAGCTCGCGCCGATCGCCAAGGACTTCAAGATCATGGACGTCCCGGTGAACATCATGGGGCTGGTGCTGCCCGCGCTGACCTTCGCACTCGCGATCGACCGCGTGCTCAACGGCCTGACGCGGCCCTTCTTCGGCTGGGTGTCCGACAAGATCGGGCGCGAGCAGACGATGTTCATCGCATTCGCGCTGGAATCGGTGGGCATCCTGATGCTCTATCACTACGGCCAGAACCCGATCCTCTTCGTCGTGCTGACCGGCATCGTGTTCTTCGCCTGGGGCGAGATCTACAGCCTGTTCCCATCGACCTGCGCCGACACCTTCGGCTCCAGGTACGCGGCGTCGAACGCCGGCATGCTCTACACCGCCAAGGGCACGGCCGCGCTGCTGGTGCCGCTGTCGAGCGTGCTCGCCGCGGCCACCGGCAGCTGGCAGGCCGTCTTCATCGCCGCCAGCGCAGTCAATGCCGCCGCGGCGCTGATGGCGTGGTTCGTGTTGCGTCCGATGCGGCGCAAGCACATCGCGCAGAGCCAACAGCAGTCCTAGGCTCAGCGCAGGCCGATGCGCGCGGCGCGCGACCGCAGCCAGGCGGCGCGGGCCGCGTTGCTGGCCTCGACGCGATTCGCCGCAAGGTGCAAGGCACGCATCTGCTCGACTTCCTCGATGAGCTTGCCCGGATTCAGCAAGGCCTTGACGAGTGCGCTGGCCTCGGCGGCCAAGGTCCTGAGCGCACGGGACCGGGCGTCGGCGGCGCTCGAGCCAAATGATCGTTGAAGAATGGACATGGGGAGTTCCTGAATTGGAGCGGTTGGAATGGCTCCATGTTCGGGTGGACTTCCCCCTAAGTAAAACGAGATTTATTGCCAGTTGAATGCAACAATTCTGCATTCAAGAAAAAGGGCCCTCGGGGCGGATCGGCTCAGCGCGCGATGCGCGCCACGTGCAGCAGGTTCGTCGTGCCCGACTGGCCGAAGGGCAGGCCCGCGACCACCACCACGTCGTCGCCCGGCTCGGCGAATCCCTCCGCGCGCGCGACGCGACAGGCGCACTCGATCATCTCGGCCACATCGTGCACGTCGTCGACCAGCACCGCATGCACGCCCCAGACCATGGCCATGCGGCGCGCGGTGGCGATGTCGGGTGTCAGGCTGAGGATCGGCACCGCGGGCCGCTCGCGCGCGGCGCGCAGGCTGGTGAAGCCCGAGGAGGTGTAGGTCACGGTGGCGGCCGGCGAGAGCAGCCCGGCCACGTTGCGCAGCGAGGCGCAGACCGCGTCGGCGGTGGTCGCCTCTGCCGCGGCATGCGTGGCGTCGATGCCTGCGCGGTAGGAGGGATCGGCCTCCACGCGCGCGACGATGCGGTCCATCATCGCGACCGCCTCCAGCGGGTATTTGCCCGAGGCGGACTCGGCAGACAGCATCACCGCGTCCACGCCGTCGTAGACCGCGGTCGCGACGTCGGAGACTTCGGCCCGCGTCGGCACCGGCGAGGCGATCATCGACTCGAGCATCTGCGTCGCCACTACCACCGGCTTGCCGCCCTTGCGGCAGGCGCGCACGATGAGGCGCTGCAGTTCCGGCACCTGCTCGGGCGGCAGTTCGACGCCGAGGTCGCCGCGCGCGACCATGATGCCGTCGGACAGGGCGACGATGCCGTCCAGGTGCTCGATCGCGGCCGGCTTCTCGAGCTTGGCCATGATCCAGGCGCGCGTGCCGATGAGGGCGCGCGCCTCCTCGATGTCCTCGGGCCGCTGCACGAAGGACAGCGCGACCCAGTCCACACCCATCGCGAGTCCGAAGGCCAGGTCGTTGCGGTCCTTCGCGGTCAGCGGCGAGATCGGCAGCAGCACGCTCGGCACGTTGACGCCCTTGCGGTCCGAGATCGGCCCGCCGACGAGCACGGTGGTCTCGGCGAAGTCGGCGCCGTGGCTGTCCACCCGCAGGCGCAGCTTGCCGTCGTCGAGCAGGAGCTCGGTGCCGGTCTGGAGCGCGGCGAAGATCTCGGGGTGCAGGAGCGGCGCGCGGCGGGCATCGCCAGGCGTCTTGTTCATGTCGAGGCGCAAGTGTGCGCCGGCCTCGAGCTGCGCCCTGCCGCCCTCGAAGCTGCCCAGGCGCAGCTTCGGGCCCTGCAGGTCCAGCAGCACGCCGATCGGCCGGCCGAATTCCTTCTCCAGGCCGCGGATGGTTTCCAGCCGCTGCGCATGATCGGCCTGCGTGCCGTGGCTGAAGTTGAGCCGGAACACGTCCACGCCGCGCTCGAACAAGGCGCGGATCGCCTGCGCGTCCGAGGTGGCCGGGCCGAGCGTGGCGACGATCCTGGCGCTGCGGGCGCGTCTCATGGCCGGCGCCTCAGGCCATCTCGCGCAGGCGGACCTGCCCGCGCTGGTCCTCCATCGTTCGCGCCAGCAGCTTGACCAGCGAGTACACGGTATCGATGTGCGGCGTCTGCGTGTCGGTGAGCCGGGCCAGCTCGACCACCGCGCCCACCAGCGCATCGATCTCCGGGGCACGGCCGGCTTCCACGTCCTGCAGCATCGAGGTCTTGTGCTTGCCCACCTTCTCGGCACCGGCGATGCGCTTTTCCAGCGACACGCGGAACTCGATGCCCAGCTTGTGCGCGACGGCCTGGGCTTCCCGCATCATCGCGGCGGCGAGCTCGCGCGAGAGCGGGTACTGGCAGATGTCGACCAGCGTCGAATGCGACAGGCTGCTGATCGGATTGAAGGTCAGGTTGCCCCACAGCTTGAGCCAGATCTCGGCGCGAATGTTGTCGAGCACCGGCGCCTTGAAGCCCGCGTTGGCGAAGCAGGCCGCCACGCGGTTCACGCGCTCGCTCGACGCGCCGTCCAGTTCGCCGACCGGGAAGCGATCGCCTTCGATGTGCTTCACGACGCCCGGCGCGACCAGCTCGGAGGCGGGGTAGACCACGCAGCCGATGACCCGCTCGGCCGGAATCCTTGCGCTGACCACGCCGTGCGGATCGACGCTCTTCACCGTGCTGCCTTCGAGCGGCCCGCCGTGCTTCTGGAAGTACCAGTACGGGATGCCGTTCTGCATCGTCACCACCACGGTCTCGGGGCCGAAGAGCTTCGGCACCTCGTTTGCCACCGCCTCGACCTGGTGCGCCTTCATCGCCAGGATGACGATGTCCTGCACGCCGGCCTGGTCGTAACGGTCGGTGGCCTTCACGTTGCGCGCCACCTGCTCCCCGCCGTCGGCCGCGATGAGCTTGAAGCCGTGGGTGGCGATGGCGTCGAGGTTGGCCCCGCGCACGATGAACGTGACGTCCTCGCCGGCCAGCGCGAGCTTCGCTCCCACCAGGCCGCCGATCGCGCCTGCGCCGATGACTGCTATCTTCATGTCGATCCTTGGAAGTTGAATCTCTTGCGTGCGGCAGGCCCTAGCCGAAGCGGTTGCTGAGCTTGCCGATGCCGTTGATCTCGACCTCGACCAGGCTCCCTGGCTTCATCGAGCCGACGCCGACCGAGGTGCCGCAGAGGATGACGTCGCCCGGATGCAGCGTCATGTCGAAGGAGATCAGGCTGACCAGCTGCTGCACCGAGAAGCGCATGTCGCTGATGGGATAGTGCTGGCGCACCGCGCCGTCGAGCAGCGTCGTCACCGTGAGCGAGGCGGGGTCGAGGCCGGTGGCGACCACCGGGCCCATCGGGCAGAAGGTGTCGAAGCCCTTGGCACGGGCCCACTGCGCGAAGGATGCATCGCGGTTCAGGATGTCGGCCACCGTGACGTCGTTGGCGCAGGTGTAGCCGAACACGTGGGCGAGCGCCTCGGCCTCGGGCACGGCCGTGCAGGTCTTGCCGATGACGATGCCGAGCTCGCCCTCGAACACCACCTTGCCTTCGCAGAGGGGCTTGCGGATGGCTTCGCCCGGCGCGAGGAAGGAGTTGGGCGCCTTCAGCAGGTACAGCGGTTCGGCCGGCACCGGCAGCTTCAACTTCTCGCCGAGCGCGTGGAAGTTGTTCCACAGTGCGATCACCTTGCTCGGCTCTGTGGGCGTGAGGAGCCTGAGCGCGTCCAGTTCGAACACATGGCCGGTCGCTTCGGGTGAGCCGAACATGTCGCCCTGGTACTCGCGCACCTTGTGGCCGTCGAGCGTTCCGAAGCCGGTCTTGCCGGCGCGTTCGAAACGGATCCATCGTTGATGTTGTGGCATGTGTTGGATATCAGTCGAAGGGGAGGTAATCGGGGGCGACGAGGGAAGCGAGCAACTTGCCCATCTCGGCGGGGTTGCGCGTCACGTGGATGCCGCACTCCTGCATCACGGCGACCTTTTCGTCCGCCGTGCCTTGGCCGCCGGAAACGATGGCGCCAGCGTGGCCCATGCGCCGGCCCGGCGGCGCGGTGGCGCCGGCGATGAAGCCGACCACGGGCTTGCGCATGTGGTCCTTGATCCAGCGCGCGCAGGTCTCTTCGGCAACGCCGCCGATCTCGCCGACCAGGATCACGGCGTCGGTGAGCGGGTCGTCGTTGAACATCTGCAGCACGTCGACATAGCGCAGCCCGCCCACCGGATCGCCGCCGATGCCGACCACCGTCGACTGCCCGATGCCGAACGCATGGAGCTGGTTCACGGCCTCATAGCCCAGTGCGCCGGAGCGCGACACCACGCCGATGCGGCCGCGCTGGTGGATGTCGCCCGGCATGATGCCAATCTTGATTTCTTCGGGCGTGATGAGGCCGGGGCAGTTGGGGCCGAGCAGCACGGTCTTGCTGCCTTCCATGCGGCGGCGCGTGCGGATCATGTCGCGCACCGGGATGCCTTCGGTGATGCAGACGACCAGGTCGAGCCCGGCATCGACCGCCTCGTCGATCGCGGCGGCGGCGGAGGCCGGCGGCACGTAGATCACCGAGACGGTGGCGCCGGTCTCGGCCTTGGCCTCCTTCACCGTGCCGAAGACCGGGATGCCGTCGACGGACTCGCCGGCCTTGCTCGGGTTCACGCCGGCGACGAAGCAATGGCGGCCGTGGCCGTAGGCGCGGCACGCCGCGGTGTGGACGCGGCCGGCCTTGCCGGTGATGCCCTGCGTGATCACGCGGGTGTGCTTGTTGACGAGGATCGACATGTCAATGCCCCCTTGCAGCTCGGACCGCTTTCGTGGCCGCGTCCGCCATGTCGTCCGCGCCGATGATCCGCAGGCCCGATGCGACGAGGATGCTTCTGCCGAGCGCCTCGTTGCGGCCCTTCAGGCGCACCACCAGCGGCACGTGCAGGTCGAGCTCGCGCGCGGCGTCGACCACGCTCTGTGCGACCAGGTCGCAGCGCATGATGCCGCCGAAGACGTGGACGAGGATTGCACGCAGCTTCGGGTTGCGCAGCATCAGCTTGAAGGCCTCGGTCACGCGCTCGGCCGTCGCGCCACCGCCCACGTCGAGGAAATTGGCAGGCGATCCGCCGTAGAGCCGGATCGCGTCCATGGTCGCCATCGCGAGGCCGGCGCCGTTCACCAGGGTGCCGATGTCGCCGTCGAGCGTGACGTAGCAGAGGCCGAACTTCGAGGCTTCGATCTCGACCGCGTCCTCCTCGCCCGGGTCGCGCAGCGCGGCGATCCCGGGTTGGCGAAAGAGTGCGTTCGGATCGAAGCCGAACCGGGCGTCGAGCGCGATCACGCGGCCGTCGCCGGTCAGCACCAGCGGGTCGATCTCGGCGCGCGACGCGTCGCATTCGTCGAAGGCGCGGTAGAGGTTCTGCATCAGCGTGCGCGCCTGCGGAATCGACTTGCCCGGAATGCCGATACGGCGCGCGATGCCGTCGGCCTGGCCGGCAGTCAGGCCGACGACCGGGTCGATGAACACCGTGTGGAAGGCCCCCGGCGCGTGCGCCGCGACCTCCTCGAAGTCGACGCCGGCCTGGCTCGAGGCCGTCAGGGCGACCCGCTGCGTGTCGCGGTCGACCGCCATGCCGATGGCGCAGGCCTGGCGGATTTCGGTGCGCTCCTCGACCAGCAAGCGCCGCGCGCCGAGCCCGTCCAGCAGCGTGCCCGCGTGCTTGCGCACCTCGGGCACGGTCCAGGCCTGCTTCACGCCGTCGCCGTGGCCGCGCCGCGCGGCGTGGACCTGCGCCTTGAGCATCCATGTCCTGCCTCCCAGTCGCAGCGCGGCCTCTTCGGCTTCCTGCGGCGAATGGCAGAGAAATCCGCGGGGCGAGGCCACGCCGTATTGGCGCAACACCTCTTTGCCCTGGTATTCGTGGATGTTCATGGGAAGGCAGGCGGATTACGCGCCGAGTTCGGCGCCGGCCGCGGTCGACCAGTCGAAATGGCCGGAAGCGGCACCCGGCGCAGGGCCGCGCTTGCGGTGCTCGGCCTGCTTCTCCTGGATGACGGCGACGAGGAATTCCGCGTCGTAGGCGCGCAGCAAATGCGGCTGGTGGGTCTTCAGGTAATGCTGGATTCGATCGACGGCGTCCGGAATCCGGCCCAGCAATTCGTAATAGGTATTGCTGTCCCAATACCAGCGGAAGCCCAATTCGTAGAACGCCGCGTTGTACGCATTGCGCTCGACTTCATCGTTCCAGTATTGAATTGGCAAATCATTGACCATTAGCTTCTCCATGAAATTGAATGCCGCGGCGGGTAAATTGGATTTCGCTCGGCATATTCAAAATGTAGGATGGCTGATCGATAATTAATAGTGAAAGTATTTTATTGAAATCATTCGCGATCAGTTATGCATTGAAGGCCCGCCATCCCATCCAAGCCGCGCGGCGGGCCCGCACTCAGATCACGCGTTCTTCGCGCAGCATCGCCACATCGTCCGCGCTGTAGCCGAGCTGCCGCAGCACTTCCTCGGTGTGTTCGCCAAGCAGCGGCGAGCGTGTCACCTCGGTCGGGCTGTCGGACATCTTGATCGGGTTGCCGACCGTCAGGTACTTGCCGCGCGTCGGATGGTCCACCTCGACGATGGTGCCGGTCTCGCGCAGCGACTCGTCCGCGGCAATTTCCTTCATCGACAGGATCGGCCCGCAGGGAATGTCGTACTTGTTGAGGATCTCCATGGCCTCGAACTTGTCCTTGGTCATGGTCCACTGCTCGATGCGCGCGAAGATCGGCTTCAGGTGCAGCAGGCGCGCGGCCGGCGTGGCGTAGGCCTCGTCGTCGATCCAGCCCTCTTCCCCGATCACCTTGCACACCGCCGGCCAGACCGCGCCCTGCGTGATGAAGTAGATGTAGGCGTTCGGATCGGTCTCCCAGCCCTTGCAGCGCAGGATCGAACCCGGCTGGCCGCCGCCCGACGCGTTGCCGGCGCGCGGCACCGCGTCGCCGAACTTGCCGTCGGGGTACTGCGGGTACTCGTGCATGGTGCCGGTGCGCTCGAGACGCTGCTGGTCGCGCATCTTCACGCGACACAGGTTGAGCACCGCGTCCTGCATCGGCGCCAGCACCTGTTGCCCGCGGCCGGTGCTGTTGCGCTGGTAGAGCGCGGCCACGATGCCGAGCGCCAGGTGCAGGCCGGTGCCGCTGTCGCCGATCTGCGCGCCGGTCACGACCGGCGGGCCGTCGTCGAAGCCGGTGGTCGACGCCGCGCCGCCGGCGCACTGCGCGACGTTCTCGTAGACCTTGCAGTGCTCGTACTTCCCGGGCCCGAAGCCCTTGACCGAAGCGACGATCATGCGCGGGTTGAGGTCCTGGATGTGGCTCCAGGTGATGCCCATGCGCTCCAGCGCGCCGGGGGCGAAATTCTCGACCAGCACGTCGCAGGTCTTGATCAGCGTGTCCAGCACCTGCTTGCCCTTCGGCTTCTTGGTGTCCAGCGTGATGGAGCGCTTGTTGTGGTTCAGCATCGTGAAGTAGAGGCTGTCCACGCCGGGAATGTCGCGCAGCTGGCCGCGCGTCGCGTCGCCCTCGCCGGCGCGCTCGACCTTGATCACGTCGGCGCCGAACCAAGCCAGCAGCTGGGTGCAGGTGGGCCCGGACTGCACATGGGTGAAGTCGAGAATCCGAACGCCTTCGAGTGCCTTGCTCATTGTGTCTCCTTGGATTTGGCCTCGACTTCTACCAGACGGGCGCGCAGCTTGCGCTCCTCGGCGAAGCGGGCAGTCTCGTCGCGCACGATGGCGACGATGCCCGTGACCTTTCGATCCTCCGAAAACAACATCGATACCGTGAAGGCGATCGACAGCGTGTGCCCGTCCTTGTGCAGCGCGGGCACGCGCAGCAGGTCGGCGCCGTACTTGGTGATCCCGGTCGCCATCGTCTTGTCGTAGCCCTCCCAATGCCGGCCGCGCTGGCGCTCCGGGACGATCAGGTCCAAGGACTTGCCCAGCGCTTCCGCTTCGCTGAAGCCGAAGATGCGCTCCGAGGCGGCGTTCCAGAGAACGATCGCGCCCTTGGCATCGCAGACCATGATGGCGTCGCCGGCGCCGGCGACGAGCTGCTGCAGATCCACGTTGTTCGATTGCAAGGCGCGCCTCCCGTTCGCTGCCTCAGACGGCTTTGCTCTCGCGCAGATTGGTGATCTGCTCCTTGCTGTAACCCAGCTCGGCCAGCACCTCGGCAGTGTGCTCGCCCAGGAGCGGCGAGGGCGTGATCTCGGGCTTCAGGTCGGAGAACTTGATCGGGCTGCCGACGGTGAAGTAGTTGCCGCGCTCCTTGTGGCCCTTCACCTCGACGATCGAGCCGCTCTTGCGCAGCGATTCGTCGTGCAGCAGTTCCTTCATCGTCAGCACCGGCGAGCACGGGATGTCGAACTTGCGCAGGATGTCGACCGCCTCGAACTTGGTCTTGTCGGCCAGCCAGTCCTCGATGGTCGCGAAGATCGCGGTGATGTGCGGCTGGCGCGCCTTGGGCGTCATGTAGTCGGGATCGGTCTTCCACTCGGGCTTGCCGATGGCGTCGCAGATCGGCGCCCAGGCGTGGCCCTGCACCGTGAAGTAGATGTAGGCATTGGGGTCGGTCTCCCAGCCCTTGCACTTGAGCACCCAGCCCGGCTGCCCGCCGCCGCCGGCATTGCCGCCACGCGGCACGACGTCGCTGAAGGTGCCGTGCGGGTACTGCGGGTATTCCTCAAGGTAGCCGAGCTTGTCCAGGCGCAGCTGGTCGCGCATCTTCACGCGGCAAAGATTGAGCACCGCGTCCTGCATGGCGCAGGCGACGCGCTGGCCCTTGCCGGTCTGCTGGCGCCCGATGATGGCGGTCAGGATGCCGATCGCGAGGTGCATGCCGGTGTTGCTGTCGCCGAGCGCCGCGGCGCTCACGGTCGGCGGGCCGTCCCAGAAGCCGGTGGTCGATGCGGCGCCGCCGGCGCACTGCGCGACGTTCTCGTAGACCTTGAGGTCATCGTAGTGGTGGCCGTCGCTGAAGCCCTTGACCGAGGCGACGATCATCTTCGGGTTCAGTTCCTGGATGCGCTCCCAGGTGAAGCCCATGCGGTCGAGCGCGCCGGGGCCGAAGTTCTCGACCAGCACGTCGGATTCGCGGATCAGCTTCTCCAGCACCACCTTGCCCTCGGGCTGCTTGGTGTCCAGCGTCAGCGAGCGCTTGTTGCTGTTGAGCATGGTGAAGTAGAGCGCGTCGACGTCGGGGATGTCGCGCAGCTGCGTACGCGTGACGTCGCCGGAACCGGGGCGCTCGACCTTGATGACGTCGGCGCCGAACCAGGCCAGCATCTGCGTGCAGGCGGGACCGGCCTGGACGTGCGTGAAGTCGATGATCTTGATGCCGTTGAGTGGTTTGTTGCTGCTGCTCATGTGATAGCTCCTTTGTTGCCTGGGATTACTTCTTCTTCGCCGTCGCCGGGTTCAGACTGGTGATGCGGCCGCTTTCCGTGCCGGCGGTCTCGTCGATCACGGCGTTGATCAGGGTCGGCCGGCCGGAGGCGACCGCCTCGTTCAAGGCCTTCTGCAGCTCGTCAGCCGTGGTGGCATTGACGCCGACGCCGCCGAAGGCTTCCATCAGCTTGTCGTAGCGCGCGTTCTTGACGAACACGGTGGGCGCCACGTCGGGCGTGCCGCTGGAATTCACGTCGGTCCCGCGATAGACGCCGTTGTTGTTGAAGACGACGATGCAGATGGGGAGGTCGTAGCGGCAGATGGTTTCGACTTCCATGCCGCTGAAGCCGAAGGCGCTGTCGCCCTCGATGGCGATCACCGGCTTGCCGGTGACCACGGCGGCTGCGACGGCAAAGCCCATGCCGATGCCCATGATCCCCCAGGTGCCCACGTCGAGGCGCTTGCGCGGCTCGTACATGTCGACGATGCTGCGCGCGAAGTCCAGCGTGTTGGCGCCTTCGTTGACGACGATGGCATCGGGCCGCGCCTTCACCTGGTCGCGGATCACGCTCAGCGCGCTGTGGAAGTTCATCGGCGAGGGCCGGGCGGCCAGCGTGGCGGCCATCTTCGACAGGTTCTTGTCCTTGCGCTCGGCAATGGCGCCGGTCCAGTCGGCCGGCGGCTTGGCCCACTTGGCATCGATGCCGGCCAGGAGCGCCGCCACGCAGGAGCCGATGTCGCCGATCACCGGCGCGGCAATCGCGACGTTGCTGTCGATCTCGGTCGGCGCGATGTCGATCTGGATGAACTGCTTGGCGCCCTTTTCCTGGGCCCAGGTCTTGCCCTTGCCGTGCGACAGCAGCCAGTTGAGGCGGGCGCCGACCAGCATCACGACGTCGGCCTCCTGCAGCACGTAGGAACGCGCGGCCGCGGCCGATTGCGCATGGGTGTCGGGCAAGAGGCCCTTGGCCATCGACATCGGCAGGTAGGGAATGCCGGTCTTCTCGACCAGCGCACGGATATCGGCGTCGGCCTGCGCATAGGCGGCACCCTTGCCCAGCAGGATCAGCGGCTTCTTGGCACTCTTGAGCAGGTCGAGCGCGCGCTTGACCGAATCGGGTGCCGGAATCTGGCGCGGTGCCGGGTCGACCACCTTGATCAGCGATTTCCTGCCCGCTGCGGCATCCATGGTCTGCGCGAACAGCTTGGCCGGCAGGTCGAGGTACACGCCGCCCGGGCGCCCCGACAGGGCCGAGCGGATCGCCCGCGCGATGCCGACGCCGATGTCCTCGGCGTGCAGCACGCGGAAGGCCGCCTTGCACAGCGGCTTGGCGATCGCGAGCTGGTCCATCTCCTCGTAGTCGCCCTGCTGCAGGTCGACGATCTCGCGCTCGCTCGAGCCGCTGATCAGGATCATCGGGAAGCAGTTGGTTGTCGCGTTGGCGAGCGCGGTCAAGCCGTTGAGGAAGCCGGGGGCCGATACCGTCAGGCAGATGCCGGGCTTCTGCGTCAGGAAGCCGGCGGCGGCGGCCGCGTTGCCGGCATGCTGCTCGTGGCGAAACGAGATGACGCGCATGCCTTCGGCCTGCGCCATGCGCGTGAGGTCGGTGATCGGAATGCCCGGCAGGCCGAAGATGGTGTCGATGTCGTTCAGCTTCAGCGCATCGATCACCAGGTGGAAGCCATCGGTCGTTTCGCGGGCCGGCGCGTCGTCGGTCATGTTCTTGAGGGCGCGCTGGAGCGTGTCGTCGGCCACGAGGGCTGCCTGTTTGTCTGTGCTAACTGAAGACATGTCTCTCCTTTTGCTTTGGGTGAATGGCCAGGGCCGAGCCACGACTATGATTCGGGCCCAGGCTTTCAGCTGTTGACCTCGGTCAACTTTCCGGAAAACGGACGCTCGCCCGAGAGCCGGCGGTTGTTGCGAAATCGAGCAAGACGGGAACCATGACCTTGTTGGAAAACCACCCGGAGAAAAACGTCATCCGCGCCCAGCTTCGGCAGAACATCCTCTTGAAGGACCTGAACGAAGGCGACCGGGCCGAACTGGAAACCCATCTGGCCGTGGTGGACGGCAACAAAGGCGACTTCCTCCTGCACCAGGGCGTGCGCGAGATGGAGCAGTACTTCATCCTCGACGGCATCCTCAAGCGGGTGGTGAGCAATCCGGAGGGCAAGGAAATGATCCTGCGCTTCGCCGACGAGCACGACATGGAGACCAGCTACGCCGCGCTGCGCCTGGGCACGCCCACGCCGTACGGCATCGTGTGCGTGACCAAGGCCCGGGTCGCCAGCCTGCCGCTGAAGGAATGGATCGCCTTCCTGAACCGGCATCCCGACGCCAAGGAACTGTTCGAATACAGCGTGATGCGCGGGATGAGCGAAATCATGGCGCACACCATCACCCTGCATCTGCTCGATGCGCCCGGCCGCGTGCACCGCTTCATGCGCAAGCACCCGGAACTGGTGGATCGGATTCCGAGCAAGGAACTGGCCTCCTATCTCAACCTCTCCGCAGAAACCCTGAGCCGCCTCAAGAAGCGCGGGAAAATTTAGCTCGCCCCCAGGTTGGCTCACTTCGTGTAGCCGCCGCCCACCCCCTACCGGGGGCAACACCAGCGGCCCGGCGAAGCCGGTTCCGCGGTGTTCCACCAACAGAACAGGTCACGTTGACACCTCACGTCTGCTTGGCAGAGGCGAACAGCCTCGAGCTGGTCATCAATCTCAACTGGTTGTCGACGCCGGTGACGCCCGGCACGACTGCTGCGACGCTTTCGGTCTGGTTCTTCTCTTCCGCATTGAGGACGATCCCGCGCAGGGCGAGCTGCCCTTCGCTGGCATGGATGGTGATGTTGATGTCGCGCGTCGCCGCATGCTCCTTCAAGGCGGCTCGCACACGCGCTTCCAGCGCCATGTTGGAGAGCATGGCGCGCGATGCAGGCGTTTCGGCGAACTCCGGGCGGCTTGCCAAGAGGCGGATCTGCTCGACGCAGCTGTCGACCGCGACGCGGTCGGTGTTCAGCACCAGGTCGTACAGCACCGGGTCGCCCCAGGTGATGCCGAACTGGTCGTGCATGCGGGCCGCATGCGCGCTGTCGCTGCGGCGCACTTCGGCCTCCGCGAACTCGGCGTCGTCGGTTTCCAGATGACCCATCAGCCACTCGACGCGCTTGCGCAGCGAGCGCGTGACCCGCACGCACACCACGTGCGGCACCGGCCGCAAGAGGCAGGTCGCGCCCCAGCCACGCAGCACGACGTTGCCGCTGTCGGCCAGCGAGAACACCTCTTCCGCGGTGTAGAGCGCGACGCTGCGCTTGTCGGTCGTGAGCCGCTCCACCACCCCGGCCTTGCCTTCGCGCAGGCGGCCGATCAGGCTGGTGGGCACCTGCATGCGATCGGCCACGCGCTCGATGGCTTCGTGGCGCATGACCGAGAGCCCCAGCGCCTCGGCGAGCTTCAGCGACACGTCCTTGGCGAGGGAACCCATCTCCTGGGTCATGGCGATGACGGGCATGTCTTCGGCTCCTCGATCAGTCCACGGGCCGCTCGGCGGCGAATTCGTCCGGCTTGCGCGGCTTGATCAGCGCGAGGACTTTCGAGATCAGCGGCCAGAACAGCAGCGTCAGCGCCAGCGTGGTGATGCTGCCGACCAGCGGGTTCGACCACATGATTCCTACATCGCCCTGCGAGACCAGCATGGCCTGGCGGAACGAGTCTTCGGCCTTGTCGCCGAGCACCAGGGCCAGCACCAGCGGCGCCAGCGGGAAGTCGAGCTTCTTGAAGATGTAGCCCACCACGCCGAAGCCGAGCATGAACCAGATGTCGAGCATCGCGTTGTGCACGGTGTAGGCGCCGATCGCGCAGATCACGATGATCACCGGCGCGATGATCGAGAACGGGATGCGCAGGATCGAGGCGAACAGCGGCACGGTGCTCAGCACGACGATGAGGCCGACGATGTTGCCCAGGTACATGCTGGCGATCAGGCCCCAGACGAAGTCCTTCTGTTCGACGAACAGCAGCGGTCCCGGCTGCAGGCCCCAGATCAAGAGGCCGCCCAGCAGCACCGCGGCCGTCGGCGAACCGGGAATGCCCAGCGCCAGCATCGGCAGCAGCGCGCTGGTGCCGGCGGCGTGGGCCGCGGTCTCGGGCGCCACCACGCCTTCCATTTCGCCGGTGCCGAACTTGGGCCCCCTCTTCGACATCTTCTTGGCCAGGCCGTAGCTCATGAATGAGGCCGGGGTGGCGCCGCCGGGCGTGATGCCCATCCAGATGCCGATCAGCGAGCTGCGCAGCGAGGTCACCCAGTACTGCGGCAACTGCTTCCAGGTCTGCAGCACCACCTTGGGATCGATCTTCGCGCTCTTGCCGGAGAACTTGAGGCCTTCTTCCATCGACAGCAGGATCTCGCCGATGCCGAACAGGCCGATGACCGCGATCAGGAAGTCGAAGCCGCGCATCAGCTCGGGCTGCCCGAATGTGAGGCGCAGCTGGCCGGTCACGGTGTCCATGCCGACGCTGGCCAGCGCGAAGCCGAGCGCCATCGACGCCAGGATCTTGAAGGGCGAACCCTTGCCCATGCCGACGAAGCTGCAGAAGGTCAGCAGGTACACCGCAAAGAACTCGGGCGAGCCGAACTTGAGCGCGAACTTGGCCACCAGCGGCGCCAGGAAGGTGATCATCACCACCGCGATGAAGGCCCCCACGAAGGACGAGGTGAAGGCGGTGGTCAGCGCCGCGCCGGCGCGCCCCTGCTGCGCCATCGGGTAGCCGTCGAAGGTGGTGGCCACCGACCACGGCTCGCCCGGGATGTTGAACAGCACCGAGGTGATGGCGCCGCCGAACAGGGCGCCCCAGTAGATGCACGACAGCATGATGATCGCCGAGGTCGGCGACATCGTGAAGGTGAGGGGCAGCAGGATCGCCACCCCGTTGGCGCCGCCCAGGCCGGGCAGCACGCCGATCAGCACCCCGAGGATGATGCCGACGAACATCAGGCCGATGTTCATCGGCGTCAGGATCACTGCAAAGCCCTGCATCAGGGCGCCGATTTCTTCCATTTCGCTTGTGCTCCCAGAGATTCAGTAGCCGAGAAAGCGAAGCGGATCCAGCGAGCCTTTGAAAAGAGGCACCTTGAACCACACTTCGAACATGAAGAAGAACAGCGTGTTCACGGCCAGCGCGATGACGACGCTCTTGAGCCAGGAATACTTGCCCAGGACGACCATGAACAGCGCGATGTAGATCGCCGAGGCGACGTACAGGCCCAGGAAGGCGACGGCCAGCACGTACACCGCGGCCGGCACCAGCACCGACAGCACGCGCTTGAGCTGCTCCGAATCGACAAAGACCTCGGTGTTCCGCTTCTTGCCGAGCAGCGACTGGTACAGGATGCCGGCGCCGGAGACGGCGATGATCACGCCGATGAAGAAGGGGAAGTACCCTGCCCCGGGGCCATCGGTCGTCCAGCCCGCACCCAGCTTGCGGCTTTCGAAGATCACGACCAGGCCGATGATCAGGAGGATCGCCGCGACCGTCGCATCGACCAGGTTGGTGGCAACGCCCCTGCGTGCTTCGCTGCCGGATGTCTCTTCGTGCTCCATGGAGCCCCCATCGTGTGTGTGATGAAAACGAATGCGGCGTGCCCGCCATCACCGCGCGGTGATGGATCGCGTTCGCCGCCCGGCGCCCGGCGCCCGCCTACTTGCTGCTGCCGGCCATGAAGCCGGCTTCGGTCATCAGGGTGCGGTGGGCGGCTTCCGCATCGGTGAGCCATTTGGCGAACGGAGCGCCGGTCATGAAGGTCGGGTTGAAGGCACCCTTCTCCATGTACTCCTTCCACTCCGGGGTCGCAGCCACCTTGGTCAGCAGGTCGACGTAGAACGCGAGCTGGTCGGGCGTCACGCCCGCGGGCATGAAGATGCCGCGCAGCATGGTGTAGTTGGTCGGCACGCCGGCTTCCTTGCAGGTCGGCACGTCGTTCCACGATTGCGTCTCGGTGACCTTGGCCTTGAAGGGCATGCGCTCGTCGTCGAACACGCACAGCGCGCGCAGCTTGCCGGCGCGCCACTGGGCGACCGCCTCGATCGGGTTGTTCACGGTGGAATTCACGTGGCCGCCCACCAGCTGCACCGCGACTTCGCCGCCGCCCTTGAAGGGCACGTAGATGAACTTCGTGCCGGTGGCCTTCTCGAGCGCCACGGTGATGATCTGGTCTTCCTGCTTGGAGCCGGTGCCGGCCATCTTGAACTTGCTCGGGCCGGCGGCCTTGGCCGCGGCGATGTACTCGGCAGCGCTCTTGTACGGCTGCTCGGCGTTGGTCCACAGCACGAACTGGTCGAGTGCCAGCATGGCGACGGGGGTCATGTCCTTCCAGTTGAAGGGCACGCCCGTGGCCATGGGCGTGGTGAAGAGGTTCGACAGCGAGATGATGATCTTGTGCGGATCGCCCTTGGCTTCCTTGACCGCGAGGAAGCCCTCGGCGCCGGCGCCGCCCGACTTGTTGACGACGATCAGCGGCTCCTTCATCAGCTTGTGTTTGATGATGATGCCCTGCATCAGGCGCGCCATCTGGTCGGCGCCCCCGCCGGTGCCGGCGGGGATCACGAACTCCACCGGCTTGGTCGGCTCCCATGCAGCGAAGGCCGGCGTCGCAGCCGCCAGTGCGAGTACGGCCGCAACGGACGCGGTGGCCCGGCAGGCCCGGGCGCGCGAAACGAGATTCCTGATCATGTTGTCTCCTATGTAGGCTGTGCTTTTTTGCTTGGAATTCGAGTTGAAATCCCAGTGAGGCGAATGCTGCGCGCCGATGCCCCAAAGCCGGCTTGACCATGGTCAACTTTTCGGAGATTCCGTATTCGGGTAAGCCCGCCCGCAAGTGGTGGCCGGCGAGACCAAATCTAGGGTTTACCCCCTAATGGGTAAACCCTATAACATCCGCGGAACTCGACTTTGCAATCCAGGAGTTCCCTTATGCCCACCCTCGACCAATTGTCCCGCGCGAACGCCTTCGGCGGCCTGGCCGGCGCGTTCAAGGCCTTGGCCGATGAAGCCAGCGTGCTCGTCCATGCCCTGCTCCATCCGGGCAAGATCATCGAAGAAGTCGAACAGATGCGTGCCCTGCATCTCGACGCGAACCGCATCGAAGCCACCAACCCGGCACGTGCCGCCGCGTTGCGCTGGCAGGCGTCGCGCATCGGCCTGCGCTGAGCCCTAGGCGAGCGCGTGGCGCGCGGCGCGCACGATGCTCGCCGCATCCACTCCGAAGAAATTTCGCAGCGCCGCGCGCGTGTCGCTGCGGCCGAAGCCGTCGGTGCCCAGCGTGAGGTAGCGGCGGCCTTCGGGCACGAAGGCACGGATGCTCTCGGGCACCGCACGCACGTAGTCGGTCGCGGCGATCACCGGCCCGCTGCCGCCGGCCAGCTGCTGCGCGATGAAGGGCGTGCCCGGCGCGGCATCGCCCGCCAGTGCGCGCTGCTCGCAGGCTTGGCCGTCGCGCGCGAGCTCGCTCCAGCTGGTGACGCTGAAGACCTCGGCCGCTATGCCCTCTTCGGCCAGCCGTTGCGCGGCCTTGACGACCTCGGTCAGGATCGCGCCGGAGCCGAGCAGCGTGAGCTTCTTTGTCGATGAGGCATCCCCCCAGCGCCCGAAGCGCCAGCAGCCGCGCAGCACCTCCTTCTCTGCGCCCGCCGGCAGGTCGGGCTGGGCGTAGTTCTCGTTCATCAGCGTGACGTAGTAGAACGCGTCCTTTTGCTCGATCATCATCTCGCGGATGCCGGCATCGACAATGACCGCCAGCTCGCCCGCGAAGGCCGGGTCGTAGGCCTTGCAGTTCGGGATGGTGGCGGCGATCAGGTGGCTGGTGCCGTCCTGGTGCTGCAGCCCCTCGCCGCCCAGCGTGGTGCGCCCCGAGGTGGCGCCGAGCAGGAAGCCGCGCGGCCGCTGGTCGGCCGCGGCCCAGATCTGGTCGCCCACGCGCTGGAAGCCGAACATCGAGTAGTAGATGTAGAAGGGCAGCATCGCCAGGCCGTGCACGCTGTAGCTGGTGGCCGCCGCGGTCCAGCTCGCGATCGCGCCGGCCTCGCTGATGCCTTCCTCGAGAATCTGGCCGTCGGTCGCCTCGCGGTAGGACAGCACCGAGCCGATGTCCTCCGGCGCATAGCGCTGGCCCACGCTCGAATAGATGCCGACCTGCTTGAACAGGTTGGCCATGCCGAAGGTGCGCGCCTCGTCGGCCACGATGGGCACGATGCGCGGGCCCAGCACCTTGTCCTTCATGAGGTTGCCCAGCATGCGCACGAAGGCCATGGTGGTGCTCATCTCCTTGCCGGCAGCGGCGGTCGCGAACTGCGCGTAGGCGGCGAGCTCGGGCTTGGCCACCGGCTCGCAAGCGGTCTCGCGCTTCGGCATGCTGCCGCCGAGCGCGGCGCGCTTCTCGCGCAGGTAGCGCATCTCGGGACTGTCTTCGGCCGGCTTGTAGAAGGCGGCCTGCGCGGCCTGTTCGTCGGACAGCGGCAGGTCGAAGCGGTCGCGGAATTCGATCAGGTCGTGCTCGTCGAGCTTCTTCTGCGAGTGCGTGGTCATCTTGCCCTGCCCCGCGCTCCCCATGCCGTAGCCCTTCTTGGTGTGGGCCAGGATCACCGTCGGCTGGCCGCGATGCGCCGCGGCCGCGGCGTAGGCGGCATGGATCTTCACCAGGTCGTGGCCGCCGCGCTTCAGGCGGTCGATCTGCTCGTCGGTCATGCCTTCCGCGAGGCGCGCGAGCTCGGGGTTCTGGCCGAAGAAGGTGTCGCGGTTGTAGCGCCCGTCCTTGGCCGCGAAGGTCTGCATCTGGCCGTCGACCGTGTTGGCGAAGGCACGCACCAGCGCGCCGCCGGTGTCGCGCGCGAACAGGCCGTCCCAGTCGCTGCCCCACACCAGCTTGACGACGTTCCAGCCGGCGCCGGCGAAGAGCTTTTCGAGCTCGTCGATGATGCGGCCGTTGCCGCGCACCGGCCCATCGAGACGCTGCAGGTTGCAGTTGACGACCCACACGAGGTTGTCGAGCTTCTCGCGCGCCGCGAGCGTGAGCGCGCTCATCGATTCGGGCTCGTCCATCTCGCCGTCCCCGAACACGCCCCACACCTTGCGGCCTTCGCAGTCGAGCAGATGGCGGTGCGTGAGGTAGCGCATGAAGCGCGCGTGGTAGATCGAGCTGATCGGGCCGATGCCCATCGAGCCGGTCGGGAACTGCCAGAAGTCCGGCATCAGGTAGGGGTGCGGATAGCTGCTCAAGCCGCGCGCGCCGCTGCCGCGGGTGAAGGCCGGCGCGGTCAGTTCCTGGCGGTAGTGCCGCAGGTCCTCTTCACTCAAGCGCCCTTCGAGAAAAGCGCGCGCATAGACACCCGGCGCGCTGTGCGGCTGGAAAAACACGAGGTCGCCGCGATGCTCACCTTGCCCCCCACGCTCCCCCACTTCGTGTGGGTCGCTGCCCCCCCAAGGGGGGCCTTCGCCGCTAGGGGCGGCCCGTCGCGGCGCGCTCCGCGCATGGAAGAAATGATTGAAGCCGGTCTCGAACAGATCGGCCGCGCTGGCGTAGCTCGCAATGTGGCCGCCGAGCTCGCCGTAGGCCTGGTTGGCGCGCACCACCATCGCCAACGCATTCCAGCGCATCAGCGCGGCCAGTCGCTCTTCGACAGCGAGGTCGCCCGGGAACATGGGCTGCGCCTCGACGGCGATGGTGTTGACGTAGGGCGTGGACAGCTCGGGCTGCCAGCCGATGCGCTGCGTGCGTGCGACGCGCGCCAGTTCGTCGAGCATCCAGCGCGCACGCTCCGGCCCGTGCGCCTCGGCCAGCGATGCGAAGGCCTCGCGCCATTCCGCGGTTTCGACGGGGTCGGGATCGATCGAAGGCACGTCGATCAGCGCACGCAGCTGACCGGAGGAAATCGGGGCGTTCATGAGCCCCACTTTAGGCCGCTGCCGCGGGAACGTCGAGTTCGCGCGGTGCGTGCGCCCCCAACCGTTCGGGCTGAGCTTGGCTCAGGGCGAACGGTTGGTGGTGACCTACAAGCCGATCAAGCCGCCGTCGTTCTTCGTGATCACCACCGTGGCCGAGCGCGGGCGGGCGTTGCCGCCTTCCGGCCAGTGGCTGCCGAAGAGCGCCGGGTTGCCGATGCCGTGGTCTCGCCCGGGTGCTGGATGTTGACGAACAGCGCGCGGCCGTCGCCCGATTCGGCGATGCCGGTGATCTCGCAGTCCTTCGGGCCGACGAGGAAGCGGCGCAGGCCGTCGGTGCCGGGCGCCTTGCCGACGAAGGTGGCCTGCGTGCGCGTGGTCGCGCCGTCGACGTTGGTGACGGTCTTGGCGCCGCCGTCGCCCAGCTTGCCGGGCACCGCGCCCAGCAGCATGCAGTTGGTGACGTCGGTGTAGGCGCCGTCGTCGGTCTCCAGCCACAGCAGGCCGGCGGTGGCCTGGCTGAACCACAGGCCGTCGGGGCTAGAGACAATACTCTTCACTTAAAGACG
>NZ_JAGGNU010000015.1 GCF_018614915.1 Variovorax paradoxus | reverse complement strand
ATGCGGGCCATGGCCCGCATGCTCGAACCCTGTTGACGCATGCTTGCCATCGTCATCCGGTCCTCGGCTTGAAGCTGCCGGTACCTTGTTCGTTCATTCATGTGCACACCTTAGGCGATCAGGTGTTGCACTTCAGAGTTGAGGCCGCCCTGGAAAACCATCGGCGCCAACGCCGTGCCAATGGCCTTCGCTGAAGTTTTCCCTGCCCTGGAGATCAAGGCCCTCGATGGCCAGGAAAACCCGCTGCTGCACATGTATGCCAACAAGATGCAGGAGGTGCAGAAGTACATCTCGGTGACGAACCACGTCTACACGCCGTCGGCGCTGGTGGTCTCGAAGAAGTTCTGGGACACCCTTACACCCGCCGACAAGGATGGCGTCCGCAAGGCAGCCGTCGAAGCAGGCCTGTACCAGCGCAAGCTGCTTGACGAAGGCAATGCCGACGTCATCGCCAAGTTCAAAGCAGACGGCGTGACCGTCAACACCGTGAGCCCGGCCGAACTGGCGCGCATTCACGACAAGGTCAAGCCCGTCGTGACCAAGTATTCGCCAATCATCGGCGACGACCTCGTCAAGGGCTTTTACGACGAGATCGCCAAGGCGCGCACCGGCGCGAAGTAAGCCCGTCGGAGGGACGGTCGCCCTGGCGCTGCGGTCCTGTCGGTCTCCTCAAGAAAAAAAGACAACCGAGGTGTCTATGGAAAAACCGCTCAAGGCGATCGCCGACGCGCTCACGCGCGGGCTCGAGATCGTGATGGTGCTTTGCATGGTCGTGATGCTGGTGATGGTGTTCGGCAACGTCGTGCTAAGGCTGTTCTTCAACACCGGCATCGACCTGTCAGAGGAGATGCCGCGCTATGCCTTCGTCTGGATGACCTTCCTCGGCGCGATCGTGGGCATGCGACGACGCGCCCATCTCGGTGTGGACATGCTGGTGCAGGCGTTGCCGGCGCTTGGGCGTCGCGTTTGCTGGGGCATCAGCCAGGCCGTCATGCTCGTGTGCTGCGTCTACATCGTGTACGGCACCTGGCTGCAGCACGACATCATCGCGGGGACCGCGTCGCCGGTCGCGCAGATCAGCACGCTGTGGGTGTTCGGAGTGAGTTACCTGACCGGCACGGCCATCGGGCTGATCTGCCTGTCGAACCTGGTGCGGCTCTGTGCAGGCAAGGTCGGGACGACGAATTGATCGATGTCCATGAAGAAGGCATGAGCGAAGCCCTCGAGGCCGAGCACGAGATGGAACAGCAGCAAGCCCGCATGGGAGGCCGGTCATGACCATCCTTGTCTTCATCGGTTCACTGCTGGGCTTCATGGCCCTGGGCATGCCGGTCGCATTCGCTCTGATCGCCTGTGGGCTGGCCATGATGTTCTACATGGGCGTCACGGATCCGCAGATCGTGATCCAGAACATGTGGGACGGCGCCAACAGCTTTCCGCTGCTGGCGGTGCCATTCTTCATGCTGGCAGGCGAATTCATGAATGCCGGCGGCATGACGCGGCGCATCATCATGATGGCGATGTCCTGGGTCGGGCACATCCGGGGCGGCCGGCCAGTTGCGTGTGCGTGTGCGCTGCGGCGGCATCTGCGGTTCGGATCTGCACTACTACCAACATGGCGGTTTCGGCACCGTGCGTATCAAGGAGCCGATGGTGCTGGGGCATGAAGTGGCCGGCGTGATCGAGGCTGTAGGTCCCGGTGTCGCCCACCTTTCTGCGGGGCAGCGCGTCGCGGTGAGCCCGAGCCGCCCGTGCGGTTTGTGCCGCTTCTGCCAGGAAGGCCTGCAGAACCATTGCCTCGACATGCGCTACTACGGCAGCGCCATGCGCAGCCCGCACGTGCAGGGTGCGTTCCGCCAGGAGATCGTGGTGGAAACTTACCAGGCGCATCTCCTTTCCGATCGGCTGACGGACGAGGAGGGCGCCATGGCGGAGCCTCTGGCGGTGGCGCTGCATGGCATCAACCGCGCAGGCCCGCTGCTGGGCAAGAAGGTGCTCGTCACAGGCTGCGGACCCATCGGCGCCTTGGCGATCATTGCGGCGCGGCGTGCGGGCGCCGGTCACATCGTGGCGACCGACATGGGCGCGCATCCGTTGAGCAAGGCGCTCAAGGTGGGCGCCGACGAAGTGATCAACATTGCCGAGGAGCCCGAGGGGCTGGCACGCTTCGCAGCCGACAAAGGGCAGTTCGACGTGCTGTTCGAAGCCAGCGGCAACGAGCGGGCGTTGCGCGGGGCGTTCGATGTCGTGCGTCCGCGCGGCATCCTCGTGCAGTTGGGCTTGAGCGGCGGTGAGATGACTCTGCCCGTCAACGCCATCGTGGCGAAGGAGTTCGACTTGCGTGGGGTGTTCCGCTTCCATCAGGAGTTCGCTACCGCGGTCGAACTGCTCAACAAGGGCCTGGTGGATGTGAAGCCGCTGATCTCCGCGACGCTGTCCTACCGCGATTCGGCTCGAGCCTTCGCGCTCGCCGCCGATCGCTCGCAGGCCATGAAGGTGCTGCTTAGCTTCAATTGAACTGAATCGAAGGGTCGATATTTTGGGGTGGTGCGTCTCGCCTCGCGAGGCGATGCCGGACACCACGCATCCAATCGTCGGTTTCTCGCCAGGGAGTGAAGATCCCGCCGTTGGTCCGTCGTCCCATCGGGTGGGACAGATGCTAGCTAGTGCGGGGCGAGATCCGATCCACGCGCTTGATAGAGCCCACGTCGCCCAGCAGAATGAACACGTGTCCATGGCAGTCGCTGGACAGACGTTTCAATCCACGGAGACCCCCATGCACATCAGTGAGCAATTGCTCAACCCGGACGAGCGCCGTCTGCGCCTTTCCACTCAACTTGGCGTCCAGAGCGTGGTGCTAGACAACCGCGGCACCGAACTCGTCTCGTCCAGCGGAGGCGTCAGTGAATGGGACGCGCGCAAGCTCTCCGACTACCGCAAGTGGGTCGAAGGCTTCGGCCTGAAGCTCGACGTCTTCGCCTTGGACGTCGGCTCGATCCTGCTCGACTCGTTGACCGACCTCGAAGGCGCGAAAAAACAACGCGCGATGCTCGAAAGACCCGCCCCGTGGTCGGCTTCAGGGCTCTACCAGGGGATCAAGGCGTACCTCGCGCAGGCGGCCCACGGCCTCGATGGTGCCGATGCGCAGCAGCTGAGGAAGGCCAGCACGCACTGGTTGCGCCATTCGCACCGGTCGCATGCGTTGCAGGGGAGGGCAGGGCAGGCGCCCGTGCCGATTCAGGGGGTGCAGAACAACCTGGGGCATGTGTCGGTGGCGACAACGTCGCTTTACCTCGCGACGGAAAGGAAGGAGAGAATGAGGGCCATGAGGGGTTTTGAGGTATGCGCGGGGGATGAATAGTCTGCATCGGGCAGGAGTTCGGTATATCTCAAATTGAGATATACTTCAAGCGATGCGGGTGATCTCGAACAAAGCCTTGACGCAGTTCGCCGCTGCTCATGGCGAAGCCGATGTCCCGCTTCAGGCGTGGCGCAAGATTGTCGAATCCGGGGCTTTCTCCAACTATGCAGAATTGAAGCGAGCTTTCAATGCGGCGGACAAGATCGGCGACTTCTACGTGTTTGACATCGGCGGAAACAAGTATCGAGTGATCGCATCGATCCATTTCAACCGTCAGATGCTGTTCATTCGACATGTTTTCACTCATAAGGAGTACGACAAGTGGAAGCCGTGATTGATCGTCAAGCCGCGGAAGACCTGGCCGGGCACTTCCTGGCCATTTCCAAGCACGTTCCGCTGCGCCCGATTCGCAGCGTTGCCGACTATGACGCGGCCGTCGCATCGCTGAACGGCCTGCTGGATGCCGGCGCTGCCGACGAGGCGCACCCTCTGGCCGACTTGGCCGCAACGCTCGGCGAGCTCATTGGTGACTATGACGACGCGCACTACCCCGCCAAGGATGTGGCTCCGGGCGAGATGTTGCGCTTCCTGATGGACCAGCACGGACTCAAACAAGAGGATCTGGCCAAAGACCTCGGGTCCCAAGGCGTGGTGTCAGAAGTTCTGAGTGGAAAACGTGAACTGAATCTGCGTCAGATGCGCGCTCTGGCGGGCCGGTTTGCGGTTCCTGTGGCCGCGTTTCTCGATGGAGCGCATGGATAGGTGTAAGCACCCGTCGTGCTGCTTGGATGGGCAGGAACGCTGCTTCGTCGCAGCTTATTCAACGGCAGCCGCCTCGAAGAAGTGCTGCGAGCCTCTATCGACGTCGTCGGACGAATGCGCAAGGGCCGTCGGGCGCTTGACCGCGCGAGGGCGGTTCATCAAAGGCCTGACAGCCGAACAGCAGGAGGAGGCAATACCTGCGGTCATTACCGAGCCCCGAGCCTGCCCCGAACGACACCCAAACTCCCCCACCTATCGACTCGTAAATTCCCCCGCCCCGGCCATCTGGCCGTGACGGTGTAAGCGGCGCTGGCGTCTGCCGGCGGCTGCTTCCGGGCAGGACGTTACTTTCTGCTCACTCAGCCATGAGGGGGTGACGAGTGAATGTCTTGAAGCCGCATTTGCAGACGACCATTTGGACCTTGTTGGGCGCCGGGGCCAGCCATCGGGAGATCGAGCGCGTCACGGGTATCGATCGCAAGACGATCCGGGGGTACCAGAAGCGCTTCGCTGCGGTGGCAGCAAATTCCCCCGGGGTGTCCACCGATCCCGGAGGGCAAATTCCTCCACCCCGTCCACCGGCTCCGACGCCCGCGCGCTCGCCCGCGACGGTCTCGGCGTGCGAGCCGCATCGCGGCTTCATCGAGGCGCAACTGCGGCTGCGTTGCAACGCCATGGCCATCTATCAGGACCTGGTCGACCTGCACGGTTTCGCCGCCCGCTACAGCTCGGTGATGAGCTTCGCGCGCCAGCCCCACGAGCCCGAACAATTCGACCGCCTGGAATTCCTCCCCGGCGAAGAGATGCAGGTCGACTACGGCGAAGGCGCGCCCACGCGCGTGCCGGGAACCGACCGCTATCGCAAGCCGCGGCTGTTCGTTGCGACGCTGCGCTACTCCAGGCGCAGCTTCCGCCGTGTCGTCTGGAAGTCCAGCCAGCAGACGTGGGCGCAGCTGCATGAGCAAGCATGGGGCTACTTCGGCGGCAGTTGCCGTTATGTCGTTCTGGACAACCTCAAGGAAGGCGTCGTCAAGCCAGACCTGTACGAGCCGCAATTGAACTCCGAGTACGCGGCCACGCTGGCCCATTACGGCGTAATCGCCGATCCGGCACGCGTCCGTGACCCCAATCGCAAGGGTTCGGTCGAGAACGCGATCGGTCACACCCAGCCACGGCCTTGAAGGGACGGCGCTTCGAGTCGCTGCAAGAGCAGAACGACTTCCTCGAAAGACCCGGTGGGCCGCCTCGCGCATTCATGGCAGCGCGCCGTCAGGTGCAGGCGATGTTCGAGGAGGAGGTGGGTCGCAGCGGCGCGCCTTGAATCTCCTGGTTTCATCTGGTATCATGGACATTGAAACTTCTCATCCCAGATGAGGAAAGATAAAACTCCATGGCTGCCAAGACGCAAACCGACCCGTGGCACTACGCCCGGCCTGAACTGGCTCAGAAGTACCTCAAGGCTTTCGATCTAGGGCTTACCTCTGCGAAAGGCCTGTTCGCAAAGCGGCGCATGGGAAAGTCCGAATTCCTCGAGAAGGACCTCATCCCCGCTGCACAGAACGCGGGCTACCTCACGACGTACTTGAATCTTTGGGACGCGCGGACGCAGCCTACCGGAGCGCTCGTCGCCGCCTTGCAGCGCACGCTCGAGCTCAAGGGTTTCGCGAAGGTCGCCCAGCGCCTGAACACCCCGCTTCGAAAGGTGAAAGCCGGTGCGAAGGTGCCCGGCCTAGGCGAAGGGTCGGTCGAAGCCGAGCTCGCAGATGCGCCGTCAGCCGGCGGTCCGGCACTGGGCGAGTGGCTCAGGACTTTCGACAAGCGCGGAAAGCGCATGCTCCTGGTCCTCGACGAGGCACAGGTTTTGGCGGATGCGGCCCACTCGGAACTTGCTCATTCGTTGCGCGCCGGCCTCGACAGCCGCAAGCAGAACATCAAGGTGGTGTTTGCAGGGAGCTCGGAGCCGACTCTGCGCCGCATGTTCGGCCGGTCCACCGAGCCCTTCTATAACTGGGCGCCCCTGGAGCCGTTCGAGCTTCTCGGCGCGGACTTCGTCAAGGCCTTGGTGGCCAAGGTCAACAAGCTCTCGCGCTTCAGCCTCAAGCAGGCTGAGGCGTTGGAGGCCTTCCATGTACTCAAGGACACACCAGAGTTTTTTCGGCGCTACCTCGAGTGCTTCATGACCAATGCGGACCTGGGAGGCGCCGTCGCCCTCGAGCACACGCTAGAACATGTATTCAACGACAGGGAGTTTGCTCAGATTTGGGCCCGGTTGCTGCCGGCGGACCAGGAGGTCCTGAAGGCACTCGCCAATGATGTCACCGACCTTCACTCGGCGAGAACGTTGCTGCGCATCGGGATGGCGCTCGGCCTTGAAAGGGCCGTCTCCAAGAACGCGCCTGCGCAGGCGCTGAAACGCCTTCAGGATCAGGAACTCATCACGCGGCTCGAGGTTGGCGAATATCGGTTCCAGGACGACGCGTTTGCCGAATGGGTGAAGAACCGCGGCCTGGACGGTTAGGCGACGTGCGCCAACGCTCCTTGGCTGCAGTCACCGACGGTGTCGCACCGACGCCCCAGTTGCCGCGCTAGGAGCCTGCTGCGACGGGCAGAACGGCCAGAAAAGAAGTAAGGCCATCTTCGCCACGCGGTCGTGCTGCGCATCGCGCCGCCACGCACCTGCGCATATTGTGCGCCATGGGGTCGCGCGCGACGGGCAGCGGGGGCAAGCCTATGAGCCCGATGCCGACACGGCCGCGACTCGGGCAAGAGCGCCGTCGCAGAGGAGGCGCTGCGTCGTATCGCGGAGATCTATCGCCTGGAACGCAAGCTACCCGCGCTGACAAGCGAGGAACGACTGGCGAGCAGGCGCAACGATGCGAAGCCACTGTGGACGGATCTGCATGAGTGGCTGCGGCTGGAGCGAAGCCGAGTGCCCGACGGAAGCGCCACGGCCAAGGCCCTGAACTACAGCCTCAACCACTGGGAAGCACTGACACATAACCTGCTCGACGGCGAGGTGAACGTCGACAACAACAGCCTTGAGAACCTCATCCGTCCATGGGCAATGACCGGTTCATAGTGCCCCACTTCGTTAAGTACTTGAAAACATTGAGATCTGCTTCCCGCCGTCGACGCGACACGGGCGATCTGTTCGGGCTGCCGCGTCGATTACCTTCGGATCCAGCAGGTCATTGGCCCGAATCTGGTAAGGAGCCCGCGGCACCACCTGCTCGGCGGGCAGTATGCCGTCCTTGATCAGGCGCCGAATGCGGTGGTTGTTGACGCCGAGTTCAGCAGCGGCTTCCGACATGGTCAACCACTTCCCGTCCTTGTGCGCTGATCGGTACGCGCGGATGTCGTTCACCCTGCGCACGGAGCTCACGCGATGCGCGGTCCACGTCTTCGCCTGACCCGTGGGAAGGGCCATGCGATTGAGTGTCGCGGCGATGTGTTCGTCCGACCACTTGCCCGCCATGCTGCGCATGACCGCCAGCGCTTCATCGGGAGTGCGACAGCCGTGCTCGCCGGACCTCGGCTTCGCAACCCTCACCTGCGAATGCTGGCCTCCGCGCCAATGAATCGTCAGCACGATCTCTCGCGTCTTCTCATCGAGATCGGCAATGATCTCCTGGACGAGGGTATGAAGCAGTTGCTGGCGAGTGCGCATCGTCACGCCGGGCGCGTCCCATGCGGCAGCGAGGTCTTGGGCGAGCTCACTAAGGTCGGGCATCGCCACTGCCGACAGCGTTTGGTCGACTGCGTCGACGCGTCGTTGGCATGCTTGCACACGCTGCAACGCCGACTCCCAGCTCTTCTCGAGTTGCGCGGCGATCAGACGGTTGTCCGGATCACAGGCCGCGTAGCGGCGCTCTGCCAGCGTCGCCTCGTAGCGTGCTTGCTGCAGTTCCAGTTCAACGATTCGCCGCTGGTCCGCTTGAACTTCCATGTGCCTCCGCTCAGCTTGCAATGCCGCTTCGACTGCCAATGGCTCGACCGCTCGCAGCAGCTCTCGCGTGACGGCCTCGTCGGGTCGCCGACCACCGAAAGCGAAGCACTGCGGCAGCGCCAACTGCACACTGCGGCGGTCGCATCGATACACGGGTTGGCCAGTCCCTCGGCCCGTATACGCCACCGTCAGGCGGCGGCCACAGCGTGCGCAGCAGAGCATTCCCGCAAGCAGCGCTCGGCCGCCGCGCCCCGACTTCACCCCATCGACTCTACCGTAGGCGTTGATGGCGAGCTGCTTCTGATTGCGCTCGAACTCGGCCCAATCGATGTAGGACTCATGATGGCCCTTCAGCATCACTTCCCACTGCTCGACGGGCTTGCCGTGCCCGTAGCTCTTGCGCAGTCGACCCTCCACGAGGGTGGTGCGCTTCTCGCTCTTGCCATAGGCGTATGTGCCGGCATAGAAGGGGTTCTTGAGCACCGAGATCACGTTGCGATAGCGTATCGGTGTCCAGTCGAACATCACCATCTTCTTGCCGTCGGAGGGGCGCGGGAAGTGAACCTGGTCGGCGGCGAGTGACAGAAAGACCTGGCGGGCGCTGCCCAGCTTGCGAAAGCGAGCGAAGATCAGCCGGATCGCTTCTTGCAGACGCACATCGGGATCCAAGTCCAAGCCGATCTCTCGGTGCCAGACGTAGCCGATAGGAACGCTGATGCGCAGTTCGCTGGGCCTTGGCCCGGGCGGCCTCGAACATGCGCGCCCTGAGCACGCCGAGTTCGAACTCGCTGATGCTGCCCTTCATGCCCAGCAGCAGCCGATCGTTCGGACGACACGGGTCGTAGACGCCATCAAGGTCGATGACACGGGCCTCGACCAGACCGCACAGCTCCAGCAGGTGATGCCAGTCGCGGCCGTTGCGCGCCAGTCGCGAGGCGTCGAAGCACAGCACGGCGCCGACTTCTCCGGCGCACAGCCACGCGACGAGTCGATCGAAGCCGGGTCTGGCCACCATGCCACTCGCGGACCGGCCGAGGTCGTCGTCGATGATTTCGACCTGCACGAATCCACGGCGGCGTGCTTCCTCGACCAGGTCGTACTGACGGCGTTGGCTCTCCAGGTTGTTCTGAACCTGCGTCTGGGTGGACTGCCGCACGTAGACGACAGCCTTGCGACGGAGCACGTCGGCGGGCAACAGATCAGTGTTCGCCATCGTCAGCTCCCGTCTGATGAACGCCCGCTGCTTGCAGCAGCAGGATCGCCAGTTGCGCAATCGCGCTGGCACGTTCGCTGGGCTCTATCCCTCGGAGGACGGGGGTATCGAACGCCATACTCAATTGACGCGGCGACATGGGCACCGGGGGCTCCAGGCGCATCTGCGTGGTCTGGGTGAACTGGTCATCTTGCTCCTCGCGATGGGTGTGGTGGACACCGGCGGAGCTTCGCCGAAGTCCACGCTGCGAGAGCATCTGATGCAGTTCGGCAAGGGCGCTCACCGATGCCTGCGGTGGCCCAAGATCCATACCCGCGCAGGGGCGGCGTCCAGCATCCAGGCAGCCACCACGATGACGACACCGGGGCCAACCTCAACGTGGACAACCTCGCCGGTCGCTCGTTGCTCGCTGTACTGACGTCGCACTCGTCGTCCATACAGCGCGTGCCAGCGGTAGAAAACCACGACTTCCTGCCCGACATGGGCAGAATGACCCTGTGATTGCGGTTGGGCGCCGCGCATGGCTCTTCGCGGGCAGCGCGCTGGCCGGCCAGCGTGCCGCGGTCGTGATGAGCCTGGTGCAGTCGGCCAAGCTCCACGGGCACGATCCTTGGGCTTACCTCAACGATGTCCTGACCAGGCTGCCCACGCATCTCAACAGCCGCATCGACGAACTGCTTCCCCACAACTGGCAATCCACGCGCTGAGGGTCGATTCGCAGCGGCCATCCGCGGCCGGCGGAGTGGGAGAACGGGACGCTTACGCTTCTCAGTCCCGCATGTCGAGGTAGCGCAGGCCCCCACTGCACGAACGAGATTTCACGACCCCTCGACAAATCCTTGCGCAGCGGCCATGACCCGGGCGTCCTGTCCGGCGGCCAGGGCTTCCAAGGGCGTCTTGCCCGCGAGCGAGCCTCGACCGTTCAGGAAGAACTGCAGCTTGGACGAGCCCGGCAAGTCGCCCAGGGCCTGGCCGACCTTCTCGATCTTCGCGCGATCGCAGGGAGCGTCGGCGAAAAACGCGGGGACATAGCGCGTGCCCGCGACCTCGAGGACGACAGGCGATGGGCGGCCAGCGCCTCGCTCAGCGCTTGCTCGCTGATACCGCTGTCGTGCTGGAACTGCGCCAGCTCGACTAGCGTGCCGTCGACCGTGAGCGCCGCCATGCTCGAGCGCGCCTGCGCGCGCAGTTGCTCCAGCGAAGACCAAGCTTCCATGCTTCGAAGTATGCCTCTAGCTTGCGAGGACATTTGTCTGTCCGTACAATCCCATCTGTCCATAACCAGGAGCGCGACATGATCGATGCCCCCAAGGTCGCCGGAGACGCCTCCGCGCGAGCATTCCTGAACAAGCTGCACCCCGGTGCGACCTGGGCCAGCTTGCGAAAGGGCGTCACACAGCTGTCGCCGCTGCTCAGGCACGACCTCGTGAAGGACGGCGTCACGACGGACATTCTGCTCGCGCTCATCGCGGCCTTTGACCGCGTTCCGAAGGCTCAGGTTTACGCGGTCATCGGGATCACCGAGAAGACGTCCAACAGGCGCAAGAACGACGTGCTTCCGCCGGTTGCCGCGGATGCGACGCTCGCGCTCATCGAGATCACGACCTTGGCCGAAGGCGTCCTAGGCAGCCTTGCCGATGCCGAGCAATGGCTGGTGACCCCTGCGATCGGGCTCGACGGTCGCAAGCCGATCGATCTGATCTCCACGCGCGCCGGCGCCGAGATGGTCAAGACTTACCTGATGAGGATGGACTACGGGGTTTATTCTTGACGCCGCTGCCGGCGAGCCTTCGGACGAGCGCTTCGAAGGCCGCCAAGGACGACTTGGTTGTTTGGAGACTGGATCGCGCGATATTCGCTCCGACCTGGCACCGCGGAGAAGGAGCATTCCAGGTAGGGGGGCGATGGTCCCCCGCCGGACGCCGCGTGGTGTATTGCGCGCTAGATCCGTCAACCGCGATCCTTGAAGTGGCAGTGCACAAGGGGTTCAAGGTGTTGGACACGGTCGCGCACACGCTTCTCAGCATCGGGATCTCTAAGCCGGACAAGGTGCATGTCCTGGACGTCGCCACGATCCCGAACAAGAACTGGCTGCGGGCAGGAACCGTCAGCGCCGGCCAGCAAGCATTCGGCGCCAATCTACTGGACCAGCACCCCCTGGTGGTGGTTCCGAGCGTGGTCAGCGTTCATTCCTGGAACTTGCTCATCGATGTCGATTCGGCTACCGGGATGTCCGACCTGATGGCGAGCGAAGACTTCAGTCTGGATACGCGATTGAATCCTCCCTAGCGGCGCAGCCATCGCGCGTGGGAAGCGCTGAGGGAACGCATGAAATCGCAGAAAGGATACGCATGACAAGGAAAGATCTTGTCGCTCGATTCGGCCTGTCAGTTTGGAGACATGCGCCTAGAACGCTTCTGCGAGTGATGTCTGCCGATGGATGGTCGGGAAGCCCTGCTCCGTGGTGGTCGGCACGTCGGCGAGCACGGCCGCGCGCTTGTCGTCGGTGACGGCCACGGCCCGCAGCTTTCCGCCCTTGACGTAGCCCATCACGCCGACGGGCGCCTCCGACGCCATGTCGATCTGGCCACCGACGATCGCGTTGACGGTTTCCGAGCCGCTCTTGTAGTGAACGATGGTGACCGGCACGCCGAGCGCGGCGCTGACCATCTCGCCGACGAAATGGCCGGTGCTGCCCGCGCCCGCGGTGCCGAAGGTGATCACGCCCTTGCGCTTGCCGTAGGCCTGCAGTTCCTTCAGGTCGCGAAAGCCGGCGCTGGCCGACGCGACCATCACCGACGGCGCGGTGTTGCCTTCGACCACCGGCACCAGGTCGCTGTCGGCATAGGGCATCTTCGTGCGCAGCAGCGCGTTGGCCACCGCGCCGTTGCCGGCGATCAGGATCGTGTAGCCGTCGGGCGCGCTCTTGGCCACGAAGTCGGAGCCGATGAGGCCGCCCGCGCCCGGCTTGTTGTCAACGATCACGCTCTGGTTCAGCTGCTTGCCCAGACCCTGTGCGATCAGGCGCGCGGTGATGTCGCCCGGGCCGCCAGCCGAGAACGGCAGCACCAGGCGGATCGGTTTGTCGGGCCAGGTGCCTTGCGCGTACGCGGGCGCCTTGGTGGCTGCCATGACGGTGAGGCCGGCCCATCCGGCCAGCAGCAGGGTGCGACGGTGCAGCGTGCTCATGGTGTGTCTCTCTTCGTTGAATTGCGCAAGCTCACTCGAAGGCAGCAACCACCGGCGGCGCCAGCAGCGCCAGCAGCTCGCGCACGTCGGCGACGTCTTCGATGCCCAGCGTCATCTCCTCGATCGCATTCTGGCGCGGCGCGTCGATCAGGCCTTCGGTGAGCGTGCGGTATTTGGCCGACACCTCGGCCGCAGGCAACGGCGACTGGATGCCGCGCGATGCGCCGCGATCGACCTCGATGCGCTGGCCGTCGCTGAAGGTGACGGCCACGCGGACGCGAAAACGCTTCTTGATGTCGCCGCCAATCGTGTCGAAGGCCGGTTCGTGCCGCACCTCGACCTTGCGCAGCAGCTCCCACACGTCGTCCGAGTCGATGCGCGCCGGCGTGAACTGCTGGACCATCGCGGCGCCGTCGATCGCGGCGACCGCCAGCGCGTAGCCGATGTTCATCTGCGCGCCGATCGGCGTCAGCGGCCGCTCGGGCACCCACCAGCCGTGGTGGTACGCCGCGTGCGGCACGTCGCACTCGATGCGCGTGATCTCGCCGGGCACCAGCTTGCGTTGGGCGTCGATGTCGAACAGGGCGTCCAGCGGCGAGTGGATCGCGCCCATCGCTGCGTAGGGCTTGAGCACGATGCGCTCGACCTCCCAGCGCTCGCCCAGGCCGTCGGTGATCTGCGATGCATCCGGGTCGTGGCCTTCGCCGAAGGTCGACAGAAAGCCGCCGTACTCGCGCTCGAACACGCGCTTGATGCCGGTGTAGCCGCCCTCGGCCAGCACCGCCGCGTACATGCCGTTGCGCGCCGAAAAGCCGTGGTGCATGCGCTTGCACATGGCCTCGTACTGCGCAGCCATCAGGCCTGCAGACTGCGTGCCGGCCAAGCCCAGCGCGTCCTCGAAGCGGGCCGCGTCCAGGCCCAGCAGCTTGCCCACAGCAGCGGCCGCCGCGTGGGTGCCGAATACCGCGCCCGAATGCCATCCGCGCGACAGCATCTGCACGCCGTGGAGCGCCATGCCGACACGAGGGCCGACTTCGTAGCCTGCCATCGCCGCCTCGAGGAACCGCTTGCCGCTGACCGGCGTTTCGCTGCCCTCGGCCACGGCCCACAGAGCCGGCAGCACGATCGATGCGCTGTGCAGCGGGCCGAGCGGATGAAAGTCGTCGAGCTCGAAGCCCTGGATGAAGGTGCCGTTGAGCAGCGCCGCGCCCGGCGCGCTCGTCTTCGCGCCCCAGCCGATGATGGTGCGGTCGCCGGCGCCTTCGAACTTGCACACGATGCCGACGGCGGTGCGCGACCACGGCAGTTGTGCGCCGACGATGGCGCAGCCGCTGCCGTCGAGGGTCAGCAGCCGGGCACGTTCGCGCGCCGAGCCCGACGCCTGATCCAGCCGGAAGTCGGCCAACCACTGCGACAGGCGGCCGGTCGGGCCGGAGGGATCGGTCGCCGCGGACGAAGAAGTCGGCGTGGCGGTGGAAGTCGGTTGGCTCATGCGTTGCTCCTGTCCGTGGTGGCTGCCGTCGGCAGCACGTAGCCCTTCAACTGCTTGCGCAGCCGGGTCTTGAGAATCTTGCCGGTAGCGCCTAGCGGAATCGCTTCCACGAAAACCACGTCATCGGGAATCTGCCACTTCGCGGTCTTGCCTTCGTAGAACTGGAGCAGTTCTTCCTTGGTGACCTCGGTGTTCGGTTTTTTGGCAACCACCACGATCGGGCGTTCGTCCCACTTGGGATGCGCCACGCCGATGCACGCCGCCATCGCCACCGCCGGGTGCGCGACGGCGATGTTCTCGATGTCGATCGAGCTGATCCACTCGCCGCCGGACTTGATCACGTCCTTGCTGCGGTCGGTGATCTGCAGGTAGCCGTCGGCGTCAATCGTCGCCACGTCGCCGGTCGGAAACCAGCCTTCCACCAGCGGGTTGCCGCCCTCGCCCTGGAAGTATTCCTTGACGACCCACGGACCCTTGACCAGCAGGTCGCCATAAGTCTTGCCATCCCACGGCAGCTCCTGGCCCTTGCCGTCGACGATCCTCATGTCGACGCCGAAGATGGCGCGCCCCTGCTTGGCGAGGATCGACAGTTGCGCCTCGTTCGGCAGCGAAAGTTGCTTGTTCTTCAGCGTGCACAGCGTGCCGAGCGGGCTCATCTCGGTCATGCCCCAGCCGTGCAGCACCTGCACGCCGTACTGGTCCTTGAAGGCGCGCAGCATCGCCGGCGGACAGGCGGCGCCGCCGATCACGGTGCGGTCGAGCTTCGAGAACTTCAGGTCGTTGGCCTGCAGGTGGCCCAGCAGCATCTGCCACACCGTCGGAACGCCCGCGGCGAAGGTCACGCCTTCGCTCTCGATCAGCTCGTACACCGACTTGCCGTCCAGCGCGGGGCCGGGGAACACCAGCTTGCAGCCGGTCAGCGCCGCCGAGTACGGGATGCCCCACGCGTTGACGTGGAACATTGGTACCACCGGCAGCACCGAGTCGCGCGCCGACAGGCGCATCACGTCGGGCAGCGCCGATGCGTAGGCGTGCAGCAGCGTCGACCGATGGCTGTACAGTGCGGCCTTCGGTTTGCCCGTGGTGCCGCTCGTGTAGCACATGCTCGAGGCCGCGTTCTCGTCGAAGCTCGGCCATTCGTAGCGATCACTCTGGTCCGAGATCCAGGCTTCGTAACTGAGCAAGTTCGGAATGCCGCTGTCGGCCGGCAGCTTGTCGGCATCGCACAGCGCGATCCACTTCCTGACCGTCGGACAGCGCGCATGCACCGCTTGCACCAGCAGCAGGAAGCTCGTGTCGAAGCACAGGACTTCGTCTTGCGCGTGATTGACGATCCACGCCACCTGGTCGGGGTGCAGGCGCGGGTTGATGGTGTGCAGAACCCGCCCGCGCCGCTGACGCCGTAGTACAGCTCCAGGTGGCGATAGCCGTTCCAGGCGATGGTGGCGACGCGGTCGGACATCGCCAGGCCTTCCGCCTCCAGCGCGTTGGCCACTTGGCGCGAGCGCTGCGCGATGCCGGCCCAGGTGGTGCGGTGGACGTCGCCTTCGACGCGCCGCGAGACGATCTCGCCATCGCCGTTGTGGCGCTCGACGAACTTGATCAGATTGGAGATCAGCAACGGCTGATCCTGCATGAGACCTTGGAGCATGAAAATTTCCGGGGTTACTGAGTGGGAAAGGGGCGCTTCGTGCTCAGCCTTCGATCACGATCTTTCGCTCGCCGATGAGCTTCTTCCACGTCGCGCCTTCGGTGGCGATGGTGCGACGCACGTCGGCACTGGCCGGCGCGGCGGTCTGACCCAGCGCTTCGAGCCGGCCGGCCATGCCCGGCGCCGCGAGCACCTCGGCCAGTGCCTTGCGGATCGTTGCGACGACGGGCTCCGGCAGACCAGCCGGGCCCATCAGCGCGAACCAGCCGGGCGCGTCGAAGCCCGGCACGCCGGACTCGGCGATGGTCGGCACGTTGGGCAGCGAGGGCATGCGCGTGAGCGAGCTCACGCCCAGCGCCTTGAGCTTGCCGCTGGAGATGAACGGACCGGTGGCCGATGCGGTGAGAAAGGCGAACTGGACATCGCCCGCCAGCAGCGCGGTGATCGCCGGCGCGCCGCCGCGGTACGGCACATGCACCGCGAACGTGCCGGTGCGCGACTTGAACAGCTCGGCCGCCAGGTGGCTGACGCTGCCCGAGCCGCCCGAGGCGTAGCTCAACTTGCCGGGCTCCTTGCGCATCATTGCGAGCAGTTCCTGCACGGTGGCGACACCGGCGGAGGGCGGCGCCACCAGCACCTGCGGCAGCTGCGACACCATTGCGATCGGCGTGAAGCTGGCGAGCGGGTCGTAGCCGGCGTTTCGCAGCGCCGGCACGATGGTGAGCGGTGCGTTGTCGAGCAGGCCCAGCGTGTAGCCATCGGGTGCGGCTCGCACCACCTCGGCGCCGGCAATGGTGCCGCTGGCGCCAGCCTTGTAGTCGATCACGATCGGCTGGCCGAGCAGCCTGCCGAGCGGCGTCATCACCTCGCGCGCGGTCACGTCGGCGGCACCGCCGGGCGTGTAGCCCAGCAGCACACGCACCGGCCGGGCGGGCCAGGTCTGCGCCCGCGCGCTGGTGCCCAACAACGCCAGCGCCGCGCCACCGAGGCCACCGACCAAGGCAGTGCGGCGTGCCGGATTGAAAAGGTTTGAGCCCATGGCCGGTGCTACTGGACGTTCTTCAGCGCAAACTCGTTCAGGTGGCCCGAGGGCAATGCATCGACGCCCGGATCGGCCGGCAGGTCGACATCGAACCAGCGCTTGAGCACACCCGAAATCAACTCGTAGCAAGCGCCGATGCGCACCACTTCCATGGTGTCGAAGTTGATCAGCGTGCCGGCGCGTCGGTAGGTGTGATAACGGCGCAGACCGTAGTCGATGGTGATGTCGGCGATCTGCTTGAGTTCGTCGGGAATCTCCTCGACGGAAAAGCGCGTGCCGGTCCCCGTGAGGTTGGCCGACGAGCCGAACAGCGGCACCACCTCTTCGCGGCTGAGGCGCGTCAGCTCCTTGTGGAACGGGCCGGCGTTGAGCAGCATACCAATCGTGCCGACCGCCGTGCTGGCCTTAACCGCGTCTTCGTCGAGCTTGCGCAGCAGCGGATGGTCGGGCCTGAAGCTGGCGATCACGCCGAGCGGCAAGTCGTGGTCGACCACCAGCGCCTCGACCATCTCCTGCGCGCGCGGGCTGAGCGTGTGCAGCTCGCGCTGCGTGATCAGGTCGCCCGCCATTGCGTTGCGCTTGTGGCTGCCGCGGCGCTTGGTGTCGTAGATTCTTTTCAGCGGGTCCATCGACGCGCCGCAGCAGGCGTAGCCGGTGTCGTTCGGCACGATGGCGATGCCGCCGCGCTTGATCACGTCGATGGTGCGGCGGGCGTCGCCGGCGATGTCGAGTCTGCTCATGTCGTCTCCTGGTTGTGTTCGAAGGTCAGTCGGAAAAGCGCGGGTCGAGCGGCGGCGTCGAAGCGCGGTGTCGCGCTCCAGGTCGGTGGCGCGCCAGGTGGCGGCGTCGCGGCCGGTGGCCGCGTGTGTGGGGGCGGTGATCATGGGTTTCAACTCCTTGAAACAATGGATTGATGGGTGTCACTCGAGCGGGAAGCGCTTCACCTGCGCTTCGATGCGCTTGGCTTCGCGCTGCACCTTGGCCGTGAACTCGGCGGGCGTGTTGCCGACCGGCTCGGCGCCGATCGTGGACAACGACTTGCGCACGTCCTCGCTCTTGACCGCTTCGCGCACTGCGGCGGCGATGCCCTGTTGGATCTCGGCCGGCGTGCCCTTGGGCGCGAAGAGGCCGTACCAGGTGGTCGCGTCGAAGCTCGCAAAGCCGGCCTCAATCGCGCTCGGCACGTCGGGCAGCACGGCCGAACGCCTGTCGCCCATCGTCATCACGACCCGGAGCGCGCCGGTTTTGACGAAGGGCATCACCGCGGTGCTGCCGGCGATGGCGAACGAGATGTTGTTGGCCACCAGGTCGGTGATCATCTGGCCGCCGCCCTTGTAGTTGGCGACCACAAGCGTCGGCAGCGCGCTCTCTTCGCCCAGGATGCGCGCCTGCAGCCGGGCCATGTTCTCGGTGGTGCCGACCGAGCACGGCGTCGCCGCACTCTTGCAGTAACGCACCAGTTGCTCCATCGACTTGACCGGCAACGCCGCATTGGCCGTCACAACGCCGGGCAGGGCCGAGAAGGCCGACACCGGCACCAGTTGCGCCAGCGGGTCGATGCCCTTGAAGGTCGGCAGATGCTTGATCAGCGTCAGCGACGGGATTTGCACGAGCAAGGTCTGACCGTTCGGCTTGGCGTCGATTACCTTGCGGGTGCCGATCACGCCGTCGGCGCCGGGCACGTTCTCGACGATGACCGGTTGACCCCAGATCTGCTGCAGCTCCTTCGCGACGACCCGCGTCTGCGCATCGACGCCGCCGCCCGGGCTGTAGGGCACGACCAGGGTCACGGGGCGATCGGGTTTCCAGTCGGCGGCGATGGCTGCGACGGGCAGGCAGGCTGCCAGGGCGAGCGCAGCGACGGCGCGGCGCCGCAGCGAGGCGGTGAGCATGAAAGTGAGCATCGTCTTGTCTCCGTGATTCGTCTTTGTGGTTGTTCAGTCGATCTGCAGGCCGCTGACGACAACGGCCTGGCCCCACTTGTCGACCTCGCTGTGCAGGAAGTGTCCAAAGTCGGTGGGGCTGGTGACGACCAGCTCGCCGCCGGTGGCGCGGATTGACGCCTGCAGCCCGGGCGTGGCGGCCGCGCGGCGGATCGCGGCGTTGAGTGCTGCCACTGTGGCGGGCGGCGTGCCGGCCGGCGCCAGGAAGCCGAGCCACGAAGTGATGTCGAAGCCCTTCAAGCCCTGCTCGGCCACCGGGACGGCGTTGGGCAACTGGTCGCTGCGCTGAAGGCTGGAAATGCCCAGCACCTTCAACTTGCCGCCCTTGACGTGTTGCAGCGTGGAGGCCAGTGGATCGAACATCACGGGCACCTGCCCCGCCATGACGTCGTTGATGGCAGCCGGCGAGCCCTTGTACGGGATGTGGTTGAGCTGGATGCCTGCCTGCTTCTCCAGTACGACCATCGCCAGGTGCGCGGTGATGCCGTTGCCGCCCGAAGCGAAGTCGACCTTGAGATGCGAACGGTGGTGACAGGCTCGACGGCTTCGACCAGCCCCTCGTCGATGGCGAAAGGCGCCACGGCCGATGAGATGTTGCCGCAGTTGGCGTCATAGCCGATCAGGTCGCGCTCGACATCGATCTGCGCGAAGGTGTAGTCGATGTCCGCGTCGGGGCGCGTCGATTTCTGGATGATCGCGACCTTCGACGTCACCAGGCGAGAGCCGCCCGTTCCGTCGATCTGCAGCACGTCGGGCGTGCCCATCGCGCGCTTGAGCAGGCTGTCGCGCGCCGGGCTCGCTGGCGGCACATCGGCCTCGTGAAAGAACAGTGCTTTGCTGGTGCCGCCGCGCATCAGCACGCAGCGCACTACGCTTTGTTCGTCGAGGGATTCGGTCGGCATGGGGGTTGTCTCCGGCAAGTTGTCTTCTGTCGAACGCTTTGCTGCGGCCTCGCGAGCGGTGTGGTCGCCGCGGGCTCTTATTGCTTTGAAGGAGTCGGGCGTGAGCCGGCCGCTCAGCCGACAGCGACCGCGGCGCTCGGCCAGGCCCACGGCCGACGGGTGCGATCGGCCTGTTGCCACTCGCGGATCAGAGCGTCGTCTTTCAACGTGAGGCCGATGTCGTCCAGGCCGTACAGCAAGCCTTCGCGGCGCAGCGGGTCGACCACGAAGCTCGACTCGGTCCGATTCGGCGCGATCAACTCGCACTTGGTGAGGTCGACCGTCATCGACGCGCCGCCGGCGCAGGCCGCGGCTAAGGCCTCGACCTCGGCGGCCGGCAACCGAATCGGCAACACGCCGTTCTGGAAGCAGTTGCTGTAAAAAATGTCGCCGAAGCTCGGCGCGATCACGCAGCGAATGCCGATGCAGTGCAGGGCCCATACCGCGCCTTCACGGGACGAACCGCAGCCGAAGTTGTCGCCGGCCAGAAGGATCGGTGCGCCGCGGAACGCCGATTGGTTCAGGATGAAGTCCGGATCGTCGCTGCCGTCCTCGCGATAGCGCAGCGCTTCCATCGCGTACGGGCCGAGTTCGTCCCTCGCGAGCGTGGTCAGGCGTTCGATGCGGATGATGACATCGGTGTCGATGTTGGCGCGCGACAGGTACGGCGCCGCGCCGGTGACGATGGTGAAGGGTTGCATGGACATGCTCAGGCCTGCGCGAGATCGGTGATGACCCCGGCGATGGCCGCGGCCGCGGCCATCGCCGGGCTGGCGAGGTGGGTGCGTGCGCCCGGTCCCTGTCGTCCGACGAAGTTGCGGTTCGAGGTCGACACCGAGCGTTGCTGCGGCGGCACCTGCTCGCCGTTGGCGGCCACGCACATGCTGCAGCCGGGCTCGCGCCAGGCGAAGCCCGCGGCCTTGAAGATTTCGTGCAGGCCTTCGGCTTCAGCGGCGCGCTTGACGTTTTCCGATCCGGGCACGACCCACGCCGTGACGCCGGCTGCTACATGCTTGCCGCGCGCCACGGCGGCAGCGGCGCGCAGGTCGGTGATGCGCGAGTTGGCGCACGAGCCGATGAAGACCCAGTCGACCGGCGTGCCGGCGATCGCCTGGCCTGCCTGCAAACCCATGTAGTCGAGGGCAGCGGCGAGCGTGCCGCGCTGCGCTTCGTCTACAGCATCGCGCGGATCGGGCACGCGGCCGTCGATCGCGATCGCGTGCTCGGGGCTGGTGCCCCAGGTGATGGTCAGGCGCACGGCCGAGGCGTCGATGACTTCTTCGCGATCGAAGCGCGCGTCGGCCTCGGTCGGCAACTCGCGCCACTGTGCGATGGCCGCGTCGAAGGACTCGCCCTGCGGTGCAAACGGTCGACCGCGCAGGTAGTCGAAAGTGCGCTGGTCGGGCGCCACCATGCTGAAGCGCGCGCCGAGTTCGACCGACAGGTTGCAAAGGGTGAGCCGGCCTTCGACGTCCATCGCCTCGATCGCCGGGCCGGCGAACTCAATGGCATGCGCCACGCCTGCCGCGGCGCCGAGCTTGCCGATGAGGTGCAGCGCCAGGTCTTTGGCGGTGACGCCGGGGCGCAAGCTGCCTTCGCAACGGATGCGCATCTGCTTGGGCTTTTGCTGGCGCAAGGTCTGCGTCGCCAGCGCATGCGTACTCTCCGACGAACCGACGCCGAACGCCATCGCACCGAGGCCGCCGTTGGTGCAGGTGTGGCTGTCGCCGCAGATCACTGTGAGGCCAGGCAGCACGATGCCGAGCTCCGGGCCCATCACGTGCACGATGCCCTGGCCCGGTTGGCCAAGATCGAACAGCCGCACGCCGGCCGAGCGCGTGCGGTCGCGCAGCGCAGTCCACAGCTTGCCGCCTGGCACGTAGGTCAGGCCGTTGCGGCCGGGTTGGCTCGACATCGAGTGGTCGGGCGTCGCGAACACCAGTTCAGGATCGCGCAGCGTCATACCGCGGCCGGTGACTTCAGCCAGCGCGGGAGGGCCCGACAGGTCATGCAGCAGATGGCGATCGATGTGCAGCAGCACCCATCCATCGCCCAGGTCGCGAATGACGTGGGTGTCCCATAGCTTGTCGAAGAGCGTGCGCGCGGTCATCGCCCGCTCACTTCTTTTCCATCGCCAAGCCGGCGCTGGAGCGCGTGCCGTCCATCGCAGCGCCCGCGTTGAAACGCGTGCGCAGTGCATCCCATTCGTCGGCACCGAACCGGCGGAAGGTCTGCGCCACGTTCTGCGTCACCTCGGGCGCCTTGTGCGTGGCCTTCAGCTGGGCCAGCGCGGCATCGCCGGCCTGGATGGCGGCGACCAGCATCAGGCCGGGCAGGATCGCGAGCTTGTAGCCCATTGCCTCGGCTTCGCGCAGATCGAAGATCGGCGTGCGGCCGCCGGGCACCACGTTCAACAGGCACGGGCCACGCACGTTCTTCGGTACGGCGGCCACTTCTTCCAGGGTTTGCGTGGCCTCGACGAAGACCATGTCGGCGCCGGCCTCCAGGGCCGCATTGCCGCGCCAGATGGCTTCGTCCATGCCCATCATGGCGCGTGAATCGGTGCGGGCGATGATCAGAAATTCCTTCGTGCGGCGTGCCTCGACCGCGGCGCGGATCTTGGAGACGAACTCGTCGCGCGACACCACTTCCTTGCCGTCGAGATGGCCACAGCGCTTGGGCGCGACCTGGTCCTCGATGTGGATGGCGGCAACGCCACGCAGCTCGTACTCGCGCACGGTGCGCGTCACGTTCAGTTCGTTGCCGTAGCCGGTATCGGCATCGGCGATCAAGGGTACGTTGATGGCGCGCGCCATAGCCGCCGCATTGGCGACCATCTCGCCCATGTCGAGCAGACCGAAGTCGGGATAGCCGCGCGCGGCCGAGGTGCCGGCGCCGGTCATGTAGACCGCGCTGAAGCCGGCCTGTTCGATCAAGCGTGCGCCGATGCCATCGTAGGCACCGGGGGCGATCACCATGCCGGGCGCGGCGAGTTGTTCGCGGAGGGAGGGAGTCGTCATAGGGAAAAGAGCCTTTCCTTGTCTTCTCGGCGAATGGCATCAGTGCTGTCGCGTTTGCGTTGTATTAAGAATATCACAACATGATGACATGTCAACCCGCTATCCTTCGCTTCATGAACACATCGATCGCCACCGCCCCGCCCTTGAACGGTGCAAAGGGCACCGCCCTTCATCGCCAGATCTTTCTGGTGCTGCGCGACGAGATCTCGCGCGGGCTGTTCCCCGACGGCGCATTGCCGAATGAAGAGGCGCTGTGCGAGCGCTTCGGCGTGTCGCGCATTACAGTGCGGCGCGCGCTGGCCGATCTGGCGGCACTGGGTGTGGTCGAGCGTCGACATGGCCGCGGCACCTTCGTGTTGGGCGCTCCCGCGCAGGCGCGCCCGGCGCCCAGCCTGAGCGTGATCGACAGCCTGCGCCAGACCGCAACCGAAACGGTGGTGCAGGTGCTGCAGGTCGAGCAGGCCGTGCCGCCCCGCGACGTCGGTCTCTTGCTGCAGTTGCCGGCCAGCGAAAAGGCTATGCATGCACTACGGCTGCGCATCAACCGCAAGGGCGAGCCGGCCATGCTGACCGATGCCTGGGTACCGGCGCACCTTGGCAAGCGCGTCACCGAAGCGGCCCTCAAGAAGAAGGCGCTCTACGAAATCCTGATGGCGCAGGGTGTTCAGTTCGGGCGCGTGGTGCAGGAAATCAGCGCGACCGTCGGTGACCCGCACCGCGCCGGCCTGTTGCGCACCGAGGTCGGCGCGCCGATCCTGAAGCTGGTGCGCCTGATGCACGACATGGACGAACGCCCGGTGCAGCACCTCACAGCGTACATGGCCGCCGACCGCGCCAGCGTGCTGATGGAGATCGCCGGCGCTTCCGTCAACACGCTGACCGCCGGGCAGATCGTGCTCGACGGGCCTGCCTAAACTCGCAGGATGAAAACTTACCCGGTCGGAAGGGTGGCCCGCATGTGACATGTGTATTGCAAAGGGTGGCGCCCGTGTCACCGAGGGCTCGTCCATGACTGGAGCAGGCGACTCCGCATGGCGCTCCCGGAGGGACCTGCCGGCCGGCATCGCAGAGCAGGGCCGTTACGTTACGTCCGGCGCGACTTCGCTGGCATCCTCGACACAATGGCGGTCGCGTCGTCGGTGCCGCGCGGGCGAGCATGGACTCCATCGGCGCCACATCCACCGCGCGGCTGAAGCGCTCGGAGGAAGGCGACTGCTCTGGGCGATTACAAAGCCCCGCTATCGTTGACGATGGATGGGCTGGAGTAGCCGCCCGTCAAATGGAGTCCATCTCCCGCGCCAGCAAAAGCGCTCCTTTTTCGACGGTAGAAGTGACGGTAAAGTACGACGTCCCGACCCCACAAAGCCAGCATCCATGCGAGTTTCCGGACCTCCGAACCATTGAGTGGGAGTGAGGGGCGCGGACAATGCCTATATAAATCAATGACTTAGATCGAGCTTCGATGTCCGTGATCACGACATCAATGGTGCTTCTCGAAAACTCTAAGTTGTTGAAAGATATGGGCTTCTCGTTGCAGCAAAAACCCTTCCGAAAGTGATCAGCGAAGAATGCAGCGCTTCTTTCTGACGGTATTTTTGACGGCAACCCGGCGTTGCTGGATTGACGCCGATTTTTTACCGCCATTTGCTCGTGCAGAACGAGGCTGCGTGTTGGCGCTGGAGGATGCCGCCAAGGAACTGCTGAAGCCGGTGAACACGTGAGCATGGCTACGAGGAAAGCGCCGAGTTGGAGCGACGTCAAGGACAAGCTCGCCGACTTCGACCGCCCGGGATTGACCGGCCTGGTGCAAGACCTCTACGCCGCCAGCAAGGAAAACCAGGCCTTCCTGCATTCCCGATTCGGTCTCGGCGACGATGTGCTGAAGCCGTACAAGGCGACCATCGACCGCTGGTTGTGGCCGGACGTGTTCAAGAACCAGGACACCTCGGTCGCCAAGGCAAAAAAAGCCATCGCAGACGACATGGACGACATGCTGGTCGAGCATGGATTCGATGACGGACCGTGATGAACTCACCACGCTGCGCGCGGAGAACGACCGGCTGATCGCGCTGCTCGAATCGCACGGCATCGAATGGCGGGCGCAGCAGCAGCCGTCCCCACCGCCCGTCGAGCCATCGAGACTGTCCATCGACGAGAAGGTCGCTATCTTCCGACGGCTCTTCCGCGGTCGTATCGATGTGTTTCCCGTTCGATGGGAAGGCAAGACCACGGGCAAGTCGGGCTACGCGCCGGCCTGCGCGAATGAGTGGCGCGCTGGTGTGTGCGAGAAGCCGCGCATCAAGTGCGGAGACTGCGGTAACCGTCTGCTCATCCCGCTGTCGGACGCAGTCATCTACAACCACCTGGCCGGGGAGCACACGGTTGGGGTGTATCCGCTGTTGGAGGACGACAGCTGCCATTTCCTGGCCGTCGACTTCGACGAGGCCGAATGGCGGGACGATGCGCAGGCGTTCATGCTGTCTTGCGCGGAGCTGGGCGTACCAGCAGCGCTGGAGGTTTCGCGATCCGGTCAAGGCGCTCATGCCTGGGTGTTCTTTGCCGGCCGCGTGTCGGCGCGCGATGCCCGCCGCCTCGGCACGGCCATCATCAGCCACACCTGTACGCGCACGCGGCAGCTCCGGCTCACATCCTACGACCGGCTGTTCCCGAACCAGGACACGATGCCCAAGGGCGGGTTTGGCAACCTGATCGCGCTGCCGCTGCAGAAGGGCCCGAGGGACAAAGGCTTCAGCGTCTTCGTCGACGCCGAACTGCGCCCCTACCCGAACCAGTGGGCGTTCCTGGCCTCGATCCAGACCATGGACGCGCACGACATCGAGCCGACCATCCTGCGTGCCACGGGTGGCGTCCATCCGCTGGACGTCACCTTCATTGATGACGAGGACTTGGCTACGCCGTGGACACGCCAGAGCACGGCGTCGAAGAAGCTGACGGGGTCGATGCCCCGCACGCTGACGCTGACTCTGGCCAACCTGATCTACTTCGAGAAGGCGCAACTTCCTCAGCCCCTGGCCAATCGCCTGATCCGCTTGGCGGCGTTCCAGAACCCCGAGTTCTACAAGGCGCAGGCGATGCGGATGTCGGTGTGGGACAAGCCGCGCGTCATCGGCTGCGCCGAGAATTACCCGCAGCACATCGCCTTGCCCCGCGGGTGTCTGGATGCCGTCCTATCGCTGCTGCGCGAGAACGCCATCGCCTGCGACCTGCGAGACGAGCTCTTCAAAGGCCAGCCGCTGGACGTGTCGTTCGTCGGCAGTCTGCGTCAAGACCAAGAGGCCGCCGTCGCTGCGATGCTGCCGTTTTATGCCGGGGTGTTGTGCGCACCGACCGCCTTCGGAAAGACGGTCACCGCGGCCGCGATGATCGCCAGGCGGGGCGTCAACACGCTGGTGCTGGTGCATCGCACGGAGCTGTTGAAGCAGTGGCAGGAGCGGCTGCAGACCTTTCTGGGTGTCGGCAAGGGCGTGGTCGGTACCATCGGTGGAGGCAAGGCCAAGCCAACCGGCGGGATCGACATTGCAGTGATGCAGTCTTTGTCCCGCCAGGGTGAGGTGAACCCGCTGGTCGAGGACTACGGCCATGTGATCGTCGACGAGTGCCACCACGTCGGCGCGGTCTCGTTCGACGCCATCCTGAAGCGGACCAAGGCGAAGTACGTGCTGGGCCTGACAGCAACCCCGATCCGACGCGACGGGCAGCAGCCGATCATCTTCATGCAGTGCGGGCAGATCCGCCACACGGCGGCCACGCCGGCCGGGGCACCGCACGATCTGGAGGTGGCGCCGCGGTTCCACCATGCCCGGATCGAATTGCCGCAAGATGCCGGCATCCAGGACGTCTTCCGACATCTGGCCAACGATCAGGCGAGGACCGAAGCCATCGCAGTTGAGGTGCGTGACGCCTTCGCGCAGGGTCGTAAGGTGCTGGTCCTGACAGAGCGCACGGAACACCTCGACGCGATCGAGGTAGCCCTCGGCGGCCTTGGGTCGGAGCCCTTCGTGCTGCATGGCCGGATGTCCAGAAAGCAGCGTGCGGCGCTGGTGGCAGACCTTGATGCACTGGCGCCCGACGCGCCGCGCGTCCTCCTGGCGACTGGCAAGTTGGTTGGCGAGGGCTTCGACCACCCGCCGCTGGACACGCTGGTTCTCGCCATGCCGGTGTCCTGGAAAGGCACGCTGCAGCAGTATGCCGGTCGCCTGCACCGGGAGCACGCCAGCAAGACCGACGTGAAGATCATCGACTTCGTGGACACCGGCCACCCGGCGTTGCTGCGTATGTGGGACAAGCGTCAGCGCGGCTACCGAGCGATGGGATATCGGATTGAGGCCGGCACCGTGCCGAACGAAAGCCTGCTTTGATGCGCTGATGCAGATTCAAGCGCGCTTGAATTGGAGCGAGCGGGCAGACCACTATCGGCGACGCAGCGTGGCAGGAAGTATCGACGTTGTATATACTTCGTTGATATCAACGTTTCCGGAGCCAGTCATGTCCAAGGAAGCCATGTTCACCATGAAGCTGGAGCCGGAGCTGCGCGACGCCTTCATGGCCGAGGCCGAAGCCAGCCACCGCCCGGCGTCGCAGGTGGTGCGCGAACTGATGCGCGAGTTCGTCGAGCGTCAACGGCAGGCCCGTGAGTACGACGCGTTCCTACGCGCCAAGGTCGACACGGCGCGCGCGCAGATCGCGTCCGGTCAATACGCCAGTGATGCCGATGTCGAGGCCCGCTTTGCTGCCCGTCGCACTGCACTGCGGGCCAAAGCAGGCGGCGCTGACGCATGAGGGTTCTGTGGACCTTGTCCGCCGAGCAAGACCGCGCCGACATCGTCGACTTCATCGCTCAGGACAACCCGCTCGCCGCCATCCGCATGGATGAGATTTTCTCGGCAGCTGTCGGCCGGCTGGCAGAGCACCCCCTGCTGGGACGGCCGGACAGATCCCGGGCACCCGCGAGTTGATCCCACACGAGAGCTATCGGCTGGTCTATGAGGTGCGGGCCGATACCGTATGGATCTTGACCTTGGTGCATACCGCTCGCCTGTGGCCGCCGACCCGGTCGTGATCGGGGCCAGCAAAAGCGCTCGGTTTTTGACGGTAGAAGTGACGGTAAAGTACGATGTCCCAACTTCACAAAGCTAGCATTCATGCGGCTTTCCGGCTCTCGGAAACCATTGAGTGGATCGGATCCTTCAGGGACTGATGAACTGATACGCCGGCTGGGGCGAACGCGGCGTCAGGTGCTCGGTGCACCGGCGCCGCGTTCGCGCATCCAGCGCCAAAGCGTTGAGCGGCTCACGCCGAGTTGCCGGGCCGCGGCCTGGCGGTTGCCGCCCTGCGCCTGCAGTGCCGCGGCCACGCGTGCAGCGCTCAGCCCAGTGTCGTCGGCTGTCTCGCTGGCGGTGGCATCGGAGAAAAGCTCCGGCAGATCGTGCCGCAGTTCGTCGTAGCGGACGTCTTCGAGGCGGTCGAACTGCATGAGGAACACCGCGATGCGCTCGCCGAGGTTTTCCAGTTCGCGGATGTTGCCGGGCCAGACGTAGGCGCGCAGACGCGGCAGCAGTGGGGCCAGCGCGTGCGCTGGGTCCAGGCGCGTGCCCAGGCGCTGCAGGCAGCGGCCGACCTGCGCTTCGGCCAGCGGCGCGATGTCTTCGCGCCGCTCGCGCAAGGGCGGCAGCGGCAGGCGCAGCGTGTTGAGGCGGTAGAACAGGTCTTGCCGGAAGCGGCGCTCGGCAATCATGTCGTTCAGCGGCTGGTGCGTGGCGGCGATCACGCGCACATCGACCGGGATGGCGGCCGTCGCGCCGAGCCGCGTGATCTCGCGCTCCTGCAGCACGCGCAGCAGGCGCGTCTGCAGTTGCAGCGGCATGTCGCCGATCTCGTCGAGGAAGAGGGTGCCCGTGTGCGCCGCCTCGAAGAGGCCGCGCTTGCCGCCGCGGCGTGAGCCGGTGAAGGCGCCTTCCTCGTAGCCGAACAGCTCGCTTTCCAGCAGCGACTCGGGAAACGCCGCGCAGTTCACGGCCACGAAGGGCCGGCCCGCGCGCACGCTCTCGTTGTGGATCGACTGCGCGAACAGATCCTTGCCGACGCCGCTTTCGCCGGCGATGAGCACGGTGAGGTCGGTGCGCGCGAAGCGGCGGGCGGTCTGCACCGCGCGCAGGAACGCCGGGCTGTGGCCGACAAGGTTGCCGAAGCGGTGGCGCGCCGCGCTCTGCCGGCGGCCTTGCTGGATGCGCAGGCTGGTGTCGGCCTCCTGGATGGCGCGCGCGTCGTACAGCGTCAGCGCGGCGCCGACGATCTCGCCGTGCTCGCGGATTGGCGTGCGGTTCACCACCCAGTCGCGCTGCGCGAAGCGCTGCACCACGGCGCGCTCGACCTGGCCGCTGTCGAGCGTCGGTTGCAGCGACAACTCGGGCTCGAGCGCCTCCAGCGACTGCCCGATGAGCCGCGCGTGCGGGAGGCCGAGCAGTTGCTGCATCGGCGGGTTCACGGCGATCACGCGGTTGTCGCGGTTCACGGCGAGCACGGCCTCCTGCAGGTTGTGCAGCACGCCGTTGAGCTGCTCGTAGCGCCCGGCTTCCAGCCGCGCCACGCGCGCCAGTTCGATCGCGTCTTCGAAGCCCTTGCGCACGCTGGAGAGCGAGTAGGCCAGCAGGCCTTGCAGCCCGGCCTGCTCGGCCAGCTCGACCACCAGGCTGGAGCCGACGATCACCTCGAAGCCGTCGCGCCGCAGCAGCTCGAAGCGCTGGCGCGCGTCGTCGGGCGTCTGGTAGGCGTACTGGGTCACCTCGATGTTGAGCAGGTCTTTCACCTCGTCCAGTTCGGGAATGGTCTGGCCGTACATCACGACGCCGACGCGGCTGGACAGCCGCCGCGCCTTGATGAGCGCCTGCAGCAGGTCGAAGCCGCTCAGAAGAATGGTCGCGACGGGCGCCTGCAGACCCGCGCGCAGGATGCTCGCGTTGGAACCGGCGCTCACGAACGCATCGACCTGGCCGCGTTCGATGCGGTCGCGCGCAATGGCCAGCGCGCCGCCAAAGGTGCCGTCGACCACCTCGATCTCGGCGCGGCCGGTGTACTCCGCGATCACCGGCATCGCGAATTCGCGGATCTGCCGGTAGCTCATGAAGCACAGGCGCGGCAGGTCGCCCTGACGGGGCGGCGGCGGGAACAGGGGAGGCGTGACGCGGTCGTTCGGCATGTCGCATTGAAACATAAAGATGTTTCATTCATGTCTCAGTGCGACACAGCGCTTCGGATAGCAGCGCATCAATTTCTTGTAAATCAAGCACTTGCGCGCATCCGATGGGTTGGCACGGCCCCTGCGATAGCTCGGGTATCGCCGACCTTTTGGAGACATTGAACGTGGCACTCGAACACATCACCGTGCTGGACCTGACGCACATGCTGTCCGGCCCCTACGGGACCATGCTGCTGGCCGACCTCGGCGCGCGCACCATCAAGGTCGAGCCGTTGCCATTCGCGCCGCCCAAAAGCCATGGAAACCTTCGGGATCGCGTTTCAGATCGCCGACGTGGGAGAACTTGACAGCGTTCTTGTCCATCCAGAGGCCGTCTGCATCACGGTAGGTCGGGATGCCTGACGCCTTGGAAAGCCCTGCTCCGGAGAGCACCGAGATGCGTGACGCGGCGTGGAGGAGCGCGGCAGCAGAACTGATTGAGGTCATCCGGGAATCATCCATATTTTCGCCGGCGATCGCATGCGCTGGGGCGGATGCCGCGCCTATGATCGTCGCCTCCGAAGCCCTTAGCGGAACCCGCGACTGATCGCGTTGAACCGCAAAAAACACGAGTTGTCGCGCGCCGCCCGCAGGGAGTGGGGCAGCGTGACACGTCTCGAAAAGGCCCTCCGGCAACGATTCACCGGAGGGCCAGGGCAATCACGACTGTAGGAGGAGGGGGAGACGGGTGCCGTGAACGCAAGGACAGTCTCGATGCGTGCTCGCGCTACCGCTCATCGGTCGGAAACTTCTAACGGTGCAGGAATCGTCCTAACCAGGAAGTTCGCTCCAGCCCGTACTTCACCAGCGCCGGCAAAGCGCGGCGTGATCTGCCGCGTGATCTATGCGCTGAGGATTTCCACCGGACCGGTGCCGGAGTAGACGGTTTCGCCAGTCTTTAGCTCGGTGACGGTCCAGCGCTCGCCAGGCGTGACCTTGTAGTCGCCCGGCTCGAACGGGAGATCGCGTTCCTCATGGACGCCGGGGCCAAGCCAGGACGGCTTGCGCAGGATGGAGGCTGAGCTGGCGAAGAGGTCACGGTTCGCGGACATGAGGCCGATCCTACCTCCGCCCGACTATGGGTTCACCGGCATGGGCGCGAACACCCAGCTCACCCAGGATAGCCTGCACTACGCTAAGAAGGCGCCGGGCTCCGATATGGGTGCACTTACTCAGGAGCAATTCGATGCCCGTTTCGCCTTGTGTCCCGCGGGCTGTGCCGCTCCCGGGAGTTCGCACGGTGCCTACTCGCGAGCTGGGTCCTACGGGCTGAATGGAAACGTGGCTACACGTTTGCCAACGCGCTCGCCTAGATTGGTCTCGGGGGCGAAATTGCTCCCGAGCATTTAAGGAGCCGCCATGGCAAATCAACCAGGACAGAACAACCCCAATCAACCGGGGCAACCAAGTCAGCCGGGTCAGCAAGAGCAGAATAGTCCAGGAAGGCAACAGCCGGGCCAAGGTAGCCCGACAACGCCTCAGCAGCCAGGACAAGGTCAAAAGGGCTAGGTCCTGAACCCTCGCTCTGCTCCAGGAGCGCCGAAGCCGCCGTTCATGGCGGCTTTTTCGTGCGCTGTGCTTGTGCGTTGGAGTCGTTGGCAGACAGGTTCGCGCAGTTATGAGTTTCAAGACCACTTTGTTTCAGGCACTGGAGGCGGCTCACAACGCCGTTTGCAACGGTCACCAAGTCAGAAGCAAGATGGTGGACACCGGCGCGAAAGTGCTGCTCACACCCTACGTCGACCTTTCCAACGGAGCGACGCAGTACGTCCAGGATGAGGAGATCCTGGTTGATGACACCGTACACCCCCGCAATGGGAGGCGAGGCCGAGCCGCTAGTCTGGAGCTTCCAGGTCGTCCGCCCGCTGGGAGCCGCCGATTTTCCAGCTTTCGAGGCGCCGCAGCTCAAGGTTCAGGAGGTGGTTGACCGCCTGAAGCAGATCGCGCGTGAGGGAAGGCGCGGAGCGGCTGATCGCCCGAGCATCCAGTCGTGACTGCGTGGCAAAAGTCACGCGCCTTGACGTTGGGCGGAACCTCCCCGAGGCGCATGAAGGAATTCACGTGGGACGAAAGAGGTCTGGCGGTGCCGCGGACGTAGTTGATGTGCTGGCGATGCTGCCGTGGTGGGTCGGTGTCGCCGGCGCTGCAGTCACCTACTGGCTGCTGCACAGGTATGCGGTGGCGCCCATCGGCACGGATCCGCGAGCAATGGCCAGTGCGGCCGTGCTGAAGGGGCTGGCCACCGGTGGTCAGTACCTGGTCCCGGGATGGTTGCAACGATAGGACCAACAGTAACGTCGGCCCCTGGCCGCGCGCTGTCGAAAGCGGGCAGCCCTCAGGATCTCGCAAGCAGGTCGCTGGTATAGGTCTCGAGCGTCGTCGCGCCCCGCAGCGCGTCCTCAGGCGTGTCGAAGCCGCCCTCAAGGCAAGCCGCTGTCATGCGCGCATAGGAGTCCGCAGCAGCCTCGGAGAAGCCGAGGCCCTGGAACGCCTCTTTCCACTTGCCGCGCGGGGTGACCTCAACGCCCACGGGCACGCCGAGCGCTTGCGTGAAGGCCTTCGCCACGTCCGCCGAGGAATAGCGTCGAGGACCCTCCACATATCGGATGCCAGCGTCGTCAACCGTGGACACCAGTCTCTGCGCTGCGATCTCGCCCAGGTCGAGCGGCGCGACCATCGGAATAGGCAGGTCGGCGGGGTACATCGTCTGCAGCCTTCCGGTCTTGCGAATAGAGTGAAGCTGGCCGTCCCAGTTACTCATGTAGTACGCCCCGCGGTTGATCGCCGCCGGGATCGGTTGTCGGCGCAGCCCTTCTTCGAGTTCCCACAGGACGTTGAGGTCGCCGATGCGATCGCCGGGCTGTGCGCCACCGGTCGATACCGCGACGACCTTCTCCAGCTCCGACCCGTCCAGAGCGGAAAGGATGCTCGCGACCGTTCGTCTCTCGACCGCATCGGTGTCCACGGACGTATCGGCGGGTGGGTTGAGCAGCAAGGCACGGCTACCGCGCCGGAATGCAGCGCGCAATGACGCCACCTCGTTGACGTTCGCCTCTACGATCTCGGCACCCTCCTTGAGCCACGCACCAGCGCGGCTCGCGTCGTGCGTGATGATCGTTACCTGTTCGCCGCGGGCAAGCAGCGCCGCCGCTGTCGCCGAGCCGACGTGGCCTGTTCCACCCATGATGACGTACATCTGCGTTTCTCCTGTTCGCCGCGTATGAAGGAATGGATAGCTTTGTGGCTGAGGGGCTCCTCGTCTGTAAGCGTGATTCGACAATCGGTGATCTTCATGGCACCGAGGCTCGTGCGCGCGCGTGGCGGCAATGCAGGACGCGCGGTTTCTTGAACCCATCAGCTACCCCAGGGGACTCCTTTTTGAGCCGACGAGCGGTCACCCGCACGAACCGACGCTCTCGATGAACCCGATCGTCTGCGCGGGGTCCCAGGACCTCAAACAAACGGCACCAGGGCGGTGCCGTTTGAATGCCTGCAGATCGAACGCATTGGGCAATGGCGGCTCGTCTGGTCAATGGCGCGCCCACTTGGGGTGGTAGCAAACGCCCGATCATGTCGAGCGCGCCGATACATGGTAGAGCGCTGCCGCAGACCTGTGAAGGAGCGGGGCACGACGGGCGGCCGAATCCCTGGCGGATGGACGCCTGCTACGGCTGAATTCCGAAGCCGATCGCAAAACCGGTTCAACGCGTAGATGGTCGTTGTTTGCAAAAGTCAGTTCCACCAATTCAGGCTCGCTGAACTGGGCCGCCGCCCACGTCAAAGCCTCGCGTTCACGCCCCGTGAAGAACGGGGTTTCTGCCCACGTCCCGGCGCCATAAGTCGCCGGACCGACTCGCCGGGCGGGGCTGCCTCGCCAGTGTGCAGATCGACGCAGTAGGCGCAGCCGCTGATCTGCGAGAGCCTGATCTTCACGAGCTCTCGAAGCGGCTTCTCGAGCCGGTTCGCCGCCAAAGTGTTTCCATAAAGCGCGGAGGCCCGCAGGTGCGCATCGTCCTCGAGCTCGAGCAGGCCAAAGTCGCAGGGCCGCGGCTCGGAGTTCATCGCACCGCCTATCCGGCACTTCGGGCGATCCAAAAAATATAGTACAAAGGTATTCTTCGGGGATTCACGCGTAGGGAGGGGACAGGCCATGAACAGAAAGAAAAGGTCGCACAGCTTCGAATACGAGGGCTGGGCCGTGCTCGTTCAGCTCGATGTCCAAAAGCCAGACGGATCTCTCGCCGGTCACGCCGACCTGAGCTACGGCGGCACGCACAAGTGCCGTATAGCCGTGGCCCAGCCTCACTTCAGCAGCACTGACGGAAGCGCGCTTGAGGTTCTGGGCGCCGAGGTGCGGGCATTCATTGACGGTTGGCACCAGCGGATCCATACCGCAGATGATGGATCCGCGGAGCCTTGACGGCGGCATGCTTGGCGCACGCCGCGCGTCCTAGCGTCCATGTCCCGACCTGCCATCCCCTTGATCGCTCAGATACTCGCGGCCTTGACGGTCCCGTGCTACGAAACCGTCTGACCTGAGGCAATCTGAAACCCTGATACCGCTCGCGGGAGGACGCCGAGCATCGGCCCCGAAAAGAGCTTGCAGCGTCTACCATCGCAGCTGCGCGACAGCCGCATCGACTATTGCTGGGGAGGCGTCGTCGACATGACCGCGGACCGTCTGCCGCGGGCAGGCGAAGCGAGAGGGCTGCACTACGCGCTGGGCTACAGCGGCAGCGGGACCCAGATGTCGGTGTACATGGGACAGAACATGGCTCGCGCCATGGACGGCGATTCCGCGGCAAACCCCCTGCGGGGACCGGCGTGGCGCGCCATTCCCCGCCATCTCGGTCCGCCCTGGTTCCTGCCTTTGGTGGGCGCGTACTACTGGGCGCTGGACTGGGTAAGCTGACGCCACGAGGCTGCCGGCCCATCACCGAGCTGGCGATGGCCGCGCCGGGCTGGTTCCCGATCGCAGACCCAAGGCAAAGCAGCTCGCCAACGCGAGAGCGCCAGGGCGGCCGGACTTCAGTCCAGGCTGATCTTGGCCTTTCGCGTGACCTCTCGCCACCGTGCGAGGTCCGCCTCGAGTTCCGCCTGAAAGTGCGCTGGCGTGTCGAAGACCGGTTCCACGCCGCGATCCGTCATGGCCTGGCGTGCCTCGGGCGTGCTGCCACTGCTGCGCAGCGCTTCGTGAAGGCGGCTCCGATGCACGCCGCCGCTAGCCTGCATCGGGCTGGGGATGCCAGCGCCTCGCCGACGCGCTGGCATCGCTGCCGACTGTCTCGATGTCGATGTCCTCGGCGCTCACCATACCGCACGACAGTTCGCGCCCTATGAACGATTGGTCAACCGCAGATCCGATTTTGCCTGGGCGTCACCAGTGAGACCGGTTGCGACTTCGTCGGCCCAGACCTTGAAGCCATCGAGCGTGTTCGGGCCGAACGTGGTGGATAGCGCGACATCGCAGGCGTCGCGCCCGCGTGCAATCAGCACGCGGCCGATACGCGGTGTGTTGTTGCGCGCGTCGAAGGTGTACCAGCGGTCGCCGAGATAAGCCTCGAACCAGCCCGCGAAGTCCATTGTCCCGTAGGGTGGCTCAGTGCCAACATCGCCAAGATAGCCGGTGCAATAGCGTGCGGGTATGTTCATGCAGCGGCAGAACGCGATCGCCAGGTGAGCGTAGTCACGGCACACGCCGTGGCCTTCGTTATAGGCGTCCAAGGCAGTGCGCGTTCGACGCGCGTGCTGGTAGCCAAACTCGATGTGCCGGTGCACAAAATCGCAGATTGCCTGCACGCGCGCCCAGCCGGTCGGGCTCGAGCCGAACCGCTGCCACGCAATCTCGGAGAGCTGGTCGGTCTCGCAATAGCGGCTGCCAACGAGGTAGACCAGCGTCGATTCCGGGAGGTGTTCGACCGGCGTCTGCGCAGCCCAAGGAGCAACGACATCAGGCGCGCCGGTGTCGTTGACCAGCGCATCAGTGCTGAGGATGAAGCGGCCCTGCGGCGCGACGATGCGACTGCACCAGTTGCCGAACAGATCGCGGTATGCGGTGATAGGCACCGAGGGACTCGTGACGAGGTAATCAGGCCGTACCAGATCGGACGCACGCGAATAGTGGACGCTCAATGCCAAGATCATCGGCGTCGGTTGTGGGAACTGATACGCCATTTCGAAACCAACGCGGATCTGCATGCTCGCTCCTGTTGCTTCTCTGTTCGCACGCAAGCGACGTGCCACCATCGCTGACTAGCGCGGGTTCGCTTGCCGATACCGATGACCTGATTCTCCTCCCATGGGGATCCGACGGCCCAGCCAATACGCAATCTTTCCACCGGGTGCTACATCGGTTCACGGAAGTGATAGCGCCGATGTGTTGAGCTGGGTAACGCACCGGTTGCGCGGGGCGGAGAAGTGCGACGCGTGGTGAAGCGCGACACGACGCGCTACTACCTCGCGACCGACGCCTACCTGGACGAATTTGGCGACCAGCAACTGGACGAACGTCTCGCCATGTCGGCCGGCGACGCGTGAAGGAGGTCTATATGACGCTTTGCCCGATTGCCATGGCTGTCGGCTGCAAGAAATTTCCAGCATTCTCGATCTGCCCCTTGAAGGCGTGATCGGCGAAGAAGCCGGAGGACGCTCCGCCGAAAGTGCCGGACAAGACCATCAGCGATAGTCGGAACAAGCAGTTGCGCACGATCATGATTGCGGCGTGGCGGTCCACTTGGTTGCCGAAGCCTTCGGATGACAAACATAGGCGGCTCGTTGCCGGCGGGACGCGCCCAGCACTACGCGACCTCGCTGCACATGTTGGCGGCTCATGAAGAAACCCGCCACAAAGAGCGGGTTTCAAGGCGATGCGGGAGGAAGGGGCGAACCCCTTGGAGCAAAGCTCCCGTGGCGGGATGAGCCACTGAGTCCACCGTTGCATCACCATGATTAGATCGGCCCCTGCATAGGGAGTTCCGCGCCATTTTTTTTTTCGCAGTCGGCGTGGCCCATGGTTCAGGCCGTTGGGCACTTGTCGCAGGTCACGCACTCTGAACCTGCCCGCAGTTCTTCGGCGAGCACGCCGCACTGGCCGACATCCACGCCTTCGCCCATTGACTGGCCCCACTGCACAAGTGCGAATGGGTGGTCCTATGCCAAGCGTATCGAACACGTTGCGCGTGCGCTTTGGTCTGCGGGTCTACACGCTGAATGCGCTCGTCGAGAATTTCCAACGCCGGCGCGACATAGGCAGTGGCATCAAGAACATCGAACAACGTGCAGTCGGGCCCCGACAGCGGCTTTGCGAGCACAAAGGCAAGCTCGGCCTCGATCTTCAACTGCAGAAAGCGGTCGGCGGGAATCACTGCGCCATCGGATAGAACATGTCGTCGAGCAAAGGTGCCGTAGTCCGGCTCGGCAATGTTCACCGCTCGTTGCATGGCCTTGGAAGTGAGGCCGATCTTGCGCCCCTTCGTGGCGCTGGGCTTCGCCGCCGTGGCCTCAAAAGCGGTACTGAAGGGGCTGTAGATCGCCCCACCGAGTTCGCAGACGATGATGCTCGAGACATCGTTCGCGATGGGCTGGCGCACCAGGCGCGGCTCGCCTTCGTGAGAGCGTAAGGCACGGCCCGAGCAGTTCGCCGAGGTGCGCAAGCTCATGCATGCCTTCATCGGCTGGCGAGTCAGCCATCGGCCTCCTGCCGTTTGTGACATCGAAACCTAGCTCCTGCGGCCGGCATCGCTGACGGTACTTGCTGCCGGAGCCATTGCCATTGCTGAACAATTGCGTAGCGGTCGAATGTAAGTACGATTTCGTAACATCTGGTCCGCAAGAGTGCGAAAGTCCGCGTTTTGGTCGCCCTGGCCGTACGATCTGCGTCACGCATACCCCACTACGGCAAACAGGTCCGGGAGGCACAGATGACGGAATCGAATACGACAGAGGCAATTCAGCCAGACATCGTCGTCGTTGGCGCCGGCATGGCCGGTCTGTACTTCGCTTGGCGGATGCTCAGGCACAAGCCTATGACGAAGATCGTCATCCTGGAAATGCTCGATCGCCCCGGCGGACGGTTGGATACCGATCTCGTCGTCATTAACGGCACCTTAGTCAAGAACGAGGAAGGCGGCATGCGCTTTGTCGATAGCATGAAGAACTTGATGTGGCTGCTAAAGACGCTGTCGCTCGACAAGGACATCATGCCGTTCAACATGGGGGACGACAACAACATCTACTACCTGCGTGGCCGCCGCTTCACCTTTGGCGACATGGCGGGCAATCCCGACCTCTGGAGCAGCCGCTACTTCCTGCGTGACCAGGAGAAGCAGCGCCAGCCGAACAAGATTCTTCAAGAGGTTTTCGACACGGTGCTGACACAGAACGGCGTCGATCCGAAGCAGTGGTATCCGCAAACTCCCGAGGACTGGCAGAAGGTTCGCCTCGAATTCCGCTATCGTGGTGTGCCCTTGTATGAATGGGGCTTCTGGGCATTGCTCGCCGACTACGGTCTTTCTCAGGAATGCCTTCAGATGATCGAGGACTCAATGGGGTTCCTCGCGTTCTATGACCAAAGGGTCAACGCCGGCGTCGGGTTCCAGACCATGGGTGACTTCGACAAGTTGCCCAACTATCTGACGTTACGGCCCGGCTACGAAACGCTGTCGGATACGCTTGCGCGGCAGATCAAGGAAATGGGAGGAAGGATTCTCCTGGGACATCACGTCGATGCCTTTGACATCGACGTCACCGACAAGAACCTGATCAACGTGAGAGCCCATACTGACAACGGATGGACGACGCACTTTCTTTGTCCGCAACTCGTCCTCGGGCTGCCCAGTCGTCCGCTCGAGCTCCTTTCCTCGCAATGTCCGGAGTTGCGCGACAACGTTCAGCTTATGGCTGACATCCGCAGCGTTACCACCATGCCGCTCACGAAAATCAACCTGTACTTCAAGGAGCGGTGGTGGTTCGACCGCTACAAGATTGCCGCAGGCGGTTCTTTCACCGACTTGCCGATGGCCCAGTTCTACTGCTATTGGCCCATTGCGACCAATGACGACAAAGGGCCGGCGTCGATGACGATCTACTGCGATTTCGATCGCACCACATATTGGGAGGAGTTGCAGAAGATGGGCAAGCCCTTCGCGCCTATCGATGGATTGACGCAACCCAAGCACACAACACCGGCCGGCACGTTCGTGGTCGAGCAGGCGATGCGGCAGCTTGCCGAGTTCTTCGGGGACAACGCGCTGCCGGATCCGCTGTTGGCGACCTATGTACGTTGGGGCTCGCCAGAGTTCGGTGACGGCGATCACTCCTGGGTCATCGGCGCGAACGACAAGGCCATCGCAGCGCGGCTGCAGAATCCGATCAAGGGCAAGGTCTACATCTGCGGTGAAGCGTATTCGGACGAGCAAGCTTGGGTAGACGGTGCATTGCGCTCCACAGAAACCGTCTTACAAGAGTCTTTTGGCCTGCCCGCCTACGATCGTCCTGTGTGACAGTGCTGCATTGTCGTTTCTCGGCTTTTTGCGCCACCAGATCACTGGGAGCCGCGAATGCAGTGTCCCCTCTGCCAATGTGAGAATCTGGCCGATGCCAGCTTTTGCCAGGATTGCGGTGCCAAGCTCGAGTTGATTTGCAGCGGATGCCATGCCGCGAATGCGGCAACCAGCAGGTTTTGTCGAAAGTGCGGAACGCCGCTGACTCCGAAGCCGGCGGTCGTTGCGGCAGCGACCATTGAATCTTCGCAGGCTGCGCGTACCGGCGCGTCGGCCGAGGCTGCCACGGTGGATCCGTACGTTCCGGCGCATTTGGCTGAGCGATTCCGGCTTGGCCATGCAGCGCATCTCACGAAGCACGCCGGCGAGCGCAAGATCATCACCGCGCTGTTCGCGGACATCAAGGGCTCGATGGCGCTGCTCGATGGCATGGACCCGGAAGTCGCGCAGCAGGTGATCGATCCGGCACTGCGCCTGATGATGAGTGCCGTGTACCGCTACGAAGGCTATGTTGCCCAGGCGCTGGGCGACGGAATCTTCGCCTTCTTTGGCGCTCCGATCGCGCGCGAGGATCACGCCCGACGGGCTCTCTATGCGGCGCTCAGCATGCAGGAGCAGATGAAAGCGTACGGCGCCCGGCTGCTGCGGGAAAAGGGGCTGCCCGCCGTGCAGATCAGGGTGGGCATCCATACCGGTGAAGTGGTCGTGCGTTCGATCCCGACCGACGACCGGCGCGCGGACTATGTGCCGATCGGGCACTCGACGGGATTGGCAGCTCGCATTGAGCACGTCGCGGCACCCGGCTCAGTGGTCGTCAGCGAATCCACCCATCGCCTAACAGAGGGCTACTTCGAGTTTCGCAGCCTGGGCAGCGTCCCTTTGAAAGGCGTCAGTGCGAACGTCAACCTCTTCGAAGTCGCCGGCGTCGGCCCATTGCATACCCGTCTCGAAGTCTCCGCCAGCCATGGCTTGGCACGGTTCGTCGGCCGCCAGAACGAGCTCGAACGGATGCAGGCGATGCTGCAGCTGGCCAAGGCGGGCGAAGGACAAATCATCGGCGTCATCGGCGAGGCGGGCGTGGGCAAGTCGCGCCTGTGTCACGAGTTCAAGCTGCTGGCGAAAGAGGGCTGCCTGATCTTGGAGTGCAGTTCGGACTCCTACGGCAAGGCGTTTCCCTACCTGCCGTTGATCGACATGCTGAAGAGCTACCTGCAGATTGCGCCGGCCGACGACGAGCGCCGCAAGCTGGAGAAGGTGACCGGCCGCGTGCTGGGGCTCGATCGCAGCCTTGATGACACGATCCCCTTCTTGTTGGCCTTGCTGGGCGTCAGGGATGCTGCCGCGCCGATCGACAAGATGGATCCGCAGATCCAGCGCCGCCGAACGTTCGACGCAATTCAGCGACTGGTCCTGCGCGAAGCCGTCAACCAGCCGGTCTTGATGGTGATGGAGGACCTGCATTGGCTGGACGCCGAGAGCCAGAGTTTCCTGACCATGTTCGGCCGTGCCGTGGAGGGTGCGCGCATCCTCCTGCTCGTCAACTATCGTCCGGAGTACCAACCCAGCTGGGACGCTGGCACGTCGCACAGCCAATTGCGCTTGAAAGCGTTCGGGCGGGAGGATGCCGAAGCGCTGCTGATCGCCTTGCTCGGAACCGCTCCCGCGCTCGCCGAACTGAAATCGCTCATTGTCATGAAGACGCAGGGAAATCCATTCTTCTTGGAGGAGTACGTTCAGACCCTGTTCGATCATGGTGTTCTGCTGCGGCGCGGTGAGGAGATCGTGCTCACTCGCGCATTGGCGACGATCGAGATGCCTGCAACGGTGCAGGGCGTGTTGGCGGCCCGCATCGACCGCTTGGAGCCCGAGCACAAGGCGTTTCTACAGATGCTTGCGGTGCTCGGCAATGCGTCCCCGCTGCGTCTCATCGAGCGTGTGGCGCAGAGTTCCGAAACGCAGCTCCAGGATATGCTCGACCGCCTGCAGAGTGCCGAATTCATCTTCGAGCGAACGGTTTTCCCCGATGTGGAATACGTGTTCAAGCACGCACTCACCCGGGAGACGGCCTACGGGGAGCTGCTGGCTGACACCAGGCGCATCTTGCATTCGCGTGTGGCGCAAGCGATGGAAGCGCATTTCAGCGATCACCTGGACGATCACTGCAGCGAGCTTGCCCATCACTATGCTTGCAGCGACAACGTGCCGAAGGCGGTCGATTTCTTGATGCGCGCCGGATCGCAAGCGATGCAACGCTCCGCCTACGCCACGGCAATCGATCATCTCAGCTCGTCGCTAACCATGCTGCCGGGACTTTCCGATCCGGCGGGGCGCGACTCGCGCGAGTTGCAGATTCAGTCGATGCTCGGGTCGGCATGGATGGCGACGCGCGGCTTCGCGGTGCCGGAGGTCGCCCAGGCCTATGAACGGGCCCGCGAACTATGCCAGGACACCACCGCTAGCGCCGACCTCGTTCGGGTGCTTTCAGGATTGGGGTTGCTGTACATCAATCGGGGTGAACTGCGGTTGGCGCGCGATATCGGCGAGCAACTTCTGGGCTTGGCCGAGCGCAGGCTGGAAACCGAGCTGTTTGTGAGCGGCCACGAATTGCTCGGACTCACATTGCTTCGGGTCGGCGACCTCATCGATTGCAGGTCGCATACGGAGCTGGCGGTTCAGCGCTACGAGGACGTGCACGATCACGCGCTGCGCGACAGCCTGAGCCGGGATCCGAGGGTCTCCTGTCTTGCTTTCGGGGCGCTGGCGCTGTGGCTGTTGGGATACCCGGATCAGGCGGTTGCGGGCGTCGCGCAAGCGCAGCGGGCGGCGCATGCGGCAACGCCTCGGCACCCGTTCAGCCTCGGGTACGCGATGGCTTCATCGGCATGGGTCCATCAATTCCGCGGCGAAGCGTCGCTGGCTCTGCAAGCGGCCGAAGCGACGACCGATTTCGCCACGGAGCAGGGTTTCCCGAGCTGGCTCGTCCACGGCCTGATCGTCCAAGGATGGGCCGAGGCAGAGCTAGGCAATACCGAAAGCGGATTCACCCATATCGAGCAGGCGCTGTTAGCGTACAAGGCTACCGGTGCCAAGGTCTGGCAGCCGCTATTCCTGCTGTTGCAGGTTCAGGCGCTCTCGCGTGCCGGACAAGTCGCCGAGGGACTGGAATCGGTCACCGAGGCGCTGGGCCTCGCCAGTGAGATGGGTACGTATTGGTGGGAGGCTGAGCTCTTTCGCGTCAGGGGAGAATTGCTTCTTGCCCTCTCCACGGAAAATGCCGCCGAGGCGCAGACCTGCTTCGAGCGCGCTCTTTCCATCGCCAGACAGCAAAGCGCCAAGTCTCTTGAATTGCGCACATGCGTCAGCATGGTCCGGTTGGCGCGTCTCCATGGCGGGCACGCGCAGGCCCTGCTCGAACTTGCCTCCGTGTATGAATGGTTTACCGAAGGCTTCGATGCGGCTGACTTGATCGAGGCGCGCGAGTTGCTTGGGGGCGCGGGGCAAGGCTGAGCCTTCACTGATACTCGTCGCTCACGTCGCGTGCGGAATGGAAAGCCACGACAACCCAATTCCGCGCTCCGGGGGCGGTGGACCTGTGCCAAACCCCGGGCGGAACGACATGCCATCGATTTTCCAGTACGGCTGGGTCGCCTTGCCCATAACGATCCACGTGCCAGCCTTCCGTTGTCTGGACGTGCGTTTCCATGGCGCCATCCAGGGCAAACAGATACTGCGTGCTACTCACATGCCGCTCAATGCTTGCGCCGCCGGCGCCGCGATTCACCACGACTCTGGCGCTACCAATCGCCGCGGGCACTAAGCACCCAAGACACGAGAGATCCATTGCTGCAAAGGCTTCGGCAATGTTCGGGTTCTGCCGCAATTTCTCGCGGGCATCGGCGGCCGCCTGCCTTAGGACGCACAACACGTCGGGACGGCTCGCGAAGCGGTCCAGTTCTTCGATGACCGGTCGTACCTCCGGGGTAATGCTCTGGTTGTTGGTCGGCTGCGCCATGGGGGATCTGTTTCTGACTTCGATGATACGAGATGCCCAAGTTCTTGAAGGACAGATGCGAAGCCCATATTGGTCGGTGCGTGAAGCACTGGACATGGCCAGGCGCTTGCGCGGGTACAACCTTCGAACGCTGCAAAGTGGATGGGCTGCCCCGTGGGTGAGGACAGAGCCCGGCGTGACAAGTGCAGTGCGAATGAGCAGAAGAGCGCGCCCGCGTCGTTGCGCCGTCAAAATCCGAAGATCTACCTAGGCACACCCTTCGCCCGCTCACACTCTTGCCGAAAATCGTAGGGCACATCATCCGCGCAATCGGGCCACTGGCCGCCGGCGAGCCAAAACTCCACCAGACCCAGTCGCGCGCACAGCCGCGGGAAGCGTGGGTCGTTGCGCAGCTCGGGCATGCTGGCCTGGAACAGCAGCGCGGTGCGGTAGCCGTCGGGGCCCATGATGTCGGTGCTGGTCCCCGCGGGGCCCAGGCGGGCGCCCTCGGCAGCACGGAAGGCCTCGTCGACCAGGCCCAGGTGCGCGGCATAGACCAGGCGCGCCACGTCCACTCCGCCGGTGATCATCACGTGCGCCTCGAACTCGCTGCGCCAGGCGCCGATATGCTCAGGCGTCGGGTCGCGCTTGGCGCGGACGAAAGGGATGGTGTCCTGGAACTCGCGCAGCGGGCGCGTGGCCGCGAGCGCGAGCAGGCGATCGACCGCCGTCCAATTCTGCAGGAAGGCATGGGCCCGCAGCAAGCTCGAGATCGGAAAGCTCATGTCGGGGATGCGCGCCACGAGGTCTTCGTACACGGGCACCGCCTCCGCGACCCGCCCCGTGGCCATGCGGGCCAGCGCCACCAGGTTGGCCGTCATCGGATCGAGCATGTCCAGGCGGTAGATGCGTTCGGCCTCGTCGAGGCTCGCACGCAGGCGGCCGGTCTGGCGCAACAGCCAGCTGATGTAGCGCCGGCCGTCGCCCGAGCCGGGCGCCTGGCGCAACCGCTCGAGGAAGTCCTCCGCCTCGACGAACCGGCCGAAGGGCGGCATCACGAAGCATCGCGCGACGAGAGCATCGTTGTTCTGCGCGTCGAGCGCCAGCGCGTGCGAGGCCTCGCGAACCACGTGCTCGACGCTGGCTGCACGCTCGGCAAATGGCAGGTACATGTGCAGGAAGCTGCGCACGTAGGCGAGCCTCCCCCAGGCCTCGACGAAATGCGGTGCGCGCTGCGTCACCACCTCGAGCACGCCGACGCTGGTGCGCAGTTCGTCCGGGGCATAGGATTTGGGGCTGGATCGCAGGTAGAGGTCATAGACCGCAGGAGCGACTGCGCGCGTCGCAACACCGAAGAAACCGTGGTCGAGCGCGCGCGCGATGCTTTCGGCGATGTCGTCCTGGACCTCGAATATGCCTTCCAGCGCACGGTCATAGCGGTCGGACCACAGCGTCGTGCCGGACGTGGCCTCCATCAGGTGGGCGCTGATGCGTACTTGGCCGGCCGCGCGGCGGACCGAGCCGTCGAGCACGTAGCCGCAGTTCAGGCGTTGCGCCGCCTCGGCCTTTCGTTCGCCACGGAACTGGAAGCTCGTGGTGCGGCTGATCACCCGCAGCTGGGTGCCACGCGCGAGGCGCTGGATGATCTCCTCGCTGACGCCGTCGGAGAAGAACTGCATCTCGGGCTCGTTCGACAGGTTGTCGAAGGCGAGCACGGCAATCAAGGGGCGCTCGCGCGGGGATGACGGCTCGGCCGGTGAGGCGGGAGCGTCGTCGTCCAGCAATGGCAACGTGAACCGGTAGCCGCGCCCGGCCACGGTGGCGATGGCGTCCGGCCCGAGAACCTTGCGCAGCGACGAGATCTGCACTGTGAGGTTGTTTTCCTCAACCACCGTGCCAGGCCAGACCCGCGCCAGCAGCTCATCCTTGGCGACCACGCGGTCGCGCAGCTCGATCAGCGCCAGCAGCAGGTCGAACGCGCGTCCACCGAGCGAGACCGGCTGGCCATTGGCCAGCAGGCGGCGCTCCGATGGCCGCACTTCGAACCCCTTTGCCTTGAAGACCAAGACCTGAGCGCCTCTCTTGCTTGTCGGCCCCGATTGTCGAACCACGCGCGCGCCTTGGCAACGTTTCACATCGCTTAAGGACGCAGCCGCCTCCCGGCGCGCACAGTGCCTGCACCCCGCGACGCGGCCGTGCCCATCCACCATCTGCAAGGAGATCCCATCGTGACCCAAGCATCCATCAAGATCGGCCTCGTCACCGACCAGACCGGCCCACTGTCCTTCCTCGGCATTGCCAACGCCAACCTCGCCCGCCTGGTGGTGGACGAGATCAACGCGGGCGGCGGCCTGCTCGGGCGGCGCATCGAACTGATCACCGAAGACAGCGCCACCGACGACAAGGTGGCCGCCGTCAAGGCCGCCAAGCTAGTTCAGGGCGATCGCGTGGACGTGATCTTCGGCGGCATTTACAGCTCCACCCGGCAGGCGATCAAGGGCCCGGCCGTCGTGCAGGGCAAGAAGCTCTACATCTACCCGGAGCAATACGAGGGCGAGGAGAGCGACCCGCTCATCTTCTGCACCGGCCCCGTGCCGGCACAGCAGGTCGATTCGCTGATCCCCTGGTTGATGAAGCAGACCGATGCTCGCACGTTCTATCTCCCATCGGCCGACTACATCTGGCCACACGTGATGAACAAGCGGGTGCGTTCGGCAGTCATCGCGCATGGCGGCTCGATCGTCGGCGAGGAGTATTTGCCCGTCGATCACGCGGACTACCGCAGCACGGTCGACAAGATCATGTCCAGCGGGGCGCAGGTGGTCTTCAACACCACGGTGCCGCCCGGCGTGGCGCCGTTCCTGCAGCAGCTGTACGAGGCGGGCTTCACGAAGCGCGGCGGCCGGATCGTCTGCCCCTACTTCGAGGAGAACCTTGCGAGCCTGCTGCCGGCCGAGCATGTCGAGGGGCTCTACAGCTGCCTCGACTATTACCAGGCCGTCAGCGACCCGTTCAGCACGGCGCTGCTGCGCCGCTACGACGAGCGATTTCCGGGCAGCGCCAAGTTCACCGCCGGCAGCGCCAGCACGGGGCTGTATCGCGGGCTGAAGCTATGGGAGGCGGCCGTGCGGGAGGCCGGCACGCTCGACCAGGCGGCGGTGATCCGCGCGCTCGACCATGCGCGCATCGCCGAAGGACCGGGCGGGGCCGCCGAAATGGTGCCCGGCCAGCATCACCTGCGCCTTACCATGTACGTCGGCCAGGTGCAGGCGGGGCAGATGAAGGTCGTCGAGAACCTCGGCATGATCGATCCCAACGAGCGCGTGCAGAGCGCGCAATGAGCCAAGGAGACCTGAGATGAAGCTCTACTACCACCCGGCTTCGACTGCGAGCCGGCCCGTGCTGCTCTTCGCTGCGGAGAGCGGTATCGATCTCGACCTGAAGCTGGTCGACATCTTCAAGGGCGAGCACATGCAGCCTGCTTATCGTGCGCTCAACCCGAATGCGCTGGTGCCGATGCTGGAGGACGGTGACTTCCGCCTCACCGAGAGCTCGGCGATTTTAAAGTACCTGGCCGACAAGATCGATTCGCCGCTGTACCCCAAGGGCCTGCAGGAGCGGGCCCGCGTCAACGAGCGCATGGACTGGTTCAACACCCAACTGAGCCGCGACTACTGCTTCGGCCTGGTGTTCGCCCAGCTGCTGCCGCACCACAAGCGGCGCAGCGACGAGGCGCAGGCCGGCGCGGTGCAGTGGGGCCAGGAGCGCTCGAAGGTGTGGCTGCAAGTCCTCAACGACCACATCCTCGGGCCCGGGCACAACTACGTGTGCGGCGATGCGATCAGCATCGCGGACCATTTCGGCGCCGGATTGCTCACCTTGGGCGAGGTGATCGGTTGCGATTTCGCGGCCTACCCGTACGTGCAGGGCTGGCTGGCGCGCATCAAGGCGCTGAAGAGCTGGAAGTCGGTGAACGCCACGCTCGACGGAGTCACCGCCGCGCACAAAGGCGAGTCGTTCGCGACGGTGTGAAGCGCCGGGGCGCAGGCGCTCAGAAGCCGAAGTGTTCTTTCGGCACGGCCCGAGCCTGCTCGCATGCGCGCTGGAAGTCGTAGGGCACTTCGCTCGCGCAGTCGGGCCACTTGCCGCTGGCCAGCCAGAACTCGACGAGTCCGAGCCGCGCGCACAACGGCGCGAAACGCCGGTCGTTGCGCAGCTCGGGCATGCTGGCCTGGAACAGCAGCGCGGTGCGGTAGCCATCGGGCCCCATGATGTCGTCGGCATGGCCGGCCGGCCCCAGGCGTGCGGCGTCGGCGGCGGCGTAAGCCTCGTCCACCAGTCCCAGGTGGGCCGCGTACACGAGGCGTGACACGTCGACCCGGCCCGTCCTGCGAACATGCGCCGCGAGCTCCTCGCGCCACGCGGCGATGTGCGCGGGCGAGGGGTCGCGCTTGGCGCGGATGAACGGCAGCCCGTCCTGGAACTCGCGCAGCTGGCGCTGCCCGGCCAGCGCGAGCAACCGGTCGACGGCGGCCCAGTCGTGCTGGAAGGCGTGGGCACGCAGCAGGCTGGACACCGGAAAGCTCATCGTGGGCATGCGCTCCACCAGCTCCTCGAAGATCGGAATTGCCTCGGCGATATCGCCGGCCGCCATGCGCGCGAGGGCGAGGAGGTTGGCCGACATCGGATCCAGCACATCGAGCCGGTAGGCCTGCTCGGTGGCCGCCAGCGCCTCGCGCATCCAGCCGAAGTGGCGCAGGGCCCAGCCGGTGTAGCGCTGCCCGTCGCCGGTACCGGGTGCGCGGCGCAGACGATCGAGTGCGGCGTTGGCCTCGACGAAGTGCCCGAAGGGCGCGATCACGAAGTACTGCGCTGCCATCGCGTCGAGGTTCTGTGCATCGAGCGACAGCGCGCGCTCGGCTTCGCGGTTCACCTGCGCCGCGCTGGCCGGGCGCTCGGCGAACGGCTGGTAGAAGCGCAAGAAGGCGCGCAGATAGGCCAGCCGCCCCCATGCCGCGGCGAACTGCGGAGCGCGCGTGGTCACCAGCTCCAGCACGCCAACGTGGGTGCGCAGTTCGTCGGGCGCGTAGCCCTTGGGCCTCGATCGGAGGTAGAGGTCGTATACCGCCGGCTCCACCGTCGGGGCCGGCACGCTGGCGAAGGCCTGATCGAGCGCGCGGGCGATGTTCTCGGAGATCTCGTCCTGCACGGCGAAGATGTCTTCCAGCCCGCGCTCGAAGCGTTCCGACCACAGCGTGGTCTGCGAGGCGGCCTCCATCAGGTGCGCGCTGACCCGCACGCGGGACGCTGCGCGGCGGATCGAGCCGTCGAGCACATGGGTGCAATGCAAGGCGTTCGCCGCCTCGGCCTTGCGATCGCCGCGGAACTGGAAGCTCGACGTGCGGCCGATCACCTTGAGCTGGCTGCCCCGCGATACGAGCTGGATGATTTCCTCGCTGACGCCGTCGGAGAAGAACTGCATCTCGGGGTCGTTGGACAGGTTGTCGAACGCGAGCACGGCGAGCAGCGGTCCGGCGGCCGGCGCGGCGAACGTCGACGATGGGGTGGCCTCGGCCACGCGCTGCGCTTTTTCCGCGCTTGGAGGCGGCGTCAGCGCGTCAGCGCCGGCGGCCGCCACTTCGCAGACCTCCACCGCGTCGTCGACGCCGGCCATCCGGTACGGCCCGTGCACGGCCCAGCGCAGCGCGGCCTCGTCGGCATGGCCCACCGCACCCCGGCGCGCGAAGTCGTAGGCCGTGCGCGTCATCAGGATGCGCCCCTGGCCGGCGAGCGACATCACGCGCGCGGCGATGGCCTTGGCAAGGCCCTCGACCTCCAGCGGCTTGGCGCCTCGCGCGATGTCGGCGGCCGCGTTCTCGCGCAGCACCACCTCGCCGAGGTGAATGCCCACGCGCGAGGCGAGGGCAGTGTTCGACTGGGCGCCGAGTTCGAGCAGCTGCGCTTGGTAGGCTAGCGCGAAGCGCACAGCGTCGACTGGCCGCTCGAACAGCAGCAGGAACCCGTCGCTCTTGTCGATCTCACGGCCGCCGTGGGCAGCGAGCAGGTCACGCGCGATGCGGTCGTGGCGTGCCATCAACTCGGCCGCAGCGGCGTCGCCCAAGCGCTCGACGACGTGAGTGCTGGCGACCAGGTCGCACAACAGCAGCGCGCGGATCGCGTTGGAGGATGGGCCGGATGCGGGAGTGGGCATGCAGGGGTCCCTCGATCGAGACCACCGCGTGGGTAGCCGCGTCAGGGCACATCTTCGCACGGGAGCCTGCCAGATCAGCGGCGCATGGCCGTTGCGAACGATTCGACGTCCGAATCATGTGGACACGAAGCGTCGAGTGCATCCTTCAAAGCAAAAACCGCGCTCGACGAAGTCGCGAATGTTCTGTTTCGGAAGCGCCGTGTTTCGGCTCTGGGGTCGAGAGTGCGATTTCGCAACTTTCAAGTGCGGCCGTTCGGTTGCCGTGTTTTCACAGTCGTCGATTGAGCCCTACCAATGACCGCTTCCGCTGGGCTCTGAGTCGCCCGCAAGTTCCGCGGATGCCCGGCTCCGGTTGGACCGATCGGTCGCTCCTGCGTCAAAAGTTCACGCCTACGCTACGCCGACGCGACAAAACGGGTCAGCGAATCTATGTCAACTCCAGCACGCGCTTGGTGGTTGTCGTCACGTCAGAGGCCGTGCGCAGCCGCAGGAGAGCCCAAGCGGATGCCGCCCTGGTCATCTACGACATCGTTCTTCGCGCTGTAAGAAGATAGACAGCTCTGCCATTGCCCGCACCTCGGAGCGCGCGCCATGCACGAATTCCAGAACCAGGACTCTCGGCAAACGCTCGCGCAAGGCCTCGAGGAGTACGTTTTGGGCAATCCAGGCTTGATCCATGGGCGCAACATGTCTCCTGCAGCAGAGCATTTCTTTCGCTGCCATGATGCGGTTCACGTCATCTTTGGCTGCGGAACGTCGTTGGACGACGAGGCAGCGGTGAAGATCGCCAGCATCTTCGGCACCACGGCGGGCCTATCAGTCCTGAAGGGCTATCGACTGCATGAATCGCTGAACATCTACAAGCAACTCCGCGTTGCAGACGTACTGCTGTCCATCGCCCACTCGGTGGTCATCGTCGCGCGAACCATCACACGCTGCCTTGCTCAGCGCAAACGCTGGCCTTGGTCGGAATATCAGCCGCACCTTCATGTTCCACTACAGGAGATTCGGGAACAGTTCGGTATCAAGGTGGCACACATCCACGGGATGAATTAACTCACGCCTCTTCTCAATGGAGCGGACAGCGCGGTTCAGATCAATGCTTCGGGTCGCAGGGAGGGTGGTTGTCGCTACAACACCTGTCCGGTCTCGAGAGGGATCGGAGCCGATCTAAGCGTTCAGGGACACACAGGCGAGCTCAAAGGCGTTGCAGTCGATCTCGGAAAGGAGCTCGTGCGCCGTGTTGGCATGCCGTTCCAACCGGTCGTGTATTCCAACCCTCCCGCTGATCGACCGATCGACCGACATGCTGTGAGGGTGGTGTTTTGGTGTTTGGCGTCATGTTGTCATCAAGGTCGGTGTGGGCCCGGTTCCGAGCGCCCTAGAGCCTCAGCATTAGCGTAGGACCGCCCCGCGCACAGCCCAAAATGACGTGGTCAGGGCGCGGGGGCCGTCGGGAAGGCCGCAGAGATACGCTGTGCGGACATGATGGACTAGCTCGTCGCGTTTTAACTCGGCAAGCTGCGTCACGTAGCTGCCCGTCTTTCCTTGTCCGGTGAGGAACGTGGCCCAGTAGTCCTCAAATGGCCGGTACTCAAACAGCACAGAGAGTTGCTCTTCGACGATATCAGCGAGCTCCGCTGCCTTGAATAAGTCCGCGAGCCCTCCGGGCCATCCAAGCGACTTGGAAACCATCTCGTCGCCCATCGCCGCGCCATGCGCATCAAGGACGGCCGCCGCGTCCCAAACGAAGCTGAACGGCGTCCAGCCGCAGCGAAAATTGTTCACGACCACCGCGACCGTGCCGCCCTCGCGCGTGACACGCTTCATTTCTCCACATGACCGGGCTCGCTCCGGCAAATTCTGCCTTCGGAGTGGCAGCATGCTCAAGCCCGCATCCTACCGTTCCGTTCGCAGCGGGGGCGTCACCATCTACGGTTGAGCGCGGACCACGCTATGCATGCCGGTCGTACACCACCGTGTGCATGCAGTCGCTGCCTGATATCAGACTGCGCGCAGGTTCCGACACGTAGTTGAGTTCCTCCCTTTGAATCTCGCAGTAGCGAACCTGGCTTGTGTCGCGCGAGGCCTCGCGTTCCAGCACGTGTCGATGTGATGGATCACCTTGGTGCGGTCGAACTCGAAGCTGCCGCATAGGCTGCCATCGAGTCGTAGAGCGCAACCCTTCTCGGACTCGGTGGGCACCCAGGGCGGCTGGGTGCACGCGCTCGCGCGCCATCACAAGCACCACGCGACCGTCGGGCGTATAGGTGATCCAGCCATGCGGCTCGGGGGCCAAGTGCGTCACGGCGCTCCTCGCTGACCAGATCCTCGAGGGTCCAGCAGCGCATCCGAATCGAGGGCGTGTGGCCACAAAGCGAAAAGAAACCGAAGGTATCAGGCGGATTTGTAACTCAGCCACCAAAAACGGCCGAGTCAAGGGGAGTCTGCAGGCCCTCCGGACGAGGGCACCTTTGGGTGCCCATCTGGTCAAGATCTCATCATTGCATGCGTCAGATACACAGACGTGCTGCTCACTGATTTGACCAACGGCGTCTCGATTGTGCCAACGGGCACCTTCTCCAGAAACTTCTTCAGCATCGCGGGCTCTGTCCAAACTGAGTAAGCAAGATGCCGTATCGGAAAGGCCCTGGGCAGGCTCGGGGGCCTTTTCCCATCATGGTTCCAGGCGACCGGCAGCAAGTAGTGACAGCCATCTGGGCATGACATTGTCGTGGTGCTCAGACAACGTGAAACGCGCCTAGCGCTTGCAGGTCTTTGCCTGGCGACCTTGCCGGCAACCGCGGGTGCACCGCTGTTCGCAGCCGAAGCTCAGAAACCGTACTCCGTCGATGCCGACCAGATCGGCCAATCGGCCTGAGGCGTGAAGCGGCTAGAAGACCTCGTCGCCCAACGGCGATGTTGTTGAGCGGCGCCGGCGTTCGTTCCGATGCGCATCGATGCGCCCCACCAGGAGAGCACACTTTGACCGTGCCCATGCAGGCTCGATTCCCGAACCGCGTCGTTGCTGTTCCGTTCGTTAAGCCGTGTGCGCAGGTCCTGCGAATCTGGCGCTTCATGTCCGATGCCGAATTTGATTTAGTAGGACCCCGGCGGCGGCGTAGTTGCTATCTTGAACCGCCGCGCTGACGAAGTCATGGCGACGAGCTTCGAGCGCGTTGCGCCGACCGGCCCGCCAATGGAAGCCTTGAACGCATCCACGGCCGGCGATCCGCCGGGGTAGGCGGGCGACCAGCCGCATCGGCGCATGATCCGGTTGACCTGGTGGACACGCGCCAACTCGCGGGTGACCGAGGTGTAGAAGGTCACGCCGATCGAGACCGAGATGCGATCGCCGGGAGAGGTCCAGTCCGGATCGGAGCGCGTCATGTGCGGCGAGGTGCTCGGGAAATACACGCCGTCGCCTGGACGCACATGAAACTCGTGGCTGCGGGCTCGGAACTCTTCCTGAAACCGAACCTTTCTGAGCGAATGCGTGACGATGAAATCCTCCACCGCCTCTGCGGGCACGACGCTTCGATCCCGGTGGTCCCATACGTTCATGATCTTGCGGCCGTGCAGCTGCAGCCAGAAGTTGTTCTCGCGATCGATGTGGAAGGGCGTCACTGAGGGCGGCGACGAGATGAAGACGAAGCCGTTGACCATGAAGATGTCGGGTTGCTCGCGCTCGACACCTCCACGCATGGTCTCGACGACGGACTTGAGCAGCGCCTGGTAGCGCGGAATGACCTCGACGTTGTAGAGGGCGACCGAGGAGCCCGGCTCTTCCAGGCGCTCGAAGAACTCGTCGATGCTGCGCCCTTCCGGATGCCGGCTGTCATGCGCGATGACCGAGGCCTGCGTGACGCCCGGCCTCATGAAGCGGCACTGGTTGAAGGGCGCCAGCTCCTTGCCGAGCTTCACCAGTTCGGGAATCTGGAACAGGGGATGCTGGTGGAAGTTATGGCGCAACGGAGTAATGCGTTGCGTCGAGAAGCCCGCCGGACCCGCTGTCTCCGTCCATATGCGGTAAATCGCCGGCAGCGGCTCGGCAGTGATGCAAACGTCCCCCATGGCGCTCTCCTCTGATCCGGTTTATGAAATCTGGATACTTGGTGTAAGTAAATGCTTTTACCTACGCACTGGCACGAGGGTTCACCTTAGTACTAAGGCACTAATATGTGACAAATTCACATTTTGTGTATCTAGTTGGTGGCGTATGCCATGCAAGACATGTAAGCGGTCCGCCGGCAACGATGCGGATGCCGGGGGGTGGTGCGCAATGCGGCAAGAATGCTTTGGGAGACGGCGCCACGCGAGGCGGAGGAAAATCCAGTGCGGTGATTTGGAGTCTGCGCGGGCGGACTGCAAGCGCGCGAGGATGCGCTGGCCGAGGCGCAGGCCGTGCTGGCGCAGCGCGAGGATGCCTTTGCGCAGGCGCGGGCGGGTCTGGATGCCGCGCCGCCTCCTCGCAGCAGGCGCGGGAGACGCTGGAGCGGCAGTTCAAGAAGCATGCGATCGAGGCGCATCGGGTACTCGTCGGCCTCGAGGATGAGATCAAGCGGATGACCTCCCTGCTCTGTCAGGCGGCGGAAGGCCAGGAGCGGATGCGGCGCGAACACGCGGATGCCATGCGGCGCGAGACCTGGATTTGCGGCAAGCTGAGGAGCGGCATGCCGGCCAGGAAAAACGATGCTGGCCGAGGTGGACCGGGCGCGACAGGCCGCCAAGGCGGTGGAAGCCGAACTTGTCCAGGAGCAGCAGCGGCGCATGCGGAGCGGGGAGGCGGCCGCGAAGCGACTGTAGGCGGAGCCCGAGAAGCTGCAGCAGGTGCGCGAGACTGGTCGCCAAACCGAGCGTGGATTGCGAGAGCAGCTGGCGGCACAAGGCGTCGAACTGGCCCGGGCGCGCACCGAATGCGCAGTCATCAAACAGCAGGCCGAAGCGCTGCTGCGGCCAGTCGATGAGGAGAAGATCGCGCATGGGGCACCAGGCGCTTGCTCGCCGAGGCATTGGCCAGCCGACGACGCAGGGGTCCGAGCGACACCGCACCTCGCAGCCCCAATCGCCCACGTGGCCCCAAGTGAATGGGCGCTGAGCGTCCAATGCGCACTACGGCCAAGACCCTGCTGATCGTCTACCACTCGATGACCAGTGGCACGCATCAGATGCTCGAGGCCGCCCGGGAAGGCGCTTCAGCCGAAGCGGGCGCGGGCGTTCGGCTTCTGCATGCGTGGGGCGGCGAAGCGCCTGAAGGTGCCAACCAGGCCTTCCGTCTCGGCCAGGTCAGTAGCGATGCAGCCCGGGTGCCTCGAATCAGCTACGAGAGGTCTCGGCGCTGGATGACTTCGGCCGCGGCACGACGCAGTTCGGGCGACGCCGGAGGCGCACACCCTGCAAGCGGAAGTCGAGAAGGTGTATCGCGGCGTTCAGCATGTGCAGAACGTGGCGACCCACCTGCGCTTTGGCGACCACGCCACGCTGAGAGTACTCTTGAGCGCCAATACGGCCCTGCAACTCGTGCCAGGCGCCACCGCCAAGCTGTTGCAACGCTTCTCCCATTTTGAAAGTGTTCTTCGAATCCTTGCCGCCGCGAGATCGTTCAGTCGCTGGTCACTGAAGAGGCGGACGTCGCGATTTCAAGCGCCCCACTGGACCACCCGGTGCTCGACGTGCGTGAGATCGGGCGGTGGACGTTGCAGTGCGTCGTGCCAAAAAAGCCACGCGTTGCTGGCGAGAAAATTCGATCTGGCATCGGCGTTGCGGCAGCGCCTGATCATCTACAGCCCTGAAGCACCGCAGAGCCAGATCATCGATGCCTGGCTCGAGAAGTTCGGCATCGCACGACAAGTGGCGGTGGAAGTGCGCTCGGGTTACGCCGCCTGCGCCATGGCCGCCAGCGGCGCGGGCGTTGCGTTCGTCGACGATCTGTCTGCACGGGCTCATCGTTCGGAGAATCTTGCGCTGATCAAGATCCCGGACGCACCGCGGTTCGCGATCTACAGCGTGACCAACGTCAACCGGCCACCCTCTCAGCTCGGGCAAACATTTCTCGAGCTGGTGACCAGCGAGTTGGCAAGCTTTTCATAGCGCCGCTTGTGGCGATCGAAGGGCGCTGTATAGCATCGCGCTGGGGTCCAACACCGACGCTGCCATCGCTTCATCGGGCAATCCCAGGGCCAGGAGCCAGCTTCCTCCGATCGCGTGCGCCTTGCCGCTCCCGAGCCAAGGCAGAAGCGCCGTATCGAGCTCTTCGGGCGAGCAGCAACCCACTGCTGCTGGATGCGTGTTCTGCAGCGCGCAAGCGCGCCACGTCTTCCGCCTCGAAGGTCCAAACGGCCAGGTTGGGGGACGCACCGAACGCTTGCGATTCGCGAACGTCGCACACCCAACGCGACAGGTTGCAAAGATGAGGACGCATGCGCGCGCTCATGGGTGTCGGCCGGCTCAGCAGCAGGCGATAGGCCTCGCTCTCGATGACCCGTACATCCCGCATGCCGTAGATCGTGAGGTAGCGCGGTGCAGCGGCCATCGACCGAGCATCGATAGCGCCGACCCCGCAGCATGCCCGGGACGGTCAACCGCTCGGGCACGTGCTCGTTCGCGTGCCACGCGTTGTACTCGGCATCCACCTCGGGCGTGACGTCATTCCAGAGCGCCAGCACAGCACCCGCAGCGGTCGTGTCTTCATTCATAGTGTTGCTCCGGCTTCAGGAGCACCTTGCTTGCCGCTTTCGCGTGTGCCAATGCAAACCACTCGGCGGCTTGCGACAAGGGCAGGAGCGGGCATTTGCGAAGGACTGCTTCGGTCTTCGTTCGTTGCCAGCGTGGCAGGCATGCGGTGCGGAGTTGCGCCTAACGATCCAGCCGCCAACGGCAACCGAATTGGTCACAGAGGCGAGTTGCGCTCAAGGCTCATTGAGCGGGGCAACGACCACGCGGCATTGTGGCAGCAAGGCTCCAGGCGCCGCTGACAATGATGACGGGGGGAGCGGGGCGCCTCGGCGTTGTGATGGGTCGAGACTGCTGAAGTTGCGCGCCGCCCTGACGGGATTCGGCGCCGCGGCCGAGGTTGTCACCTCGGGTGCTGCGCATCAGCAGCGAGGCGATGAATGCGCGCGATGACCTTTGCGCGTTTCGCCTCGTCCAGCGGCAGTTCGAACACGCGCTCAAGCGCCGCGTACGAGACGGTCACGCCATCCCGCGGGCAGAACAGCGGTATGCGAGTCCACCCCCTGCGCGTAGTATCCGTACGTGTCGTGGAACTGCGAGCCTTCGCCAAGAGCACCATCGATGAGATCGGAGAGGTTCTCCGCATTCATTGCAAATACATCCGCCTCCGCCGACATGGTGGAGGCTTCCGGCGGATTGGGACTGCTCCAAGGATGGATTGGCTGCCGATGATGACGGACTCATATTCGTTCGTCACATCGGCGGCAGCACGAATCAGGTGCTCCAGGTCACGCCGACGCAAGCGCGCTCCCCCCGTGCGCACGGACCGCCTTGATGATGTCAAGGCGCTGCTGCTGCGGCACCAGCGTGGTGAGCGGAGACGCCTGACGCAACTGTCGACCTTCCTCTGAGTCCGCAAGGGCATCGTTCCAGCGTTGCTGCTCGAGGATGGCGCGCCATTTTTGCCAAAGCTGCAGTGTGTGTGGATCTCCGGTTGCCATCCAGCGCGAAAGGGTTGCCTGCGCCTTTGCTACGAGCGATGGGTCTTGCCGCACCAGGTTCACTGCCACCTCGTGCAATAGCCAGCTCTGCCTGTCTTGCGGGACGTGCCGATCCGAGGAGGAGGGGACGGGTTGTTTGTTGGCCGCGCCAGAACCCACTAGGGCGAGGTCCGCGCCGAGGCCGAGCGCCACGAGCACCTTCAAATAGGTTCCCATCGTCGCGGAGGCCGCCCCCGTTTCCACGGCGTGCAGCGTCGAGCGGGAGATGCACACGCGTTTGGCCAGTTCGACGGAGGTGATTCCGCGACGCAAGCGGGCGGCGCGCAAGCGCTCTCCGAGCTGCAGCAAGAGCTGTCGCTCGAGCGGGTTTTCGAGAGTCGAATGCGCTGGCATGTATGGCATTATAGGCAAAAGCTAAGGGATTGTCTATAATAGAGAACAATTCTCCTGGCAATTGAACGGCTTGCGCGATGCCGCCTGCATCTGCCGATTGGGCCGCGCGAACGCCCGCTGTGCGTGCGGCTTGCGTTCTTCCCTGGTGGTGGTGTGGTCGAATTTCGACAAAGCGTGCTGCGCCGGCCAAATTGCTGCTTCAGGTCCCACTCTTTCAGGAGGTCGCTGCCAGGCAGGTCCCTTGGGCAAACTAGCCCGAACTTTTCACCATT
>NZ_JAGGNU010000014.1:11020-306142 GCF_018614915.1 Variovorax paradoxus | reverse complement strand
CGTTGTGCACCGCCGGCGCGCCGTGCGTGGCCCAGCGCGTGTGAGCGATGCCGGTCGTGCCCTCGATGCGGTCGTCGCGCACCTGGGCCAGCAGGTCGGCCACGCGCGCGGTGGTGCGGGCGCGCTGCAGTCCGTGTGCATGCACGGCCACGCCGCAGGAGTCGTAGCCGCGGTATTCGAGACGCTGCAGGCCCTGCACGAGCACGGGAACGATGTTGCGGCCGGAGACGGCGCCGACGATGCCACACATGAGGAAGCTCCTACTGGATTGAGGTCGAGGGCGATCGTACGAAAGTCTTCGTGAAATCAACAGTCAATATTCAATTGATATTGCTTGATTATTTCGTCCATCGTCATCAATGCCGAATTATTTCATTACTACAATGAAATATGAAACAAATCGATCCAGATGCCATCGACCTCCAGCTCCTCGACGCGCTGCAGCAGGATGCCTCCCAGAGCAACCAGTCGCTCGCCGAGCGCTTCAATATTTCCGCCGCCACCTGCCTGCGCCGCGTGCGGCGGCTGCGCGAGTCGGGCTGGATCGAGCGCGAAGTCGCGATCCTCAGCGCCGAGCGCGTCGGCGCACAGCTCAGCGCGGTGATCGAGGTCTCGCTGGATCGCCAGGACGCCGCCGCGCTCGACGCCTTCGAGGCGCGCGTGGTGCAGGACGAGGCCGTGCAGCAGTGCTATCGCGTCTCGCCCGGGCCGGATTTCGTGCTCATCGTCACGGTGCGCGACATGCCCGGCTACCAGGCGCTCGCGCAGCGCCTCTTCACCACCGATGCCAACGTGCGCAACGTGAAGGCCTTCTTCAGCGTCAAGCGCGCCAAGTTCGCGCCGCGCGTGCCGCTGCCCTTCAGTCCTTCGGGGCCTTCCGCGGCCTCTGCCAATTCGAGAAGCTGACCTGCCGCGCACGCGCGACCGTCAAGGCGCCCGGCTCGGTGCTCTTGGTCACGGTCGAGCCGCCGCCCACGGTGCCGCCGGCGCCGATGGTGACGGGCGCCACCAGCACGCAGTTGCTGCCCACGTGCACGTCGTCGCCGATCACCGTGCGGTGCTTGTTGGCGCCGTCGTAGTTGGCCGTGATGCTGCCGGCGCCGTAGTTGACGCGCGCGCCTACCGTGGCGTCGCCGAGGTAGGCCAGATGGTTGGCCTTGGCACCGGCGGCCAGGGTCGAGTTCTTGACCTCGACGAAATTGCCGATGTGCACTTCGGCACCCAGGCGGGCACCGGGGCGCAGCCGCGCGAAAGGACCGATGGTCGAACCCTCGCCGACCGTCACGCCGGCCTTCTCTCCGTCGATGTGGGTGAAGGGATGGATCACCGCCCCGGTTTCGATACGCGCATTGGCGATCACGCAGTTGGCACCCACGCGCACGCCGGCGCCCAGCGAGACCGCGCCCTCGAACACGCAGTTGACGTCGATCTCCACGTCCGATTCACATGCCAGCGTGCCGCGCAGGTCGAAGCGCGCCGGATCGGCGAGCCGCACGCCCTGCGCCATCAGCGCATCGGCCTGGCGCCGCTGGTAGGCGCGTTCGAGCGCTGCGAGCTGCGCCGGGCTGTTGACGCCGGCCACCTGCAGCGCGTCGTCGGTCAGGTGCGCGACCACCGGCACGCCGTCGACGGTCGCGAAGCCGACCACGTCGGTCAGGTAGTACTCGCCCTGCGCGTTCTTGTTGTCCAGGCGCGTGAGCCAGGCCTTCAGCATCTGGGCCGGCACGGCCATCACGCCGCTGTAGATCTCGCGGATCGCGCGCTGCGCCTCGCTCGCATCCTTCTCTTCCACGATTGCCTGAACTTCGCCCTCGCCTTCATGGGCCGCAGGGGCCCGCACGATGCGGCCGTAGCCCGCCGGCTCGTCGACCCGGATCGTGAGCAGCGCCAGCCGGCGCCCGCCGCTCTGCGCCACCAGTGCGCGCAGCGTGTCTTCGCCGATCAGCGGCACGTCGCCCGACAGCACCACCACCGTGCCGTCGTCGGGCAGGAGCGGCGCGGCCTGCTGCATCGCGTGGCCCGTGCCGAGCTGCGGGACCTGGCGCGCGAACAGGGGCGCCGCAGCGTTCGTGCCGCTGCCGAGCGCCGTTTCGACGTCGGTCGCGCCGTGTCCCGTCACGACCACCACATGGCGCGCGCCGATGCGCTGCGCGGTATCGACCACGTGCGCCACCAGAGCGCGCCCACCCAAACGATGCAACACTTTGGGCAGGCTGCTCTTCATGCGCGTGCCTTTTCCGGCCGCCATGATGACGACGTCGACCGGTCCCTGGTTGTCCTGCGGAGTCTTGTTCATGCCACTTTCCCGAATGCGTTGCGCCAAACTGGCGCGGATTATCGGCGTGCTGCTCGTCGCCTCCGCGCTGGCCGCCTGCAGCACCGTCAAGCTGGCGTACAACAACCTGCCCGAATTCAGCTACTGGTGGCTCGACGGCTACCTCGACTTCAACGGGGCGCAGACGCCGCGCGTGCGCGATGAGCTCGCGCAGCTCCTGGCCTGGCACCGCCAGAACGAGCTGCCGAAGATCGTCGCGCTGCTGCAGCAGGCCCAGGCGCTCGCGGCCGACGACTTTACGCCCGCGCAGGCCTGCGCGATGTCCGACGAGATTCGCGCGCGCCTGGTGGCGGTGGCCGAACATGCCGAGCCTGCCGCCACCGATCTCGCGCTGAGCCTCGGCGAAGCGCAGTTGCTGCAGCTCGAACGCAAGTACGCCAAGGTCAATGCCGACTACCGCAAGGACTGGCTCGACCGCAGCCCCGAGCGCCAGCAGGAGAAACGCTACGAGCAGCTGCTGGATCGCAACCAAGATTTCTACGGCCGGCTCGAGCCGAGCCAACGCGAGCTGCTGAAGGAGCAGGTGGCGCGGTCGAGCTTCGACCCGCACTGGGTCGACGGCGAGCGCCGCAAGCGCCAGCAGGAGACGCTCGCACTGCTGCGCCGCTTCCAGGCCGAGAAGACGCCGCCGGCGGAAGCGCGCGCCGCGGTCCATGCCTACGTGCAGCGCATCGCCACCCGGCCGCCCGGGCCGGCGCGCGAACAGCAACAGGCGCTGCTGCAGGAGGGCTGCCGCAATCTTGCGGCGCTGCACGCCCGCACCAGCGCATCCCAGCGCGAGCAGGCGGTGCGGCGGCTCAAGGACTACGAGCGCGATCTGGTCGAGCTGATGGCTTCGCCGTGATGCTTGTTGCGCCATCTGTAGAACATTTGTTTACACTTGACGCGATCAAACTGCGACTCTCCATGAACATCACGCTCTGCACGCTTTTCGAACGGAACTACCACTTCGGCGTTGCGGCGCTGGCAAATTCGCTCATTGCGGCCGGCTATTCCGGCGAGCTCTGGGTCGGCTACCGCGGCGCACTGCCGGCCTGGATCGTCGATTCACCGGCTTTCGACCGCGCCACCGGCCGGCTTCAGGCGCCCGCCGGTCTGGTGCTGTGCATGGTGGAGCTCGACACGCCGCTGCACTTCACCTACTACAAGCCCACCTTCATCCGCGAGATGCTGGAGCGGCATGCGCCGCAATCCGACGTCGTGGCCTACATCGACCCGGACATCGTCGTGAAGTGCGACTGGCCCGCGCTCAGCGGCTGGTTCACCGAAGACGGCATCTCGCTGGCCGAAGACATCAACTGGTGCTTCCCGGCGCGGCATCCCAAGCGGCTGCTGTGGGCCCGCTTCTTCGAGCCGCATGGCGCCATTCCGCAGCGCGGGCTCGACCGCTACTACAACGCCGGCTTCATCGCGGTTTCGCGCGCGCACCTGGAGTTCCTGGACCTGTGGCGCCGCCTGTGCGACCTGGTCGTGGCCCACAACGAGCACGCCAGGGAGCTCAAGGCCGGCGGCTCCGCCGCCCTGTTCCACTCGACCGACCAGGACGCGCTGAACTTCGCGCTCACCGTGTGCGAGGCGCCGCTGAACACGGCCGGTCCGGAAGCCATGGACTTCGCGCCCGGTGGCTACTACCTCTCGCACGCCGTCGGCTCGGTCAAGCCCTGGCATGGCGGCCACATCCGGCAGGCGCTGCGCGGGGTGCCGCCCTCGCCTGCGAGCAAGTGGTACTACCGTTTCGCCGACGCGCCGATCAACCCCTATGCGAACGGCGAACTCGCGAAGCGCAGGCTCTCGTTGAATATCGCCGCCGCCATCGGCCGGATCTACAAGCGCACCTGAGCCTCTTCGACAGCATCCTTGCGCCACTCCAGCCAGCGCACGGTCAGGAGCGCGTACTGGTAGCCGAAATTGGCCAGGCTGGTCGCGATGCCAAAGCCGAGCACGGAGCGCAGGTCGCTCACGCCCACCAGCGCCAGGTAGGCGACCTGGGTGATCAGCGTCGCCGCGATGCTGTAGCTCTGGCCCGCCGTCGCGCCGCGGACCGACAGGGTGCGGAAGGCGAAGCCCGAGGCGTTCATCAGGATGGAGGCCAGGAACACCATCCACACGAAGGACGTCATGCTGGCGTACTGCTTGCCCAAGAGCAGGATCCAGTAGTGCGGGAAGAAGAAGGAGGTCAGCAGGACCAATCCGCCCATCGCGAAATAAGCCACGTGGGCCTGCACCACGATCGTGCCCAGGCGCGGGCCCGCCGGTGCCCGCGCGATGGCAGGAAACAACAGGACGTTGGTGACGCGGTCCACCACGATCAGCACCATGGCCAGGCGGCCGAAGGCGCCGACCTCGGCCATCATGCTGGCGGTGCCGAACAAGGACACCAGGAACACGGTGATCACGCCCTGCACCTGGTAGAAGATGGCCGGCAGCACCAGCGGCTTGGCGATCCGCAGGACTTCGGCATCCACCTTGCGCGTGTCCGCCGCATCGAGATGGGCGTCCGGAAGCTTCTGTTCGGTGAAGGCCCTGCGATACAGCAGCACGCTGACGAAACTCGCAGCTGCCGTCGCCGCGACGATGCCGGTTACCGACCAGGATGTTGCCGGAAGCAGCAGCACCACGCCCACGAAGGCGATCCGCACGCAGTGCGACGAGAAGGCGATCCGGTTCAGGTTCGAGATCTGGCCCAAGATCAGGAGCACCGTGTTGGCGTAGTGCTCCCTGAGCGTCAGCAGCACGACCGCCACCATCAGCAGCGAGGCCGCGAGATAGGCCCACCCCGACCAACCATGCTGCTGCGACGAATAGAACCAGTAGGGTCCGATCACGGCCAGGCCCAGTGCCAGCAGAACCCAGCGCTTGCGGAACACCTGGTGGCAGACGCCCACCACCCACGGAACCTCCGCCGCGCGCTGGCCGACGATGGGCAGGGTGCAATGGGCAAGCCCGAGATCGGTGATGCCCAGGATCAAGGTCATGCAGGCGACCAGGAAGGTATAGGCCGCGTACTGGTCCTTCGGCATCACGTTGACGATGAGCAGGCCGGCAATGCCGCCGATGGCCACCCCGAAAGTTTCGACACCGCCGACCATGGCGATCTGGCGCAGACGGGGCAGGAGTTTCATCGGGTCAGGCATTGGCCGGCGGCTGCCGGATCGGGGGCTGGCGACCGGGATTTCCGGACAGGGCCTCTACGATACGCGATGGCCGTGGCGGCGCCGCGCTTCAGATCGGCGGCGCGGGCTGGAGCGGCCGCTCGAAGCGGCCGCCCAGCGTCTCGAGCGCACGGGGCTCGGCACACCCACGGTGCGCAACCCACGGTAGTCCCGGAGACGGGCCGCCTCAACGGCTCAAGCCATTCTGTCTAGACCGTGTCCCAGCTGTAGGTGGCGCCGTGGCCGTCCCAGGGCTCCATCACGATGCGCTCGCCGGCCGCGACCGCCAGCGTTTCGCCCGGCGCGAGCACCAGGTCTTCGCTGCCCCAGACATCGGTGGCATCGCGCGTAACCCAGACCCGGCCCTGCCGGATGCGCAGGATGCTGGCACTCCCGGCCTTGAGACTGGTCGCCTGGCCGGCCGCGAGCTGCCATGCACCACGGCGCACGGCCGGCGGTACGGCAGCCGGGCGTGCTGCCTGGGCCGAGGACGGGAACGTAGAGGTGGCGGTGCAAACGGCGGACATGTGAGACTCCTGAAAGGTTTTCTCCGAAGCGCAATGGCGCGCTTCGGGAATGAATGATCGGCGCTTGCCCGTTGGCGGTCCAATGAAAACGGGGTAGGCTACTGATTCCGCTTTCGCATCAATCCGGCTTCGCCCCCAGCCCCATGCAGCATTCCCAGACCCACCTGCGTTCCCGCCCGATCTCGGCCGGCCATCTGCGCGCGTTCGAGGCCGTGGCCCGGCACCTGAACTTCCGCGCCGCGGCGGAGGAGATGGCGCTCACCCAGTCGGCCGTGAGCCGGCAGATCCAGTCGCTGGAGGAGGAGGTCGGCGTAAGCCTCTTTTTGCGCCACACGCGCGCGGTCGAACTCACGAGCGCCGGCGCCCAATTGCTGCTGGCGGTGCAGCAGTCGCTGCCGCGCATCGACGGCGCGGTGCGCCAGATCCGGCAGAGCGCGGGCCGCAAGAGCGTGTCGCTCACCACCTTCGCGTCCTTCGCCTCGATGTGGCTGATCCCGCGGCTCGAAGCCTTCCAGCGCGACAACCCCGAGATCGACATCCGCATCGACGCCACCGACACGGCGCTCGACATGGACCTCGCCGACATCGACATCGCGCTGCGCTACGGCCCCGGCGACAGCATGCCGGCCGGCGCGGTGCGCCTCTTCGGCGAAACGCTGACGCCGGTGGCGAGCCCCTGGCTGATCAAGAGCAACCCCGCGATCAAGGAGCCGGCCGATATCGCGCGCTTCGCGCTGATCGAGGCCGGCGACGCGCACCGCACGCACCTCGAATGGCTGACCTGGCGCCGCTGGTTCGAGGTCAACGGCCTGCACCGCACGCAGCCCAAGCGCTGGCTCTATTTCAACTATGCCTACCAGATGGTGCAGGCCGCGCTCACCGGCCAGGGCCTGGTGCTGGCGCGCAGCTCGTTGATCGCCGAGAGCCTGGCCAACGGCGACCTGGTCGAGGTGCTACCGCACCACCGCATGGATTCACCGATGGCCTATTGGCTCATCGTCGGGCCGCGCAACGCCCAGCGGCCGGAGATCCGGGACTTCTGCGACTGGCTGCAATCGCAGGCCGCCGTCACGCGCGAGACCATCAGCGAGGTGCCCGATCCGGACACGGTAGATCAGCTGGACTGATTCAACCCACCGGCCATACGACGCCGTTGTCGTTCAAGATGGCGTCGAGCGGCAGGTCGTGCGCCTCCGGCTCGTACTCTTCGATATAGCCATTGGTGAAGCCCAGCCCCACCGTGAAGGGCCGCGGCTCCAGCGCCGCCAGCGTGCGGTCGTAGAAGCCGCCGCCGTAGCCCAGGCGGTAGCCACCGGCGCTGTAGCCCAGGCAGGGCACGAACAGGAGCGTGGGCACGATCAGCTCGGTGTCCTTGGGCTTCGGAATGTCGAAGGCGTCGTTCTCCATCGGGCAGCCCGGGTACCAGGCATGGAAGGTCAGCGTCTTGTGCACGCGATCCATCACCGGCAGTCCGATGCGGCGACGCTGCGGCCGGTCCAGCAATTCGCCGTCTTCCTTCCAGCGGTGCAGCGCGGGCAAGGGATCGAACTCGCCCTTGATCGGCCAGTAGGCGCCGATCACCGTGTCGGGCCGGCCGACCAGCCAGATCCGCATCACGCGCTGCAGCAGGTCGGCGCGCGCCTGGCGGTCGGGCATCGCAAGGCGTTGTTCGATCAGCGCTTTTCTCAGCTGTTGCTTGAGAAAGTTGGCAGTTGCCGAGGTGTCGGCGCCTTTTGACTTGTCCATAATCCCCCGATGCAATTTGCAAGCATTTTGGCACCCGCGCCCCGCCGCCCGCGCGCACCCCTCTCCTCCCTGGTTCTTTCGCTCTTCCTCGCCGCCGCTGCGCTGCTGCAGCCGGCCTGTGCCCAGAACCGCGACGACGATGCGCTGGTCCAGATGAAGCAGGCCTTCCAGCGCGGCGACAAGGCGCGCCTTGCAGCCCTGCTGCCGCAGGCCCGGGGCCATGCGCTGGAAGCCTGGGCCGCCTACTGGGAGCTCAAGGCGCGCCTTCAGGAAGCGAGCGCCTCCGAGGTGCAGGACTTCCTCGCGCGCTATGCCGGCACCTACCAGGAAGACCGCATGCGCAACGACTGGCTGCTGCTGCTCGGCCAGCGCCGCGACTGGGACGGCTTCGCCGCGCTGCACCCGGCCTTCCGCATGAACGACGATGCCCAGGTACGCTGTTATGCGGTCCTGGTCGAGTCGCTGCGCGGCGGTAACCCCACCAAGGCGCAGGCCGACGAAGTCCGCCGCAACTGGCTGGGCCAGCGCGAGCTCGACGACGGCTGCCTCACCGCGGCGGACCGCATGATCGCGGCCGGCCTGATGTCGCCCAACGACGCCTGGAAGAAGGCCCGCCTTGCGATCGAGGCCAACCGGCCGCAGGCGGCCCGCGCCGCGATTCTTCTCGCGGCCCCCGATGCCGTGGCGCAGTTCGACGAACTGAATGGCAGCATGGCCAAGTTCCTGGCCGGCCGCGCCTTCGTCGCCACCAAGGCGCGCAAGGAGCTGGTGGTGCTCGCGCTGATCAAGATGAACATCGCCGATCCGGACATGGCGGCCTCCCAGCTCGACAGCAAATGGAGCCCGATGCTGAGCGCCGAGGAGCGCAACTGGCTCTGGGGCGCGATCGGCCGGCAATATGCCGTCAAGCTGTCGCCGGCGGCGAGCGGCGCCTTTGCCAACGTCACCAAGAATGGCGATCTCTCCGAGGACATGCTGGCCTGGAAGGCGCGCGCCGCGCTGCGCAGCGGCCACTGGAAGAACGTGCAGGCTGCGATCGATGCCATGAGCGACTCGGCGCAGCAGGACCCGACCTGGATCTACTGGAAGGCACGCGCCCTGCACGCCCAGGGCGGCGACGAGCGCCGGGCCCAGGCGCGCGCCCTGTACGAGAGCATTGCCGGCACGCGCGGCTTCTATGAACTGCTGGCGCTCGAGGAACTGGGCGAGCGTGCCGCCGCGCCGACCCGCCCGGCGCCGCTCACGGCCGAAGAAAAAGACGCCGCACGCAACAACCCGGCGCTCGCCCGCGCGCTCTACGCGATCTCGATCGGCCTGCGTCCCGAAGGCACGCGCGAATGGAACTATGCGACCAACCTGCACGACAAGGGCGGCATGGGCGATCGCGAGCTGCTGGCCGCGGCCGACCTCGCCTGCCAGCGCGAGGTATGGGACCGCTGCATCAACACCAGCGAGCGCACCAAGGGCATGATCGACGTCGAGCAGCGCTACCCAATGCCTTTCCGCGACACGGTGGTGCGCAAGAGCGAGGAGATCGGCCTGGACCCGGCCTACGTCTACGGCCTGATCCGGCAGGAAAGCCGCTTCATCATGGACGCGCGCTCGGGCGTCGGCGCCTCAGGCCTGATGCAGGTGATGCCCGCCACCGCGCGCTGGACCGCCAACAAGATCGGCCTCGCGGGCTACACGCCCGGCCTGATCAACGACCGCGACACCAACATCACCATCGGCACCAACTACCTGAAGCTCGCGCTCGACGACTTCGACGGTTCGATGGCACTCGCCGCCGCGGCCTACAACGCCGGCCCGGGCCGGCCGCGCAGCTGGCGCAACGGGCCGGTGCTCGAAGCCGCGATCTGGGCCGAGAACGTGCCCTTCAACGAAACCCGCGACTACGTCAAGAAAGTGCTCGCCAACGCCACCAACTACGCGGCCCTGATCACCGGGCGGCCGCAATCGATCAAGGACCGCCTCGGCAGCGTCGGCCCGCGCGATGCGGCCGAGCCCGAACCCAACAAGGACCTGCCCTGATGGACTGGTGGGACGAAGCCGCAAGCACCATCGCGGCGGAGTTCTCGGACGTCGGCGACGTCGCCCAACTCACCCGCATCCTGGTGCGCCTGCTGCTGGCTGCGGTGCTGGGCTTCGCGCTCGGCTTCGAGCGCGAGCAGCAGGGCAAGGCCGCCGGCGTGCGCACCCACATGCTGGTGGCGATCGGCTCGGCCCTGTTCGTCCTGGTTCCGCAGCAGACCGGCATCATGCCGGCCGACATGAGCCGCGTGATCCAGGGCCTGGTGGCGGGCGTGGGCTTTCTCTGCGCCGGCACCATCCTGAGGCGAGGCCGGGAAGAACGCCATGTCGAGGGCCTCACGACCGCGGCCGGCCTCTGGATGACGGCCGCGATCGGCATGGCCTGCGGACTCGGGCGCGAGGTCACGGCGATGATCAGCGCCCTGCTGGCGCTCGCCGTGCTCGCGCTGGTGCCGCGGCTGGTGGCGCTGATCGAGCGCATGATCGGCCCGCGCTCCGGCGGCGGCACGGGCGGCAAGCCGCGCGTGATCGCCTCGCCCGAGGACGAAACGCGGCGCTGAGCATCAATCGCCCGCGCCTTCGGCATCAATCGCGCCGCGCCCGGACGCTAGCATCGAAGGCTTTGCAGCACTCTGAGGACCGCCATGCCCAAGCTCTACATCGGCAACAAGAACTACTCGTCCTGGTCGATGCGGCCGTGGGTGCTCATGAAGCAGGCCGGCATCGGCTTCGAGGAGATCATGGTGCCCTTCGACACCATGGATGCCGACGCGCCCTTCAAGAAGACCATCGGCGCGATCAATCCGGTCGGCCGCGTACCGGTGCTCGAGGACGGCGCCATCACGGTCTACGACACGCTGGCGATCTGCGAATACCTCGCCGAGAAGCATCCCGACAAGGCCCTCTGGCCGCGCGACACGGCCCGGCGCGCGCATGCGCGCAGCATCTGCGCCGAGATGCACGCAGGCTTCGCCGCACTGCGCAACCACTGCGGAATGAACATCGAGGCGGATCTGCGCGAGCAGGGCCGGATCATCCTGCGCGACCAGCCGCAGGTGCGCGCCGACCTCGCGCGCATCGTGCAGATGTGGAGCGGCCTCCTGGAAACCCACGGCGGGTCAATGCTGTTCGGCGAGTTCGGCATCGCGGATGCCTACTTCGCGCCGGTCGGCGTGCGCATCAGGACCTTCGGCCTGCCGGTGCCTGCCGCGATCACAGCCTATATCGAGCGGGTGCAGCAGCTTCCCGGCGTGAAGGCCTGGATCGACGAGGCGCTGGTCGAGAAGCGCTTCGTCGTCGTCGACGAGCCCTACCGCTTCGAACGCTAGCGAGAGCCGGCATGCGGGGTCAGCACCTAAACTGCGCCCCATGCAAACCTATCTCGTCGGCGGCGCGATCCGCGATGCGCTGCTGGGCCGCCCCGGCAGCGATCGCGACTGGGTCGTGGTCGGCGCCACGCCCGAGCAGATGGTGGCGCAGGGCTTCCTTCCGGTAGGCCGCGATTTCCCGGTATTCCTGCATCCCAAGACGCGCGAGGAATACGCACTGGCGCGCACCGAACGCAAGAGCGCGCCCGGCTACCGCGGCTTCACCGTCCATGCGGCGCCGGACGTGACGCTCCAGCAGGATCTCGCGCGGCGCGACCTGACGGTCAATGCGATCGCGCTGCCGGCGAGCCAGGCCGCCACGGACGGCGCCATCGACGGTGCGCAGTTGATCGACCCCTTCCACGGCCGCAGCGATCTCGAGCAGAAGCTGCTGCGCCACGTGACCGATGCCTTCCGCGAAGACCCGGTGCGCATCCTGCGCGTGGCCCGCTTCGCGGCCCGCTTCACCGACTTCGGCATCGCGCCCGAGACCATGGCGCTGATGCGCGAGATGGTGGCCGCCGGCGAAGTCGATGCGCTGGTGCCCGAGCGCGTCTGGCAGGAGCTCGCGCGCGGGTTGATGGAAGCCAGGCCCTCGCGCATGTTCGAGCTCCTGCGCGACTGCGGGGCGCTGGCCGTGCTGCTGCCCGAGCTCGATCGGCTCTGGGGCGTGCCGCAGCCCGCGGCTCATCATCCCGAGGTCGACACCGGCGTGCACCTCATGATGGTGCTCGACATGGCGGCGCGGCTCGAGGCACCGCTTTCGGTGCGCTTCGCCTGCCTGGTGCACGACCTGGGCAAGGGCACGACGCCGGCCGAAGTGCTGCCGCGCCACATCGGCCACGAGCAGCGCAGCGTCCGCCTGCTGCTCGCCGTGTGCGAGCGCTGGCGCGTACCGGTCGATCTGCGCGAGCTGGCCGAGGTGGTGGCGCGCGAGCACGGCAACATCCACCGCAGCGGCGAACTGGGCGCGCAGGCCCTGGTGCGGCTGCTCGAGCGCTGCGACGCGTTTCGCAAGCCGGAGCGCTTCGCCCAGGCGCTGTGGGCCTGCGAATGCGATGCACGCGGGCGGCTCGGGTTCGAGGACCGGCCCTATCCGCAGCGCGCGCGCTTGCTGGCCGGGCTGGCCGCGGCGCAATCGGTCGAAACGGAGCCGGTCGCACGGGCGGCGCAGCAGGCGGGCGCTGCCGGCTCGAAGATCGGCGAGGCGATCGCCCGCGCGCGCGTGGCTGCCGTGGAGGCTGCGCTGGCGGCTTCCGGCCGAAAAAAGGATTGACGGCTTTGGCCGACGCGGTCCATTGTGTGACTCTGTTATGGTTTTCCCTCCATGCAGACGCCTCCTCGCCTTACCCCCGACGCCGCGCTGTTCCTCGATTTCGACGGCACGCTGGTGGCCATCGCCGAGACCCCCGAGGCCATCGATGTTCCCAGCGCCCTGGTCCCGCTGCTGAGCGACCTGAGTGACCTGCTCGACGGCGCGCTGGCGGTCGTCTCCGGCCGGCAGATCGACGTGCTGGACCGCTTTCTCGCGCCGCTGCGCCTGCCGGCGGCCGGCGAGCACGGTGTGCAGCGCCGCGATGCCGAGGGCCTGATGCAGGAGCAGCGCGCGCCCGACCTCCAGGCGGTGCTGGACGTCGCCAACGAACTCGCGCGCGTCTACGAAGGCCTGCTGGTGGAGCGCAAGCATGCCGCGATCGCCCTGCACTACCGGCTCGCGCCCCAGCTCGAGGCGGTCTGCCGCGATGCGCTGATGCGCACCGTCGACGGCCAGCCGCAGCTGGAACTGATGCACGGCAAGTTCGTGTTCGAGGTCAAGCCCTCGGGCGTCAACAAGGGCGTCGCGATCGATGCCTTCCTGCGCGAGGCGCCCTTCGCCGGGCGCACGCCCTTCTTCGCCGGCGACGACACCACCGACGAGAGCGGCTTCGCCATCGTGCAGCCGCGCGGCGGCGTGGCGATCAAGGTCGGATCGGGCCCCAGCCAGGCGCTGCACCGGCTGGATTCCCCGCTCGCCGTGTTCGAATGGCTGGTCCAGGCACGCGATCTGCTCGCGGCACCGGCATCCGACACGCAAGGAAAACCTGCATGACCAAGAATTTCCAAGAGGTCGCCGCGCTCGAAGACCGCGCCGGCGACTCGATTGCCGGCGCCGCCGGCGCGAGCGACAAGCCGGTGCCGCATCCCGAGGCGCTGACCGCTCCCTCCCGCCGCGGCGGCTTCGCTCCACCGGCCGAGCCCTCGCTGAACCTGGGCGTGATCGGCAACTGCTCCTTCAGCGCGCTGGTCGATGCGCGCGGCCGCATCGTCTGGTGCTGCCTGCCGCGCTTCGACGGCGAGCCGGTGTTCAACGCGCTGCTGCACACGGGCGAGGATGCGAGCGCCTGGGCCATCGAGATCGAGGACTTCGCTTCGTCGAAACAGTGGTATGAGCCGAACACCGCCGTGCTGCGCACCCAGCTCTTCGACAGCGCCGGCCAGGGCATCGAGATCACCGACCTGGCGCCACGCTTCCTCAGCCGCTCGCGCTATTTCAGGCCGCTCACGATCGCTCGCCGCGTGAGGCCGATCCAGGGCACGCCGCGGGTGCGCGTCTCGCTCGCGCCGCGCTTCCAGTGGGGCGCGACGGCACCGACCATCACGCGCGGCAGCAACCACATCCGCTACGTGGGGCCCGATTTCGCGTTGCGGCTCAATACCGACGCGCCGGTCTCGCACGTGCTCTCGGGCCAGCCTTTCGTGCTGTCCCGCGAACACAACTTCGTCTTCGGCGCCGACGAGACGCTGACCGACGGCATCGCCGACACGGCGCGCCATTTCGAGCAGGAGACCATCGCCTACTGGCGCACCTGGAGCAAACGGCTCGCGATTCCCTTCGAGTGGCAGGACGCGGTGATCCGCGCCGCCATCACGCTGAAGATGTCGCTCTACGAGGACACCGGCGCGATCGTCGCCGCCATGACCACCAGCATTCCGGAGGCGCCGGGCAGCCAACGCAACTGGGACTACCGCTTCTGCTGGCTGCGCGATGCCTTCTTCGTCGTGCGCGCGCTCAACAGCCTGTCCGAAGTGGGCACCATGGAGGACTACCTGCGCTGGCTCGCCAACGTGGTGATCGGCTCGCACGGCGAGCACATCCAGCCGCTCTACGGCATCGGCCTGGAGCGCGAACTGCCGGAGGCCTTCGTCGAAGGCCTGAGCGGCTACCGCGGCATGGGCCCGGTGCGCGTGGGCAACCAGGCGCAGGAGCACTTCCAGCACGATGTCTACGGCAACATCGTGCTCGGCGCGTCGCAGGCCTTCCACGACCATCGGCTGCTCAGCCGCGCCGGCGTGGCCGAGTTCCCGCACCTCGAGGCCGTGGGCGAACAGGCGATTCGCGTCTACGGCACGCCCGACGCCGGCATGTGGGAGCTGCGCACGCGCGCGCGTATCCACACCAGCTCGGCGCTGATGAGCTGGGCCGCCTGCGACCGGCTCGCGAAGGTGGCACGCTCGCTCGGCCTGTCCGAGCGCGCGGCCTACTGGCACGGCCATTCCTCGCGCATGCGCGAGGAAATCCTCGCCAAGTCATGGAGCGAGGAGCGCCAGGCCTTCGCCGAGAGCTTCGGCGGCCGCGAGCTCGATGCGAGCATCCTGCTGATGGTGGAGGTCGGCCTGATCGATGCGCGCGACCCGCGCTTCATCTCCACCGTCGATGCGATGGAGAAGACGCTCTGCGATGGCCCCTACATGCGGCGCTACGAGGCGGCCGACGATTTCGGCAAGCCCGAGACGGCCTTCAACATCTGTACCTTCTGGCGCATCGACGCCCTGGTCAAGATCGGCCGCAAGGCCGAGGCGCGCCAGATCTTCGAGACCATGCTGGCGGCGCGCAATCCGCTCGGGCTGCTCTCCGAGGACACGCACCCGGTCACGGGCGAGATGTGGGGCAACTATCCGCAGACCTATTCGATGGTCGGCATCATCAATGCGGCAGTGAGGCTGTCGGCGCCCTGGGATTCGTGCATATGAGCACGGCCGGATTCACATCAACAAGGAGCTCATGAGCCGTCTCGTCGTCGTTTCCAATCGCGTTGCCGATCCGCGCAAGCCCGCAGCCGGAGGCTTGGCCGTCGCGCTGGGCGAGAGCCTGCAGCTGACCGGCGGCCTGTGGTTCGGATGGAGCGGCACCATCGTCGAGAACGGCCCGACCGGCGAAGGCGAGCTGCACCGGCAGCAGGCCGGCAAGGTCACGCTGGCCACCATCGACCTCTGCCGCGAAGACCACGACAGCTACTACCTCGGCTACAGCAACGACGTGCTGTGGCCGGTCTTCCACGACCGGCTGGACCTCGCCAACTTCGACGCCGTCTTCATCGGCGGCTACCGGCGCGTGAACCAGCTGTTCGCGCGCAAGCTGCTGCCGCTGCTGCAGGACGACGACATCATCTGGATCCACGATTACCACCTGATCCCGCTCGCGGCCGAGTTGCGGGCGATGGGTTGCAGGCAGCGCATCGGCTTCTTCCTGCACATCCCGCTGCCGCCGCACATCATCATGGCGGCGATCCCGCAGCACGAATGGCTGATGCGCTCGCTGTTCGCCTACGACCTGATCGGCTTCCAGGCCCAGCAGGACGTGCAGCATTTCGAGCAGTACGTGCGCAACGAGGCCAATGGCGCGTTCATGGGCAACAGCATCTACCGTGCCTACGGCCAGACGGTGCGCTGCGGCGCCTTCCCGATCGGCATCGACGTCGACGAGTTCGCGGCGCTCACGCACGCCAAGGAATCGCGCGACATGTACGAGACCATGCGGCGCGAATACTCGAGCCGGCGCCTGCTCCTGGGCATCGACCGGCTCGACTACTCCAAGGGCATCCCGAACCGCGTGCGCTCCTTTAGGGAACTGCTGGCCAACTACCCGGAGAACCGCCGCAGCGCGACCCTGATCCAGATCGCCTCGCCCACGCGCGAGACGGTCGATGCCTACGCCGATATCCGGCGCGAGCTCGAGTCGCTGTGCGGCGCCATCAACGGCGACTACGGCGAGCTCGACTGGATGCCGGTGCGCTACATCCACCGCATGGTGGCGCGCAAGCGCGTGCCCGGGCTGTGCCGCGCCGCCGCCGTCGGGCTGGTGACGCCGCTGCGCGACGGCATGAACCTGGTGGCCAAGGAGTACATCGCGGCGCAGGATCCGGCCGACCCCGGCGTGCTGGTGCTTTCGCGTTTTGCGGGCGCTGCCGAGCAGCTGAAGGAAGCCTTGCTGGTGAACCCCTACGACACCCACGGCACCGCCGAGACCGTGCAGCAGGCGCTGCAGATGCCGCTGGAGGAACGGCGCGAGCGCCATCAGAAGCTGCTGTCGCGCATCCGCGAGCAGGACATCCACTGGTGGCGGCGCAGCTTCCTCGACGCGCTGCGCGCGGCGGAGACCGTGCGCTAGGGCCTGCTAACCCTAGGCGAAGAGCAGCTGCACCAGCCGCGCGACGCGCGAGCCGAGAACAGGCCGGGCGGGTGCCGCCTGCGACACCCCGCAAAGCCGCACCGATGTCAGCGCGGCGATCTCGATCCAGCCGCCGCGTTCCGCCAGGTAGACCTCGCCTTCCGCGAGCGTGGCCGTGGCGGTGAACACGGTCTCACCGAACCACGATGGCGGCGACACGATGCGCACCGCGCCTTCCGCAACCAGCAGCGACCGGCCGGCATCGAGGGCAACGCGCAGCGACTGGCCCGGCTGCAGGCGGATGGATTCGGGAATGAGTTCGCTAGTCATGGCTCGATCGTAGGCAGCGGCCTGCCGGAAAAACAGGCACAGCCAGAGGCCATCGGAAGCACAACAGCGGTGTGCCGATCCATCTGTTATGGTCCTTTTCCCCCGCATCTGCATCTGTTTCCCCCGCCGCCATTGCCGGAGCATCGAAGCCATGGACTCACCCCCGCTCTACCGGCAGCTGGCTGCGCACTACCTGGACGCGATCCGCGCCGGCTCGCTCAAGCCCGGGGACAAGCTGCCCTCGCTGCGCAGCCTGATGCGCCTGCACGGCATCAGCCTGTCGACCGCGCTGCAGCTGTGCCGCGCGATGGAAAGCGAGGGCTGGGTCGAGGCGCGCGACCGCTCGGGCTACTTCGTGCGGCGCCCGCGGCGGCTGTCGATCGCGCCCATGGACGAACCTGCGGCCGACCGGGCGCCCGACCCGGCGCAGTACGTCGGCATCCACGCCAAGGTGTCCGACTTCGTGGCCCGCCGCCGGCAGCTTCCCGAGAAGCTCGACCTCTCCATCGCGCGCGGCGCGCCGCAGCTCTATCCCGACGAGGCGCTGCGCAACGCCATGACACGCATGCTGCGCCAGCGCCCCGGCATGCTGGCGGTCGCCGCACCGCTGAAGGGCCATCGCCCGTTCCGGGAGGTGCTCGCGCAGCGCAGCCTGCGCGCGGGCATGACGATCTCGCCGGACGACATCCTGGTCACCAACGGCTGCATCGAAGCGCTGAATCTCGCGCTGCGCGCGGTGGCGCAGCCGGGCGACACGGTGGCAGTGGAATCACCCACCTTCTACGGCCTGCTGCAGGTGCTCGAAAGCCTGGGGCTGCAAGCGCTCGAGATCCCGACCAGCCCGCAGACCGGCATCTCGATCGAGGCGCTGGAGCTCGCGATTCGCACCTACGACAACATCAAGGCCGTGGTGGTCGTGCCGCACCTGCAGAACCCGCTGGGCAGCGTGATGCCCGATGCCCACAAGGCGCGGCTCGCGCGGCTGTGCGAACAGCAGGCAATCCCGTTGATCGAGGACGACACCTACAGCGAGCTCGTCGACGCACCGGTGCCGCCGCGGGCACTCAAGTCCTTCGATACGTCCGGCAACGTGATCCACTGTGCCTCGCTGCACAAGGTCCTCGCACCTGGCCTGCGGCTGGGCTGGATCGCGGCGGGACGCTGGCAGGCGCGGGTGGAGATGCTCAAGTTCGCGCAGACGCGCAACAACGAGGAACTCTCGCAGGCCGGGGCCGCCCTGTTTATGGGCACCGGCGGCTACGACCGCCACCTGCGCCGCCTGCGCAGCTGCCTGAAGGCGCAGCGCGAGCAGACTGCCGATGCGATCGCAGGCTACTTTCCTGCGGGGACGCGGATCAACCTGCCGCCCGGCGGGCTGCAGCTGTGGGTCGAGCTGCCCGAACGCCTGTCTTCCGCACAGGTCTTCGACGCGGCCATCGCCGAGCGGATCGTGGTGGCGCCCGGCACGCTGTTCTCGAACTCCTCGCGCTTCGACCACTACCTGCGCATCAATTGCGGCTGGCCCTATGGCGAGGCGGTCGATGCGGGCCTGCGCCGGCTGGGACAGATCGTGGCGGCCTGCGGCCAGGCGCGGCGGCCTTCAATCGAGGAGCGCCAGCGCCGCGTAGTCCCCTACCTTGTCGCCTAGTCCCGCCGGCACCAGCAGCACGCCGCGCGTCAGCGCCACCAGCTTGCCGTCGATCTGCGCCTGCAGGCGCGGCAGCAGGAATTCGCGGTTGTTCCAGAACACGCTGCCGCCAAGGCTGATGCGCTCGAGGTCGAGCGTGGCGACCAGGTTGTAGAGCATGCGGCCCATCACGCGGCACAGCGCATCGGCAGTGGCCAGCGCCTGCGGGTCGCCCGCGGCCGCCGCGGCGAAGAGATCGGCGGCCGGATGCCCGAAGCGGCGCGCGATCGAGTTGCCGGCGGCGAGGCCCTCGACGTCGCCGACGTTGCCGCAGCCGCACAGCGCATTGCTGTCGTCGTCCACCACGAAGCTGTGGCCCGCGTGGCCCGCATTGCCGTTCTTGCCGTGCAGGACGCGGCCGTCCACGCACAGGCCCACGCCGACGCCGGTGCTCCAGGTGACGTAGGCGCAGTGGTCGGCGCCTTGCAGCGCACCCCAGCGGCGCTCGGCCTCGAGCGCGGCCACCGCGTCGTTCTCGACCCGCACGTGAGCGAAGCGCTGCTTGAGCGGCGCCTCGACGATTGCCGTCATCCACCGGTTGGGCAGGCCGCGTGCCGGGCCCGCGATGCCGCCGCAGATATTGGGCGTGGCCAGCTCGAACATGCCGTCGCGCAGCACGAAGGGGCCGGCCGAGGACACGCCCACGCGATCGATCGAATCGGCGGCGATGCCCTGCTCGGCGCAAATCTCGTCGATGAGCCGCAGGATCTGCAGCGCAACCGCATCGTTGTCGCCGGTCTTGGCGGTCGGTTCGCTGCGCCGGCCGACCAGCGGGGATGCGCTGTCGGGCGACAGGCTCACGGCCACCTTGGTGCCGCCGATGTCCACGCAGGCTCTCATCGGTTTAAATCCATTTCGCGATCAATGCCGCGATCATGCTGAGCACCACCGTGCTTCCGATCGGCAACTGCCATTCGCGCCCGAAGGCACGGAACTCGAAGTCGCCGGGCAGGCGCCCGAAGCCGAAGCGGCGCAGCCAGGCGGTGAGCCCGCTCATCAGCAGCAGCGCGAGGACGACGACGATCAGCCAGCGAATCATGTGAAGAGTCTAGCGGGCTGCGCTGCGGCACACGGTCGACCACGATGTCGCAAGGGTCCAAGACGGATCGCGGCGCGCTGTCCAAACTCGCCCGCTCCACTGAATCACACGAAAGCGAAGGATGAACGACAGACAGCTCGCCGCATCGACCGAGCGCCTGATGGCCCAGGTCGACTACTACCTGCACTGCGAACTCGACCAGGAGTACGACCACGAGGGGCCGCAACGCGCGCGCGGCCGCTTGCGTGCGGCACTGCAGGAAGAGCTGCTGCGCGCAAGCACCGAAGCACCCGCGCGCGAAGCCGCGCTGCAACGGCGCGCATGACGCAAAACTGCAAGACTCGCGGGCTGCGCCTGCGGATCATCGAGGCTCTGTCCAACGCAAGGCGCACACCCTGTTCGCCCCTCAGGCCGCGAGCCTGGCCGAAACGGCCTGCAGAGCGGACGCGCCGGGCAGCATGATCATGCGATGGGCGAAGGCCGCGCGCAGGGCGGCTGCGGCATGGGCACGCTCGCGCAGCTGCCGCGGCGTCACGCCGGCGATCTCGCCGAAGGCGCGTGTCATGTGGGCCTGGTCGGCATAGCCCTGGTCGGCCGCCACGTGCGCCAGCGCCATCCCGTCGGCAACCGCGCTGGCGGCGCGCTGGAAGCGCACCAGGCGCGCATAGCTGCCCGGCGCCAGGCCGAGCCAGCGCCGGAAGTCGCGCTCGAGCTGGCGCCGGCTCACCTGGTGCCGCAGCGCCAGTTCCTCGATCGGCGTGCCGGGTGCCTCGAGCAGCGACATCGCGGCAGCGGCGGCACGTTCGGCCTGCCAGCCCAGCGCACGGCGTTCGCCGATGCGGCATTCGAGCCAACGGCCGAGCACGGCGCTGCGCTCCGGGCCGGAAGCCGCGTCCATCAGCGCGCCGTGCAGCAGCGCCTCCTGCGGCGCAGAGACCAGGTCGCGAAGCGGCAGCCGTTCGTCGACCAGGTCGTCCAAGGGACGGGCGAAGGCGCGCAGCAAGCCGAGCGGGGTCAGTGTCGCGACGGCCATCTGGCCCCGGCCCTGGGTGTCGAAGTGCACCGGCTTCGAGCGCAGGCCGGAGACCACCACGCGCAGTGCAGCGCCATCGTTGGCGCTGCGGCAGTCCAGGCCTTCGCCGCAGTAGGCCGTGACCATGTAGAGGTCGTGCGGCAGCCCCTGGTGGGCGCCGCCCGCTACAGCCTCGACATCGACCAGCGCCAGCGAGGCCAAATGCCGCGAGGGCAAGGCGGAGGCATCGAAGGCATGCGCGACATGGAAGCGCTTGGGGGTGGCCGCGTGGACGGCATGAACGGCATGAACGGACATCGAATGAACTCCCGCGAAACAGTGAGGGGAGCATCGATTGTTCGATCCGTGCGGCGGATTGTCCTGGGGCGCTTGTCCCGATCGGGCACTGCAGCGGCCGACAAGGCAGGACGAATGTCCCGCCCGCTGGCTCTTTTCTTCAGCCGCCGCCTGCCGCCGCGCCCAGCACCTCCAGCGCCTCGCTGTGCAGCGCGGGGGTGGCCGCGGCGATCACGCGGCCGTCCGACTGCAGGTTGAGCGGCAGGCCCTGCCAGTCGGTGATCACGCCGCCCGCGGCCTCGATCAATCCCGCCGGGCCCAGGTAGTCGTAGGGCTGCAGGCCGGTCTCGACCACCAGGTCGATGGTGCCGCCCGCGAGCTGCGCATAGCCGTAGCAATCGCCGCCGAAGCGGCGCATCGCACAGCGGCGGCTCAGCGTGTCGAAGGCCTTCCAGTCGGCGGCATTGAAGATGTCGGGCGAGGTGGTGACGATGCGCGCCTCGGCGACCGCGCTGCAGCCGCTCGCGCGTACCGCCTGCCCGTCGCGCTCGGCCCCGATGCCGGCCCGGCCGATCCAGCGCTCGCGAAGCACCGGCATGTCGACCATGCCGAGCTCGACGCGGCCGCCGCGCACCAGCGCGATCAGCGTGCCCCAGAGCGGCGAACCAGTGATGAAGCTGCGCGTGCCGTCGATCGGATCGAGCACCCAGACGCTGTCGGCGTCCACGCGCTCCAGGCCGTGCTCCTCGCCGAAGATGCCGTCGGCCGGGCGTTCTCTGCCAAGGATCTCGCGCATCGCGCTCTCGGCCGCGCGGTCGGCCAGGGTGACCGGGCTCTCGTCGGCCTTGGTGACGATGTCGAGCGGGGTGCGGAAGTACTTCAGCGACTGCGCGGCGGCCGCGTCGGCCAGCGCATGGGCGATGCGCAGTTCGTCTGAAGGTGAAACGGAAGGAGGCATGGCTGCAGCAAGAGGCAAAGACCGAGATTAGACCCGAGCCGGCGGTTTGACACGGCCACCGGCCTGCGCCAGCATGCCCCTCGCACATCGAACAAATCGAACAAAGGACCGGAATGCAGCATCGTCGTCAATGGTTGGGCTTCACAGCGCTTGCGCTGCTGCCGGCGCTTGCGCCGAGCGCCATGGCAACCCCTTCGGCCGAAGAACACAAGCTCATCGCGGCGCTCATCGGGTGGGTACGGGGCATGAGCACGATGACCTTCATGCGCAACGGCGAGCCTCACGATGCGGCCGAGGCGGCCGAGCACATGCAGGCGAAGTACGAGCACTTCAGGAAAGAGATCGTGACCGCGGAGGACTTCATCGATCGCTGCGCCTCGCGCTCGGAAGTGACCGGCAAGCCCTACATGGTCAAGCTCGCGGACGGCAAGCTGCACGACGCCAACGGCTTCCTGATGGGCGAGCTGCGCGCGATGCGGCGGCGCGGCGGCCAGCCGACCTAGCGCTGCTGCCCCCCCAGCCTCGCACGGCTTAGAAAGGCGTGTCGCCCTGGACGGTGGTGCGATAGAGCTTGCGTCGCAGTTCGTCGGGCGTGCCCGCGGCCAGGTGCATCAGCGAGCGGTTGTCCCAGAACACCAGGTCGTGCGGCGCCCAGCGGTGGCGATAGACGTATTCGGGCTTCACGCTGTGCGCGAACAGCTCGGCCAGCAAGGCATCGCTTTCGTCCTGCGGCAGGCCGACGATGCGGGTCGTGAAGTGTTCGCTGACGAAGAGCGCCCTGCGGCCGGTCTCGGGATGCGTGCGCACCACCGGCTGCACGGCCGGCGCGACCTTGTCGATCTGCGCCTGCGAGAGCTTGGGGCGCCACGGGTTCTTCGCGCGCAGCTCCTCGTACTTGGCGAGGTAGCTGTGCTCGGCCTTGAGCGGCAGGATGCGGCGCTGCAATTCGGGGGCTAGGCCCTCCCAGGCCAGGTGCTGGTCGGCGAAGAGCGTGTCGCCGCCTTCGCTCGGCAGTTCCTGCGCATGCAGCAGCGAGCCGAGGCTGGGCTCGGGCTTGTAGGAGATGTCGGAATGCCAGTAGGCGCCGGCATCGCCGAGGCCCAAGGGCTCGCCGTTCTCCTTCTTGATGTTGGAGACGATCAGGATCTCGGGATGGTTCTCGAGATGGAACTGGTGCAGCACGTGGATCTCGAGCGGGCCGAAGCGGCGGCTGAAGGCGATGTGCTGGGCCGGCGTGATCCGCTGGCCGCGGAACACGAGCACGTGGTGGTCGAGGTGCGCGCGGTGGATGCGTGCGAAATCGGCCTCGTTGATCGGCTGTGCGATATCGAGACCGAGGACTTCGGCGCCGACCGGGGCATCGAAGCGGCGTACTTCGAAATCCTGGGCCGGCGCGGTGCTTGAAAGCGGGACGGCAGTCATGCGGCCCATTGTCAATGAATCCGCCGATCGCCTCAGAGCGTGTGGCTGCGGTCGCCCTCGGCGAAGCCGAGCGCCTCCCAGGGCGCGCCGGCGGCGAAGCCGATCACCTTGAACAGTTCGCCCATCTCGTGCTCGTGGATCAGGCGCGCGGCCAGCGTGCGTTCCGCCAGCGTGGCCTGTTCCATCATCGGCAGGATGCCCGCATTGAGCAGAAACCTCGCCTGGCTCGTGTAGCCCAGCACTTCGAGGCCGGCCTCCTGGCCCGCGAGCGCCACGCCGGTGAAGTCGACGTGGGCGGTGATGTCCTTCGCGCCGACGTCGGCGAGCGGGTCGCCGTCGGCCTCGTGCCCGCGGTGGCACATCACGGTGCCCATGTGGCGCTGCGGGTGGTAGTACTCGGCCTCGGGAAAGCCGTAGTCGATGAAGAAGGCCGCGCCCGCTTTCAGCCTGTCGGCGAGCGTGGCGACGAAGGCCCGCGCCTGGGGGTGGATCTCGGTCAGGTAGTCGTGCGCGCCCTCCACCTCGACCGGCGGCCGCAGCTCGGTGGGCCGATCTTCCCAGGCGAAGCCCTCGCCGCTGCGCACCACGCCGCGCTCGACCCACGCACCGCCGCTGCGCGCCAGCAGCTGCACCGGCATCGCATCGAGCACCTCGTTGCCTATGACGACGCCCCGCATCTCGGCCGGCAGCTCGGCCAGCCACTCGACCTTGCCGGCATGGGCGGCCAGTGCCTGTTGCTGGCGCTCGCGCAGGCTGCCGGACAGGTCGACGATGCGATAGCGCGCGACGCGCTCGCCCAGGGCATCGAGCAGCTGCAGCGCGAGCGCGCCCGAGCCGGCGCCGAACTCCCAGAGCTCGTCGGTCCCGGTCTTCGCAAGCGCCTCGGCCAGTTGAACGGCCAGTGCACGGCCGAACAGCGGCGTGAGCTCGGGCGCGGTCACGAAGTCGCTGCCCGTGGAGGGCATATGGCCGAACTTGCGGCTCGCGTTGGCGTAGTAGCCCAGGCCCGGGGCATAAAGAGCCAGGGCCATGAAACGGTCAAATGGCAGCCAGCCCCCGGCGCGCTGCAGGGTGGCATCGATAATCCGGGTCAAGGGGGTGGCGCGTTCGGCGCCGTGCTCCTGGTTCATACGGGAAATCTATCAGGATGGCTGAATCGACCCCACGCACCGGCGTGCTCGTGACCGGCGGCGGCCAGCGGCTCGGCGCCGCCGCCTGCGAGGCCTTTGCGCGCGCGGGCTGGACGGTGTGGTGCCAGTACCGCGCCTCGCGCGACGAGGCCGAGGTGCTGTGCGCGCGTCTGCGTGGCGAAGGGCATACCGCCACCGCCGTCGAAGCCGACATTGCGAGCGAAGAAGGAAGGCGCGCGCTGGTCGCACAAATCGGGGCCGACGGCCCGCTCGGCTGCATCGTCAACAATGCGTCGACCTTCGAGCCCGACACCGGCCTGGATTTCGACCCCGAGGCCGCGCTGCGCCAGCTCGGCCTGAACCTGATCGCGCCGCTTTCCTTTGCGCGCTTGCTCGCCAAAAGCGGCAGGCCTGGCGACGGCATCGACCGTTCGGCGATCCACATCCTGGACCAGAAGGTCTACAACCTGAACCCCGACTATTTTTCCTACACCGTGTCCAAGCTGGCGCTGGAGCGTGCCGTCGCGCTGCAGGCCCAGTCGCTGGCGCCCGCGGTGCGCGTCTGCGGCGTGGCGCCGGGCATTCTCTTTGTCAGCGGGCCGCAGAACCAGGCCAATTTCGAGCGGGCCTCGCGCGCCAACCTGCTGCGCCGGCCCACCGATCCGGCCGACGTGGCGCGCGCCTGCGTCTTCCTCGCCGGCACGCCCAGCGTGACCGGCACCACCTTGTGCGTCGACAACGGCCAGCACCTGGTGCCGCTGGAACGCGACATCATGTTCGTCGTCGACGAGCTGCTCAAAAAAGACCCCAAGCCATGACCACTGCCGCCCTCGACCCTCTTCTGCTCTCGTGCCGGCGCGTGTTCCTGCGCGACTACGAGGTCTGGATCAACATCGGCGTGCACGAGTTCGAGAAGCGCGCCGAGCAGCGCGTCATCATCAATGTCGACCTCTACGTGCCGCTCGACGTCTCGACGCCCAAGGCGGACGATCTCGACGAGGTGGTCGACTACGACTTCATCCGCCGCACCGTCGCCACGCGCCTGTCCAAGGGCCACATCCACTTGCAGGAAACGCTGTGCGACGACATCCTGACGCAGGTGCTCGCGCATCCCAAGGTGCAGGCCGCGCGGGTGTCGACGGCCAAGCCGGATGTGTACCCCGATTGCGAGGCAGTAGGCGTTGAAGTATTCAGGAGCAAGTAGATGAGTGCCGTATGGATTGACGAGATCACCTCGTCCACAAACAACAGTCTGAAGATCGAGCGCGAGACCCACAAGCTCGAGAAGCGCCTGTGCCGCGAAGTCGGCCGCGCGATCATGGACTACAACATGATCGAGGAAGGCGACAAGGTCATGGTCTGCGTCTCGGGCGGCAAGGACAGCTATGCGCTGCTCGACATCCTGCTCAAGCTGCGCGCGCGGGCGCCGATCCACTTCGACATCGTCGCCGTCAACCTCGACCAGAAGCAGCCCGGCTTTCCCGAGGACGTGCTGCCCGGCTATCTGGCGGCGCTCGGCGTGCCCTTCCACATCGAGGAGCAGGACACCTACTCCATCGTCAAGCGCGTGATTCCCGAAGGCAAGACCACCTGCGGCCTGTGCAGCCGGCTGCGCCGCGGCATCCTCTACCGCGTGGCCGACGAGCTCGGTGCCACCAAGGTCGCGCTGGGACACCACCGCGACGACATGCTGCAGACCTTCTTCCTCAACATGTTCTTCGCCGGCAAGCTCAAGTCCATGCCGCCCAAGCTGGTGAGCGACGACGGCAAGCACATCGTGATCCGGCCGCTGGCCTACGTGGCCGAGAAGGACCTGGTCCGCTGGGCGCAGCACCGCGAGTTCCCGATCATTCCGTGCACGCTCTGCGGCAGCCAGGAGAACCTGCAGCGCAAGCAGGTCGGCGAAATGCTGCGCGAATGGGATCGCAAGCACCCGGGGCGCGTCGAGAACATGTTCAATGCGCTGCAGAACGTCGTGCCCTCGCACCTGCTCGACGGAACGTCCTTCGACTTCAAGGGTCTCAAGGCCACCGGCGTGGCCGATGCCGAAGGGGACAAGGCATTCGACGCACCCGAATTCCCGGCGCCCTCCGCGCTGCGCATCGTGCAACTTTGAGGGACCGCGCCTCCACCAGGAGATCCGCATGAAACTTGCGCTCACCGCCCTTGTCCTCACCGTCGGCCTGACGGGCTGCGCCACCCGCTGGGTGGTCGACAGCGAGGTGAAGAGCTTCTCCAGCATCGGAACGATTCCGTCCGGCGCGGGCTATCGCTTCGAACGCCTGCCCTCGCAGCAGGCCAGCGAGGCCCAGCAGCAACAGCTCGAAGCGATGGCGGGCGCCGCCCTCGAGCGCGTCGGCCTGCGCCGCGACGATGCCGACCCCCGCTACACGGCGCAGATCGGCGCCCGCGTGACGGCCGAGCTCTCGCCCTGGGCCGACCCCTGGTTCTACGGTGCCGGCCCCTGGGGGCCCTACCGCCATGGCCGCTACTACGGCTCGGCCTGGTATGGCCGGGGCTGGTATGGCGGCGGCTGGTACGGCCCGGCCTTTCCGCCCGCATCGAACCCCTGGTACGCGCGCGAGGTCAGCATCGTGCTGCGCGAACTGCCGTCCAACCGCGTGGTGTACGAGACCCATGCGCGCAATGACGGCCCCTACACCGCCAGCGCAAGGGTGCTGCCGGTGATGTTCCAGGCTGCCCTGCAGGGCTTCCCGAACCCCCCGCAGGGCGAACGCCGCGTGGACATCGAGGTCTCGACTGCCAAGGCCGCGCCCTAGAATCGCCGCCGATGGAGGTCACCCGCCTGATTGCCGTGCGCCACGGCGAAACCGCTTGGAATGTCGACACCCGCATTCAGGGTCAGCTCGACATCGCCCTGAACGACACGGGCCTCTGGCAGGCGCGGCGCGTCGGCCAGGCGCTCGCGGAGGAATCCATCGCCGCCATCTATGCCAGCGACCTCGCGCGCGCCTGGCAGACCGCACTCGAAATCGCCCGGCCGCGCGCCATCGAGGTGCAATCGGAGCCAGGGCTGCGCGAGCGGGCCTTCGGCCACTTCGAAGGCCGCACCTTCGCCGACATCGATGCCACGCTCCCCGACCAGGCCCGGCTCTGGCGTACCCGCGATCCGGCCTTCGCGCCGGATGGCGGTGAGTCGCTGCTGGACTTCAGGGAGCGCGTGACCGGTGTGGCCGCGCGGCTCGCGGCGCAGCATGCGGGCGAACTGGTGGTGATGGTGGCGCACGGGGGCGTGATGGACGTTCTCTACCGCGCTGCCACCCGCCAGGAACTGCAGGCGCCGCGCACCTGGCACCTGGGCAACGCTGCCATCAACCGCCTGCTCTGGACACCCCAGGGCTTCACGCTCGTGGGCTGGGGCGACATCGGACACCTGAGCGACGGCTCCCTCGACGAAACCGCGGCCTGACCGGCCGGATCGGTTAAAGATAGAACTTTTCTATGAGTTCTGGCCGTGACGCAGCGTTTCTTGTACCTCCTTTGTATTAAAAATGTAAAAAGGGAGGCAGAATCGTGTCCGCAATGTCCTACGGCAGCCGCAACCAAATGCGTCGAATGTTGCAGTGTCTCCAAACGACATAGGCTGGCTACTTAGCCTTTTGTACGGTGGCACAAGGCGCCGTGAAGAGGCAATATCCGGCATATCGAGTGAATGCTTTGTAGTTACTCTCAACGGATACATGTAGCGGCGACGACGAGGCAAGGAAGCAACAGGGCTAACAGCGGAGCCATCAGTTCATGGAACCAGGATCTCAACCCAATCCCTCGGCCGGGGCGACGGCGCCTTCACTGGCGGACCTGTTCGTACCCCGTGCCGGCGCCGCGGGGCAAGCCGCAGTGCAGGTCTCCAGCCTCGATGTCCCGGTGGCACTCGCCACCCGGTGGGCCGCACAGGCCCAGGCCTCGGGCTTTCTGCCGGACACCCTCTTCGCCGCTTCGTGGATCCTGCTTCAGTCCCGCTGGCTGGGCCTCGCAGCGGTCACGCTGCACGAGGCGCCGGGTGCCGACGTCTCGGTGAACTTCGACGGCGACAAGAGCGCGCAGCAGTGGCTCGCGGAGGTCGACCGCGCACGCCGCAACACCGTCGCCGCGTCGACGGCTGGATCGTCGCCCCCTTTTGCGCTCTGGTTGCGTGACGGCGCGAGCGCCGGCCAGGCCGACCCGCCTTCGCTTCAACTGGATTTCTATGCCCCCGCGGGCCGTCCGGCAACGCTCCGGCTGGCCGCCGCCGCTTCGTTGATGGACAGCGCGATCGAACTCGGCCTGCTGCTGGCCATCGCCGATACCGCCTCCGACCTGCTCGAGCGCCCCGACGCGCGCCTGCGCGAGATCCGCACGCTGCCGGCCATCGACAGCCGGCGCCAGCTGGAAACATGGAACCGCGCAGCGCCGGCCCATGACCCTGCGCTGACCGTCCACGCCCTGTTCGACCGCCAGGCCGCAGCCCGTCCCGACGCGCCCGCGCTCGCGGGCGAAGAAGGCGCGCTGAGCTACCGCGAGCTGGCCGAGCGCGCCGAGCGGATGGCGCGCCGCCTGCAGGCGCGCGGCATCCGCGCCGGCGACACGGTGGGCCTGCTGCTCGACCGCTCGAGCGCGGCCGTGATCGCGCTGCTGGGCATCCTGAAGGCCGGTGCCGTCTACGTGCCGGTGCAGCCCGACTTCCCGGCCGAACGCATCGCGTTCATGCTCTCGGATTCCGAAGTCGGCCTGGTCGTGACGCAGGCCGCTTATCGGCCGTTGGTGCCGAGCGGCCGGGCGCTCCTGTCCATCGACGACGAGGCAGACGACGCCGCGCTGCCGCCGCTGGCACCGGCCGCGGCCGACGGCGAATCGGTGGCCTACGTGATGTACACCTCCGGCTCGACCGGCACGCCCAAGGGCATCGAGATCTGCCATCGCTCGATCCTGCGCCTCGTGGTCGAGCCGAATTACGTCGAGCTCCCGGCCGGCGAAGCGATGCTGCATGCGGCGCCGCTGGGCTTCGATGCCTCGACCCTGGAAATCTGGGGCCCGCTGCTCACTGGCGGCATCTGCGTGGTGCATGACGAGAAGGTGCCCACGGGCGCCGGCCTCGCGCGCATCATCGCCCAGCATTCGGTGAAGACCGCCTGGCTCACGGCCGGCCTGTTCAACGCGGTGGTCGAGGACGATCCCGCGCAACTGGCTGGCCTGCGCCAGCTGCTGACCGGCGGCGAAGCGCTGTCGGTGCCGCACGTGCGGCGCGCCCTGGCGGCGCTGCCCGGTCTCTCGCTGATCAACGGCTACGGGCCGACGGAGTGCACCACCTTCGCGGCCACGCACCGCATTCCCCGCGACCTGCCGGCCGACGCGCGTTCGGTGCCGATCGGCCGCCCGATCAACGACACCGTGCTGCGCGTGCTGAGCCCCGCGATGGCGATGCTGCCTGCCGGCCTGGTCGGCGAACTCTGCATCGGCGGCCGCGGCCTGGCGCGCGGCTACCTGCGGCGCCCCGACCTGAGCGCCGAGCGCTTCGTCGCCGACCCCTTCGGCGCGCCCGGCGAGCGCCTCTACCGCACCGGCGACCAGGCGCGCTGGCTCGCCGACGGCACGATCGAATACATCGGCCGCATCGACGGCCAGGTCAAGATCCGCGGCCACCGCATCGAGACCGGCGAAGTCGAAGCCGCGCTGCTCGCGCATCCGGACATCAAGTCCTGCGCGGTCGTGCCGCGCGCCGATGCCGGCGGGCGCCTGCGCCTCGTGGCCTACCTCGTGGCGCGCGACGCCGAGCTGCCATGGTCCCAGCTGCGCCAGCATCTCGCAGAGCACCTGCCCGAAGCCATGCTGCCGGCGGCGCAGGTCTGGCTCCAACAACTGCCGGTCACGACCAACGGCAAGCTGGACCGCCGCGCGCTGCCCGAGCCGCCGCGCCAGCGGCCCGAGCTCGCGCAGCCCTTCGAGGAAGCGCGCAACGACGCGGAACGCCGAGTCTGCGCCGCCTTCGCACGGGCCCTGGGCCTGGACCAGGTCGGCCGCAGCGACAACTTCTTCGACCTCGGCGGCGATTCGCTCCTGGTGCTCAGGGTGCTGAAGGACCTGCAGCAAGGCCGTGAACGCCGCCTCTCGACCAACCTGTTCTTCCGCCAGCCGACGCCCGCGGCGCTGGCCGCCGGCATGCAGGACGACCAGCCCGCTGCGCCGCAAGCGCAGCGCGAGCGCGCAACCGCGGCGAAGCCGGCCGGCGGCAACGATATGGAACCGGTGGCGCTGATCGCCATGGCCGGCCGCTTCCCCGGCGCCTCGGATGTCGAGCAGTTCTGGGACAACCTGATGGCCGGCCGCGAGTCGATCAGCTTCTTCGACGACGCCACGCTCGATGCCGGCGTCAGCGCCGCACTGCGTGCCGACCCGCTCTACGTGCGCGCCCGCGGCGTGATCGACGATATCGAGCAGTTCGACGCCGCCTTCTTCGGCATCAACCCGAAGGAAGCGGAGCTGATGGACCCGCAGCAGCGCGTGTTCCTCGAGATCTGCTGGGAATGCCTCGAACGCGCCGGCTACGTGCCCGACCAGGCGCCCGGCCCGGTCGGCGTGTACGGCGGCATGTACAACGCGAGCTACTTCCAGCGCCACGTCGCGACGCGGCCCGACCTGGTCGAGATGGTCGGCGAGTTCCAGGTGATGCTGGCCAACGAGAAGGACTACATCACCACGCGGGTGGCCAACAAGCTCAACCTCACCGGCCCGGCCGTGAGCGTGCACACCGCCTGCTCGACCTCGCTGGTGGCGATTGCGCAGGCCTTCTTCGCGCTGCGCACCGGCCAATGCCGCATGGCGCTGGCGGGCGGCGCCTCGGTCACCTGCCCGCCGAGAAGCGGCTATCTCTACAACGAGGGCTCGATGCTGTCGCCCGACGGCCATACGCGCAGCTTCGACGCCAAGGCCAGGGGCACGGTGTTCAGCGACGGCGCGACGGTCGTGCTGCTCAAGCGGCTTTCCGACGCGATCGCCGACGGCGACACCATCTATGCGGTGCTGCGCGGCGCCGCCATCAACAACGACGGCGGGGCCAAGGCCAGCTTCACCGCGCCCAGCGTGGACGGCCAGGCCGCGGTGATCGAAGCGGCGCTGGCCTCGGCCGGGGTCGAGGCGCGCAGCATCTCCTACGTCGAGACGCACGGCACGGCGACGCCGATGGGCGATCCGATCGAGGTCGAGGGCCTGGCGCGCGCCTACGCCGCCCACACCGCCGACACCGGCTTCTGCACCATCGGCTCGCTGAAGAGCAACGTCGGCCACATGGTCACGGCCGCCGGCGCGGCGGGCATGATCAAGACCGCGCTCGCCCTGCACTGCGAAGCGATCCCCGCCAGCCTGCACTACGAGGCGCCGAATCCGGCCATCGATTTCGAGGCCACGCCCTTCCGCGTGAACAGCGCGCTGCAGCCCTGGCCGCGCGGCGCGGTGCCACGCCGGGCCGGCGTCAGCAGCTTCGGCGTCGGCGGCACCAACGCGCACGTGATCGTCGAGGAAGCGCCGCCGGCCGCGCCCTCCGATCCCGCGAGCGGCCCGCAACTGCTCACGCTCTCCGCACGGACACCGGCAGCGCTCTCCGCCGCCGCCGCCCGGCTGGCCGACCACCTCGACGCGCAGCGCGCGCTCTCGCTGGCCGACGTCGCCCACACGCTGCGCGTCGGACGCAAGCAGTTCGCTCAGCGCGCCTGCGTGGTGGCGGAGTCGATCGACGAAGCGGTGGCGGCCCTGCGCAGCGCCGACTCGTCGGCACGCGCCGGCGCCTCGGTCAACGCCTGGGTCCCGCAGCCGGTCTTCATGTTCCCGGGCCAGGGCGCGCAGTACGCCGGCATGGGCCGCACCCTGCATGCCGGCGACGCCGTCTTCCGCGCCGCCTTCGACGCATGTCTGCAGGCCTTCGACGGCGTGCTCGGCTTCGACCTGCGCGAGCGCATGTTCTCGGACGATGCCGCCGCGCTGGCCCCGACCTCGGTCACGCAGCCCGCCACCTTCGCGCTCGAATACGCGCTGGCGCGCCAGCTGATGGCGCTCGGCGTCAAGCCGGTCGCGATGATCGGCCACAGCGTCGGTGAATTCGCCGCCGCCGTGCTGGCCGGCGTGATGCGGCTCGAGGATGCGGCGCGCCTGGTGGCGCGGCGCGGCGCCTTGATGCAGGCATTGCCCGCCGGCACCATGCTGTCGGTGCGCCTGCCGGCCGCCGAGCTGCAGCCGCTCTTGCCCGAAGGGATTTCGCTCGCCGCCGACAACGGTCCGGCGGTCTGCGTGGCCGCGGGGCCGAGCGACGCGATCGAGGCGCTGCGCGCCGAACTCGAAGCCCGCGGCATCGTCGCCAAGGCGCTGCAGACCTCGCACGCCTTCCACTCCGCGATGATGGATGCGGCGGTCGCGCCCTTCGAGGCGCTGGTGCGCGAGACGCCGCTCGCGCCGCCTCGCCTGCCGATCTATTCGACCCTCACCGGCCGCCTGTTGAGCGACGAGGAAGCGACCGACCCGCGCTACTGGGCGCGCCACCTGCGCGAAACGGTGCGCTTCTCGCCCGCCGTGCGCGAGGTGCTGGGCCAGCTCGCGCATCCGCACTTCGTCGAGATCGGCCCCCGCAACACGCTGGCGACGCTGGTGCGCCAGCACGCGAGCAAGGTCTTGCCGGCACCGGCGGTCTCGCTGCTGGCCGACCAGCCGGCCGGCGAGAACGCCGCCTGGCGGCTCGGGGCGGGACGGCTCTGGGCCCAGGGCGTCGAGATCGACCTGGGCGCCCTCGACACGCGCGCCAGCAAGCGCCGCGTGCGCCTGCCCACCTACCCCTTCGAGCGCAAGCGCTTCTGGGTCGACATCGCGTCGACTGTCGCCGCGCCCGCGCTTCCCGCAGCGCTTTCTCCCACCGCTTTGCCCCTGCCCCCATCGATCCCGGAGTTGACAATGACCGTTGCCGCTGCTGCCGCCACTTCCACGCCGCCCGCACGCCGCGCTTCCCTCGTCACGCGCCTGCGCGAGCTGTTCGAGAATCTCTCGGGCGCCGACATGGCCGATGTCGAGGGCGCCGCGCCCTTCGTCGAGATCGGCCTCGACTCGCTCACGCTCACGCAGGCCGCGCTGCAGGTCAAGAAGACCTTCAAGGTCAACCTCACGTTCCGCCAGCTGATGGAGAGCTATCGCAGCTTCGATGCGCTGGCCGAGTTCCTCGATGCCACGCTGCCGCCCGATGCGGTCGCGCCGGCCGCAGCCGTCGCACCGGTAGCGTCGGCAATGCCCGTCGCCATTCCGCAGCAGCAGGCCGTGGCGGCAGTGCCGGTGGCGATGCCGGCCATGCAACAACCCGCCGCCTTCATGGCGGGCGGCAACGGCAGCCTGGTGCAGCAGGTCATCGCGCAGCAGATGCAATTGATGCAACAGCAACTCGCATTGCTGTCGGCGGCGCCGACGGTGCCGGTCAGCCCTGTGCTGCCGGCCCCGGCGGTGGAGCAACCCACGCCCATGGCCACCGCCGCGGCCACGGCGTCCAACACCTCCGAGCCGGCTGCTGCCGAGGAGCCTGCCGTCGGACCGAAGTACGACGTCAAGAAAGCCTTCGGCGCCATCGCGCGCATCCACACGCAGAGCAAGGAGCCGACCGAGCGCCAGAAGGCACGCCTCGCGGCCTTCATGCGCCGCTATGTCGAGCGCACGCAGAAGAGCAAGACCTTCACCGAGCACAACCGCCCGCACATGGCCGACCCGCGCGTGGTCAACGGCTTCCGGCCGGCGACCAAGGAGATCACCTACCAGATCGTGATCGAGCGCTCCAAGGGTTCGCGCATGTGGGACATCGACGGCAACGAATACGTCGACACGCTCAACGGCTTCGGCATGAACCTGTTCGGCTGGACGCCCGACTTCATCAACGAGGCGGTGAAGAAGCAGCTCGAGCTCGGCTACGAGATCGGCCCGCAGCATCCGCTGGCGGCCGAGGTCACCCGGCTCTTGTGCGAGCTCACCGGCTTCGACCGCGCGGGCCTGTGCAACACCGGTTCCGAAGCCGTGATGGCGGCGCTGCGCATCGCGCGCACCGTCACCGGCCGCAGCACGGTGGTGCTGTTCACCGGCTCCTACCACGGCACCTTCGACGAGGTGCTGGTGCGCGCCGGCCGCGGCGGCAAGGGCATGTCAGCGGCGCCCGGCGTGCTGCAGGGCATGTTCGGCGATGTGCGCGTGCTGGACTACGGCACGCCCGAGGCGCTGGAATTCATCCGCGCCAACGCCGAGGACCTGGCGGCCGTGCTGGTCGAGCCGGTGCAGAGCCGCCGGCCCGACTTCCAGCCGCGCGAGTTCCTGCGCGAGGTGCGCGCAATCACCGAGAAATCCGAGACCTGCCTGATCTTCGACGAGGTCATCACCGGCTTCCGCTCCGACCTCGGCGGCGCCCAGGCGATCTTCGGCATCCGCGCCGATCTCGCGACCTACGGCAAGGTGCTGGGCGGCGGCTTCCCGGTCGGCGTGATCGCCGGCAGGCGGCAGTACATGGACGCACTGGACGGGGGCCCCTGGCAGTACGGCGACGACTCGGTGCCCACCGTGGGCGTGACCTACTTCGCGGGCACCTTCGTGCGCCATCCGCTGGCGCTGGCCGCATCGAAGGCCGCGCTCGAACACCTGAAGGCCGACAACAACAAGCTGCAGACGCAGCTGAACCTGCACACCGCGGCCATGGCCGACGAGCTCTCGGCCTTCTGCCGCGAAGTGGGTGCGCCGGTCGAGATCCGCTACTTCACATCGCTCTGGCGCGTGAGCTGGCTCGAAGACCATCCGCTGCAGGACCTGCTGTTCGCCATGATGCGCAGCCGCGGCGTGCACATCCTGGACAACTTCCCCTGCTTCATGACGACCGCGCACACGCAGCAGGACATCGCGACCATCAAGTCGGCCTTCAAGGAGTCGATCGCCGAGATGCAGGAAGCCGAACTGCTGCCACGGCGCGCCGCGCCCAAGATGGCGCTCGACCCCTCGCACCCGCCGGCACCCGACGCGCGGCTCGGTCGCGACAAGGACGGCCAGCCCGCGTGGTTCGTGCCCGATCCGAACGCCCAGGGCAAATTCACCAAGTACAAAGCATGAACGACGCCGTCGCCACCTTGTCCGCCGAGGACACCGCCGAGGACTTCGACCCCTTCGCCTCGGGCCTGATCGAGCGCATCGTCTCGACCACCGAGGCGCAGCGCGAAGTCTGGCTCGGCGATCGCCTGAGCCCCGAGGCTTCGCTGGCCTACAACGAGTCGCTGCGGCTGCGGCTCAAGGGCACGCTGGACACGCGCGCGCTCGCCAGTGCGCTCGACCGGCTGGTGGCGCGCCACGAATCGCTGCGCGCCACCATCTCGCCCGATGGCACGCAACTGCTGATCGGCGAGCCCGCGCCCGTTCACATGGCCGAGCACGACCTCGGCGCGCTCGATCCGGCGGCGCAGAAGCGCAGGCTGGAGGAAGACGGCGTGGCCGCCGTGCTCGACCCGTTCCAGCTCGAGCAGGGCCCGCTCTTCAGGGCCGCGCTCTACCGGCTGTCGCCGATCGACCACATGCTCGTGTTGGGTGCGCACCATGCGGTCTGCGACGGCTGGTCGTGGGGCATCATCAGCCAGGACTTGGGGCATCTTTACGCCGAGCAGATCGGCGCCGGCCCGGCACTCGAACCGGCGGCCCAGTATTCCGACTACGCCGCCTGGGAGGCGCAGGAAGCGAACAGCCCCGAGATGGACGCCCACGTCGGCTACTGGCTCTCGCGCTTCGCCGGCGGCAGCCTGCCGGTGCTGGAGCTCCCGCTCGACCGCCCGCGGCCGGCCGTGCGCACCTTCAATTCGTACCGCATCGACCACCTGCTGCCGCAGGAGCTGATCGACGGCCTGCGCAAGGTCGGCGCCGTCTCGGGCACCAGCCTGTTCGCCACCATGTTCAGCGCCTTCGCCGCCACCCTGCACCGCCTGACGGCGCAGGACGACCTGGTGATCGGCATCGCGGCCGCGGGCCAGATGCCCAGCGACATGACCTCGCTGGTCGGGCACTGCGTCAACCTGCTGCCGATCCGCGTAGCGGTCGATCCGAAGACCGCCTTCGACGTGCTGGCGCGCCAGTCGGGCAGCGCCCTGCTCGACGCCTTCGAGCACCAGACGCTGACCTACGGCTCGCTGCTCAAGAAGCTGCCAGTGCCGCGCGACCCCAGCCGCCTGCCGCTGGTGAACGTGCTGTTCAACGTCGACCGCGACGCGGCGCCCAACGAGGGCAACTTCCCCGACCTGCAAGTCGAGCAGAGCACCATCGCGCGCCGCTACGAGAACTTCGAGCTCTTCCTCAACGTGACGCCGGTGGCCGGCGGCATGCAGATGGAGGCGCAGTACAACGCCGACCTCTACGACGATGCGAGCGTGCGCCGCTGGCTCGGCATGTACGAATCCCTGCTACGCGCCGTGGTGCGCAACCCGGCCCGGCCGGTCGGCCAGCTCGAACTGTTGTCGAGCGTCGAAGCGCATGCCCTCGCGGCGCTGCAGCCGGCGCCGACGCCACTGGAAGGCGCCCCGCTGATGCACGCGGGCTTCATGAAGCATGCGGCGGCGCAACCCGCGCAGCCGGCGTTGCGCGACGGCGCCCGGCGCATGAGCTACCGCGAGCTCGACGAGCGCTCGAACCGGCTGGCCCATGCGCTGCGCGCACGCGGCATGGGCCGCGGCGAAAGAGTCGGCCTGTGCCTGGACCGCGGCTTCGACATGTTCGTGGCCCTGCTCGCCGTGCTCAAGAGCGGCGCGGCCTACGTGCCGCTCGACCCCGCCTTCCCGCAGGCGCGCCTGGACTACTACGCCGAGGACGCGAAGCTCGGCCTGCTGCTGACCGCCTCCTCGATCGCTGCGGCGCCGAAGGCCTGGCGCGCGGACGCGGCCGCGCGCGTGCTGCTGCTCGACCTCGACACCGCCTGGCAGAACGAATCGCCCGCGCCGCTTGCGGCCGGCGACCAGGATGCGCAGGGCGAGGACACCGCCTACGTGATCTACACCTCGGGCTCTACCGGCAAGCCCAAGGGCGTGTGCGTGCCGCACCGCGCGGTGGCCAACCTGATGCAGACCATGCAGCGCGAGCCGGGCATCGGCCCGGACGATCGGCTGGCCGCGGTGACCACGCTGTCCTTCGACATGGCGGTGCCCGAAGTCATGCTGCCGCTGGCCGCCGGCGCCGAGATCGTGATCGTGCAGCGCGAAGTCGCGATGGACGGCAACCGGCTGCGCGCCACCCTCGAATCCGAGAACATCACCATCCTGCAGGCCACCCCCGGCATGTGGCGGCTGCTGCTCGATGCGCAGTGGTCGGGCCCGCGCGGCTTCCGCGCCTGGATCGGCGCCGAGCCGGTGCCTGCGGACCTGTCGCTCGAGCTGATGGACCGCACGAGCGAGCTCTGGAACCTGTACGGACCGACCGAGACCACGGTCTGGTCGACCGTCTGGAAGATGGAGCGCCCGAGCGTCGCGGCGCGCGGCGTCTCGATCGGCCGCCCGATGGCCAACACCGGCGTCTGGATCCTCGACAACAACCTGCAGCCCTGCCCGATCGGCGTGCCGGGCGAGATCTGCATCAGCGGCATGGGCGTGACGCTGGGCTACCTCGATCGGCCCGAACTCACGGCCGAGCGCTTCGTGACGACCGCCATCGACGGCGTTCCGACGCTGATCTACCGCAGCGGCGACCGCGGCCGCTGGCGCAACGACGGCCTCTTGGAGCACATGGGCCGCTTCGACTTCCAGGTCAAGGTGCGCGGCTACCGCATCGAGCTCGGCGAGATCGAAGCGCGCTGCAACGAGGCACCGGGCGTCGCCCGCAGCGTGGTGATCACGCGCGAGGACCAGCCGGGCGACGTGCGCCTGGTGGCCTACCTTGCGCCTTCGCCCGGGGCCACGGTCGACCTGGCCGCGCTCGACCGCCACCTGCGCAGCCGCCTGCCGCAGTACATGGTGCCGCAGCACGTGGTCGGCCTCGATGCCATTCCGCTCCTGCCCAACGGCAAGGTGGACCGCAAGGCGCTGCCCAAGCCGAGCGCGACGCGCGAGCAGACGAGCGAGCGCGTGGCGCCGCGCAACGAGCGCGAACGCATCGTGATGGAAACGATGGAGCGCGTGCTCAACCTGCCGGGCCTGGGCATCCACGACGACTTCTTCTCGCTCGGCGGCCACTCGCTGCTGGCGGCGCGGCTCGCGACCTTGCTGAGCCGCGAATTCGAGCTCACGGTGCCGCTGCGCATGCTGTTCGAGGCACCGACGGCCGAGCGGCTGGCGGCGGCGATCGAAGGCCTGAACAGCAGCAACGCGCCCCGCAGTGCGCCGATCGCGCATGTCGCGGACCGGCGGAGCGCCCCGCTCACGCCGATGCAGGAGCGCATCCGCTTCGTGGAAGAGCTGCACCCCGGACGGCCGACCTACAACGCCCCGTCCGCGCACCGCCTCGGCGGGCCACTGGACGTCGAGAAGTTCAAGGCAGCGCTCGGCATCATGATCGAGCGGCAGCCCTCGCTGCGCACCGCGATCGGCCCCGATCCCGCCACCGGCGCGCCGGCGGCGCTGATCGCCGCCGAGCTGGACTACGAGCTCCCGGTGATCGACCTCGGCCACCTGCCCGACGACCAGCGCGAGGCCGAGCTGGTCGAGCGCATGCACGAGCTCGCGGACAAGCCGATCGACATCCATCGCGCCCCGATGTTCCATGCGGCGCTCTACCGAATCGCCGCCGACGACCATGCCTTCGTGTTCGTGCCGCACCACCTGATCTGGGACGGCTGGTCCTTCGACATCCTGCAGAGCGAGCTGTCGACCATCTACGGCGCGCTGGTGCGCGGCGAAGCGCACGGCCTGGCGCCGCTGGCCGTGACCCACGGCGACTACGCCGACTGGTTCGCGCGCTGGCTCGGCGAGCCCGAGTTCGAAGCCCAGCTGCGCTACTGGAAGGACCGCTTCGCGAACTCGCCGACGCCGAAGGCGCCGCGCACCGACATGCCGCGCCGCGCAGGCATGAGCGGCCAGGGCGGCGCGCACTGGATCACCGTCGACAAGGTGCTCACCGAGCGGCTGCGCGAGATCGGCCAGCGCCACGACGTCACGCTCAACATGCTGACGCTGGGCGTCTACATTCTCATGATGAGCAGCATCATCGACAGCCGCTCGATCGTCATCGCGACGCCGGTGCGCGGCCGCGAGGCGCCCGAGCTCGAGCCGGTGATGGGCTTCTTCAACAACGTGCTGCCGCTGTCCTTCCAGATCGACAAGTCGCTGCGCTTCGGCGAGTTCATGCGCTACGTCAAGCAGGAGCTGATCGCGGTGATGAGCCACCAGCAGATCCCGTTCGAGCGCCTGGTCAGCGAGCCCGAATTCGTGGAGCGCGCCCAGGGCGTGGGGCTCTACCAGGCCTTGTTCTCGTTCCAGGACGCACGCGAGCGGCCGCGCGACATCGGGGACCTCAAGCACCGCCAGATGCACCTGCCGCAGCGCGGCGCGACCGACGATCTCGGCATCTGGCTGATGGACAAGCCCGACGGCCTCGAAGGCGCCGTGGTCTACAACGCCGACATCTACAGGCGCGAGACCGGCGCCGCCTTCAAGGAGCGCTATATCGAGCTGCTGCGCCTCGTCGCCCAGCAGTCGGACGCCACGCTGGAAGCCCTCTCGGCGCCGGCCGGCTCCGCGAGCGCGGTCTACCTGCAGCGGCTCGCGGCCGATGACGCGCCCGCACCCACGGCGGCGCAAACCGTGGCCGCGCGGCCGCAGCAGCCGCAGGTGCTGCTCTTGCCCGAGCAGGCGAAACTGGCGCAGATCTGGGCCAGCGCGCTCAGCATCGATGTCAACGACATCCGCGCCAACGACAACTTCTTCGACCTGGGCGGCGACTCGCTGCTGGCGATGCGCGTGATCCAGCAGGCCGAGCAGGTGATGGGTTTCCGCGTGGAGCCGCGCCGCTATGTGTTCGAGAGCCTGGGCCAACTGGCGTCGGCTGCCGCCGGCAGTGCGCTCGACGCCATGGCCGCCGAGCCGGCAGCAAACGAATCCAGGCGCGGCGGCCTGCTCGGCCGCGTGTTCTCCGGCTGGGGCCGCAAGGGCTGAAGAGCTTGCCATGACGACCACGCAACTCCCCTCTTCGGCGTATTGCCGCCTCTGGCAAGTCGACCTGGACGCCACCCCGGCACCGCAGGCCGTGGCCGCCCTGTCGGAGAGCGAGTGGGAGCGCGCGCGGCGCTTCGTCTTCCGGCGTGACCGCAATCGCTTCATCGCCGCCCATGCGGCCTTGCGCGAGACGCTCTCGTCGCAATGCGGCATCCCCGCGAGCCTGCTGGACTTCGACCACGGCGCGTTCGGCAAGCCCACGCTGGTCGAGCATGCGGGCCTGCGCTTCAACCTGAGCCACAGCCAGTCGGTGGCGATGATCGCAGTCTGCGACGAGGCCGAAGTGGGTGTCGACGTCGAACTGCTGCGCCCGATGCCGGATGCGGCGGCGCTGGCCGCCAGCTACTTCACCGAGAGCGAGCGGCGTGCACTGGCTCAGCTCGAACCCAGCGCGCGCGACCGCGCCTTTCTCAGCTGCTGGACCCGCAAGGAAGCCTGCCTCAAGGCCACCGGCATGGGCCTGTCGGTCGACACGCGCAGCTTCGACGTGGGCGTGGTGCCCGATTCGCGCGAAGTGAAGATCACCTCCGCCGACGGCGTGGTGCGGCTGGCCCTCTCCTCGCTCCATGATGTCCAGGGCGCCCTGTGCGCGATGGCGCGGGTGCTGATATGCGAAGAGGCGGTCGTCGTACAGCGAATGCCCATCGTCGAAAGCGAGACTTACGCATGACACCGATGCTCTTCGGCCCCGCCTCGCGGCAATTGTTCGGGCTCTTCCATTCGCCCGAGCGCGACAGCGGCGTCGCCGTGCTGATCTGCCCGCCGCTCGGGCAGGAGGCGGTGCGTGCGCACCGCCTTTTCCGCGTGCTGTCCGACCGGCTCGCGCGCTCGGGCGTGGCGGTGCTGCGCTTCGACTACCACGGCAGCGGCGACTCGCCCGGCGAGGACACCGATGGCGATCTCGAAGGCTGGCGGCGTGACATCTGCACCGCGCACGAGGAGCTGCGGCGCCGCGCCGGCAGCCGGCGCATCGTTTGGCTCGGCGCGCGCCTGGGCGCCGCGCTGGCGGTGCTGGCGGCCAAGAGCGGGCGCTGCGATCCGGCGCGGCTGCTCCTGTGGGACCCGATCGTCGACGGCGCGCGCTACGTCGAGACACTGCGCGCCGGGCACGTGGATGCGCTCGAACGCTCCTTCTGCGTGCCCGACCCGGCATGGCGCCGCCGGCTGGCGAAGGACGGCGATGCCTTCACCGACGAGATCTTCGGCTTCGGCGTCTCGCCGCTGCTGCGCCAGCAGCTGCGCGCGCTCGGGCCGGAAACCCTGCAGCTCACGGCGCTGCACGAGACGGTGGTGCTCGCCGATGCGGACGACCACCCGGCCCATCATTGGGCGGGCAAGGAGACGGCCCGCCACATGCCGCTGCGCGTCTCGCCGTTCCAGCATCCGCTGATCTGGACCTCCGATCCGCATCCCAACAACGCGATGGTTCCCACGGAGGCCTTGCAACGCTTGCTGGCAGAAGTCCATGAATGACTACAAGGAAATCCCCGTCCAGTTCGGGCCCGACGGCGCGCTGATCGGCATCATCACGACGCCCGCCGAGGGTTCGCTGGCACCCGTGGCCTGCCTGATGCTCAACATGGGCGCGAACCACCGCATCGGCCCGCGGCGCATCAACGTGAAGCTGGCGCGGCAGATGGCCGCGCGCGGCATCAGCAGCATCCGCTTCGATCTCGCGGGCCTGGGCGACAGCGGCCCGGCCGGCGGCTCCGAGCACTTCCTCACGCAGGCGGTGTTCGACCTGCAGGCGGCGATGAACCTGATCCAGACCATGCTCGGCATTCGCCGCTTCATCGCGATCGGCCTGTGCTCGGGCGCCACCAACGGGCTCTCGCTGGCGGTCGCCGATGCGCGCGTGATCGGGCTCCTCATGTTCGACGGCTACGCCTTCCCCGGCCGCCGCGCGCGCTGGGAGCGCACCCTGCATCGCGCGCTGGCGGTGCCGACCAATCCGGCCGTGATCGGCAAGACCGTTCGCTGGCTGCAGCGCAAGTTCTCGACCAGCGCCGCGGCCGCTGCGGCGCCCAGCATCTTCGAACCCGATCCGCCGGAAGTCACGGCCGCGCTGTTCCGCCGCTCCATGACGCAGCTGGCGGAGCGCAACGTGGCGGTGCTGCTGTTCTATACCGGCACCATGCACGTCACCGACCGCGGCCGTGACCAGCTCGGTCCCTTTGCCGACGAGCCCTTCATGCAGCAGTTCGAGTACGAGTTCATCGCCGAGATCGACCACAGCCTCACCTCGATGGCCTCGCAGCAGACCTTCATGCGGGTGGTGTGCGACTGGGCCCTGCGCGTGACGCACGGCGGTACGGCGTCTGCGGTCCATTCCGCAGCCGGCGGCCGCGCGGGTGCGCATGCCGGCGCGCGCACTGCCGCGGCCTGGCAGCGCGATCCCGTGCACTGAATCCGGCGCTTCAGCTCGCGGCGTGCGGCGCCGCGTGCGCCGGCGCTTCCCCGGGCAGTTCCTGCATCGGCCCGCTGCCGCTGTAGCGGTCGAGCGCCAGGTAGATCGCCGGCGTGATGTAGAGCGTGATCACCTGCGAGAAGATCAGCCCGCCGACCACCGCCACGCCCAGCGGCTGGCGCAGCTCGGCGCCGGCGCCCAAGCCCAGCGCGAGCGGCAGTGCGCCCATCAGCGCCGCCAGCGTGGTCATCAGGATGGGGCGGAAACGCAACCGGCAGGCCTCGCGGATCGCATCGATCGGCTGCAGGCCCTGGGCGCGCTGCGCATCGAGCGCGAAGTCGATCATCATGATCGCGTTCTTCTTGACGATGCCGATCAAAAGCAGGATGCCGATGGTCGCGATCAAGGTCAGGTCGAAGCCGAAGAGCTTGAGCGACAGCAGCGCGCCCACCGCCGCCGAAGGCAGGCCGGCCAGGATGGTCAGCGGATGGATGTAGCTCTCGTAGAGCACACCCAGCAGCACGTAGATCACCAGCACCGCCAGGATCAGCAGCACGGCCTGGCTCGCCTGCGAACTCTGGAACACGGCCGCGTCGCCGCCGTAGCTGGTGATGATCGAGGCCGGCATCTTGAGATCGGCCTTGAACCGGTCGACCTTCGCGGTCGCGTCGCCCAGGGGCACGTCGGGCGCGAGGTTGAAGGACACGGTCACGGCCTGCAGTTGCCCCTGGTGGTTGACCGAGGTCGGGCCGACGGTGCGCTTGACGCTCGAGAAGGCCGACAGCGGCACCAGCTGCCCGGCCTTGTTGCGCACCGACAGGCGGGCCATGTCTTCCTCGAACTGGCGGTCGTCGTCGGCCGCCGAGAGGATCACCTGGTAGGTGTTGCTGGGCGCGTAGATGCTGCCGATCTGCCGGTCGCCGTAGGCGTTGTAGAGCGCGGTGCGCAGGTCGCCGACCGCGACGCCGAGCACGCCGGCCTTGTCGCGGTCGATATCGAGCGTGGCCTGCAGGCCGCGGTTCTGCGAATCGCTGGTCACGTCGCGGAAGGCCGGGTCGGCGCGCATGCGCTCCATCAACTTGTCGGCCCAGACGTTCATGGTGCCGGCGCTCACGCTCTGCAGCGTGTACTGGAAGCGCGCCTTGCTCTGCCGGCCGCCCAGGCGCAGGTTCTGCAGCGGCTGCATGTAGGCGGCGATGCCCGGGATTTCGCGAAAGCGCGTGCGCAGGGACTCCATCACCTGCGCCATCGCGCCGCGTTCCTTGCGCGGCTTGAGCACCACGAACAAGCGGCCGGTATTCTGTGTGGCGCTCGAACCGCCAACGCCGATGAAGGAGTTGACATAGGCCACGTTCGGATCGGCCAGCACGGCCTCTGCCACGCGATCCTGCAAGACCTTCATCGCCGGGAACGAGATGTCTTCGGCGGCTTCGGTCGTGATAAGGATTTGCCCGATGTCTTCCTCGGGGAAGAAGCCCTTGGGGATGGTGATGAACATCCACGCCGTCAATGCGAAGGTCGAGGCGGCGACGACGAGCATCACATTGCGGTGGTGCAGCGTCCAGTCGAGCGTGCGCATGTAGCTGCCGTGCACCCAGCGGTAGCCGCGTTCGAAGGCACGGCCGATCGCTGTGCCGGGCTCGGGGTGCTGTTCCTCGTGGTCCTCCGCCACGCCGCCTTCGCGCGGCGTGTGCCGCAGGAGCCGGCTCGCGAGCATCGGCACCAGGGTGAGCGAGACCACGGCCGAGACCATCACCGCCAGCCCGACCACCACCGCGAACTCGTGGAACAACAGGCCGATCACGCCCGGCATGAAGAAGATCGGAATGAACACCGCCACCAGCGAAATCGAGATCGAGATGATGGTGAAGCCCACCTCGCGTGCGCCACGCAGCGCGGCCGCCATCGGCTCCATGCCCTTTTCGACGTAGCGCATGATGTTCTCGAGCACGACGATCGCGTCGTCTACCACCAGGCCCACCGCCAGCGTGATGCCCAGCAGCGACACGTTGTCGAGGCTGTAGCCGAAGGCGTAGAGCAGCGCGACCGCGCCGATCAGCGAGATCGGGATCGTGGCCGCCGGGATCAGCGTGGCCACCACGCGGTGCAGGAACAGAAAGATCACCAGCACCACCAGCAGCACCGTGCCGAGCAGCGTCAGCTGCACGTCGTGCACCGCTTCGCGGATCGAGATCGAGCGGTCGTTGACCATGTTGATCTCGACCGACTGCGGCAGCTCCTCGCGGAAGCGCGGCATCAGCGCGCGCACCGCGTCCACCACCTGCACCGTGTTGGCATTGGGCTGGCGCTGCACCGCCAACGAGATCGAGCTCTGGCCGTTGAAGCTGCTGCCGGTCTTGACCGATTCGAAGCTGTCCTCGACGGTCGCGACCTCGTCCAGCCGCACCGGCGCTCCGTTGCGCTGGCCGACGATCAGCTTGGCGAAGTCGGCTGCCTTCATCAGTTGCTCGTTGGCCTGAATGGTGAGCGTCTGGCGCGGACCGTCGAGCACACCGACCGGCGTGTTGGCATTCGCAAGGCGGACGGCGTCGGCCAGCTCGTCGAGCGTGATGTTGCGCGCGTTGAGCAGGTCGGCATCGGCCTTCACGCGCACCGCGAAGGCCTTGCGCCCGTAGACCACGACCTGGGCCACGCCGTCGATGGTCGACAGCGTCGGCGAGATCAGGTTTTCCGCATAGTCGTTGAGCTCGGACGGGTTCATCGACTGCGAGGTCATCGCGATGAACAGCACCGGCGCGTCGGCCGGGTTGACCTTGCGGTAGGAAGGCAGCTGCGTGAGCTCGACCGGCAACTGCCGCTGCGCGCGCAGCAGCGCCGCCTGGACGTCGACAGCGGCCGCGTCGATGTCGCGGCTGCTGACGAACTCGAGCGTGATCGAGCTCACGCCCTGGGTGTTGACCGAGCTGATGGTCGACAGGCCCGGAATGGTGGAGAACTGCTTCTCGAGCGGCAGCGCAACCGAGGAGGCCATGGTGTCCGGACTGGCGCCGGGCAGTTGCGCATTGACGTTGATGACCGGCGTGTTGTAGCTCGGCAGCGCCGCGACCGGGATCTGGAAGTAGGCAAAGATGCCGGCCACCACCGCCGCGGCAGAGAGCAGCACCGTCATCGCGGGACGACGGATGCAGAGCTCGGAGATGTTCATGTGCGCTCCCGCTCGGCGACCAGGCTGGCGTTGGAGGGCGCGACCGAGGCCGCGCTGCCCGGCGTGGCTTCCGGCGCGCCGCCGGGCTTCTGCGGGGAGGACGTCGCGTCGAGGCGCACCTTGCCGCCGGAACGCACGTTCTGCTTGCCTTCGATGACGACCTGCTCGCCCGGCTCGACGCCGCGCACCGCGACCTGCGTGCCGAAGGTATGGAGCGTCTCGACCTTGCGGCGCACGGCCGTCTTGTTGGCGTCGACCACGTAGACCGAGCTGCCGTCGGCCAGCATCATGATCGCGGCAGCCGGCACCACCGTCGCGCCCGCGATGGTGCGCACCGTGACGCGGGTTTCGACGAACTGGCCGGGCCACAAGCCCTGGTCGGCGTTGTCGAACACCGCCTTGGCGCGCACGGTGCCGATCAGCGGATCGACCGTGTTGTCGACGAAGTTCAGCGCGCCCTTCATCGGCGCCTTGCGCCCGGCCACGAGCGCCTCGACCGACGTGTGCGAACGGGCCGCGGCCAGCAGGTCCTGCAGCTTACCTTCGGGCACCGGGAAGCTCACCGCGATCGGGTCGAGCTGCGTGATCGTGACCAGCGACAGGCTGGGCTGCACCAAGGTGCCCGGATAGATGTTGACGGCGCCGATGCGCCCGGCGATCGGGGCGCGCAGCGTCGCATAGCCCAGCGCCACCTGCGCCGACTGCACGGCCGCGCGATCGGCTGCCACCGCGGCGCGCTGCGCCTCGAGCTGCGACAGCGTCGCGTCGACGGCACTTTTGGCAATGAAGTTCTGGGCCACCAGCTCCTGGCTGCGCTTGTACTGGCGCTGGAGGTCGGCCAGCGTGGCCTCGTCCCTCTGCTGCTGCGCGCGCGCCTTGGCAAGGTTGGCTTGGTCGGGGCGATCGTCGAGCGTGAAGAGCAGTTGGCCTTCCTTCACGAACTGGCCCTCCTTCACATGCACCTCGCGCACCGTGTTCGTCACTTGCGGGCGCAGATCCACGCTGTTGAGGGAGACCACGCTGCCGTTGACCTGTACCGTGACCGGCACGTCCTGCCGTTGCGCGGCCGCCAGCGTGACCAGCGCCGGGGCGCTGGCGCCGGGCGTCGCGCCCTTGCCCGCGTTGGTGCCGTTGACTGCGGCCGGCGTCCCGCTCTCGGCCGCGTTGCGGGTCCTGGCGCCGGACCACCACCAGCTGCCCGCCGCGGCGGCAACGATCAACACACCCGAGAGGGCAAGGACGAGTTTCTTCTTCATGGGGCGTATACGTTGGATCGTCGGCGGATCGCAGGCGCAGTGGGTGCACTTTTACCTGACAGCAACCATTGGAGCAGTGGTCGACTGCGAGAGTCCATCACCGCCGTAAAGATAAGTAAAGCGACCATGAAAGACCGCACGCCAGGAACGCGGCTGCCGCGCGGGCCGGCAAGGAACAGGCCGCTAGAATCGCCGCTCCCACAGCCTCTGGATGAACACCATGAACCGCTGCATCATTTCCTGGAATGCTCTCATTTTCGTAGCGCTTGGCGCCCTATCGGTGCCCGTCTGGGCCCAGGATGCGCCGGTACCGCAAAGCCAGAACGAAGCCGCCGCCGGCGGCCGCAACTTCCCCATCGGCACGCTGCGCGGCAAGTTCATGGTGGTGAATGCACCCGAGATCCAGCTCGACGGGCAGCCCGAGCGACTCTCGCCGGGCGCGCGCATCCGCAGCGCCCAGCACATGCTGGTGACGCCGGCCTCCCTCACCGGCCAGAACCTCCTGGTGAACTACACGCGCGATGCCGCCGGCCTGGTGCGCGAGGTCTGGATCCTCACGCCCGAGGAAGCGCAGGCCAAGCGCGAAACGGCGGAAAAGCCGCTCCTGAACTTCTGGCCCTTCGTGGCCGACACCGGCCCGCGCGACGACGGCAAGACACCGTTCGATCAATTGCCCCGCTACGGGCAGTAAGGCGGCCGCCTTCGCCGCAGGCCCGGCCGCATCGTCGCCGGCCCGGCGCGCCATGACGACACAGCAAGGCCAACCCGACCTCACCGGGAGCACCCCATGACCCCCAAAGTTTTCATCAAGACCTTCGGCTGCCAGATGAACGAGTACGACTCGGACAAGATGGCCGACGTACTGCACGCCGCCCAGGGCTACGAGCCGACCACCAACGTGGAAGAGGCCGACCTGATCCTCTTCAACACCTGCTCGGTGCGCGAGAAGGCGCAGGAGAAGGTGTTCTCCGACCTGGGCCGCGTCAAGCACCTCAAGGCGCGCGGCGTGAAGATCGGCGTCGGCGGCTGCGTCGCGAGCCAGGAAGGCGCGGCCATCATCGCGCGCGCGCCCTACGTCGACGTGGTCTTCGGCCCGCAGACCCTGCACCGCCTGCCCGAGATGCTGAACCAGCGCGAGCGCGAAGGCCGGCCGCAGGTCGACATCAGCTTCCCGGAGATCGAGAAGTTCGATCACCTGCCGCCCGCCCGCGTCGAGGGCGTGACCGCCTTCGTCTCGATCATGGAAGGCTGCTCCAAGTACTGCAGCTACTGCGTGGTGCCCTACACGCGCGGCGAGGAAGTGAATCGTCCGCTCGACGACGTGCTGGTCGAGATCGCGGGCCTGGCCGACCAGGGCGTGCGCGAGGTCACGCTGCTGGGCCAGAACGTCAACGCCTACCGGGGCCAGATGGGCGACACGGCCGATATCGCCGATTTCGCGCTCCTGATCGAGTACATCGCCGAGATCCCGGGCATCGAGCGCATCCGCTACACCACCAGCCACCCGAACGAGTTCACGCCGCGGCTGATCGAGGCCTATGCCCGCGTGCCGAAGCTCGTCGGCCACCTGCACCTGCCGGTGCAGCACGGCAGCGACCGCATCCTGATGGCGATGAAGCGCGGCTACACCGCGATGGAATACAAGAGCACGGTGCGCAAGCTGCGCGCCATCCGCCCGGACCTTGCGCTCAGCAGCGACTTCATCGTCGGCTTCCCGGGCGAGACGGATGCCGATTTCGACAAGATGATGAAGCTCATCGACGAGCTCGATTTCGACAACAGCTTCAGCTTCATCTTCAGCCCGCGCCCCGGTACGCCGGCGGCGCAGCTGGCCGACGACACGCCGCATGCCGTCAAGCTCGCGCGGCTGCAGCGGCTGCAGGCGGTGATCGACGGCAACGTCAAGCGCTTCGGCGAAAGCCGCGTCGGCACCGTGCAGCGCGTGCTGGTCGAAGGGCCTTCGCGCAAGGACGCGCACGAGCTCATGGGCCGCACCGAGTGCAACCGCGTGGTCAATTTCGAAGGCGATGCGCGGCTCGTGGGCCGCATGGTCGACGTGCGCATCACGCGCTCGCTGGCCTACACGCTGCGCGGCGAGGTCCCGACCGTTGAATCGTCGCCCCAGGCATCGGCCCGCCAAGCCGCGGTCCCGGCGGCCTGATGGCGAAACTGAAGTCGGCGCGCGGCTCATTCCGCCAGCTGCTGCTGTTCGCTTTCCTGCTGATCACGGCGCTGCTGGTCGGCGTGGCGCTGCGTTCGGTGTTCCAGTACGACGCGTTGATGACGCAAAGCCGCGACGCGGCGGCACGCGCCCTCACGCTGTCGGGTGCCGCGCAGTCGCTGGCCGAGCGCAGCGCCGCCATGGAGCGCGCGGGCCGCCAGTCGCTGGTGCTCAACGACTCGGTGCTGCGCCGCCGCTTCGACGATGCCGCGCGAGATGCCCGCCACGTGCTCGACCGCCTCGGTGCCAACGGCCTGCCGTCCAACGTGCCCGACCAATGGCGGGCGCAGTTGAGCGTGATCGAAGGGCTGATGAGCGGTGCATCCGAGACCGCGCTGGCACGCGAGAGCTCGATGGCGATGCAGTTTCGCGATCTCGACGCGCTGAACACCAACATCGCCCAGCAGGCCCAGTTCCTGATCGAGACGCAGAACAACGCGCTGGCGCAACGCATCGAAAGCGCGCGCCGGCGCCTGATGCGCGAGGTTTTGGCCGCGAGCGCGCTGGCGGTGTCGCTCGCGCTCGCTTTCGGCATCTGGCTGGCTCGGCCCTTCAAGCGCCTGGAGCGCGCCATCGTCGGGCTCGGCGAGAACCGGCTCGACGAGCCGATCGACATCCGCGGACCCGCCGACGTGCGCCGCGTGTCGCAGCAGCTCGAATGGCTGCGGCTGCGGCTCACCGAACTGGACGCCGACAAGGCACGCTTCCTGCGTCACGTGTCGCATGAGCTCAAGACACCGCTGGCTGCACTGCGCGAAGGCGTTTCGCTGCTGGAAGACGGCGTGACCGGCGCCCTCAACCCGGCGCAGCGCGAGGTCGCGCAGATCCTGCAGCAGAACACCGTCGCGCTGCAGGGGCAGATCGAGGCCTTGCTGCGCTTCAATGCGGCAGCTTTCGAGGCACGCGAGCTGCGTCGCCAGCGCACGCCGCTGCTGCCGCTGATCGAGGAGCAGATCGAGGCCCAGCGCCTGCAGTGGCAGGCCAACGGCCTCACGGTGCGGGCCGAAGGCGAGCCGATCTCGGTGGTGGTGGATCCGGCGAAGCTCGGCACCGCGCTGGCCAACCTGCTGTCGAACGCGATCCGTTTCTCGGCCCGCGGCGGCACGATCACGATGGCCGTGTCGAGCACCGCCGACACTGCGCGCATCGACATCGAGGACGCCGGCCCCGGCATCGCCGAAGCCGACCGCGACCGCATCTTCGAACCCTTCTTCCGCGGCGAGCGGCAACCCCAGCACTCGGTCAAGGGTACTGGCATCGGGCTGTCGATCGTGCAGGAGTACATTGCAGCCCATGGTGGCCGCATCACGCTGCTGCCGGAGGGGCCCGGCGCACGCTTCCGCATCGAACTGCCGCGCTCCGCCTGAACTCCGCCGCCTGACGCGCTTACTTCCGACCCATGTCTTTTTCCACGATCGTCCGCAGATCCGCTTTCGCCATGGCGATCGCCGTGCCGGTGCTGCTCGCCGCGTGCAGCGCGCCTCCCAGGCCGCCGGCCGAGGCCATTGCCGTGCCGCCCCCTCCTCCTCCCCCGCCGCCCATCCGTCCGGTCGAAGCCGAGCCGATGGCACCCGCCACCCATCCGGCGCTGGTCTTCACGCAGCTCACGCAGGGGCCGGTGGCCGCCGTGCTCGCCTATGCCGACAAGGTGCGGCCGCTCGGCGGCAACGAGCTCGCGGCCGAGATCGGGCGCCTGGGCGAGCCGGGCGAGTCGCCCACCACGCAGATGCAGGTGGCACTGGCGCTCGCACAAACCCGCGTGCCGGCCGACCTGGTGCGCGCGATCGGACTGCTGCAGCGCGTGATCGCCAATCCCGCCACCGAGGCCCAGCCCCTGCAGCCACTGGCCCGCGTGCTCGCCGCCCGCTACCAGGAGCAGCGCCGCGTCGAGGATGACCGCGACCGCCAGGCGCAGCAACTGCGCGACAGCCAGCGGCGCATCGAACAGCTGAACGACCGCATCGAGGCGCTGCGCGCCATCGAACGCAGCTTTGCACGGCCCAACAGCGGCACGCCACCGCCTCCGGCTCCTGCACCCGCCGGCCCGAAGCCGACACCATGAGCAGCAGCAGCGGAGCCCGCCTCCTCGTCGTCGACGACGACGCGGACATGCTGCGCCTGCTGTCGATGCGGCTCACCGGGGCTGGCTATCAGGTCACGGCCGTGACCTCGGCGGAATCGGCGCTGACGCAACTGGAGATCGAACATCCGCAGCTCGTCCTGAGCGACGTGCGGCTGCCGGGCCGCGACGGCCTGCAGCTCTTCGACGAGATCCGCAAGCGCCATCCGACGCTGCCCGTGATCCTGCTGACCGCGCACGGCACCATTCCCGATGCAGTCGAAGCCACGGCCCGCGGCGTCTTCACCTACCTGACCAAGCCCTACGACGCGCGCGAGCTGCTCGAGAAGATTGCCCAGGCGCTGGCGCTCGGCGCACCGGCGGCCGGCAGCGGCAAGGGCGGCGACGAGAGCTGGCGCTCGGAGATCGTGAGCCGGAGCAACCGCATGTCCGAGCTGCTGGCCGAGGCGCGCATGGTGGCCAAGTCGGACGCCAGCGTGCTGCTGCGCGGCGACAGCGGCGCCGGCAAGGAGCTGCTCGCGCGGGCGATCCACCGCGCCAGTGCGCGCGCCGACAAGCCCTTCGTGGCGGTCAATTGCGGCGCCATTCCCGAGGCGCTGCTGGAGTCGGAGCTCTTCGGCCACATGAAGGGCGCCTTCACGGACGCGGTCGCCAACCACAAGGGCCTGTTCCAGCAGGCCGATGGCGGCACGCTGCTGCTCGACGAGATCGGCGACATGCCGCCCGCCCTGCAGGTCAAGCTGCTGCGCGTGCTGCAGGAGCGCGCGGTGCGGCCGGTCGGCGCGACCCAGTCGATCTCGGTCGATGTGCGGATCATCTCCGCCACCCATCGCGACCTCGACGCGGCCATGGAAGCCGGGCAGTTCCGGGAAGATCTTTACTACCGGCTCAACGTCGTGACGCTGAACCTGCCGCCGCTCGCGGCGCGGCGCGAAGACATTCCCCTTCTAGCCAACCACTTCCTCCAGCGCCTGTCGACCAAGTACGGCAAGCGCCTCTCCGGCTTCGCGCCCGAGGCGCTGAAGGCGCTGACCACCGCATCCTGGCCAGGCAACGTACGGCAGCTGTTCAACGTGGTCGAGCAGGTCTGCGCGCTGTCGAGCTCGCCGCTGATCCCGCTGGCGCTGGTGCAGCGCGCCTTGCGCGTGCCGAGCGTGGAAGTCCAGACCTACGCCGAAGCCAAGCAGCGCTTCGAGCGCGATTACCTGGTCGGCCTGCTCAAGCTGACCGACGGCAACGTGGCCGACGCGGCCCGGCTGGCCGACCGCAATCGGACCGAGTTCTACCGCCTGCTGCAGAAGCACCAGCTCACGCCGGGCCACTTCAAGGCCGACGCGTCGTCGGCCGGCGGCGACCCTGTCGCTGACGAGCGACGGGGCTAAGTCCTTGATTTCATTGAACAAGTCCACGGTGGTTCCAGGGCTTGTCGGGGCTCAGCGACAAATTCAGGGGTTTTGGGCCCTTCGCGAGCCCGATGGTCAGTCGAAAGACCACCGAAGCGATCTAAGTGGTTGATTTGAAAGCGTTTTTTCATGCTGGCACAGGGTTTGCCCCTGTAGAGGCATGACAGCACTTACCAGCCCCTCTTTCGCACTGCGTCCGCAGCGCGATGGCCTGCGTCAAAAGCAGTTTTCCCTCTCGCGGCCCCGTGCCGCGGGTCATTCGGCAGCCGCGCTGGCAAGCGCCGGCGGTGCCGCACCGGACTGCGTGTTCAAGCGCTTTCCGGCAATCGGCGACACCCCGTCCGCCCAGAAGCAACGTTGGTGAGCCGCCCATGAAGCCGAACGATTTCTCCCAACTGAAGGTGCTGACGCCGGCGGATTTTTCGCGTCGCAGCCCGATCCGCGAAGAACGCCACCCGAATGCGGTGACGGCCCCGCCGATCAACCGCGGCTCGATGACGCCCCGCCCGTGGCGCGGCTTCTGGAACAGCATCGGCACCGCCCTGCTGGTCAAGCTCGGCGCCGGTACCGGCGCGGCCACGGCGCCCCGCCATGCGGCGTCGGCGGCCAAGCAGCCCTGGCAGCGTGCCGCCACGCAGCGGCGCCTCGCGTTCATGGCCCTCACCGTGTTCAGCACGCTGATCGCCTCGACGCTGTTCGCCCGCGTGCAGCCCGACTACGACAACCTCTGGCTCGAATACAGCCAGATCGCCCTCTACGGCCTGCTCTCGGGCTGGGTCGTGACCGGCTTCGTGACCGCGCTGATGGGCTTCTATGTCTCGGTGCGCGGTGACAAGCATGCGCTGTCGGCCAAACAGGTGACCAACCACCCGATGAATCCGGAAGCGCGCACGGCGATCATCATGCCGATCTGCAACGAGGACGTGGCCACGGTGTTCGCCGGCTTGCGCGCCACCTGCGAATCGGTGGCAGCGACCGGCCATGCACAGCAGTTCGACGTCTTCGTGCTGTCCGACAGCTACACGCCCGAAGTCGCCGCCGCCGAACGCGCCGCCTGGGAAGAGCTGCGCGGCGCGCTGGCCGACAGCCCGAACCAGCCGCAGGTCGAGGTCTACTACCGCCTGCGCAAGCGCCGTACCCACCGCAAGGCGGGCAACGTGGCCGACTTCTGCCGCCGCTGGGGCAAGGACTACCGCTACATGGTGGTGCTCGATGCGGACAGCGTGATGAGCGGCGACTGCCTGACCTCGATGGTCAAGCTGATGGAAGCCAACCCCACCGCCGGCATCATCCAGACCGCGACGCAGGCCATCGGCCACGTCACGCTGCATGCCCGCGCCCAGCAGTTCGCATCGCGCATGACGGGCCGCCTGTTCACGCTCGGCATGCAGTTCTGGCAGCTCGGCGAGTCGCACTACTGGGGCCACAACGCCATCATCCGCGTCGCGCCTTTCATGGAACACTGCGCGCTGGCGCCGATCAAGGGCACCGGCGGCATGTCCGGCGGCATCATGTCGCACGACTTCGTCGAGGCCGCGCTGATGCGCCGCGCCGGCTACCACGTGTGGCTGGTGGCCGACCTGGTGGGCAGCTACGAGCAGCAGCCGCCGGACCTGCTGGCCGAGCTGCAGCGCGATCGCCGCTGGTGCCAGGGCAACCTGCAGAACGCGCGCCTGATGACCGAGCCGGGCCTGCATTCCGTGCACCGCGCGATGTTCGTCACCGGCACCATGGCCTACGTCTCGGCGCCGCTGTGGCTCGCCTTCCTGACACTGGGCACGGCCCTGTGGCTCACCGGTTCGAGCGTGGTCGCCCACTGGCTGGTGATGCCGATGGAGCTGGCCGGCCTCTGGCTGTGGACGCTGTGCCTGTTGTTCCTGCCGCGCGTTCTGGGCATTGCGGCCGTGCTGATGCGCGGCGAGCAGCGCCAGTACGGCGGCGTCGGCGGCCTGCTCAAGAGTGCCGCGCTCGAAAGCGGGCTGGCCATCGTGCAGGCCCCGGTCCGCATGCTGGCGCACTCGCTGTTCGTGGTCGTGGCGCTGACCGGCATCAAGCTCGACTGGAAGTCGCCTCCGCGCGAAGCGGCCGCCGTGCCGTGGCGTATCGCCGCCGCCCAGCTGGCGCCGATGACGCTGGTGATCGCCGCCCTGGCGGTCGGCATCGCGCTGATCGACGCCAGCGCCCTGGCCTGGCTGATGCCGGTGGGCCTGCCGCTGCTGCTGGCGATTCCGCTGACGGTGCTGACCAGCCAGATCGCGCTGGGCAATACGCTGCGCGACCGCGGCTTCCTGGTGATTCCGGAAGAGTCGCGCTCGCCGGCCGTGTTGCGCCGGGCGTGGATGCACGCGGTGCGTCTCGCCCGCGTCTGAGGCCCTCGGACTGCGCAGCAAAAAGCCCGCGACGAGCGGGCTTTTTTCATGGGGTCTGCGTCAGAAGCGCGGCATTCCGCCGCCGCCCCCGCCCATCCCGGGCATCCCCTTCATGCCGCCCATGCGCTTCATCATCTTCATGAGGCCGCCGCCCTTCATCTTCTTCATCATCCCCTGCATCTGCTCGAACTCGTTGAGCAGCCGGTTCACTTCCTGCACCTGAACGCCGGCGCCGGCCGCGATGCGCCGCTTGCGCGTGGCCTTGAGCAGCTCGGGCTTGCGGCGCTCGAGCGGCGTCATGCTGTTGATGATGCCTTCCTTGCGGCGAATGTCGCGCTCGGCACGTGTCATGTCGGCCTCCGTGGCCTTGGCGGCCATCTGCGCGGGCAGCTTGTCCATGATGCTGGAGAGACCGCCCATCTGCTTCATCTGCTGCAACTGGCCGAGGAAGTCGTTGAGATCGAAGCCGGCGCCGCTCTTGACCTTGGCCGCCAGCTTCTGCGCCGCCGCGACGTCGACGCCCGCCGTGACCTGCTCGACCAGCGCCACGATGTCGCCCATGCCGAGAATGCGCCCGGCATGGCGCTCGGCGTCGAACACCTCGAGACCGTCGATCTTTTCGCTGACGCCGGCGAACTTGATCGGCACGCCCGTCACCTGGCGCACCGACAGCGCCGCGCCGCCGCGCGAATCGCCATCGGTCTTGGTCAGGACGATGCCGGTCAGCGGCAGCGCGTCCTTGAAGGCCTTGGCGGTGTTGATCGCGTCCTGGCCCTGCATCGCATCGACCACGAACAGGGTTTCGACCGGGTTCAATGCCGTGTGCAGCTGCTGGATCTCGGTCATCAGCACCTCGTCGATCGCCAGGCGGCCGGCCGTGTCGACCAGCAGCACGTCGAAGAAGTGGCGCTTGGCATGGTCGAGCGCGGCGCGGGCGATGTCGAGCGGCTTCTGGTCGGGCGTGCTCGGGAACCATTCGGCCCCGGCCTGCTTCGTGACGGTCTTGAGCTGCTCGATGGCCGCGGGACGGTAGACGTCGCCCGACACCGTCAGCACCTTCTTCTTGCGCTTTTCGATCAGGTGCTTGGCGAGCTTGGCGGTGGTGGTGGTCTTGCCGGCGCCCTGCAGGCCGGCCATCAGGATCACGGCCGGCGGCTGGGCCACCAGGTTGATGTCGGCGACGCCCTCGCCCATGGTCGCCGCCAGTTCGCGGTTGACGATGCCGATCAGCGCCTGGCCGGGCTTCAGCGAGCCGAGCACCTCCTGGCCGAGCGCCTTTTCCTTCACGCGGGCGACGAAATCGCGCACCACGGGCAAGGCGACGTCGGCTTCGAGCAAGGCCATGCGCACCTCGCGCAGCATGTCCTGCACATTGCTTTCGGTGATGCGGGCCTGGCCGCTGACCTGTTTGACGAGGCGGGAGAATTTTTCGGTGAGGGCGGTGGCCATGGTGCTTCCCGCTCGGCGGGACCGGTATGTAGACGGGAGCGACGGCGTCGTGCAAAGGCGAGACGCTAAACTCCGGTCGATGATTTTAGCGATCCCCTCCCCACTCGGCGTGGCGCTGGGCATCGCCACCGCCGCCGCCTACGGCACGACCGCTGCCGCCTCTGCCTGGCTGGGCCGGCCCTCCATGCAATGGATGCTCGCACTGGCCTGGCTGCTGCACGCCTGCGCGTTGGGTGTCGGGCTGGTCGGCGGCGATCCGCGCTTCGGCTTCGCGCCGGCACTGTCGGTCACGGCCTGGCTGGTGCTGACGGTCTACGCGATCGAAAGCCGCATGTACCCGCAGCTCAAGGTTCGGCGCGTGCTCGCGGCGCTGGGCGCGGCCGCGGTATTGCTGGCCATCCTGTTCCCCGGTACGCCGCTGCACGTGTCGGCCTCGCCCTGGCTGCCGCTGCACCTGGCGCTGGGCATCGCCTCGTACGGCCTGTTCGCCGCCGCGGTGGTGCATGCCTGGCTCATGACCCGCGCCGAAAAGCAGATCCGGCTGGCGGCCGAGCCGCAGGGCGGCGTACCGCTCCTGACGATGGAACGGCTCACCTTCCGCTTCGTCACCGCCGGCTTCGTACTGCTGTCGGCCACGCTGCTCGCCGGCCTGCTGTTCAGCGAGGCGCTGTACGGCGCCAATGCGCGCGGCTGGAAGTGGGACCACAAGACCGTGTTCTCGGTGCTGGCCTGGCTCAGTTTCGCGGTCCTGCTGATCGGACGGGCGCGCTTCGGCTGGCGCGGCCGCACGGCCCGGCGCGTGCTCTACGCCGGCTCCGCCCTGCTGCTCCTGGCCTACGTGGGATCGCGCTTCGTGCTCGAAGTGGTGCTGGCACGCACGACATCATGAAATACCTGCTCGTCTTCGCCGTGGTCTTTATCGCCATCTGGCTCTGGCGCAAGGGCCGGCGCGACGAGCTGCGCTCGCGCCCGCCTCCGCCGCGCGCCACGCCGGCCGTCGGGGCGCCGCAAGCCATGGTGCGCTGCGCGCACTGCGGGCTGCACCTGCCGGCAGCGGACGCCATCAGCGGACCCGACGGCGCCGTCTATTGCAGTGCGGCGCACCGGCAAGCCGGGTCGGGATGAGCGACTTCGCCCTGCTCTCCACTTCGCGCGGCAGCGCGCAGCGCGCCGCCGTTCATGAGCTCCCGCGGAACCGGCTTCGCCGGGCCGCTGGGAGCGCTCCCTCGAAGGGGGTTGGCGGCTACGCGAAGCGAGCAAGCCTGGGGGTGGGCCAATGACCACCTTCCTCTGGTCGCGTGGCGAGCCGGCGACGGACTGGAGCGCGCTCGACCAGTTCGGCCGTGAAAGCTCGGCGCTGCTGCGGCTGTGGCGCGGCTTCATGACCGCGCGCTGCTTCGTCGCCGTCGTGCTGCTGCTGTTGCAGGGGGTCACCATCGCGCTCGGACAACCGCTGCAGCCGACCGCCATCGCGCTGTCGGCCGGCTACCTGGCGGCCGCCTTGCTGGCGGCGCGCTATGCGCTCTTCCAGCTGCCGGTGCGGGGCTTCGGCGCCGCCTGGCTTTCGACCATCGGCATCGACCTGGTCACTTTCACCGCGCTCCAGCTGTTGCAGATGGGCAGCATCAACTACACGCCGCTGTTCGCCTTGCCCGTGCTGATGGGCGCGGTGCTGGGCAGCGGCGTGGTGGGCCTCGGCACCACGGCCGCCGTCACGCTGCTGCTGCTGGCGCACGCGGGCTGGTTCTGGCTGCAGCAGCCGGCCGATCCATCGCCGCGCTTCGTGCAGGCGGCGCTGACCGGCACCGGCCTGTTCGTGGTGGCCTTGCTCGCGCACGAGCTGGCACGGCGGCTCACGCGCGAGGAGGCGCTGGCGCAGCGCAATCGAAGCACCGCGCAGATGCATGCGCTAGTGAACGACCTGGTGATCGAGACGCTCAGCGAAGGCGTGCTCGTGATCGATGCCCAGGGCCAGGTGCACGCCGCCAATCCCGCGGCCGATGCGATCCTCGGGCAGGGGCTCGCCGAACTCGCCTTGCCGTTCGCGCTGAATGCGCATCCCGCCTGGGCCGCCCTGGCCGCGATCGCGCGCCAGACCTTCGCGCGGCGCACGCCGCAGTCGAAGGAAATCCCGGTCGCCCAGGCGCAGGGCGCCCCGCGCGAAGTGCGGGTGCGCACGCGGCTGACGCCGGGCACCGACCGCCACACCGAAAGCCTGTGCGTGATGTTCCTGCAGGACCTGCGCGAGCTCCAGGCGCGCATCCGGACCGAGAAGCTGGCGGCCATGGGCCGCATGTCGGCAGCCGTCGCGCACGAGATCCGCAACCCGCTGGCCGCCATCACGCAGGCCAGCGCGCTGCTCGGCGAGGACCTGGTCGATCCGGCGCACCGCCAGCTGACGACGATGGTGCAGCAGAACGCGCAGCGGCTCGCTCGCATCGTCGACGAGGTGCTCGATGTCGCGCGGGCGCGGCAGCAGCGCGTGCTGCCGCTGGGCGAGCAGCTGGCGCTCGATTCGACCGTGCGCACGCTCGCCGAGGAGTGGGTGCAGCATTCGCAGCGCCAGGGCGTGCTGCTGGTGCTGGAGGCGGCCGGCAGCGTGGTGCGCTTCGACATCGAGCATCTGCGGCGCATCCTCGTGAACCTGCTCGACAATGCCGCGCGCTACGCCGGCGACCGCGAAGGCGCGATGCAGGTGACAACGCGCCGGAACGCAGCCGGCCGCGTCAGCCTGCAGGTGTGGAGCGACGGCGCGCCGCTCGAACCCGCGGTGCAGCGCCATCTGTTCGAACCCTTCTTCTCATCTGAGAGCCGCTCCAGCGGGCTCGGCTTGTTCCTGTGCCGGGAGCTGTGCGAGCGCCATGGCGCGACGATCGGCTACGAGCGCCGTGCCCTTTCCGAAGCAGGACCGGAGGGCAACGAATTCTTCGTCTTCTTCGCTGCCGGCGAAACCCGGCTGACACAATAGCGGCCGTGAGCACCCCCAACCCTTCCGCGCCCCGGCCCGCCCAGATCCTGGTCGTCGATGACGAACCCGACCTGCGCACGCTCTATGAGCTCACACTGCTGCGCGAGGGCTATCGGGTCGAGGCGGCCGGCAGCGTGTCGGAGGCGCGGGAGCACCTGGACGCAGGCCGCTTCGATGCCGTGATCACCGACATGCGCCTGCCCGACGGGCTCGGCATGGAAATCCTGCAGCGCATCCAGCAGGACCAGCGCAGCGAGCGCTGCGTGGTGATGACCGCCTACGGCTCGGCCGAGAACGCGGTCGAGGCGCTCAAGGCCGGCGCCTTCGACTACCTGACCAAGCCGGTGGACCTGAAGCAGTTCCGCGCAGTAGTGGCTTCCGCCGTGCAGGCCCAGGCTGCGCCGGCGCGGCCGGCGCGCCAGGCCGACGAGGGCGGCAGCAAGATCGCAGCGGCCACCAGCAATGCCGGCCTGGCTTCGCTGGAACGGCTGGTCGGCGCATCGGAGCCGATGCGCCTCGTCAAGTCGCGCATCGCCAAGGTCGCGCGCGGCATGGCGCCGGTGCTGGTGCGCGGCGAGTCCGGCACCGGCAAGGAACTGGTGGCACGCGCAGTGCACGCCTGCAGCCAGCGCAGCGAGGGGGCCTTCATCGCCGTCAACTGCGGCGCGATTCCCGAGAACCTGCTCGAGGCCGAATTCTTCGGTGCGAGAAAAGGCTCCTACACCGGCTCCTCGCAGGACCGCGACGGCTACTTCCAGGCCGCGCGCAGCGGCACGCTGTTCCTGGACGAGATCGGCGACCTGCCGCTGCCGATGCAATCCAAGCTGCTGCGCGCGATCCAGGAACGCAGCGTGCGTCCGATCGGCTCGACCCAGGAAGACGCGGTCGACGTGCGCATCGTGAGCGCCACCCACAAGGATCTGCAGGCCGAGGTGCAGGCCGGCCGTTTCCGCCAGGACCTGTTCTATCGCCTCAACGTGATCGAGATCGCGGTGCCGGCGCTACGCGAACGCCGCGAAGACCTGCCTGCGCTCTGCGAGGCCCTGCTCGCGCGCATCGCGCGCGACGCCGGCATGCCGGTGCCCGTCCTTTCGCCCGATGTGCTGCAGCGCCTTGCGGAGCAACCGCTGCACGGCAACGTTCGCGAGCTCGAAAACCTCTTGCATCGCGCCGTCGCCTTGAGCGATGGCGACGTGCTCCATCTTGATTTCACCGGCCGTGGCAGCGCGGCGCTGTCGGTCGATCCTGCGCCCGCGGTGCTGCAGCCAGCAGCCGGCACGGCAGCGATCCTCGAGGCCCATCCGGCAGATGCGGTTCCGAGCGATCTGCAAAGCTACCTCGACCAGCAGGAGCGCGAGATCCTCGTGCGTGCCCTGCAGGAAAGCGGCTTCAACCGCACGGCGGCCGCCGCGCGGCTCGGCCTGAGCCTCAGGCAGATCCGCTATCGGATCGCGCGCCTGGGCATCGCGACGCCCAGCGGCGACGAAGCGAATGGCAGCGGCGCCGAGGACTGAAGAGAATGTCGGCCTCTGGCAGGCCGGCTGGTACCGCTTCGCCCGGCAGTTGCGCTCGCCGAATTTCGGGCCGCGTCCCGCCGGTGCGCAGGTCGATCTGATCGTGCTGCATTCGATCAGCCTGCCGCCGGGCCACTATGGCGGCGACGAGGTCCAGCAGCTTTTCATGAACCAGCTGGACTGGGATGCGCATCCCTACTTCGCGACCATCCGCGGTGTCGAGGTCTCGGCCCACTTCTATGTGCGCCGCAGCGGCGAGCTGTGGCAGTTCGTGAGCTGCGACGACCGCGCCTGGCATGCCGGTGCTTCATCGTGGCGCGGCCGCGCCAACTGCAACGACGACTCGATCGGCATCGAGCTCGAAGGCCTGGAGGGCGACCATTTCGAGGCCGCCCAGTACGAGACGCTCGCGAGCCTCTGCCCGGCGCTCGCGCAGCGCCATGCGATCGCTTTCATCGCCGGCCACGAGCACATCGCGCCGGGCCGCAAGGCAGACCCCGGCAGCGGCTTCGACTGGCGCCTGCTGCAGGAACAGCTGGGCTGGGACCGGGCGATGTTCCCCGCTGGTGTTGCGCCGCGCTGAAATTTTTCAATCGCGGCGCCGAGGACGATGCGCCGCCGACGCAGCGCAGCCATGGCGTGATTGCAACTTGCAATCCTCAGCAACCATGCGCCTTTCAGGCCCAAATGCGCTAGCAAGGCCCATGAAATGCGGAAGGCGATAAGGTGGTCCAGCAATGGCGCGGCGTAGCCCTATGCCCAGGGGCTCTGCGCTGTGAACTTGTTCCTTGAATCACAGGTAAAACACTACATCTAGTGGGTTGTGGACCCACCTGACCCTAGATATAGTGTGCTCTGCCTCATGCTCGCGCCGAGCAACCGGCCCCATGCGGCACCGCCGCCCCAACAAGAATTGCCAACAGAGGATCGAATGCAAACTGCCCTGAACACCCCCGCCACACCCCGCGCCGTACCCTCGACGCCGCAAAAAAATGATGTTGCAGGCTCGCCCGCCGGCAACGCGCTCGCCCACTACCAGATCATTCGCCGCAATGGTGCGGTCGTGCCCTTCGAGCCCAACAAGATCGCGATCGCGATGATGAAGGCCTTCCTCGCGGTGCACGGCACCCAGGGTGCGGCCTCCGCCAGCGTGCGCGAGACGGTCGACAACCTGACCCAGGGCGTGGTGCGCGCGATGGTGCGCTCGCGCCCCGGCGGCGGCACCTTCCACATCGAGGACGTGCAGGACCAGGTCGAACTCGGCCTGATGCGCGGCGGGCACCACGAGATCGCCCGCGCCTACGTGCTGTACCGAGAGCGCCGCTCGCAGGAGCGTTCGAAGTCGGGTGAGTCCGACGCGCAGATCGCCGTTTCGACGCTGCACGTGCTCGACCGCGGCGAACGCGTCGCGCTCGACCTCAACGAGCTCAAGGGCCTGATCGAATCCGCCTGCGAAGGCCTGGGCGAGAGCATCACGGCCGGTCCGATCGTGGCCGAGACGATGCGTAACCTCTACGACGGCGTGCCGCTCGACGAGGTCTACAAGGCATCGATCCTGGCGGCCCGCACGCTGATCGAGAAAGACCCCGACTACACCTTCGCCACCGCCCGCCTGCTGCTGCACACGATCTTCAAGGAGATCGTCGGCCGCGAAGTGATGCCGGCCGAACGGGCACAGGCCTACGCCGACTACTTCCCGCAGTTTGTCAAGAAGGGCGTCGACAACGAGCTGCTCGACGAGAAGCTGCTGCAGTACGACCTGAATCGCCTGGGCGCCGCGCTCAAGCCCCAACGCGACCTGCAGTTCGACTACCTCGGCCTCCAGACGCTGTACGACCGCTATTTCCTGCACGTGCGCAAGACGCGCATCGAGCTGCCGCAAGCCTTCTTCATGCGCGTCGCGATGGGCCTGGCCCTCAACGAGATCGACCGCGAAGCCCGCGCGATCGAGTTCTACGAAGTGCTGTCGTCCTTCGACTTCATGTCGAGCACGCCGACGCTCTTCAACAGCGGCACGCTGCGCTCGCAGCTCTCGAGCTGCTACCTGACCACGGTGCCCGACGACCTCGACGGCATCTACGAGTCGATCAAGGAAAACGCCCTGCTCTCCAAGTTCGCCGGCGGTCTGGGCAACGACTGGACCCGCGTGCGCGCGCTCGGCAGCCACATCAAGGGCACCAACGGCGAATCGCAGGGCGTGGTGCCCTTCCTCAAGGTGGTGAACGACACCGCGGTGGCGGTCAACCAGGGCGGCAAGCGCAAGGGCGCGGTCTGCACCTACCTGGAAAGCTGGCACCTCGACATCGAGGAGTTCCTCGAGCTGCGCAAGAACACCGGCGACGACCGCCGCCGCACGCACGACATGAACACGGCGAACTGGATTCCCGACCTGTTCATGCGCCGCGTGATGGAAAAGGGCAACTGGACGCTGTTCTCGCCCTCCAACGTGCCCGACCTGCACGACAAGTTCGGCATCGACTTCGAAACTGCCTACGTCGCCTACGAAGAGAAGGCTGCGCGCGGCGAGATCAAGCCCAGCCGCACGGTCCAGGCCTCCGACCTCTGGCGCAAGATGCTCACGATGCTGTTCGAGACCGGGCATCCGTGGATCACCTTCAAGGACGCCTGCAACGTGCGCTCGCCCCAGCAGCACGCCGGCGTGGTCCATTCCTCGAACCTGTGCACCGAGATCACGCTCAACACCAGCGACACCGAAACCGCGGTCTGCAACCTCGGCTCGGTCAACCTGCTGCAGCACCTGAAGGACGGCAAGGTCGACCAGGAGAAGCTCCAGCGCACGATCGCAACCGCGATGCGCATGCTCGACAACGTCATCGACATCAACTACTACGCCGTCAAGAAGGCGCGCGACTCCAACCTGCGCCACCGCCCGGTCGGCCTCGGCGTGATGGGCTTCCAGGACGCGCTGTATGAATTGCGCATTCCCTACGCCTCGCAGGAAGCCGTGCAGTTCGCCGACGAGTCGATGGAAGCCATCTGCTACCACGCCTACTGGGCCTCGACCGAGCTGGCCCGCGAGCGCGGCAAGTACTCGAGCTACAAGGGTTCGCTGTGGGACAAGGGCATCCTGCCGCCCGACACGCTCGACCTGCTGGAGCGGGCACGCGGCGGCTACGTCGAGGTCGACCGCTCGGCCACGCTCGACTGGACCGCGCTGCGCCAGAAGATCAAGACCGACGGCATGCGCAATTCGAACTGCGTCGCCATCGCGCCGACCGCGACCATCTCCAACATCATCGGCGTCGACGCTTCCATCGAGCCCTGCTTCGGCAACCTGTCGGTCAAGTCGAACCTCTCCGGCGAGTTCACCGTCATCAACCACTACCTGGTGCGCGACCTCAAGCGCCTGGGCCTGTGGGACGACGTGATGGTGATGGACCTCAAGCACTTCGACGGCTCGTTGCGCCCGATCGACCGTGTGCCGCAGGACGTCAAGGCGCTCTACGCCACCGCCTTCGAGATCGAAACCACCTGGCTGGTGGAGGCCGCCGCGCGTCGCCAGAAGTGGATCGACCAGGCGCAGTCGCTCAACATCTACATGGCCGGCGCGTCGGGCAAGAAGCTCGACGACACCTACAAGCTCGCCTGGCTGCGCGGCCTGAAGACCACCTACTACCTGCGCACGCAGAGCGCGACGCACGCCGAGAAATCGACGGTGCAATCGGGTCGGCTCAACGCGGTGTCCTCGGGCGGAAGCGATGCGTCGTCGTCAGGCATGAGTGCACTCGAAGCGGCCGCGCTTGCAGCGCAAGCGCAGCTGAGTGCGATGCCGGCAACCGACATCGCGTTCTGCGGCGTCGACGATCCGACCTGCGAAGCGTGCCAGTGATGTCAGCGTGAAGTTGCCGCGATTCGCGGCATCGCCTGACAAATGGCGATGCATGCGAACAACATAACGGCAACATAATTGGAGCGCGATGTGAAGCAGCACTTTGCAACTCACATCGTTGCTCACATAATTTGAGCATTGGATTTTTCTATGTTGACCTGGGACGAAGAAGTCAAGCCCTCCTTGCCAAAGGATCTGCAACAAGGATTGCGGCATTCATCGAACAACGACGCGACCGCCGGTCGCTCGTCGGAGTTCCCGACTTCGCAAATTGCCTCCCCCGCCCCCGCTCTCCGCACACTCGATGACGGCGCCGCATTGCGGCCCGCTGCGCCGGCTTCCGTGCCGCAAGCGCAAGCCACGCACCGCGTGAAGGCCGCCGACAAGCGCATCATCAACGGCCAGACCGACGTCAACCAGCTGGTCCCGTTCAAGTACAAGTGGGCCTGGGAAAAGTACCTCGCCACCTGCGCCAACCACTGGATGCCGCAGGAAGTGAACATGACGCGCGACATCGCACTTTGGAAAGACCCGAACGGCCTCTCCGAAGACGAGCGCCGCATCGTCAAGCGCAACCTCGGCTTCTTCGTGACGGCCGATTCGCTGGCCGCCAACAACATCGTGCTGGGCACCTATCGCCACATCACCGCGCCCGAGTGCCGCCAGTTCCTGCTGCGCCAGGCCTTCGAGGAAGCGATCCACACGCACGCCTACCAGTACATCGTCGAATCGCTCGGCCTGGACGAAAGCGAGATTTTCAACGCCTACAACGAGGTGCCGTCGATCCGCGAGAAGGACCAGTTCCTGATCCCCTTCATCGACGCCATCAGCGACCCCCACTTCCACACCGGCACGCACGAGAACGACCAGACGCTGCTCAAGTCGCTGATCGTCTTCGCCTGCCTGATGGAAGGGCTGTTCTTCTACGTCGGCTTCACCCAGATCCTCGCGCTGGGCCGCCAGAACAAGATGACCGGCGCCGCCGAGCAGTACCAGTACATCCTGCGCGACGAGTCGATGCACTGCAATTTCGGCATCGACCTGATCAACCAGTTGAAACTCGAGAACCCGCACCTCTGGAACGCGGAGTTCAAGGCCGAGATCAAGGCCCTCTTCCTGAAGGCCGTCGAGCTCGAGTACCGCTACGCCGAAGACACCATGCCTCGCGGCGTGCTCGGCATGAATGCCTCCATGTTCAAGGGCTACCTGCGCTACATCGCCAACCGGCGCGCGCAGCAGATCGGCCTGGAAACGCTCTTCCCGAACGAGGAAAACCCGTTCCCGTGGATGAGCGAAATGATTGACCTGAAGAAGGAGCGCAACTTCTTCGAAACCCGCGTGATCGAGTATCAATCGGGTGGTGCGCTCTCCTGGGATTGAATCGTTCCGACAAATAAAGTGAATACAAGAATCGCTTTCACCGGCTACACGCACCGAAGAGTGCGGCGGTGAAAAGCTCAGGTGTTCATGGTGCTGGGGCTCGCCCCAACGTCATGGATCGCTTCACGCTGACCAACATGCGTGGAGTGCTTCAAAAGGTTGATTTTTTCAACTTGATCAAGGAGAAATAGAAATGGCAACTGCAAAGAAAGCGCCGGCCAAGAAAGCCGCTGCAAAGAAGGCTCCGGCTAAGAAGGTCGCAGCCAAGAAGGCACCGGCCAAGAAGGTCGCTGCGAAGAAGGCTCCTGCCAAGAAGGTAGCGGCCAAGAAGGCACCGGCGAAGAAGGCCGCTGCGAAGAAGGCTCCTGCCAAGAAGGCAGCGGCCAAGAAGGCACCGGCGAAGAAGGCCGCTGCGAAGAAGGCTCCTGCCAAGAAGGCAGCAGCCAAGAAGGCGCCGGCGAAGAAGGCCGCTGCGAAAAAGGCGCCTGCCAAGAAGGCGCCTGCGAAGAAGGCTGCAGCCAAAAAGCCTGCTGCCAAGAAAGCAGCGAAAAAGCCTGCTGCCAAGAAGGCCGCGAAAGCGCCCACCAAGGCAGCCGTAGCGCCTGCTCCTGCAGCGCAAACGACGCTGAACCCCCAGGCAGCCTGGCCGTTTCCGACGGCCAGCAAGCCCTGAGTCGCTCAGCGGCCTTGAAGGCAAAAGCCCGACACCGAAAGGTGTCGGGCTTTTTTCATCTCCCGGCACCGAGCGAGGTGTCGGCTTTTTTGTTGGGACAGTCGCTTAGAGCCCCAGCGCTTTCCGATCCACCTGGTAGTTCTGCGGTCCGCGCTGCGCGATCTTGAGCGCGCCAACGCGATTGCCCAATTCAGCGCAGCGTGCGAGCGGCCAGCCCTGTTCGAGCCCGAACAGCAGCGCGCCGCGCCAGGCATCGCCGCACCCGGTCGGCTCGATCACGGCCGTCGGCGTGACGCCAGGCACGTGCTCACGCTGGCCTTCGGTCCAGACCTCGCAGCCTTCGGCGGCCAAGGTGACGACCAGCCCGCGCACGCGCTTCGAGATCTCCGGCAGGCTCCAGCCCGTGCGCTGCGAAAGCATTTTTCCCTCGTAGTCGTTGACCACCACCCAGCTGGACAGGTCCACGAAATGCGCGAGTTCCTTGCCGTCGAACATCGGCAGTCCCTGGCCAGGATCGAACACGAATGGAATGTCCGCCGCCTTGAACTGCTCGGCGTGCTGCAGCATCGCGTCGCGGCCGTCGGGCGCGATGATGCCGAGCCGAATGTCCTCGCGCGCAGCAATGCGCGTGATGTGCGCCTGCTGCATCGCACCCGGATGAAAGGCCGTGATCTGGTTGTTGTCGCGGTCGTTCATGATCATGGCCTGCGCGGTGAAGCTGTCGTCCACCTGTCGCACGAACTCGGTGCTGATGCCCAGCGTTTGCAGCCGCTCCAGGTAGTCGCCGCCATCGCTGCCCACTGTTGCCATCGGCAGCGCGTTGCCTCCCAGCGCATTGAGGCTGTAGGCGATGTTGCCCGCGCATCCGCCGAAGTCGCGTCGAAGGCCGGGCACGAGAAAGGACACGTTGAGGATGTGCAACTGGTCGGGGAGGATCTGATCGGCGAACCGTCCCTCGAAAGTCATGATCGTGTCGAACGCGAGGGAACCGCAAATCACTGCTGCCATGAATGAACCGTTGGTTGGATTGAAAAAACAAGGGAGCGCGCGGCTCAAGGATAGAAGGCCAGCACCCGATAGCCGGCGATCGGCGGCAGGGCTGCAGCCTCGGGCCCGGTGAGCGCCAGCGGCAGCGATGCCGCGCGCTCGCCGCGGGCCGGCAGGACGCTCGGCGCGCCGAACTCGGCCGGCATGAGCACGCGCCGGACCACGGCGCGCTCCTGCATGTCGAGCAACGACAGTTCGACTGCGGGCATCGCGAGCGGCATGGCGGCGGCATTGCGCAAGGTGAAGCTGAGGCGATAGGCATCGCCGACTTTCTCGCGTGCGAAGGAGGCGCCGTCGATCGTGATGTCGCCGATCTGGCGCAAGGCTGAGAGCTCGCAGCCCGTCAGGCTGCACAGTGCGGCAAGCACGGGACGCATCGAAGGCTGGCGAGCCGCGATGAGGTCGCGCTCATGGTGCAGCACCTGCAGGAGCAGAAGGATCGCAGCCAGGATCGCCACGGCGATCAGGGAGCGCCGCGTCGACGGCCGCTGCCAGAACACCGATGCTTCGGCGCTGCCGCCCGAGAACCGAGCGTTGCGCCGAGCGATTTCGACAGCCGGCTCGGGCTCGCTGGCGGCCAGCACTACGGGCGCCGATTCGCGCGCCGCCCGCTCCTCTCCGCGCGCTTTGGCCTTGGCGATCTTGGCGGACTTGGCGCGCGCACGGCGCAGCGCCTTTTGCAGTTGCGCGTTGCCGGTGTCGTCTTCGGCCGCGGGCGCCGGCGGCCGCGCCGCAGGAGGAGGAGCTGGTGGTGGCAGCGGCTCGCGGCCGATGGGCGGCGCTGCCGGCAGATTCAGGTCGATGTCGGGGAATGGTGGAATCGACGGATAAGGCGGAATCACCGGCGACTCGGGCGCAGGCGCCGGGCGTGGCTGCTCGGGCCAAGGCTCGTCGGCCACGACACCGGCGAGAGGCGACGCCGCCGATGCGGTCGGCTCGGAGACAGAGGCCTGCGGCTCGGGCGCCCCGGCAGCCGGCGGCTCGACGGGATCGGCATCTTGTTCATCGTCGATGAAGTCCGACTCCTCGATGTTCCGTACGCGCTCCTGCGCGAGCAACTCCGCGTCTTCGTCCGGATCGATCGCGGTCGGCAAGCCGGCATCGGGCGGCGGCGCATTGCCGACTTCGACGGGAACCGATGATTCAGCGGCTGCAGGCACGGCTGCCGCCGCATCGGGTGCTTCATGCAGATCGACGGTCGCGTCGAACACTTCGCTGCACCGACCGCAGCGCACCCATCCGTCGGAGATGCGAAGCTGGTCCTTCACCACCTTGAAAGTGGTGGCGCAGGCGGGGCAGCGGGTGACCAGGCTCATGAGGCGCCGATTGTAGGGTCGGCCTCCAGCATTGCAGACGTCTCAGAGGCGAGCAGTCATGAGAATCCAGCCGTCCTCGCTGTCACTCACCTCCAGCGCCGCATAAGGCGCGTAGGCCAGCTTCAGTTCGTCGGCCTGGCGCTCGAGGATGCCGGCCAGCACCAGGGAGCCGCCCCGCGCAACGAGCCCGCACAGCAGCGGCGCCAGCACCTTGAGCGGGGAAGCAAGGATGTTCGCGAGCACGACGTCATAGCGGCCGGTCGCCAGTTCGGACAAGCCGGCCTGCAAGCGCACGCCGTTGGCATCGGCATTGAGCCGCGTCGCTTCCACCGCGGCTTCGTCGATGTCGACGGCGTCGACGTTCGTGGCGCCGAACTTCGCCGCGCCGATCGCCAGGATGCCGGAGCCGCAGCCGTAGTCGAGCACGCGCTTGCCGCCGAGCTCGCCGCGGGATGCGATCCAGCGCAGACACATGCGTGTGGTCGGATGGGTGCCGGTGCCGAAGGCAAGGCCCGGATCCAGCCTGATGACCTGGCGCGCCTGCGGCGGCGGCTCATGCCAAGTGGGCACGATCCAGAACTCGGAAGTGACTTCGACCGGCGCGAACTGGGACTGCGTCAGCCGCACCCAGTCCTGCTCGGGTACATCGGCAAGGCCGAGCATCTTGCAGTCGGCGAAGAAATCCTGCGCCGCCAGCACCGTGGCCGCTTCGCGAGCACTCGCCTCGGCAGCGAACAGCGCGATCACGCGCGAGCGCTGCCAGCCCTCCTTGGGCGGCGGCATGCCGGGTTCGCCGAACAGGGCCTCTTCGGCATCGGTCTGGGCATCCGCGTCCTCGACCGAAACGCTCAGCGCGTCGAGTGCCTCGAGCGCATCGCTAACGGTCTCGACCCGATCTTCCGGCGCGAGCAGGCGAAGTTCGAACACGGCGCGGTCCCGCTCAGCGCTTGTGGGCCGCGAGCCACTCTTCGAGGTAGTGGATGTTGGTGCCGCCGCTCATGAACTTGGCGTCCACCATCAGTTCGCGGTGCAGCGGGATGTTGGTCTGGATGCCCTCGATCACCGTCTCGTTCAGCGCCGTACGCATGCGCGCCAGGGCCTGATCGCGGGTGTCGCCGTGCACGATGATCTTGCCGACCATCGAGTCGTAATTCGGCGGCACGAAGTAGTTGGTGTAGACGTGCGAATCCACGCGAACCCCTGGCCCGCCCGGCGGGTGCCACATCGTGATTCGGCCCGGCGAGGGCGTGAACTTGTAGGCATCCTCGGCATTGATGCGGCACTCGATCGAATGGCCGCGCATCTCGATCTGGCGCTGCGTGAAGGGCAGCTTCTCGCCGGCCGCCACCATGATCTGGGTCTTCACGATGTCGATGCCGGTCGTGAATTCGGTCACCGGATGCTCCACCTGCACGCGCGTGTTCATTTCGATGAAATAGAACTCGCCGTTCTCGTAGAGGAACTCGAAGGTGCCGGCGCCACGGTAGCCGATTCTCTTGCAGGCGGCAGCGCAGCGCTCGCCGATCTTCTCGATCAGCTTGCGCGGGACGCCCGGCGCGGGCGATTCTTCGATCACCTTCTGGTGGCGCCGCTGCATCGAGCAGTCGCGCTCGCCCAGGTAGACCGCGTTCTTGTGCTTGTCGGCGAGGATCTGGATCTCGATGTGGCGCGGGTTCTGGAGAAACTTCTCCATGTAGACCGACGGATTGTTGAAGGCCGCGCCGGCTTCCGCCTTGGTCATCTGGATCGCATTGACCAGCGCTGCTTCGGTGTGCACCACGCGCATGCCGCGTCCACCGCCGCCGCCTGCGGCCTTGATGATGACCGGATAGCCGATCGCGCGGGCGATGCGCTTATTGGTGGCGGCGTCGTCGGACAGTTCGCCCTCCGAGCCGGGCACGCAGGGAACGCCGGCCTTGATCATCGCCTGCTTGGCCGACACCTTGTCGCCCATGATGCGGATCGACTCGGGCGTGGGGCCGATGAACTGGAAGCCGCTTTGCTCCACGCGCTCGGCGAAGTTGGCGTTCTCGCTCAGGAAGCCATACCCCGGGTGGATCGCCTCGGAGTCCGTCACCTCGGCCGCGGAGATGATCGCCGGCATGTTGAGATAGCTTTGCGACGAGGGCGCGGGGCCGATGCACACCGCTTCCTCGGCCAGCTTCACGTACTTGGCGTCGCGGTCGGCCTCGGAATAGACCATCACCGCCTTGATGCCCAACTCGCTGCAGGCGCGCTGAATACGCAGGGCGATTTCGCCGCGGTTGGCGACCAGAATCTTCTTGAACATGGTCACTCGATGATGAACAGCGGCTGGCCGTATTCGACCGCCTGACCGTTTTCGCCGAGGATTTGAGTGACAGTGCCGGCCTTGTCGGCCTCGATTTCGTTGAGGATCTTCATCGCCTCGATGATGCAGACCGTGTCGCCCTCCTTGACCTGGCTGCCGATTTCGACGAATGCCGGGGCGCCGGGACTCGAGGAACGGTAGAAGGTGCCGACCATCGGCGACTTGATCGCATGGCCGACGGGCGCGGCTTCGACGGCGGGCGCCGCCGGGGCGGCGGACGCGGCGATCGCGCCCGCAGGTGCAACGCCGATTGCGGGAGCCGCCGCGGGAACGGTCTGAACGTATTGAACGGGTGCGGCGGTGCCACCCTTGACGATGCGGACCTTGCCTTCGGTCTCGGTGATTTCCAGTTCGGAAATATTCGATTCGGACACCAGATCGATCAGTGTCTTGAGCTTGCGCAGATCCATGGGACTCCAGCGCCGGCCTTGCCGGCTTATTTGGGATTCAACTCGCCTGAAAATCGGTGAAAATCGATGTACTGCGGCCTTCCGCCATCAACCACCCGGGGAGCGGAGGGCATTCTAGCCGCGAACTAGGCCCGTCGCCATGCCTGGAGATCGCCCGGCTCGAGCTTGCCCATTTTACGCGCCGCGACCGCGCCGCCGGCATCGAGCACCAGGGTGAAGGGCAGACCGCCCGCGGTATTGCCTAAATGCTTGACCAACTCCGTCCCCTGCAGACCGGCCAGGCCGATCGGATAGCTGACCGGTGTCTTGGTCAGGAACTTACGCACCGCGCTCGGCTGATCGATGGCCAGGCCCACCACTTGCCAGCCGTTAGTGGCGTTTTCGCGGAAGAAGCCATCGAGCATCGGCATCTCCTCCACACAGGGCGGGCACCAGGTCGCCCAGAAGTTGAGTAGGAGGGGCTTGCCGCGCAGGCTCTCGAAAACGAGCTCGCCGCCCTCGGGCCGCTCGAAGCGTTGAGACCAGAAGTTGGCGTCCAGCTGCTCCCCGCCGGCCGCACCACCCCGGCGATGCCATACGGCGCCGCCCAATCCGGCGAGAGCCGCCACCGTGGCCACGCCGCCATAGAGCCAGGCCCGGCGCGTTGGGCTCGGTGTCATCCGCTGTCCTTTTCGATCAGTCGGCGGAGCGCGGCCAAGTTGCCGCGCGGAACGCGGCCTTGAGCGTCGGGCTTGAGCGCACCACGCAGATCGTCGAGGTCGTACACCAGCAGGTGCACGCCGATCTCCTCGCCAAGCGCTCGGCTCGCCACATGAACGCTGAGGGCTTCGACCTGCTCGCCATGGAAGCCTGTGACCATGCGCGGCTCGTAGTCGACATGGTGGTCGATCAACGCGATCTCTGCGGATTTGGAGTCGTCGCAGAAGAGCTGGATATAGATGTCCGACAGGCGCGTCGCCGTGCCGTGCCACACGGCGCCGCCGATGTGGGGCCGGAATTCCGCCATTCGCTCCATCCATTCCAAGGCCAGCAGGCGCAGCGCATGCAGTTCCTTGGGCTGGGTGTCGGCGCAATAGAGCTGGATGTAATCCCGCACTTCGGCCTCGATCTCGTCGTTGTTCGGCAGCGGCGTGCGCGCAGGCAGGCCCAGGTCGCGCAGCGCGCGCCGCTTGGCCGGGCCGTATTCCAGCCCTTCCTCGACGACGAGGCGGGCCGCAGCGGCGGCGATTTCCTGCTTGGACGTATCCATCGGCGCATTTTGCCCGCAGTACGGCGCCGGCAGAAGAGACCACGCACCGCGCCTCCCTAGAATCGACCGATGCATATTCACATCCTCGGCATCTGCGGCACCTTCATGGGCGGCGTCGCCGCGCTGGCGCGCGAAGCCGGCCACCGGGTGACCGGCTGCGATGCCGGCGTCTACCCGCCGATGAGCGACCAGCTGCGCTCGCTCGGCATCGAGCTGATCGAAGGCTACGACGCCGATCAGATGGGCTTGCGGCCCGATGTTTTCGTCGTCGGCAACGTAGTGTCTCGAGCCCGGCTCGGTGACGGCACCCCCAAGTTTCCGCTGATGGAAGCGATCCTCGATACCGGCTCCAGCTACACCAGCGGCCCGCAATGGCTGGCAGAACACGTACTGCAAGGACGGCATGTGATGGCCGTCGCCGGCACGCACGGCAAGACCACCACCACCTCGATGCTGGCCTGGATCCTCGAACGCGCCGGCCTGGCGCCAGGCTTCCTGGTGGGTGGCGTGCCGCTCGACTTCGGCGTCTCCGCCCGGCTTGGAGGGGGGGCGCAGCTCCCGAGCGCTGCGCCGGGCCGCCCCAAGCAAGCGAGCGCCCCCTCGGGGGGCAGCGCAGCACACGAAGTGGCAAGCGTGGGGGCCACATTCGTGATCGAAGCCGACGAATACGACACGGCCTTCTTCGACAAGCGCAGCAAGTTCGTCCACTACCGCCCACGCACCGCGATCCTGAACAACCTGGAGTTCGACCACGCCGACATCTTCGACGACCTCGCCGCGATCGAACGCCAGTTCCATCACCTCGTCCGCACCGTGCCGGGGACCGGGCGCGTGGTGGCCAATGCCACCGAAGAGAGCCTGCAACGCGTGCTGGCCCAGGGCTGCTGGAGCGAACTGGCCCGCTTCGGCGCCGGCGGCGAATGGCAGGCCCGGGGGCTGCATGACGCGTTCGAGGTGCTGCACCGAGGCGAGCGAGTCGGCCGCGTCGAGTGGGCGCTGTCCGGCCTGCACAACCAGATGAATGCGCTCGCCGCGATCGCTGCCGCGGAGCACGTGGGTGTCGCGCCGGCCGAGGCGGCCCGGTTCCTGGCCAGCTTTCGCAACGTGCGCCGCCGCATGGAACTGCGCGGCACGGTCGCGCGCGAGGGCGCGGCGATCACGGTCTACGACGACTTCGCGCACCACCCGACGGCCATCCGCACCACCCTCGATGGCCTGCGCAAGAAGCTCGACGCCGGCGGCCACCGAGGCGAACGCATCCTGGCCGCCTTCGAGCCGCGCAGCAACACCATGAAGCTGGGCACCATGGCGGCCCAGCTGCCCTGGAGCCTGGAGGCGGCCGACCTGGCCTTCTGCCACAGCGGCGGGCTCGACTGGGACGCCGGCGCTGCGCTTGCGCCGATGGGCGCCCGGGCGCATGTCGCTGATGCGATCGAGCCGCTGGTGGCGCAGATCGTTGCGGCGGCGCGGCCCGGCGATCACATCGTCTGCATGAGCAACGGCGGTTTCGGCGGCGTGCACGAGAAGCTTCTTTCCGCCTTGCGCGCGACAGGCGCGGCAAAATAGGCCCATGCGCGCCCAGGAGCTCATCGACACCCTGCAGTTGCAGCCCCACCCCGAGGGCGGCTGGTTCCGCGAGGTATTCCGTTCGACGGCGCAGGTCGCGCCGGCCGATGGGCGGCCGGCCCGGCAGGCGCTCACCACCATCTACTTCCTGCTCCAGGCTCACCAGCATTCGCGCTGGCACCGGGTGCTGTCCGATGAGGTCTGGGTTCATCTCGAAGGCGCGCCGCTCGCGCTCTGGACCTGCGACGCCGCGCTGCGCACCGCGCCAGCGCATCTTCGGCTGGGACCGGTCGACACGCGCGGCACGCATCCCCAGCACACGGTGCCGGCCGGCCAATGGCAGGCGGCGCGGCCTCTCGTGGCACCGGCCGGCGACGACTACACGTTGGTCAGTTGCACCGTCGGGCCCGGCTTCGACTTCAACGATTTCTCGTTCATGCAGCCCGACGGCGATGAAGCCTCGCAGCTGCGCCACCACTGGCCGGAGCTGGCGGCGCTGATCTGAGCGTCAGCCTCGGCGCTGCTTGACGGCTTGCGACAGCAGGTCCAGCACCTGCGCCGAATCGTCCCAGCCCAGGCAGGCGTCCGTGATGCTCTTGCCGTATTCGAGATCGGCCACCCGGTCCTTGCCGGCGCTGAACTTCTGGGCGCCCGCGCTCAGGTGGCTCTCGACCATCAGGCCGAACACGCTCTTGCTGCCGCCCGCGATCTGCGCGGCGATGTCCTTCGCCACGTCGATCTGCTTCTGGTGCTGCTTGCTGCTGTTGGCGTGGCTGCAGTCGACCATCAGAGTGGGCGGCAGCTTGGCGGCTTCGAGGTCTTTGCAGGCGGCCGCGACGCTGGCCGCGTCGTAGTTGGGCGCCTTGCCGCCGCGCAGGATCACGTGGCAATCCTTGTTGCCATTGGTCTGCACGATCGCCACCTGCCCGTTCTTGTGCACCGAGAGGAAATGGTGGCCGCGCGCCGCCGCCTGAATGGCATCGGTCGCAATGCGGATGTTGCCGTCGGTGCCGTTCTTGAAGCCGATCGGCGCCGACAGGCCCGACGCCAGCTCGCGGTGCACCTGGCTCTCGGTGGTGCGTGCGCCGATCGCGCCCCAGGCGATCAGGTCGCCGATGTACTGCGGCGAAATCACGTCGAGGAACTCGCTGCCCGCCGGCAGCCCCAGCCGGTTGATGTCGATCAGGAGCTGGCGTGCGATGCGCAGGCCTTCGTCGATGCGGAAGCTCTCGTCAAGGTAGGGGTCGTTGATGAGTCCCTTCCAGCCGACCGTGGTGCGCGGCTTCTCGAAATAGACGCGCATCACGATCTCCAGCGTGCCGGCGTACTTCTCGCGCTCGGCCTTCAGGCGCCGGGCGTAGTCGAGCGCGGCGGCCGGATCGTGGATCGAGCACGGGCCCATCACGACCAGGAGCCGGTCGTCCTTGCCGGCCATGATGTTGTGAATGGCGCGGCGGGTGCCGGTGATCAGCGATTCGACCGGCGTGCCGCGGATCGGGAAGAAGCGGATCAGGTGTTCGGGAGGGGGCAGCACGGTGATGTCCTTGATGCGTTCGTCGTCGGTTCGGCTGGTTTTCTCGACGCTCGCATACCAGTTCTCGGTGGCCGGGGCAGTGCTCGTGCTCATCGCTTCTTCCTTCACTTTGAAATCATCGGGGCATAAAAAAACCGCCGGGGCTGGGGCGCCGGCGGTTCTGGGAGGGGTGTGTGTTTGCTTTACGCGCTCGCCTCTCGTCCGCCGGAAACCGGGAACCAAAAGTACGAAAAGTAAAACGCGACGCGCGAAGACATAGGGGGCGAATGTAGCACAGGCTCTTTGGCCCGGCTGTTGTTTAGGGCGTCAGGCAGTGCCGCCGACCGTCAGGCCGTCGATGCGCAAGGTGGGCTGGCCGACGCCCACCGGCACGCTCTGGCCCTCCTTGCCGCAGGTGCCCACGCCCGAATCGAGCGCCATGTCGTTGCCGATCATGGTGACGCGCGTCAGCGCATCGGGACCGTTGCCCACCAGGGTCGCGCCCTTCACCGGGTACTGGATCTTGCCGTTCTCCACCCAGTAGGCCTCGCTGGCCGAGAACACGAACTTGCCGCTCGTGATGTCGACCTGGCCGCCGCCGAAGTTGGTGGCATAGAGGCCCTTCTTGATGCTGGCCACGATCTCTTCGGGCACTCGGTCGCCGCCCAGCATGTAGGTGTTGGTCATGCGCGGCATCGGCACATGCGCATAGCTCTCGCGGCGGCCGTTGCCGGTGGGCGCGACCTTCATCAGCCGCGCATTGAGCGAATCCTGGATGTAGCCCTTCAGGATGCCGTCTTCGATCAGCACGTTGCGCTGCGTCGCGTGGCCTTCGTCGTCGACGTTGAGCGAGCCGCGGCGGTCGGCGATGGTGCCGTCGTCCAGCACGGTCACGCCCTTGGCGGCCACGCGCTCGCCGATGCGACCCGAGAACGCGCTCGAGCCCTTGCGGTTGAAATCGCCTTCCAGCCCATGCCCGATCGCCTCGTGCAGCAGGATGCCGGGCCAGCCCGGGCCGAGCACCACGGTCATCTCGCCCGCGGGCGCGGGACGCGATTCCAGATTGGTGAGCGCCTGCTGGACCGCCTGGTCGACGTATTCAGCGATGTGCGCATCGTCGAAGTAGGCGAGGCCGAAGCGGCCGCCGCCGCCGCCCGAGCCCATCTCGCGGCGGCCGTTCTGCTCGGCGATCACCGTGAGCGACAGCCGCACCAGCGGCCGCACGTCGGCGGCCAGCGTGCCGTCGGCGCGCGCGACCAGCACCACGTCGTACTCGCTCGCGAGGCCGGCCATCACCTGCGCGACCCGCGGATCCCTGGAGCGCGCCAGCTTCTCGACCTTGCCGAGCAGCGCGACCTTGGCGCTGCTGTCGAGCGTCGAGATCGGGTCGACGCCGCCATAGAGCGAGCGGCTGGTCGCGACCCTGCGCGCCGGAGCCTTCACCCGCCCATTGCGCCCGGCAGCGGAAATGGTGCGCACGGTGCGCGCCGCATCGAGCAGCGAGGCTTCGGAGATGTCGTCCGAATAGGCGAAGGCCGTCTTCTCGCCGCTGACCGCGCGAACGCCGACGCCCTGGTCGATACTGAAGCTGCCGGTCTTGACGATGCCCTCCTCCAGGCTCCAGCCTTCGCTGCGCGTGTACTGGAAATAGAGGTCGGCGTCGTCCACCTTGTGGGCGGTGATCTCGGCCAGGGCGCGCGACAGGTGCGACTCGTCGAGACCGAAGGGCGTGAGCAGGAGCTGCTGCGCCGTGGCGAGGCGCTCGATGGTGGGTTCGCGAGAAATCATCGGGAGATTCTAGGCTCGCCCCCCGAATGGCGCTCAGGACTGCATCAGCCGCTTGGCGCGTGAAATCGACATCAGGATGCCCAGCCCCAGCCCCAGCGTCACCATCGCGGTGCCGCCGTAGCTGATGAAGGGCAAAGGCACTCCCACCACCGGCAGGATGCCGCTCACCATGCCCATGTTCACGAAGGCATAGGTGAAGAAGATCATCGTGACCGCACCGGCCAAGAGGCGCGAGAACAGGGTGGGCGCATCCAGTGCGATCGCCAGGCCGCGAAAGATCAGGAAGATGAAGGCCGCGATCAGCGCCAGGTTGCCCGCGAGCCCGAACTCCTCGGAATAGGCTGCGAAGATGAAGTCGGTGGTGCGCTCCGGAATGAACTCCAGGTGCGTCTGCGTGCCCTGCATGAAACCCTTGCCGCCGACCCCGCCGGAGCCGATCGCGATCATGCCCTGGATGATGTGGAAGCCCTTGCCCAGCGGGTCCTTGGTGGGGTCGAGCAGCGTGCAGATGCGCTGCTTCTGGTAATCGTGCAGCACGCGCCAGTCGACGCCGTCGGCGCACAGCTGCGATTCGAAACCCACGATCAGCGACACCGCGACCAGTCCGATCACCACCGGCGGCAGGATCAGCTTCCACGAGAGCCCGGCAAAGAAGATCACCGACAGGCCGGCCGCCAGCACCAGCAACGAGGTGCCGAGGTCGGGCTGCTTCATGATCAGCCCGACCGGCACCGCCAGCAGCACCGTGGCAACCACGAAATCCAGCGTGCGCAGCTGGCCCTCGCGGCGCTGGAACCACCAGGCCAGCATCAGCGGCATCGCGATCTTCAGGATCTCGCTCGGCTGGATCACCATGCCCACGTTGATCCAGCGCGTGGCGCCCTTCTTGGTGATGCCGAACAGCGCCACTGCGACCAGCAGCGACACCCCCAGGACATAGAGCGGCACGGCAAAGAACATGAGCCGCTGCGGCGGCACCTGCGCCACCACGAACATGATGAAGCCGGCCAGGAGCATGTTGCGGCCGTGGTCCGCGAAGCGCGAGCCATGGTCGAAACCCGACGAGTACATGGTCAGCATGCCGGCGCAGGCCAGAAGCAGCACGGCGAAGGCGAGAAAGCCGTCGAAGCCCTGGAACACGGGGGCGATGCGGCGCGCGAGCGACGGCTGGTGGAACACGGCGGACATGGGCGCGGATTATCCGCGTCCCGGCGCGCTTCCGTAACAATCCGGCAGCATGAAACCGCTGCCCACCACCCATTTGTTGTACCTCCATGGTTTTCGCTCCTCGCCGCAGTCGACCAAGGCCCGGCAGATGACGCAGCGCGTGGCCGCGCGGCACCCGCAATTGCATTGGTGGTGCCCGCAGCTCCCGCCCTCCCCCCGCGAGGCCATCGAGCTGGTGATGAGCGGCATCGCCCAGTGGCCGCGCAGCTCGATGGCGGTCGTCGGTTCCTCGCTCGGCGGCTTCTACGCCACCTGTGTGACCGGCAAGACGCGCTGCCGCGCCGTGCTGCTGAACCCCGCGGTCCATCCGGCGCGCGACCTGGCGAACTACATCGGCGAACAGATTTCCTGGCACGACCCGGCCGAGCACTTCTATTTCCGGCCCGAGTACATCGACGAGCTGCGCGCCCTGGAACCCGGCCCGCTGGCGCGGCCCGAGAAGGTCTTCGCCATCATCGCCAAGGGCGACGAGCTGCTGGACTGGCGCGAGATGTCGGCCCGCTATCCCGCAAGCCGCATCAAGCTGATCGAAGGCAGCGACCATGCGCTGTCCGATTTCGAACGCCAGCACCTGGACGAGGTGATGGCCTTCATCGACCCGGCCTGAACGCGGTCTGCCAGCGGCAAGCGCCGCAACGCATGGGACAATCCGCGCCATGTTTGTTTTGTTCGAAGAAGCCGGCAAGTACCTCGGCGGCCGCGTGTTGTCGGAGGCCGAAGCCTCGGCGCAGGTCGAGCTCGAGTCCGGCAAGCGCGTCAAGGTCAAGGGCGCCAACATCGTGCTTCGTTTCGAGAAGCCGGCACCGGCCGAGCTGACGAGCGAGGCACGCGCGCTGGCGGCCACCATCGATCTCGACCTGGCCTGGGAATTCGCGCCCGAGGGCGAATTCGGCTTCGCCGAGCTCGCGATTGACTACTTTCAGGCTCATCCGACGCTGGCGCAGCAGGCCGCCGCGCTGCTGGCGCTGTTCGAGGCGCCGCACTATTTCCGCCGCGCCGGCAAGGGCCGTTTCAAGAAGGCGCCGGCCGAGATCGTGCAGCAGGCACTGGCCGCGATCGAGAAGAAAAAAGCGGTGCAGGCGCAGATCGCCGAATGGTCCGCGCAACTGGGCGAAGGCACTTGCCCGGCACCGGTTCGCGAGCAGCTTTTCAAGATTCTCTTTCGGCCCGACAAGAACGCGCCCGAGTACAGGGCCGTGGTCGAAGCCGCGCGCGCCACGCAACGGCCGCCGCTGGAGCTGCTCAAGCGGGCCGGCGCCATCGATTCGCCCTACCAGTTCCACTGGCGCCGTTTCCTGTTTGAGAACTTCCCCAAGGGCACCGGCTTCCCGGCGCTGAAGGCGCCCGCCATCTCCGACGATCTGCCGCTCGCCGATGTGCAGGCCTTCTCGATCGACGATTCGCAGACCACCGAAATCGACGACGCACTCTCGGTCGCGGGCCTGGGCAGCGGCACGGTGCGGGTCGGCGTCCATATCGCCGCACCCGGCCTGGCGCTGGTGCCGGGCAGCCCGATCGACCAGGTGGCGCGCGCACGCATGTCGACCGTCTACATGCCGGGCCACAAGATCACGATGCTGCCCGACGACGTGGTGGAGGCCTACACGCTGCAGGAAGGGCGCGACTGCCCCGCCGTCTCGCTCTATGCCAGCTTCGACGAAACGACGCTGGAGCTGAAAGGCACCGAGACGAAGCTCGAGCGGGTGCCGATCGCGGCGAACCTGCGCCATGACCAGCTCGACGGCGTCGTCACGCAGGCCTGGCTCGAAGATGCCTCGGTGGGCGGCGAGAACACGCCCGAGGTCGCGACCCGCGCGCGCGCGCCGCTGTCCTTCCTGTTCCGCCTCGCGAAGCAGCTGAAGGCGCAGCGCGAAGTGGTGCGCGGCAAGCCCGAGAGCTTCAACCGGCCCGACTACAACTTCCGACTTGTCGGAGATCAGGGCGAACCGACAGGCAACGAGCAGGTGCAGATCAGCACCCGTCAGCGCGGCGCACCGCTGGACCTGATCGTCTCCGAGGCCATGATCCTGGCCAACAGCAGCTGGGGCGGATGGCTCGGCGAACTCGGCGTGCCCGGCCTCTACCGCAGCCAGGCCAGCCTGGCGCCGGGCATCAAGGTGCGCATGGGCACGCGCGCCTTGCCGCATGCCGGCCTCGGCGTGAAGAGCTACGCCTGGAGCACCTCGCCGCTGCGCCGCTACACCGACCTCGTGAACCAGTGGCAGATCATCGCGGCCGCGCGCCACGGCAAGACCGCCGCGCTGGCCGCGCCCTTCAAGCCGAAGGATGCCGACCTGTTCTCGATTCTCTCGGGCTTCGATGCGGCCTACGCGGCCTACAACGCCCACCAGGGCGGCATGGAGCGCTTCTGGACGCTCAAGCATCTCCAGCAGCAGGGCGTTGCCGAACTCGACGCGACCCTGATCAAGGAGGTGCCGAACGGCGCCCTGGTGCGCGCCGACACGCTGCCGCTGGTGTTCCAGGTCACCGGCACGCAAGGCCTCGCGCGCGGTGCGCGCGTGCGCGTCAGGCTCGGCGAGATCGACGAGATCGCGCTCGACGTGCACGGCACCGTCGTCGAGCGCCTGGACACCGCGCCGGCCGAAGCCGCCGCCGAGGGCGAAGGCGGCGAGGACGAGGAGGAAGTGGCCGGCCCGATCGCCATCGCGGTCGACCTCGCCGACAGCGAGGACGCCCCGGACAAGGTACCGGCATGAACCTGCGCGACCTGAGCAGCCTGCAGATCGCACTCGGCCTCTCGGTCGCGGCCCATGCGCTGCTGCTCGGGCTGCGCTTTGCCTCGCCGGAGACCTTCAACCGCGTGTTCACCGAGACGCCGCTCGAGGTCATCCTGGTCAACGCCAAGACCAACGAGCGTCCCGACAAGGCCCGGGCCATCGCCCAGACCTCGCTGGCCGGCGGCGGCGATCTCGACCGCGGCCGCGCCACCAGCCCGCTGCCGCCCTCCGCCTTCACCGCGGTCGGCGATTCGATGGAAGACGCGCAGCGCCAGGTGGAGGCGATGCAGGCGCAGCAGATGCTGCTCCTGGCGCAGATCAAGCAGCAGCTCGCCGCCATGCCGATGCCTGACCCGCGCAACCAGGGCAACCCGAGCGAGAACGCGGCGCGCGAGGAAAAGCGCCGCCAGCTGATCGACATGCTGGCCGAGATCGAGCGCCGCGTGAACGAGGAGAACGCGCGGCCCAAGAAGCGCTACCTGAGCCCCGCCACCCGCGAAGCCACCTACGCCGTCTATGTCGACGCGCTGCGCCGCCGCATCGAACAGCGGGGCACCGAAAACTTCCCCGAACTCGCCGGCAAGAAGCTGTACGGCGAACTCACGATGCTGGTGACCGTCAACTTCGACGGCGCGATCCTCGGCACCGAGGTCATCGAGGGTTCAGGCAACCAGACCCTCGACCGGCGCGCCCAGGCGATCGTTCGCAGCATCGGCAACTTCGGCAAGTTCACCGACGCGATGCGCCGGCAGACCGACCAGATCGTGCTGCCCTCGCGCTTCAAGTTCACGCGCGACGAGACGCTCGAGACCCAGGTGTCTTCCTCATCGACGCAATGAGCATGGATCTGTACTGCGTCATGGGCAACCCGGTCGAGCACAGCCGCTCGCCGTGGATTCATGCGCGCTTCGCCGAGCTGACCGGCCAGACGCTGGACTACGGCCGCCGGCTGGTGCCCCTCGACGGCTTCGCCGAGGCGGTGGCCGCCTTTCGCGCCGAACCGGCCGGCACGGCGCGCGGCTGCAACATCACCGTGCCCTTCAAGTTCGAGGCGGCGGCGCTCGCCCAGCACCTGAGTCCGCGCGCGGCACTGGCGCGTGCCGTAAACGTGCTGAGCTTCCGCGAGGACGGCATCCACGGCGATAACAGCGACGGCGCTGGCCTGGTCAACGACATCACGGTCCATGCGGGCGTGGCGCTCGCGGGCAGCGAGCTGCTGCTGCTCGGCGCCGGCGGTGCCTCGGCCGGCGCGCTAGGCCCGCTGCTGGAAGCCGGCCCACGCCGCGTGGTGGTGGCCAATCGCACGCTGGCCAAGGCGATCGCGCTGGTCCAGCGCCATGCGGCGCTCGCGCTCGCGCACCACGTCACGCTGGAAGCGCAGGAACTGCATTCGGTGCCCGGCAACTTCGACGTGGTGGTGAACGCCACCGCATCGAGCCTTGCAGGCGGCGAGGTGCCGATCGCGGCGAGCGTGCTGAAGCGCGGCGCCTTGGCGATCGACATGATGTACGGCCCGGCCGCGCGGGGCTTCATGAACTGGGCGCGTGACCACGGTGCCGTCGCGCGCGATGGCCTCGGCATGCTGGTGGAGCAGGCGGCCGAGGCCTTCGCCCTCTGGCGCGGTGTGCGCCCTCCTGCGGCGCAAGTGCTCGCCGAGCTCCGCGACATCCTCGATCGGCCGTGAAGGCGATTCTTCGCTGGGTGCTGTGCCTGATCTTCGCGGGCTTCGCGCTCGAAGTCTTCTTTATCGCGCGCATCGCCGCGATGGCGGTGATCGATCCGCAGTCCACCGCCTTCCAGCGCTCCGAGGCCTGGCAGCTCGCGACCGGCGGCCGCAGCAACGGCGAGCGCGAATGGCGCCAGCGCTGGGTGCCCTATGCGCAGATTTCCGACGCGCTCAAGCGCGCCGTGATCGCGAGCGAGGACGACCAGTTCATCTACCACCAGGGCATCGAGTGGGAAGCCATCGAACGCGCGCGCCAGCGCAACGCCAGGGCCGAGCAGCTCGCCGCCCGCCGCGCGGCGAAGATGCGCTCGCGCGGCAAGGAGCCGCGGCCGCCCCAGCTGCGCGGCGGCTCGACCATCACCCAGCAGCTCGCGAAGAACCTGCTGCTCTCGGGCGAACGCACGCTGCTGCGCAAGGGCCAAGAGCTGGTGCTGGCCACCGCGCTGGAGCTGCTGCTCGACAAGGAGCGCATCCTGGAGATCTACCTCAACAGCGTCGAATGGGGCGAAGGCGTGTTCGGCGCCGAGGCGGCCGCGCAGCACTACTTCAGGAAGCCGGCCTCGCGGCTAGGCGCCGGCGAAGCGGCGCGGCTCGCGGTGATGCTGCCCAGTCCCAAGTTCTTCGAGCGCCGGTCCGGTTCGGCCTATCTCACGGGCCGCGCGGCCACGATCGCGGCGCGCATGTCGGCGGCCGAACTGCCCTGAGAGACGGCGCGCGGCCCGTATCATCGCCGCCATGCTTGCAAAGTTCACGGGGTGGGTCCTGCTGGTCGCGATCCGGCTCCTCACCGGTGCCCAGGCGCGTTGGTGGGGCTGCCCGCCCAAGGCCGAGCAGCGCATCTATTTCGCCAACCACCAGAGCCATCTCGACCTGGTGATGATCTGGGCCGCGCTGCCGGAGGAGCTGCGCAGCATCACGCGGCCGATCGCGGCGCGCGACTACTGGGCCAACACACCTTTCAAGCGCTGGATCACGACCGAGGTGTTCAATGCGATCTATGTCGAGCGCAGCGGCAGCGCGCCGGTGCCGCCGCCCGCCGCTCCGCCCGCGCCCGCGGAGCGCATCGAGCCCTCGTTCGACGCCGTGGTGCAAACCGAACTGCCGCTCGCTTCGCCTCCGGCCGAGGCCGCCGAGCCGGCGCCGAGCGTGGTGCCTGGCAGTGCCGAAGCCCTGGCGCCGCTCGCGCCCCTGATCGAGGCGCTGCAAAGCGGCGACTCGATCATCATCTTTCCCGAGGGCACGCGCGGCCACACCGGCGAGCCGCAGAAATTCAAGTCGGGCCTCTTCACGCTCGCGCAGATGTTCCCGGAGGTGGTGCTGGTGCCGGCCTGGATCGACAACGTGCAGCGCGTGATGCCCAAGGGCGAAGTGGTGCCGGTTCCCATTCTTTGTTCGGTCACCTTCGGCGAGCCGATTCGCGTCGAAGAGGGCGAAGAGCGCCGACCTTTCCTCGACCGGGCGCGCGAGGCGGTCGTGGCGCTGCGTCAGGTATGAACGAATACCTTCGCAACCTCGCGCCGAACCATCAGGTCGCGGCCTTGTTCCTGATCGTCTTCGGCCTGCTCGTCATCGTGAGCACGGTGGCCTTCCTGCTGACCTTCAGGGAGCGCCGCAACCCGGTGCACGACGAGACCTGGCAGCGCGAGCTGCTGCATTTCCTCACGCTGCTTCGCACCACCTGGGTCATGGCGGTGATCTTCTGGATCGGCTGGGCGCTGGGCGAAACGGTCGCCACCGTGCTGTTCGCGCTGATCTCTTTCTTCGCGCTGCGCGAATTCATCACGCTGTCGCCGACGCGGCGCGGCGACCACCGCAGCCTGATCCTGGCCTTCTTCGTCGTGCTGCCGATCCAGTTCTGGCTGGTCGCCACGGCCCACTTCGACCTGTTCACCGTGTTCATCCCGGTCTATGTGTTCATCGCGATTCCCGTGGTGAGCGCGCTGGCCAACGACCCCAGTCATTTCCTGGAGCGCAACGCCAAGCTGCAGTGGGGCATCATGGTCTGCGTCTACGGCATGAGCCATGTACCGGCGCTGCTGCTGCTTTCCTTCCCCGGCTACGAAGGCAAGAGCGCGTTCCTGGTGTTCTTCCTGGTGTTCGTGGTGCAGACCTGCATGGTGACGCAGCACCTGATCTCGCGCCGCAGCACCATGCCCGTGGATGCATCCGCGCCGGCGCTCGAGGAGGCGCCGAAGAACGGGCTCGGCAGGCTCGGCCAGTGGCTGTTCCGCCAGCAGCCCTTCGCCCCGCACGTGAGCCGCAGCTTCAACTGGACCAGCTGGGCGATCGGCATGGCGATCGCGAGCGTGGTCGGCGCGCTGTTCTCCTTCATCACGCCTTTCGGGTTCACTCAGGCGCTCGCGGTCTCGCTGATCGCATGCGCGGCCGGCTCGATGGGGCACCTCGTGATGAAGGCGCTCAAGCGCGACCGCGGGATTCCCAACTGGGGCCGGCGCGGTGTCGGCGTGACCGGCGCCAACGGCCTGCTGGACCGCGTCGATGCGCTTTGTTTCGCCGCACCGGTGTTCTTCCATTCCGTCCGCTGGTATTTCGGCGCATGAGGATCCTCGGCATCGACCCCGGCCTGCAGACCACCGGCTTCGGCGTGGTGGACGTGAACGGGCACGCGCTCAGCTATGTCGCCAGCGGCACCATCAGCACCAAGCGCATCGCGCAGGGTGAGCTGCCGGCCCGGCTCAAGGTGCTGTTCGACGGCATCGGCGAGATCGTCGAGCGCTACAAGCCCGATTCGGCGGCGGTGGAGATCGTGTTCGTCAACGTCAATCCGCAATCGACGCTGCTGCTCGGGCAGGCGCGCGGCGCCTGCCTCACGGCGCTGGTCACGAGCAAGCTGCCGGTCGCCGAGTACACCGCGCTGCAGATGAAGCAGGCCGTCGCGGGCCACGGCAAGGCCGCGAAGGCGCAGGTGCAGGAGATGGTGAAGCGCCTGCTGCATCTTCCCGGCGTGCCCGGCAGCGATGCGGCCGATGCGCTCGGCATCGCGATCACGCACGCCCATGTCGGCAGCTCGATGGCCCGGCTCGGCCAGGCCACCGCGCTCGCCCGGACTACCAGCGGGATGTATCGGCAGGGGCGGACGCGCTGATCCGGGTGTCTCAGCGCAGCAACCGATGGGTCGGTGTCTTGGCCGCCGTCTTGTCGAAAGTAAGCACCGGCGCATACCCAGCAGCCTGCGCGCGCGCGGCCAGCAGATAGTCCGAAAAGTCGGCAGGACCGGCTTCATACAGGCCCAGTGCCTGTCGAACCACGCCCGGCGACTCGACCTTGAGTTGGTCATGGTTCAGCAATGCATTCATGGCTTCGTGAACCGCATCACGCGCATAGCCATAGCTGCGCTCCAGCACCCAGCCCAGTTCACAAAGAACGATGTGATCGACATAAGCTGGAGAACGCGCGCTGGCGTTGTCACGAAGCCAGGCCTCGGCTTTGGCGGCCTGGCGCGCATCGTCGTTGGTGAGCAACCTCACCAGCAGATTGGTGTCGAGCGCGATCACTTCGCCGTGCCGGAGCGATGCTTCTCGCGCAGATGGGCGGCGATCCCGGCATCCATCTCTTCCACGGTCAGCGCCCGCTTCGGCCGTGCCAGCAGGCCACGCAGTGCCTTGGCGGGCGTTGGCGCCGGCCTTTTCAGGATGATGGTGTCGTCGTCCACCACCGTCACCAGAAGCCGATCACCTGCCTCCAGGCCGAGCCGTGCCCTCGCGGCGCTTGGCAGCGTCATCTGGCCCTTGGATGTCAAGGTGGTTTGCATGGCTTTCCTTACAAGAAGGTAAGGATATCACTTCAAACCGCGCGCTCCGCGATCAGCACCGCAAAGAAGCCGAAGGCTGCAAGCAGCGTCCACTTGAGCACGATCCAGCCCAGGTGCCGGTACCTGGTCTGGCCGGTGCCGGCATAGAAGGCAAAGAGCACGCCGGACACCAGCAGGAGCAGCAGGATGGCCCAGCGGAACAGCAGCATCGGTGGGCGGGCCTGCGCTACCAGGCGCGCGCGACGTCGGCGAAGCCAGCCGGCGCGTAACTCTGGTCGTCGAAGCTGACGATCTCGTAGGCGTCTTCGTGCGCAAGCAGTTCGCGCAGGAGCTTGTTGTTGAGCGCATGGCCCGAACGGAAGGCACTGTAGGACGCGAGCAGCGGCCGGCCGATGACGTAAAGGTCGCCCATGGCGTCCAGGATCTTGTGCTTGACGAATTCGTCGTCGTAGCGCAGCCCCCCGGCATTGAGCACCTTGGTGTCGTCCATCACGATCGCGTTGTCGAGCCCGCCGCCGAGCGCCAGGCCCTTGGAGCGCATGTACTCGACTTCCTTGGTGAAGCCGAAGGTGCGTGCGCGCGCGATGTCGCGGCTGTAGGAACCCGAGCCCAGGTCGAACTCGACGCGCTGGCCGGTGGAGTTGACCACGCGGTGATCGAAGTCGATCTCGAAGCTGAGCTTGTAGCCGTGATAGGGCGCGAGGCGCGCCCACTTGAGATCGTGGCCCTCTCCTTCGCGCACTTCGATCGGCTTCTTGACCCGGATGAATCGGCGCGGCGCCTTCTGCAGCTCGATACCGGCGCTTTGCAGCAGGAACACGAAGGACGATGCCGAGCCATCGAGGATGGGCACCTCGTCGGCCGTGATGTCGATCAGCAGGTTGTCGATGCCCAGGCCGGCGCAGGCCGACATCAGGTGCTCCACGGTCTGGACCTTGGCGCCCTTGGACGACACGGTGGACGCGAGCCGCGTGTCGGTCACGGCCTCGGCCGTCATCGCGATCTCGACCGGTTCCGGCAGGTCGACGCGGCGGAACACGATGCCGGCGTCGATCGGCGCCGGCCGGAGCGTGAGTTCCACGCGCTGGCCGCTGTGCAGCCCCACGCCGACGGCACGGGTGATGGACTTGAGGGTTCGTTGTTGGAGCACGGCAGCGATTTTAGGAGCGCGAGGCACCCGGCGTACCGTGCGCCTCGCTATGTCCGCAATAGCCGCCATCTGACCGTCCGCCGCCGGGCCGCCCCAAGGCGGGCGCGGCCCCCTCGGGGGGCAGCGAGTACACGAAGTGCCGAGCGTGGGGGCAACATCAATCCGCCTGGCGGCGCAGGAATGCGGGAATTTCGAAGTCGTCCATGCCGCCCGACGACAGCGCATCCACCTTGGCTGCGGCCATCGTGCGGTTGGTGCGCCACACGCTGGGCACGGCCATGCCGTCGTAATTGGGCTGGCCGCCCGCATGCCCGTGGCCGGCGCCGCCCATCGTCGGCACGTTGAACGGGATGTTGTCGGTGCCGGTCCGGATCACTTCCAGCGTCGGCGCCTGGCGGCGCGCATCGGCGCGCGACAGGCCGGTCGCGACCACGGTCACGCGCATCTCGTCGCCCAGGTTGTCGTCGTAGGCGGCGCCGTAGATCACGTGCGCGTCCGGCGAGGCGTAGGCGCGGATCGTGTTCATCGCGAGCTTCGATTCGCTCAGCTTCAGCGAGGACTTCGATGCGGTCACCAGCACCAGCACGCCCTTGGCGCCCGAGAGGTCGATGCCTTCGAGCAGCGGGCAGGCCACGGCCTGCTCGGCCGCGATGCGCGCGCGGTCCGGGCCGGCGGCCGCGGCCGTGCCCATCATGGCCTTGCCGGGTTCGCCCATCACGGTGCGCACGTCCTCGAAGTCGACGTTCACGCCGCCGTACTCGTTGATGATTTCCGAGATGCCGCCGACCGCGTTCTTGAGCACGTCGTTGGCATGCGCGAAGGCCTCGTCCTGCGTGACGTCTTCGCCCAGCACGTCGAGCAGCTTCTCGTTGAGCACCACGATCAGCGAATCGACGTTGGCCTCGAGCTCGGCCAGGCCGGCGTCGGCGTTGGTCATGCGACGGCCGCCTTCCCAGTCGAAAGGCTTGGTCACCACGCCCACCGTGAGGATGCCCATCTCCTTGGCCACGCGCGCGATCACCGGCGCCGCGCCGGTGCCGGTGCCGCCGCCCATGCCGGCCGTGATGAACAGCATGTGGGCGCCGTCGATGGCCTCGCGAATGTCGTCGATCGCGGCTTCGGCCGCGTCACGCCCCTTCTCCGGCTTGCTGCCGGCGCCCAGCCCGTTGGTGCCGAGCTGGATGGTCTTGTGCGCGTTGCTGCGCGAGAGCGCCTGCGCATCGGTGTTGGCGCAGACGAACTGCACGCCCTGCACGCCGCGCTCCATCATGTGCGCGACCGCATTGCCGCCGCCGCCGCCGACGCCGATCACCTTGATCAGCGTGCCCTGGTTGAACTCTTCGATTTCGATCATTTCGATGGCCATTTCTGACTCCTTGAATATTTGCAGTTGCCGTATGTATGAATGGTTTTTCTGTGGATAACCGTGTGCGTTCAGTGCGGTGGCGGTCCGGTTCGTCGCCATCGCTCGTTGAAGTGCCGCGGTGGACCGGCCCGGGCAAGCCAGAGTGGGTAGAAATTCATGGCTAGAAGTTCCCCACGATGAAGTCCTTGAAACGCCCGAACGCGGTCTTTACAGACCCGTTCTTCTGCGCCACCTTGAAGCCGCGCAGCCGCGCATAGCGCGCCTCCTCGAGCAGGCCCATCACAGTCGCGGCGCGCGGCTGCGCGACCATGTCGGACAGCGCGCTCGAATACTTCGGGATGCCGCGCCGCACCGGCTTCAGGAAGATGTCTTCGCCGAGCTCGACCATGCCGGGCATCACCGCACTGCCGCCGGTCAGCACCACGCCCGAGGAGAGCACTTCCTCGTAGCCCGACTCGCGCACCACCTGTTGCACCAGCGAGAAGATCTCTTCCACCCGCGGCTCGATCACGCCCGCCAGCGCCTGCTTGCTCAGCATGCGCGGCCCGCGGTCGCCCAGGCCCGGCACCTCGACCTGCGTGTCCGGGTCGGCCAGGAGCTGCTTCGCGTAGCCGTTCTCGACCTTGATGTCCTCGGCGTCCTTGGTCGGCGTGCGCAGCGCCATCGCGATGTCGCTGGTGATCAGGTCGCCGGCGATCGGGATCACCGCCGTGTGGCGGATCGCGCCGTTGGTGAAGATCGCGACGTCGGTGGTGCCGGCGCCGATGTCGACCAGCACCACGCCGAGCTCGCGCTCGTCCTCGGTCAGCACCGCCTGGCTGGAGGCCAGCGGGTTCAGCATCAGCTGGTCGACTTCGAGGCCGCAGCGGCGCACGCACTTGATGATGTTCTCGGCCGCGCTCTGGGCACCGGTGACGATGTGCACCTTGGCCTCCAGGCGCATGCCGCTCATGCCGATCGGCTCTTTCACATCCTGGCCGTCGATCACGAACTCCTGTGGCTCCACCAGCAAGAGGCGCTGGTCGCTCGAGATGTTGATCGCACGCGCCGTCTCGACCACGCGGGCCACGTCGGCCTGCGTGACTTCCTTGTCCTTGACCGCGACCATGCCGCTCGAATTGATGCCGCGGATGTGGCTGCCGGTGATGCCGGTGTAGACACGGCTGATCTTGCAGTCGGCCATCAGCTCCGCTTCCTTGAGCGCCTGCTGGATGCTCTGCACCGTGGCGTCGATGTTCACCACCACGCCGCGCTTGAGCCCGTTGCTGGGCGCGATGCCGAGCCCGGCCAGCTTGAGCTCGCCGTTCGCCAGCACCTCGGCCACCACCGCCATCACCTTGGCGGTGCCGATGTCGAGTCCGACGACCAGGTCTTTGTATTCCTTGGACATGAAGTTTCCTCAGTTCCTATTTCTTCTTGGGGTCGGTGACGACCGTGGTGACCCCGCGCAGCCGCAGCGCATAGCCTTCGTTGTGCCGCAGATCGGCGCCCTCGACCGAAGCGACGGTGCGCCCGTACTGCCTGGCGACCGGCGCCACCGTGACCAGAAAACGCTGCGTGCGCGCCGCCACTTCCTCGCTCTTTCCGCGACCGAGCTCGATCGCGGCGCCGGTGTCCAGCACCGCGCGCCAGCTGCCGCGCCCCGACAGCGTGAGCGCCTCGATCGAGAGCTCGTAGGGCTGGAACAGCGGCTGCAGCACGCGGTACATGCCCAGCACCTGGCCGGCCTGCTCGGTCGGTCCATCGAGCCGCGGCAGGCTGTCGTCGACCTCGGCCACGTTGGCATCGAACACTTCGCCGTAGCCGTTGATCAGCCGGGACTCCGCCTCGTCGCCCCAATGCGCCACCGGCACGTGCTCGGTGAGCGTTGCGCGCAGCTTGTTCGGGAACTCGCGCCGCACCACCGCCTTGCGCACCCATGGCACCGCCTCGAAGGCGGCGCGCGCGCGCGCCAGGTCGATGGTGAAGAAATTGCCCGCCAGTTGCGGCGCGACATTGGCGCGGAGCGTGACCGCGTTGTTGTGCGTGACCTCGCCATCGACCTTGATGCCGGCGAGCGGGAAGAAGGGCTGGCGCAGCACCCACCACGCCCCCGCCGCCAGCAGCACGAGCGCGAACAACGCGTACACCAGGGTCGCGGTCACGTTCATGAGCTTGACGTCGAAGGGCACGGGAATGCTGGTGGCCATCAGAGCTCCGCTTTCGAGTCGAGGGTGGCCGACGCCAGCACGCGCAGGCACAGGTCTTCGTAGGAAATGCCGGCCGCGCGCGCCGACATGGGCACCAGCGAATGGGTGGTCATGCCGGGCGAGGTGTTCATCTCCAGCAGGAAGGGCTTGCGGTCGCTGGCGCGGATCATCAGGTCGGCGCGGCCCCAGCCGCGGCAGCCGAGCTGGTGGTAGGCCGCCAGCGTGATGCGGCGGATCTCCTGCTCCTCGGCAGCCGGCAGGCCGCTCGGGCAGTGGTACTTGACGTCGTCGGTGAAGTACTTGTTCTGGTAGTCGTAGGCGCCCTCGGGCGCGGCGATGCGCACCACCGGCAGCGCCTCGGCGCCGACGCCGCTGCCGAGCACGGCGCAGGTCACCTCCTCGCCTTCGATGAACTCCTCGCACAGCACGTCGGTGTCGTAGCCGACCGCCAGCGTCACGGCATCCTGCATCTGCGAGTAGCCCTCGACCTTGGTCACGCCGATGGACGAGCCCTCGCGCGGCGGCTTCACGATCAGCGGCAGGCCCAGCAGGTCGGGCACGGCCATCACCTGCTCGCGGCTTTGCTGGTCGAAGGCCAGCCGCACGTAGCGCGGCGTCGGCAACCCTTCGGCCTGCCAGATGCGCTTGGTCATGACCTTGTCCATCGCCACGCTGGACGCCATCACGCCGGAGCCGGTGTAGGGAATGCCCAGCAGCTCCAGTGCGCCCTGCACCGTGCCGTCCTCGCCGTGGCGGCCGTGCAGCACGACGAAGCAGCGCGCGAAGCCTTCGTGCTTGAGCTCGACCAGCTCGCGCTCGGCCGGGTCGAAGGCATGGGCGTCGACGCCGCGCGAGCGCAGCGCCTCCAGGACGCCGGTGCCCGACATGATCGAAATTTCACGTTCGGCCGACGTGCCGCCGAAGAGCACCGCCACCTTGCCGAAATCCTGCGGGTTCACAGTGCTCTCCCTTCGCGCGTGAGGCGCTCCGATTTCCCGGCAGCAGCCGCGCCGCCCTGCTCGACCACCTTGGCGGGCACGGCGCCGATCGATCCCGCCCCCATGCAGATCACCACGTCGCCGTCGTGCGCGTTGTCGAGAATCGCCTGCGGCATGGCCGTGATCTCGTCGACGAACACCGGCTCCACCTTGCCCGCCACGCGAAGCGCACGCGCCAGCGAGCGGCCGTCCGCGGCAACGATCGGCGGCTCGCCGGCGGCATAGACCTCGCCCAGCAGCACCGCGTCGGCCGCACCGATGACCTTGACGAAATCCTCGAAGCAGTCGCGCGTGCGCGTGAAGCGGTGCGGCTGGAAGGCCAGCACCAGGCGCCGGCCCGGGAAGGCGCCGCGCGCGGCGGCGATGGTGGCCGCCATTTCGACCGGGTGGTGGCCGTAGTCGTCGATCAGCGTGAAGCTGCCGGCCCCGTGCGCGGGCGGAAGCTTGACCTCGCCGTAGCGCTGGAAGCGCCGGCCCACACCCTTGAAATCGGCCAGGCCGCGCTGCACCGCCTCGTCGGGCACGTTGAGCTCGACCGCCACCGCGATCACCGCGAGCGCGTTGCGCACGTTGTGCTCGCCGGGCAGGTTCAGCACGATGTCCAGGTCCGGCAGCGTGACGCCGTTGCGGCGCTGCGCCGTGAAGTGCATCTGCGCGCCGACCGGGCGCACATTGACCGCGCGCACCTGCGCGTCCTCCCCGAAGCCGTAGCTGGTGACCGGGCAGGACACCTCAGTCACGATCTCGCGTACGGCCGGATCGTCGGTGCACAGGATCGCCGTGCCGTAGAAGGGCATGCGGTGCAGAAAATCGACGAAGGCCTTCTTGAGCTTCGCGAAATCGTGCCCGTAGGTCTCCATGTGGTCGGCATCGATGTTCGTCACCACCGCCATCACCGGCAGCAGGTTCAGGAAGGAGGCGTCCGACTCGTCGGCCTCCACCACGATGTAGTCACCGCTGCCGAGCTGCGCATTGGCGCCGGCGCTGTTGAGCCGGCCGCCGATGACGAAGGTGGGGTCCAGCCCGGCGGCCGCGAGCACGCTCGCGACCAGGCTGGTGGTCGTGGTCTTGCCGTGCGTGCCGGCGATCGCAATGCCCTGCTTGAGCCGCATCAGCTCGGCCAGCATCAGCGCGCGCGGCACAACGGGAATGCGCTTCTCGCGCGCGGCGACCACCTCGGGGTTGTCGCCTTGCACGGCCGTGGAGGTCACGACCGCGTCCGCGCCCGCGATGTGCGCCGCGTCGTGGCCCACGAAGGTGCCGATGCCCAGCCCAGCGAGCCGCTTGAGCGTCGCGCTGTCGGCGAGGTCGGAGCCGGTGATCTGGTAGCCCAGGTTGAACAGCACCTCGGCGATGCCGCTCATGCCCGAGCCGCCGATGCCGACGAAGTGGATCTGACGGATGGCGTGCTTCATTTGGCAAGCTCCTCACAGGCCTGCACGAGCACGTCGACCGCCTCGCATTTCTGCATCGTCTTGGCCTTCACGGCGCGTTCCATGAGCGCGGGGCGCCCGGTTTTCTGTAGCAAATCGGCGAGCAATTCGGGAGTCAATTCGGTTTGTTGAAGGAGCCAGCCGCCGCCCGCGTCGACCAGGAAGCGCGCATTGGTGGTCTGGTGGTCGTCCACGGCAGATGGGAAAGGCACGAAGAGCGCAGCCGCGCCGACGGCCGCGATCTCGGTGACGGTGCTCGCGCCGGCGCGCGCGACGATCAGGTCGGCGTCGGCGTAGGCGCGTGCGGTGTCTTCGATGAAAGGAGTGAGCTCGCCCTCGACGCCGGCGGCCGCATAGTTGGCGCGCAGTTCGTCGATCTGCTTGGCGCCGCTCTGGTGCGTGACCGTCGGGCGCTGTTCGGGCGCGATGCGTGCGAGCGCCTTCGGCACCACGGCGTTGAGCGCCTTGGCGCCGAGGCTGCCGCCCACGACCAGCAGTTTCAACGGGCCGCTGCGTCCGTCGAAACGCGTGACTGGATCCGGCTGCGAAGTGAAGGCCGCGCGCAGTGGATTGCCGATCCACTGGGCCTTCTTCATCACGTTCGGGAAGGCGGTGTAGACGCGGTCCGCGACGCTGGCGAGCACCTTGTTGGAGAGCCCGGCGACCGAGTTCTGCTCGTGCAGCACCAGCGGCTTGTTGAGGAGCACGCTCATCATGCCGCCGGGGAAGGTGATGTAGCCGCCGAGGCCCACGACCACGTTCGGCTTGACGCGGCGCACGACTGCGATGCTTTGCCAGAAGGCGCGCAACAGGCGCATCGGCAGCAGCGCCAGCGTGATCGGGCCCTTGCCGCGCACGCCGCCGAACTGCACCGGTTCGAAGGCGAAGCCGCGCGGCGGCACCAGCTTTTCTTCCATGCTGCCGGGCGCGCCCAGCCAGTGCACGCGCCAGCCGCGCTCGCGCAGGGCTTCGGCCACGGCCAGGCCCGGGAAGATGTGGCCACCCGTACCGCCGGCCATGACGAGTGCCGTGCGGCTCATACGCGGCCTCCGCGCATGAGCAGCGCTGTCGCGCCGCAGCGCTTCGCGCTGACTCGGTTTTGACGAAACAGAGTTCTCATACGCGGCCTCCGCGCATGAGAACTCTGTTTTCATAGTCGATGCGCAGCACCACCGCCACGGCGACGACGTTCATCAGGATGGCCGAGCCGCCGAAGCTCATCAGCGGCAGTGTCAGCCCCTTGGTCGGCAGCGCGCCCAGGTTCACGCCCATGTTGATGAAGGTCTGGAAGCCGATCCAGATGCCCACGCCCTGAGCCACGAGCCCGGAGAACACGCGGTCGAGCGCGATCGCCTGACGGCCGATGTGCATGATGCGGCGCGTGAGCCAGAGAAAGAGGCCGATCGCGAGCAGCACGCCCACCAGGCCGAATTCCTCGCCGATCACGGCGAGCAGGAAGTCGGTGTGCGCCTCGGGCAGCCAGTGCAGCTTCTCGACGCTGCCGCCCAGGCCGACGCCGAAGATCTCGCCGCGGCCGATCGCGATCAGCGAATGCGACAACTGGTAGCCCTTGCCCAGCGCGTGCTCTTCGCTCCACGGGTCGAGGTAGGCGAAGATGCGCTCGCGCCGCCACGGGCTGGTGGCCACGATGGTGCCGAAGGCGACGACCACCAGCGTGGCGATCACGAAGAACATGCGCGCGTTGACGCCGCCCAGGAACAGGATCCCCATCGCGATCACCGCGATCACCATGAAGGCGCCCATGTCGGGCTCCGCCATCACCAGCATGCCGACCACGACCACCGCGATGCCCATCGGCAGCACGGCGCGGAAGAAGCGCTCCTTGATCTCCATCTTGCGCACCATGTAGCTCGCGGCGTAGAGAATCATCGCGAGCTTGGCCAGCTCCGAGGGCTGGAAGCGCATGAAGCCCATCGGCAGCCAGCGGCGCGCGCCGTTGACGTTGATGCCGATGTGCGGAATCAGCACCGCCACCAGCAGCAGCAGCGAAGCGACGAAGAGCCAGGGCGCTGCGCGCTCCCAGGTCGCCATCGGGATCTGGAAGGCCAGCAGTGCGGCGATGAAGGCGATCGCCACCGAAGCCGCGTGTCGCGTGAGGAAGAAGGCGGGGCCGTAACCCTGGCGCACGAAGCGCGGGTTGTCGGGCAGCGCGATCGAGGCCGAGTAGACCATCACGAGGCCCCACGCCAGCAAGGCGACCGTGACCCAGACCAGCGCCTGGTCGAAGCCCAGCACGCGCACCGGCGCTGCCTTGGTCTGCGTCATGCCGGCGTTGCCGAGGCGCACCGGCAGGTGCATCGGCAGCGCGTCGATGCCGGTCCTGGCGCGGCCGAACCAGCCGGCGAAGCGGCTGCTCTTGTTCGGGGTGGCCGCGGCGCTGGTGCTCATAGCGCCCCCTCCCCGCCCGTGCCGTGCGGCGACTCGGCCAGCTCCTGCACGGCGTCGCAGAACACCGAAGCGCGGTGCTCGTAGTCCTTGAACATGTCGAAGCTCGCGCAGGCCGGCGACAGCAGCACCGCATCGCCGGGATGCGCGCGGCCGGCGGCGAGTTTCACGGCCTCGGGCAGCGAGGCGGCCGCGAGCAGCGGGACGCCGGTCGATGCCAGCGCCGCCTCGATCAGCGGCGCGTCGCGCCCGATCAGCACCACGGCACGCGCGTACTCGCGCACCGGCGCCGCCAGCGGCGCGAAATCCTGGCCCTTGCCCTCGCCGCCGAGGATCACGACCAGGCGGCGCTCTTCGCCGAGACCGATCAGGGCGGCGACCGTGGCGCCGACGTTGGTGCCCTTGCTGTCGTCGAAGTACTCGACCTCGCCCGCGATCGCGACCGGCTCGACGCGGTGCGGCTCGCCGCGGTACTCGCGCAGGCCGTAGAGCATCGGCGCGAGCTGGCAACCGGCCGCGGTGGCGAGCGCGAGCGCTGCCAGCGCATTGAGCGCGTTGTGCCGCCCGCGGATGCGCAGCGCATTGGCCGGCATCAGGCGCTGGATGTGGATCTCTTCCTCTTCGGCCGCGGCGCCGCGCTTGCGCTTCTGCGTCTCGTCCGCTTCCAGCGCGCGCACCAGCCAGGCCATGCCGTTGAGGCGCTCGAGCCCGTAGTCACCGGGCCGCAGCGGCATGCCGGCGCCAAAAGTGACGATGCTGCGCGGCTGCTGGCCCTTGGCGAGCTTGACCGGTGCAGGCCGCATCGCCATCACGCCCTCGTCCTCGCGGTTGAGGACCATGGTGCCCCTGGTGCCGAAGATGCGCGCCTTGGCCGCCGCATAGGCGGCCATGTCGCCATGCCAGTCGAGATGGTCCTGCGTCAGATTGAGCACCGCGGCCGCGGTGGGCTCGAAGCCCTGCACGCCGTCGAGCTGGAAGCTGGAGAGTTCGAGCACCCACACCTCGGGCAGCGTGCCGGCATCGATGTGCGCGGCCAGCGTGTCGAGCAAGGTGGGGCCGATGTTGCCGGCCACCGCGACCGTCTTGCCGGCCCGCTCGACCAGCTGTCCGGTGAGCGCGGTGACGGTCGTCTTGCCGTTGGTGCCGGTCACGGCCAGCACCGCCGGGGTGTAGCCCCTGGGCGCCGGCGCAACGGGCACGAAGATCGGGCCCGGCGCTTCGGCGTCGTCGTCGTCTTCTTCGGCGGCAGCAGGCGGGGGGGCATCGTCGGCAGGCTGGATTTCCCGCGGAGGCTCGACCAGGGCCGCCGGTTCGTCCGGCAAGGCTTCTTCCGGCGGCGTCTCGACGGCTTCGGGTGCCTCGACCGTGCGCAGGTCCGCCAGCGCACGCGCGAACAGGTCCAGCTCGCCGCCCACGGGCAGCCCCATCGCGCGCGCGGCATCGGCCACCGGCGCGATCGCGGCGGGCGACAGGCCCGGCGAGCGATAGACCGCGCGAACGGACCTGCCTTCGACCAGCGCGGCCGAGAACGGCCCGCCGACGAAGACGGCATCGGGCAGCTCCGCGCGCAGCGCGTCGAGCTGCGGCGGCGCCTCGCGCGTGTCGGCCACGGTCAGCGCGGCGCCGTGGCGCGCGCACCAGCGCGCCATCGCCAGGCCCGAGGCGCCCAGGCCCAGGATCAGCACATGTTGGTCTTGAAGATGCCGCATGGTCCTGCTACCGCAGCTTCAGGGTGGAAAGACCCACCAGGCACAACAGCATGGTGATGATCCAGAAGCGCACCACGACCTGCGTCTCGCGCCAGCCGCTCTTCTCGAAGTGGTGGTGCAAGGGCGCCATCTTGAGCACGCGGCGGCCTTCGCCGAAGCGCTTCTTGGTGTACTTGAAGTAGGTCACCTGCGCCATCACCGAGATCGCCTCGACCACGAAGATGCCGCCCATGACGAAGAACACGATCTCCTGGCGCACGATGACCGCGATGGTCCCGAGCGCGCCGCCCAGCGCGAGCGCGCCCACGTCGCCCATGAAGACCTGCGCCGGATGGGTGTTGAACCAGAGGAAGGCCAAGCCCGCGCCGGCCATTGCCGAGCAGAACACCAGCAGCTCGCCCGAGCCCGGGATGTGCGGGAACAGCAGGTAGCGCGAATAGACGGCGCTGCCGGTCACGTAGGCGAACACGCCCAGGGCAGAGCCGACCATCACCACCGGCATGATCGCCAGGCCGTCGAGCCCGTCGGTCAGGTTCACCGCATTGCTGGCACCGACGATCACCAGGTAGGTCAGGATCACGAAGCCGATGCCGCCGAGCGGATAGCTCACTTCCTTGAAGAAGGGCACCAGGAGGTTGATCTTGGGCGGAAAGTCCAGGTCGAAGCCCGAGCCCACCCAGCTGTAGAAGAGTTCGAGCACGCGCCAGTTGGAGCTCTCGGAGATGCTGAACAGCAGGTAGAAGCCCGCCACCAGCCCGACCGCCGACTGCCAGAAGTATTTCTCGCGCGAACGCATGCCCTCCGGGTCCTTGCGCACCACCTTGCGCCAGTCGTCGACCCAGCCGATGGCGCCGAATCCGAGCGTGACCCACAGCACGATCCAGACGAAGCGGTTCGACAGGTCGAACCACAGGAGCGTCGCGAAAGCGATCGCAAACAGCACCAGCACGCCGCCCATCGTGGGCGTGCCGCTCTTGGTCAGGTGCGTCTCCATGCCGTAGCCGCGCACCGGCTGGCCGATCTTGAGCGCCGCGAGGCGGCGGATCACGTAGGGGCCTGCCAGCAGGCCGAGCAGCAGCGCAGTCAGCGCGGCCATCAGCGCGCGGAAGGTGAGGTACTGGAACACGCGCAAAAAACCGAATTCCGGCGAGAGCGTTTGCAGCCATTGGGCGAGACTCATCAGCATGTATGGCAGGGCTTATGCATGGCCGCCCTCCTTGTCTTGTTGTTCATCGGCAGCCGCCGAGACAGCCTGCACCACGCGTTCCATCTTCATGAAGCGCGAGCCCTTGACCAGCATGCTGGCGGTGCGCGGCAGCTGCGCGAGCACCGCCGCATTGAGCGATTCGATGTCCTCGAAATGGGCGGCCTCGGCGCCGCCAGCGCGTGCGAATGCGTCGATGCTCTTCGCCGACGCCTCGCCGAGCGCGAAGAAGGTGTCGATGCCGCGTTGGCCGGCCCATTCGCCGACTTCGGCGTGGAACTGGGCGCTGCGGTTGCCGACTTCGCCCATGTCGCCCAGCACCAGCAGGCGCGGGCCGGGCAGGCCGCTCAGGACGTCGATTGCGGCGCGCACCGAGTCGGGATTGGCGTTGTAGCTGTCGTCGACCAGCGTGACGGCGCGCCCGTCCGCGAGCAGCAGCTCGGTGGCCTTGGAGCGCCCCTTGACCGGCTCGAAGGCGGACAGCCCTTCGGCGATCTTCTCGATCTTCACGCCGCTGGCGAGCGAGCAGGCCACCGCCGCCAGCGCGTTCACCACGTTGTGGCGCCCGGCGATCCGCAGCACGGACTTGACCTCGCCCAGCGGCGTGCGGGCCTCGAACTGCCAGGCACCATGCTGCCACTGGGCAGCGGCCAGCGCGATGTCGGCATCGGGCTGCTCGCCGAAGGTCAGGCAGCGGCGCGAGGCGCCTTCGTGCGCCATCTCGTTCCACAGCGCGGTGAAGGTATCGCCATAGGGAAACACGGCGGTGCCGGTGTCCGGCAGCGCAGTGATGGCTGCGCCGTTCTCGCGCGCCACGGCTTCGACGCTCGCCATGAATTCCTGGTGTTCGCGCTGGGCGTTGTTGACCAGCGCGATGGTGGGCTGCGCGATCGCGGCCAGCCGCGCGATCTCGCCCGGATGATTCATGCCGAGCTCGACCACCGCGAGCTGATGCTGCTCGCGCAGACGGAACAGCGTCAGCGGCACGCCGATCTCGTTGTTGAGATTGCCGGCCGTCGCCAGCGCGCGCTCCGCGCCGGCGGCACGCAGGATCGACGCGATCATCTGCGTGACCGTGGTCTTGCCGTTGCTGCCGGTGACCGCGACCAGCGACAGCTCGAACTGTGCGCGCCATCTTGCGGCCAGGGCGCCGAGCGCGGCCAGCGTGTCGGGCACTTCGAGCCCGGCCAGGCCGGCGGCGGCCAGCCCGTGGTGCGCGACCGCTGCCGCGGCGCCGCGTGCGCGCGCGTCGGCCAGGAAGTCGTTGGCATCGAAGCGCTCGCCCTTCAGCGCCACGAACAGATCGCCGGCGGCGAGCGTGCGCGTGTCGGTATGCACGCGCAGGATCGGCGTGGCGGGATCGCCGACCAGGCGCGCGCCGGGAATCCAGGCCTTGGCCTGGCCGAGCGTCATCATGGGTGGTTCGATCGGCCGAACGCTCATGCGCCTCTCCTCAGCGTCAAGGCGTCGATCGCGTGCGCCCGGTCGGAAAACGCGATGCGCTCCCCGGCGATTTCCTGCCATGCCTCGTGGCCGCGGCCGGCCAGGAGCACCACGTCTTCGGGTGCGGCCTGGGCCAGCGTCTCGCGGATCGCCTTCGCGCGGTCGGGCTCGACCTGGGCCGCGTCGGGCCGCGCCAGTCCCAGCAGGATCTGGCTGATGATGGCGTTGGGCTTCTCACTGCGCGGGTTGTCGCTGGTCAGGACCACGCGGTCGGCCTGCTTCTCGGCCACCGCGGCCATCATGGGCCGCTTGGCGGTGTCGCGGTCGCCGCCGCAGCCGAACATGCACCACAAGGCGCCGCCGCGCTGCTGTGCGAGCGGGCGCAGGCCGGCGAGCGCCTTGTCCAGCGCATCCGGCGTGTGGGCGTAGTCGACCACGGCCAGGGGCTGGCCTTCGATCGCAATGCGCTCCATGCGGCCCGGCACGCTGTCGAGCCGGGCGCAGGCCGCCACCGCTTCCGCGAGCGAGAGCCCGAGCGCGCGCAGCGTGCCCAGCACACCCAGCAGGTTCGCGACGTTGTACTGGCCGATCAGCTGCGTCCTCAGGTGTTCGGGCGGCACGCCCTGCTCCAGCACCGAGAACTGCAGGCCCTGCGCGTCGTAGCCGATCTCCGTGGCCCGCAGCCGCGCCGGCGCGCCGGCGGCCGACACGGTCCACACGTCGAGCGCGCCGACGCCGCGCTCGACCAGGTTCGCAACCAGGCTGGCGCCGTGCACGTCGTCGATGTTGACCACCGCGGCGCGCAGGCCGGGCCAGCGGAACAGCTCGGCCTTGGCCTGCCAGTAGGCATCCATGCTGCCGTGGTAGTCGAGGTGGTCCTGCGTGAAATTGGTGAACACCGCGACCGCGATCCGCGTGCCATCGAGCCGGCGCTCCGCGATGCCGATCGAGGAGGCCTCGATCGCGCAGGCGCCGAAGCCGCGGTCGGCGTAGCCGCGCAGCTCGCGCTGCAGCATCACCGGGTCGGGCGTGGTCAGGCCGGTGTAGCTCAGCTCGGGCGGCACGCCGATGCCCAGCGTGCCCATCACGGCACAGGGCGAGCGGCCGGCGAGCGCTTGCGCCAGCCACCAGGCGGTGGAGGTCTTGCCGTTGGTGCCGGTGACGGCGAGCACGTCGAGCCGGGTCGAAGGATCGTCGTGGTAGGCCGCGGCGATCGGGCCGGTGGCAGCCTTGAGGCCGGCGTAGCAGGCGATCGCATCGCCTTCGAAGCCGAAGGCCTCGACGCCCTCGGCCTCGACCAAGCAGGCCGCCGCACCCTGCGCCAGCGCGGCCGCGACGTGGCGCCGGCCGTCGGTGGCCGCGCCGGGCCAGGCCACGAAGCCGTCGCCCGCCCCCACCGGCCGGCTGTCGGCATGCAGCGCGCCGCGCACGCGGGACTTGAGCCAGCCCGCGGCCTCGAGGGGAGTGTGGAGCGTCAGCATCAGAAGCTCTCTTCCACGCCGTTGGTCACGACCAGCGGTTTGACTGCCATGTCGGGCGGGACGTTCATCATGCGCAGCGTCTGCTGCACCACCTCGCTGAATACCGGCGCCGCCACCATGCCGCCGAAATACTGGCCGGCGCTGGGCTCGTCGATCATCACCGCCACGATGATGCGCGGCTTCTCGATCGGCGCCATGCCGGTGAACCAGGAGCGGTACTTGTTGCTCGCGTAGCCCTTGCCGACCTGCTTGTGCGCGGTGCCGGACTTGCCGCCCACCGAGTAGCCGATGGTCTGCGCGCGCTGGCCCGTGCCGCCGGGACCGGCCGCCATCTGCAGCATCTTGCGCACCGCGAGCGCGTTCTGCGGCGAGAACACCGTCACGCCGACCGCCGGGTCGGGACTCTTGAGGATGGTCGCCGGAATGAGCTGCCCGTCGTGCGCAAAGGAGGTGTAGGAGTGCGCCATCTGGAACAGCGAGGCCGACAGGCCGTAGCCGTAGGCCATCGTGGCCTGCTCGACCGGGCGCCAGCTCTTCCAGGGCCGCAGCCGTCCGGTCACCGCGCCCGGGAACTGCAGCTGCGGCTTCTGGCCGTAGCCGAGCGCCGTGTAGGTGTCCCACATCTCGTGCGGGCTCATCTTCTGCGCGATCTTGAGCGCGCCGACGTTGCTCGACTTCTGGATCACGCCCTCCACCGTGAGCGTGCCGTAGTTGTGGGTGTCGCTGATGGTGAAGCCGCCGATGCTGAAGCGGCCGGGCCCGGTCTCGATCAGCGTCTGCGGCTTGACGCGGCCGGCCTCGAGCGCCATCGCGACCGTGATCGGCTTCATCGTCGAGCCCGGCTCGAACGTATCGGTGAGCGCACGGTTGCGCAATTGCTCGCCGGTGAGGTTCTGCCGCTTGTCGGGCACGTAGCTCGGATAGTTGGCGAGCGCCAGCACTTCGCCGGTGATGGCGTCGAGCACCACCACGCTGCCGGCCTTGGCCTTGTTGGCCGTCACGGCGTCGCGCAGCTTTTGGTAGGCGAAGAATTGCACCTTGCTGTCGACGCTCAACTGGATGTCGCGGCCGTCGACCGGCGGCACCTGTTCGCCCACGCCTTCGACCACGCGGCCCAGGCGGTCCTTGATGACGCGGCGCGAGCCGGCCCTGCCGGCCAGCTCCTTGTTGAAGGCGAGCTCGATGCCTTCCTGGCCGTTGTCCTCGACGTTGGTGAAGCCGACCACGTGCGCCGCCGCCTCGCCCTCGGGGTACTGGCGCTTGTATTCCTTGCGCTGGTAGATGCCCTTGATGTTGAGCTCGGCGATGCGCTTGGCGATCGGCTCGTCGACCTGGCGCTTGATCCAGACGAAGGTCTTGTCCTCGTCCTCCAGCTTCTTGTCGAAGTCCTTTTGCGTCATCTCCAGCAGCTTGGCGACCTGCCGGAGCTTGGCCTTGACCTCGGGGTCGTCGCGCTCGATGTCTTCCGGAATCGCCCAGATGCTCGGCGCCACCACGCTGGAGGCGAGCAGCAGCCCGTTGCGGTCGAGGATGCGGCCGCGGTTGGCCGGCAGCTCCAGCGTGCGCGCGAAGCGCACCTCGCCCTGCCGCTGGAAGAAATCGTTGCCGATCACCTGCACGTAGGCGGCGCGGCCGGCCAGCACCAGGAAGCCGAAGGCGATGCCGGCCACGATGAACTTGCTGCGCCAGACCGGGGTCTTGCTCGCGAGCAGCGGGCTCTGCGTGTATTGCACGCTGCGCCGGCTCATGGATGGCTCCTGCGCGCAGGCGCCGCATGCGGCGCCGGCTCGGGCGCTGCAGCCGGCGGTGCCGCGACGGCCGGAATCACGGCGCCGTCCTGCCGCACGTACTGCGTGATCGCCGGCGTGGTGGTGCGCATCTTGAGCTGCTCCTTGGCCAGCTTCTCGACGCGCAGCGGCGTCGCCTGCGCACGCTTTTCCACCTGCAGCCGGTCATGGTCGAGCTCGAGCCGGCGCGCCTCGTTCTGCACGCGGTGCAGCTCGGTGAACAGCTGGCGCGACAGGTACTGGGTGTGCACCAGGTAGATCGCCGAGGCCAGCACGGCCATGAGCAGGAGCAGGTTGAGGCGGGCCATATCAAACCGCCTCGGTGCGCTCCGCGACGCGCAGGATCGCGCTGCGCGCGCGCGGGTTGGCGTCAACCTCGGCCTTCGACGGCTTGACGCGTCCCAGGGCCTTGAGCTTCATCGCCTTCGGCGCAGCAAAAGGCGCGCGGCGGTCGTAGACCTCGCGCGAATGCTTGGCGATGAACTGCTTCACGATGCGGTCTTCCAGCGAGTGGAAGCTGATCACCGCGAGCCGGCCTTGGGGTTGCAGCACGGAAAGACTCGCTTCTAGCGCCTGTTGCAGCTCTTCAAGCTCGGCGTTGATGAAAATCCGAAGAGCCTGAAATGTGCGCGTTGCAGGGTTCTGGCCCGGCTCGCGGGTTTTGACCGCGCCAGCCACGAGCTCGGCCAGCTCGGCGGTGGTTGAAACTGGGCCCCGTTCTTGTCGGCGAGCTGCAATCGCCTTTGCAATCTGAACAGCAAACCGTTCTTCGCCATAGTCACGAATCACCTCCGCAATCTGCTGTGGTTCGGCCGTTGCCAGCCATTCGGCCACGCTCTCGCCGCGCGTGGTGTCCATGCGCATGTCGAGCGGGCCGTCGAAACGAAAAGAAAAACCCCGTGCGGGGTTGTCGATCTGGGGGGAGCTGATGCCGAGGTCCAGCAGCAGGCCGGCCACGCTCGCCGGCGGCAGTTCCCCCACGTCCTTGAAGCCCTGGTGCCGGATGGAAAAACGCGCATCCTCGATGCGCGCTGCTTCGGCCACCGCTTCCGCGTCCTTGTCGTACGCGATCAGCCGGCCGTCCGGCGCCATCCTTTCGAGGATGGCGCGCGAATGGCCGCCGCGGCCGAAAGTGGCATCCACGTAGGTGCCGGAGGCGCGCGACGCATCGGGAAGGAGGGCTTCCACCGCTTCCTTCAACAACACGGTCGTATGGGTCCATGCTTGTTCCACTGCCGGCCTCAGAACGAAAAGTCCTGGAATACGTCGGGCATCTCGCCCTGGGTGGCTTCGGCCTCCTTGGCGTCGTAGGTGGCCTTGTCCCAGAGCTCGAAGTTGTTGCCCATGCCCAGCAACAGCACATCGCGCGTGATCCCCGCCGCCGAGCGCAGCTCGGGCGAGATCAGCACGCGGCCGGTACCGTCCATTTCCACGTCCATCGCGTTGCCCAGGAAGACGCGCTTCCACCACTGTGCCGACATCGGCAGCGCAGCGATGCGCTCGCGAAATTTCTCCCACTCGGGACGAGGGAACAGCATCAGGCACCCGTGCGGATGCTTGGTGATCGTGAGCTGGCCGGCCGCGGTGGCGCTCAGGACGTCGCGATGCCGGGTCGGCACGGAGAGCCGCCCCTTGGCATCCAGACTGAGCGATGAAGCGCCTTGAAACACGACCACGAAACCCCTGTGGTGGGAGGCGTCGCGCACCTAAAAGAGGCATCGCTCGACACTTTTTCCCACTTAACTGCACTTTTTTGCACTGTAGCAGGAAACGATTAGCGCGCAACGGGGCGTGGCGGGTATTTTTTGTAATGGAATCAACGACTTAGCGGTGTTTTTGCAATTGCGGGAACACCGAATTTCGTTGCAGATGAAGCACTTAGCTCACGCAATGAATGTGTTGCGTGAACCGTATCAGTGAAAATGCCGATCAGAGGATGAATCGGGAAAGGTCTTCGTCGTGACTTAGTGCCGAGAGGCGCGCATCCACGTAGGCCGCGTCGATCAGGATCGACTGGCCCTCGAGCTTGGTGGCATCGAAGCTCACTTCGTCGAGCAGCCGCTCCATCACGGTCGACAGGCGCCGCGCGCCGATGTTCTCGGTGCGCTCGTTGACATCGTAGGCGATGTTCGCCAGCCGCGTGATGCCCTCGGGCGTGAATTCCAGCTTCACACCCTCGGTCGCCAGCAGTGCCTGGTACTGCTTCACCAGCGAGGCCTGGGTCTGGGTCAGGATGCTCTCGAAATCGGCAACCGAGAGCGACTGCAGTTCGACGCGGATCGGAAAGCGGCCCTGCAGTTCGGGGATCAGGTCGCTGGGCTTGCTCAGGTGGAAGGCGCCACTGGCGATGAAGAGAATGTGGTCGGTGCGCACCACGCCGTACTTGGTGCTCACGGCCGTGCCCTCGACCAGCGGCAGCAGGTCGCGCTGCACGCCCTGGCGCGACACATCGGTGCCCTGCGTCTCGCTGCGCGTGGCCACCTTGTCGATTTCGTCGATGAAGACGATGCCGTTCTGCTCGGCATTGTGGATCGCCTGCGTGCGGATCTCGTCCTCGTTCACCAGCTTGGCGGCCTCCTCGTCGACCAGGAGGTGCATCGCCTCGCCGATCTTGAGCTTGCGCGTCTTGCGCTTGCCCTGGCTCAGCTGCCCGAACATGCCGCGCAGCTGCTCGGTCATGTCCTCCATGCCGGCGGGCCCCATGATCTCGAGCGGTGCGCGCGCTTCGGCCAGGTCGATCTCGATCTCCTTGTCGTCGAGCTGGTGTTCGCGCAGCTTCTTGCGAAAGGCCTGCCGCGTGGCGTTGCTGCTGTCGGGCGCCGCGCCCTCGGGCGTGCGCGCCGGAGGCAGCAGCGCGTCGAGGATGCGCTCTTCCGCGCCGTCCTCGGCACGCATGCGCACCTTGGCGCTCTCGGCTTCGCGCGTCTGCTTGACGGCGATTTCGGCCAGGTCGCGGACGATGGAATCGACGTCCTTGCCGACGTAGCCGACCTCGGTGAACTTGGTCGCCTCGACCTTGATGAAGGGCGCATCGGCCAGGCGCGCAAGCCGGCGCGCGATCTCGGTCTTGCCCACGCCGGTGGGGCCGATCATGAGGATGTTCTTGGGCGTGATCTCGGCGCGCAGCTTTTCCTCGACCTGCTGCCGGCGCCAGCGGTTGCGCAGTGCGATCGCGACCGCGCGCTTGGCGTCGGGCTGGCCGACGATGTGGTTGTCGAGTTCGGAAACGATTTCCTGGGGGGTCATGGACATGGCTTCGCTCGGTCCGGCCTCACAGGGTTTCAACCGTGTGATGCATGTTGGTGTAGATGCAGAGTTCGCCCGCGATCTCGAGCGATTTCTTGACGATGTCGGTGGCGCTCAGGTCGGTGTGGTCGACCAGCGCCTTGGCCGCGGCCTGCGCGTAGGCGCCGCCGGAGCCGATCGCGATGATGCCGCCCTCGGGCTCCAGCACGTCGCCGTTGCCGGTGATGATCAGCGATGTCTCGGCGTCGGCCACTGCGAGCATTGCCTCGAGGCGGCGCAGCACGCGGTCGGTACGCCAGTCCTTGGTGAGCTCGATGGCGGCGCGCGTCAGGTGTCCCTGGTGTTTGTCGAGCTTGGCCTCGAAGCGCTCGAAGAGGGTGAAGGCATCGGCGGTGGCGCCGGCAAAACCGGCGAGCACCTTGCCGTGATAGAGACGGCGCACCTTGCGCGCGCTGCCCTTGATGACGATGTTGCCGAGGGTGACTTGGCCGTCGCCCCCGATCGCGACCTGGTCGCCCTGGGCGGTCTTGCGGCGCACGCTGATGACCGTGGTTCCGTGAAATTGTTCCATCGAAGCAATATGGCGATGGCTCGCGCGAATGCAAGCCGAAAAGGAGGAGGCCGGCGCCGCCCGAGCGGCCGCCGGGCTGTCAGTTGGTTCTGACGAGGATTTCGGCGTGATCCGCAATGCCGATCACGCCGAAGAAGGCCGCCACCAAGCGGTGCGCGTCCACGAAGCTCACGCGCTGTTCGCGCGCATCGCGGGCCGTGACCCAGTTCAGCAACGAGCCGGCTGCCACGAAATCGATGCGCACCAGCGCCGCGCACGAAACGGACAAGGTCGGCGCACCGGCCAGTTCCGCATCGAGGCGCTCCCAGGTCGAGAGCGACTCGCCCACCAGTTCTCCTGCCAGCGCGATGTGGCCGGCAGCGGCGCCGGTAGAGGCCATGTCCTCGCCCGGCTCGTCGTCGATGGCCGAGATCGCGAATCCGGAGGCTGCGTCGGGCCCGGGCATCTGCGACGACCCGTCGAACTCCCCGAAATCGCCTTTCGGGTCTTCCCACGGCGGCGGCGACACCTCGTAGGTGATGCAATAGTTGAGCGCCAGCAGCTCGAATTCGTCGGCGCGATGCATGACGCGCAAGGCCGCCATGTGCAGCTGCCACCAGACCGCATCCACCCGCCGGTCGTTGACCGGGGTGGCCTCGGTGAGCACGATCAGCAGGCGTTCGCTGCCGGCGAAGCGCAGTTGCACCGCCGAATCGGACCAATGGTTGAACAAGGCGCGCAGCGGCCCGGCGGCATCGGCCTCGATGGCATCGAGCGCATTCCAGTCGAGCTTCCACGATGCGCCGGCCGCGGCGAGCGCACGCGTGAGACCGAGCAGGCCTTCGCGCGTCAGGCGCGGCGGGCTCGCCCAGTCGGCGCCGCCGGCCGGCACCGCAACCAGCACCGCTTCGCTGCCGGCAGTGGCCGAGGCGGCCTGGGCACGGCGCGCCATTGCACGCAGCGAAAGCCATTCGGGCGCAGGCCGCTGCATGTGCTGCGTATAACGAACGCCTGCGGCTGCGAATTTGTCGGCATCGCCGGTGGCCCGATAGAGGTCGAACAAGGCCCGCCAGGTGTCGTCGTGCTCGACGCTCGGACTGTCCGGCGCGAGCGTCTGCAGCAGGATGGCCTCGGCGCCGGCATCGTCGCCGTGGGCGAAGCGGATGGCAGCCTCCTCGATGCTGCCGTCGTAGACGGAGCGTGCGCCCTGCTGTCCGGCGGTTCCCGGGGGCGGCGGTACGCCGGGCACGGTATCGGCATAGGCGCGCGCATGCTGGGCGGCCATGTCGGAGCTCCGGGACGCCGCACCCTCAGTGGCGCCGCCGCCCGGGCCGCGGTTCTTCCACCACTGCTGCGACATCTGCTCCTCGATCTCGTCGATCTTCTTGAGCGTGAGCGCCCGGCCCTCGGTCTTGCCCGAAGTGCTGCTGACGTTGAAGGAAGACGGCGTGGCCGCGGCATCGTGGCCGCCGGCCGCCTCGCGCTGGCGCAGCTTGCGCAGCATGTCGAACTCGCGCCGGCGCACGAAGTCGTTGCGCTGGCGCCGCTCGATCATCTCCTTGAGCATTTCGCGGCTGTAGCCGTTCTCGAGCTGCGACGACTCCTCGGCGTCGAGCTCGGACCAATCCTTCAGCGGATTGCGAACGAACTTCGCGACTTTGGACAGCAAGCGACCGGATTCTTCCTTGGCCATGCGCAGCGTCTCTCCCCTTCGGCTCAGCCGAGGTTCAATCTCCGAACATCTTCTGCTTCAGCTCGCGGCGCTGCTGCGCCTCGAGCGACAGCGTGGCGGTCGGCCGGGCCAGCAGGCGGCCGACGCCGATCGGCTCGCCGGTTTCGTCGCAATAGCCGTAGTCGCCCGCGTCGATGCGCTGGATCGACTGCTCGATCTTCTTGAGCAGCTTGCGCTCGCGGTCGCGCGTGCGCAGCTCGAGCGCATGCTCTTCCTCGATGGTGGCGCGGTCGGCCGGGTCCGGCACGACCACCGTGTCCTCGCGCAGGTGCTCGGTGGTCTCGCCGGCATTCTCGAGAATGCCGCGCTTGAGTTCCTGCAGCTTGAGGCGGAAGAAGGCCATCTGCTTCTCGTTCATGTACTCCGAATCCGGCATCGCGATCACTTCGGCGTCGCTGAGGGCCTCGGCGGGCTTGGTCTTCCAGTTGTTGGCCAGCTTCGGATCTTTCTTGACGGCGATCGGCGGCGGCGGCACCAGCGGGTTCGTCGTGATCTGGACGAAGCTGGATTTGGCTGCGGTGGAGGCCACCGACTGGGGCATGGAGGGCACGGTCAGCTGCGACAGCCGCGAAACGCGTCCGCCGCGCGCGGGGGCGGGCGTGGCGGAGGGGGTGTTGGTGGGGGTGGTCGGAGTGGTCATGGAAGGTGTCGCCGTGGCGGGAGTGGAGGCGGCAGCCGCTTTTTTCACGGAAGTCGGTGATGCAGCATGTGCGGTGGCACGAGAGCCGGCCGCCTTGGTTGACGAAGCGCCTGCACCCGCCGCCGTGGCCTTGCTCTTGGCAGGGGCCTTCGACGGCGCGGCAGACTTGACTGGCTTAACCGGAGAAACCTTCTTCGCGACAGGCACAGCCTTCTTGGCAGCCGGTGTCTTCTTGACCGCCGGCTTGGTCACGGGCTTGGCTTTGGCGACGGGCTTCTTCACGGTGACTGGCTCCTTCGACGGACGTTGTCAGGGTGCTCGCCGGTGGCGAACCCCGGGGTTATACCCCCGAAAGCAAGCCAGAAACGTGCGCAGTCCTATGCCGAAAGTCACACATCGCCGGAAGAATGGCGGAGCGCGGCCCCGGAACAGGCGCGCGATTGTATAGAGAAAGAATGTGGGCCCCCCGGCTTTTCCTTGATCAGACCAGGCACTGCTCCAGTCCCTGCTCCAGGATTTCGCGCGGCAGATCGATGCCGATGAAGACCATGCGGCTGTTGCGCTTTTCGTCCGCAGCCCAGGCCGGACCGAGGTCGCTGCCCATCAGCTGGTGCACGCCCTGGAAGATCACCTTGCGCTCGGTGCCCTGCATGTGGAGCACGCCCTTGTAGCGCAGCATGCGCGGGCCGTAGATGTTGACGATCGCGCCCAGGAAGTCCTCCAGCCGCGCCGGGTCGAAGGGCCGGTCGGCGCGGTAGACGAAGCTTTTCACGTCGTCGTCGTGGTGATGGTGGCGGCCCTGGCCGTCGTGCGCGTGCGAAGGATGGTCGCAGTGCTCGCCGTGCTCGTGGTCATGGTCATGGTCGTGCTCCTCTTCGTTGAGGAAGTCCGGGTCGATGTCCAGCTTGGCGTTGAGGTTGAAGCCGCGCAGGTCGAACACGTCTTTCAGCGGCACTTCGCCGAAATGCACCTTCTGCTGCGGCGCACGCGGATTCATGTGCTTGAGCCGGTGGATCAGCGCCTCGGTCTCTTCCGCGGCGACCAGGTCGCTCTTGCTGATGAAGATCTGGTCGGCAAAGCCGACCTGGCGGCGCGCCTCCTGCCGGTCGTCGAGCTGCTGTGGTGCATGCTTGGCATCCACCAGGGTGAGGATCGAATCGAGCAGGTAGCTCTCGGCGATCTCGTCGTCCATGAAGAAGGTCTGGGCCACCGGGCCGGGGTCGGCCAGGCCGGTGGTCTCGATCACCACGCGGTCAAAGTCGAGCAGCCCCTTGCGCTTCTTGGCCGCCAGCAGCTGCAGCGCCTCGCGCAGGTCCTCGCGGATGGTGCAGCAGATGCAGCCGTTGCTCATCTGCACGATCTGCTCCTTCGACTCGGTGACCAGGATGTCGGTATCGATGTTCTCCTCGCCGAACTCGTTCTCGATCACCGCAATTTTCTGGCCGTGCGCCTCGCTCAGGATGCGCTTGAGCAGGGTCGTCTTGCCGGAGCCGAGGAAGCCGGTGAGGATCGTCGCGGGAATGAGGGCCATGAAGTGCTCCGGGGGGATGGAATCGGGGAAAGGCGGAAAGTTTAGCGACGGCGCTCGGGCCGCGCTCCGGCGGGGGCAAAAGCTATTTGCGCACCACCACCAGGCCCTTCAGGTATTCGCCCTCGGGGAACTCGATGGTCATCGGATGGTCCGGCGCAGCGCCCAGGCGCTCGCTGATGTAGCCGTCGACCCCGGCATCGATGCCGGCGCCGGCCACGATCTTGTGGAACAGGTCGGCGCCGATGCCGCCCGAGCACGAAAAGGTCAGGAGCACGCCGCCGGGGGCCAGCAGCTTGAAGGCCAGGCGGTTGATGTCCTTGTAGGCCCGCGCGGCGCGCTCGGCGTGGGCCACGGTGGGCGCGAACTTGGGTGGATCGAGCACGATGGCGTCGAACACCCTGCCCTCCTCGATGAAACGGCGCAGCGCGGCATTGACGTCGGCATCGAGGAACTCGCAGTTCGCGCCTTCGAAACCGTTCAGGGCGACATGCGCGCGTGCACGCTCCAGCGCAGGCAGCGAGGAATCGATGGACACCAGCTCGGCGCCTTCCAGCGCGCCCGCCGCCTTCAGGCCCGCGAGCGCCGCAACCGTGAAGCCGCCGGTGTAGCAGAAGCAGTTGAGCACGCGGCGGAAGCGGCGGTGCGCGGCGAGTTCGGCAAAGCGCCGGCGGCTGTCGCGCTGGTCGAGGTAGAAACCGGTCTTGTGGCCGCTCGCGATGTCGAGCGTGAGCTGCCAGTCGTGCTCGCGAATCGCGAGCTCGGTCGGGCCGCTGCCGCGCAGCCAGCCGGCCTCGGGCTTCAGGCCCTCGCGCTCGCGGCCGCTCGCGTCGGAGCGTTCGTAAAGCTTTGCAAGACCGGTCGCCGCAAGCAAGGCATCGGCCAGCACCGATTTCCAGCGCTCCACGCCGACGGACAGGAACTGCGCCACCAGCGTGTCGCCATAGCGGTCGACGATCAATCCCGGCAGGCCGTCGGCCTCGCCGTGGACCAGCCGCACCCCGTCGCTTTGAAGATCGAAAAGCTGCCGTGCGGCCACCGCGCTTTGCACCCGCGCCGCGAAGAAGGCCGCGTCGATGCGCTGCTTCTCGTCGAAACTCCACGCGCGGGCGCGGATCTTCGAATGCGGGCTGAAGGCGGCCCAGGCCAGGAACTTGCCCTCGTCCGATTCGATGCGCACCGTCTCGCCCGCATCGCCGCCGCCCTTGGCGATCGCCGATTCGAAGACCCATGGGTGGCGGCGCTGCAGCGAGCGCTCCTTGCCGGGGCGAAGCCGCAGAAGTTTCATTTGTCGTTCTTGCCGTTCTTGCTCTTGGGCGTGCGCTCGTCGCGCGCCTGGGCGCGTGGATGGGCCGCGTCGTAGGCCTTGGCCAGGTGCTGGAAATCCAGCCGCGTGTAGACCTGCGTGGTCGTGATGTTGGCGTGGCCGAGCAGCTCCTGCACCGCGCGCAGATCGCTGCTGGACTGCAGCAGGTGGCTGGCGAAGGAATGGCGCAGCATGTGCGGATGCACCGGCGCGGCCAGGCCGGCCTTGAGGCTGCGCGCACGCAACTGCTTCCATGCCGACTGCGCCGAGAAGCGCAGGCCGTTGCGGCCGATGAAGAGCGCCGCGGCGCTCACCGGATCGCGCAGCCGCGCGCCCTCGAGCGCGGCGCAGTTCTCGCGCACCGCGAGCCAGGCCGCGAGCGCCTCGGCCGCCTTGGCACCCACCGGCACGATGCGGCGCTTGCTGCCCTTGCCGAGCACGCTGGCCTCCTGTGCATCGAGGTCGATCCAGCCGCGCGCGGCGTTGCTGGCGCGCAGGTCCAGGCCGACGAGCTCGCCGACGCGCAGGCCGCAGCCGTAGAGCAGTTCGACGATCGCGCGATCGCGCGCCTCGGCCCAGGGATCGGCATCGGCGTCGCGCAGCTCGGCCAGCTGCACCGCCTCGTCGACCGCCAGCGCCTTGGGCAAGGGACGCGCCGCCTTGGGCGCATGGACGTCCTGCACCGGGTTCGAGCCCACCAGCCCCTCGTTGCCGAGCCAGCGGTAGAAGCTGCGCCAGCACGAGAGCACCAGCGCGATGCCGCGCGACTCCCGGCCGGCGCTGTGCAGCTGGGCCATCCAGCGCCGCACGTGCGCGGTCTGGACCTTGTCGAGCGCGAGCCCGGCCGCATGCGCCTTCTCGGCCAGCGTCTTCAGGTGGATGGCGTAGAGCTCGACGGTGCGCGCCGCGAGCCGGCGCTCCACGCGCACGTGCTCGAGGTACTTCTCGACCAGTGCCGGCGTCACGACCTGCGACTCAGTGGAGGTAGCCATTCGCTGCATTGTTGACGATCGCCAATGGCTCGCGCAACGCGCCCTTGAAGAGCATCCCCCAGCGGCGCCAGCAGGAAGTCGGCGCTGCCGCGTACTGCACGTCGAAGAGCCGGTCGAAGCCGGTCGCGCGCGCCAGCCGCTCCACGCGCCACAGGTGGTAGGGCTCGGAGACGATGATCACGCTCTTCAGGCCCGCCGCCTGCAGCACGGCGCGCGACATCGAGAGGTTCTCGCGCGTCGTCGACGACACCGGCTCCAGCAGCAGCGCGCCGGCGTAACCCGCGCTGCGCGCATGCTGCTGCATCACCTCAGCCTCGATGCGGCCGTCTTCCTTGTCGATGCCGCCGGACAGTACGAGCTGGCGCACGAGCCCTTGCTGCGCGAGCGCGATGCCAGTGTCGACGCGGCCGGTGAGGCAGGGGTTCGGCTTGCCGTCACGGTAGGCGCGGTTGCCGAGGATCAGCGCTGCATCGGCCGCGCGCTGCGGCGGGTGGCCCAGCAGGTCGAGCGCACGCAGCCAGATCGTGATAGCGATGGCCGCATAGCTGAGCAGCAGGACCAGCAGCGCGCCGAGGACGGCACGCCGGAAGGTACCGATCAAGGCCGCAGCCGCGAAAGCGCACCCGAGGCCAGCTCGGCGATGCGCTCCAGGAAGTCGGTGCCCATCTCGGCATTGAAGCGCTGCGCGTCGGGCGATGCCAGCACCAGCAGGCCGAAGGCCGGCGCCTCGGCATCGGGCCTGAGCGGAATCAGCGCGATCGACACCGCGGCATGCGGCTCGGCCAGCCACTTGGCGGCCTCGAAGCCGGCGTTCAGCCCGCAGTACGGCGCTGTCAGCGAGGTGGCCAGCGCCTTCACGTCGTCGCTGACCCACTGGGCATAGGGCTCGTTGAGGTAGCTGGCGTCGCAGTCCCAGATCTTGATGGCCGTTTGCGGCACCAGGAACAGCGTCTGCAGCTGCTCGGCGATCTGCGTCGGCAGCCCGCGCGGATCGCGCGTGCTCAGGAGGCCGCGCGTCCAGCGCAGCAGCCGGTCGGCCGTGACCACGTTCTCGGTGCCGTGGCGCACCATGTCCATCACCCGGTGTTCCAGCGCCTTGATCTTCTCGCGCAGCATCTCGGCCTGCCGTTCCTGCAGGCTGACGGCGCGATTGCCGTGCGGGCTGGTGAGCTGCACCTGGCCCAGCAGTTGCGCATGGCGCTCGAAGAAGTCCGGCGTGTTCGAGAGGTAGTTGGCGATGTCGTCTTCGGTGATCGGATTCATGGCGTTGGAGTTGAATTTGTTCATGGCACTTCGATATCGCCTTCGAACACGGTGACGGCAGGCCCGGTCATCAGCACCGGGGCGCCGTCGCCGGCCCATTCGATGGTGAGCAGGCCGCCGCGGGTCTGGACGTCGACGCGACTGTCGAGCCGGCCCAGCCGGATGCCGGCGACCACTGCGGCGCAGGCGCCGGTGCCGCAGGCCAGCGTCTCGCCGGCGCCGCGCTCGAACACCCGCAGGCGCACGTGCGTGCGGTCGACGACCTGCACGAAGCCGGCGTTGACGCGCTGCGGGAAACGCGGGTGATGCTCGATCGCCGGGCCCTGGCTCGCCACCGGCGCGGTGTCGACGTCGGCGACGAACTGCACAGCGTGCGGATTGCCCATCGACAGCACGGCCACCGACACCTTCGAACTGTCGGCATGCGTGCCCAGCGTGAGATGCCAGGTGTGCCAGCCGTTGTCGTGCTGCGGGTCGAGACCGGCCGTGTCGAAGGGCACGCGCTGCGGCTCGAAGATCGGTGCGCCCATGTCGACCGTCACGCGGCCGTCGGCGCCCATGCGCGGCTCGATCACGCCGGAGAGCGTCTGCACGCGCACCGTCTCCTTCTGCGTCAGGCCGTGCTCGCGCACGAAGCGCATGAAGCAGCGCGCGCCGTTGCCGCACTGCTCGACCTCGCCGCCGTCGGCGTTGTGGATCAGGTACTGGAAATCGACGCCCTCGGCCGGCGATGGCCGCACGCTGAGGATCTGGTCGGCGCCGACGCCGAAATGGCGATCGGCCAGGAAGCGGTACTGCGCCTCGCTCAGGCCCAGCGCGCCGCGGGTTTCGTCCAGCACGACGAAGTCGTTGCCGGCGCCCTGCATCTTGGTGAAGCGGATTCGCATCGCGGGATTATCTGCTGCGCCCAGCCCCAAGGCGGGCTGCAGCCCCCTCGGGAGGCAGCGAGGACACGCAAGTGCCGAGCATGGGGGTCATCGTGCCCTGATGCGGTCCAGCGCCCGGTCGAGGAAGCCCAGCCGGTCCTGCCCCCAGAAGCGCTCGCCCTCCAGGATGAAGGTCGGCGCGCCGAACACGCCCTTCTCCACCGCCTCGGCGCTGTTGGCGCGGTAGGCTGCCTGGGTTTCGGGCGCCTGCTCCAGCGCCTGAAGCGCCGCACCGTCGTAGCCGTTCTCGTCGGCGACCTCGATGCGCACCGCGGCATCGGCGGTGTCGCGCTCCTCGGCCCACAGCGCGCGCAGCAGCGCGTGCGACAGCGGCTGCGCGTCGAGCCCCTGCAGCTGGGCGGCGATCACCATCCAGCCCGGGTACTTGTTCCAGTCCGGATCCGCCGGTGGGCCCTTGGGATAGTGCTTCGGCTCCAGCTCGAGGGGCATGCCCAGGTACTCGCGCCAGCGTGCGAGCTCGAGCGCGTGGTAGCTGCGGCGCGGCTCGGGCCGCGTCTTGAGCGGGATGCCGCCGGTCTGCGGCACCACGGCCTGGAAATCGTAGGGCTTGAGCACCAGGCGCACATGGTGGCGGCGCACGATGTCCTGCAGTTGCGGACCGCCGAGATAAGCCCAGGGCGAAGAGAGGCTGTAGTAGCAGTCGAGTTCGATCATGTTCTGGATTATCTTCAGGCGATGCCTGACGACTTCTCTTCCGCCGCCCTGCCGCCGGTGCCGGTGCAGTTCAGCGCGAGCCCGCGCGATGCGGCGGCGCTCGAAAAACTTGCCGCGCAGGTGCGCGCCGACCTCGAACGTATCAACCTGCCGCCGCCGGCCTGGATGCTGCCGGCCGAATCGACCGATGCCGGTGCGCCGGTGCTCGACGTGCTGGTGGCCGGTGCCGGCATGTGCGGCCAGACCGCCGCCTTCGCACTGCACAAGGAAGGCGTGACGAACATCCGCGTGATCGACCGCGCCGCGCGCGGCGACGAAGGCCCGTGGGGCACTTATGCGCGCATGCTCACGCTGCGCAGCCCCAAGCAGGTCGGCGGCCCGGAGCTCGGCGTGCCCTCGCTCTCCTTCCGCGCCTGGTACGAGGCGCAGCATGGCAGCGAGGGCTGGCAGGCCCTGCACAAAATCGGCCGCATCGACTGGCGCGACTACCTGCTGTGGGTGCGCGATACCGTCGGCCTCGCGGTAGACAACGGCGTCGCGCTGCGCTCCGTGTCGCACAGCGACGACGGCCGCCTGCTGGTGGTCGAACTCACGGGCCCGGAGGGCCGGCGCGAGACCGTGCGCACGCGGCAGCTGGTGCTGGCGCTGGGCCGCGACGGCAGCGGCGCGCCGCGCTGGCCGACTTTCCCCTCGCTCGTGCGCGACGACCCGTTGGCGGCCGGCCGCGTGTTCCATTCGGCCGACGCGATCGACTTCGCCGCGCTCGCCGGCAAGCGCATCGGCGTGCTGGGCGCCGGCGCCTCGGCCTTCGACAACGCGGCCTGCGCGCTGGAGGCCGGTGCGGCGGAGGTGGTGCTGTTCGCGCGCCGGCCGCAACTGCCCCAGGTCAACAAGAGCAAGGCGGCGTCGAGCCACGGCTTCCTGCGCGGCTTCGAAGGCCTGGACGATGCGCGCAAGTGGCGCGTCTACACCTACATCTTCGACGAGCAGGTGCCGCCGCCCTGGGAAACCGTGCGCCGCTGCGATGCGCATGCCGCCTTCACGCTGCGGCTCGGCACGCCCTGGCTGGACGTCGCGCCCGACGCCAACGGCGTGGAGGTCAGCATGCCCGACGGCAGCACCGAGCGCTTCGATGCGGTGATCTTCGGCACCGGCTTCGACGTCGACCTGCTCGACCGCCCCGAGATCGCGCGCTACACGCCGCTGGTCGACACCTGGGCTCAGCACGTGCTGCCCGAGGAAGCCGAGCGCTACCCCGAGCCGGCGCGCTTTCCCTACCTGGGCGCGGGCTTCGAGCTGCGCGGCCGCAGCGGCGTCGCCGGCAGCACCGAGGGCGAGGCCTTGTCGCGCATGCGCCTGTTCAACTGGGGCGCGACCATGAGCCACGGCGCGCTGGCCGGCGACATCCCGGGCCTCGCGATCGGCGCCACGCGGCTGGCCCATGCGATCGCGCGCGACCTGTTCGTGGAAGACGCCGACCGTCACTGGGCGCGGCTCTTGGCGCACGACGAGCCGGAGCTGATCGCGACGCGCTGGTACGCGGCGGACAGGCCGCGCTGATGGACACCCGCCAGATGCGCTGCATCATCGCGATCAGCGAGGCCGGCAGCGTCACGCAAGCAGCCGAGCGGCTGGGTCTCGCGCAACCGGCCCTCACGCAGACGCTGAACCGGCTCGAGCGCGAGATCGGCGCCAAGCTCTTCACGCGCACGCGGCGCGGCGCGACGCTGACCGAGGCCGGCCTCGCAATCGTCGATGACGTGCGCGCCAGCCTGGCGCACGGCGATGCGGCGGCCGAGCGCGCACGCGCCATGGGCGCCGGCCGCGCGGGCCGGCTGACGGTCGGCTTCGTGACCCATGCCATCTACGAGGTGCTGCCGCGCGCGCTGCGCCTGCTGCGCGCCGGGCACCCGCAGCTCGACGTGGTGCTGCGCGAGATGAGCAATGCCGAGCAGGTCGATGCGCTCGAGGGCGGCCGCATCGACATCGCGCTGCTGCATCCGCCGGTGTCGGTCAACGCGCGGGTGAACGAGCTGAGCCTGGGCGAGGAGCCGATGGTGGCCGCGCTGCCGACGGCCTACGAACTGGCCGACGACGCCGCGTGTCGCTGGCCGAGATCGCGCGGCACGGCCTGGTCTGGTTTCCGGAGCAGCAGATCCCGGCCCTGCGCGCCCAGCTGCTGGGCGCGATCCGCCGCGCCGGGCACGAGGTGAAGGTGGTGCAGGACGCGAACCGGACGCTCACCGTGCTGGCCTGCGTGGCCGCGGGCCTGGGCTGGTCGCTGCTGCCGCGCTCGGTGCGCGCGCTGCGCCACGAGGGCGTGCGCTACGCCGAGGTGCGCGACGGCGCCGGGCTGCCGCCCTTCGAGCTCTCGGCGATGTGGCTGGCGCGCTCGCGGCCGACCTTTGCCGATGCCTTCGCGGAAATGCTGGGGCCTGCGCCTCAGTCGAGCTGAAGCTTGTTGTCCTTCGCGAGCCGGCTCCACTTGGCGAGCTCGGCGCGCCGGAACGCATCGAGCTCGGCCGGGCCGGAGCCGATCACCTCGGCGCCGAGCGCTTCGAGCCGGCTGCGGATCTCCGTGTCCTGCAGCGTGGCGGCGATCTCCTTCGACAGCCGCTCGACCACGGCGGCCGGCGTGCCGGCCGGCACGAACACCGCGTTCCACTCGTACATCTCGTAGCCCGGCAGGCCCGACTCGGCGATGGTCGGCACCTGGGGCAGCACCGGCGAGCGCGCCTTGCCGCCGATTGCCACCGGCCGCAGCTTGCCGCTCTGGATGTAGGGCAGGCCCGAGCCCAGGCTGGCGAAGAACACCGGCACCTGGCCGGCCATGACGTCGGTGAGCGCCGGGCCGCCGCCCTTGTAGGCGACGTGCGTCATGCGCGTCTTCGCCATCGAGTCGAAGAGTTCGGCCGCGAGATGCGGCGAAGACCCGTTGCCCGACGAGGCGTAGTTGATCTCGCCCGGCTTCGCCTTGGCCTGCGCGATCAGGTCCTTGACGCTCTGGATCGACGCGCCGGGATGCACCACCAGGATGTTGGGCACCTTGACCAGCAGCGACACCGGCGCGAAGTCGCGCAGCGTATCGAAGGGCATCTTGCTGCGCAGCGCCGGGTTCTGCGCATGGTTGGAGGCGTCGAGCATCACGGTGTAGCCGTCGGCCGGGCTCTTGGCGACCAGCTCGCCGCCGATCGCGCCGCCGGCGCCGCCCCGGTTGTCGATCACCACCGGCTGGCCGAGCCGGGCCGACAGCTTGGGCGCGAGGATGCGCGCCACGGCGTCGACCGTGCCGCCCGGCGGATAGGTCACGACCAGGCGCACGGGCCTGGCCGGCCAGGCTTGCGCCTGCGCGCCGAGCGCCGCCAGCAGCAGCGCGGCACCGGCGAGGATGCGTTTGCTCATCAATGTCTCCTTCAGGCGCTCATGGCGGCGCCAATTTTTTCGAAAGCTCAAACGAAACGGAACAGCCGTGCCGGCGTGTCGACCAGGATGCGCCGCCGCGCGGCGGCGTCCGGCACCCAGTCGGCCAGCGCCGCATGCGTCGACGCATAGTCGACGATGTCCTGGTGCTGCGTGTGCGGCCAGTCGCTGCCCCACACGAGGCGCTCGGCGCCGAAGGCCTGCAGCAGTGCCTGCGCCGCCTTGCGTGCCTCGCTGCCGCGCGGGTCGGGCCAGCTGCGGTAGGCGGCTGCCAGCTTGACCCACACGCGCCGGCTGGCCGCGCTCTGCAGCAGCCAGCCGAAGCCTGGGTCGCCGGCATCCGCCGCACCGGGGCGGCCGAAGTGGTCTACCACCAGCTTGCAGCCGGCATCGAGGATCGGCTGGCCCGCGTGCGCCAGGTCGCGCGACTCGCGATGCAGTTCCACGTGCCAGTCGAGCGCCCGCACGCGGGCGAACAGGCGCTGCCATTCGGCGCCTGCGAAGTCCGGAATGGGCAGCCCCACGAGGTTGAGCCGGACGCCGCAGACGCCCTGCCGATCCAAGGCCGTCAGCTCGTCTACGCCGATGCTCGGTTCGATGATCACGACGCCGCGCAGCCGCTCTGGACACGCGCGCAGCGCATCGAGCAGAAAGCTGTTGTCGGTGCCGAGGAAGCTGGGCTGCACCAGCACGGCGTGCGACACCGCATGGGCATCAAGCAGCGCCAGGTAGTCGGGCAGCAGCGCGTCGTAGTCGGGCGCGTGGCGCCGCACCGGTGCCAGCGGCAGGCCGCGCCGGAACACGTGGGCATGGCTGTCGATCACGGTGATCGCGGCGATCGCCGCGCCGGCCTCAGGCATAGCGTCGGTCGAGGGCATCGAATTCATTCTTGCGCACCAGGGCCTGGCGTTCGGCAAAAGTCGCGACCAGGCCGCTCGACTCCTCGAGCCGGCCCTTGTCGCGCAGGCTTTGCAGCGCCAGCGTCATGCCGCGCACCGCGCCCTGCAGCGCCGCGTTGGCGTACAGCACCAGTCCGAAGCCCATGGCGGCGAACTCGGCGGTGTCCAGCGTCGGCGTCTTGCCGCCGATCACCACGTTGACCACCTGCGGGCAGGCGAGCTCGCGCGGGATGCGAGCGAGCGCCTCGAGCGATTCGGGCGCTTCGACGAAGGTGATGTCGGCCCCTGCCTGCGCGTAGGCCGCGGCGCGGACGATGGCGGCATCGATGCCCTCGACCGCGGCAGCGTCGGTGCGCGCGATCACCAGGAAGTCGGCATGCGCGCGCGCATCGACCGCCGCCTTGACCTTGCCCACCATCTCGTCCCGAGAGATCACCGCCTTGCCTTCGAAGTGCCCGCACTTCTTCGGGCTGACCTGGTCTTCGAGCTGGATCGCGTTGGCGCCGGCACGCTCCAGCGTGCGCACCGTGTGCTGCACGTTGAGCGCGTTGCCGAAGCCGGTGTCGACGTCGACGATGATCGGCAGCGCCACCGCGTCGCGCATCGCCGCGGTGTGCTGCGCCAGGTCGCCGAGATGTACGAAGCCCAGGTCGGGGATGCCGTAGAAGGTGTTGGTGAGCCCGGCACCGCTCAGGTACACGGCCTCGAAGCCCAGTTGCTCGATCACGCGCGCAGCCAGCGCGTTGGCGGCGCCCGGCACCAGCAGGCCCCGCTTCGCCTCGACCTTCTGCCGCAGCAGCGTGCCGGGATGGGAGGAAGCAGCTGCGCTCATCATTCGTCCTTCATGCCGGTGGCCTTGACCACGGCGCCCAGGCGCGCGCGCTCGGCGTCGACGAACTGCACGAAGGAGGCACGCGTGCCGCCGATCGGCTCGATGCCCAGCCCCTTGAGCCGCTCGGCGATGGCCGGCGTCTTCATCGCCGCATCGATGGCCGCGCTCATCTTGTCGAGCACCGCATCGGGCGTGCCGCGCGGCGCGTGCACGCCGGCCCAGTGCGCGATGCGCAGTTCCGCAAAGCCCTGCTCCGTCGCCGTCGAAAGCTCGGGGTAGGCCGAGATGCGCGTGGTCCAGGTGTCGGCCAGCGCCTTCAGCTTGCCGCTCCTGAGGTAGGGCAGCGCGACGATGCTGGCTTCCGAGGTCGCCTCGACCTGCTTGCCCAGCACTGCCGTGATCGATTCCGAGCCGCTCTTGTAGGGCACCACGTCGAGCTTGGCGCCGTACTTCGTCTCGAGCACGCCGCCGACGAAGTGCGGCGTGCTGCCGGTGCCCGCGGTCGCCCAGTGGAATCCCGGCCCGGTCTTGGACGCCGCGACGAACTCCTTCAGGTCCTTGTAGGGCGCGTCGGCCGGCACCAGGATCACCGAGGGCGCCAGGCCGATCATGGCCACCGGCACCAGGTCGCTGTCCTTGTAGGGCAGGCTCTTCTTGATCATGCTGTTGGAGATCACGCCGGCCGCGCTCACCAGGAAGGTGTAGCCGTCGGGCGCGCTCTTGGCGACGATGTCCGCGCCCAGCGCGGCGCCAGCACCGGGCTTGTTGTCGATCACGATCGGCTGGCCGAGCGCCTTGGAGGCGCCTTCGGCCGCGGCGCGCGCCATCAGGTCGTTGGCGCCGCCGGCCGAAAACGGCACCACTAGCCGGATCGGCTTGGCGGGCCAGCCCTGTGCGGCCGCGGCACCGCATGCGAGGGCGCCTGCCAGGCCGGCAAGCAGGACGAAGCGAAAGGAAAGTTGCATGGCGTTGTCTCCGGGAATGCGTGCAGATGAATGCCGCGAGCGTGTGAGGCGGCAAGTATCGACACGCGCGGCTCCCAGGGGAACGCCGTTGCGCGTTGCTTTTGCATAAGCGCGACTTATGGTCGCGCTGCGCGGCGTTGGCTCAGGCGTCCGAGCGGATGCCGCGCATCAGGATCACGCCGCCGAGCTGCGAGGTGTCGGTGCGCATGCGGTAGGCCAGCGCCTGCGGCGTCCCGGCCTGCGCCTGCCAGCCGGCCTTGAGCAGCTGCGCCTGTACCTCGGCGGAGCGCAGCACTTCGCCCAGCGCCGCATTGAGCTTGGCGACTGCCGGCTTGGGCAGATTGGCAGGCGCCGCCAGCGCGGTCCAGATCTCGAGATCGGCGCCGCGCACGTCGGCTTCGCGCAGCGTGGGCAGCTCGCTGAACAAGGGGCTGCGCATGGGCGAGGTGACGCCCAGGGCCTTGAACTTGCCGGAGGCCACGTGCGGCTTGGCCAGGCCGGGCGGCAGCAAGGCCATCTGGATCTGGCCGGCGAGCATCGCCGCGATGACCTGCGGGTTGCCGTTGAAGGGCACGTGCTGGGGTGCAATGCTGGTGCGGGTCTTCAGGAGCTCCATGCCCAGGTGGCCCACCGTGCCGACGCCCGGCGTGCCGTACTTGCCCTTGTCGCCCAGGTTGCGGGCCCACAGCAGCAGTTCGGTCGGGCTCTTGCCGGCGGCATCGCCCGACACCGCCAGCATCAGCGGCGCGGTGCCGATCAGGCCCACCGGCGCGAAGTCCTTTTCGGGGTCGAAGGGCGTGGCCGGATTGAGCAGCTTGGCGATCGTGAGGTTGCCGTTGATCAGCGCACCGATGGTGTGCTCGTCCTGCGCCTTGGCCACGAGGTCGGCCGCGAGATTGCCGCTGGCACCGGGCTTGTTCTCCACCGTCACCGGCTGGCCCAGCAGCCTGGAGAGCGGCTCGGCAATGGCACGCGCGGCCAGATCGGGCGAGGCGCCGGCCGGAAAGCCGACCAGGAGGCGCACGGGCTGGGTCGGCCAGGCGCCCGGTGCGGCGGAAGCGGCGGCGCGCACGGCGCGCGGTGCGGCAGGAGAGGTTGCCTGTTGGGCCCACGCGGCCGGGGCGCAGGCCGAGACGGCCAGGCTTTGGAGCAAGCGGCGTTTGGAAATCATGAAGCGGCTGGGAGTTGACGACAGAGAAGTAACACAACGTTACGCGGCCCCGTCTTCCGGCGCAAGACAACCAAATGCCTCGTCGGGGATCGTCAGTCCCGGCGTACGGGCGGCGCTGGCGTGGCCGACTGCGCGAGCGAAGCCGGGAGTGGCGTCACACCCAGCCCGCACGCCGGAAGCGGTAGTACAGGTAGCCGCAGAAGCTCGCGATGAGCGCCAGCGCGGCCACGTAGCCGTAGCGCCATTTCAGCTCGGGCATGTGCTCGAAGTTCATGCCCCAGATGCCGGCGAAGGCGGTGCACACCGCGAAGATGGCGGCCCAGGCCGCGAGGCGCTTGGTCACTTCGCCGTCTTCGATGGTGACCATCGAGAGATTGACGTGGATCGCGGTGCCGATGGTGTCGCGGATCGAATCGATGGTGTTGTTGATGCGGCTCAGGTGGTCGACCACGTCGCGGTAGTACTCCTGCTGCGAGCCGGCGCAGACCTGCGGCACGCGGCCGCCATGCAGTTTGCCGGTGCCTTCGAGCAGGGGCGCGACCGCATGTTTGAGCACCGTCAGCCGTTGCTTCAGCTCGTAGAGGCGCTTGATGCTGTCGCGCGCGGCGCCCTTGGTGAAGATGCGCTGCTCGATGGTCTCGAGCTCGTCCTCGAAGGCATCGATGATCGGAAAGTAGCGGTCGACCACGGCATCCATCAGCGCGTAGAGCACGAAGCCCGGGCCGTTGCGCAGCAGCTCGGGCTCGCGTTCGCAGCGCTCGCGCACTTCGGTGAAGCCGTGCTCGCTGCGGTTGCGCACCGACACCACGTAGTTGCGTCCGACGAAGACGTCGAGCTCGCCGACGCGCAGCGTGGCCGGCCCGTCGGCGCCCGCTTCGAGCAGGTGCATGACGACGAAGAGCGAATCGTCGTACTCCTCCACCTTGGGCCGCTGGTGGCCGTTGTGGGCATCCTCGACAGCCAGCGGATGGAGGCCGAACTCGGCCTGCACTTCGGTCAGCTCTTCGGGCGTGGCATCGTGCAGCGCGACCCAGACGAAGCAGCCGGGCAGCGACACGTACTCGCTGATCTCGGAAACGGGAATATCGGCCAGCCTGGTGCCGTTTTCGTAGACAACGCAGTTGATGAGCATGCGAGTGCCGGGGCGGAGAGAAGAGGACGGGGCATCTTGCCATGCACGGGCGCTGCCGCAAGCACGCACCGGGGCGCGGAGGCCCTCACCCCCGCTTTCTCCCAGAGGGAGAGGGCGCAATACCGCCTGCGTGCGAGCAAGTGTCCCCGTCTTGTTCCCTCTCCCTCTGGGAGAGGACTAGGGTGAGGGCACCGGCCCTTCGAGGCACTCGGCCGTCAGGACTTCTTGCCCAGCCCCTGCAGCAGCGGCCCGACGATGTCCAGCGGCAGCGGAAACACGATGGTCGAGTTCTTGTCCGCCGCGATCACGGTGAGCGTTTCCAGGTAACGCAGTTGCAGCGCCTGCGGCTGGCGCCCGAGGATCTCGGCCGCCTCGGCCAGCTTGACCGAGGCCTGCAGCTCGCCTTCGGCATGGATCACCTTGGCGCGCCGCTCCCGCTCGGCCTCGGCCTGGCGCGCGATGGCGCGCACCATGTTCTCGTTGAGGTCCACGTGCTTGATCTCGACGTTGGTCACCTTGATGCCCCAGGTGTCGGTCTGCGCTTCCAGCGTCTTCTGGATGTCGAGGTTGAGGCGCTCGCGCTCGGCCAGCAGGTCGTCGAGCTCGTGCTTGCCGAGCACCGCGCGCAGCGTGGTCTGCGCCAGCTGGCTGGTGGCCTCGAGGTACTTCTCGACCTGGATGATCGCCTTCTCCGGGTCGACCACGCGGAAGTACAGCACCGCGTTCACCTTCACCGACACGTTGTCGCGCGTGATCACGTCCTGGCTCGGAATGTCGAGCACCATCACGCGCAGGCCCACGCGCACCATCTGCTGGATGCCGGGAATCAGGATCACCAGGCCCGGGCCCTTGACCTTCCAGAAGCGGCCGAGCTGGAACACCACGCCGCGCTCGTACTCGCGCAGGATGCGCAGCGATGCCGCGGCCAGCATCACCGCCAGCACGACCAGCAGGCCCATGAGCGCGACGCTGAAGTTGAAGAACATGGTCACTGGCCGTCCGGCGCCACCTGCAGCACGACGCCCTGGACGCCGCTCACCCGAACCCGCCGGCCCGCCTGCAGGTCGCCCGCGCCGGTCACGCGCCAGTAGTCGCCCTGGATCTGCGCCCAGCCCTCGCCGTCTGCGAACTCGACCAGTTCGCCGGTGGTGCCCACGAGGGTCGACATGCCGCTCTTCACCGGCCGCCGGCGCGCCTTCGCGGCCATGCCGGCCACCACGAGGATGAACAGGGCAGAGACGGCGCTGGTCAGCGCAATCACCCACAGCGGCACGCCGAAACCCGGCGCGTCGTTGTCGATCAGGAGCACCGCGCCGATCGCGAAGGCCGCGATACCGCCCAGCCCGAGCACGCCGAAGCTCGGCAGGAAGGCCTCGGCGACGAGGAAGGCCACGCCCAGCAGGATCAGCGCCAGCCCCGCGTAATTGACCGGCAGCATCTGCAGCCCGAACATCGCCAGGGTCAGGCAGATGGCGCCCACCACGCCGGGCAGCACGAAGCCCGGATTGGAGAACTCGAACAGCAGGCCGTAGATGCCGACCATCATCAGGATCAGCGCCAGGCTCGGCTCGGTGATGACCGACAGCAGGCGGCTGCGCCAGTCGGCCTCGAAGACCAGCACCTGCGCGCGCTGCGTGGCGAGCCGCACGGTGCCGCCTTCCATGGCCACCTCGCGCCCGTGCACCTGCATCAGCAGGTCGCCCACGTCGCGCGCGACCAGGTTGATGACCTTCTTCTGCAGCGCCTCCTGGGCCGACAGGCTCACCGATTCGCGCACCGCCTGCTCGGCCCAGTCGGCATTGCGCCCGCGCAGCTGCGCCAGGCTGCGGATGTAGGCCGAGGCATCGGCCAGCCGCTTGGCACTCATCGGATCGCCTGCAGTGGGCTCAGCGCCCTTCTCGGATCCGGATGGCGGCTTCGGCTCCGGCCGGCCCGGCGTGGGCATGCCGATGGCAACCGGCGTCGCCGCACCGAGGTTGGACGCGGGCGCCATCGCTGCGATGTGGCTCGCGTAGAGGATGTAGGTGCCGGCACTCGCGGCGCGGGCACCGCCGGGCGCCACGAAGGCGGCCACCGGCACGGGCGAAGCCAGGATGTCCTTGATGATCTTGCGCATCGAGGCGTCGAGCCCGCCGGGCGTGTCGATCTGCAGCACGGCCAGCCGCGCTTCCTTCTTGGCGGCCAGCGCGAGGCCGCGGCGCACGTAGTCTGCGGAAGCCGGCCCGATGGCGCCGTCGATCTGCATCAGGACCACGGTAGGAGGCGCCTGCGGCGCCGCAGTAGACACGGCTTCGGCGCTGGCCGCCGCTGTCGCTTGAGCCAGGAGGACCAGTCCTAATAGCCATGCTCTGGCGGACCTCATGATGCGGATGATTCTAGGAGCGACGGGCGTCCGTGTCACATCTCGCTACTCTCGACGAAGAGCAATGCCGGGCATTCGAGCGCGGCCCGCACGGCCTGCACGAATTCGGCGGCAAGCTGTCCGTCGACCACGCGGTGGTCGAAGGAGGAGGACAGGTTCATCATGCGGCGCGCGACCACCGCGCCGCCCAGCATCATGGGGCGCAGCGCGATGCGGTTGACGCCGACGATCGCCACCTCGGGCGCGTTGATGATCGGCGTGGAGGCGATGCCGCCGAGCGCACCGAGGCTGGTGATGCTGATGGTCGAGCCGCTCAGCTCGTCGCGCGTGGCCCGGCCGGCGCGCGCGGCATCGGCCAGGCGCGCGATCTCGGCGGCGCTGGACCACAGGTCGCGCGCTTCCGCATGACGCAGCACCGGCACCATGAGGCCGGCCTCGGTCTGGGTTGCGATGCCCACGTGCACCGCGCCGTGGCGCGTGAGCACGCCGGCCTCGTCGTCGAAGCGCGCATTGACCTGCGGAAAGCGCTGCACCGCCAGCACGACGGCGCGCACCAGCAGGGGCAGCAGCGTCAGGTGCGGCCGCTCGCCGCCTTCTCGTTCGTTGAGCCGTGCGCGCAGCAGCTCCAGCTCGGTCACGTCCACCTCCTCGACGTAGCTGAAGTGCGGAATGCGGCGCATCGCATCCTGCATACGCTGCGCGATCCGGCGCCGCACGCCGGTCACAGGCACGGCTTCCTCGTCGTTCCGCTGCGCGTAGCTTCGCGCGCTCGCCGCCGGCGCAGCGGCGCGCCGAAGCAGCCAGGCGTCGAGATCCTCGTGCAGGATGCGGCCGTCGGTGCCGCTGCCCGGCACTCGCCCGAGATCGATGCCTAGCTTCGCGGCCCGATGGCGCAGCGCGGGCGAGGCGAGGGGCTTGGCGGCGGGCGCGCTGGGGCGTTCGGCGGGTGCGGGTGCGGGTGCGGGCGCAGATGCCGACACGGCCGCGGGCGCCCTCGCTGCCGCGCTGCCGCCGCCATCTCCCACATCGATGCGGATCAGCTCCGCACCCACCGCGACCAGCTGCCCCACTTCGCCGCCGAGCGCCAGCACCTTGCCCGCGACCGGGGACGGGATTTCGACGGTCGCCTTGTCGGTCATCACGTCGGCCAGCAGCTGGTCTTCGGCCACGGTGTCGCCGGGCTGGACCCGCCATGCCACCAGCTCCACCTCGGCGATGCCTTCGCCGATGTCCGGTACCTTGATCGCATGGATGCCCATTCAGTTCTCCATGGCGCGCCGCATGGCCGCGCCGACGCGCGCCGGGCCCGGAAAATAGGCCCACTCCTGCGCATGCGGATAGGGCGTGTCCCAGCCGGCCACGCGCTCGATCGGCGCCTCGAGGTGATGGAAGCAGTGCTCCTGCACCAGCGCCGTCAGCTCGGCGCCGAAGCCGCTGGTGCGCGTGGCCTCGTGCACGATCACGCAGCGGCCGGTCTTCCTGACCGAGGCGACCAGCGTCTCCAGGTCCAGCGGCCAGAGGCTGCGCAGGTCGATGATCTCGGCATCGATGCCGGTTTCCAGCGCGGCCGCTTCCGAGACGAAGACCATGGTGCCGTAGCTGATCACCGTCAGGTCGGTGCCGGGGCGGAACACGGTGGCCGACTCCAGCGGCACCGTGTAGTGGCCCTCGGGCACCTCGCCCAGCGGATGGGCCGACCAGGGCACCAGCGGCCGGTCGTGGTGGCCGTCGAAGGGGCCGTTGTAGAGGCGCTTGGGCTCCAGGAAGATCACGGGGTCGTCGTTCTCGATCGAAGAGATCAGCAAGCCCTTGGCGTCGCGCGGGTTCGAGGGCATCACCGTGCGCAGCCCGCAGACATGGGTGAACAGCACCTCCGGGCTCTGGCTGTGCGTCTGGCCGCCGTAGATGCCGCCGCCGCAGGGCATGCGGATGGTGATCGGCGCGCTGAAGTCGCCGGCCGAGCGAAAGCGCAGCCGCGCCGCCTCGGAAACGATCTGGTCGTAGGCCGGATAGAAGTAGTCGGCGAACTGCACCTCGACCACCGGGCGCAGGCCATAGGCGCCCATGCCGATGGCCGAGCCGACGATGCCGCCTTCGGAGATCGGCGCGTCGAACACGCGCGAGCGGCCGTACTTGGCCTGCAGGCCTTCGGTGACGCGGAACACGCCGCCGAAGTAGCCCACGTCCTGGCCGTAGATGACGACGTTGTCGTCGCGCTCCAGCATCACGTCCATGGCGGAACGCAAGGCCTGGATCATCGTCATCGCGCTCATTGGAATACCTTCGTGCTCCGCACTGCGGTGCGAGCTTGCTTGGGGCGGCCCGGCGCGGCGCTCATGAAGATGCCCCAGCGCGCATCTCATCGCGCTGCCGCTTCAAGTGCTCCGGCATGTCCTTGTAGACATCCTCGAACATCGCAGCGGCGCTGGCCAGATGGCCATCGGCCAGCGAGCCGTAGCGCTCGGCTTCCTTCAACGCGGCGCTCACCTGCGCGTCGAGCTCTGCCTGCGTGCGCTCGTGCTCCTGCTGCGACCAGGCGCCGAGGCCCGTCAGGTGCTGCGCCAGGCGCGCGATCGGATCGCCGAGTGGAAAGTGCGCCCAGTCGTCGGCCGGGCGGTAGCGCGATGGGTCGTCCGAGGTCGAATGCGCGCCGGCCCGGTAGGTCACCCACTCGATCAGGGTCGGCCCGAGATTGTTTCGGGCGCGCTGGACGGCCCAGCGCGAGGCGGCGAGCACGGCCAGGAAGTCGTTGCCGTCCACCCGCAGCGAGGCGATGCCGCAACCGACGCCGCGTGCCGCGAAGGTGGTGGCCTCGCCACCGGCAATGGCCTGGAAGGTCGAGATCGCCCACTGGTTGTTGACCACGTTGAGGATCACCGGCGCGCGGTACACGTGAGCGAAGGTCAGCGCGGTGTGGAAGTCGGACTCGGCCGTGGCGCCGTCGCCGATCCAGCCCGACGCGATCCGCGTGTCGCCCTTGATGGCCGAAGCCATGCCCCAGCCCACCGCCTGGATGAACTGGGTGGCCAGGTTGCCCGAGATCGAGAAGAAGCCGGCGCGCTTTATCGAATAGCACACCGGCAACTGCCGGCCCTTCAGCGGATCGCGCTCGTTGGACATCAGTTCGCAGACCAGGTCCACCATCGACACGTCGTCGCGCCCCAGCAGCAAGCCTTGCTGGCGGTAGGTGGGAAAGCACATGTCGCCCTGCGAGAGCGCCAGCGCGTGGCCGGTGGCGATGGCCTCCTCGCCCAGGCACTGGATGTAGAAGGAGATCTTCTTCTGCCGCTGCGCGATCAGCATGCGGGCATCGAAGGCGCGCGTCTTCATCATCGCGACCAGGCCGCGGCGCAGCAGCGCCGCGTCGGCCTCGGGCACCCAGGGCCCGACGGCACGGCCCTCCTCGTCGAGCACGCGCACCAGCGTGTAGGCGAGATCGCTGGTGTCGGCGGGCGATGCGCCCACCGGGGGCTTGCGCACTTCGCCGGCGCGTGAGATGTGCAGGTAGGAGAAATCGGTCTCGCGGCCCGGCCGCCCGGTGGGCTCCGGCACATGCAGACGAAGAGGTGCGCCCTGGCTCATCGCGTTGTCTCCGCGCTCGATGGGATCGCTCGCAAAGCAAAGCCTAGCGAATTTCAGGCGCCTGCGCAGCCGGCGAAGTGCGCGAAGTCCCGCTTGGCATCTGGAGCCGGGCGGAACGGGCGCGGAGCGTACGGGCGCGGAGGCGGGCGGTATGCCCTGTGCCGGCCGAAGCGCGGAGCCTTTCGCGGATCAGGGCTGGCAGCTGTCTGAGCGAAGCGAGTTCTGCGAGACCCCGCGAAAGGCGAGCACTGCAGGGAAGCCCGAAGGGCCGGCGCAGTGGGGTCGCACGGCCCGCAGAGCATGCCGGGCGTGCGTCGAGGGGGCGCCCGCCTCAATCAATGCTGACGTTCGCCGCCTTCGCCACCTCGGCCCACTTCACGCGATTGGCGTGAACGGTCGCCTTGAACTGCGCCGGCGTCTCGATGCGCACCGTGTTGCCCTGGCTCTCGAACTTCTCGCGGATCTCGGGCTGTTCGAGCACCGCCCGGATCGCGGCATTGAGCTTGTCGACGATGCGCGCGTCCGTGCCCTTGGGCGCGAAGACGCCGAACCAGATCGAGCTGTCGAAGCCCTGGGTGCCGGGGATGCCGCTGGACGCGATGGTCGGCACCTCCTTGACCGCCGCCACCGGCTTGGCGGTGGTGACGCCCAGGAGCCGCACCTTGCCGGCCTTGTACTGCGGCAGCACGGTCTGCACCTGGTTCATGATGCAGCAGGTCTCGCCGCGCACCACCGAGGCGATGGCCTCCGGCCCGCCCTTGTAGGGCACGTGCACCATCGAAAGCCCGAGGCGCGAATTGAGCTCGGCAAAGGCCATGTGAGTGCCGGCGCCGTTGCCGGTGGAAGCGAAGTTGTACTTGCCGGGGTTGGCCTTCACCAGGTCGACGAACTCCTTGAGCGTCTTCACGTTGATTACGTCGGGGTTGATCGTCAGCACGTTGGAGACGTCGAGCACCGGCGCCACCGGCACGAAGTCGGCCTCGACGTCGAAGGGCAGCTTCTTGTAGAGCGCCGCGTTGCTGCCGTGCGTGGCGGCGGTGCCGAAGGCCAGCGTGTAGCCGTCGGGCCTGGCGCGCGCCACGTATTCGCTGGCGATGTTGCCGGCGGCGCCGGACTTGTAGTCGATCACCACCGTCTGGCCGAGCTTCTGCTGCAGCGGCTCCTGGATGGTGCGCGCCACCACGTCGACGCCGGAGCCGGCCGGGAAGCCCATGATCAGCGTGACGGGTTGCTGCGGCCACTCGGCCTGCGCGAAGGCGGCGGGCGCGGCACAGGCGCCGAGGGCGAGCACAGCGGCGGCCAGCAGACGGCGCGAGCGGCTGGAGAGAGAATCGGGCATGACTGTCCTTCGAGGCGGATGAAGCAAGCGCCCATTGTGGCGCGAGGCTCATGCGAAACCGCATCGAAGCTTATGCCCCGACGGCATCCCGTTTCGCCTTTCGATAATTGCGCCCCATGGTCCGCCCATCCCAACAACTCCATCCCGCGCGCGAGCCGGCGCCGCTCTTCGCTGCGGCGACCGTGCTGCTCCTGCGCGACACGCCCGCCGGCATCGAAGTCCTGATGACGCGGCGCTCCGCCACAGCGAGCTTCGCCCCCGGCGCCTATGTGTTCCCCGGCGGCCGCATCGACGAAGCCGACAGCGCCGCGCAGCGCGTCGCGCCGCGCCGGCCGACGCAGGGCGAGCGGCAGCTCACGCAGGCCGTGGCCGCGGTGCGCGAGAGCTTCGAGGAGCTCGGCGTGCTGCTCGCGCGCCACGCGGACGGCCGGCCCGTGAGCGCCGAAGAGGTGGCGGCCATGGACCGCAGCACGGCCGCCAGCGCCATCGCCCTGGCCGACCAGTGCGCCGCGCGCGGGCTGCGGCTCGCGACCGACGAGGTCTACACCTTCGCCCACTGGATCACCGACCGCGACCTGCCCAAGCGCTTCGACGTGCCTTTCCTGGTGGCGCGCATGCCCGAGGGCCAGACGCCGATGGCCGACGAGGCCGAGCAGTTCGAGCCCTGCTGGGTGCGGCCGGCCGATGCGCTGGCGCGCCACAAGGCGGGCGGCTTCTTCATGATCTTCCCGACGCTGCGCACGCTGGAGCGCATGGCGGCCTACGCCACCGTCGACGCCATCCTCGAAGCCTGCGCCAACCGTGCGGGCGGCGAAGGCCCGCTGTTCACCAGCTGCCCGCGCGCCGGCCTGCTGCGCGGGCAGGAGGCACGCTACATGGAGCACGAGTCGCCCTACGGCGAGTTGGCGCTGGTCTGCCCCGACGGCCAGATCGTGCATGGGCTCGACTGGCAGAGCGAGGCGCCGGTGCCGCTCCTGAAGAACCTCCGGCGCCTGACCGCGCCGAACCCGGGCGCGATGACAGGGCCCGGCACCAACAGCTACATCGTCGGCGACGCGGCCAGCGGCTACATCGTGATCGACCCGGGGCCGAACGACGCGGGCCACATCGAGCGGCTGCACCGTGCGACCGGCGGCGACATCCGCATGATCGTCTGCACCCATTCGCATGCCGACCACTCGCCGGGTGCCGCGCCGCTGCAGGCCTTGTGCGCATCGAAGCCGCCGATCCTCGGCCTGCCCTCGGCGCCGACGGCGCGCGCCTCCGCCCGCTTCCAGCCCGACCGTGCGTTGCACGATCAGGAGCGCCTGCTGCTGGCCGGCGCGGACGGCACGACGCACACGCTGCGCGCAATCCATACGCCCGGCCACGCGGCCAACCACCTGTGCCTGGTGCTGGAAGAAGACGGGCTGCTGTTCTCCGGCGACCACGTGCTCAACGGCAGCACCACGGTGGTGGACCCGCCCGACGGCAACATGAACGCCTACCTCGATTCGCTCGACAAGCTCGATGCGCTCTGCGCCGCGGGCGACATCCACTTCATCCTGCCGGCGCACGGCTACGTGCTCGGCGCGGCGCGCGCCGCCATTGCCCACCTGAAGGCGCACCGCCTGAAGCGCGAGGCCAAGATCGCCGCCGCGATGCAGCGCCTGCCGCAGGGCACGCCCGAAGACTGGCTGCCGATCGCCTACGACGACGTGCCCGAGCGCATGTGGCCGGTGGCCGCGCGCTCCCTGGCCGCGCACGTCGAGCGCATCCTCCAACTGGCGCAGCATCCATGACCGATACCGACGAAGGCATCCGCCTGGCCAAGCGCGTGGCCGCGATGGCCGGCTGCTCGCGGCGCGAGGCCGAACTCCTGATCGAGAACGGCGCGGTGCGCGTCGACGGCGAGCCGGCGCTGTTGCCGCAGACGCGCGTGCAGGCGCGCCAGCAGGTGGAGATCGAGCCCGGCGCGCGGCCGGAGCCGGTGGTGCCGGTCACACTGCTGCTGCACAAGCCCGCCGGCATGCCGACCGACAACGCCCATCGGCTGCTGGTGCCGGCCAACCATCACGAGCCCGAGCGCGCGGGGCTGCGCTTCCTGCCGCGCCACGTGGCGGCGCAGCGCTGCATGACGCCGCTGGAAACCGGCGCCAGCGGGCTCGTGGTCTTCACGCAGGAATGGCGGATCGAGCGCAAGCTGCAGGAAGACGCAGGCATTCTCGAGAACGAGGTGATGGTCGACGTCGAGGGGCCGGTGGGACCGGACGTGCTGGCACGGCTAGCACGCGCTTCGCAGGCGCGCGTCAGCATCGGCCAGCAGGCGGAGGGCCACACCGGGCTGCGCTTCGCGCTGAAGGGCCCGCGGCCGGGCCAGATCGCGCACCTGTGCGACGACGCCGGCCTGCGCATCCTGGCAATGAAGCGCATCCGCGTCGGCCGCGTGCCGCTCGCGGGCCTCTTGCCCAGCCAGTGGCGCTACCTGCTGCCGAGCGAGCGTTTCTGAAAAAGTGTGAAGCCCGCCTGTACGCCGGATTCTGTGCGTTGAGGTTGCCCCCAACGTGACCGCCATTACTCTGGGCCGTCTGTCGCCAGACGGCTCGATGCCACCTACCCGCCAGCTCTGCGGAACCACATCGACACTGGCCTACTTGGTGTTGCTGCGCGCAGAGATTGCCCGTTTCACCCGACCGGGGTTGCCCCCGGCCGACTCGTCTCTGTTGCTCTGATCCTCACCTCGCGGTGGAGAGCCGTTAGCTCCTGCGCTGTCCTGTGCAGTCCGGACGTTCCTCCAGTGCGCTCTTTCGAGACTTGCACCAGCGGCGGTCCAGCGTGCTTCACACCGGGGATTATCGCGACAATGGCCGCCCGTTTGGCACCCACGAAGGAATCACCCATGAAAGCCCGGAATATCCTGCAGACCATCGGCAACACGCCGCACATCCGCATCCAGCGCCTGTTCGGCCATGCGACGCAGGAGGTGTGGATCAAGTCCGAGCGCGCCAACCCGGGCGGCTCGATCAAGGACCGCATCGCGCTCGCGATGGTCGAAGACGCGGAGAAGTCCGGCGCGCTCAAGCCCGGCGGCACCATCGTCGAGCCCACCTCGGGCAACACAGGGATCGGCCTCGCGATGGTCGCGGCCGTCAAGGGCTACAAGCTGATCCTCGTGATGCCCGACAGCATGTCCGTCGAGCGCCGCCGCCTGATGCTGGCCTACGGCGCAAGCTTCGACCTGACGCCGCGCGAGAAGGGCATGAAGGGCTCGATCGCGCGCGCCGGGGAGATCGTCGCCGGCACGCCCGGAGCCTGGATGCCGCAGCAGTTCGACAACCCGGCCAACGTCGAGGTGCATGCGCGCACCACCGCGGAAGAGATCGCGGCCGACTTCCCCGAAGGCATCGACGTGCTGATCACCGGCGTGGGCACCGGCGGCCACATCACGGGTTGCGCGCGCGTGCTGAAGAAGAAGTGGCCGAAGCTCAAGGTGTTCGCCGTCGAGCCCGTGGCCTCGCCCGTGATCTCGGGCGGCGCGCCTTCGCCGCACCCGATCCAGGGCATCGGCGCCGGCTTCATTCCCAACAACCTCGACACCGGGCTGCTCGACGGCGTGATCCAGGTCGATGCCGAGCCGGCGCGCGAAATGGCACGGCGCTGCGCCGCCGAAGAAGGCATGCTGGTCGGCATCTCCTCGGGCGCGACGCTCACCGCGATTGCGCAGAAACTTCCTGAACTGGCGCCGGATGCGGTGGTGCTGGGCTTCAACTACGACACCGGGGAGCGCTATCTTTCGGTCGACGGTTTCCTGCCTGCTTGAGCGCCGCTCAATCCTTCAGCCAAAGCCGCTTGAGCCGTTGGCCACGCGGGCTGCGATAGCGGTCGAAGTCCTTGCGATCCACCGTGAGGACGTTGTAGATCCCGGTACGGTCGGCCGCGAAGACCAGGCCGACGTCGGCCAGGTCCGCGCCGCCGTCGGCATAACGTTCAGTGAAGTCTGCAATCTCCGAAAGATCGGCCGAATCGCTTGCCAGCACGGTGAGCCGGCCCGCAGCCGCCCAGCGCAACAGGTTGAGCCATGCGACATCGTCGAGCAGATGCCCGGCTTCTGTAAGCACCTCCCAGACCGTGTAGAGACGCTTGCCGGCAAGCTGCTTCAGCATCCCCACGGCGCCCGAGTGGTGCGCGTCGCCGTCGTTGAACAGCGCGACCAGGAAGCCGGTGTCAGCGAGCGTATCCGTGCTTTTCACGCAGTCGCTCCAGGATGGCGCGTTTGACCGGGTCGGCCACGCTCCCCGGATTGCGCAGCGCACCACCCTTGCCAATGTAGAGCGCATCGATCTCGGCCGCCGCACGCTCGACCGGCATCACCTTGCCCGCATAGGCGGCGATGCTGCGTCGGATGAACTCCGACTTGCTGATGTGCAGTGCCGCTGCTGCACGCTCCAGCAGAGTCTCGTCTTCGGCAGGTAGTCGAATCGACAGTGTCATGCATAGCTCCCGTAATACATAATTGTATTACAATTGCAGCCCGGCCACAGCGCTGCCCGATCGACACGGGCCTCAAGCCATGCTCCGAACCTCCGAAATCAAACTGCCGCTCGATCACGACGAGGCGGCGCTGCCCCAAGCCATCGCCAAGGCGCTGGACGTACCCGCCACCGCGATCGCCGGCTTCACCGTTTTCAAGCGCAGCTTCGATGCGCGCAAGCCGCAGCTGCTGCAGGTCTACATCGTCGACGTGACGATCGCCGACCCGGTGCTCGAGGCGGCCCTGCTCGCCAGGTTCGCCGGGCATCCGCACGTCAGCGCCGCGCCCGACATGGTGTGGCGCGCACCGGTGCAGACGCCGACCGCGCTGCCGCTGCGCCCGGTGGTCGTCGGCTTCGGCCCCTGCGGCATCTTTTGCGCGCTGCTGCTCGCGCAGATGGGCTTCAAGCCGATCGTGCTGGAGCGCGGCAAGACCGTGCGCGAGCGCACCAAGGACACCTGGGGCCTGTGGCGCAAGAGCGTGCTCAACCCCGAGTCGAACGTGCAGTTCGGCGAAGGCGGCGCCGGCACCTTCTCGGACGGCAAGCTCTACAGCCAGATCAAGGACCCCCGCTTCCTCGGCCGCAAGGTGATGGAGGAGTTCGTCAAGGCCGGCGCGCCGCCGGAGATCCTCTACGTCGCACATCCGCACATCGGCACCTTCAAGCTGGTGAAGGTGGTCGAGAACATGCGCGAGCAGATCACGGCGCTCGGCGGCGAGATCCGCTTCGAGCAGCGCGTGACCGACATATTGATCGAGGACGGTCACGTCCGCGGGCTCACGGTGCTCGACCAGCGCACCGGCAGCGCCAGCGAACTGCGCGCCGACCATGTCGTGATGGCGCTCGGCCACAGCTCGCGCGACACCTTCGAGATGCTGCACGCACGCGGCGTGCACATCGAGGCCAAGCCCTTCTCGATCGGCTTTCGCGTCGAGCATCCGCAGGGCCTGATCGATCGCGCGCGCTGGGGCCGGCATGCCGGCCATCCGCTGCTGGGCGCGGCCGACTACAAGCTGGTGCACCACGCGAGCAACGGCCGCTCGGTCTACAGCTTCTGCATGTGCCCGGGCGGCACGGTGGTCGCCGCCACCAGCGAGCCGGGCCGCGTGGTGACCAACGGCATGAGCCAGTACTCGCGCAACGAGCGCAATGCGAACGCGGGCATCGTGGTGGGCATCGATCCGCGCGACTACCCGGGCGATGCGCTGGCCGGCATCGCGCTGCAGCGCGAACTCGAATCGAAGGCCTTCGTGCTCGGCGGCGGCGACTACCGCGCGCCGGGCCAGCTGGTCGGCGACTTCGTCGCCGGCAAGCCGTCGGCCGCGCTCGGCAGCGTCGAGCCCTCGTACAAGCCGGGCGTGACGCCGGGCGATCTGCACGCCGCTCTGCCCGGCTACGCGATCGAGGCGATGCGCGAGGCCTTCCCGTCCTTCGGCCGAAAAATCAAGGGCTTCGACCTGCACGATGCGGTGCTCACCGGCGTCGAGACGCGCACCTCCTCGCCCATCAGGATCACGCGCGGCGAGGACTTGCAGAGCCTCAACGTGCGCGGCCTGTACCCGGCCGGCGAAGGCGCGAGCTACGCGGGCGGCATCCTCTCGGCCGGGATCGACGGCATCAAGGTAGCCGAAGCCGTGGCGCGTGAAATAGTTCACGCCGGCATCGAATAGCGACTCCGGCCCGACCCGCGCCAAAGCTACATTGCGCGGGCCCAATTCCGGGCGAGGAGGAATCAACAATTGAAAAGAACCATCGGACTGCTGTCCGCGCTCGTGATCGCGTCGATCTTCATGACCGGCTGCGCGGTCAATCGCGCCACGGCGACGGTCGACCCCTCGGCACAGCTCGACAAGCTGCGCACGGTGCAGGTGAAGAAGCTCGAAGGAGAGGATGGCACTGTCCGCAAGCTCATCGCCGACAACCTGCGGGCGCGCGGCTATGCCGTCACCGGAGACGGCCAGGCGCCGGAGAAGGTCGATGCGGTCGTGACCTATGTCGACAAGTGGATGTGGGACATCACCATGTACCTGCTCGAACTGACGATCACGATCCGCGACCCGCAGACGGACTACCCGCTCGCCAACGGCAACTCGTACCACACCTCGCTGACACGCAAGGCTCCGCCGGAGATGGTGGACGAAGTGCTCGGCAACATCTTCAAGGATTCAGGAAAGAAACAATGATCAAGAACACCCTGCGCCGCGCCGGCGCCCTGGCCGCGCTCGCCGGCATCGTGCTGCTCGCCGGCTGTGCCACTTCCGCAAACCGCGACGCGATGACCGCCGGCAGCATCTCATCGGCGAAGAAGAATCCCTATTCGCTCTCCGTCAAGACCGGCGGCGGCAACCAGACGAGTGCCATGGGCAGCTCGGAGATTTCCAACGAAGACCTGCGCGCAGCGATCGAGAAATCGGTGACGCAGTCGGCCTTGTTCAAGGAAGTCGTGCAAGGCAAGAACGGCGACTACGAGCTCTCGGTCACGGTGGCGCGGCTGGGCAAGCCGACCTTCGGCGCCTCCTTCACCGTGGACATGGAAGCCGGCTGGTCGCTCATCAAGTCGTCGGACAAGTCGGTCGTGATGCGCAAGTCCATCACTTCGAGCTACACCGCATCGATGGGGGACTCGCTCGTGGGCGTCACGCGTCTGCGCCTCGCGGTCGAAGGAGCAGCGCGCAACAACATCAAGCAGGGCCTGGAGGCAATTGCCGCCATGAATCTCTGAGCGGGGCGTTCCCGAACGAAAAAAGGGGCCGGTTGACCGGCCCCTTTTTCATTTGCCTTGCAGAGCGACTCAGGCCTGCTGCGAATTCTGCAGCGCAGCGATGCGCTCCTCGATCGGCGGGTGCGTGGCGAACAGCTTGCCGATGCTGCCGGTGATGCCCATGGCTTCCACCGCCTTCGGCAGCTCGCCGGGCGGCAGGCCGCCCAGGCGCGCCAGCGCATTCATCATCGGCTGCCTGCGGCCCATCAGCTGGGCCGAGCCGGCGTCGGCGCGGAATTCGCGCTGGCGCGAGAACCAGGCCACCACGATCGCGGCCGCGAAGCCGAGCACGATGTCGAGCACCAGCGTGGTCACCATGTAGCCGATGCCGGGGCCGGTGTTGTTGTCGCTGCCGCGGCGCAGGAAGCCGTCGACCGCATAGCCGATCACGCGCGAGAGGAACACGACGAAGGTGTTCATCACGCCCTGAATCAGGGTCAGGGTGACCATGTCGCCGTTGGCCACGTGCGCCACCTCGTGGCCGATCACGGCCTCGACTTCCTCGCGCGTCATGTTGGCGAGGAGGCCCGTCGATACCGCGACCAGCGAGGAGTTCTTGAAAGCGCCGGTGGCGAAGGCGTTGGGATCGCCCTCGAAGATGCCGACCTCGGGCATGCCGATGCCGGCCTTGTCGGCGAACTTGCGCACGGTCTGCACGATCCAGGCCTCGTCGGGCGACTGCGGCTCGTTGATGATGCGCACGCCCGCGCTCCACTTGGCCATCGGCTTGCTGATGAGCAGCGAGATGATCGCGCCGCCGAAGCCCATCACCAGCGCGAAGCCCAGCAGCGCCGTGAGGTTGAGACCGTTGGCCGTGAGATAGCGGTTGACGCCGAGCAGGCTGGCGACGACGCCGAGCACGGCGACCACCATGACGTTGGTCAGCACGAACAGAAGAATGCGTTTCAAGTTGGTTTCTCCGTGGGTAGAGACGATTGTTTGGCTCGCCTCGGCGAGCAAATGAGGGCCGTCATCCTGGTTTCAAGCGCTGGACGGACGGGGCGATGCTTGTTGTCGTTGCTTCTGGCGGCGCCCCGCGTGGCTTCCGCCTACAGAGTGATCATAGGAGCAAAAGTTCTGCGTCAAGCGCACGCCACCACGGTCACTCCGGGTAAAGCCGGCCCGCCGGGGTGGTGCGTGCCTTGCGCAGCGCAGGCAGGAAAGCATCGCGGAACTCGACGAAGCTCATGCGCTCCGCCGGCACCGCGATCTCAGCGCGCTGTCGGCCGAGGTGGCCTGAAGACGTCGGCGTCGTCGTAGAAGCCCGGCGCCTCGTTCGCCGGACACCAGCCGGGCACGCCGAGCACGGGCAGCGGCACGAAGGGCTTGGCGGCGAGATGCGCCGGCTCCAGCGCAGCCGCGATGGCTGCATCGTCGATGGTGATCGACGGGCCGGCGCCCGGTGCGCGCAGCACATGCGCGGTGGCGGCCTTGCGCGGCGCGCTCAGCTTCTCGAGCAGCGCATGGCCGAAGACCAGCAGGCGCGCCTCGCGCCACAGCGCACGCTCGGCCACGAACAGCCGCTGCCAGTCGCGCGCGAGCAATGCGTTCCACAAGGCGGGCGGCGCATCGATCACGGCCCCGTTCTCGTCGAACAGCGTGAGCGCATCGCGCAGCGGCCCGCGCGTGGCGCCGATGCCGGCGCGCGCGATCTCGGCCGCCTGCAGTTCGTTGAGGCGCCGCTTGGCCGCGGGGAAATGCAGCCACACAAGGCCGTTGAAGAAGTCGTGCAGGTTGTCGCGCGTGGGCACCTGGGCAGTCCGGAAGATGAAGGCTTCATAGGCCTCCTCGTCCGCCGCCGCCTGAGCGGGCACGAAACGCAAGGGGCCGGCCTGCAGCCCGATGGGCACGGCTTCATTCGACAGCGCCTCCGCCACGCCGAGGCCCTGGGCCAGCGCCGCACTCGCGGCGGCCGCACGCCGGGCGTAGGGCGCCACCCATGGCCGCGCCGTGTTCACGGGCCAGCGCGGGTTCACGGCGGCAGCGGGCCGACGTACTGCACCTTGTTGGGTGTCTTCTCCGGCGTCAGCGCGAACAGCTCGGGGTATTTCTTGAAGAGCTTGGGCGAGCTGGCGCTCTTGCCCAGCAGCTTGGCGCCGCGCAGTCGCTCGGCCGCCTGGTTGAGCTCGATCCGGCCGCCCGCCGCGAGTTCGGGCACCGCCTCGAGGATGCGCAGCACGTCCTCGGGCAGCACAGGCGCTGGCGCGGGCTGCGGCGCCTTCGTGCGCCTCGGTGCGCGCGTCGCGCGCTTGGCCGCGGGCCTGGCAACGGCCGGCCTGTCGGCCTGATGGTGCTGCAGGTCGATGAAGCTGTCGTAGACCGCGACGGTCTCGTCCCCGGTCTTGCCGGCCTGGCCGATGCCGCAGACGCGGCAGCCCTTTTCGCGCAGCCGGATCACCAGCGGCGCGAAGTCGGAATCGGAGGACACCAGCACCACGATGTCGGGCCGCTCGGCCACCGCGAGGTCCATGGCGTCGACCGCGAGCGCGATGTCGGTGCTGTTCTTGCCGGCCGACAGGTTGACCATGGGCCGAACCGAGAGCCGCTTGAACATCGGCTGCTGCTTGAGCGCGGTCTCGGCATTGCAATACGCACGCCGCACGTGGATGGCACCGTGCTCGGCCATCGTGTGCTGCACCGCCTGTTCGATGACGTCGGCCGAGACGTTGTCGGCGTCGATCAGCAGCATCACGCGCAGCGCCGCGCTCATGACAGTCTCCATGCCACGGTCTCGCCGCCGCGCAGCGGCTTCAGCGTCGCATCGCCGTAGGGCACGGTCTCCGGCACGGTCCAGCTTTCGCGCTTCAGGGTCACGGTGTCGCTGTTGCGCTGCAGGCCGTAGAAGTCGGCGCCGAAAAAGCTCGCGAAGCCTTCGAGCTTGTCGAGCGCGCCGGCGTTGTCGAAGGCCTCGGCATAAAGCTCGATCGCGGTCAGCGCGGTGTAGCAGCCGGCGCAGCCCAGCGCGTGCTCCTTCAGATGCGCCGGATGCGGCGCGCTGTCGGTGCCGAGGAAGAAGCGCTCGCTGCCGCTGGTGGCGGCCTCGACCAGCGCCACGCGGTGCGTCTCGCGCTTGAGCACCGGCAGGCAGTAGTAGTGCGGCCGGATGCCGCCGGTGAAGATGGCGTTGCGGTTGTAGAGCAGGTGGTGGGCGGTGATGGTGGCCGCGGTGAAGCGGTCGGCATCGCGCACGTAATGGGCGCCCTCCTTGGTCGTCAGGTGCTCGAACACCACCTTGAGTTCGGGGAAATCGCGGCGCAGCGGGATCATCACGCGATCGATGAAGACGGCCTCGCGGTCGAACAGGTCGACCGCGGGGTCCGTCACCTCGCCATGCACCAGCAGCAGCAGGCCATGCTCCTGCACGGCTTCGAGCGTCTTGTAGGTCTTGCGGATGTCGGTCACGCCGGCATCGCTGTTGGTGGTGGCGCCGGCCGGGTAGAGCTTGAGGGCGCACACGCCGGCTGCGGCGGCGCGCGCGATTTCTTCGGGCGGCAGCTTGTCGGTGAGATACAGCGACATGACCGGCTCGAAGCTCAGGCCCTCGGGCACGGCGGCGCGGATGCGGTCCCGATAGGCCATAGCCTGCTCGGCGCTGGTCACCGGTGGGCGCAGGTTGGGCATGATCAGCGCGCGCCCGAACTGGCGCGCCGAGTGCGGCACCACGGCCTCGAGCGCGGCGCCGTCGCGCACGTGCAGGTGCCAGTCGTCGGGGCGGGTGATGGTGAGGGTGTCGGCGGGACTTGTCATGGCGGGATTGTCCCATTGCGCCGCAGGCCCGAGGGCGTGCCGCGCACCGTCCGGGAAACCCGCCCTGGCACGGCTCGTGCATGACTTCTCATCGAATTCATTTCGTTGTCCCGTACAGAGGAGTTCTCCGTGAAGCGTGTCGTCCCGTCCCTGCCCCTGAAACCCCTGGCCGCCTGTGCGGCGCTGCTGACGCTGGCGTTGGCGCACCCCGCCGCCTTCGCGCAGGAAAAAACGCTGCGCATCGCGATGACCGCCGCCGACATCCCGCGCACGCTGGGCCAACCCGATCAGGGCTTCGAGGGCAACCGCTTCACCGGCATCCCGATCTACGACTCGCTCACGCAGTGGGACCTCTCGAAAACGGATGCGCCGAGCGTGGTGATCCCCGGCCTCGCGACCTCCTGGGCGGTGGATGCGAAGGACAAGACCAAGTGGATCTTCAAGCTGCGCCCCGGCGTCAAGTTCCATGACGGCTCGGCTTTCACCGCCGACGCCGTGGCCTGGAACGTGGCCAAGGTGCTGGACAAGGAAGCGCCCCAGTTCGACCCCAGCCAGGTCGGCGTGACGGCCTCGCGCATGCCGACGCTCAAGAGCGCCCGCAAGATCGACGACCTGACGATCGAGCTCACGACCAGCGAACCCGACGCCTTCCTGCCGATCAACCTCACCAACCTGTTCATGGCTTCGCCGGCGCAGTGGGATGCCAAGCTCAAGGCGGTGCCGGCCAGCGTGACGGCGCCGGCCGAGCGCTCGAAGGCCGCATGGACCGCGTTCGCGGCCGACCCGTCGGGCTCGGGCCCCTTCAAGGTCACGCGCTTCGTCGCGCGCGAGCGCCTGGAGCTGGCGGCCAACAAGAGCTATTGGGATGCGAAGCGCGTGCCCAGGATCGACAAGGTCGTGATGCTGCCGATGCCCGAGGCCAATGCGCGCACGGCCGCGCTGCTGGGCGGCCAGGTCGACTGGATCGAGGCGCCGGCGCCCGACGCGATGCCGCAGATCACGCAGCGCGGCTTCAAGATCTACTCGAACGCGCAGCCGCACGTCTGGCCCTGGCAGCTCTCCTTCGTCGAGGGCTCGCCCTGGCTCGACAAGCGCGTGCGCCAGGCGGCCAACCTCTGCGTCGACCGCGGCGGCCTGAAGCAGCTGCTGGGCGGCATGATGGCCGAGCCCAAGGGCACGGTGGCGCCGGGTCACCCGTGGTGGGGCAACCCCAAGTTCGACATGAAGTACGACGTGAAAGCCGCGCAGGCGCTCATGACGCAGGCGGGCTTCTCGGCCGCCAAGCCGGTGAAGGTCAAGGTGCAGATTTCGGCCTCGGGCTCGGGCCAGATGCAGCCGCTGCCGATGAACGAGTTCGTGCAGCAGTCGCTGAAGCAATGCTTCTTCGACGTGCAGTTCGACGTGATCGAATGGAACACGCTGTTCACCAACTGGCGCAAGGGCGCCAAGGACGCATCCGCCAACGGCGCCAACGCCACCAACGTGAGCTTCGCGGCGATGGACCCCTTCTTCGCGATGGTGCGCTTCGTGAGCACCAAGGCCTTCCCGCCGGTCTCGAACAACTGGGGCTACTACGGCAGCCCCGAAGTCGACAAGCTGGTGGCCGATGCCCGCACCAGCTTCGACGACAAGGCGCGCGACGCCGCGCTCGCCAAGCTGCACGCGTACATCGTGGACGACGCGCCCTTCGTCTGGATCGCGCACGACGTCGGCCCGCGCGCGCTGTCGGCCAAGGTCAAGAACGTGGTGCAGCCGAAGAGCTGGTTCATCGATATCGCCACCATGACGATGGACTGAGCCCACTCAGCTTTCGACGCCAGCCCGCCCATGCTCGCCTACCTGTTGCGCCGCGTCTTCTACGCCATCCCGATCATGATCGGCGTGGCCTTCGTGTGCTTCCTGCTCGTGCACCTGGCGCCGGGCGATCCGCTGGTGTCGATCCTGCCGCCCGATGCCTCGGCCGAGCTGCAGGCGCAGCTGCGCGAGCTCTACGGCTTCAACCGCTCGCTGCCCGAGCAGTTCGTGCTGTGGGTGTGGCGCGCGATGCACGGCGACCTGGGCGTCTCGATTGCGAGCAACCGCGCGGTGGCAGGCGAGGTGCTGACCGCGGTCGGCAACACGCTGCGCCTGGCGGTGGTCGCGACCGCGATCGGCTTCGTGCTCGGCTGCCTGTTCGGCTTCGTCGCCGGCTACTTCCGCAACTCCTGGCTCGACCGCGCGGCCTCCATGCTGTCGGTGCTGGGCGTCAGCGTGCCGCATTACTGGCTGGGCATGGTGATGGTGATCGTCTTCTCATCGCAGCTCATGTGGCTGCCCGCCACCGGCGCGGGCCCGGGCGGCTCGAGCGACTGGGCCTGGGACTGGGCACACCTGCAGTTCCTGGTGCTGCCGGCGCTCACGATGTCGGTGATCCCGATGGGCATCATCGCGCGCACGGTGCGCGCGCTGGTGGCCGAGATCCTGGAGCAGGAGTTCATCGTCGGCCTGCGCGCCAAGGGCTTGACGCACTTCGGCGTGTTCCGCCACATGGTGAAGAACACCGCGCCCACCGCGCTGGCCGTGATGGGGCTGCAGCTGGGCTACCTGCTGGGCGGCTCGATCCTGATCGAGACCGTGTTCTCCTGGCCGGGCACGGGCTTCCTCCTGAACTCAGCGATCTTCCAGCGCGACCTGCCGCTGCTGCAGGGCACGATCCTCGTGCTGGCGCTGTTCTTCGTGCTGCTCAACCTCGTGGTCGACGTGCTGCAGACGCTGCTCGATCCTCGTATCGCAAGAACATGACCATGTCAGCCGCGATCCCCACCTTCTCCCCACCCGTGGTGCAGGCGCTGCCTCTGCAGCGCTCGCGCGGCTACTGGACCTCCGCCATGCTGCGCTTCACGCGCGACCCGGTCGCCATGGGCGCGGCGCTGGTGGTGCTGCTCCTGATCGCGCTGGCCATCTTCGGCCCCTGGCTGGCGCCGGCCGATCCGTACCAGGCCTCGATGCTGAAGCGGCTCAAGCCGATCGGCACCGAGGGCCTGCCGCTGGGCAGCGACGAGCTGGGCCGCGACATGCTGTCGCGCCTGATCGTCGGCGCGCGGCTCTCGCTCTTCATCGGCATCACGCCGGTGATCTGCGCCTTCGTCGTCGGCGCGGCGATCGGCATCCTGGCGGGCTATGCGGGCGGCATCGTCAACACCGCGATCATGCGCACCATCGACGTGTTCTACGCCTTCCCCTCGGTGCTGCTCGCGATCGCGCTGTCGGGCGTGCTGGGCGCGGGCGTGGTCAACTCGCTGATCTCGCTGACCATCGTCTTCATTCCGCAGATCGCGCGCGTGGCCGAGAGCGTGACCACGCAGGTGCGCGGGCGCGACTACGTGGAGGCCGCGCGAGCCTCGGGCGCCGGGGCCTTCACCATCGTGCGCGTGCACGTGCTGGGCAACGTGCTGGGGCCGATCTTCGTCTACGCGACCAGCCTGATCGCGGTCTCGATGATCCTGGCCTCGGGCCTGTCCTTCCTGGGCCTGGGCGTGAAGCCGCCGGAGCCCGAATGGGGGCTGATGCTCAACACCCTGCGCACCGCGATCTACGTGCAGCCCTGGGTGGCGGCGCTGCCCGGCGCGATGATCTTCATCACCTCGATCTCGTTCAACCTGCTCTCCGACGGGCTGCGTTCGGCAATGGACAACAAAGGATGACGCGATGCAAGCAGTAGCCGACATCGGCGGCCCCGCGCAGCCCCTGCTCACGATCCGCGGACTGCAGAAGCACTTCCCGCTCAAGAAAGACCCGCTGGGCCGCGGCGGCGGCGTGGTGCGCGCGGTCGACGGCGTGGATTTCGAAGTGCTGAAGGGCGAAACGCTGGGCGTGGTCGGCGAATCGGGCTGCGGCAAGTCGACCACCGCACGGCTGCTGATGCAGCTCATCGCGCCGACGGCCGGCGAGGTGATCTTCGACGGCCGGGCCGTAGGCGGCCGCGACCTGCCGTTGAAGGAATTCCGGCGCCAGGTGCAGATGGTGTTCCAGGACAGCTATGCCTCGCTGAACCCGCGCCTCACGATCGAGGACTCGGTCGCCTTCGGGCCGCAGGTGCACGGCGTGGCGCGCAACGCGGCGGTGCACCGTGCGCGCGACCTGCTCGCGCGCGTCGGGCTGGAGCCGCAGCGCTTCGCCGATCGCTACCCGCACGAGCTCTCGGGCGGCCAGCGCCAGCGCGTCAACATCGCGCGTGCACTGGCCCTGCAGCCGCGCATGGTGATCCTCGACGAGGCCGTGTCCGCGCTCGACAAGTCGGTCGAGGCGCAGGTGATCAACCTGCTCCTGGACCTGAAGGCCGAGTTCGGGCTGACCTACGTCTTCATCAGCCACGACCTGAACGTGGTGCGCTACATGAGCGACCGCGTGATGGTGATGTACCTGGGCCAGGTGGCCGAGATCGGCCCGTCGAACGCGCTCTACGAAGCGCCGGCGCATCCCTACACGCGCGCGCTGCTGTCCTCGATGCCCTCGATGGACCCTGACCACCGCACCGAGGAGGCGGCACTGGCCGGCGACCCACCGAACCCGATCGACCCGCCCTCGGGCTGCCGCTTCCACCCGCGCTGCGCGCTCGCCGCGCCGGTGTGCAGCCAGCGCGTGCCGGCACGCGTGACGGCCGGCGCGCCGCAGGCCGTGAGCTGCCTGATCCACGAGCCGGGCAGTGGCCATCCGCATGCCGCGCCCCCGATGAAGGCGGCCTGAGATGACGATGAACGAAACAGAAGCGATGGTCAGCCTGCGCGAGCTCAGCGTCACCTTCAGCGGCGGCCGCAAGCCCGTGCATGCCGTGAGCGGCGTGAGCCTCGAAGTGCAGCGCGGCGAGGTGGTCGCGCTGATCGGCGAATCGGGCTCGGGCAAGAGCGTGACCATGCGCACCCTGCTGCGCCTGCATCCCGAGCGCCGCACGCGCATGGGCGGCCAGGTCCGCGTGGCCGGCCGCGACGTGCTCGCGATGACGCAGGCCGAGCTTGCGGACTTCCGCGGCAAGGTGGCCTCGATGATCTTCCAGGAGCCGCTGCTGGCGCTGGACCCGGTGTACTCGGTCGGCGCGCAGATCGTCGAATCCATACGCCGGCATGAAGCCGTGTCCGCCGCCGAGGCGCACCGGCGCGCGCTGGAACTGTTCGAGCGCGTGCGCATTCCGAGCCCCGAGCGGCGCCTGGCGGCCTATCCGCACGAGATGTCGGGCGGCATGCGGCAGCGCGCGATGATCGCGCTGGCCCTGGCCTGCCGGCCGCAGCTGCTCCTGGCCGACGAGCCCACCACTGCGCTCGACGCCACGGTGCAGATCCAGATCCTGCTGCTGCTGCGCGAGCTGCAGCGCGACCTCGGCCTCTCGGTGCTGTTCGTCACGCACGACATCGGCGCCGCCGTCGAGGTGGCCGACCGCATCGCCGTGATGTATGCCGGGCGCATCGTCGAGGAAGGCACGGCCCGCGAGCTGATCCGCTCGCCGCGCCACCCCTACACGATCGCCCTGTTGAAGAGCCGCGCCCACGGCGCGCTGGCACGCGGCAGCCGCCTCGAGACCATCGGCGGCGCGCCGCCCGACCTGTCGGCGCTGCCGCCGGGCTGCGCCTTTGCCGAACGCTGCGCGCTCGCGAGCGAGGCCTGCCGCGCAGCACAGCCGCCGGTGGTCGAGCTCGCGAGCGGCCATCGCGCACGCTGCATCCATACCGACGCCGCCGCGGCCATTGCGCCGGTGGTCGTCGCTTGAATCGTCCACTCCGACAGCGCCACCCATGCCCCTGCACGACCCCGCCCACGCCTTCGTCCCCTACCCCGATGTCGCCGTCCGCGGCGCGCCGACCGGCCCACTGGCCGACCTGAGCTTCGGCGTCAAGGACCTGTTCGACGTGGCGGGCTACCCCACCGGCGGCGGCAGCCCGATCGTGCTGGCGATGTCCGGCATCAAGACGCGCACCGCGCCGACCGTGCAGAAGCTGCTCGACGCCGGCGCCCGTTTCGCCGGCAAGACCGTGACCGACGAACTCGCGTTCTCGATGAACGGCAACAACGCGCATTTCGGCGCGCCGATCAACGGCGCGGCCAGGGACCGCATCACGGGCGGATCGTCCTCCGGCTCGGCCTCGGCCGTGTCCTCGGGCCTGTGCGACTTCGCGCTCGGCACCGACACCGGCGGCTCGGTGCGCGCGCCGGCCAACCACTGCGGCCTGTACGGCCTGCGCCCCACGCATGGCCGCGTCAGCCTCGAAGGCGCGCTCGACCTGGCGCCCAGCCTCGACACCTGCGGCTGGTTTGCGCGTGACATCGGCACCTTCGCGCGCGTGGCCGAGGTGCTGCTGGCGTCCGATGCCGCGCCGCTGCCGGCCCAGCCGCGGCTGCTGTGGCCGACGGATGTGTGGGCCATGCTGGAGGCGCCGGTCAAGAATGCGCTCGACGGCGCAGCCGAGCGCGTGCAATCGGTGCTCGGCAGGGCATCCCCGGTCGAGGTGGCGCTCGAATCCTGGGACGCGATGTACTGGAACTTCCGCTATGTGCAAGGGCGCGAGTCCTGGCTCACTGACGGCCCGCTGATCGAACGCTACGCCCCGCCGCTGGGCCCCGGGGTCGCCGAGCGCTTCGCCTGGTCGCGCGATGTCAGCGATGCGCAGGTCAATGGCGCGCGCACCTTCCGCATCGCCTTCCGCGCCCGGCTGGCCGAGATGCTCGGCAGCGACGGCGTGTTGCTGATGCCCACCATGCCCGACATTGCACCGCGGCGCGATGCGGCGGACAGCAGCCTCGAGGACTATCGCAACCGCGCGATCCGCATGCTGTGCGTGGCCGGACTCAGCGGCTTTCCCCAGCTGTCGATGCCGCTGGCGCAGCGCGAGGGCGCGCCGCTGGGCATTTCGCTCCTGGGGCCGGCAGGGACCGATCGCTCGCTGATCGCGTTGGCGGAGCGCCTGGCGGGATAGCGCCTGGACTCAGATACGCCCCGGAAATGTGGCCTTTTGCCGTATTCGGGGCGCCAGGAGACTTCGGAGCCGCATGTACTGAGTACCTTCGCGCTAGCATCTGCGCGCCACAGAGGACCGACATGAACACTTACCGTACGCTGAGCCAGGCCACCGGAGTCGCTCGCACGCTCAGCGCGCGTTCGGCGCGCACCATCGTCGTCTACCGCACCGATGACGAAAAGTTCGTGACGGCGGCGCCGAACGATCCGGTGATGGGAACCATCGAAGGCGTCTACCGCGACGGCTACGCCGTGCGAACCGTCCTGACGCGGGTGCAGCAAGCGGGTTAACGGCTGCCGAAAAAGGCGTTGAGCTCGACGCCCGAGGCGGCGTCCGCGAAACCGTCGAAACGCCCCTCTTCCGACAGCGTGCGGGCCGCACGCATGAAGCCGCCCCACGCCGCACGCGCCAGCGCACCGCCGACGCTGACGCGCCGCACGCCGAGTGCGGCGATGTCCTGCAGCGTGAACTCGCTGGTCGATCCGACCAGCAGGTTGACCGGCTTGGGCGCGACGGCGGCGACCACGGCCGCAATCTGCTCCCGCGTGCGGATGCCCGGCGCGTAGAGGCAGTCGGCGCCGGCCTCCGAATAGGCCCTGAGCCTGGCGATCGCATCGTCGAGGTCCGGCCGGCCGGCAAAGAAATTCTCCGCCCGTCCCACGAGCAGCGTGTCGCCGCCCGCCTCGTCGATCGCCCGGCGCGCGGCGCGAACCCGCGCGACCGCGACCTCGATGTCATGCAGCGGCTTGGCAGCGTCGCCGGTCGAGTCCTCGATCGACAGGCCGGCCACACCGGTCTCGATGGCCATCCGCACGCTTTCGGCAACGCCTTGCGGATCGGGGGCGAAGCCGCTTTCGAAGTCGGCGTTCACCGGCAGATCGGTCGCCGCGACGATCTCGCGCAGATGGGCGAGGATGGTCTCCCGCGAGAGAGCGCCATCGGCCTGCCCCCGCGACCAGGCAAAGCCCGAGCTCGTCGTGGCCAGCGCCTTGAAGCCCAGGCCTTGCAGGTAGCGGGCGCTGCCCACGTCCCAGGGATTCGGCAATACGAAGCAGCCTTCGGCATGGAGCGCGCGAAAGGCGGCGCGTTTTTCGGCGACAGTGCGTGTCATGGGAACCTCGACTTGGGGATGGCCTGGATTCTGAACGCAATATGCCCTTAGCGAAGCGGGACCTCCGGTGGTACAAGAAGCGTCGACGACAAGGATGCTGCGCATGAACGAGAACCCCCCTGCCGATGCCGAATCCACCGTGGACCGCGAGTTCGTCCACTCGCGCTGGATCGACGCGCCGCGCGAGCGCGTCTTCAAAGCCTTCAGTGACCCGGGCCACCTGGCGCGCTGGTGGGGTCCGAACGGATTCACCAGCACGTTCCAGGAGTTCGATCTGCGTCCCGGCGGCCGCTGGCGCTTCGTCCTTCATGGGCCTGACGGTGCAAACTACCCCAACGAGAGCGTTTTCGTCGAGGTCGTTGCGCCGGAGCGAATCGTCTTCGAGCACATGTCTCAGCACCACTTCCAGATGACCATCACGTTGGAAGCGCAAGGAGCCAAGACACGGGTCGGATGGCGCCAGGTGTTCGACACCGCGGCTGAACGGCAGCGCATTGCCAAGGTCGTCGTCGAGGCGAACGAACAGAACCTCGATCGCCTCGCCGCGGAAGTGCTCAACGTGGCATGAGCGCGATGCCTGCTGCCGCAGGCCAGCGGGCTCAGTCTTCCAACTCGACCCCGACCGGCGCAGCCAGGTCGAAGGTGTCGCAGTCGACCACCGCCCCCGCGCGCTCCACCACCACGAAGTCACCCGCATCCACCGCCAGCAGCGCGTGGTGCCAGGTGCCGGGCGCGAGCGTCACGCCCTGGCGGCCGTCCGCGACGAAGGCAGCGAGCGTCTCGGCCGTGGGGGCCGGGCCGGCGGGCGCCACCACGATCACGAAGCGGCGCTCGCCGAGCGGCACGAAGCTCTGGCTGCCCAGCGCGTGCCGCTCCATCTCGGTCACTGCATGCGGAAAGCGGCGCGCCTGCGCGCGGAACAGCGCGAGCATCGGCCGGCCGCCTTCGGCGCCGAGCTGCAGGTCGTCGACCAGGTCGAAGCGCTCGGCGTTGCCGCCGTTGATGAGGCGGCCCCGGCCCGCGGGCGCCGCGAGCACGGTGCCGTAGGACGCGAAAGCCTCCGAAGTCAGAGGCTGCGCGAGCAGTCTCACTGCGCGATCCCGGCCCGGTCGAGCATGGCGTGCAGCAGCACGTTGGCGCCGGCGGCGAGGTGCTCGCGCTTGGCGTCCTCGATCTCGTTGTGCGAGATGCCGTCCTTGCAGGGCACGAAGATCATCGCGGTCGGCGCGGTGCGCGCGACGTACACCGCGTCGTGGCCGGCGCCGCTCACGATGTCGAGGTGCGCGAGGTCGGCACGCTCGGCGCCTTCGCGCACCGCGCGCACCAGCGCTTCCGCGAAGTGGGCCGGCGGAAAGTAGACCGTCTCTTCGAGCGCGACCGTGAGACCGCCCTGCGCCTGCAAGGCCGCGCAGGCCGCGCGCAGCTGCGCGTCCATGCGGGCCAGACCCTCGTCGTCCGCATGCCGCAGGTCGACCGTGAAGGTCACGCGGCCGGGAATCACGTTGCGCGAATTGGGGTGCACCTGCACGTAGCCGACGGTGCCGCGGGCATGGGGCTGCTCGTCCATCGCAATGCGCTGCACGGCCTGCATGAGGCCGGTCGCACCCTGCAGCGCGTCGCGGCGCAGCGCCATCGGCGTCGGGCCGGCATGCGCTTCCTGGCCGGTCACGACCACGTCGTACCAGCGCTGGCCGAGCGCGCCGGTCACCACGCCGAGCGGAATGTCGGCATCCTCCAGCACCGGGCCCTGTTCGATGTGGGCCTCGAAGTAGGCGCCGAAGCGCGGCGCGCCCTGGTCCACTGCGGCCGGCGCATCGCCCGCGAAACCGATCGCGCGCAGGGCGTCGGCGACCGTCACGCCCTCGCGGTCGGTCGCCGCGAGCGCGTGCGCCAGACTGAAGGCGCCGGCATACACGCCAGAGCCCATCATCACGGGCACGAAGCGCGAACCTTCTTCATTGGTCCAGACGCAGACTTCGAGCGGCGCCACGGTGCGGATACCGGCATCGTTCAAGGTGCGCAGCACTTCCAGGCCCGCGAGAACGCCATAGTTGCCGTCGAACTTGCCGCCGGTCGGCTGGGTGTCGATGTGGCTGCCGGTGGCCACGGCCGGGCGGCTCGCGTCCTGCCCTTCGCGGCGCGCGAACAGGTTGCCGATCGCGTCGACGCGCACGGTGCAGCCGGCCTCCTTCATCCAGCGCACGAAGAGCTCGCGGCCCTGGCGATCGAGCTCGGTCAGTGCAAGGCGGCATACGCCGCCCTTGTCGGTGGCGCCGATCCTGGCGAGTTGCATCAGCGAGTCCCAGAGGCGCTGCGGGTCGATGGCGAGGTCGGCGGGTTGAAAGCTCGTTGGGCGGGTGTCGTTCATGCCGGGAGTACAGCAGAAAACGTGCCGGCAGAGCGCCGCACCCGCGCGCATCCTGAAATACCCTCCATCCCCCCGCCTACATCGGCGTCGGTGCGGCCCTACAGAGGGGTCGGCTCGCAAGCCTAGAGTTTTCTCATCGCAACGAAATGCCGGACTGCCATGCGACGAGCCGATGATGCGAAAGCGGTCGACACAGTGCGCCTCGCGGCGCTGCCTTTGGCCGAGAACGACGACCACCGCGCGCTGCTCGATCTGATCGGCGATGCCCATTTCGTGCTGCTGGGCGAAGCATCGCACGGCACGCACGAGTTCTATCGCGAGCGTGCACGCATCACGCAGCGCTTGATCGGCGAGAAGGGCTTCAACGCGGTCGCGATCGAAGGCGACTGGCCGGACGCCTACCGCGTCAATCGCTACGTGCGCGGGCTCGACGACGATGCGTCGGCCATCGATGCGCTTGCCGGTTTTCGACGTTTTCCGACCTGGATGTGGCGCAACACCGACGTGCGCGATTTCGTGAACTGGCAACGCGCCTTCAATGACCGCCTGCCGGCGGCGTCGAGAACCGGCTTCTACGGCATGGATCTGTACAGCCTGAACGGGTCGATCGAGGCCGTCCTGCAGTACCTCGATAAGGCACATCCGGAAGCGGCGCGGCTGGCCCGCGAGCGCTACGCCTGCTTCGACCAGTTCGGCGAAGACAGCCAGGTCTACGGCCTGATGACCGGGCTGCGCGACGCCGAAGGATGCGAGGACGAGGTGATCGCCACGCTGGTCGACCTGAGTCGCCGTGCCATTGCCGCGCGCAGCGGGCGCTCAGGCGCGGACGACGCCTTCGACGCGGAGCAGAACGCGCGGCTGGTGAAGAACGCCGAGGCCTATTACCGCTCGATGTACCTGAGCGACGTCTCCTCCTGGAATCTGCGCGACCGCCACATGGTCGAGACCCTGAACGCGCTCGAAGGCCATCTCGGGCGCTCCGGCACACGCCCCAGGATCGTCGTGTGGGCGCACAACTCCCACCTCGGCGATGCGCGCGCCACCGAGATGGGGCGCCGCGGCGAACTCAACGTCGGCCAGCTCGTGCGCGAGCAGCACGGGGACGACGCCGTGCTGATCGGCTTCACCACCCACACCGGCAGCGTGACGGCAGCATCCGATTGGGGCGCAGCCGGCGAGCGCAAGCGGGTCCTGCCGTCGCGCGAGGACAGCGTCGAAGGCCTCATGCACGCCACCGGCATCGAGCGCTTCCTGCTGCCCCTGCGCGCAGGCGGCCCGCACGCGCGGGCCTTGCGCGAATCGCGGCTGGAACGCGCGATCGGCGTGATCTACCGGCCCGACACCGAGCGCCACAGCCACTATTTCTACGCGCAGCCGTCGGACCAGTTCGATGCCCTGATCCACATGGACACCACGCGGGCGGTCGAGCCGCTCGACCCCGAGCCCGAGTGGCGCGACGCCGAGGCGCCGGAAACCTATCCCTCGGGGGGTGTAGCCATGAACGCCGCATCGCCGCCGCGCGGCGCGATCGAGCAGCGTGCACTGCGCATTCCGGCCGGCCCGGCCACGCTGGACGCGGACCTGGGGCTCGCGGCCGGTGCCGGCGGCCTGGTGCTGTTCGCGCACGGCAGCGGCAGCAGCCGCTTCAGCCCGCGCAACCGCCACGTGGCGCGGCAGCTCCAGCAGGCCGGCCTGGCCACCCTGCTCGCGGACCTGCTGACGCCGGAGGAAGAAGCGATCGACGAGCGCACGCGCGAACTCCGCTTCGACATCGGGCTGCTGGCGCGCCGGCTCGTGGCGGCGACCGACTGGCTGAAAGCCCAGGCGCAGCTTGCCGACCTCGCCATCGGCTACTTCGGCGCCAGCACCGGTGCCGGTGCTGCGCTGATGGCGGCGGCAGAGCGGCCCGCCGCCGTGCAAGCCGTCGTCTCGCGCGGAGGGCGGCCGGACCTGGCCGGCGAGGCGCTGGCCCAGGTGCATGCGCCGACGCTGCTGATCGTCGGCGGCGACGACGAACCGGTGATCGGCCTGAACAGGCAGGCGCTCGCGCTGCTGCCGGTCGAGAAGGAACTCGTCATCGTCCCGGGCGCCACCCATCTGTTCGAAGAACCGGGTGCGCTGGACGCCGTGGCGCGCCTGGCTCGCGATTGGTTCCTGCGTCACCTGGCGCACAAGTCCTGAGGTCGACCGCCCGTGACGCAGCGCCTCAGTCCGCGGACGGCTCCGCACCCCGCGCCCGCTCCAGGATGAAATCGATGAAGGTCCGCGTGGCCCGCGTGTGCTGCCGGTTCGGCATGTAGAGCATGAACATCCGCGTGCCGAAGATGCTGAGCCGCCAGTCGTCGAGCGTGGTCACGACCTCGCCGCGCCGCACGTCCTCCTGCACCACGTAGTCGGGCACGAGGCCGATGCCCAGGCCGGCCAGGATGGCCTGGCGCAGGAACAGGAAGTTCTCGGAGATCAGGGTGGGCTCCAGCACCACCTCGCGCCGCTCCTCGCCCTGGTAGGCCGAAATGCGCAGCTGCCGCCCGATCACCGCGGCGGTGACCACCGGTGCGCTGCTCAACTGGTCGAGCTGCGTGGGCATGGCATGCACCTCGGCATAGGCACGCGAAGCGCAGGCCACGTAGCGCACCGGCCCGAGTTCGCGCGCCACCAGGTTCAAGGGCGGCTCGGGGATCACGCGGATCGCGATGTCGACTTCGTCGCGCAACAGGTCCTCGATGCGGTTCTCGAACAGCACGTCGAGCACGATGCCGGGGTACTGGCGCTTGAAATCGATCAGCCAGTCGGACATGACGAGCTGCCCGTAGCCACTCGGCACGCTGAGCCGCACGCGGCCGACCAGGCCCTGGCCCAGCGCCGAGGCCGACTCGCGCGCGGCCTGCAGCTCGCTCTGGATGGCGAGGCCGTGCTGGTACAGGCGCTGGCCGATCTCGGTGGCTTCGGCGCGGCGCGTGGTGCGCCGCACCAGCTGCGCGCCGACCGAGCGCTCGAGCTGGTTCAGGTGGTAGCTGACGTTGGCGCGGCTCATCTTGAGCCGGCGCGCGGCCTCGCTCAGGTTGCCGGCATCGAGGATCTCGACCAGCAGGGTCAGCGATTGCAAGTCCATGGTGAGGCCGCGATTGTGTCAAAAATTCTTTGACAGTCTGTCAATGGCCAATGCAATTGTCAAAACGGCGAGCCGGGCCAAGAATGCTGGATTCACCCCCAGAGGACCGCCCGGTCCCGCCCCCGGAGACAAAGACCATGGCCACGACTGACACCCTTCCTGCGTCCGATCCCGTCACCTTTCGCCGCCAGGCCGAGGTGCTGGTCGTGACCATCGACAACCCGCCGGTCAACGCCCTCGGCGTGGACGTGCGCCGCGACCTGGTCGCGGCCATCGATGCGGCCGAGGCCGACGGCGCCGTGGCGGCGGTGCTGATCGTCGGCGCCGGCCGCAACTTCATCGCCGGTGCCGACATCCGCGAATTCGGCCAGCAGCCGCAGCCGCCCTCGCTGCCCGAGGTGTGCAGCCGCATCGAGAACTGCAGCAAGCCGGTGGTGGCCGCGATCCACGGCGCCGCGCTCGGCGGCGGGCTGGAGATCGCGCTCTCGGCGCACTACCGGCTGGCGGTGGCCTCCGCGAAGCTCGGCCTGCCCGAAGTGCAGCTGGGCCTGATTCCCGGCTCGGGCGGCACGCAGCGCGCGCCGCGCCTGATCGGCATGAAAGCCGCGCTCGACCTGATCCTGAGCGGCCGCCATGCAAGCGCCAAGGAAGCGCTGGCGCTGGGCCTCGTCGATCGCCTGGGCGAAGGCAGCGACGCGCTGGCCCAAGGCCTGGCCTACGCCACCGAGCTGGTCGCCGCCAAGGCGCCGGTGCGCCGCACGCGCGACGCCAACGCGCTGGCCGACCAGGCGGCTGAACGCGCCGCCCTCGAAGCCGCGCGCGCCGACACCGCGAAGAAGAGCCGCGGCCTGTTCTCGCCGCTGAAGATCATCGAAGCCGTCGAGGCCGCGCTCACGCAGCCTTTCGACGAAGGCATGGCGCTCGAGCGCAAGCTCTTCCTGCAGTGCATAGACAGCCCGCAGCGCGCCGGCCTGATCCACGCCTTCTTCGCCGAGCGCGAAGTGCTGAAGGCGCCCGAGACCAAGGCAGCCAAGCCACGGCCCATCGAATCCTGCGGCATCGTCGGCGGCGGCACCATGGGCGCCGGCATCGCGGTGGCGATGCTCGACGCCGGCCTGCCGGTCACCATGATCGAGCGCGACGAGGAGAGTCTCGCGCGCGGCCGCGGCCACGTCGAGAAGGTGTACGACGGGCTGATTCAGAAGGGCCGCATGACGCCCGAAGCCAAGACGGCGGTGATGGCGCGCTTCTCGGGCTCGACCGCCTACGACGCGCTCGCCAACGTCGACCTGGTGGTCGAAGCCGTGTTCGAGGACATGGCGGTCAAGAAGGCCGTGTTCGCCGAGCTCGACCGCGTCTGCAAACCAAGTGCGGTGCTCGCCACCAACACCTCCTACCTCGACATCGACGAGATCGCGGCCAGCATCTCGCGCCCGGCCGACGTGCTGGGCCTGCACTTCTTCTCGCCGGCCAACATCATGAAGTTGCTGGAGATCGTGGTGCCGGCGAAGGTCAGCGCCGACGTGGTCGCCACCGGCTTCGAGCTCGCGAAGAAGCTGAAGAAGACGCCGGTGCGCGCCGGCGTCTGCGACGGCTTCATCGGCAACCGCATCCTCGCGGTGTACCGCCAGGCGGCCGACCACATGATGGAAGACGGCGCCTCGCCTTACCAGATCGACAAGGCGGTGCGCGACTTCGGCTACCCGATGGGGCCCTTCCAGGTGTCCGACCTGGCCGGCGGCGACATCGGCTGGGCCACGCGCAAGCGCAAGGCAGCGACGCGCGATGCGAAGGCGCGCTACGTGCAGATCGCCGACCGCATCTGCGAGCGCGGCTGGTTCGGCCAGAAGACCGACCGCGGCTACTACCTGTACGCGCAAGGCGCGCGCACCGGCACGCCGGACCCGGAAGTCGAGGCCATCATCGATGCCGAGCGGCAGCGTGCCGGCATCACGCCGCGCAGCTTCACCGACGAGGAAATCATGCGCCGCTACATGGCCGCGATGATCAACGAGGGCGCCAACGTCGTGCACCAGCGCATCGCGCTGCGCCCGCTGGACGTCGACGTGACCTTCCTCTACGGCTACGGCTTCCCGCGCCACCGCGGCGGGCCGATGAAGTACGCCGACACGGTGGGCCTCGCCAAGGTGCTGGCCGACATCCGCGAGTTCGCCAAGGAAGACCCGCTGTTCTGGCAGCCCTCGCCGCTGCTCGTCGAGCTGGTCGAGCAGGGCCGCGATTTCGCAAGCCTCAATCAATCCGAGTAAGACGACAAGGAGACACATCATGCGCGAAGCCGTCATCGTTTCCACCGCCCGCACGCCGCTCACCAAGGCGCACCGCGGCGAGTTCAACATCACGCCCGGCCCGACGCTGGCCGCCTTCGCGGTGCGCGCCGCGGTCGAGCGCTCTGGGCTGGACCCGGCACTGATCGAGGACGCGATCCTCGGCTGCGGCTACCCCGAAGGCACCACCGGCCGCAACGTCGCGCGCCAGAGCATCGTGCGCGCCGGGCTGCCGATCACCATCGCCGGCACCACGGTCAACCGCTTCTGCGCCTCGGGCCTGCAGGCCATCGCGATGGCGGCGGGCCGCATCGTGGTCGAGGGCGCGCCGGCCATGATCGCGGGCGGCGTGGAGAGCATCTCGCAGATCCGCAGCCGCAGCGCCACCGACAGCGGCGATTCCGGCATGGACCCCTGGATCGTGGAGCACAAGCCCGCGCTCTACATGGCGATGATCGAGACCGCCGACATCGTCGCCAAGCGCTACGGCATCGGCCGCGAGGCGCAGGACCGCTTCTCCGCCGAGAGCCAGCGCAAGACCGAGGAAGCCCAGCTCGCCGGCCGCTACCGCGAGGAGATCGTGGCGTGCACCACGACCATGGCCGTGACCGACAAGGACACCAAGGAAGTCAGCCAGCGCGAAGTGACCATCGACGTCGACACCTGCAACCGCCGCGGCACCACCTACGAAGGCCTGGCCAAGCTGGCGCCGGTGATGGGCGCCGACAAGTTCGTGACCGCCGGCAATGCCTCGCAGCTCTCCGACGGCGCCTCCGCCTGCGTGCTGATGGAAGCCAAGGACGCCGAGCGCGCCAACCTGCAGCCGCTGGGCGCCTTCCGCGGCCTCGCGATCGCGGGCTGCGAGCCCGACGAGATGGGCATCGGCCCGGTGTTCGCGGTGCCGAAACTGCTGGCGCGCAACGGCCTGAAGGTCGAGGATATCGAGCTCTGGGAACTCAACGAGGCCTTTGCCTCGCAGTCCATCTACTGCCAGGAAAAGCTCGGCATCCCGGCCGAGCGGCTCAATGTCGACGGCGGCGCGATCTCCATCGGCCACCCCTTCGGCATGACGGGCGCGCGGCTCACGGGCCACGTGCTGATCGAAGGCAAGCGTCGCGGCGCGAAGTACGCGGTCGTCACGATGTGCATCGCGGGCGGCATGGGCGCCGCGGGCCTGTTCGAGATCTACTGAGGAGCAAGAACATGGACCTCAACTTCACGCATGAAGAGGAAGCCTTCCGCGACGAGGTTCGCGACTTCCTCGCGGCCAAGCTGCCCAAGCGCCTGTCCGACAAAGTGGCGAGCGGCAAGCACCTCGGCAAGGCCGACATGGAGGAATGGCATGCCATCCTCAACGCGCGCGGCTGGCTCGCCAACCACTGGCCCGAGCAGTACGGCGGCCCCGGCTGGACCGCGGTGGAGAAATTCATCTTCGAGAACGAGTGCGCGCTGGCGCACGCGCCGCGCATCGTGCCCTTCGGCGTCAACATGCTGGGCCCGGTGCTGATCAAGTACGGCAGCGAGGAACAGAAGCGCCGCTGGCTGCCGCGCATCCTCGACGGCTCCGACTGGTGGTGCCAAGGCTACTCGGAGCCCGGCGCGGGCTCCGACCTGGCCTCGGTCAAGACCTCCGCGGTGCGCGGCGTCGATGCCCAGGGCGATCACTACATCGTCAACGGCCAGAAGACCTGGACCACGTTGGGCCAGCACGCCAACATGATCTTCTGCCTGGTGCGCACCAACCGCGAGGCCAAGAAGCAGGAAGGCATCAGCTTCCTTTTGATCGACATGAAGACGCCCGGCGTCGAGGTGCGCCCGATCATCACGCTCGAGGGCGAGCACGAGGTGAACGAGGTGTTCTTCTCGGACGTGCGCGTGCCGGCCGAGAACCTGGTGGGCGAGGAAGACAAGGGCTGGACCTGCGCCAAGTACCTGCTGACCTACGAGCGCACCAACATCGCGGGCGTCGGCTTCTCGGTGGCCGCGTTGGAGCAGTTGAAGGCGATCGCCACAAAGCAGACCAAGAACGGCAAGCCGCTGGCCGAAGACCCGGCCTTCGCCGCGCGCATGGCGCGTGTCGAGATCGACCTGGAGAACATGTTGACCACCAACCTGCGCGTGATCGCGGCCGTGGCCGGCGGCGGCGTGCCGGGCGCGGAGAGCTCGATGCTGAAGATCCGCGGCACCGAGATCCGGCAGGAGATCTCGTCGCTGATCCGGCGCGCGATGGGGCCCTATGCGCGGCCCTTCGTGGCGGAGGCGCTCGAGGATGGCTTCCGTGGCGTGCCGATCGGCCCGGATTACGCGGCGCCCGCGGCGGCCAAGTACTTCAACAACCGCAAGCTGTCGATCTTCGGCGGCTCGAATGAAATCCAGAAGAACATCATCTCCAAGATGATCCTCGGACTGTGAGGGCCAGACCATGAACTTCGAACACACCGAAGACCGGCGCATGCTCGCCGACAGCCTGAACCGCTTCATCGCCGAGCAGTACGCCTTCGAGACGCGCGACCGCATCGCGAAGTCGGCGGCCGGCTTCAGCACTGAGATCTGGCAGCAGTTCGCCGAGCTCGGCATGATCGGCGCGCTGTTCCGCGAGGAAGACGGCGGCTTCGGCGGCGGCGGCTTCGACATCGCCGTGGTGTTCGAGGCGCTGGGCCGCGGCCTGGTGGTCGAGCCCGTGCTCGGCGCGCTCCTGGTCGGCGACGCGATCGCCGCCGCCGGCAGCGAGGCGCAGAAGGAGACGCTGGCCGCCATCATCGGCGGCAGCACGATCGCAGCGCTGGCGCACGACGAACCCGGCACGCACTACGAGCTGGCGCACGTGCAGGCCCGCGCCGACCGCAGCGGCGACCGCTGGCTGCTGAACGGCGCCAAGGCCGTGGTGCCGCAGGGCGAGCAGGCCGATCTGTTCCTGGTCTCGGCGCGCACGGCAGGCGCGCCGGACGACGAGACCGGCATCTCGCTGTTCCTGGTGCCCGCGAAGACGAAGGGTGTCTACCTGCGCGGCGCGCCCGCCATCGACGGCGGCCGCGTGGCCGAGGTCGTGCTGGACGGCGTGACACTCTCCGCCGATGCGCTGCTCGGCGCCGAAGGCCAGGGCCATGCCGTGCTGGAACGCGCCGTCGGCCGCGGCGTGCTGGCGCTCTGCGCCGAAAGCCTGGGCGCGATGGAAGCTGCCAAGACGGCCACGCTGGAGTACCTGCGCACGCGCAAGCAGTTCGGACTGCTCATCGGCAGCTTCCAGGCGCTGCAGCACCGCATGGCCGACCTGCTGCTCGAAATCGAACAGGCCCGCTCGGCCGTGATCAATGCCGCCGCGGCCGTCGACGATGCCGAGCGCGCGACGCGCGAGCGCGCGCTGTCCGCGGCCAAGCTCAGCATCGGCCGCATCGGCGCGCTGGTGGCCGAGGAGAGCATCCAGATGCACGGCGGCATCGGCATGACCTGGGAGCTGCCGCTGGCCCACTACGCCAAGCGGCTGGTGATGATCGACCACCAGTTGGGCGACGAGGACCATCACCTGCAGCGCTTCATCGCCTTCGGCAGGCAGGCGACATGAGCCCCGCCCGGCCGCCCGAAGGGGCTCGCACCGCAGTGCGCAGCACGGAGGTTACCCAATGAGCTCCGCTCCCTTCAGCCCCTCGTTCCCAATCCACAGCATCGAGGATGTGCGCAGGCTCGAGGAGACGCCGCTGTCCGAGGCGCTGACCGTCCGCAGCACCCACGAAATTTTCCGCAATGCCGCCGCGGCCTTCGGCGACAGGACGGCGCTGACTTTCCTGCGCACTGCCGACCCGGCCGACGAGCCGATCCGCTGGTCCTACGCCGAGCTGCTGGCCGGCATCCACCAGACCGCCAACATGCTGCACGCGCTCGGCGTCGGGCCGGATGACGCCGTCGCGGTGCTGCTGCCCGGCTGCCTCGAATACCACCTGGCGCTGTGGGGCGGCGAGGCGGCCGGCATCGTGCAGCCGCTCAACCCGCTGCTCAGTGACGAGAAGCTCGTGTCGCTGATGACGGCTGGCCGCGCCAAGGTGCTGATCGCCTACGGCTCGGACGAGGAATCGGGCATGTGGTCGAAGGCGATGCGCCTGCGCGGCCAGGTGCCCACGCTCACGACCGTGCTGCGCGTGGCGCCGCACGACGAGCCCGTGGGCGCCGCGGGCGCGCTGCCCGAGGGCGTGGCCGATTTCAATGCGCTGTGCGCCCGCGTGCCGGCCGATCGCCTCGAAAGCGGCCGCGACATCGCGCCCTCCGACATCGCCGCCTACTTTCACACCGGCGGCACCACCGGGGCACCCAAGCTGGCGCGCCACAGCCACGGCGCACAGGTCTTCACCGCCTGGGCCAGCGTGAAGCTGCAGGGCCTGAAGAGCACCGACGTCACCATCAACGGCTATCCGCTCTTTCACGTGGCGGGCGTGCTGCCGGCCTCGCTGTCCGCGCTCTCGGCCGGCGTCGAGGTCATCATTCCAACCACGGCACTGCTGCGCAACAAGCAGGTGCTGGCCAACTACTGGCGGCTGGTCGAGAAGTACCGCCCGACCTCGCTGTCGGCCGTGCCGACGGTGCTGGCGGCGCTCGCCAACGTGCCGCTGGACGGTGCCGACATCTCGTCGATCAGCTACTGCCGCACCGGCGCCGCCGTGCTGGCGCCCGAGCTCGCGGCGCGCTTCGAGCGCCTGTTCGGCCTGCACGTGCACGAGAGCCTGGGCATGACGGAGATGGCCGGCATCTCGACCATCACGCCGCCGGGCGTGATCGGGCCGGCCGGCTGCGTGGGCTTTCGGCTGCCTTATTCGCAGCTGCGCATCGTCGCGCTCGACGAGCATGGCAACGCGAGCGACCGCGAGCTGCCGGCCGGCGAGCAGGGCATGGTGCTCTTCAAGTCGCCCAACCTGTTCTCGGGCTTTCTCGATCCCGCAGACACGGCGAAAGCCTTCACGGCCGACGGCTGGCTCGCCACCGGCGACCTCGGCTGGCTGGACGGCGAGGAGCGGCTCAACCTGAGCGGCCGTTCCAAGGACCTGATCATCCGCAGCGGCCACAACATCGATCCGAAGACCATCGAGGACGCGCTGGGCGCGCACCCGGCGGTGCAGCTGTGTGCCGCGGTCGGCGCGCCCGACGCCTACGCCGGCGAACTGCCGGTGGCCTTCGCGACGCTGGTGCCGGGCATGAAGGCCAGCGAGGCCGAGCTGCTGGCCTTCACCGCCGCGCGCGTCGACGAGGCGCCGGCCAAGCCCAAGTCGGTGGTCGTGATCGAGCACATGCCGATGACCAACGTCGGCAAGATCTACAAGCCGGAGCTGCGGGCGCTGGCCGCGCGCAGGGTCGCCGAGGCGCTGGTCGCGCAAGCCTGCGATGACCTGGACCTCGCGGCGATGGCGTGGCCCGATGTGCAGGCCGACGGCGAGAGCGCGCTCAAGGTCGTGATCGATGCGGGCGCTGCCGGGCCCTTGGCAGACAAGCTGCAAACCCGGCTGCAGGAGGCGCTGGGCCGCCTGCCTTTCAAGACGCAGATCGTCCGGCGATAAGGTGAGACGCACCCCCATTCTTGAAACCTAGGAGACGCACATGAACACCCCTTCCCTGAACCGCCGCGCCTGGCTCTGCGCCGCGGCCTCGGCCCTCGCGCTGGGCGCAGGCAGCGCCGCCCACGCCCAGGCCTATCCGAACAAGCCGATCAAGATGGTGGTGCCCTTCGCCGCCGGCGGCGGCACCGACGTGCTGGCGCGCGTCATCGGCGAGAAGCTCTCGGCCGGGCTCGGCCAGCCGGTCGTCATCGACAACAAGCCCGGTGCCGCCGGCATCATCGGCACCGACGCGGTCGCCAAGGCCGCGCCCGATGGCTACACCATCGTGCTGTCGCTCTCCAACGCGCTGCTCACCAACCAGTTCCTCTACGAGAAGCTGCCTTACAACCCGGAGCGCGACCTGACGCTGGTCTACCAGGTGGCCATGGGTCCGCTGGTGCTGGTGGTGCATCCGAGCGTGCCGGCGAAGACTGCGCCCGAGCTCTTGAAGTACGTCGCCGCCAACAAGGGCAAGCTGGCCTACGGCTCCTACGGCCTCGGCGCCTACCCGCACCTGGCCGGCGCGCACATGAGCCTCACGCAGGACGCCGACATGAACCACGTCGCCTACAAGGGCGAGGCGCCGATGGTGCAGGACCTGCTCGGCGGCCAGATCCAGATGGCCTATGCGAGCGCGCTGCAGGCCAAGCCGCACATCGAGGCCGGCAAGCTCAAGGCCATCGGCGTGACCGGCGAGCGCCGCATGAGCACCCTGCCCAACGTGCCCACGCTGGCCGAGCAGGGACTGAAGGACGAGGCCTATCGCCTCACCGGCTGGCTCGCGGTCGCGGTGCCGGCGGGCACGCCCAAGCCGATCGTGCAGCGGCTCGCCGACGAGATCCGCAAGGCCACGCAGCAGCCCGACGTGCAGCAGAAGGTCGCGGCCATGGGCTTCGAACTCAAGGACAGCTCGCCCGAGGCTTTCGTCGAGGCGTACAAGAAGGAGCGCCCGGTGTGGGAGCGGCTGATCAAGCAGTCGGGCGCCAAGCTGGAGTGAGCATGCAGACCCGCGTCACCGAACTGCTCGGCATCCGTTATCCGATCATCCAGGGCGGCATGCAGTGGGTGGGCCGGGCCGAACTGGCGGCGGCCGTGTCCAACGCCGGCGGCCTGGGCATCCTGACCGCGCTGACGCAGCAGACGCCCGATGCGCTCGCCGCCGAGATCGAGCGCACGCGCGCCATGACCGAGCGGCCCTTCGGCGTGAACCTGACGATCCTGCCCGCGGTGAAGCCGCCGCCCTATGCCGAGTACGTGCAGGCCATCATCGACGGCGGCATCCGGATCGTCGAGACCGCGGGCAACAGCCCGCGCGACTTCATCGACCGCTTCAAGGCCCAGGGCGTGAAGATCGTGCACAAGTGCACCTCGGTGCGCCATGCGCTCTCGGCCGAGCGCAACGGCGTGGACGCGGTGTCGATCGACGGCTTCGAATGCGCGGGCCATCCCGGCGAGGACGACGTGCCGGGCCTGGTGCTGCTGCCGATCGCGGCGCGCGCGCTTCGCATTCCCATCATTGCCTCGGGCGGCATCGCCGATGGGCGCGGCATGGCGGCTGCGCTCGCGCTCGGCGCCGAGGGCGTGAACATGGGCACGCGCTTCTGCGTGACGCAGGAGGCGCCGATCCACTACAACATCAAGCAGGCGCTGGTCGCAGCCTCGGAGCGCGACACCAAGCTGATGTTCCGCACCATGAAGAACACCGCACGCGTGTTTAGGAACGCGATCTCGGAAGAAGTGGTCGCCACCGAGAACCGGCCGGGCGGCTGCCAGTTCGAGGACATCCGGCCGCTGGTGGCCGGCGTGCGCGGCCGCGCGGCGCTGGAGGCCGGCGAAGTCAACGGCGGCGTGGTGGCGGCGGGCCAGTGCATCGGGCTGATCGACGACGTACCCACCTGTGCCGAGCTGATCGAGCGCATGGTTCGCGAGTGCCGCGAGCACCTGGAGCGGGCGCTCGGGTACTGTGCCTGACCCCGAAGCTCAGGCATCCAGCAGGTAGGACTGGACGGTCGCTCCGATCCGGCGGACGATCTCCGGCCGCTTGAGCGCGACCACCGGCGGCAGCCGCAGCACGTAGCGGCACAGGGCGAGGCCGAGCACCTGGGTGGCGATCAACCCGGCGCGCGCTGCCGCGCCGGCGCGCGAGTCTCCGCTCAGGCGCGCGATCAGCGGGGCCATCTGCGTGGAGAAAAGGGCCTGCATGCGCGCCGCCGCGGTCTCGTTGGTCGAAGCCGTCCGCAGCAAGGCCATCAGCGTTTCATCGCCCTCCCATCGATCCAGGAAATGCGACACCAGCGCGGCGCCCAGCGCGGCGCGCGGCACGTCGCTGAAGTCAGGCAAGCGCAGGTCGAAATCGGCCGCGGCCGCGAACAGCCCTTCCTTGTTGCCGAAGTAGCGCATCACCATGGCCGGATCGATCCCGGCCGCGGTCGCGACCGCGCGAATGGTGGTGGCCTGGTAGCCGACGGCCGCGAACTGCGCACGCGCGGCCGCGAGGATCGTGGCCTTGGTGGCATCGGAGCGCCGGGCGGGAGGAGATGTTTCAGTCATGTCAACAAGTATAGGCCAACAGTTGTTGACATTCGCCGAATCGTGCACTACATTGCCAACACCCGTTGACCAACAGTTGTTGACTTTTAGGAGCACACCATGTCCCACGCCGACCCGATTTCTTCTCGCCCTTTCGATACCGACGTCCTCATCGTCGGCGCAGGCCCCGCCGGGCTGACCCTGGCGACCGCGCTTGCCGTGCGCGGCGTCGACATCATGGTGATCGACCGCCAGTCCGAGGGCGCCAACACCTCGCGCGCCGCGGTGGTTCACGCCCGCACGCTCGAAGCCCTCGAGCCGCTGAATGTGGCTGCGCGCCTGGTAGCGCGCGGCCTGCAGGCGCCCCGCTTCACGATTCGCGACCGGGACCGCGTGCTGGTGCCGATCGACTTCGAGCACTTGCCCACGCGCTATCCGTACACGCTGATGATTTCGCAGGCCGTCACCGAGAACATCCTGCTGGACCGCTTCAGGGAACTGGGCGGCCGCGTGCATCGGCCGGGTGCGCTGGTCGATGTGTGCCAGGACGACACCGGCGCGACCGCGACGCTCGACGACGGCCGGCAACCGCGCGCGCGCTACGTGGTGGGCGCCGACGGCATGCACAGCACGGTGCGCGAGCGGTCGGGCATCGGGTTCACCGGCGGCAGCTACGGCGAATCCTTCGTGCTGGCCGACGTGCGGCTGACGGGCGGCGTGCCGCGCGACGAGGTGATCCTCTACTTCTCGCCCTTGGGACTGGTAGTCGTGGCGCCCTTGCCGAACGGCGCGCATCGCATCGTCGCCACCGTGGACGACGCGCCGGAGCATCCCGACGCCGCCTACGTGCAGGCCCTGCTGGATGCGCGCGGTCCGCAGAGCGAGGCAGCCGTCGTGCACGACGTGCTGTGGGGTTCGCGCTTCCGGGTTCATCACAAGCTGGCCGATGCCTATCGCTCGGGACGCGTGCTGCTGGCCGGCGATGCCGCGCACGTGCACAGCCCGGCCGGCGGCCAGGGCATGAACGTCGGCATCCTCGACGCGGTCGCCCTGGCCGAGGCGCTGGGCCGGGCTCTGGCCGGCGACGAAGCCGGACTCGAAGCCTACGGCCGCGCGCGACGCCCCGTCGCACGCCAGGTCATCGAGCTGGCCGACCGGCTCACGCGCATGGCCACGGCGCGCCCTGGCCTGCGAGCGGTACGCAACCTTCTCTTGCGGACGCTCGCACGGCTGCCGATGTTCCGCCGCCAGCTTGCGTGGCGCCTCTCCGGCCTGGTCTACCGATAGGGCCGCAGGCGGCCCGTGCCGCTCAGTCGGCGGCTTGCCTGAAGCCTCGTGGGCCGCTCGTGAACACCTGCTGCATCGCGCGCGGCAGCAGGTCCCGCAGCCAGCGCGACGCTGCGTCGTCGTGGAAGCGCTCGTGCCAGAACTGCCCGCCGCTGCCAAGCGGCAGCGGCTAAGGAAAGCCCCGATGGGGCGAACGGTTATGCATCGTTACGATCTGCGTTGGTCGAATTCCGACCGCTGATCCGTTCTCCCCCGATGTCCTCTCTCCCCGAGTCCGGCCCGCTGCTGGACGCCGCCAGTCCCCTGCCCCCCGAAATCGAAGCCGCCGACGAGCCCGTGCGCGTGCCGCTCGCGATCGAGGACTGGGCCACGGTGATCATCATGGGCCTCCTGGCCTGCATCACCTTCGCCAACGTGCTAGTGCGCTACTTCACCGATTCCTCCTTCGCCTGGACCGAGGAGTTCTCGGTCTTCCTCATGATCCTGCTGGCCATGGTGGCCGGCTCGGCCGCGGTGGCGCGCGACCGGCACATCCGCATCGAGTATTTCGCCGAGGGCGGATCGATGGCGCGGCGTAAGCGGCTCGCACAGTTCGGCGCGGCCATGGTCGCGATCCTCTTCTTCCTGATCGCAGCGCTCAGCGTGCGCGTGGTCTGGGACGACTGGCGCTTCGAGGAAACCTCGCCCGGCATCGGCGTGCCGCAGTGGTGGTATTCGATCTGGCTGCCGATCGTGTGCTCCGCGATCGGGCTGCGTGCCCTCGGACTGTTCGTCCGGCGCCGCCGCAAGACAAAAATCCAAGGCGGCGGCGTGAAGCAATGATCCCGACGCTGCTCTTCGCCGCCTTCCTGCTGATGATGCTGGTCGGCGTGCCGATCGGCGCGGCGCTCGGCCTCGCCGGTGCCGCCTGCATCGCACTCGCCAATGCCGATGCGCAGTGGTTCGGCCTGCTCGCGGTGCCGCAGAACTTCTACGCCGGCCTGGGCAAGTACCCGCTGCTCGCGATCCCGATGTTCGTGCTGGTGGGCTCGATATTCGACCGCTCGGGCGTGGCGCTGCGGCTCGTCAACCTGGCGATCGCGATCGTCGGCCGCGGGCCCGGCATGCTGCCGCTGGTCGCCATCGTGGTCGCGATGTTCCTCGGCGGCATCTCGGGCTCGGGCCCGGCCAATGCCGCGGCCGTGGGCGCGGTGATGATCGGCGCGATGTCGCGCGCGGGCTATCCCAGCGCCTACTCGGCCAGCGTGGTCGGCGCCGCCGCGGCCACCGACATCCTGATCCCGCCTTCGGTCGCCTTCATCGTCTACTCGGTGCTGGTGCCCGGCGCCTCGGTGCCCGCGCTCTTCGCCGCCGGCATGGTGCCCGGCGTGCTGGCCGGCATCGCGCTGATCGTGCCCGCCGTGTGGCTGGCGCGCCGGCACAAGATGGGTGCGCTCGAAGCCAGCCTGCCGCGCCCGCCCTTCTGGAGCAGCCTGCGCGATGCGATCTGGGGCCTGGCGGCGCCGGTGCTGATCCTCGGCGGCATGCGCGCCGGCTGGTTCACGCCCACCGAGGCGGCCGTGGTGGCGGTGTTCTACGGGCTCTTCGTCGGCATGGCGATCCACCGCACCATCAAGGTCCGCGACCTGTTCGTGATCCTGCGCGAATCGGGCGAGCTCTCGGCGGTGATCCTGCTCGTGGTGTCGCTCGCGGGCATCTTCGCCTACTCGCTCTCGACCTTGGGCGTGATCGACCCGGTCACGCGTGCGATCGTGAACTCGGGGCTGGGCGAGTACGGCGTGCTGTCGCTCCTGATCCTGCTGCTCATCACGGTCGGCATGTTTCTCGACGGCGTGTCGATCTTCCTGATCTTCGTGCCCTTGCTGTGGCCGATCGTGCAGCACTACCAATGGGACCCGGTGTGGTTCGGCGTCATCCTCACGCTCAAGGTGGCGCTGGGCCAGTTCACGCCGCCGCTGGCGGTGAACCTGATGGTCTCCTGCCGCATCGCCGGCGTGCGCATGGAAGAGACCGTGCGCTGGGTCGGCTGGATGCTGGTCGCGATGTTCCTCGTGATGGTGGCGGTGATCGCCTGGCCGGAACTGGCGCTGTGGCTGCCGCGCAAGCTGGGCTACTAGATTCTTCATCAACTCATTCCAAAGGAGACTCCCATGAAATTCCGTCGTTCCCTGCTGGGCCTCATGGCCGTCGCCGCCACGCTCGGCGGCTTCTCGGCCGCTGCGCCGGCGCAGACCTACAAGCCCGAATACAAGATGTCGCTCGTGGTCGGCACCGCCTTCCCCTGGGGCAAGGGCGGAGAGATCTGGGCCAATCTGGTTCGCGAGAGAACGCAAGGTCGCATCAACATCAAGCTCTATCCCGGCGTCTCGCTGATCCAGGGCGACCAGACGCGCGAGTTCAGCGCGCTGCGCCAGGGCGTCATCGACATGGCCATCGGCTCGACCATCAACTGGTCGCCGCAGGTCAAGCAGCTCAACCTCTTCTCGCTGCCCTTCCTGATGCCCGACTACGCGGCCGTGGACGCACTGACGCAGGGCGCGGTGGGCAAGGAGATCTTCGCGACGCTCGAGAAGGCGGGCGTGGTGCCGCTGGCCTGGGGCGAGAACGGCTATCGCGAAATCACCAACTCCAAGCGTCCGATCAAGACGCCCGCCGACCTGAAGGGCCTGAAGATTCGCGTCGTGGGCTCGCCGCTGTTCGCCGAGACCTTCACCGCGCTGGGCGCCAACCCGACGCAGATGAGCTGGGCCGACGCGCAGCCGGCCTTCGCCAGCGGCGCGGTCGACGGGCAGGAGAACCCGATGTCGATCTTCACCGCGGCCAAGCTGCACACGGTCGGGCAGAAGAACGTGACGATGTGGGGCTACGTCGCCGATCCACTGGTGTTCGTGGTCAACAAGGAGATCTGGAACTCGTGGACGCCGGCCGACCAGGCCATCGTGCGCCAGGCGGCCATCGATGCCGGCAAGGAAGAGATCGCCATCGCGCGCAAGGGACTTGCAGAGCCCGACCAGCCTCTGCTCAAGGACATCGCCGCGCTCGGCGTGACGGTCACCAAGCTCTCGCCCGCCGAGCGCGAGGCCTTCGTGCAGGCGACGCGGCCGGTGTATGCGAAGTGGAAGCCGACGATCGGCAACGATCTGGTGGCGAAGGCCGAGCAGGCGATCGCTGCGCGAAAAAAATAGAAACTGCCACCCAAACAAAAAGCCCCGCATCGCGGGGCTTTTTGTTGTTCTGGGGTGCCGCCGATCCGGCTTTGCCGGTCGGCTGGCGCCGCCCCCGGCCGGGAGTTGGCGAAGCGACACGAAGTGCGCACAGCCTGGGGGCGAGCCTAATGCGCCAGGATCTTGTTGAGGAAGTCCTTGGTGCGCGCCTGCCGGTTCTCGGGGTGGCTGAAGAACTCCTCCTTCGAGCAGTCTTCGAGGATGCGCCCGCCGACGTCGATGAAGATCACGCGGTTGGCCACCTTGCGCGCGAAGCCCATCTCGTGCGTGACCACCATCATGGTCATGCCTTCCTTGGCCAGCGCCACCATCACGTCGAGCACTTCGCCGACCATCTCGGGGTCGAGCGCCGAGGTGGGCTCGTCGAACAGCATCACCATCGGGTCCATGCTGAGCGCGCGGGCGATCGCCACGCGCTGCTGCTGGCCGCCGGAAAGCTGGCCCGGGAACTTGTCCTTGTGCGCCATCAGGCCCACGCGGTCGAGCATCTTCAGGCCGCGGGTCTTGGCTTCGTCGGTACTGCGGCCCAGCACCTTGATCTGCGCGATCGTGAGGTTCTCGGTCACCGACAGGTGCGGGAACAGCTCGAAATGCTGGAACACCATGCCGACCTTGGAGCGCAGCTTCGGCAGGTTGGTCTTGGGGTCGTGCAGCGCAATGCCGTTGACCGTGATCTCGCCCTTCTGGAAAGGCTCGAGCGCGTTCACCGTCTTGATCAGCGTGGACTTGCCCGAGCCCGAAGGCCCGCACACCACCACCACGTCGCCCTTGGAAATGCTCACCGAGCATTCGTTGAGCACCTGCACCGGGCCATACCACTTGGATACGTTCTTGATTTCGATCATTTTGTCGGACATCTTTTCTCTCCTTCAGCGGATGATGGCGATTTTCTTGTGCAGGCGTTTCACCAGCCAGGACAAGGCATAACACATGATGAAGTACACGACCGCCGCGAGCAGGTAGGCCTCGATCGGGCGGCCGAAGTTCTTGCCGGCGGTCTCGAAGCCCTTGAGCATGTCGTAGGCCCCGATGGCGTAGACCAGCGAGGTGTCCTGGAACAGGATGATGGTCTGCGTGAGCAGCACCGGCAGCATGTTGCGGAAGGCCTGCGGCAGCACCACCAGCTTCATGTTCTGGCCGTAGGTCATGCCCACGGCCTGGCCTGCGTAGACCTGGCCGCGCGGGATCGACTGGATGCCGGCGCGCATGATCTCGCTGAAGTAGGCCGCCTCGAAGGCAATGAAGGTGATCACGGCCGAGATCTCGGAGCGGTAGTTGCTGCCCACCGAGCCGAAGGCCGCGTAGAACGAGCCCGGCACCAGCAGGAAGAACCACAGGATCACCATCACCAGCGGAATGCTGCGCATGCCGTTGACGTAGACGGCGGCCGGTGCATCGAGCCACTTCTTGCCCGACAGCCGCATCAGCGCCAGGATGGTGCCGAAGACCACGCCGCCGACGGTGGCGACGATCGTCAGCATGATGCTGAAGTAGAAGCCCTTGACGACGAAGTTGCTGATGACGTCCCAGTTGTAGAAGGACAAGTCCAGATTCATCATGTCAATGTCCTCCGCCGCCGGCGTTGGCCGAGACGATGAAGCCGGGCACGCGCGTTTTCTTCTCGATGTACGCCATCAGCCGGTTGATCGCGAAGGCCGAGACCACGTAGAGCGCCGTGACCGCCAGGTAGACCTCGATGCCGCGCGAGGTTTCTTCCTGCGCCTGCATCGCGAACATGGTGAGTTCGGTCACCGACACGGCGAAGGCCACCGACGAATTCTTGAAGATGTTCATCGTCTCGCTCGTGAGCGGCGGGATGATGATGCGATAAGCCATCGGCAGGATCACGTAGCGGTAGTACTGCGGCGTGGTGAAGCCCACCGCCATACCCGCGTAGCGCTGGCCCTTGGGCAGCGCCTGGATGCCGGAGCGCACCTGCTCGGCGATCCGCGCCGAGGTGAAGAAGCCCAGCGCGAGCACCACCAGGATGAAGCTGGGCACGCCCTTCATCGGCGGGATCAGCGCCGGGATCACGTGATACCAGAGGAAGATCTGCACCAGGAGCGGAATGTTGCGGAAGAGCTCCACCCACGCATTGCCTAAGCGGATCAGCCAGGGGCTGTCGGGCAAGGTACGGATGATGCCAATCAGCGAGCCCAGGACGAGCGCGACGATCAATGCCAAGAGGGCCACGGACACGGTCCAGCCCCAGGCCGACAGCATCCACTCCCAGTACGTCGGGTACTTCCCCCCGGGGTCTTGCAAGAAGACCTGCCAATCCCAGTTCGATCCCATAGGGACTCTCCTTCTCTACCTGATTGTTCTGTTCGGCGTTAAAACAAACGCCCGCCGGATGCGGCGGGCGTTGCGCGGCGATGGGCGCGGCTTACTTCTTCGCCGCGTAGTCTTCCATCGGCTTGTCGTTCGGGTTCGCCCATGCGTTCTTGGTGGCGTCGGACAGAGCCAGGCCGACCTTCACGTTGGCCGGCGGGATCGGCTGCAGGAACCACTTGTCCCAGAGCTTGTTGAGTTCGCCCGACTTGATCTGCGCCTTGATGCTGTCGTCGACCGCCTTCTTGAAGGCCGGGTCGTCCTTGCGGATCATGATCGCGATCGGCTCGACGCTCAGCACTTCGCCGACGATCTCGTAGTCGGCCGGATTCTTCGACTTGGCGATGTTGGAGGCCAGGATGGAGCCATCCATCACGAAGGCGTCGGCGCGGCCCGACTCGAGCAGCAGGAAGCTGTCGGAGTGGTCCTTGCCGTAGAGTTCCTTGAAGTCGATGCCGCCGGCGCGTTCGTTCTTGCGCAGCGTCTGGACCGAGGTGGTGCCGGTGGTGGTGGCGACCGTCTTGCCGTTCAGGTCCTTGATCGACTTGATGCCCGAGCTCTTCTTGGCCGCGATGCGGACTTCCTCGACGTAGGTGGTGACGGCGAAGGCGACGTCCTTCTGGCGCGTGGCGTTGTTGGTGGTGGAGCCGCACTCGAGGTCGACGGTGCCGTTCTGCACCAGGGGGATGCGGTTCTGCGAAGTCACGGGCTGGTACTTGACTTCGAGCTTCTTGCCGACGGCCTTCTCGATGTCCTTGATGACGTTGGCACAGATGTCGTAATGGAAGCCGGTGTACTGGCCGCCGCCCAGCGTGTAGGAAAGACCGGAGGACTCGCGCACGCCTTCGGTAATGACGCCGGAGGCCTTGATCTTCGCCAGGGTGTCATTGGCCTGCGCGAAAGCGCCGCCTGCGGCCAACGCCATCACTGCCATTGCCAATACTTGCTTCTTCATCTGGAAAACTCCTGTGTGACTGAGAGAGATACGCCGAAATTCTAGACACTCGCATTGTGCGGGATACCCGGGCCAACCCGGTGCACGCTGCACCGCCCGCAGACATGCAGACCGTGCAGGAGTTCCGGGCTGGTGCGCCGCTCGAGTTTCGCCGTGATCGCATACGACTTAGCAGCCTTTGTGCCCGAAGGCCCGGCTAAAAAAAAGCACGCGCTGCGGCGTGCGTCAAAAAAGGCGTGTGCGACAACAAAAACTCGGGGCCGACTGTAGAGCCGTCGTCGCGCGCAGGCAAATGCGCAATGCGGAGGTCGGCATGCCGGGGCGTCATAGATTTGTGCAGCGCACAAAGACGCGCCGCTTGTTCAAGGCGCCGGCTGGGTCCCGACCAGATAGGCCCACAAGGCCTCGACGGTGCTCTTGGCCCGCGGCCCGGCGGCTTCGCTCTTGGCCGCGCGCGTGCCGGCCTTGGCAGGCGAGGATGCGGCGGGCCGCTCGCGGTAGGCCCGGATCTCCATTGTCGCTTCGAGACTCTCGATCTCGGGCGGCAATGCGCTCACCAGCGTGCGGGCGCGCACTTCTCTGCGCACCGCGCTCTGCGGCAGAAAGGCGATGCCATGGCCTTCGAGCGCCATCACCTTGAGGCCTTCGGCCATGTCGGTCTCGTAGACGCGGTCGAGATGAATGGCGGTGTCCGACTCCTTGAGCAGTTGGTCGACCACGCGGCCCAGGTAGGCGCCCGGCGCATAGCCCAGGTAGGGTAGCGGCTGGCCGGGCCGGCCCGGCAGCCGGTAGCGCGGCGCGCCGTCGGCATCGGGCTTGACCCAGGGCGCGACCACCTCCTGGCCGAGGCTCACCATCTCGTAGCGGGTGGCGTCCAGCGGCAGCGGCTGCGAGGGATGGTTGTAGGCGATCAGCAGATCGCAGCTGCCTTCGACCAGTCGCAGCACCGCGTCGTGCACGTTGAGCGCGATGAGCCGGCTCTTCATCGGCCCGAACTGCTCGCGCAGGCTCGTGACCCAGGCCGGGAAGAAGGTGAAGGCCAAGGTATGGGGCACCGCGAACTCGATCACGTCCTGCGCCGCAGCCGAGTGGCCGCGCAGCATGGCGCGCGTGCTTTGCAGCGCCTGCAGCATCTCGATGGCCTGCCCGTAGAGCGTCTGGCCGGCAGGCGTGAGGCGCGTCGGGTAGGAGCTGCGGTCGACCAGGTCGGTGCCGGCCCATCCTTCGAGCGCCTGGATGCGGCGCGAGAACGCCGGTTGGGTCACATGGCGCAACTGGGCCGAGCGGCTGAAGCTGCGGGTCTCGGCAAGGCTGACGAAGTCTTCAAGCCACTTGGTTTCCATGAACGCGGATTATGTCTGCCCCCCGGCCCGAGCCTAGATCGGCGACACCACGCCCCGCCCGGCGAAGTGCCCCTCGGCATTGGCCATGAAGCGGTTCACCGAGGCCTGCGTTGCCTCGGGCGACCAGCCCGCCATGTGCGGTGTGAGCAGCACGTTGTCGAGGCCGATCAGCGGCTCCGGCCGCTTCGGCTCGCTTTCGTAGACGTCGAGGCCGGCGCCGGCGATGCGTTTTTCGCGCAGCGCAGCGGCGAGCGCCTCGGTGTCGACCACGCTGCCGCGCGAGATGTTGACCAGGAAGCCCTGGGGGCCGAGCGCATCGAGGATCGCGCCATCGACCATGTGCCGCGTGCCCGGCCCGCCCGGCGTGGCGACCACCAGCATGTCGGCCCAGGCGGCCAGCGCCTGCAGGCTGTCGAAGTAGCGGTGCGCCGCGCCCTCGCGCGGCTTGCGGTTGTGATAGCCGATCTCCATGTCGAAGCCCGCGGCGCGCCTGGCAATCTTCTGGCCGATGGTGCCCAGGCCCAGGATGCCCAGGCGCTTGCCCGAGACGTTGGGCGGCTGCGGGATGGCCTCGCGCCACACGCCTTCGCGGCACAGCCGGTCGAGCGTGCGGATGCCGCGCACGGCGCCGATCAGGAGCCCGAAGGCGTGGTCGGCCACGCAGTCGTCGTTGGTGCCGGCGCCGTTGGCGAGGGCCACGCCGCGCGCGCGGGCGGCGTCGAACGGCAGGCCCTCGTAGCCCGCGCCCATCGCGCAGACCAGTTCGACCTTCGGCATCGCCGCGAGCTCCTGGGGCGTGAGGCCGATCACGCCGATGGTCAGCACGGCGCGGAACTTCGCGCCCTGCGCGGCAATGGCGGCCGCGCGCTGGGCGGCGGTGGGGGCGTAGGTCATGTCGTAGACCGCCGCGATCTGGGCCTGGTGCGCGCTCGACAGGCTGTTCAGCACGAGCAGGGGAATCTTGTCTGGCATTCGAAAAAGGCTCCTGAAGAAATCAAAGAACGGGTTGGGCTTCGATCTTCTGCAAGGCCCACATCTGGGCGTACTTGCCGGCTTTCGCGAGCAGTTGCGCATGCGTGCCGCGCTCGACGATCACGCCGCCTTCGAGCACGAGAATCTCGTGCGCGTCGACCACGGTCGACAGCCGGTGCGCGATGACCAGCGTGGTCTTGTTCTGCGCCGCGCTCTTCAGCTCGGCCTGGATCGCACGCTCGTTGGCCGAATCGAGCGCCGAGGTGGCCTCGTCGAAGATCACGATCGGCGGGTTCTTCAGCAGCGTGCGCGCGATCGCCACGCGCTGCTTCTCGCCGCCCGAGAGCTTGAGGCCGCGCTCGCCGACCGTGGTTTCGTAGCCCCTGGGCGTGGCGGCGATGAAGTCGTGGATGCGCGCCGCGCGCGCCGCCTCCTCGACCTCGGCGCGGCCGGCGCCGGGGCGGCCGTAGGCGATGTTGTATTCGATGGTGTCGTTGAAGAGCACGGTGTCCTGCGGCACGATGCCGATGGCCTGCCGCACGCTGGCCTGCGTCACCTCGCGGAGGTCTTCGCCGCCGATGGTGATGCGCCCCCCGCCGGCGCCGGGCCGCCCCAAGCCGGCGGCGGCCCCCTCGGGGGGCAGGGAACCACGCGCAGCGGGTGAGCGTGGGGGCTCGATACCGACGTCATAGAAGCGGTAGAGTAGCCGCGCCAGGGTCGACTTGCCCGAGCCCGAAGGCCCGACCACTGCCACCGTCTTGCCGGCCGGAATCTCGAAGCTCACGTGCTTCAGGATCGGCCGCGCCGCTTCGTAGGCGAAGCTCACGTCCTCGAAGCGCACCGTCGAATCGCGGCCGGCCAGCGGCTTCGCATCCGGCGCGTCGCGCACCTCGCGCTCTTTCTCCATCAGCACGAACATCTTGTCCAGGTCGGTCAGGCTCTGCTTGATCTCGCGGTAGATCACGCCCAGGAAATTGAGCGGGATGTAGAGCTGGATCATGAAGGCGTTGACCATCACCAGGTCGCCCAGCGTCATGCGCCCGTCGACCACGCCGGCCGTGGCGCGCCACAGCATCAGCACCAGGCTGACCGCGATCAAGAGCTGCTGGCCCGTGTTGAGCATGCTCAGCGTGCGCTGGCTCTTGATGGCCGCCTTGCGGTAGCGGTCGAGGCTGGCGTCGTAGCGGCCGGCCTCGAAGTCCTCGTTGTTGAAGTACTTGACGGTCTCGTAGTTCAAGAGCGAATCGACGGCGCGGCTCTGCGCCACCGAGTCGAGCTCGTTCATGGTCTTGCGGAACTGCGTGCGCCATTCCGTCACCGTGACGGTGAACGTGATGTAGATCACCAGCGCGACGCCCGTGATCCACACGAAAAGCGCGTCGAACTTGACGCCCAGGATGGTCAGCACCAGCGTCAGCTCGATGATGGTCGGCACGATGCTGTAGAGCGACATCGAGATCAGCGAATGCACGCCGCGCGTGCCGCGCTCGATGTCGCGCGTCATGCCGCCGGTCTGGCGCTCGAGATGAAAGCGCAGCGACAGCGCGTGCAGATGGCGGAACACCTCGAGCGAGATGCTGCGCGCTGCGCCCTCGGTCGCCTTGGCGAACACCAGCTCGCGCAGCTCGCCGAACAGCGAGGTCGAGAAGCGCAGCAGCCCGTAGGCCACCAGGAGCGCGATCGGCACCACCAGCAGCGCCTGCGCCATGTCGGGCCTGGGCGTCATGGTGTCGACCAGGTTCTTCAGCAGCACCGGCACGCCGACGTTCGCGACCTTGGCGCCCACCATGAAGGCGAGCGCGGCCATGACGCGCCATTTGTAGCGCCAGAGGTACGGAAACAGGCGACGCAGCGTGGCCCAGTCGGAGCGGTCGCTGCGCGCGGGCTCGCCTGTGGAGACGTGGTGGGGAGGGGAAAGGGCTTCGCCGCTGCGGCGCATAGGGGACAATCGTGGAAATTTTTCCACTGGATTGTGCCCATGTCCGAATCTCCGAGTGCCAACATGGCCGCCACCCTCAAGAGCCTGCCGGTCGACATGGAACTCGTGCTCAAGGTGATTCCGCTGCCGGCCGACGTCAATGCCAACGGCGACATCTTCGGCGGCTGGGTGATGGCGCAGTGCGACCTGGCCGGATCCGTGATCCCGGCCCGCTACGCCAAGGGGCGGATGGCCACCGTCGCGGTCAACGAATTCGTGTTCAAGCAGCCGGTGCGGCTGGGCGACATCCTCTCCTTCTACTCGAAGCTGGTGCGCATCGGGCGCACCTCGGTCACCGTCACCGTCGAGGTCTTCGCCGAGCGCTTCAAGGCGCAGGGCGAGTACGTCAAGGTGACCCAGGCCACCTTCACCTACGTGGCGATCGACGACAACGGCAGGCCGCGGCCGATACCGAAGGACTGATCAGAGCTTCGAGAAATCCGGCTTGCGCTTCTCCATAAAGGCCGTGAAAGCCTCCCGCGCCGCCGGCTCGCGCAGCATGCGGCCGAAGCTCTGGCCCTCTTCGCCCATGCGTTCGAGCACGGCCGACTGCTGCGATTTCTTCATCAGGCGCTTGGTCTCGACCAGTGCCGAGAGCGGCTTGGCCGCGAGCTTGCGTGCCTGCGCCTGGGCGATGGCATTGGCCTCGGTGGGCGGCACCACGCGGTTGACCAGGCCGACCTCGAGCGCCGCCTCGGCCATGAAGGGCTCTCCCAGGAGCAGCGCCTCGGCCGCGCGGTGGTAGCCCAGCATCTGCGGCACCAGCAGGCTGGAGGCCGCTTCCGGGCACAGGCCCAGGTTGACGAAGGGCATCGAGAAGGCGGCGTTGTCGCCGGCATAGACCAGGTCGCAATGGAACAGCATCGTGGTGCCGATGCCCACGGCCGGGCCGCAGACCGCGGCCACGATCGGCTTCGGGAAAGTGGCGATGCCGTGCAGGAAGCGGAACACGGGCGAGTCCGGCGTCGAGGGCGGGCCCTCCAGGAAGTCGCCGATGTCGTTGCCGGCGCTGAAGATGGTGGCGTCGCCCTGGATCAGCACGGCGCGCACAGCGCCGTCCTCGGCAGCCTCGGCCAGCGCATCGGCGAGCTCGGCGTACATCGCGCGGGTAATGGAATTCTTCTTGTCGAGACGGTTGAAGGTGAGGGTCATCACACCGGCTTCGGTGTGGACGAGGATGTCGCTCATGGGAGTTGTCCTTGCTTCAAAGAAAAAATATCAGGCGGGAGTCTGCTCCAGCGCCTCGCGAACGAAGTCGAGTCGGTCCTGGCCCCAGAACATCTGGTCGCCGACGAACATGGTGGGCGCGCCGAACACGCCGCGCGCGACCGCCCGCTCGGTCTCGGCCTTGAGGCGGTCCTTCACCTCCTGCGCGCCGGCCAGCGCGAGCACCTGCGCCGGGTCGAAACCCGCTTCGGCGAGCACGGCAGCGACCGTGGCCGGATCGCCGAGGTTGCGCGGCTCGATCCACATCGCGTGGAACACGGCATCGACATAAGCGCGAAAACGCTCGGGCTCGCGCATCTGCATGCCGATGGCGCCGCGCATCAGCAGCAGCGTGTTGATCGGGAAATTCGGGTTCTGCCGGAAGGGCACGCCATAGCGGCGTGCGAAACGCTCCAGGTCCACGAACACGTACGGCCCCTTGGCGGGAATGGTGCCCGGCGAATGGTTGCCGGTGGCCTGGAACACGCCGCCCAGCAGCATCGGCTTCCAGACCAGCTCGGCGCCCGTGTCGGCGCACAGGTGCGGCAACTGGGTGGCGGCCAGGTAGGAGGCGGGGCTGCCGAAGTCGAAATAGAACTCGACCGATCTCGTTGTCATGTCTGCGTCCTCTCAGAATTTTTCGGACCAGGGGCGCAGGTCCAGTTCGTGGGTCCAGGCATCGCGTGGCTGCGCGTGCAGCATCCAGTAGGCGTCGGCGATGTGCTCGGGGTCGAGGATGCCGTCCTCCGACTTCAACGCATAGCCTCGGGGAAATTGCTGCGGATGAACTCGGTGTCGATGGCACCGTCGATCACCGTGTGCGCGACATGGATGCCGCGCGGCCCGAGCTCGCGCGCCATGCTCTGGGCCAGCGCCCGCAGCGCCATCTTGGCGCCCGAGAAGGCCGCGAAGTTCGCACTGCCGCGCAGCGACGCGGTGGCGCCGGTGAAGAGGATGGTGCCGTGCCCGCGCGCCACCATGCGTTTGGCCACCTCGCGCGCATTGAGAAAACCCGAGAAGCAGGCCATCTCCCAGACCTTGAAGTACTTGCGCGCGGTCTCGTCGAGGATGCTCTCCGGCACGTTGGCGCCGATGTTGAACACCAGCACCTCGATCGGCCCGATGGTCGATTCGATCTGCTCGACGAGCGCGACCACTTCCTCTTCCTTGCGCGCGTCGCTGGCAAAGGCGTGCGCGGTGCCGCCCTCGGCTTCGATCTGCGCGACCAGCGGCTGCAGCTTGGTCGAACTGCGCCGCGTGACGCAGGCCGCGAAGCCTTCGCGCGCGAAGCGGCGGGCGATGGCACCGCCGGTAGCGTCGCCGGCGCCGACGATCAGGGCTGCCTGGGCTGTCATTCGGTCACTCCTTGAAGTAGACGATCTGGTTGCTGGTCGCGACCAGCGTACCTTTTTCGCTCCACAGCTGCGCCGCCTGGTCGAAGTAGCCATTGCTGAACTGCTGGCCCGTGGCGCGGCCCAGCAGGTAGCCGGTGCCGACCTCGGCCAGCTGCGCCTCGCCGACATGGAAGTAGGTCGTGATCGACACCGTGCCGATCGGCACCGGCTTGGCACGGCGCAGCCAGACGCGCGGGTAGAAGGTATCGCTCAAGGCGGCGAGCGAGGCGAAATCGAGCGCCCGTGGCTCTGCATCGCGCAGCCACATGCGGGTTTCGCTGTGCTCGCCGCTGCCGTCCCATTTGGCGGGAATCGCGCCACTGATCGGACGCATCTCGTACTGCGAGATCCACTCCACGCGCGCCGGGCCGATGCTCAGGCGCTCGACCTCTTCGGGCGAGGGCACCTCGGGCATCGGCAGGTCGTTGGCGCCCCAGGTCTCGCGGCGTAGCGCGGTGACCGCGGTCCCGGTCGTAGTCACGTGCGGCTTGCCGTCGGCACCGGCCTGCGACATCTGCAGGGTCCAGTGCTGCGTCGAGCGGTTGGTGCGCACCGGCACGGCCTGTACTTCGAATGCGCCCGCCTCCAGCGCCGCGGCGTAGTTCACCGTGAGCGCCACCGGCGCGCCGAGCAGCTCGGGATGCTTCAGCACCGCCTGCAGCATCACCGCCGCCGTCGTGCCGCCGAAGGGCCCGACCATGTTCCAGTAGTCCGGGCTGGTGGCGCCGGTGAAATGCCCGGCGCTGATGTCGCTGTGCGCAAGCGCGAGGGCCTGGTCCAGAGGATGTGTGCTCATGATGGCAGTGTGCCTCCGAGGTACGCGCTCACGCAGTCGTGTGCGGGACGCTTTGCGCAGGTGCGGTGAGCGCCGCGAGCCGGTGCAGGCTGTCGGCCAGCCGCGGCCACAGGCTCGGGCTGAACTGCTCGCGGAAGAATCCGAAATGCCCGATCTGCCGCGCCTGCACGTCGGCCGGCGCAATGCGCTGCATCGCGCGCGGCGCGCTGGCGTAGAAGCTCAGCAGGCTCTCGGTGCCTTCGCGCGTCATGAGTTCGTCGTCGGTGATGGACCACGCCAGCACCGGGAAGCGCACGCGTTCGTAGCTGCGCGCTGCCGCGTCGCCCTCGGCGCCCACGCTGTAGCGCGGGTTCAGGCACCAGCGCCGCCACTGCAGGATCACGCCGCGCGGCAGGTCGCCCACCTTCCTGAGCTTGCGGCCCGGAAAGTAGCCCCAGAGCCGCGTCGCCAGCGGCACCAGGAAATACCAGAAGTACAGGATGCTGCGCTTGAGCCGCGGCGCGTTCTCGCGCCAGTAGCCGCTGCCCGCCGCGATGCTGACGAGGCCGTCGACCTGCTGCGGCCGTTCGAGGAAGCCCGGCAGCTGCGCGCCCAGGCTGTGGCCCAGCAGGTAGAGCGGCCGGTCCGGACGCGCCGCCTTGGCGGCGTCGATCACGGCCTCGTAGTCGCGCGCCCAGTCGAACAGGTCGGCCTCGAAACCACGCAGCGAGCTGCCGGCCGTCGCGGGGCGCGAATCGCCCGAGCCGCGGTAGTCGAAGGTCCAGACACCGAGGCCCTCTTGCGTCAGCCAGCGGGCGAAGGGCTCGTAGAAAGCCTGGCGCACGCCCATCGCGCCGCCGATCACGACGCTGGCGCGCTGCGGGCCGATGGGTTCGTAGATCCGCAGCGCGAGTTGCGTGCCGTCGGCGAGTTGCAGAACCTGCTGTCGCATGCTTGTCTCCTTTGGGGGTGTGCTCAAACCCTCTCGAAGATGCCCGCCGCGCCCTGCCCCATGCCCACGCACATCGTCACCATCCCGTACTTGAGCTTCTTGCGCTGCAGCGCGTGCACCACGGTGGCCGAGCGGATGGCACCGGTCGCCCCAAGCGGATGGCCCAGCGCGATCGCGCCGCCCATCGGGTTGACCTTGGCCGGGTCCAGGCCCAGCGTGTTGATCACCGCCAGCGACTGCGCGGCGAAGGCTTCGTTGAGCTCGATCCAGTCGATCGCGTCCTGCGTGAGGCCGGCGTAGCGCAGCGCCGCCGGAATCGCCTCGATCGGGCCGATGCCCATGATGTGCGGCGGCACGCCCTTGCTGGCGAAGCTCACGAAGCGCGCGAGCGGCTTCAGGTCGTACTGCTTGCAGGCCTTCTCGCTCGCGAGAATCAGCGCGCCGGCGCCGTCGGAGGTCTGCGAGCTGTTGCCCGCCGTGACCGAGCCGCGCGCGGCGAAGACGGTGCGCAGCTTCGCGAGGCCCTCGAGGCTGGTGTCGGGACGCCCGCCTTCGTCGAGGCTCACGGTGCGGGTGTTGGCGATCGATTCGCCGGTCTCGAGATTCGGCACGCGGTCCGTCACCTCGATCGGTGTGATCTCCGCGCTGAACTCGCCGGCCTGCTGCGCGGCCAGCGCGCGCAGGTGCGACTGCAGCGCGAAGGCGTCCTGCGCCTCGCGGCTCACCTTCCATTGCTGCGCCACCTTCTCGGCCGTGAGGCCCATGCCGTAAGCGATGCCGACATCGCCGTCGCGCTCGAAGATCGAGGGCGAGAGCGAAGGCGCGTTGCCCATCATCGGCACCATGCTCATGCTCTCGACGCCGGCCGCGATCATCACCTCGGCCTCGCCGACGCGGATGCGGTCGGCTGCCATCTGCACCGCCGACAGGCCCGAGGCGCAGAAGCGGTTGACCGTGATGCCGCCGATGCTGGTGGGCAGGCCCGCGAGCACGGCGCCGATGCGCGCCACGTTGAGGCCCTGCTGCGCCTCGGGGATCGCGCAGCCGCAGATGATGTCCTCGATCGCCTTGGGATCGAGCCCCGGCACCGCCGCGAGCGCCGCCTTCAGCGTGGTCGCGAGCAGATCGTCGGGCCGCGTGTTGCGGAAGAAACCACGGTGCGAGCGGCCGATGGGGGTGCGGGTGGCGGAGACGATGTAGGCGTCTTGGATTTGTTTCATGAAGGATGCTCCTGCTGGGGTATTACTCCTTCCCCCACTGGGGGAAGGCAGGGATGGGGGCAAGCAGCGCCAACTCGTTCAGCCGGTTCACTATCGCTTGAAGCACCCCGTCGAAATTGATGAACGGTTCGTTTGACGCGAATCGCAGCACCTCGAACCCTTGTGCGCGAAAGAACTCGTCGCGTCGCGCGTCGTAGGCTTCCCGCGCCTGATGCTGCGACCCGTCGAGTTCGATGATCAGCTTCGGGTCGAGGCAGACGAAGTCCGCGATGTCCATGCGCAGGCCGGACCAGAGCTTGCGCTCCGAGTCGGTCATTTCGCGACGCAGGGTGCGGGCGTTTTTTCGTGCGGTGGAAGTGGATTGGTCTTGCATCGGCTGCGGCCCCCATCCCAACCTTCCCCCAGAGGGGGAAGGAGGAAAGACAGCTCAGTTGCGCAGTGGCTTGCCCGTCGACAGCATCCCCATGATCCGTTCCTGCGTCTTCGGATGCAGGATCATCGAGCAGAAGGCCTTGCGTTCCAGCGCCATCAGGTACTCCTCGGTGACCAGGCTGCCGGCATCGACGTCGCCGCCCGTCACCACGCCCGCGATCAGGCTCGCGATGTGAAAGTCGTGCTCGCTGATGAAGCCGCCGTCGCGCATGTTGACCAGTTGGCCCTTGATGGTCGCGGCGCCGCTGCGGCCTGCGACCTTGAAGGGCCGGCGCAGCGGCGGGCGCCAGCCGGCGTCGGCCATCGCCTTGGCCTGCTGCAGCGCGACGTAGAGCAGCTCGTCCTTGTTGGGCACGATCACGTCGCCATCCACCAGGTAGCCCAGCTTCTTCGATTCCAGCGCGCTGGTGCCGACCTTGGCCATCGCGGCGGCGGTGAAGCCTTCGGTCAGGAAGGGCAGCAGGTCGGTGCCGGTGGAGGCTTCGGCGTTCTCGGCCGCGCGGCGCGCGATGTAGGTGAGGCCGCCGGCGCCGGGCACCAGGCCCACGCCGACTTCGACCAGGCCGATGTAGCTTTCCATCGCCGCGACGCGCTTCGCCGAGTGGATGGCCAGCTCGCAGCCGCCGCCCAGCGCCATGCCGCGCACGGCCGAGACGACCGGAACGTTGGCGTAGCGGATCTTGAGCATCACGTTCTGCAGCTCTTCTTCCGCGCCCTCGACCGCGCCGATGCCGGCGACCACGAAGGCCGGCAGCATCGCCTGCAGGTCGGCGCCGACCGAGAACATCTCGTCTGGCGACCAGATCACCATCGCCTTGTATTCTTTTTCCGCCAGCTCGACGCCCGCGGCCAGCGCATCGGCGACGTCGGGGCTGATGGCGTGCATCTTCGAATGGATGCTCGCGATCAGCACCTCGCCGTCCAGCGTCCAGAGGCGCACGTCGCCTTCGTCCTGGATCGTGGTGCCGGCCTTGTTGGCGTCGGGCGCGTGCGCACCGAGCACGCTTTCCGGAAAGAGCTGGCGCTCGTGCACCGGCAGCCTTCGTTGCGGGATGAACTTGCTCTGCGATGCGCTCCACGAGCCTGCGGGCGTGTGCACGCCGCCTGCTTCGGCGACCGGGCCTTCGAACACCCACTTCGGCAGCGGTGCGCTCGACAAGGCTTCGCCCGCATCGATGTCGGCCTGGATCCACTTCGCCACCTGCGCCCAGCCGGCTTCCTGCCACAGCTCGAACGGGCCCTGCTTCATGCCGAAGCCCCAGCGCATCGCGAAGTCGACGTCGCGCGCACTCTCGGCGATGGTCGCGAGATGCACGGCCGCGTAGTGGAAGCTGTCGCGCAGGATGGCCCAGAGGAAGCGGCCCTGCGCGCCCTCGCTCTCGCGCAGCAGCTTCAGGCGCTCGGGCGCCGGCTTCTTCAGCATGCGGCCGTAGACCTCGTCGGCCTTCTCGCCCGAAGGCACGTATTCGCCCTGGGCCAGGTCGAAGCGCAGGATGTCGCGCCCGGCCTTCTTGTAGAAGCCGGCCTTGGTCTTCTGCCCCAAGTTGCCGAGCGCCAGCAGCTTGGCGAGCACCGGCGGCGTCGCGAAGTTGGCGTAGAAGGGATCGGTCTCGGCGCTCAGGTTGTCCTGCAGCGTCTTGACGACGTGAGCCATGGTGTCGAGGCCCACCACGTCGGCGGTGCGGAAGGTGCCCGAGCTCGCACGGCCCAGCTTCTTGCCGGTGAGATCGTCCACCACGTCAGGCGTGAGGCCGAACTTCTCGACCTCCTTCAGCGTCGCCAGCATGCCGGCGATGCCGACGCGGTTGGCGATGAAGTTGGGCGTGTCGTGCGCGCGCACCACGCCCTTGCCGAGCGTGCTGGTGACGAAGGCTTCGAGCTGGTCCAGCACTTCGGGCCCGGTGGTCGGCGTGTCGATCAGCTCGACCAGGAACATGTAGCGCGGCGGATTGAAGAAGTGGATGCCGCAGAAGCGCGGCTTCAAGGGCTCGGGCAGCGCCTCGCTGAGCTTGGTGATCGACAGGCCCGAGGTGTTCGAGGCCAGGATCGCGTGCTTCGCCACGTGCGGCGCGATCTTCTTGTAGAGATCGAGCTTCCAGTCCATGCGCTCGGCGATGGCTTCGATCACCAGGTCGCACTCGCCGAGCTTCGCGAGGTCGTCTTCGTAGTTGGCCTGCTCGATGAGCACGGCATCGGCCGCGTCGGCCAGCGGGGCCGGCTTGAGTTTCTTGAGGTTGTCGATGGCGCGCGTCACGATGGCGTTCTTCGGACCTTCCTTCGCAGGCAGATCGAACAGCACCACCGGCACGCGCACGTTGACGAGGTGGGCCGCGATCTGCGCGCCCATCACGCCGGCGCCGAGCACGGCAACCTTCTTCACTTGAAATCTGGACATGGATTGATTGAGGTAGTTGTTGGGTGCAGGCACTCAGTTCTGTTCGTGGAACACCGTGGATCCGGCTCCGCCCGTCCACCGGTGTTGCCCTCGGCAGGGGGTTGGCGAAGCGACACGAAGTGCGCGAAGCCTGGGGGCGAGCTTCATTGCACGCGAACCCAGGTCTGCGTGCGGCCGATGCCGAATACCGAGCCGCGCACTTCGAGCTTCTTGCCGCCGTCGATCGGCGTGAGCCGCAGCGTGTAGGTCTTGCCGTTTTCGGGGTCGAGGATCTTCCCGTCCTCCCAGACCTCCTTGCCCTCGGCCTTCTTGGCGCCGCGGATGATCTCGAGCCCGACCAGCGGCTTGCCCTTGCGGTCGTCGGTGCACTCGTCGCACACCGCATCCTGCTTGGCGTCCTTGCGCAGCAGCTTCTCGATGCGGCCGCTGAGCGCGCCGCCCGATTCCGCGATGCGGATCTGCGACTTGGCCTCGTGGGTCTTGTCGTCGATGCTCTGCCAGGTGCCCACGGGCGTCATCTGCGCGAAGGCCGAACCGGCCGACGCGAGAGCGATGGCTGCAAGAAGGCGCTTCATGATCTTCAGGCCAGCGCGGCGTCGGTGTTCATCAGGGGAGCCGCGCCGGTGCGCGCGGTGCGCATCAGCGTCGCGGTCTCGGGGAACAGCTTGGCGAAGTAGAAGCGCGCGGTCTGCAGCTTGGCCTGGTAGAAGGGGTCGGTGTTGCCAGCTGCGAGCTCGCGCAGTGCCGCGCGCGCCATCAGCGCAAAGAAGTAGCCGAACACGAAATGGCCCGCCACGCGCAGATAGTCCACCGCGGCCGCGCCCACCTCGTCGGGGTTCTGGAAGCCCTTGAAGCCGATCTCGGTCGTGAACTTGGTGAGCTGCTCGCCCAGCACCGCGATCGGCGTGATGAACTCGCTCATCTTCTCGTTGACGCCCTCTTCCTCCACCAGCTTGCCCACCAGCTTGCCGAACTTCTTCAGCGTCGCGCCGTTGTTGCCCAGCACCTTGCGGCCCAGCAGGTCCAGCGACTGCACGGTGTTGGTGCCCTCGTAGATCATGTTGATGCGGTTGTCGCGCACGAACTGCTCCATGCCCCATTCCTTGATGAAGCCGTGGCCGCCGAAGACCTGCATGCAGGCGTTGGTCGCGATGTGGCCGTTGTCGGTGATGAAGGCCTTCACGATCGGCGTCAAGAGCGCGACGATTTCGCCCGAGTCCTTGCGCACCTTCTCGTCGGGGTGGTGGTGCTCCTTGTCGAGCAGCAGCGTGCAGTAGATGGCCAGCGCACGGCCGCCCTCGGCGTAGGCCTTGGCGGTCATTAGCATCTTGCGCACGTCGGGGTGCACGATGATCGGGTCGGCGTCCTTGTCCTTGGCCTTCACGCCCGACAGCGAGCGCATCTGGATGCGGTCCTTGGCGTAGGCCAGCGCGTTCTGGAACGCCACTTCGGTCAGGCCCAGCGACTGGTTGCCCACGCCCAGGCGGGCGGCGTTCATCATCACGAACATCGCGGCCAGGCCCTTGTTGGGCTCGCCCACCAGCGTGCCGGCGGCGCCTTCGAGCACGATCTGCGCAGTGGCGTTGCCGTGGATGCCCATCTTGTGCTCCAGGCCGCCGCAGTAGATGCCGTTGCGGCTGCCAAGCGAGCCGTCGGTCTTGACGTTGAACTTCGGCACCACGAACAGGCTGATGCCCTTGCTGCCCTTCGGCGCGTCCGGCAGGCGGGCCAGCACCAGGTGGATGATGTTCTCGGCCATGTCGTGCTCGCCGGCCGAAATGAAGATCTTGTTGCCGGTCAGGCGGTACGTGCCGTCGGCCTGCGGCTCGGCCTTGGTGCGCAGCAGGCCCAGGTCGGTGCCGCAGTGCGGTTCCGTCAGGCACATGGTGCCGGTCCATTCGCCGTTGGTGAGCTTGGGCAGGTAGGTCTTCTTCTGCTCGTCGGTGCCGTGCGCCGCCAGCGCCTCGTAGGCGCCGTGCGAAAGGCCGGGGTACATGGTCCAGGCCTGGTTCGCCGAGTTCAGCATTTCATAGAAGCACTGGTTCACCACGAAAGGCAGGCCCTGGCCACCATAGGCCGGATCGCAGGAGAGCGCCGCCCAGCCGCCTTCGACGTATTTCGCGTAGGCCTCCTTGAAGCCCTTGGGCGTCTTCACCTCGTGCGTCGTCTGGTCGAGCACGCAGCCCTCCTCGTCGCCGTTGATGTTGAGCGGGAAGGTCACCTCGGCGGCGAACTTGCCGCCCTCTTCGAGCACCGCGTTGATGGTTTCGGCGTCGATCTCGGCATGCTTCGGCAGCTGCTTGAGCTCGTCCGTGACCTTGAGCACTTCGTGCATCACGAACTGCATGTCGCGAAGGGGCGGGGTGTAGGCGGGCATGAAAGGTCTCCGGGGAAAGAAATAGAGAAGAAGTGGCGGCTGCTTCAGCGCACAGGCTTGAGCCGACGTGCAGACGGCGCGGCGGCGTCCGCCAGGGCTTCCGGCGTGGCGCAGCGCGCAAGAATGTTGTCGAAGCCCTTGTTGGCGCGCGACAGCGAATCGGGCGAGCGCAGGAAGCGTGCTTCGTAGTGCAGGGCCAGTATCAGCGCATGGATCTCGAAGGAGATCTGCTTGGCGTCGGCATCGGCGCGCAGATGGCCTTCTTCCTGGGCCTGCGTCACGGCGCGCAGCATGGCCGCGAGCCAGGTGTTCACCGACTCGGCCAGCGCATCGCGCACCGGGCCGGGCCGATCGTCGAACTCGACCGCGCCGCTGATGTAGATGCAGCCCGAGTCGATCTCGGCCGAGGTGCGCTTCATCCAGTTGGCGAACAACGCGCGCAGCCGCGGCAGGCCGCGCGGCGCCTGCAGGGCGGTGTAGAAGACTTCCTGCTCGAAGCGCGCGTGGTACTCGCGCACTACCGAGATCTGCAATTCCTCGCGCGAGCCGAAATGGGCGAACACGCCCGACTTGCTCATCTGCGTGACCTCGGCCAGCGCGCCGATCGACAGGCCCTCGAGCCCGATCTGCGCGGCCAGGTTCAGCGCCGCATCGACGATGACGGCCTTGGTCTGCTGGCCTTTCTGGGGCGCACGGGCGGTCTTGGAAGAAGCTGCGGGCATGGGACTTCGAATAAAACGAACGATCGTTCTATTTTGCAGTGCTTTGATGCCGGGCCTGCTCAAAGACCCACGGCAGTCGAAGGTTATCGGCCGCGCCGCAAGGGCGGTGCGTGCAGAAGGCCTGCCTCCTGCTGCCACCCGCCTCGCGAACCCTCAGGCCAGGCGGCCCAGCTCGGACGCCACGACCTCGCCCCTCCTTGCCCTCGCGCCGGCCACGGAGCGCTGCTCATGCCAGGAGAGTCGGTACAAGAGGCCCAGCACCATCAGCGCGCCGAAGAACTGGTAGGACTGCAGCACGTTCCACTTCGTGCCGGCCAGCAGGTTGGTGGGAGCAACGAAGGATTCGCTGGACAGCACGAACGCGATCCACAGCAGCGGAGTTGTCCACGTGCCCGAAGGCTGCCGGCGCCACGCAGCAGGAAAAAGCACGGCGAAGATCGGCAGCAGCACGCCGTAGTGATGGTCCCAGGCGATCGGCGAGGCCATGGTCAGGCTCAGCATGACCAGCGAGAGGTCCACGGCGCTGGGCCGCTTCCCCAGTTTCCAGAGCAGGACCGAGCCGAGGAGCAGCGCCGAGCACACGGTGGTCACGACATACACGACCGGCAGGAATGGCGGGAAGTCGGTGCCGGACCACACGAGGCCCGCGCCCTGCAGGTTGACGCCGTTGAAGTACAGCCGGTGCAGCAGGCCGTTGAGCGACTGGTTGATGAAGTAGCTCTCGCCATGCCTGCTCAGGAAGGACACCACGGGCAGGTAGTCGAAGAAGTTGCGCGGCCCGTAGGCGGCGATGGCCAACAGTGCGAAGGCCCCGGTGACCCAGGTCGCGGTCCACGCGAAGCGCCACTGCCGCCGCAAGAGCGCCCAGAGGATGACGATGACCCACTGCGGCTTGATGATGCAGCACAGGGCCATCATCCAGCCGGCCATGCGAGGCTGGCCGCGCTGCCAGGCCAGCAGCGCGAGGCCGGCCGCCAACGTCATTGCGGTCTGGATCTGGCCGTGGTATTCGGAGCGCAGGACCGGATAGAACAGCGCCACGCTCAGCAGGCTCAGGGCGAGCAGCGTGCCGGTGGAGGCGCGCGGGAACTGCAGCGGCTCGCGCAGCGCGGCCGGCCCCTGCACCGCGCCCACGAAGAGCTTGAGGAACACGGCCGCGATCGCGACAAGGCTGAGCCGCGACAGGATCTTGAAAACCACCACCACCGAATCCGGCTCGAGGCCCAGGAGCCACTGCGGCAGGTCCAGCGGCAGCAGCGCGGTGAGCGGGTACTGGAACTTCACGTGCTGCCCGAAGAAGAGCGACTGGTAGATCGGCTGGTCCGGGTGCTCGCGCAGGAACTCCGAGGCGCGCAGCATCGGCATCCACGAGTCGTCGCCGTTGTGGGGCGACAGCACGAAGCGCAAGTAGCCCAGCGAGCTCTCGCGCGGCTCGCCGACCGCGAGCGTGACCACCGCGCTGACCAGCAGGCCGCTCAGCAGGAAGACCAGCCACAGCCGCCAGGCGGCGCCGAGCCGCTGCGCCTGCGCCGTGCGCGGCAGGCCCGGGATGCCCGGCTGCCAACGCCACAGCGCACCGAGGAGCAGGGCGGCGCAGAGGGTCGCGGCCACGACCAGGAACAGCATCTTCATGTCGACGTCGAGGGGAAAAAGGAGAACGAGGCAACGGCGCTAGTGGGCCATCCACAGCGCGACCGCGCCGATCGCCACCGCCAGCCGGCTGACCCAGTCGCGCGCGGCGAAGACCACCGGGTCGTCGTTCAGCACGCCGCGAATCGCCTTCAGCCAGATGCGCACGGTCCAGAACAGGAACACCGGGACCAGCACCCAGAGCCAGGTCGGGTTCTCGTAGCGCGCGAGCATTTGCTGGTCCTGCAGGTAGAGGCTCAGCAGCAGCACCGACATCTGTCCGGCGGCGACGCCGGTGCACAGCACGAAGATCGCATCCGAAGGCACGTAGCCGCGGTCGCGCTGGAGCTGGCTGATCTCGACACCGGCCTGGGTGAGCTCCACGTAGCGCTTCGCCAGCGCGAGGCTCAGGAAGATAAAGAGCGAGAACGAGAGGATCCAGAAAGACAGGGGCTGGCCCGTCGCCTGGGTGCCGGCCGCCACGCGGAGGGTGTAGAGGGCCGCCAGCGAGAACACGTCGACCACCGCGCGCCGCTTGAGAAAGACCGAATAGGCGGTGGTCAGCGCGGCATAGACCAGCAGGACGCCCACGAAGGCCAGGGGCAGCAGCGCGATCGACAAGGCCAGCGATGCGACGCCCAAGGTCGCCGACATCGCGAGGCCGGCGGCCGGCTGGATGTCCCCGGAAGCGAAGGGTCGTCGTCGCTTGCGGTGGTGGCGACGGTCCGATTCGAGGTCCAGCAGGTCGTTGAGCACGTAGATGCCCGAGGCCATCAGGCCGAAGGCCAGGAAAGCCAGCGCGGCATTGACGACCAGTTCCTCGCTCAGGTGATGCAGCACCGGCATCAGCGGCAGGAAGACCAGCAGGTTCTTCAGCCATTGGTGCAATCGCAGGCCATAGAGATAGCGGCCGAGCCCCACCCGGTTGGGCTTGATGACCGCCTCCACCTCGGTGAGCTCGGCCGCGCGCCGGGCCAGTGCCCTGGAGCGGCTGACCACCACGGCGGCACCGGCACCGCGCCAGACCTTCAGGTCGACCGCGTGGTCCCCCGCATAGCTGAAAGCCTCGCCGCCGGCGTCGGCCTGGATGGCCGCCAGCTTGCCGGCGCCCTTGACGTTGCGCTCGCCGTCGGAGGCCAGCACGGCATCGAAGAGCCCCAGGTGATCGGCAACCCGGCGCGCCACCCGGCTGTCGCTGGCCGTCGCCAGCACGGTGCGGCGCCCGGCCTCGCGGGCGCGACGCACGAATTCGAGCACCTCGGGCCGGTAGGGCAAGGTGCTCACGTCGATCGTGGTGCGCAGCGCCACTTCGCGCTTGAGCGCGGCCCGGCCCCGCAGCAGCCAGAGCGGCAGGCTCAGCAGCGCGCGCGGCGAGGCGTGCACCAGCTTGAACAGCGACTCGTGCAGCGAGTCGGTCGCGATCAGGGTGCCGTCGAGATCGACGTAGAGCGGCCTCGGCGCCATCTCAGCCTCGTCCGAGCACGACCACGCCGGCCAGGATGATGCCGATGCCCGCGATCCGCGTGCCGGTCAGCGTCTCGCCGAAGAATTGCCAGGCGAGCAGCGCTGCGATCACGTAGCCCATGGAGAGCATCGGGTAGGCCACCGTCACGTCCACCCGCGTCAGCGCCACGATCCAGAGACCGGCGCTGACGAAATAGCAGCCGAGCCCGACGATGATCCACGGCTGCATGGCTGCGCCCCACCCGGCCGCGAACAGCGAAGCACCGCTGCCGAGCGTCACCGTCCCGAGCGCCCGGGCACCGGCCTTGAGCATGAGCTGGGCTGCGGAATTCAGCAGCACGCCGGCGAAGATGATCGAGAAGGTGGAAAGGGTCATCTGAAACTTGAGGTCTTTTTGGTTACCGCAAGTATCATGCCTTTGTCTTACTTATCGACAATCGGCGTTGGCCTATATACCGAAATAGTTCACACGCGATTGAGGCTTCGCACGTCGTCAAGGTCTGGGCGGATCTCGGGCCGCGTGGCGCTCGAGCGCTACGTAGAGCAGCAGTGCGCCGCCGAGCGGCACGAGGTAGTAGAGGGCGCGGTAAGCGAGCACGGCGCCCATCACTGCTGCGTCGCCCAAGGTGCCGGCCAGCAGCGCGAGGTAGACCGCTTCGAGCACGCCCAGGCCGGCCGGGATCGGCGTCAGCACGCCGGCGATCGACGCGGTCATCAGCACCCCGAGCGCTGTCGTATAGGAAACCTTGCCCCCTAGCAGCAGGTACATGGCCGATCCGGTCAGCGCCCAGTGCGCCGCCGATATGCCGAGCTGCACGAGCGCGAGCCGCGCGGAGGGCAGCCGCAGGCATCGGCCCCGCACGCGCCACTCGCGGCCGCGCGACAAGGCACAGGTCACGACGTAGCCGAGCGCGAGCAGGACCATCGCCGCGCCCAATGCGCGGAAGGCGCCGCTGCCCAGATGCGCCTGGCCGGGCAGCGCGACGGCGCCCGCGGCGAACAGGCTGCCGGCCAGCAGCGCGTAGCCGAGCCAGTTGGTCGCGAGGCTGAGGCCGACGATCTGCGCGATGGTCGCCTCGTCGAGCCCGGCGCGCCCGTAGAGCCGCGCGCGCATTCCCACGGTGCCGACCAGCGAGCCGAGGTTCAGGTTGAAAGCGTAGCTGGTGACGGCGATCGCCCAGGTGCGCCAGCGCGCGAGCGCATGACGGGTGTGGCGTCGGCCCACGAGGTCGAAGCAGCCGTAGACCGCATGGCTTGTCGTGGCCAGCCCGAGTGCAGCGAAGAGCAGCCACGGCGGATAGCGCCTCAACGCCTCCCAGGCACCGGCCCAATCGACCTTGTGCGCGTGAGACAGCAGCAGGACCAGCAGCAGCACGCCGAGCATCGCGAGGATCCAGCGGCGGCTGCGACGCCAGATCGACGATGCGGCTCGCGGATGGCTGTTGTGCTGGATCGCTGACGCATCGCTCGGCATGGTCAAGCATTGTTCGACCCAGCATGGGCGGGCGCGATGCGCTGCCGCCTGCTGTGCGTGTCGGCAAACGCCCCGTGCTGGCCGGCGCGTCGCCCCCGAAGCGCTGTCCGAACTGGCATTGCAGGAATGCGGCCTGCTGGTGGTCGATGAAGGCGACTCGGCCCGGGCGCGCGAAGCGCAGGACAAACACGTCAGTGGCACTGAATGGAACCTTTCGACAGCACGCGTTACTCATCAGGCGCTGTTTCGCGCCGTGAGACAGCCTTTTTTCCCCACCTGTTGCCGAAAAAGAATCCACCATGGAAAAGTCCCCGCGTACCAGTCCGAGCGCGAACGCACCATCACTCGTTCCGCAGCTCTCCGCACCGGAGGCCCTGGCGCAGAAGCCGCCACCTTCCATCGCCGAGGCAAGAACAGCCTTGCGCAGCGCCATTGATGAATGCATTCCGCCCGGAGCCAGTCAGGCGCAGAAGAGCGATTTGCTCAATCGATTCGAGCGCGCGTTGAACGGCAATGAGCTTCACCTGGAATTCGATCCTTCCGGCTGCTGCCTCACACGCAAAGTCTGGCAAGCGTACGAACAGCTGGCGAACGCCAACGGTAAAAGCGTCACCAGCGTTTTTCTTGCGAGGGGCGAGCAGAGGCTGCCCGAGGGACTGCAAGATCTTCCTGGCCTGTCGTATGTGGAACTGAAGGGCTACCGCGCCGCCATCCTCGATTGCCGTGGCGCATTGCCTCGCGACGCCCGTGATCTGGCGCTCAATTTGCCCGATGGCCACGCATCGACAATCCATGCACCCACAGGTTGCACGTACGCTGTCCCGGCGGCTACCCGCACAAGATCGAGGTGGCGTTCTACGATCCACTCACGGAAGAAGCGACTGGCATCACTGCCAAGGCAGAGGGGCACCTCTACTGTCGGGACCCCGCGGAATTCTTGAGCACCGAACTGCCCCTCGAGGACGCGCGAGAAAAGTACCGTCGTCTCAACCTGAATACCCTCGCCATGTTTCCGGGCAGCACGAAGAAGGTCGTGTGTGAGCATCTGACTCTTCAATGGCTCGCCGATCAGGCCCAACACAAGACAGGACGCTTCTCCTACGCCAGCTACGCCAGTGTCGAAGTACTTCAATCGCACATGAGCGAAGACCTGAAGCACCCATGCGACGCCTTTTACTACAGGGGGCCCGGTGGCTTCTTGTTTACACCTCAGCATTTCGGCTCCATCCTGCGCCTTCAAGCGTCGCAATTGGAACCAGACGGGCCCCCGCGGGGCTTCATGCTGCTGACCGGCAGCGATGCGAACGCGGCTTCGCATGCAATGGGACTTTCCATTCGACTCAAGAGTTCAAGATCTTCCAATACCCAGCCACAGTACGTATTGAGGTTTTACGATCCCAATCAAACAGCGACGCATCGACGGTTGCTCGAAACCAGCATCGATGCGATCGAGGATTGGTCTCTGGAGGAATGGATACCGATGAAGAAATATCTCATGACCTCCCAAATAAGGACCACGTTCCTCAGGCTCATCCCTTTCGCTGCAGAGACTGACTACCCCTCCGTGACCGGACCCGACAAGAGACACGTCAATATCGACTACTCAACGGTGACTCGCGAATTTGGGGGAAAGTTGGTGACTTACACACCTTCTACCTTCGAATACCTCTACGAATTGGTTCTTGCCAACATTTCTCGGGATCAGGTCATCGAGGTACTCGCCGACGCCCGCGGGAGTCCATTGCAGCTGAAGGAAATGCTGGGCGTGAACAAACCCCAATCCATTCTGGAGATCGCAGCGTCGCACGGATTCTTTGAAAGTGCTCAAGGACTCGTTGACGTCATCATCGGCAGCGTGCTGTCGACGATGGAAAAGCTGGAAGTGCTGTGCAGCGGAAGTGGCAAACGTCTTAGTCCGCTGCATGCGGCCATGGTCTTCGCATGGCCATTCACTCCAGAGGGCGACCATCTGAAAACCATCCAGGTCCTGATGGACTGCTTTTTGGATCCGACGTTCACCCAGGCGCAGCAACTGTATGCGTTGACCCAAGTCAACGACGACGGCACGCCTGCACACGCCTTGTTCGACAGCGAGGTGGATTCCAGCCACTGCGCGCGGGCCTTTCTTCAACCGATTCTGAACTCAGGATTTTCAAACGAAGACAAGGTCACCATCCTCTGTACACAGGACAGCAAGGGCAGGTATCCACTGGCACTGGCACGTAACGGCAGACACGCCAACGCTGCCGTCGCATTCGTCGAGCTCGTATCGAAGTCGACTCTCGATCTGAAATCTCAGGTCGACCTTCTCGCGTCCGGCCAACCCTATGACGAGAATTCTTTCGACCAGAAAACGCTCATCGCGATGAAGGAGGCCGTGATGGACGCACTACCCGAAAACCGGGCGCGCGCAGCGTTGCTTCTGGCCGCGCTTGCCGACTAGGGTCCGCTGCCTCAGATATTTCATCGTCCGCCCAACCAGCAATGCGCGCCAACCGGCTGTTCATCGACCGTTCATCGCACGACGATACTCTGCCGTCGCTCGAGGCGGCAGCGCCTCCTGAGTTGCAGCACACACGGTATTCGCCGGCAGACCTCCTGCTGGCCGGAAAGCGCGGCGCATGGCCCGCACCCGATCCGTGCACGATCTCGTTCACCCCATCCGAAGGAAAGATATTCATGCGTTTCAAGACCTCGTTCGCAGGCGCGGCACAGACCTGCGCGTTGGTTGCGTTGTTCGGCCTCGCGAGCGCCTCGCACGCGCAGCTCGCAGACAAGCTGGAGCAAGGGCAAGAAAAGAAGCAGGCCACGCACGGCAGCCACGGTGGGTGGAGCTACGAGGGTGAGACGGGCCCCGAGCATTGGGCTGCGCTGGAAGGCGACAACCTGATGTGCAGCAGCGGACGCAACCAGTCGCCGATCAACATCGACAAGGCGTTCTCCGCCAAGCTGCCTCCGATCGAGTTTCATTACGCTCGATCGGGAAAGGAGGCAGAAGTCCACAACGGCCACACGGTCCAGATCAACTTCGAGCCGGGCAGCTACATCGTGATGGACGGCAGCCGCTATGACCTGGTGCAGGTGCACTTCCATCACCCCAGCGAGAACGAGATCCGGGGCAAGCGCTTTCCCCTGGAAGGGCACTTCGTGCACAAGGACCGGCAGGGCAACTTGGCCGTCGTCGCCGTGATGTTCAAGGAAGGCCGGGAGAACAAGGGGCTGAATGTCGCATGGGACCACATGCCCGCCGGCGCCGGCCAGAGCTCCACGCTCGAGGCGCATTTCCGGCCCGAGTCCATCCTGCCGAAATCGAAGTCCTACTACCGCTTCAGCGGCTCCCTGACCACGCCGCCGTGCTCCGAGGGCGTGCTGTGGATGGTGATGAAGCAGCCCGTCGAGATCTCGCGCAGCCAGCTCGAGAAACTCAGGCACGCGCTGCCGCACGAGAACAATCGGCCGGTCCAGCCCCTGAACGCGCGGCAGGTCAACGAAGGTTGATTGGAGGCGTGCTCACAACTTGAAGGGCACCACTTCCTGCCGCTGCTCGCCCAGCCCTTCGATGCCCAGCGTCATCACATCGCCCTTCTTGAGATAGAGCGGCGGCTTCATGCCGAGCCCGACGCCGGGCGGCGTGCCGGTGGTGATCACGTCGCCGGGCAGGAGCGTCATGAACTGGCTCAGGTAGCTCACGATCTTGGCGACGTTGAAGATCATCGTCTTGGTGCTGCCGGTCTGCATGCGCTTGCCGTTGAGGTCGAGCCACATCGAGAGGCGCTGCGGATTCTCGATCTCGTCGCGCGTCACCAGCCAGGGACCGATGGGGCCGAAGGTGTCGCAGCCCTTGCCCTTGTCCCAGGTGCCGCCGCGCTCGATCTGGTACTCGCGCTCGCTCACGTCGTTGATGACGCAGTAGCCGGCCACGAAGTCGAGCGCGCTCTTCTGCGAGACGTAGCGCGCCCTGGTGCCGATCACCACGCCGAGTTCCACCTCCCAGTCGCTCTTGACCGAGTTCTTGGGCAGCATGACCGGATCGTTCGGGCCCTGGATGCAGCTCGTGGCCTTCATGAAGACCACCGGCTCGGGCGGGATCGGCAGGCCCGACTCGGCCGCGTGGTCGGCGTAGTTGAGGCCGATGGCGATGAACTTGCCCACGTTGGCGACCGGGCTGCCGAAGCGCGGCTTGCCGCGCACCGCAGGCAGCTTGTCGGTCTTGAGCTTGCGCAGCTTGGCCAGCGCGGCATCGCCCAGCTGGTCGGGGCCGACGTCGTTGACCACCGCGCTGAGGTCGCGCAGCTGGCCGCCGGCATCGACGAGGCCGGGCTTCTCCTTGCCGGGGTTGCCGTAGCGAACGAGTTTCATGTATGCCTTTCTTCTTGCAGGTTCAGTAAGTGGAGCGGCCGCCCGACAGGTCGAACACCGCGCCGGTGGAAAAAGAGCAATCTTCGGTGCAGAGCCAGCCCACCATCGCGGCGATCTCCTCCACCGTGCCGAAGCGCCCCATCGGAATTTTCGAGAGCATGAAGCCGATGTGCTCGGGCGTCATCTGGTCGAAGATCGCGGTCTTCACCGCCGCCGGCGTCACGCAGTTGACGCGCACGCCGGTGTCGGCGAGCTCCTTGCCGAGCGACTTGGTGAGCGCGATCACGGCTGCCTTGCTGGCGCTGTAGGCGCTGGCGTTGGGGTTGCCGTCCTTGCCGGCGACCGAGGCGATGTTGACGATGCGGCCGTAGCCCTGCCGGCGCATCTGCGGCACGACCTCGCGGCAGCACAGGAAGACGCCGTTGATGTTGACCTCCATCACCTGCCGCCAGGCGTCGACCGGATAGTCCCACATCTTGGTGTTGGGCCCGGTAATGCCGGCGCTGTTGACCAGCGCGTCGATGCGCTGGGCCTGTGCCAGCGTGGCCGCCACCGCCTGCGCCACCGAAGGCTGCTGCGACACGTCGACCGTGAGCGCGAAGGCCTTGGCGCCCAGCGCCCAGGCCGCCTTGGTGACCGCCTCGGTGTCGCGGTCCCACAGCGTGACGCTGCCGCCGGAAGCGATCAGCCGCTGCGCAATACCGTAGCCCAGGCCCGTCGCGCCGCCGGTGACGACCGCGTGCCGGCCGGCGAAATCGAGCTGGTTCATATCGTGATGCCGCCGTCGGCCGCATAGGCCTGGCCGGTGACGAACTGCGATTCGTCGCTGGCGAGGAACACCACCAGCGGCGCGATCTCTTCGGCCTGCGCCAGGCGTCCCATGGGCTGGCGCGCGATGAAGGCTTTTCGCGCCTCGACCGGGTCGGCGTTGGCGTTGATGCGCTCGCCCAGCGAGGGCGTGTCGACGGTGCCGGGGCACACCGCATTGCAGCGGATGCCCTGGCCCACATAGTCGGCCGCGACGCTCTTGGTCAGCCCCAGCACCGCCGCCTTGGTGGTGCCGTAGACGCAGCGGTTGGGCAGGCCCTTGATGCTGGAGCACACGCTGGCCATGTTGATGATGCTGCCGCGGCCCGCCGCCAGCATGCCCGGCAGCACCGCCTGGATGGTCCAGAGCTGGGCGCGCACGTTGAGGCGGAAGGCGAAGTCCAGGTCGTCGTCGCTGGCCTGCAGCGCGGTGCCGTTGTGCACCACGCCGGCGCAATTGAACAGGATATCGATCGTGGGCAGCGTCTTCGCGAAGGCGTCGATCGCGGCCTTGTCGAGCACGTCGAGCTTGGCGGCCTGGATGTTGGCGACGCCGGCATAGCGCGCGAGCAGCGTCTCGTTGACGTCGGTAGCCCAGACCTGGGCGCCTTCGGCGGCGAGTGCGAGTGCGCTCGCATGGCCGATGCCCTGCCCGGCCGCGGTCACGAGCGCGGTTTTGCCCTTGAGTCTCATGGAATGTCCTTGGTCGGTTTTGGGTCGCAGATGGATGCGAGGCAGCTGTTCAGGGTTTGGCCCGATGGCTGCATCGCGGTGCGGATCGTATTCTGAATTGGCCTGACCACTTGTCCAATTCAGGACAACCCTTAAAGCCCCGACCCACGTGCCGTTGCAGATCGTAGGACCCAAGCGCCTTTACCGCCAGATTGCCGACCAGCTGCGCGCGCTGATCGCCAAGGGCGAGTTCGCCGTCGGCGCGCGCCTGCCGGCCGAGCGCGACCTAGCCAAGCAGCTGGGCGTGAGCCGGCCCTCGGTGCGCGAGGCGCTGATCGCGCTCGAGGTGGAGGGCTGGGTCGAGGTGCGCACCGGCTCGGGCGTCTACGTGCTCGACCGCTCGCGCCGCGCCGCCGCGCCCGTGGCCGCCACCGAATGGGGGCCGCTCGAGCTGATCCGCGCGCGCCGCGTGGTCGAAGGCGAGACCGCGGCCATCGCAGCCCTGACGGCCAAGCGGCGCGACATCGCCGCGATGACGCGCGCCATCGAGCTCATGCGCGAGCTGGCCGAGCGCAACATGATGCCGCTCGAAGGCGACCGCGCCTTCCACCTCGCCATCGTCGAGTGCTGCGGCAACGCGGTGCTCGCCGAGACCGTGCAGGGCTTCTGGGATTCGCGCCGCGGCCCGATCTTCACGCGGCTCGGCGGCTACTTCGAGAGCGTCAAGTCGTGGAAGAGCGCCATCGCCGAGCACGAGGCGATCCGCGACGCGATCGCCGCGCGCGATGCCGATGCCGCGCGCCGCGCGATGCACGCGCACATGGACAAGTCGCACCAGCGCTTCAGCGCCAGCTGGCGCCGTGCCAACCTTTTCATTCACCCACCACCGGAGACAAGAAAATGAGCACCAAGCGATTCGCCCTCAAGACCCTCGCCGCCTGCGCACTGGCCGCCGGCGCGCTCGGCACCATCGGCATGGCCCATGCCCAGACCAAGCTCAAGTGGGCGCACGTCTACGAGACCTCGGAGCCCTTCCACAAGTACTCGGTGTGGGCCGGCGAAGAGATCAAGAAGCGCACCAACGGCAAGTACGAGATCCAGGTCTTCCCGGCCTCGAGCCTGGGCAAGGAAGCCGATATCAACCAGGGCCTGACACTGGGCACGGTCGACATCATTCTTTCGGGCGCGAGCTTCGCCGGCCGCAGCCATCCGCCGCTCGCGGTGTCGTACTTCCCCTTCATCTTCCGCGATGCGGAGCACCAGCTGAAGTACGCCAAGAGCGACGTGTTCAAGGAGCTGGCCAAGGGCTACGACGACAAGACAGGCAACCACATCACCGCGCTCAACTACTACGGCGCGCGGCACGTCACCTCGAGCGCCGCGAAGCCCGTGGCCAAGCCCGAGGACATGAAGGGCCTGAAAATCCGCGTGCCCGACGCGCCGGCCTACCTCGCCTTCCCCAGGGCGCTGGGCGCCAACCCGACGCCGATCGCCTTCGCCGAGGTCTACCTCGCGCTGCAGAACGGCACCGTCGATGCGCAGGAGAACCCGCTGCCGACCATCGAGGCCAAGAAGTTCTACGAGGTGCAGAAGAACATCTCGCTCACCGGGCACATCGTCGATTCGCTGCTGACCATCGTCTCGGGCCCGCTGTGGAGCAAGCTCTCGGCCGACGAGAAGAAGATCTTCACCGACGTGATGCAGGAGGCCGCCGAGAAGACCGGCCGGGAAATCATCGCGTCAGAAGCGCGCCTGGTCGAGGAGTTCAAGAAGAAGGGCAACAACGTCATCACGGTCGACAAGAACGCGTTCCGCGAGGCGGTGCTGAAGAACACCAAGCCGACCGACCATGGGTACCGGCAGCAGGACTACGACCGGATCATCGCGATCAAGTAACGATGAAACAGCAGAAGATCATCGACGACGAGGGCCACTTCCATGCCGAGGACGAAGCGGTCGACTTGTCCGACACCATCGCCGAGGGCTGGATCGCGCTGGCCATCTTCTGGCTGCTCGGGCTGACCGTGTTCTACCAGTTCGTCACGCGCTACGTGATGAACGACTCGGCGGCCTGGACGGAAGAGGTGGCGCGCTACATGCTGATCGGCGTGGTGTTCGTCGGCGCCGCCATCGGCGTGGCCAAGAACAACCAGATCCAGGTCGACTTCTTCTACCGCCACATGCCGGACGCCATGGGGCGCTGGCTGTCGCGCGCGGTCGACGTGCTGCGCATCGCCTTCTTCGTTGCGGCCGTCGTGATGACGGTGCAGATGATGCTGAAGATCGGCAACCAGACGCGCATGACCATCGTCGACCTGCCGATGAACATCGTCTACGGCCTGTGCCTGTTCGGCTTCGCCGCGATGGCCTGGCGCTCGATGCAGGTCGCGCGCGTGCACTGGCGGCGCGGCTACAGCGTGCTCGAACGGCCCGAATCCAAGCTGGCCGACAACTAGAACAACAACATGCTCAAGATCTTCTTCCTGATCTTCATGGCCGGCGGCATCCCGGTCGCGATCGCGATGGCCGGCGCCTCGCTGGCCTACATCCTGATGTCGGGCAGCCTGCCGCCCTTCGTGGTGATCCACCGCATGGTGAGCGGCATCGACAGCTTCCCGCTGCTCGCGGTGCCCTTCTTCATCCTGGCCGGCAACCTGATGAACAACGCCGGCATCACCACGCGCATCTACAACTTCGCGCTGGCGCTGGTGGGCTGGCTCAAGGGCGGCTTGGGCCATGTGAACGTGCTGGGCTCGGTGATCTTCGCCGGCATGAGCGGCACCGCCATCGCCGATGCGGCGGGCCTGGGCACCATCGAGATCAAGGCCATGAAGGAGCACGGCTACGCGACCGAGTTCGCGGTCGGCGTGACGGCCGCGTCGGCCACCCTCGGCCCGATCATCCCGCCCAGCCTGCCTTTCGTGATCTACGGGATGATGGCCAACGTCTCGGTGGGTGCGCTCTTCCTCGCGGGCCTGCTGCCGGGCGCGATGATGGCGCTGCTCATGATGCTCACCGTCGCCTACTTCGCCCACAAGAACAAATGGGGCGGCGACGTCAAGTTCTCGAGCACGCGGCTCTTCAAGGCACTGTGCGAGCTCGCGGTGGTGATCGGCTGGCCGCTCCTCTTGTGGGTGCTGGTGGCCAAGCTCGGCGCGCCGGCGCAGATCACCGTATTCGCGGGGCTGGCCGCGCTCTTCGTGCTCGACCGCATCTTCCGCTTCGAGGCACTCTTGCCCATCATGACGCCGGTGCTGCTGATCGGCGGCATGACCACCGGTCTCTTCACGCCCACCGAAGGCGCCATCGCGGCCTGCGCGTGGGCCATGATCCTCGGCTTCGCCTGGTACCGCACGCTCACCTGGAAGATGTTCGTCAAGGTCTGCCTCGACACCATCGAGACCACCTCCACCGTGCTCTTCATCGTGGCCGCGGCCTCGATCTTCGGCTGGATGCTGACCGCCACCGGCGTTACCGCCGACATCGCGAAATGGGTGCTCGCCGTCACCAACGAAGCCTGGGTTTTCCTGCTCCTGGCCAACCTGCTGATGCTCTTCGTCGGCTGCTTCCTGGAGCCGACCGCGGCGATCACGATCCTGGTGCCCATCCTGCTGCCGATCGCCATGCAGCTGGGCGTCGACCCGGTCCACTTCGGCCTGGTGATGGTGCTCAACCTGATGATCGGCCTCCTGCATCCGCCGATGGGCATGGTGCTCTTCGTGCTGGCGCGCGTGGCGGGCCTGAGCTTCGAGCGCACGACGATGGCGATCCTGCCGTGGCTGATCCCGCTGCTCTTGAGCCTGGTGGTGATCACCTACATGCCCTCCTTGGTACTTTGGCTGCCTAAGATGTTTTTCTGAGCCCTCGATTCAGGACACACACGATGAACCCGTTTATCCGACTCCATCCCGCCGACGACGTCGTCATTGCGCGCGGCCAAATCGTCGGCGGCACGCCGGTCGAAGGCGTGAGCGCACGCGGCCTGATCCCGCCCGGGCACAAGATTGCCGTGCGCGCCATCGCGCAAGGCGAGCCGGTGCGCCGCTACAACCAGATCATCGGCTTCGCGAGCAAGCCGATCGCGCCCGGCGAGCACGTGCACACGCACAACCTCGACATGGGCCCCGACAAGGGCCACTTCGACCGCGACTACGCCTTCGGTGCCGACGTGAAGCCGCCGCCCGCGCGGCGCGAGGCCAGCTTCATGGGCATCAAGCGCGCCGACGGCCGCGTGGCCACGCGCAACTACATCGGCGTCTTGACCAGCGTGAACTGCTCGGCCACCGCGGCGCGCGCCATCGCCGACCATTTCTCGCGCAAGACCAATCCGGCGGCGCTCGCCGCGTACCCCCACGTCGACGGCGTGGTCGCGCTCACGCACGGCACCGGCTGCGGCATGGACACCGGCGGCATGGGGATGCAGATCCTCGAACGCACGCTCACCGGCTACGCGACGCACGCCAACTTCGCGGCCGTGCTGGTGGTCGGGCTGGGCTGCGAGGCCAACCAGATCAACGCCTGGCTCGCGACCGGCAACCTCGCCGAGGGCGAGAACTTCCGCGTCTTCAACATCCAGGACACGGGCGGCACGCGCAAGACGGTGGAGAAAGGCGTGGCGCTCATCAACGAGATGCTGCCGCGCGCCAACGCGGTGAAGCGCGAGCCCTGCAGCGCGGCGCACATCACCATCGGCCTGCAGTGCGGCGGCTCCGACGGCTACTCGGGCATCAGCGCCAACCCGGCGCTCGGCGCCGCGGTCGACCTGCTGGTGGCGCACGGCGGCACGGCCATCCTCTCGGAAACGCCCGAGGTCTACGGCGCCGAGCACCTGCTCACGCGCCGCGCGGTGAAGCGCGAGGTCGGCGAGAAGCTGGTCGAGCGCATCCGCTGGTGGGAGCACTACACCGAGATCAACGAAGGCGAGATGAACAACAACCCCTCGCCCGGCAACAAGGCCGGCGGGCTCACCACCATCCTCGAGAAGTCGCTGGGCGCGGTGGCCAAGGGCGGCACCAGCAACCTCGAAGCGGTGTACGAGTACGCCGAGCCGGTGGCGGCGCACGGCTTCGTCTACATGGACACGCCGGGCTACGACCCGGTGAGCGCGACCGGCCAGGTCGCCGGCGGCGCCAACATGATCTGCTTCACCACCGGCCGCGGCTCCGCCTACGGCTGCGCGCCCTCGCCCTCGCTCAAGCTCGCGACCAACTCGGCGCTGTGGCAGCGGCAGGAGGAAGACATGGACATCAACTGCGGCGAGATCGTCGAGGGCACGGTGTCGATCCAGGAGATGGGCCAGCGCATCTTCGAGCTGGTGCTGGCCACCGCCTCGGGCGAGCAGAGCAAGAGCGAGAAGCACGGCTACGGGCAGAACGAGTTCGTGCCGTGGCAGGTGGGGGCGGTGATGTGACCTGCCTTTCTCCCTCCCCCCTCTGGGGGAGGGCAGGGGTGGGGGCATGCAGCTTCGCAAGATCGCGCCCCGCCTCGACGCAGCCCCCATCCCAGCCTTCCCCCAGAGGGGGAAGGGGCAACACCAGGAGCCTTTTGAATGCCAACCACGATTCCCGCTTCGACCCTTCGCACCCAGGTCGCATCCATCATCGCCGGCACCGGCAGCAGCCCGGCCGAAGCCGAACAGGTTGCTGCGAATCTCGTCCTCGCCAACCTCAGCGGCCACGATTCGCACGGCGTCGGCATGGTGCCGCGCTATGTGGATGCCGCGGCCGAAGGCGGGCTCAAGCCCAACGCATCGGTCAGGATCAATCTGGACACCGGCCCCATGCTCGCCCTCGACGGCCAGCGCGGCTACGGCCAGATCGTCGGCGTGCAGGCGATGGCGCTCGCCATCGAACGCGCGAAGCAGCACGGCAGCTGCGTGCTCTCGCTCGCCAACGCGCACCATCTCGGCCGCATCGGCCACTTCGCTGAGATGGCGACGGCAGAGGGCCTGGTCTCGATGCACTTCGTCAACGTGCTCTCGCGCCCCGTGGTGGCGCCCTGGGGCGGCGGCGACGGGCGCTTCGGCACCAACCCGTGCTGCATCGGCATTCCGCTGAAAGGCGCAGATCCCTTCATCTTGGATTACGCGACCAGCCGCGTCGCCCAGGGCAAGATGCGCGTGGCCCACAACAAGGGCGAGCGGGTGCCGCCCGGCTATCTCATCGACGAGCACGGCGCGCCCACCGACGACCCGGGCGTGGTCGTGGTGCCGCAGAGCAACGGCCTCTTCGGCGCCCTGATGACCTTCGGCGAGCACAAGGGCTACGGCATGGCCGTGGCCTGCGAGCTGCTCGGCGGCGCGCTCACCGGCGGCGGCACCTGGCACCGCCCGGCCGACACCGCGCGCACGGTGCTCAACGGCATGCTGGCCATCGTGATCGATCCGGCCAAGCTCGGCACCCAAGCCGCCTTCGAGCAGGAGGCAGGCGCCTTCATCGACTGGCTGCGCCAGGGCCCGCCGGGCCAGGGCTTCGACGCGGTGCAGATCGCGGGCGAGCCCGAGCGCAAGACCCGCGCGGCGCGCGAGCGCGAGGGCATCTGGCTCGACGACGCGACCTGGGGCGAGATCGTCTCGGCCGGCGAGAAGGTGGGGGTTCGCATCGGCTGAGAGCCGCAGCAGGCGGCCTCGCGGGCCTGTCCTCTTCTTCTTGATTTTCCGCGCGGCGCTTCCCGCGCCGTCTCAAGGCGACGGCTTGCGCTTGATGAAGCCCGGCGCGTTCTCGTCGAGTCCGGGCTGGCCGGCGGTCTTGTCCTTCTTCTCCTCCTTTGGCGCGTCCTTTCGGCCTTCGAGATCGGCGGCGCGAATCTCTGCTTCCAGTGGCGCGACAGGCGGCGTGGCAATCGGGTCAGGGTCGGGGCGTGGCGTTGCGATGGGCATGGGGTGGCCTCCTTTGGCGCCAAGGTACGCGCCGAATCGAGCCCGGCTGTAGGCGCATGCCTCGCGTAGCGGCCGGTGCGATCTGCGCCATGAAATCGATGACGGATGCGGAGGGTGGGCGGCGCCAGCCGATGAAAAACGCTTCTGCCAGTAGCTGATTCCGGTGCCGGCTATCCTGCATGCATTGTGGACGTGCGTGACGGCTTCATCGAGGCGGTGGGCAACACACCGCTCATCAGGCTGCGCAAGGCTTCCGAACTGACGGGTTGCACGATTCTCGGCAAGGCCGAGTTCATGAACCCCGGCGGGTCGGTCAAGGATCGCGCGGCGCTCTACATCGTGCTCGACGCCGAAGCGCGCGGCGAGTTGCGGCCCGGCGGCGTGGTCGTCGAGGGCACGGCCGGCAACACCGGCATCGGCCTGGCGCTGGTGGGCAACGCTCGCGGCTACCGCACGGTGGTGGTGATCCCGCAGACGCAAAGCCAGGAGAAGAAGGATGCCCTGCGCCTTTGCGGCGCGGAGCTGCGCGAAGTGCCCGCAGCGCCGTACAGCGATCCGGGCAACTACGTGCACGTGGCCGAGCGCCTCGCGGCGGAACTCGCGCGCAGCGAAGCCAAGGGCGTGCTGTATGCGAACCAATGGGACAACCTGTCCAACCGCGACGGCCACGCCCGCTCCACCGGCCCCGAGATCTGGCGGCAGACGGACGGCCAGGTCGACGGCTTCGTCTGCGCGATCGGCACCGGCGGCACGCTCGCAGGCGTCGGGCTGTACCTGAAGCAACGCAAGCCGGCGGTCGTCATCGCCGCCGCCGATCCGATGGGCGCGGCGATGTACCACTACATCAAGCACGGCGAGCTGCGCAGCGAGGGCAATTCGATCACCGAAGGCATCGGCCAGAGCCGCATCACGCGCAACCTGGAAGGCGCCGCCATCGACGACGCCTACCAGATCCCGGACGACGAGGCGCTGCCGGTGCTGTTCGAGCTGCTGCGCGAAGAGGGCCTGTGCCTGGGCGGCTCCAGCGGCATCAACGTGGCCGGCGCGATCCACCTGGCGCGCGACCTCGGCCCGGGCCACACCATCGTGACCATCCTTGCCGACGCAGGCACGCGCTACCAGTCGAAGCTCTACAACCCCGGCTTCCTGCGCGAGAAGAAGCTCCCTGTTCCCGCGTGGCTCGGCTGAGCGGCAGCGACCTTGTCAGCATGACGATTCGTGTGGAGTGCTACGCCGGATATCGCGATGAGCAGGAGCCGCTCGCCTTCTGGCTCGGCGAGCGCCGACTTGCCGTGCGCAGCATCGTCGATCGCTGGTTTGCGCCGGCGCAACGCTGGTTCAAGGTCGATGCGGAGGACGGGCATGTGTACGTCCTGCGGCACGACGAGAAGACGGGGGAATGGGAGCTTGCGGCGTTTACGCGTGGGGGTGGGTGAGGCGATTCGGCCGCCGGTCACGCCAGCTCTTCTCATTCAGGAGCTGATGACCTGGGGGTCACCGCTCGCACCCAGGTGCTGGCGCACCTGCTGCGCCAGCGAGCCGAAGATCGCTCCTGCCAGGCTGGGCTCGTCGCGGCCGAAGACGATACGGTCGCAGCTGTAGTCGCGAGCGGCCATGGCAATCGTCTCGGCGCTGCGCCCCACCAGCACGGTGCTGGTGTAGGGCACCCCCGCCAGATCGAGCAGCTTCTGTGCGTACTGCAGATCCTCGGCGCCCGCGCTCAGCTGCAAGTCGAGCAGCTCGCCCGCAGCGAAGAGCATTGCCACATGGCCCGAGACCTTGGGCTGCACCCGCAGCAAGCGAATGGACACCCGGTCGTTCCGGCGCATGCGCACGACCTGCTCGATGGCAGAGCGCGTTCGCGCTGGCTGATCGGGGTCGATGGGTACCAGAATGCGCGTCATGCGGGCACCTTCAGACGGCGGGTTGCTTCTTGGCCGCCTGCAGTTGTTCGCGGCGCTGTTCGCGGCGGCTGCTCAGCCACTTGCCGATCGCCACCACGAACATGGCACCGAGCGCAGGGACCACCGTATGCAGCGCGTGACGATCGGCGGCCCAATCGACGATGGCCGGATCCGTCATCGCCATTTCGCCGGCCACCCAGCCGAGCAGCGCGGCGCCGAGCACGATGATGACCGGGAATCGCTCCATCAGCTTCAGGATCAAGGTGCTGCCGAAGATGATCAGGGGAATGCTGATCACCAGACCGAAGACGAGCAGCGGAACATTGCCCTTGGCTGCAGCAGCGACGCCGACGACGTTGTCCAGGCTCATGACCAGGTCTGCTACCACGATGGTCTTGATGGCCGCAGCCAGGCCGGCGTGGCCGTCCAGGCTCTTGCCCTCGTCCTCCTCTTGCAGCAAGCCCATGCCGATCCAGAGCAGCAGCGCTGCGCCGACCAGCTTGAGGTACGGCAGGGTCAGCAGATAAACGGCGAAGAAGGTCAGGATCACGCGCAACACGATGGCGCCGACGCTGCCGAACAGGATGGCCTTCTTTTGCTGGGCGGGCGGCAGCGAGCGGGAGGCCATCGCTATGACGACGGCGTTGTCGCCGCTCAGGACGATATTGATCAGGATGATCTGCGACAGGGCGATCCAGAATTCAGGGCTCGACAAAAACGACACGGTGTCTCCTCGGTTAATGGTTCGAAACCACAGTGGTTCCGCCGTTCTCGAGCGTAGAGACCTGTGCTGTCACCTTTCTGCCGGCGCGCTGACAGCCGGTTGTCTGCGAGCTGTCAGGAAGCTTACAGAGCGCTGCTGCCGCGCCGATCAGGCAGCGCGAACACCGCGGGCTTCGCGCAATGGGAAGAAGACGCTGAAGGTGTTGCCCACGCCGTCGGCGTCTTCCTCCAGCGTGATGCGCGCGCCATGCAGCGTGGCGATCTCGCTGACGATGGCGAGACCGAGACCGCTGCCATCCTCCTGCGTTCCGAGGAGGCGGTGAAAGCGCTCGAAGATGCGGGCGCGCTCCTCGACAGGAATTCGGGGGCCGTCGTCGCTGATGGCCAGGCGGCATTGGTCGTTTTCGATCTGGCCGGCCTGCACGGTCACCCGGCCGCCAGACTGGCTGTAGCGGATCGCGTTGTCGATCAGGTTGTTGACCAGCTCACGCAGGCGGTCGCGGTCGGCGTCGATCATCAGCGGATGATCGGCGCCCTCGAAGCCCAGGTCGATGTTTCGCTTGAGTGCCTGCGGCACCCATTCCATGCTCACCTCCAGCGCGTGGGCATTCAGGTCCAGCGGCTGCAATTGCATGGAGTCGAGCGCGCCGGGCTCGTTGCGGGCCAGCGAAAGCAGCTGGCGCACCAGCCTCGACAGCCGGTCGGCGCTGATGTAGAGCTGCGCGAGCGAATGGCGCACCCGCTGCAGATCGTTTTCCCGCAGCGCCAGCTCGATCTGGGCCTTCAGGCCGCTGACCGGCGTCTTCAGCTGGTGAGCGGCGTCGGCCACGAAGCGGTTCTGGAAATCGAAGGTGCGCCCGAGGCGTGCCATTAATTCGTTGACGTCATCCACCAGCGGCCGCACCTCTCCCGGAACGTCGTGGGTGTCGATCGGGCTCAGGTCCAGGTGCGAGCGGTCCGACACGGCACGCCGCAGCCGCTGCAGCGGCTCGAGCCCACGCGAAACGCCGAACCAGACCACCGCCGTCGCCATGACGATCAGGAGCAGCTGCGGCAGCACCACGTTGGCGACCATCTCCCAGGTGAAGCGCGTTCGCTTGTTGAGCGTTTCTGCCACCTGCACCAGGACCAGCGGAGGCCCGGCGTCCGGCCCGATGGGCATCCAGGCCACCATCATCCGCACCGGCTCGCCGCGTACCGCATCGCCGTAGAAGTCCGGCTTGGCGAGCTTTTCGATGCGCGGCGCAGGCAGCTGCGCATCGCCGCCCAGATCGGCGCCGTCCTCGCCGACTACGCGGTAGAAGAGCTGGTCTTCCTGATCCAGCAACAGGATGTTGGCCGCGGTCTCCGAGAGCTCGAGCCGGGGGTGCATTCCGTCGAGCTTCACATGCAGCGCGATCTCGCGTCCGATCTCGTGCAGCGCGCGGTCGTAGGCGAGGTTGGAGAAGCGCAACGAGTTCCAGTAGGCGGCGCCGGTATCGAGCACCAGCAGCACGGCGAGCGGCCCGAGCAGCCAGGCCAGCAGCTTGCGCTGCAGCCGAGGCTCAGACCTCCGCATCGCTGCTGTCGATCAGGTAGCCCATGCCGCGCACGGTGCGGATCTCGCAGCCGAGCGGCTCCAGCTTCTTGCGCAGCCTGTAGACGTTGACCTCGATCGCGTTGTCGCCGACCTCGTCGCCCCAGCCATAGAGATGGTTGACCATGTGCTCCTTGCTCACGACACGACCCGCGCGCATCAGCAGCAGCTCCAGCAAGGCGAGTTCGCGCGGCGACAGATCCAGCGGCCGCTTGTCGTAGAACACGCGGCGGCCCACGGTATCGAAGCGCAGCTGTCCATGCTCGAGGTGGGGTGTGGATCCGGTACTGCGGCGCAGCAGCGCCCGCACGCGCGCTTCGAGCTCCGGCAGGTCGAAGGGCTTGGCCAGGTAATCGTCGGCGCCCAGATCGAGCCCGCGAACCCGGTCGGCGAGGGTGTCGAAGGCGGTGAGCATCAGCACGGGCATCGTCGATTTGCGTGCCCGGAGCCGCTTCAGCACATCCAGCCCGCTCAGCCCCGGCAAGCCGATGTCCAGGATGGCCAGGTCGTAGATGCCGGCGGCGAGGGCATGGTCGGCCTCCTCGCCGGTGGAGACGACGTCGACGGCATGGGCGGACTGCACCAGTGCTCGCGAAAGCGCGTCCGCCAGCACCCGGTCATCCTCGACGAGCAATATCCGCATTGATTTCCCCGGCTGCGTGTCTCCCGGAGATGCTAACCGCAAGTCTCTTGCGCGCCTCGGCCTCGGACAATGACCGCTTCCGCTGCGACGCCGAAGGTCGAGCCGCGAAGTCGGGGGACAACGCTTAGCATCGCTCCAAAATGAACGATGCTGAATTCGTACCTCCAAGAGGCTCAAATGCTTCTCGACGTGCAGCCGGAGGTGGCATGAGTGGGGCCCCTGCAAACCAGGATCCCGCACTGTTGCGGCGACTGCTGCGCGCGAAGGACCGGATGGACGCCGCATCGCACGAGGAATGGCCCGTCGGGTCGCTGGCGCAGGTGAGCGGCGTCTCCGAGGCCCACTTCGCGCGATCGTTCAAGCAGGCCTTCGGCATCCCGCCGCATCGGTACCTGCTCACGCGGCGCATCGAGCGGGCAATGGCGCTGCTTCGGGAATCCGATCTGTCCATCACCGAGATCGCCTTTGCGACAGGCTGGGCGAGCCTGGGCACCTTCGGGCGCACCTTCCGCGACATCGCCGGCGACAGTCCGAGCGCGATCCGCACGCGCGGGAGGGCGACGGTGCACGAGTTCGGCCGCGTGCCGGTCTGCATCGTCAGTGCCGCGCACCGGCCCGACCTCACGACCGCAGTTTCGGAGAAGCGACGCCAGGCAATGGACGGTACAAACGGGCCCGAACAACAGGAGATTCCATGAATCAGGGCATTGAAGTGGTCGGTTTGTATGTGCGCGATCAAGACGAAGCGCTCGCCTTCTACGTAGCGAAGCTCGGCTTCCGCGTCCACACGGATGTTGGAAACGGCGACTATCGCTGGCTCACGGTGCAGCACCCGGACCAGCCGACGTTCCAGCTCGGCCTGTTCACTCCCGGGCCGCCGGTGCTCGACGCGGCCACGGCGCAGACAGTGCGTGAGATCGTGGCCAAAGGTGCCATGCCGCCGCTCGTGCTGACCGTGGACGACTGCCGCGCTGCCTACGACCGGATGCTTGCCCTGGGGGTGGAGTTCACGCAGGAGCCGGTGGATCGCTACGGCACCGTGGACGCCGGCTTTCGCGACCCGTCGGGTAACGGGTGGAAGATGATCCAGCGGCGCAATTGAAGAGCTGCGGGGTTGCGGCTAGGGCGCTTTCCTGGGCTTCTTGTTGGGCGCAGGCCCCGATTCCTTGTTGGTCTCGGGCGTCAGATCCTCGTTGAGGCCGAAAGGCGCCGAGTCGTCATGGCGCGTGGCTTCGACGTTCTTGCGCTTGTCGGCCATGCGCTCGGCCGGCGCGGGGCCGGTGGCTTCTTCTCCCGCCTGCGTGCGGGTGCCGGAGAATTTCTCGCCGGCGCCGATGTTGTCGACACCGCCATCGGTCGTGGGCCGGCTGCCGTCGCCGGTGCCGCCAGGGGCTTTCTTGCTCATGATGATGATCCTTTCAGCGTTTCTCCCGCCAGGGGCTTTCCGCGAGGGGTGCGCAAGGTAATGGAATAGCGCAGCGCCTGGGTCGGCTTCACGCTGTGCTGCCATTGCCACCGCGCCGGCCCGCGCATCAGGTAGATCGAGCGCGGCGCGATCCGCAGCTGCAATCGGCCGCCCATCGGACCGCCCCGCAGCGGGCGAGGCGGATAGCGGCGGAATTCGAGGATGGCTTCGCCGAGCAGCGAGACGCCCACGACATCCTCGAAATCGGGCACGTCGCGATGCCAGCCGAGCGGCGATCCGGGCCGGTATTCGGCCACCAGCACATGGGTGAAGGCCTCGGGCCGCACATTGAGCCAGGCCGCCACCTTGGCGCGCAGCGGCGCCAGCGATGCCGGCAGCGGCGGCGAGGGCTGCAGCCGGTTGGCGTCGAAATCGTAGTGCCCGCCGAAGCTCATGCCCCGGCGGCGCGCGACGAAGTTCTTGTAGCGCATCTCATAGAGCGGCAGCGCCCGCACGATGTCGAGCAACACCGCCTCCTCCTCGGCGCTGAGGAACCCGGTCTCGTACACCCAGCCGTGCAGGGCCGCCTGCTGGTCCTCGAAGAGCTGCTGCTGCTGTTGCACGGCCGCACCGCAGCTCAGGCGCCGCCGATGCCGACGGTGACCTTGCCGGTGCCCTTGCACTCGGGGCAGGCCTGGCCGTCCTCGGTCTTGCCCGAGCCGCCGCAACGCCGGCACAGGCCCTCGCCCGTTCCCGGCGTGCCGGCCGGCGCCTCGTCGCCGGGGCGCGACGGCGGCGCGCCCGAGGGGGCCGCATCGTCCGATGGTTTATCGGTCGGATCCATGTGCAGTCGCGGCCTAGAAGCCGTAGTACTTGTTGATCGTCGAGCTGTAGGCGTCGTCGTAGTCGGGCACGCTGTCGCCCGCATAGCGCGGCGCGCCCTGGAGCTTGTCCTTGTCCAGGGGCACGACGTAGCCGTCCTGCGCGGTGTCGTACTTCAGCATGCTCCACGGGACTGGATACCTGTCGGTGCCGATTCCGAGGAAGCCGCCGAACTCCATGACCGCATAGCGGACCTGGCCCGACACCTTGTCGATCATCAGGTCGTCGATGGTCCCGAGCTTCTCGCCGGCTGCGTTGTAGACCGCGGTTCCTTCGACTCGCTCGGACGAGATGACATCGCGGGTGGAACTGATGGTGCTCATGCGCTTGCTCCCATAAACGGGCCGGCGAGGCTGGGAGCGCCGACCGTGTCCTTCGAATTCCCAGCCCCACGGGTATCCCTCTGCCGCGAAGGCCGACGGATCAGCCGTCCAGCCATCCTCGTGTAGGCAGCGGCTTGCTTGGCCGCGCTTGGGTCACACTGCGGGGCACGACTCCGCACCTTTCACACCATGTCCGACCCCCGCTCCGACCTCGCCAAGACGACTTTCGTCGTCCTCACGCTCGCCCTTCTCATCGCTTCCTCGCTCTGGATCCTGCGCCCCTTCCTCGGCGCGACGATCTGGGCCGCCATGGTGGTGGTGGCCACCTGGCCGGCCTTTCTCTGGATCCAGGCGCGCCTGTGGAAGCGCCGCAGCCTGGCGGTGCTCGCGATGGTGCTGATCCTGCTGCTCGTGTTCGTGCTGCCGCTCACGCTGGCGATCTCGACCATCGCCGCCAATGCCGAGGAGGTGGTGAACTGGTTCCGGACCTTGATCAGCCAGGGCCCGCCCACCCTGCCCGGCTGGGTGGAACGCCTGCCCTTGGTCGGGCCGAGGCTGACCGTCGCCTGGAACGAGCTGGTGGCCTCGGGCGTGGCGGGACTGGAGGCGAAGATCACGCCCTATACCCGGCAGGTCACGGCATGGCTGTTCGCGCAGGCCGGCGTGCTGGGCGCGCTGACCCTGCAGTTCGTGCTCACGGTCGTCATCGCCGGGATGATGTATGCGAGCGGCGAATCGGCGGCGGCGGTGGTGCGGCGCTTCGGCTTCAAGCTCGGCGGCCAGCGCGGCGAAGACGCGGTGGTGCTGGCCGGCGCGGCGATCCGCGGCGTGGCGCTGGGCGTGGGCGTGACGGCCATCGTGCAGGCGGTGACGGGCGGCATCGGCCTGGCGATCGCCGGCGTGCCCTTCGCGGCGCTGCTCACGGCGGTGATGTTCATGCTGTGCATCGTGCAGGTGGGGCCGACGCTGGTGCTGGCCCCGGCGGTGATCTGGGTCTTCTGGAGCGGCTCGACCGGCTGGGGCATCTTCCTCTTGGTGTGGACGGTGATCGTCGGCACCATGGACAACTTCCTGCGCCCGATCCTGATCCGCCGCGGCGCCGACCTGCCGCTGGTGCTGATCTTCGCGGGCGTGATCGGCGGGCTGCTCGGCTTCGGGCTGGTCGGCATCTTCGTCGGGCCGGTGATGCTGGCGGTGTCGTACACGCTGGTCGACGCCTGGCTGCACGATGGCGAGCCGACGGTGGTCGATGCGACCTTAGTGGACTAGGAAGGCCTGAACCCCAGCCTCTTCATCGCCGCCGCGATCCCCTGCGCCGACTTCGCATAGTCCTTCCAGGGCTCGTTGCCCTTGTCCAGCCGCGTATGGATGTTCTGCACCGTCCATTGCGCGCCGCCGGCCAGGCCGTGCAGCTCCGCCCACGCGATGGGCACAGAGACGCCGAGCCCGGGACGCGCGCGGGCCGACCAGGCGCACGCGGTGGTGGCGCCGAAGCCGTTGCGCAGGTAGTCGATGAAGATCCTGCCGACGCGGTTGCGCGGGCCGCTCTTGGCGACGAACATCTTCGGCAGCGTCCTGGCCAGGTGGCTCACGATGGCCTCGGAAAAATCCTTCACCGTGTCCCAGTCGTAGACCTTGCGCAGCGGCACCACCACGTGCAGGCCCTTGCCGCCGCTGGTCTTGCAGAAGGAGACCAGGCCCAGCTCGTTCAGGAACACGCGCACGACCTCGGTGCCGCGCTGCACCGCCGGCCAGTCGACGCCCTCGCCGGGGTCGATGTCGAAGGTCATGCGGTCGGGCTTGCCGATGGCGGTCTTGACGGCGTTCCAGGTGTGGAACTCGACCACGTTCATCTGCGCGGCGGCGGCGAGCCCCTCGGGCGCCGCCACTTCCAGCAGCTGCTCGTGCCCGGGCCAGATGGCGGGGTCGAGCTGGCGGATGCCTTCGATGTTCCCCTTGTCCAGGTGCTTCTGGAAGAACAGCTCGCCCTTGATGCCGGTGGGCGCGCGCACCAGCGACACGGGCCGGCCCTTGAGGTGTTCCATCATCAGCGGCGCGATCAGGCCGTAGAAGCGCACCAGCTCGACCTTGGTGACGCCGGTCGACGGGTCGACCACGCGCTCCGGATGGCTCACCTTGAGCTTCGGCGGCGGCCTGGGTGCGGCGGCGGCAGCGGCCTGCTCGGTATCGGTGACCTTCAGGTGCACCGGCTTCTCGCGCACGATCGCGCGGGCCGGCTTGTCCGAGCGCAGCGCATGGAACACGCCATGGCGGATGTGGCCGCCGGCGGTCCACTCGGCGTAGCTCACCTCGGCCACCAGCCTGGGCTCGACCCAGTGCGCGCTGCGCTCGTCCTCGGTAGGGTTCTTAAAAGGCCGCTGGTCGATGCCGATCTTCTGCAGGCGCTTCAACATGTCGGCCAGCGAGCGGTCGTTGAAGCCGGTGCCCACCTTGCCGGCATACACCAGATCGCCCTTGCCGTCGTGCACGCCGAGAAGCAGCGAGCCGATGCCGATGCGCGAGCCCTTGGGGTCGGTGTAGCCGCCGATGACGAACTCCTGCCGCTGGCTGCACTTGAGCTTGATCCAGTCGGCCGAGCGGCGCGACGCGTAGCGGCTCTGCTTGCGCTTGCCGATGACGCCTTCGAGCCCCAGCTTGCAGGCCGAGGCGACGATGTCGCGCGGCGACGCATCGAAGGCCTCGCTGAAGCGGATGCCGGGGGGCGGATCGGCGAGCAGGCTGCGCAGGAACTCGCGCCGCTCGACCAGCGGCACGCCGCGCAGGTCGTGGCCGTCGTAGTAGGGCAGGTCGAACAGGAAGAACACGATGCCCTTGGTGCTGGCGCTCTCGAAGGCGTTCTGCAGCGCCTGGAAATCGGTCCTGCCGGATTCGGCGAGCACGACGATCTCGCCGTCGAGCCAGCCGGGCGCGAGCTTCATGCCCGCGAGCGCCCGCGCGAGATGCGGCAGGCGGCTGGTCCAGTCGTGGCCGTTGCGCGTGACCAGGCGCACGCCGCCGCCCTCGCCGATGTGCGCGAGCATGCGGTAGCCGTCGAACTTGATCTCGTAGATCCACTCGTCGGGACGCGGGGGCGGCGCATCGACCAGCGTGGCGAGCAGCGGCGAAAGCTTCTGCGGCAGCTCGGCCGGGACGGCGCCGGCCGGCAGCCCCGCGCCGCGGCCTGCCGCGGCAGGCTTTTTGGCCTTTGCCTTCGCCGGCACCGGCGCCGGTCCCGGCGAAGGCGCGGGCACGGCCTCTTCCACCTGGGGCATGGGCAGCTCGGCCACGCTGTCCGGAAACTCGTCGACGACGCTGAACTCGGCCGAGGGCCGCTCGAAGGCATCGCGCTCCTTGATCAGCAGCCAGGCGTCCTGCTTGCCCTCCTTGCTCTTGATGCGCACCAGCACCCACTTGCCGCGCAGCTTGTAGCCGTGCAGCTCGAACTTCAGGTCGCCCTTGCGCAAGCCCTCTTGCGGGTCGCCGATCGGCACCCAGGTGCCCTTGTCCCAGATGACGACCTTGCCGGCGCCGTACTGCCTGGGCGGAATCGTGCCTTCGAAGCTGTTGTACGAGATCGGGTGGTCCTCGACGTGCATGGCCATGCGCTTCACCTGGCGGTCGTAGCTCGGGCCCTTGGGTACCGCCCAGCTCATCATGGTGCCGTCGAGCTCGAGCCGGAAGTCGTAGTGCAGGCGCGTGGCCCAGTGCTTCTGCACCACGAACTGCCGCGCGTGCTCGCTCTGCCGGCCGCCCTCGGCCGGCTCGGGCGTGACGGCGAAGTTGCGCTTGGCCTTGTACTTCTTGAGCGGGTCGGCGCGGGCCATGGCGTCGCGGCTAGCCGCGCGGCTGCAGCCGGCGGAAGGCGCTGAAGTGGCGGATCGCCAGCTGCTTCTGGCCGGCCTTGGCGTAGAGCAGCGCGGCGTTCTGGTGCGCGTCGGCGAAATCGGGCGCAAGAAGCAGGCAGGCCTCGTAGCTCGACAGCGCCGCGGCCACGCGGCCCAGCTCTTCCAGCGCGACGGCGCGGTTGTAGTGCATCAGCGGATCGTCGGGGCAGCGCGCGATGCCTTGGTCGTAGAGCGCCACGGCCTCGCCGCAGCGGCCGGCCTCGCACAGCATGAAGCCGAGATTGAGGTAGGCGTGGGCATGCGCCGGGTCCTGCTCGAGGATGAGGCGGTAGGTGTCCTCGGCGGCGACCGGGTCGGCGGCTTCCAGTTCCTCGGCGGTCTCGAACAGCGCTTCGAGGTCGTCGTCGGCCTCGGGCGCGGGCGGCTCGGCAGCGCGCTGCGAGATGAAGCTCACCGAGCCGGTCGCCGGCGCCACGCTGAAGTCCATCACCAGCTGGCCGGTGTCGGGCTCCCACTGCGTGTCCTCGGCGCGCACGGTGATGCGGTCGCCAGCCGCGGTGATGCGCAGCCCGCTCACCGGCACTTCGGCCGGCAGCGTTTCGCGCAGCCGCCGCAGCGAGCGCAGGATCTGCCGCGTGGGGATGCGCGCCACGCGCAGGTCGTGCGCCGAGCGCAGCAGCACGACGTCGCGAAACGAAAAGCGCAAGGCGCGCCCGGGGCCCCGCGAGGGGTCGACGAAGCCGAGCTCGATCAGCTTGGAGATGGCATGCCGCGTCAGACCCAGCATCTGCCGGACGCCGCGCAGCGTGTACGGGTGCGTGCTCTCGACCGGCGCGGTGCTCACTTCTTCATGCGCGCGCGCGCCGGCGGGGCCGGTTCGGCCTCCTTGGCCGGCCGGGGGGCGCGCTTCGCGCCCTTTCTATCGATGGCCGCGGGCTGCTTGGCGCCGGGCTTGGCGGCGCGGCTCAGGCTGGCGCGCAGCATCTCGGTGAGGTCGATGACCTGGGCGCCGGCAGCATCTTCGGGATGCTCGGCCGCCACCACTTCCTCGCCCGCGATCTTGGCGTCGATCGCGGCCAGCACGCGCTTCTTCTCCTCGTCCTCGAAGAGCGTGGGGTCGTAGTCCTCGGCGGAGATCTGGTCGATGAGCTGCAGCGCGAGCTTGAGTTCGGCGGGCGACGGCGGCGCGAGCTGTTCGATTTCCAGGTCCTTCATGGACCGGACCTCGTCGGCGAAGAGCAATTGCTGGAGCACCAGGCCGTCGTCGCCGGCGCGCACCTGCACCACGTACTGCTTGGACTTCCAGGACCAGCGGGCGAGCGCACAGCGCCCGCTTTGCTGCATGGCGGCCTTCAGCAGGTTGTAGGGCTTGCCGCCGCGCTTGTCGGGCGCAAGGAAGTAGGCCTTGTCGTAGTAGAGCGGGTCCACCGCCTTCTCGGGGATGAAGGAGACGATGTCGATCACGTGGCTGCCGCCCTCCTCCAGCGCCTTGAGCTCGTCGGGCTGGAAGATGACGTAGCGGTCTTTCTCGAACTCGTAGCCCTTGACCATCTCGGAGCGCGGCACGAGCGTCTGGTCCTTCTCGGAGACGTATTGCTGCTTGACGCGAGAGCCGTCCTTTGCGAGCAGGTTGAAGCGGATGGTCGCCGAGCTCTCCGTGGCCGAATACAGCTTCACGGGGATCGACACCAGGCCGAAGCCGAGCGACAGCGATGCAATGGAACGGGCAGCCATGGCATTTTCCTCAAGCGACGAAGGACGGCCAGCATGCCATCTTTCGGCCGTCGGGTGAATAGGCACAGGCCGCTGTCCTGCAAGCGAATGCAGGTTTGTCCGCCACGCGGCCGGCGTGCCGGCGCTAGATTTCGGCTCTTCAATGGCAACGGAGAGCTTGCAATGGCGACCGGCGGCAGAACCCTCTGGAAAGGCGCGATCACCTTCGGGCTGGTGCACATCCCGATCGGCTTGCACACGGCCACGACCGAGCAGGGCGTGGATTTCGACTGGCTCGACAAGCGCAGCATGGACCCGGTCGGCTACAAGCGCATCAACAAGAAGACCGGCAAGGAAATCGACAAGGACGACATCGTCAAGGGCGTCGAGTACGAGGACGGCAAGTACGTGGTCATCTCGCCCAAGGAGATCGAGGCGGCGTATCCGCGAACGACGCAGACCATCGAGATCCAGCGCTTCATCGACGCCCAGGAACTTCCCTTCGTCTACCTGGAGCGCCCCTACTACGTCGCGCCCATCAACCGGGGGCACAAGGTCTACGCGCTCTTGCGCGAAGTGCTGGCCAAGACCGGGAAGATCGGCCTGGCCAAGGTGGTGATCGCCACCAAGCAGCACCTGGCGGCGCTGGTGCCCAGCGGCAAGGTGCTGGTGCTCGACCTGCTGCGCTGGGGCGACGAGGTGAAGGCTACGGAAGGCCTCGACCTGCCGGCCGAAGGCATCAAGGGCGCGAAGATCAGCGCGGCCGAGATGAAGATGGCCGAGCAGCTCGTCAAGGACATGTCGGGCAAGTGGGAGCCGGAGGATTTCAAGGACGAGTTCAAGCACGAGGTGATGAAGCTCGTGGACAAGAAGGTCAAGGCCGGCGACACCGAGACCGTGATCCAGCCGGAGGAAGAGGCACCCTCCGAAGGCGCCGAGGTGATCGACCTCACCGAGCTGCTGTCGCGCAGCCTGAAGGGCGGCAAGGCCGCCAAGAGCAGCGCACCGGCCAAGGCGAAGACGGCGGCGAAGAAGCCCGCCCGCAAGGCGCCTGCGAAGAAGACCGCCGCCAGGGCGCGCAAGGCGGCCTGAGCCGAAGCTGGACGCGCTTCGGCGTGACGATCGCCTTCAACGTGGCGATGCCATGCGCACGCAGAGCTCGAACGCCTTTTGCAGGCCTTCGATGTTCGCCACGCCCCGGCCCGCGATGTCGAAGGCGCTGCCGCTGGCCGATGTCGCCACCGGCACCGGCAGGCCGCCGTGCAGCGTCACGCCCTGTTCGAAGCCCATGAGCTTCATCGCGATCTGGCCCTGGTCGTGGTACATCGAGACCACGGCGTCGAAGTCGCCCCGGCGCGCGCCGATGAAGACGGTGTCGGGCGAATAGGGCCCGCGCGCGTCGATGCCTTGCGCCTGCAGGGCGCGCACCGCGGGCTCGATGATCTCGATCTCCTCGCGGCCGATGGAACCGCCGTCGCCGGCATGCGGATTGAGGCCCGAGACGGCGATGCGCGGCGCCTGCACGCCGGCGCTCTGCAGCGCGCCGCGGATGATGTGCACGGCGTCCTGCACCGCCGGCCCGGTGATGAGGGCCGCGACCTCCGCGAGCGGCACGTGCGATGTCACGCGCGAGGTCCACAGGCTGCCGGTGATGTTGAACTCGCAGACGAAGCCCGGCACCTCGAAGCGCTCCTGCATGTAGCGCAGCTCGTCCTCGTGCGCGAGGCCGCCCAGGCGCAGCGAATGCTTGTTGAGCGGCGCGAAGACGATGCCGTCGACCAGGCCGCGGCGCACGGCCTCGGTGGCCGCCTGCATGGCCTCGAAGGAAGCCTTGCCCGAATGCGCGTTCGACTCGCCCAGCACCGGCGGCCGGCCGCCCAGCGTGTTCTGCACCAGCAGGCTCGGTCGGCCGGGCTCGAAGCGCAGCGCGTCCAGGCTTTCCAGCCTCAGGGGGTCGAGCGCAGCGCCGCCGGCGATGCGTTCGCCGCTGGCCAGCACCAGCGGATCGGCAATCAGCAGCAGTTCCGCGGCTTCGAGGTTTTGCGCGCGGCGCAGCAACTTCACCGTCATCTCGGGGCCGACGCCGCTCGGGTCGCCGGGCAGCACTGCGATTCTGGGTTTCATCGATGTCCTTTTTTCTTGCATCACTCGGCGCGCATGCCGGTATCCCTGACCAGCTTGCCGTAGCGCTCGAACTCGCTGCGGTTCATCTCGGCGAAGGGCTCGATGCCCATCGAGGTGATCTCGCCACCCAGCGCCTTGATGCGCTCCTGCACGTCGCCCATGCGCAGGCTCTGGGCCAGCTCGGCGTTGAGCCGCTCGACCGCCGCGCGCGGCGTGCCGGCGGTGACGAAGAGGCCATACCAGGTGTTGACGTCGGCGCCCTGCACGCCCGCCTCGGCGAGCGTCGGCACATCGGGCAGCTCGGGCGTGCGCTTCGGCGCCGCGACCGCGAGCGCGCGGAACTTGCCGGCCTTGATCTGCTGCATGGCCGAGGAGGTGCTGTCGAACATCATCTCCACCTGCCCGCCGATGATGTCGACGTGCGCCTGCGAGCTGCCGCGGTAGGGTATGTGGATGGCCTTGGTGCCGGTGGCCAGCGCGAAGGCCTCGCCGCCCACGTGCTGCGTGCTGCCGATGCCGGAGGACGCGTACTTGAGGCCGCCGGGGCTGGCGCGCATCGCGGCGATGAGCTCCTTCACGCTCTGGTAGGGCGAGGTCGAAGGCACGACCAGCACGTTGGGCATCACGGCCACCAGGCCCACCGGCTGCAGGTCTTTCAGCGGGTCGTACTTGAGCTTGAGCAGGTGCGGCGCCACCGCCTGGCCGGTGTTGGTGGCCAAAAGCAGCGTGCTGCCGTCGGCCGCGGCGCGCGCCGTGAGTTCGGCCGCGATGGTGTTGGAGGCGCCGGGGCGGTTCTCGACCACCACCGGCTGCTTGAGCGCGGCGCCGAACTTGTCGGCCAGCAGGCGCGCGAGGATGTCGGTGCCGCCGCCGGGCGAGGCGCCGACCATGATCCGCAGCGGCTTGTCGGGGTAGGTGGCCTGCGCGGCCGCGGCGAGCGGCATCGCGATGAGGCACAGCGCCGCGAGGCGCCAGGACAGGAATGGCATGGGGCGTGTCTCCGATCTTTGGTGCCCAGCTTAGGGATGTTCGCCATTCCAATCCAATCGAATGTTCTGAAGAATTCATATACGCCCGTATATGACCCAGCCCAGCCTCGATCTCCCGCCCTGGCGCCTGCTGCTGCGCCTGCGCACGCGGCAGTGGGTGCTGCTGGCGCTGCTCGACCAGCACCGGCACCTGGGGCGCGCGGCCGCGGCGATGAGCATCAGCCAGCCGGCGGCGACCAAGCTGCTGCAGCAGCTCGAAGAGACCTTCGCGGTGCCGCTCTTCACGCGGGTCGCGCGCGGCATGACGCCGACGCCCTATGGCGAGGCGCTGGTGCGCCATGCGCGCCGGGTGCTGACCGACTTCGGCGCCGTGTGCGAAGAGGTGGAAGCGCTGCGCTCCGGGCTCAGCGGCGCGCTGCGCGTGGGCAGCGTGCCGGGCGCGGTGCCCGAGCTGCTCGCCCCCACGCTGGTGGCCTACCAGCAGAAGCACGAACGCGTCGCGGTGAGCGTGGTGGTCGACACCAGCGACGTGATGCTGCGCCAGCTCGCGCGCGGCGAGGTCGACCTGATGCTGGGCCGGCTCACCGAAGACCACAGCGCCGAAGCCTTCGACTGCGTGCCGCTGCTCGGCGAGCCGCAGGTGGTGGTGGTGCGCAAGGCGCATCCGCTCTTCAGGCGCAAGCCGGTGCTGCTGCACGATCTGGTCGACTGGCCCTGGCTGCTGCAGCCGCCGGGCTCGCCGCAGCGCGGGCGCTTCGAGGCGGCCCTGCGCGAAGCGGGCATCCAGCAGCGGCTGCGCATCACCGAGACCGCATCGCCGATCGCGATGACCGCGCTGCTCGAGCATTCGGACATGGCGGCGGTGATGCCGGCCTCGCAGGCGGCGCACTATGCGCGGCTGGGCGTGCTGCGCGTGCTGCCGGTGGAGCTGCCGATCCGCGTGCCGCCGATCTACCTGATCACGCGGCGTGCGCTGAGCCTCTCGCCGGCGGCGGCGGCCTTCGTTGCGCTGCTGCGGCCGCCGACGGCTCGACCGGCGCGGACCCTCAGGGCAGCAGCTCGAACTTGAGCTCGGACAAGGGCATCACCTTTTCTTCGCGCGTCATCTTGTATTCGGTGTTCGGCCCGAGCCACTTGGCCCAGATCCTGTCGATCTCGCCGGCCTTGTCCAGCGCCACCAGCGCGCCATTGACCTTGGCCAGCAGCACCGGCTCGTCCTTCTTCATGCCGACGCCGATCGGCTGCAGCACCATCGGCTCCTTGATCATCTTGAGTTCGACCCCCGATGTCTTCGACTGGTTGACCAGCTTGGTGATGGTCATGGTGTTCGCCACCATGCCCATCGACTTGTTCTGCTGCACGGCCATGAAGGCGGAGCCCGTGTCCTGGAAGGTCACCGGCTCGGAGCCGTTCATCTTGATCGACAGCTCCGAGGTCGAGCCCTTGGTGGAGCTCAGGCGCTTGCCCTTGAAGTCGGCCTTGGTGGTGCCGGGGTCGGAGGCCTTCACGGCCAGCATTTCCTTGGCCACGTAGTACGGATCGCTGAACTGGATCTGCTCGCCGCGGCTCTTGGTGTAGGCCAGGTTGGCCACCGTCACGTCGACGCGGCCGAGCTTGACCTCGGGCACGCGGGCTTCGACCGACAGCGGCGTGACCTTGGCCGTGAGCCCGAGCTGCTTGGCCAGCGCGTTGCACAGGTCGACGTCGAAGCCCACCATCTCGCGGGTCTTGGGATCGGGCGCGGCGAACGGCGGCACATCGGCGAAGGTGCCGCACTTGAGCTCCTTGCGCTGGTTGATCTCGTCCCACTGGTCGGCATGCGCCAGGACGGACAGGGCGCCAAGGCAGCAAGCGATGGCGGCGAGACGGAAACGGGTCTTCATGGCGATGTACTCCTGGTGAGGATGGGACGGGATCTAGTGCGCGCGCAGATCCGTGAGGAAGCGCTGGGCGCGCGGATGCTGGGGACTGCTGAAGAAGGCCTCGGGCTCGGCCTTCTCGAGGATCTGGCCGGCGTCCATGAACCAGACGCGGTCTGCGACTTCGCGGGCGAAGTTCATCTCGTGCGTGACGCACATCATGGTCATGCCGTCGCCGGCCAGGCCGCGCATGACCGAGAGCACTTCGCCCACCATCTCGGGGTCGAGCGCGCTGGTGGGCTCGTCGAAGAGCATGGCCGGCGGCTCCATCGCGAGCGCGCGTGCGATCGCCACCCGCTGCTGCTGGCCGCCCGACAGTTGCGCGGGGTAGGCGCCGGCCTTGTTGGCCAGGCCGACGCGCTCGAGCAGCTGCATCGCCTTGGCGCGCGCGGCGGCGCGCTTGACGCCGAGCACGCGCATCGGCGACAGCATGATGTTTTCCAGCACCGACAGGTGCGGAAAGAGGTTGAAGCTCTGGAACACGAAGCCTATGCGGCTGCGCAGCTTGTTGAGCGCCACGCCGCTCATCGGCGCATGGATGTCGTGGCCGTCGAAGAGCAGCTGGCCCGACTTGATTTCCTCCAGGCGGTTGACGGTGCGGATCAGGGTCGACTTGCCCGAGCCCGAAGGCCCGCAGACCACCACGACCTCGCCCTTCTTCACCTCGGCGTTGACGTCGTTCAGCGCCTGGTAGTCGCCGTACCATTTGTCGATGTGGGAGAACAGGATCATGCAGTCATCCTTGGCGGGCGGGGACTGCCCGGCGGGGTTCGAATGAGGGGTCATGGGTCTGTCTCCTTGGGTCTCGCTGGCCGTCGAGCGCGGCCTCAGGGATTCGCCGCCACGGCCGGCGGCAGCGACGCGCCGTCTTCCACCGGCCTGGCCGACGCGACGCCGAGCCGCTTGTGGGCAATCCGCCGCTCCAGCCATTGCGCCAGCTGCGTGAGGCTGAAGCAGACCACGTAGTAGGTCATCGCCAGGATGAAGAACACCTGGAAGGGCTTGGTCAGCAGCTGGTTGTTGATCTGGTTGGCGGCAAAGGTGAGCTCCTGCACGTTGATGACGTAGCCGAGCGTCGTCTCCTTGATCGTGGAGATGAACTGGCTCAGCATGCTCGGCAGCATGTTGTAGAGCGCCTGCGGCAGGACCACGTACCACATCGTTCCGAGATGGCTGTGGCCGAGCGCGCGCGCGGCTTCGGTCTGCCCCTTGGGCAGGGCCTGGATGCCGGCACGCACCACCTCCGACAGGTAGGCGCCCTCGTAGATCACCAGCGTGCACAGCATGGTGGTGAAGCCCGAGACCTCGCGCCCGATCAGGATCGGCACCAGGAAGTAGACCCACAGGATCACCATCAGCAGCGGCACGCCGCGCACCACGTAGACCAGCACCGTGGCCGGCCAGCGCAAGAGCCGCCAGGGCGACAGCCGGGCCAGCGCCAGCAGCACCGACAGCGGGAAGGCCAGCACGATGCCCAGCACCGACAGGATCAGCGTGGCGACGATGCCGCCCAGCGGGCCGCTGGGGTACTGGCCGACCAGCAGCAGCAGCCAGTTGTCGCGCAGGATCTCGAAGACGCCGAACATCGCTCACCTCGCCCCGACGATGCGATAGCGCTTCGACAGCCAGGCGCCGCCCGCCATGATGAAGAGCGAGAACAGCAGGTAGAGCAGCGTCGCCACGCTGTAGGCCTCGAAGGCGCGGAAGCTCTGGCTTTCCACTTCCTTGACCGCGTGGGTCAGCTCGGCGACGCCGATGGCCATCGCGAGGCTGCTGTTCTTGAAGAGGGACACGCTGTGGTTGACCAGCGCCGGGATCGCGTTGCGGATCGCCTGCGGCAGCATGACGTGGCGCATCGACCCGATGTAGCCGTGGCCCAGGGCCCGCGCGGCCTCGGCCTGGCCGCTCGGGATGGAGCGCAGGCCGGAGCGCATGTCCTCGCTGAAGTAGGCGGCCTGGCACAGCCCCAAAGCAACGATCGAGAGGATCATTTCCGCGTTGTGCGCGGACAGCCAGCCCTGCAGCACCTCGGGCAGCAGGCTGAAGATGCCGAAGTACCAGAACATCAGCTGCACCAGCGTCGGCACGTTGCGGTGGTAGGAGACGTAGGCCGCGACCACGCGCTCGGCGATGCGGCTGGGCGTGAGCCGCACGACCAGCAGCACGATGGCCATCGTCATGGCCAGGAGCCAGGACCCGGCCGCGATCTTCAGCGTCATCTCGACGCCGTGCAGCAGCATCGCGCCGAACTCCGGCTTCAGCAGGATGGCCAGCAGGTCGAAGTCCTTCATGTGCCCTCCTTCGCTGCGCCGCTCAGGCCTGCGGCGTTTCCGGCCGCGTGGTGGAGAGCCCGCCGGGCACCTGCAGCGTCGGCGTGATCTCCATGTGGCCCACGTTCACCGCGATCGGCGCCGCGATGGCGAAGGCGATCGCGTTCGCGATGTCCTCGGCCTGCGGCAGCTCGAAGCCCTCGACGAAGCGCTTGCGGGTTTCCTCGGAGTCGCCGTGCACGTGCGCGAAGATGTCGGTGGCGACGCGGCCCGGGCAGATCTCGGTGACCCGCACGCGCTTGCCGAAGACGTCGATGCGCAACTGGCGCGACAGCATGCTCACCGCCGCCTTGGTCGCGTGGTAGGTGCTGTTGCCGCCGAAGTTGTAGGCGCCGGCGATCGAGCTGATGTTGACCACGTGGCCGCGGTCGCGCGCCACCATGCCGGGCACCACCAGCCGGCACAGGTGCAGCACGGCGCGCAGGTTCACGTCGACCAGCAGGTCGATGCCCTCGGCGTCCGCCGCGAGGATCGAGCCCGGCCGGTCGACGCCGGCGTTGTTGACCAGCACGTCGAAGGGGATCTCCTGCGCCAGGCGCGTGATGGCTTCGAGGTCGCCCACGTCGATGGCGTGCGGGATGCAGCCCGTGCGCGCGGCCAGCTCGGCCAGCTTGCCGGCGCTGCGCGCGAGCGCGTGGACCTGCAGGCCTTCCTTGCAGAGGCGCTCGACGACCGCGGCGCCGATGCCCGAGGAGGCCCCCGTCACCAGCGCGGTCTTGTAGTCGGAGAAAGGCATCTTTGGCTTCTTTCGTTAGGACGAATTCACTGTATCGAGCACGGCGCCGGGGCGCCAAGACGGAATGGCTGTGGAGAGATAAGCCGTCCTTATGTCGCCAGCTGGCGCGAGATCGGCACCACCCGCCCGGCCGCCTCGACCACGCCGCGCACGGCGCGCGCCAGCGCCACCGCGCCGGGCGTGTCGCCGTGCAGCAGGATCGAGCGCACCTTCATCGGAATCTTCCTGCCGCCGTGGCTGGTGACCGTGCCCTCGTCGAGCAGCTGGTGCACGCGCGCCAGCACCGCGTCGCGCTCATGGATGACCGCACCGGGCAGCTTGCGCGGCACCAGCAGGCCCGCGTCGTCGCAGGCGCGGTCGGCCAGGAAGGTGGTGGCCACGCGCAGGCCGCAGCGTTCGGCCGCGTCCTCGATGGCGCGGCTGGCCGAGGAGCTGATGATGAGCCCGGGGTCGAAGTCCGCCACGGCGCGCACCAGCGGCCCCGCCAGCGCCGCATCGGCGGCGGCCATGTTGCCCAGCGCGCCGTGGAAGCTCATGTGCGTCATGCGGTGGCCCGCCGCGCGCGCCATGCCCGCCAGCGCGCCGAGCTGGTAGATGACGTAGGTGGCGAGCTCCGCGGTGTCGATCTGCATCGGACGGCGCCCGAAGCCGAGCAGGTCGGGAAAGCCCACATGGGCGCCGACGTCGACGCCGCGGGCCAGCGCCATGCGCACCGTGCGGTCCATGATGACCGGGTCGCCGGCATGGAAGCCGCAGGCCACGTTGGCGGAGGAGACGATCTCCAGCAGCGCCTCGTCCTCGCCCATGCGCCAGGGGCCGAAGCCCTCGCCCAGGTCGGCGTTCAGGTCGATGTCCATCGTGCGCTTCCTTTCATTCGATGCGCTCCAGTTCGAGCAGCGCGGTGCCGTAGCCCACGGTGTGGCCGGCGGCGACGCGCACGGCCGCCACCACGCCGGCCTGCGGCGCGCCCACCGGCAGCAGCAGCGGGCCGATCTGCAGCAGGCCCACGGCCTGGCCCATCGAGACGCGCTCGCCGATGCGCACGAGGGCTGCCGGATGCAGCGGATGGCCGTGCAGGAACATCCCCACGCTCGGGGCGGTGGCGATGGCCGGCGCCGGCGCGCCGTCGTCGTCGCGCGCATCGAGCTGCACGATCTCGCCCGGGGATGCACTGTTGCGGCCCAGCCGCAAGCTTCCTTCGGGCGTGCGCAGTTCCAGCAGGCCGATGTCCGTGCCCGCCAGCCACGTGGCCAGTTGCTGCAGTTGCTCGGGTGTTCGCATGTCAGCTCATGCAGGGCGAACTGCGGTGCAGATCGACGATACGCCTCAGCTTGGCCAGCCAGGCCTGGACCTCGTCCAGCGCGGCGACGGCCTCGTCCCAGCTGGCTTCGATGAAGCGGATGCGGCTGCCGATCGGCGCCTGGCCGAGCCGCCACAGGTCGGCCTCGATCACCGTGCCGAATTTCGGATAGCCGCCGGAGGGCTGGGCGTCGCGCATCTGGATGATGGGCTGGCCGCTGTGCGGCACCTGGATCACGCCCGGCACGATGCCATGGGAGCGCATTTCCATCGGCACCACGGGCCGCAGCGCCTCGCCCGCCAGCCGGTAGCCATAGCGGTCGCTCTGCGCGGTGATCTTCCATTCGCCGGCCCAGAAGGCGGCGCGCGAGGCCGCCTCGAAGCCCAGGTATTCGGCGGCGGGCAACACCCGCACCGCGGGCACGCCGTCCGCCTGCAGCGGCAAGGCCAGCGCGGGGGGCACGAGGCCGAAGCCGGTGCGGCAGTCGCGCCCTGCCCCGGCGGCGCGCAGCACGTCGCCGCGGCGCAGCGCGCGGCCTTCATGGCCGCCGAAGGCGCCGCGCAGCTGGGTGCTGCGCGAGCCCAGGATTTCGGGCACGTCCACGCCACCGGCCAGGCACAGCACGGCCCGGCTGCCGCGCTGCGCGCCGCCTTGCGGCAGGCCCAGCGTCAGCACCTGGCCGGCGCGCGCCTGGCTGGCCCACCAGGGCATCAGCGGCTGCTCGTCCAGCCGGGCCGCGCAGTCGGCGCCGGTCAGCGCGAAGGCGCAGTCGGCGTCGAAACGCAGCTTGAACGGAAACACCGGCACCTCGATGGCCGCCGCGCCGATCTCGTTGCCCAGCATCAGGTTGCCGGCCGCCAGCGCCAGCTTGTCCATGGCGCCGGAGGTGCCGACGCCCCAGCGCAGGCTGCCGGTGCGGCCCAGGTCCTGCACGGTGGCGAGCGCGGCGGAGGAAAGGATTTCGATCATCGGACGATCCTCTCGGCCCGGAACCGGATCATGTCGCCCGGCTGCAGCAGCGCCGGCGGGTCCTGCGCCGGATCGAAGAAGCACATCGAGGTGCTGCCGATGGTGTTCCATCCGCTCGGGCCGGCCGAGGCCGAGACACCGGTCTGCGCGCCGCCGATCGAGACCGCACCGCCCGGAATGCTCAGCACCGGCACCTGGCGCCGCGGCGTCGCGATGCGCGGGTCCATGCCGCCGAGGTAGCAGTAGCCGGGATGGCTGCCGAGCGCATAGACCGGGTAGACGGGCGTGCTGTGCAGATCGACGATCTCCTCCACGCTGAGGCCGGTGTGCGCCACCACGTCGGCCATGTGGGGGCCGCCCTCGCCACCGTAGACCACGGGGAGCTCGACCACGCGCCCTTCGAGCGGCAGGGCGACCGCCGCGTCCCAGGCCGCTTGCAGGCGTGCCTCCAGCGCTTCCAGTGCATGGGCATTGCGCGGCGCTTGCACGAAGGTGAGCATGAGGTTGTTCATGCCCGGCACCGCTTCGCGCACTTCGGGCCAGGCCTGGGTCTCGCGCGCCAGCGCCCAGATGCGCTGCTGCGATTCGAGGTTCAGCTCGCCCGGGGCCTCGAACAGCAGCGCCGTGGTGCCCAGCAAACTCACGGATGCCAGGGACGCGATCATGCGGCGCTCCTTTGCTGCAGCCAGCGCTCGAGATGGTGGATGTCCACGCCGCCGGCGGCGAAGCCCTCGTCCTGCAGGATCTCGCGGTGCAGCGGCAGGTTGGTCGCGATGCCCTCGACATGCATCTCGCCGAGCGCCAGGCGCATGCGGTCGAGCGCGTCGGCGCGGCTGCTGCCCTGCACGATGAGCTTGGCGATCATCGAGTCGTAGTACGGCGGCACGCGGTAGCCGGCGCCGGCATGCGAGTCCACGCGCACGCCGAAGCCGCCGGGCAGCTGCCAGCCGGTGATCCGTCCGGGCGATGGCGCGAAGCTGTCCGGGTGCTCCGCGTTGATGCGGCACTCGATGGCATGGCCCTGGCAGCGCACGTCGGCCTGCGTGAAGGCCAGGCGCTCGCCGCGCGCCACGCGCAGCTGCTGCTGCACGATGTCGATGCCGCTGGTCATCTCGGTCACCGGATGCTCCACCTGCAGGCGGGTGTTCATCTCGATGAAGTAGAAGGCGCCGCGCTCGTACAGGAACTCGAAGGTGCCGACGCCGCAGTAGCCGATCTGCCGGCAGGCGGCGGCGCAGCGCTCGCCGAGCTCCGCGACGAGCGCCTCGTCGATGCCCGGCGCCGGCGCCTCCTCGATCACCTTCTGGTGGCGGCGCTGCAGCGAGCAGTCGCGGCTGCCGAGCCACAGCGCGTGGCCATGGCTGTCGGCCAGCACCTGGATCTCGACGTGGCGCGGAGAGAGCAGGAATTTCTCGATGTAGACCTCGGGATTGCCGAAGGTGCGGCGCGCTTCCTCGCGCGTCAGCGCCAGGGCGTCGGAAAGCGAGGCCTCGTCGTGCACCACGCGCATGCCGCGGCCGCCGCCGCCGCCGGCGGCCTTGACGATCACCGGGAAGCCGATCTCGCGCGCCAGGGCGAGGATCTCCGCCGGATCCTCCGGCAGGCTGCCGTCCGGCCCGGGCACGCAGGGCACACCGGCCCTCCGCATCGCGCGCTTGGCCGCGACCTTGTCGCCCATGGTGCGGATGCAGGCGGCGCTCGGGCCGATGAACGTGAGGCCGGCCTGCTCGACGCGTTCGGCAAAGCCCGCGTTCTCCGACAGGAAGCCATAGCCCGGGTGAATGGCCTGCGCGCCGCTGAGCTCGGCAGCGAACAGGATCGCGGACTGGTTCAGGTAGCTCTGCCCCGGCGCCGCCGGGCCGATGCACAGCGCCTGGTCGGCCTGCGCCACGTAGGGCGCGTCGCGGTCGGCCTCGGAGTGCACCGCCACGGTCTTGAGGCCGAGGCCGCGGGAGGCGCGCTGGATGCGCAATGCGATCTCTCCGCGGTTGGCGATCAGGACGGTATCGAACATGGCCATGGCCCTCTTCACTCGAAGCGGAACAAGGGCTGGCCGGCTTCAACTTCCTGGCCCGAGCCGACCAGCACTTCCTGCACCGTGGCGTCGCGTTCGGCGCGCACTTCGTTGAACACCTTCATGGCCTCGATCACGCACAGCGTCCGGCCGGCCTCGATCGCTTGGCCGGCCTGCACGAAGGGCGGCTCGCCGGGCGTGGGCTGCAGGTGCACCACGCCGTACATCGGAGCGAGGCATTCGGCTGCAGCCGCCGCGGGAACGGTGTCATCGGGCGCCACGAGTGCAGCGCGCCGGCGCCGCGCCGCCGCGACCAGCGTCGACTGCTTCACCAGCCGCAGCGTGCTGCCGTTCTCGCTGTACTCCAACTCGCAGAGGTCCGATGCGGCCAGCGCGTCGATGAGCGTCTTGATCTGTTCCTGATTCATGCCGGACCGTCTTGGGAGACGGAACATCCTGGGTGGCCGACGCGTTCGACGAATGCGTGACGGCAGGCATGAAAGGTAGCGGGCCGCGGGCCCGAAGCCCAAGACGGATTGGCTGTGCCGCGATAAGGGCGGCTTATGACAGGGCGCTCAGCTCGGGTTCGGGCGTGGAGGGGACGGTGCCGGCGAGATCGACGACGAGCTCGAGCAGGATGTCCTTCACCGCCTGCGCCGGTTCGGAAAGGGGCAAGTGGTCGGACTGGCAGAGCGCGAGCGGCGCCTCGATCACCGGATCGACGATGCGGAACTGCCATGCGCCGCAGGCCGCCACGACCTCGCGCGCCATCGATGCCGGCAGGATGGTGGCGCCCAGTCCGTCGGCGATGGCGGCGGTCAGGGTGAAGGCCGATTCGATCTCGGCCGCGACGCGCGGCACCATGCCGGCGCGCTGGAAGGCCGCGTCGACCAGCTTGCGCACCACGTTGTAGGGACGCGGCAGGAAGAGCTCGATCTCGCGCAGGTCGGCCAGCCGCACGGGCTCGGCCGGCGCCGGCATCGATGCCGGCCCCACCAGGAACAGGGGCTCCTTGAGCAGCGGCAGGAAGGACAGGCCGTGGATCGCCTTGTCGCCGTAGAGCACGGCCAGGTCCATGCGGCCGTTCATGATGAGCTCGCTGAGCGTGGTGCCGTAGTTCTCGTTCAGGTAGAGCAGGATGCCGGGGTGCCGGGCCCGCACGGTGCGCAAGAGCGGCAGCGACAGCGCGGAGGCCGCGGTGCCGGGCGCCAGGCCCACGGACACCTGGCCCGACAGGCCCTCGCCCGCGGCTTCCATGTCGACGCGGGCCTGCTCGCACTGGCGCAGGATGATCTGCGCGTGCCGGTACAGCACCTTGCCGGCCTCGGTGGGCGTCACGCCACGCTTGGTGCGCACCAGCAGCTGCTGGCGCACCTCGCCTTCGAGCGTGGCGAGCTGCTGGCTGAGCGCCGGTTGCGCGATGAAGAGCACCTCGGCGGCCTGCGTCAGGCTGCCGATGTCCACGATCTTCACGAAGTATTTGAGGCGTCTGAGGTTCACGCCTTGTCTCCAAGCAAAAGCTGAGCCTAGCACCGGGCTACGGGGGTGCGTAGATGCGGTGTGTCCGGGGGTGCGGTGTGTCCGGGGTGCGGAGGCGGGCGGTGTGCCCTGGGCCGGCCGACGTCACCGGCCGCTTCGCGGCTGCCCTGCGCTGCTCGCAGCAGGCGGGGTCCGCGCAAACTCGCCTGCGGCTCAGACACGCGCGGCCCTTGTCCGCCTGCTGCTCCGCTGCTCGGCGGCGCCTCCACGGCCGGCCCAGGGCACACCGCCCGCCTCCGTGGACAGGCCCGAGGCCCACCCCCACCCTCCCCCAGAGGGAGGGAGCAAGACAAGAAATGCCGCTGAGTTTTGCGTGCAGGCGGTATGACTCCCTCCCCCGCTGGGGGAGGGTTGGGGTGGGGGCACCGGCCCTTCGAGGCGCGCGCACTCATCGAACACCCATAGAGCCCGACCTGCACCGCATGCCCAAGGGAAACAGGAACACCCCACCATAAGCTCCGCCTATACAACCAGAGCGATCTCGTCTTGGCCGAGGCAGGGTGATCTGCGTACCGTTGGGCCCGTACCCCGCAGCCCAAGGAAGATCCGTGACCACCTCCCGCATCGCCGCCCGCGTACGGCGCATCAAGCCCTCGCCCAGCACTTCCGCCGCGGACCGCGCCAACGAGCTGCGCCGCCAGGGCAAGTCGATCGTCAACCTGGTGGTGGGCGAACCCGACTTCGACACCCCGCTGCATATCCGCCGCGCCGCCGCCGAGGCGATGGACAAGGGCGCGACGCGCTACACGCTGATGGCCGGCACGGTCGAGCTGCGCCAGGCCATCGTCGCCAAGCTGCAGCGCGAGAACGGCCTCTCGTACGCCATGAACGAGATCATCGTCACCAGCGGCGCCAAGAGCGCGATCTACAACGCCTTCGCCATCACGCTGGAGCCGAAGGATGAAGTCATCATCCCCGCGCCCTACTGGGTGTCCTACCCAGACATGGTGCTGGCCTGCGAAGGCAAGCCCGTCGTCGTCGCCTGTCCGGAGACCGACGGCTTCAAGCTCACGCCCAGCCAGCTGGAGGCCGCGATCACACCGCGCACGCGCTGGCTCCTGATCAACTCGCCGAGCAATCCCACGGGCGCGAGCTACACGGCGGACGAGTACCGCGCGCTCGCCGAGGTGCTGGCCCGTCATCCCCACGTGATGGTGATGACCGACGACATCTACGAGCACATCCGCTTCGACGGCCAGCCGACGCCGCACCTGCTGGCCGTCGCGCCAGCGCTGCGCGAGCGCACGCTTGCCGTCAACGGCGTCTCCAAGACCTATGCGATGACCGGCTGGCGCATCGGCTGGGCCGCCGGACCGGCAGACCTGGTCGCGGCGATGGACACGCTGCTGTCGCAGTCCGCCGGCAACTGCTGCTCGATCAGCCAAGCAGCCGCGGCCGCCGCACTCAACGGCGACCAGGGCTTCGTGGCCGAGAGCGTGGCGGTCTACAAGAAGCGGCGCGACCGCACGCTGGCGCTCGTCAATTCAATCCCCGGATTGAGCTGCGCCACGCCGCCCGGCGCCTTCTACCTCTACATCCACTGCGCCGGGCTGATCGGCAAGACCACGCCCGCGGGCAAGACCCTGAACGAAGACGGGGACCTGGTGATGTACCTGCTCGAAAGCGCCGGCGTCGCGACCGTCGCCGGCACCGCCTACGGCCTCTCGCCCTACTTCCGCCTGTCCATCGCCACCTCGATCGAAACGCTGGAAGAAGGCTGCGCGCGGATCGCCCGTGCGGTGGCCGAGCTGCGCTGAGCGCACGAAGCACCGCCACCACCAAGGACACCCCATGCAATTCAAAGCCATCCGCAAGAACCCCTCGGCCGCGCAGGTCGATCCGAAGATCCTGACCGCGCTGCGCGAGATCCCCGTCGCGGCGCTGAGCGACAACATGCACCGCAACATCGGCACCACGGGCTTGACCCCTTACCACCGCCCCGTCGCCCGGACCATGGCCGGCACGGCCGTCACGGCGCGCTCGCGCGGCGGCGACAACCTGACGTATTTGCGCGCCCTCGAGTTCTGCCGTCCCGGCGACGTGCTGGTGATCGATGCCGGGGGCATCCTCAACAACGCGGTGGTCGGTGGCATCCTGTCCTTCTACGCTGCCCACATCGGCGTCGTGGGCGTGGTGGTCGACGGGGCGATCCGCGACGTGGCCGAGATCCGGGCGCGCGAGTTTCCGGTCTACGCGCGCGGTGTCACCCATCGCGGCCCCTACAAGGACGGCCCGGGCGAGATCAACGTGCCGGTGTCGGTCGGTGGCATGGTGGTCAACCCCGGCGACATCGTGGTCGGCGACCAGGACGGCCTGATGGCCTTCGCGCCGGACGAGGCCGAGTGGCTGATCGACAAGGCGCTTGCGCATCTGGAGACCGAAGCAGAGACGATACGGGCCATGAAGGAGGGTCGATGGGACCGCTCCTTCATCGATGCGCTCGAGGCGCGCTGCCCCAACTGAGGCCCGCCGGGCGGAAGGCGATACTCGATGCCTACACCTTGATGGAGACACTGCCTTGAACCCCGTTCTTAAGAGCTTCGACCTCAGCGGGCGCACCGCGCTCATCACCGGCTCCAGCGCCGGCATCGGCTATGCGCTGGCGCGCGGCCTGGCGGGCGCCGGCGCGCGCGTGGTTCTCAACGCGCGCAACGCCGACAAGCTCGAGCAGGCCGCGCAAGCGCTGCGCGAGGAAGGCGCCACCGTCTTCACCGCCGCCTTCGACGTGACCTCCGGCGAGTCGGTGAACCCGGCCATCGAGCGCATCGAGGCCGAGATCGGCGCCATCGACATCCTGGTCAACAACGCCGGCATGCAGCGCCGCGGCCCGCTCGACCAGTTCGAGGAGGCGCACTGGCACGAGCTGATGAAGACCAACGTCGACAGCGTCTTCCTGGTCGGCCAGGCGGTGGCGCGGCGCATGATCCCGCGCCGGCGCGGCAAGATCATCAACATCTGCTCGGTGCAAAGCGAGCTGGGCCGCCCCGGCATCGCGCCCTACACCGCCAGCAAGGGCGCGGTGAAGATGCTGACCAAGGGCATGGCGATCGACTGGGGCCAGCACGGCATCCAGGTCAACGGCCTGGGGCCGGGCTACTTCAAGACCGAGCTGACCGATGCGCTGGTGAAGAACGAGGAGTTCACCGCCTGGCTGGTCGGGCGCACGCCTTCGCGGCGCTGGGGCGATGTGGAAGACCTGGTCGGCGCGGCCGTGTTCCTCGCCAGCGACGCCTCGAACTTCGTCAACGGCCACATCCTCTACGTCGACGGCGGCGTCACCGCCACCCTCTGAACCCGCGCAAAGAAAGAGACATCATGGAAGCCCTCGTCATCCACGCCCCCGGCGACCTGCGCGTCGAAGAAGTCCCCACACCCGAACTCGGCGCCGGCCAGCTGCAGGTGCGCGTTCGCTGCGGCGGCATCTGCGGCTCCGACCTGCACTACTACCAGCACGGCGGCTTCGGCACCATCCGCATCAAGGAGCCGATGGTGCTGGGCCACGAGGTGGCCGGCGTGGTCGAGGCGGTGGGCGCCGGCGCCGGCGGCTTCGCGGCCGGCGAGCGCGTCGCCATCAGCCCGAGCCGGCCCTGCGGGCTGTGCCGCTACTGCCAGCAGGGCCTGCAGAACCATTGCCTGGACATGCGCTACTACGGCAGCGCGATGCGCACGCCGCACGTGCAGGGCGCCTTCCGCCAGCAGATCGTGGTCGAGCACTGGCAGGCGCACCGGCTGGCCGACTCGGTGAGCGACGGCGAGGGCTCGATGGCCGAGCCGCTGTCGGTGGCGCTGCACGCGGTGCGCCGCGCCGGCCCGTTGCTGGGCAAGCGCGTGCTGGTCACCGGCTGCGGGCCGATCGGCGCGCTGGCCATCATCGCGGCGCGGCGCGCGGGCGCCACCCACATCGTGGCCACCGATGTCGGTGCGCACACGCTGGGCAAAGCACTCAAGGTGGGCGCCGACGAAGTGGTCAACGTGGCCGAGGAGCCCGACGGCCTGGCGCGCTTCACGGCCGACAAGGGCAGCTTCGACGTGCTGTTCGAAGCCAGCGGCAACCAGCGCGCCCTGGTCGGCGCCTTCGATGCGCTGCGCCCGCGCGGCATCATCGTGCAGCTGGGGCTGGGCGGCGAGATGCAGCTTCCGATCAACACCATCGTGGCCAAGGAGTTCGACCTGCGCGGCGCCTTTCGCTTCCACGAGGAGTTCGCGGTGGCGGTTGCGCTGCTCAACAAGGGCCTGGTCGACGTGAAGCCGCTGATCTCGGCCACGCTGTCTTACCGCGACTCGGCGCGCGCCTTTGCGCTGGCGGCCGATCGGTCTCAGGCGATGAAGGTGCTGCTGAGCTTCGATTGATCGGCCTGCCCGATCAGGCGGCGCTCGCAGGGCCTGTTGCTGCCGGCGGCGGAACTACTTCGCGGCAAAGCAATAGAAGCGACCGGCACCGCCGGTGCGAATCAACGCGTCGTGGCTGCAGCCCGCCGATTGGTGCGAGAAGTTCCACGAGGTGGCCCAAGCTTCGGGCATGGGTCCGGCGCGGTCGTGGTGGCCCACCACGGCCGAGCCGTCGCCGCTCTTGGTCCAGGCGCCGCAGGTGGTGTCGGTCTGCGGGGCAAAGGCGGTGCCGTCGGCACGCGAGCCGGTCAGCATGTCGTGCTCGTTGGGGGTGTCGCCACCGCCCTTGACGGGATTGCCGCGCTCGTCGATCGCGGTCGCCTTGCTGATGCTGTTGCCGTTGTGCAGATGGGCCAGGTCGCGCGCGACCAACTCGCCTTTGGCGTTGTGCCAGGGGCCGGTGCCGATGCGGTCGCGCGCATTGACGGCCGCAACGCCCGGGGTGGACCCCGAAGGCATGGTCGGTGGCACGCTCAGGTAGGCGCGCCAGGTCTTGCCGCCCGCGCCCGCCGCGCTCGCGAGCCGCTGGCAGTGCGCGTCGGCACCCGCCAGCCCACCCAGATCGGCACCCTTGCCGCTGCCGGCGCTGGTGACGAAGAAGCTCATCGATTGCCTGGTCGGCCCGGTCGCACAGGCTGTGATCAGGGCCACGGTGGCGCCGGCAAGCGCTACGGCGAGCAATGCAGGTTTGCGCATGGAAGTCTCCTGTTGACGCAGTCGCGGAGCGCGTATTGGGCAACACGTCACAAGCTTTTCGGTTTAGGGGGAACCCAGGTGACCCATCGTGCCCCTTAGCGGTGGAAGGCCTCGTATTCAGGCGCGCCGATAGAAGGCCAGCGAGCCTGCCAGCGCCAGCAGCGCGCCGCCGCAAAGCCGGTCCAGCCACAGCACCGCGCGCCGGCGCAGCAGCTTGACGGCGCGCGCGCCGATCAGCGCATAGGCCAGCATCACCGAGAAGTCGAGGGCAGCGAACACGACGCCGATGGCGGCGTACTGGGGCCATTGCGCAGCAGCGGGATCGATGAACTGCGGCATCAGCGCCGAGCAGAAGAGATAGCCCTTGGGGTTGGTCACGGCCACCAGGAAGGACTTGCCGAAGATGGCGCGCGGCGTCGCGCCGGCCCGGACGGCGCCTTCCTGCTGCGAGAGGTCCAGCCCGCCCTGCGAGCGCAGCAATCGGATGCCGAGCCAGGCCAGGTAGGCGGCGCCCACCCACTTGAGCACCGAGAACCAGAACTCCGAGGCGGCCAGCAAGGCGCCGAGGCCGAGCGCCACCGCACCCACGAGCACGAAGTCGGAAGCCACCGCGCCGAGCATGCCGGGCACCGCGCGGCGCACACCAAAGCGCGAGCCGTTGGCGAGCGCGAGCAGTACGGTGGGGCCGGGCGTGGCGATGGCGACCAGAGCGACCAAAGCGAAGACGAGCAGGGTGGCGGTATTCATGCGGCGCAGCTTAGCCGAGGTGCTCCATCGAAAGCTTTTTGCGACTTTTTGTTGCAGGCCTTCCGTCCTACATCTGCTGCGGCGCTTTTCCGAAACTGGCCTCTTGAGAAGGCTCCACTAATTCGCTTGTCGAGATCCTGGCGAGACCGGGAGATCGCGTTTCGGGCACAGGTACTTCAACGCTTCGACTCGATGAGTTCACCATGGCCGCCATCACCGCAAACTTCGTCATCCCTTCTCCCTCCGGCTCCGCTTCTGCAGATGCCTTCGTCGGCTTGTTCGACCTGTCGAGGATGCTGCTGCGCAGCGATCCGTCGACGACGGTGGTCTGCGAAGCCTGCCGGACCATCAACCGGGACGGCGCGCTGTTCTGCAAAGGCTGCGCGGGCAAGCTGCCGGCTTTCTATGCGGCCGGCATCGCGGCCGAGGGCGCATCCCAGGCAGCCGCCAGCCGCGACGAAATCGCGCCGACTGCGCTGACGCTCGCGGTAGCGGTGCTGGGCTTCACCGCGGCGCTCGCCACGACGCTCGCCCTGCTCGGGCTTTGGTACGGCGGCGGTGCGACGGTGGACCCCATGCCGGCACGGGCGGTCAGCCCGAGCTCGGCCCATGCGGTGGCGACGGCAGCCGCGCCGAGCGCGCCTGCTGCCGCTCATCCCGCGATGGGCCCGAGTTTCCAGATCGCCGCCTCGAACCTGACGCCGGCGACCACCGCCTTCGCCGACGAGCCGGCCGCACCGCCTCCTGCGGTGACCCGCGCCGCGGCGAAAAGGGAGCCCCGCTGGCAGGCGGCCGAGCGCAGAACGACGCGCCCGGCGGGGAATCCATTGGCGTCGTGCGACGGCCGCAACTTCATTGCGCACGCAGTCTGCGTCAACAACCGCTGCGCGCAGCCCGGAAACGCCCAGCGCTCGCAATGCCAGCAGCCGCTGCGCCAGCGCCGCCAGGACGAGGCGCGCCGCAATCTGTTTCTGGGCAACTGAGCCCGACCGGCAAGGGCGGAAGGAGCGACGGTGAAGCTGCAAAAACTCAAACCGGTCCTGGCGCTCTGCGCAGCGGGGGCCCTCCTGTCGCTGGCGGGGTGCAGTGACGAGAAGAGCGACCAGAGCGCTGGAAAGCAGATCGATTCCGCGGTCGAGAAAACGCGGGACGCGACCGTGGCCGGCGCGCACAAGGCCGCCGAGCTGGCGGAGAAGGCGCGCGACAACACCAGGGCCTATTTCGAGTCGCCCGAGGTGAAGCGCGACGCCGCGGCCGTCAAGGAGAGCCTGAAGAATGCCAGCGACGCGCTGACCGCCAAGACGGACGACGCCGCCATCACCGCATCGGTGACGGCCGGGCTCGCGCGCGATTCGGAACTGAGTGCGCGGCGCATCGACGTGTCCACCTCCGCCGGCACCGTGCGCCTCGCCGGCCCCGCGCCGAGCGCGGAGGCCAAGGCGCGGGCCGAGACGATCGCCCGCGCCGTGAAGGGCGTCAACTCGGTCGACAACCAGCTCGCGGTGGCGGCAGCAGCGAACTAGGGCCTGTTGACGCAATTTGCGGGGATCGCAAATAGCGTTAACAGGCCCTAAGGGATTCCGCTGTGCTCAGCTCTGGCTGCCCGCGTGCGCCGGCTTGCCGACCTGGATCGTCACCTCTTCGCCCTTGATGCGGGCTTGAACGGCCCGCACCGCGTTGTGCACGCGCTCGCCGTAGTCGGCATCGGCCTGGCGGAAGTGGTTGATTGCGCGCTCGACGATGTCCTGGCGAGTCACCGCGCCAAGGCTGCCGGCGATGCTGCTCACCAGGCGGCTCCTGGCGGCCTCGTCCATCAGGCGGTAGAGCTCGCCGGCCTGCACGAAATCGGTGTCCTCGGGGTGCTTCGTCCAGGCATGGCTGCCGGTCCAGCCGTGCATCTCGAGCGGCGCGTACACCGGCTCGTTGCTCTGCTTGGGCGCGTCGCCGAAGCTGTTGGGCTCGTAGTTCGGGCTACGGCCGCCGTTGTCGTAGCGCATCGCGCCGTCGCGGCCGTAGTTGGCGGCCCTGGTCGCGTGCGGGCAGTTCACCGGCAGTTGCGTGTGGTTAATGCCCAGGCGGTAGCGCTGGGTGTCGCCGTAGCTGAACAGGCGGCCCTGCAGCATCTTGTCCGGCGAGGGGCCGATGCCCGGCACGAAGTTGGCGGGGTTGAAGGCGGCCTGCTCGATCTCGGCGAAGTAGTTGTCGGGATTGCGGTTGAGCGTGAGCGTGCCGATGTCGATCTTCGGGTAGTCCTTGTGCGACCAGACCTTGGTCAGGTCGAAGGGATTGAAGCGGTAGCTCTGCGCCTCGGCCACCGGCATGATCTGGACCTGCACCTTCCAGCGCGGGAACTCGCCGCGCTCGATGGAATGCAGCAGGTCGAGGTGGTGGTGGTTCGGGTTCTCGCCGCCGACGCGCTGCGCCTCTTCGGCCGTGAAGCAGTCGATGCCCTGCTGGGTCTTGAAGTGGTACTTGACCCAGAAGGCTTCGCCCTTGGCATTGACCCACTGGAAGGTGTGGGAGCCGAAGCCATCCATGTGGCGGTAGCTCTTCGGAATGCCGCGGTCGCCGAACAGCCAGGTGAACTGGTGCGTGGCCTCGGGCGAGTGCGAGAAGAAGTCCCAGGCGTTGTCGGGCTCCTGCACGTGGCTGTAGGGGTCGCGCTTCTGCGAATGGATGAAGTCGGGGAACTTGAGCGGATCGCGGATGAAGAAGACCGGCGTGTTGTTGCCCACCAGGTCGTAGTTGCCCTCTTCGGTATAGAACTTGAGCGCGAAGCCGCGCGGGTCGCGCACCGTGTCGGCCGAGCCGAGCTCGAGCGCCACGGTGGAGAAGCGGGCCAGCACCTCGGTCTTCTTGCCGACCTGGCCGAGGAAGCGGGCCTTGGTCCACTTCGTGACGTCGGCCGTCACCTCGAAAGTGCCGAAGGCGCCGGATCCGCGCGCATGCACCACGCGCTCCGGGATGCGCTCGCGGTCGAAGCGCGCGAGCTTCTCGATCAGGTGGTGGTCCTGCATCAGCACCGGGCCGTTGGGGCCGGCGGTCTGCGACTGCTGGTTGTTCTCGACGGGGGCGCCGCTCTCGGTGGTGAGCTTGCGGGATTCGGTCATGGGCTTGGCCTCGTGCAGTGTTCTGGAGCTCTGCATTCTGGCGACCAAGCCACTGCCCGTGTATGACATCGCCCTATCTCGGCGATAGGCGTCACTCCCCGTTCGCCCGGAGCCCGAACGGTGGTGCCTAAAGCATCAAAGCCACGGCAGCGTCCAGGTGCTCGGAAGGCGCGCGCCGGAAGCCCGAGCGTGCGAAGCGCTGAAGGCGGCCGACCACGAAGGCGGTGAGCGTCGAGGCCCGCACCTGCGCATCGACGCTCGGCGTGGCCGAGCCCTCCGCCGCCGCAACGCCGCGCAGCGACTGGCGCAAGGTGGCCTCGATCTTGTCGAAGAACTGGTTCATGCGGTTCTGCAGGCGCTCGTTCTCGTAGACCAGCGCATCGCCGACCATCACGCGGGTCATGCCGGGGTTCTTCTCGGCGAACTGCACCAGCATGCCGACCACACGCGCGGCCTGCTCGTGGCCCGGCGCCTCGCGCTCGGTGATCTGGTTGATGAGCGTGAAGACGCTCTGCTCGATGAAGTCGATCAGGCCCTCGAACATCTGGGCCTTGCTCGCGAAGTGGCGGTACAGCGCGGCCTCGCTGACGTCGAGCCGCGCCGCAAGCGCCGCGGTCGTCACTCGCTCGGCCCCCGGCTGTTCGAGCATCGCGGCCAGGGCCTGGAGGATCTGCACGCGCCGCTCGCCCGGCTTGGGGCGTTTGCGCGTCGGTACGGCCACCGGTTCTGAACTGCTGTCTTCGGCGCGCGAGGCGCTTGTCTCATCGTTCTGCATGGGCGCGTGCAAAATGTAAAAAATTGATTCTCGCACAGCGCAGTGAGCGCGTGCCAACTGGGCATGCACTGTACGTCGCGCAGAATGGGCGGGCTTTTTTCACAAACTGACGAGAAAAAACGATGAGCTCAACGATTCTGGTGACCGGCGGGGCCGGCTTCATTGGCAGCCACACCTGCGTGGCGCTGGCGGCGGCCGGCTACACGCCGCTGATTCTGGACAACCTCGGCAACAGCGACGTGCGCGTCGTCGAGCGGCTGGCACGCATCATCGGCAGCGCGCCGCGCTTCATCGAAGGCGACGTGCGCGACCGCGCGCTGCTCGACAAGCTGTTCCGCGACAACGCGATCGGCGGCGTGATCCACTTCGCGGGCCTGAAGGCGGTGGGCGATTCGGTGGCCGACCCGATCACCTACTACGACAACAACGTGCACGGCAGCTTCGTGCTGGCCCAGGCGATGCAGGCGGCGGGCGTGCGCACGCTGATCTTCTCGTCCTCCGCCACCGTCTACGGCGACCCCGACAGCTCGCCGATCCCGGAAAGTGCGGCGCTCCGGCCGGCCAACCCTTACGGCCACTCGAAGCGGATGGTCGAGCAGGCCCTGGCCGATCTGCAGCATGCGCACCCGGCCTGGCGTGTTGCGCTGCTGCGCTACTTCAACCCGGTCGGCGCGCACGAGAGCGGGCTGATCGGCGAGCATCCGCAGGGCAAGCCCAACAACCTGATGCCCTTCGTCTGCCAGGTGGCGGTGGGGCTGCGCGACAAGCTCGCCGTGCACGGCGGCGACTACCCGACATCGGATGGCACCGGCGTGCGCGACTACGTGCACGTGATGGACCTGGCCGAAGGCCACGTGGCGGCACTGCGCCATGCCGAGAAGCAGCCCGGCCTGGTCACGCTCAACCTGGGCACCGGCCGAGGCGCCTCGGTGCTGGAGGTGGTGCAGGCCTTCGAACGCGCCAGCGGCAGAAAAATCGCCTACGAGATCGGCCCGCGCCGGCCCGGCGACGTGCCGGCCTACTGGGGCGACCCCTCACTCGCCCAGGCCACGCTGGGCTGGCGGGCGCATCGCGGGCTGGACCGCATGTGCGAGGACAGCTGGCGCTGGCAGCAGGGGAATCCGAAGGGCTACGAAGGCTGAGGCGCGCGTTCAGCGGGCGCGAATCATCGTCCCGTAGGCCTGGTCGGTCAGGATCTCCAGCAGCATCGCGTGCGGCACCCGCCCGTCGATGATGTGCACGGCGTTGACGCCGCTCTTGGCGGCGTCGAGCGCGCCCTCGATCTTCGGCAGCATGCCGCCGGAGATGGTGCCGTCGGCGAACAGGTCGTCGATCTCGCGTGCGCTGAGGTTGGTCAGCAGCTTGCCGTTCTTGTCGAGCACGCCGGGCGTGTTGGTGAGCAGCATGAGCTTCTCGGCCTTCAGCACGGTGGCCAGCTTGCCGGCCACGACGTCGGCATTGATGTTGTAGCTCTCGTTCTCCTCGCCGAAGCCGATCGGGCTCACGACCGGGATGAAGGCGTCGTCCTGCAGCGCCTTCACGACGCCGGGGTCGATCGCCACGATGTCGCCGACCTGGCCGACGTCGTGATGCAGGTTGGGATCGTTGCGGTCCGCCATCTTGAGCTTCTGCGCGCGGATCAGGCCGCCGTCGCGCCCGGTGAGGCCCACGGCCTTGCCGCCGGCCTGGTTGATCAGGCCCACGATGTCCTGCTGCACCTCGCCGGCCAGCACCCACTCGACCACTTCCATGGTCTCGGCGTCGGTCACGCGCATGCCCTGGATGAAGCGGCCCTTCTTGCCGAGCCGGTTGAGCGCCGCCTCGATCTGCGGGCCGCCGCCGTGCACCACCACGGGGTTCATGCCGACCAGCTTGAGCAGCACCACGTCTTCGGCGAAGTCGGCCTGCAATGCCGGGTCGGTCATGGCGTTGCCACCGTACTTGATGACGATGGTCTTGCCGTGGAACTTGCGGATGTAGGGCAACGCCTGGGCCAGTATCTCGGCCTTGTCGCGCGGAGGGATGTTGAGGACGGGATCGGTCATGGTCGGCGGTGGAGTAGACGGATGCGGCGGATTGTGGCGGAAGCTAGGGTCGCAGCCAGCGCGGGACCTTGAAGCGCACGATCATGAAATAGGCGGCCACGTAGGTGGCGACGAAGAGCGCGGTGAACGCCATCAGCACCGGCGTGTTGTTCCAGAACAGCACGGCCGGCACCACGGTGAGCGCGGCGAAGATCCACAGATAGGGCGAGGTGCGGTTGTTGCGCGCCAACAGCTGCCGGGCCTCGTCATCCGCGAAGGCCACGCGCACGATGCGGCGGAAGATCAGCTGGTGGAAGTGCAGCGCGTCGGGGTCGCCCGGCGATTGGCCGCGAGCGAAGCGGCGATAGACCGAGAACACCGTTTCCCAGACCGGGTAGATCAGCAGCAGCATCGGAAACCATGGCGAAACCACGCGGTGCCGCTGCACCAGCGTGACCACGGCCAGCGCGATCACCATGCCCCAGACGTAGGCGCCGCCGTCGCCGGCGAAGATTTTGCCGCGCGGATAGTTCCAGATCAGGAAGCCCGCCGTCGCGCCGACCAGGCAGATCATCATGGCGGCGAGCTGGCGGTCGCCCACCTGCAGCGCCACGTGCGAGATCGCCAGGCACACCAGCACGGCGACCGTGCCGGCCAGGCCGTTGTAGCCGTCGATGATGTTGAAGGCATGCGGCAGGCCGCCGATGGCGAGGACCGCGAACAGCATCGCGGCATAGGGCCAGGCCTGCAGCCAGCCGTCGACCAGGGGAATGCCGACACGCGAGACACCCAGCTTGAACAGCCAGCACAGGAGCAGCGCCGAACCGATGGTGATGGCGAGCCGGTAGCGCACCGAGACGCGCTGGGTCAGGTCTTCCGCGATCCCGGCGAGCACCGCGGGCGCGATGCACAGCAGCGCCAGGCCCGAGGCCTCGACCGGCCAGCCCACGTTGAAGGGATCGGAGGGCAGGCCCGCCACCAGCCAGGCGATACCGGTGCCCAACAACATGCCGGCACCGCCGAGCCGCGGCACGTGGCCCTTGTGGAAGCGCTGCGGCATGTCGGCACCGTAGCGCCGCGCGTGGCGGCGCGCGCGCCGCATGAACAGCTGCACGGCGATGGCGGAGATGAGAAAACTGATGACGATCAGGGTAAGCATGGGTCGAAGTGGGGAACCCTAGAATTCCCGAGCGAAATTAGACCATGTCCACAACCCCGCCCCCCTCCCCCGCCGTCACCGTCTCGATCGTGAGCCATGGTCAGCTCGATCTGGTGCGCCCGCTGCTCGAGCAGCTGGACCGCTTCAGCCGCGGGCTCGTGGCCAAGGTCGTGCTCACGCTGAACATCCCCGAGCCCGACCTGCTGGCGGGCGCCAGCTGGGGTTTCGAGATCGAGCGCATCGAAAACGCGGTGCCGATGGGCTTCGGCGCCAACCACAACCAGGCCTTCGAGCGCTGCAGCACGCCCTGGTTCCTGGTGCTCAATCCGGACATTCGCTTCGACCGCGACGTGCTGGCGCCGCTGATCGCGCAGGCGACGCCGGACGGCGGGCTGCTCACCCCCCGCATCCTGGAACCCGGCAAGAGCGAGCCCGAGCAGCACCGCGCCATCATCACGCCGCGCGAGATCATGACGCGGCGGCGGCCGGACTACGTGCGCCCGATCGTGCCGGCCTGGATTCCGGGCCTGTTCATGCTGTTCCGCAGCGAGGCCTACCGCCAGGTCCGCGGCTTCGACGAGCGTTTCTTCATGTACGGCGAAGACTTCGACATCTGCGCGCGCACACGGCTGGCGGGCTGGAAGCTGCAGGTGGCCGAAGACCTGGTGGCGCTGCACGATGCGCAGCGGGCCAGCCGAACGAGCCTGAGGCACTTGTATTGGCATGTGACCAGCTTGCTCAAGGTGTGGGGGTCGGGGCCGTTCTGGCGCTATCGGCGGATAGAGCCGCCGGGCTAACGGCCTACGGCGACATGCGCCGGAGGCTTCGCAGTCCGGGCAGCCGGGTCAGCGCGGCGATCAGGCGCACCAGGCCGGGCGAGTCGTGCGCGATGAGGAACGCGATGACGCGCAGCTTGAGCTTCACGCGCCGGCTCACATAGGGGTTGGAAAGCACGACGCCCACGTATTCCGTGAAACGGGCGCGCATTTCCTCCTGATACTCATGCCCCAACTTAATGGCCTGAACCGCCTCGTCCACGAACACTTGGCCGAACCTCGGCACCAGATAGTCGCGCAGGTAAAAGCGCTTTCGCTGCGGCTCGTCAGGAAACATCGCCAGCAGCTTCTTGAAATATCTGAAACGGCTCCTGACCATCCGGATACTGAAGGAAGTACTCTCCGTGTGGATGCACCACACCGTTACTGCGCGATCCACGAAATGGTTGCTGTAGCCCTGGCGAAAGATCCTTAGGAATAGGTCGTCGTCTTCGTAGCCCATGAACTGCGGATCGAAGCCGCCCACGGCCTCGAAGGCCTTGCGGCTCACCAGCGCCGCCGAGGGCAGCACGAACATGTCTTCGCGCAGCAGCTCGAAGATGCTGCGCTTCGGATGCGTCGAATGCTCCTTGACCATGCCGGTGCGGATGGTCTTGCCGTCGGCATGCGCCTCGTAGACGTCGGCATAGACGAAGCCGAACAGCCGATCGCCGGCCGGGATGGCCGACGCCAGCGTCTCGATGTGGTTGGGCAGGTAGAAGTCGTCCTGGTCCAGGAAGCAGAGGTGGTCCGACGTGGAGGCCGCCACGCCGGCATTGCGCGCCGAGCCCTGCCCACCGTTCTCCTTGTCGATGATGCGCAAGGGGTAGCGGGCGGCCAGCGCGTCCAGCGCGGCGCGCTCTTCGGGGCGGGAGCCGTCGTTGACGACGATCACCTCCGCGGCCGGCACGCTCTGCTCGAACACGCTCTTCACCGAGCGCTCGATGAAATCGGCGCCGTTGTAGAACGGGATGACGACCGCGACGCTGGGCCAGCGTGCGGGCTGACCGGTCGGCGTATCGGACGGGGCGTTCATTGGATGCATTGTTGTCTACACGGATTCGAACAGGTCGCGCACCACGCCGCGCACGCCGCGGCCGAATTTGTCGTAGCGCCCGGTCATGGCTTCGCGCAGCACGGGCAGGCAACGCGCGATGCGCGACGCCGGCAGCACCGCCCGGAACCGCTGGTGCGCCACCTTGCCGCGCACCTTCTCGATGGTTGCGGGCGCGACGCGGTCGCCGGATTCGAGCAGCTTCGCCAGCAGGATCTCGGCCTTGATGGCGCGTTCGATGTGAATGCGCCCCCTGGAAGCCAGCGCCTTGCGGACCTTGCCGGCGAACGTATCGCGGCGCGCGCCGATCTGGTTGGCTTCGTGCTGGCGGTACTCGATCCAGGGCTCCTCCAGCATGTCGACCTCGCCGGTCGCGGCGGCGATGATGCCCAGCCATTCGTCGTGCACCCATTCGGGCGGCAAGGGCATGGCCTGCGCAAGCAGGGAACGGCGGAAGACGGTGGTTGCGCCCGTCACGAGGTTGCGGCGAAGGAAAACGTCGAAGGCCCGGCCGCCATGGATGCGCTCGGCCTCGAAGCGCTGTACTTCCAGCGCGTGAAAGAGCGTCTGGCCCAGGTCTTCGCGATTGGCACCGACCAGGCGCGCATCGGTGTGCAGCAAGAGCAGCGCGGGCCGGGCCTCGAATTCCGACACCATGCGCGCGAGCCTTCCCGGCACCCACACGTCGTCCTGGTCGGAGAGCGCGATCAGGTCGCCGGTGCAGGCCCCGATCGCCTGCTCGAAATTCTTCGTGACGCGTAAGGCCACGGCGTTCTGCAGCACGCGCAGCGGAACGTCGAGTCCCGGCCGCTCGCGTTCGCACTCCTCGACGGCAGCGCGCACCACGGCGACGGAGTCGTCGCGCGATGCATCGTCGGAGAGCACCATCTCGACCGGGGACGGGACCTGCAGGCAGATGCTGCGCACCTGCTCGCGCAGGAAGCGCGCACCGTTGTGGGTGCACAGCGCCACGGAGACCCGAAGCGCGGGCGTGGCGACTTCCTCGGCCGCGCTCATGGCCAGACCGCCGGGTTGCGGATTCGAAGCGGGGCGTCGAGCGGTGCAACGCACGGCAGCCAGGCCAGGCCGAAGGCCTTGAATCTGCGAAGGGGCGAGGCAGTGATGCGCCAACCTGTGCCGCGCGGTGATGGCGCTGCAGGCAGCGTCGGCTTACTGAGCATCGAGGGAGATCAAGAGAATTGCGGGCATGGGTACAGAGCGTGGTGACCGATCATCGGGTGTTCCCTGTAGCGGGACCGGTAAAATTATCCCCTTCCTTCACACCCCCTCAAAAAATGCGCTTGCTTTCTGTTGTGCTCTCGGGAGGCGCAGGCTCCCGTCTGTGGCCCGCATCGCGACAAGCCTTTCCCAAGCCCTTCATGAAGCTCGGCGACTCGACCCTGCTCCAGCAGGCCATCGAACGAGGGCAGGCATGCGGCACCGGCGACCTGATGGTAGTAACCAATAAAGACCATCAATTTCTGACCAAGGACGTGCTGCGCCAGATGAGCGATCCGCCCACGGCCACCTTCCTGCTCGAACCCAAGGGTCGCAACACGGCGCCGGCCATCGCGCTGGCGGCATTGCAGTGCGAGCGCCAGTTCAGCGGCGACACGGTGATGCTGGTGCTCTCGGCCGATCACCTGGTGCCCGACGTGGAGGCCTTCGTCGCCAGTGCGAGCGAGGCCTTTCGGCTGGCGCAGGAGGGCGCACTGGTGCTGTTCGGCATCTCGCCGACCGCGCCGGAGACCGGCTTCGGCTATGTGGAGGTCGAGCGCGTCTCGCGCGACAGCCAGCCGGTCAAGCGCTTCGTCGAGAAGCCGGACATGACTACTGCGCAGGAATACCTGGCGACGGGCCGCTACTACTGGAACAGTGGCATGTTCTGCTTCACTGCGGCCGCGATCGTCTCGGCGATGGAACTGCATGCGCCGGAAGTGCTGAAGGCGGCGCGCCATGCGCTGGACACGGCGCAGACCAAGGGCGAGGCGATCAGCTTCGACTTGCACGCCTTCGGCCTGCAGCCCGACATCAGCATCGACTACGCGGTGATGGAACACGCCGACAACGTGCGCGTGGTGCCGGCCCGGTTCGCCTGGAGCGACGTGGGTTCCTGGCCGGCCGTCGCTCAGGCCCTGCCGTCTGACGCGAGCGGCAATACCTTCCCCGATGATGACGTGGTGGCGGTCGACACCACCGGCACACACATCCAGGTCGAGAGCCACGGACGCAAAGTGGTCGCGGCTCTGGGCCTGCGCAACCTGGTGATCGTCGACACGCCCGATGCTTTGCTCGTGGCTCATAAGGACAGCGCACACCAAGTCAAGAAGGTCGTCGACATTCTCAAGGCGCGTAAGCATGAAACCGTGCAATTGCCCGCGGTCGTCCATCGGCCCTGGGGCACCTACGCCTCACTCAAGGAAGAAGACGGCTACAAGGTCAAGCGGATCACGGTGAAGCCGGGCGAGGCGCTCTCGCTGCAGTACCACCATCAGCGTGCGGAACACTGGGTCGTCGTCCGAGGCACGGCGATCGTCCAGATCGGCGATGTGGAGCACAAGACCCTGCCCGGCGAGTACCGCTACATCCCACTCAAGGAGAAACATCGATTGACCAATATCGGACAGGATGAACTGGTTCTCATCGAAGTCCAGTGCGGGGGCTACCTCGGCGAAGACGACATCGTGCGCCTGGTGGACACCTACGGACGCGTATGAGCCAGGCACACTCCAATCTTCATCGCAACGCATGGGCCGACTGGTGGGAAGGCACTCGCCGCACCGACATCTGGTTGACGCTGGCCTGGTTCGACATCGTTCTGCGCTATCGGCGCTCGATGCTGGGGCCCTTGTGGCTGACCCTCAGCATGGGCGCCATGATTGGCGGCATGGGGCCGCTGTACAGCTCGCTGTTCGGCACCGAGCTGTCGAAGTTTTTCCCGCACCTGGCACTCGGCATCATCTTCTGGAGCTTCTTTGCCAGCATGGTGACGGACTCGTGCAACGCGTTCATCGGGTCTGGGAACTATCTCAAGCAAGGTTACTTTCCAATCAGCATGTTCGTCTGGCGCAGCATGGCGCGCAACATGATCCAGTTCGCCCACCACATCGTGATCTATATCCCGGTTGCACTTTGGGCCGGCATCTCAGTCTCGTGGTCGGCGCTGCTCTTCGTGCCGGCGTTCCTTCTCGTGCTGGTCAATGCGCAGGCACTGGGCCTGCTGCTCGGGCTCATCTGCACACGTTTTCGCGATGTGACCCAGATCGTCACCAGCTTGATGCAGATGCTGATGTTCCTGACGCCCGTTTTCTGGCTACCCGAGAGTCTGCCCGGACGCGCCCAGTACATCCTTTGGAATCCTTTCGCGCAAATGCTGGACCTTCTGCGCGCGCCCCTGATGGGCGGCGTCTCATCCATACACAACTGGTGGGGCATTCTGGGTTGGACGGCGGCGAGCCTGGTCGCTTCGAGCCTGCTCTTCGGCAAATATCGCCGACGCGTCGTCTACTGGCTGTAAGAAGAAGAACCCATGGCTTTCATTTCTCTCAAGAACGTCTCGGTCAACTTCCCCATCTACGGAGCCGGTGCCGCATCACTGAAAAAGACCCTCGCTGCGTCCGTCACCGGCGGCCGCTTCGGCAAGGAAACCGGCGTCAATGTGGTGCAGGCCCTAAGCAACATCAACCTGGAGTTGCAGAGCGGTGACCGCCTGGGCCTGGTCGGCCACAATGGCGCAGGCAAATCGACGCTGCTTCGCGCACTTGCAGGCGTCTACGAACCCTCCTCGGGCGAATTCGTTCGAAAAGGCACCGTCTCCAGCCTGATCGACCCTTCGCTGGGCATCGAGATGGACGCTACCGGCATCGAGAACATCATGCTTCGCGGGCTGGTGATGGGCATGAGCAAGAAGCAGATCGACGACCTCACCCCGGAGATCTGCGAGTTCAGCGGACTCGGCGAATACGTCAACATGCCGGTGCGCACCTATTCCACCGGGATGCTGATGCGGCTGGCTTTCTCGATCTCGACCAGCGTCGAGGCCGACATCCTGCTCATGGACGAGTGGCTATCGGTCGGGGACGCTGAGTTCACTGAAAAGGCCGAGCAGCGCATGAAGGACGTGGTGTCTAAGTCCGGCATCCTGGTACTGGCCTCGCATTCGCCTGACCTGATTGCCAAGGAGTGCAACCGAGTCGTTCATCTCGAACACGGCCGGATCGTGGAGAAATGAACTTGCTTGGCAGGATCCTTGTCAGGCTGAGAGCGAGCTTGCGAGCGGACTGAAAGTCCCGCTGCCGACCGACAGCCTCTGTACACCGCGCATCGTAGACTTTGTGCTGCTTAATCAGGGCTACATAGCTGCGAACAATGTCAGCGTGAGTTCTTGGCACTCCTATTAGATATAGCACATGACCCCACCGACATTAAAACAACTTTATAGCGACCATAAGAACAAGACATCCGACAAATGGTCTCTATACTTGAATGCCTACGACGACATTTTCTCCGCCTACCGAAATGAAAATCTACGCCTTCTGGAAATTGGAATCCAAAATGGCGGATCTCTCGAAATCTGGTCGAAATACTTTCCAAATGCGGAATTATTGATCGGCTGCGACATCAATGAAGCATGCCGCGCCCTCCGATACGACGATCCTCGGATTTATATAGCGATCGGCGACGCCAATTCCGATGCAATAGAACAAGAGATTGCTGGCCATTCAAATCAGTTCGACATCATTCTTGATGACGGCTCGCATCAATCACGCGACATCGTCGCAAGTTTTGCCAGGTATTTCCCGCGCCTGAAAGACGGCGGCCTTTACGTAGCCGAAGATCTGCATTGCAGCTACTGGAAGGATTTTCAAGGGGGATTATTCGATCCTGGATCTTCAATCAGCTTTTTCAAACGCCTTGCAGATATAGTCAACTTTGAGCACTGGGGTGTCCCAGGCCAGCGTTCCGAGGTGCTGCATACCTTCTCAAATTCCTTTGATTGCTCATTCGCTGCAGTCGATCTCGATCATATTTATTCTGTTGAATTTCGAAACTCCCTGTGCTTCATCCGCAAGAGACCGGCTGCGGAAGTGGTCCTCGGACCCCGGATCGTGGCGGGCAAGATAGATCAAATCTCAACGCTCGAACGTCCATTGAACGGCTTGACGAGATCTCAAATTGAAAAGGCTGATGAGTCGGCCAATGAGTGGAGCAATCTGCAGCTTCCGCCTGAAGAGGAGCTGTCGCGACTGAGAAAGGAAAATCCGGCCCTCTTGGCTGCCGTCCAAGTCGCAGAAGAAGAGTTGGAGCAGAAAACCAAGCTACTAGAGCACGCACAGGATGAATACAAGCGAGAACTTGCCGAGCAAGCCCAGGATCGTCAGCAGCTTGAGCTGACGGGACGCAAGCAGCAAAGAGAACTGAGCTCACTTAGGAATCGTTATGACCAGGTGGTGAGCGAGCTTAAGGCGACACAAGATAATCAATCGGCGCTGATGGTTTCGCGTACGTGGCGGATCGCCTCAGCATTGCGTCGAGCATCCGACAGATTTCCTCGACTCAGCCGATTGGGCTGGCAATCAGCGAAGGCAGCAAAACTAATTGGGAGACTGCAGTTCGGCGAAATCTACAGGGAAGGCAAACAACGATATCTCGCCAAGGGAGTCGCCGTAAAGTTGACGCAATCCAAGTTATTTGATGCGGAATTTTATTTGGCGAAGTATCGCGACGTTACCTCGTATTCTGGCGACCCTTTACGCCACTATGTACTGCGCGGAGGAAGAGAAGGAAGAGATCCGCATCCTTTGTTCGACGGCCGCTGGTACCTCTCCAGTTATCCCTATATAGTTGCAAAAGGGACAAATCCGCTAGCCCACTATCTAGACAACAGACACCTGAGCCCCAATCCGTTTTTCGATGGACAGTGGTATCTCGAGCAATATCACGACGTCGAGAGCTCCGGGATCAATCCTCTCCTTCACTATTTTGAGTTCGGTGCGGCAGAGGGCAGAGATCCATCGCCAAGATTTTCCACTCAATGGTACGTGGAACGAAACCCCGATCTTGCTCATAAAGGCGTCAATCCCCTGGCGCACTTTTTGGCGTACGGGCGATTTGAAGGACGAAGTCCTTCGCCAGCAGCCTATGCGGCGCGCGAAGGGGCATCCGTTTTGCGCTCCGAGATTCATTGCCTCAAGCCACCACATTTAGGTGCGGCGAACGGTCTTTTCGTCGCTCACTCACCCGATGGAAATCTTAAGCCACATGTCAAGCACTATTTGGAGAGCTTAAGAGGAGGCGGCATTTCCGTCACCTTGATTGTTGCCGCCGATGCGCATTTTGAAGCCCCGCCAGATTTGCTGTCCATTGTTTCAGGACTCTTTGTCCGACGGAATGAAGGGTACGATTTTGCAGCATGGGCACATGTGCTTAAGCTTCGCCCCGATTTTCTGGATTCAGATGTTTTGTATCTTCTTAATGACAGTCTGATCGGTCCCTTTAATCAACGAGATTTTGACACCATGCTCGCGCGAGTACGAGACAGTACCGCCGAACTTATCGGTGCAACGGAAAATCACGAGCGCGCGGGTTGGCATCTTCAAAGTTTTTTCCTTGCCTTGAAAAAGAAGGCTCTTGCATCGATCGCGCTCCAAACCTTCTTTAATCATGTCACAGTGCTTGAAGATAAAGATGACGTCATCAATCAATACGAACTGCAATTTGCCCCAACTTTGCGCGCGGCCGGACTCAGCTGCGCCACACTCTTTCCCGCAGAGGGCCTCAGCAATCCGACAATCTATAAATGGCGCCAGCTTGTTGATGCGGGATTTCCATTTGTCAAGGTTATGGTCTTGCGAGATCGCTTTGAAGGGGTCGACGTAAGCGATTGGCAAGAGGTGGTGCGGGCGCGCGGTTTTGATCCGGCGATGGCCGAACGAACTCTGGATGAAGCCAAAAATGTCACTCCGATGGAACGGTCCGACGCACTGCTTTCGAGCATGCCGTCTGGGCCTGTTGAGCTACCGCCGGTTTCGCCGCGTGTCGCCCTCATCGCGCCGTGGAATTTTGACAATGGTCTTGCAGTCGCAGCCAGGTCCTATATCTCTGCGCTGAGACACTCTGGATTTCTGCTCAATCTTCATCCGATCAAGCAGCCCTTCCACGTCCATCGGCAGATCGCCCCACCGCTCGATATCTGCGATTTCAGTGGAGACGCGGATGTCGTTTTGATCCAGCTGAATCCTGACGGATGGGATTCGATGTTCACGGAGTCTCAGCAGGAAGTTATTCGTAAGGCTCGCCTCCGAATCGGGTTGTGGGTCTGGGAGACACCAACGGTTCCTCCGAGTTGGTTGAAGGTGATGAACGAGGTCGATGCAATCTGGGCCCCGAGCCAATATTGCGCGGACGCGTTTTCCGCGGCGGTCAGCGTGCCCGTACACGTGGTGCCCTATGTGGTCGCAACGCGCGCAAGTGCGGCATCCAACCGAGCGCTAATCACCGCCAAGCAGACGCTGGGCGGCGCCGCCAGCGAAAAAATCATCCTCTACGCATTCGATGGCAGCAGCTACTTAGTGCGAAAGAATCCGTTTGCGCTCGTCAATGCGTTCGGCAAGACACGCCTGCACGAAAAAGGATGGACACTCGTGCTGAAGACGAAGCATGTGTTTGACTCACCCACGCATGGAAATTCGCTGGCAGATCTGGTAGCTAGGACGCCGGGCGCCATCATGATGAATCGATCGCTGGACAAGGACACCATGAGCGCCTTGATGGCCGCGACCAGCATTTATGCGTCTCCCCATTGTGCTGAAGGGTTCGGCTTGACCGTGGCGGAGGCAATGGCCATGGGCAAGCTCGTGGTTGCAACGAACTACAGTGGCACTCGCGACTTCATGGACGCCACCAGCGGTTTCCCCGTTGGCTACCAGATGCGCGCTTTGGAAGACAACCATGGCGCTTACGGCAGCGGCAGTATGTGGGCGGCGGTAGACGAAGACAAGTTGGCGGAGGCGCTACTCGCAGCTGCAAAGATGGCCGATGCGGGTGATAACACGAAGGGTGAAGCAGCCAGACGGCGGATTGGCAGACAACTTTCACCTGAAGCGGTCGCGAAGCGCATGGAAGAGAGCCTGCGTCAACTGCTCCCCGGTGAAACGATTGCAATCCCTCCGGCTAAGGCGTCTCGATCATGAGTAAGAAGTTATTTCTTTCTGAATTGAAACGCGAGGGATTTCATTCGATTCTCACCAACGCGGACGGAACTGTGCCGCACAGAGAAGCCGCGAAATTTGGCTCCGGCATCCCGTCTGGCGAGTGGTTTGTGATCGGCCCCCGGGAAGTTGAGCTTCATCCAAGCGCTTGGGATATCCTCGCGCATGCTTGGCACCAGCGCCCCGACGTCGGGGTCTTCTATGGCGACGATGTGGCGGCAACGGGCCATGCCGACTCATGGGACCTCGCTCTGAAACCCGACTGGGACATTACGCTGCTGCTCGCAAACGACTACATCGGGCTGCCGCTGTTCGTGCGGTCAGCTGCGGCGAAGCAACTCGGCTCGATCGATCTGGAAAAAGGGACCGCGGCGTCATACGACCTGCTCCTCCGCGCGCATGCAATGGGCGTGACCATCAGTCGAATTCCGGAGGTCCTTGCGAAATATCGTACGCAGCGCCTTCGCGCCGATGTTGAGGACCGTATGTCGGCTATCAAGGCATGGTGGCCGAAGACGTCGGATGTTTCTGTCGATGTAGCACCAGGCCTGACTCCTAGCAGCCTCAGAGTCGACAGGCGCTTCGCCGATCCGCCTGACGTGACCCTCGTTGTGCCGACGCGCCAGACGGTCGGAGAGTCTGCCGCCAAGGAGAGCGGTGTGCCCTTTGTGGTCCAGTTTCTCGACAGTCTCGCCAGTTCGGTCTATCCGATGGAAAGGCTCCACGTGCTGTTAGGCGATGATGTCGAAAGTGATGCCGTCTACGCGGGACGCCACTGGCCATTCAAACTGCGCCGCATCGTGACCAAGAGAGCGCAAGGGGAGGCTTTCAACTACGCGGCCAAGATGAATCGACTCTGGCGCGAGGCAACAACCGAATGCGTAATCCTCATGAACGACGACATCACGATCCGCTCCCCCGACTGGATCCAGGCGCTTCTGACGTTTTCCACGCAAACGGACGTAGGCGGTGTTGGCGCACGACTTTTGTATCCCACCGGACAGATCCAGCATGCAGGAATGCCCGGAGGCGTTTATGGACTATGTACCCACGCCTGGATCGGTGAAGCCGCCTCGGCTCCAACCTATCAGGACTGGGCCTCGGTCCATCGTGAATGGTCCATGGTGACAGGCGCGGTATTTGCGACGCGCAAGGGCCTGCTCGAAGAGGTCAACGGGTTTGACGAACGGTTCCGCCTCGATTTCAATGATGTCGATCTTTGTTTGAGATTGAGAATGCTGGGCTACAGGATCGTCTACACGCCCCATGCCGAGCTCGTTCATCATGAAAAGGGATCGCGCGGCGAAGCGTCATGGCCCGGTAGTGAACTCGCGCTGTTCTTAAATAGATGGGAAAAATTTCTTGAAAATGACCCTTCGTTTCATCCAAAACTCTCCAAGGGCCACCACCAAATACAACCGGTTGAGTTGCATGGCGAATGGTGGCAACAAGCCGGCTGAGGCGCTAACATTTTGCACTTGACTCTGCTAATCCAGAGCACTAGACACTAAAAGGATATTCATGAAGAAGCGCGCTGTTGTTACAGGCATTACCGGGCAGGATGGGGCCTACTTGGCGGAGTTGCTGTTGGCCAAGGGATATATCGTTTATGGCACCTACCGTCGCACCAGTTCAGTCAACTTTTGGCGCATCGAGGAACTTGGCATTCAGAACAATCCCGACCTCCATTTGGTCGAATACGATCTCACAGATCTGGGAAGCTCCCTTACTCTGATTAAGGATGCAGCACCCGACGAAGTCTACAACCTTGCAGCCCAAAGCTTTGTCGGAGTGAGCTTCAGTCAGCCCGATGCTACGGCGCAGATCACGGCCATGGGTGCACTGCATTTGCTCGAGGCTATCCGGCTAACTAATCGAGGGATCCGCTTTTACCAAGCTTCTACTTCTGAAATGTTTGGCAAAGTACAGGCGATTCCGCAGGTCGAAGACACCCCTTTTTATCCGCGAAGCCCCTATGGGGTTGCCAAGTTATTTGCACATTGGATGACGATCAACTATCGAGAAAGTTACGACATTTTCGGTTGCAGCGGTATTCTGTTTAATCATGAAAGCCCGTTACGCGGGCGCGAGTTCGTTACGCGAAAAATTACCGACGGGGTGGCTAAGATCAAGCTTGGTAAGCTCGAAACACTGGAACTTGGCAATTTAGGCGCCCAACGCGATTGGGGGTTTGCCAAGGAGTATGTGGAGGGCATGTGGCGAATGCTTCAAGCAAGCGAGCCCGACAGCTTCATTCTGGCAACCAATCGCACGGAGACTGTTCGCGAGTTCGTCGACATGGCATTCAAAGCGGCCGGCTACGAGCTTCGCTTTGAAGGAAAAGAACAAGATGAAATCGGGATCGACATCAAAACTGGCAAGACCTTGGTGCGCGTCAATCCCAAGTTCTATAGGCCTGCCGAGGTCGATCTGCTAATCGGTAACCCGGCGCGCGCCAAAGAAAAGCTTGGCTGGGAACCAAAGACCACACTAGAGCAGCTTTGCACCATGATGGTCGAAGCCGATATTCGTCGAAACACGCAAGGTCATTCGTTCTGACGACGCGAATCTGCGCCTCATTTTGGCACGTCAACCTTTCAAGCTGCGTAGCGTAGTAGAGAGCGCCCTTAAAGGACGAGTAAGCGTCCACGAACGGGAGTGTCTGAGCTGGGTAATCTCTTCCTGAGCACATTGAAGAGATTGACGGAGCTCGGCAACTTCTGCCAACAGTGCGTCCGAAATTTGACGCTCTTGAGAAAGCGCAATTTCATTCCGGTTCTCAATGATTTTTTCCATCGTGGGACGATTCGAGCTGCGCGCGTCAATTTCAGATAGTGGCACTGAAACATCGAGACGCACAGTCTTAGCCATTTTTTGCCAACTTTCAACAATAGCAGCAACATCTTTTGATGGCCGTAGAGCAACAAAAAATTCGATCGTATCTGGCTCTGTGTCGTTAAAGCAATCGCACTCAAAACTGATCAATCCAAGCGCCCCGAGCTGCTCAAGCAAAGTTGCAAATGATTTCGGAGTAAATACCCAGCAATGCGCATCGTGGTAGTTGCCGTTCGCAATGATATCTTTTGCCTTATCCATTGCAGCCTCGTAATTGCGCGGCCGCTGAAGCGTATCCTCATTCACCTCTCCGCGCCACGCCGCAAGATGATCCACTGGGGTCGCATTCAAGTAATAGTCAAAAATCGCGTGTGGCTGCGGGACTCGGGGTGATGTGATGTAGGCCGTCAATACGTCGCTAAGTTCGGTTTCGCGACGTAAAAAGTCGAACGTAAACCTGCGATCCGGTATAGCCAAACGAACCTGTCCTTGCTCTGTGAGAGCGGAATAGAGTTCGCTTAGCCAAGCTATTAAATCAGGGACATGCTCAATAACATGAGATGCGACAATGAAATCAACGCGTTGATTCAGAGCCTCTAAAAGAGTTTGTTTACCCCAGATTGCATCTGTTTCGACAATCTTCTCAGGATCTATTAGCGCGTTATGCGAATAATGTCTGCGCAATGTTTCGGCGTCGGCGTAATCAATATATCGAATATCGGCCTCCGCTTTGGTTAGCAGCGGATTGCACAAAGCGCCGATTTCTGCAATGACACTCGAAGACAAATTGATACCATCTAGCAATTTTTCCTGTCGATTCATAATTGCACACTCCTCGAATTTCGCCGAACCCGGGTTCGATCGTTAATCATCTCCACCCTTCCGCGCGCACCTTTCATTTTGTGATCGCCTCTACGCGCGCTGAATTGGCACAACAGCGCGACGCCGCAAGTTCAATTCGCTGCCCAGTTTTGCGCGACCCCTCGGTTCGCGGCTATAGCCTCCGAAGAACTGCCTTCGAGATCTCCTGCGACCACACCCCTAACCAGTCATAGTTCGCGTTAGCTTGCCGCGCTGCGTCCAGCGCGCAGCTCTCCAACGCTTTGTGATCTCTCACCATATTCACCGCTTCATCTAGGGCAGCATCCCATTCATGGGTTTGAGCGAGGCGACCCGTCTGTCCATCAACGATGGAAGATTTGAATGCAAATGTTGGTGTCGCTATAGTCCAGCTCCCAACCGCGGCGGCTTCGAAGAACTTCAATTCCGACTTGCAGTTGGTAAACACATTGTTCTGGAGCGGCGCGATGTTGATTTCGACCGTCGCGATGGAATGTTGAAGGTTGATGTAGTTCTGCAGAGGCAAGACCTCAATGCGATTTGCGTACGTGGCGAGAGGTCCTGAAAGATCAAGAAACCCGACCACACGCAGATTGACCTTTGGATCTCGCTTTAGCAATCGAGCAAGCGCTGGCGCCGCGATCGCGAAGTCTCGATTGTGCGTTGGCGAGCCACTGAAGTAGCCGATAGTGACACTGGCATCGCGCGCCCAGGCACTCGCGACCTTCGCGTCAAACAGCCGTTGCGACACCAGTTGCTGATTCCGATCGAGATAATTAGGGACGATGTGGATCGGGCGCCCCCCCATTACCTCCCTTAGCCGCTCTGCAATGTAGGAATTCGTAGTGATCCCGCGATTGCACTGACGAGCAGTTGCCTCCATCCGACCAACATAGGCAAACCAGTTGTCCCATGTGACTTCCTGGCTCGCGTTCAAGTCAAGAGACTCAATGAGCAGATTCACGTATCGGGTATCAAACACCAAGTCGTCGCAATCGAATATCAGTTCGACTCCACGTTCGCGCGCAAGTGCGATCAGGTGCGCTACACAGCTTCCATAGCGCACTCGCGCCAGTACGATGGCATCCAAACTCGAGATATAAGGCAAGAGCCGAGGTAACTCATCAAGGCTAAACCAACCGGCTGAGAACGACGCTGCAGCGTCGGAATTTACGGCACGCACCAGGTTTGCTACGCGGTAGCGAAAGGTGCTCGTGTCGGGCTGTCCATAGATCCAAGCGACCCGGGAACGTTTTGCGCACAGTGCGGCGATACGATTCGCGAGAGGATCGCTCCAGGGGGGCGTGTATTGAACCGGTTCGATTTCAGGCGCTAGAAACATACTTTAGAGATGAGTCAAAAAGAAAAGCGGGCAGCTAGTGCCTCAACGGTTGCACTTAGTGCTCCTCCCCAGTCCCGGCTAATTCCATCACGAGCGCGGTTGTTCGTTCGCGCTTCCTCATCGCGCGCCAACGCAACGACCCGCTTCAGGCCGTCCTGGAGGCCTTCCAGTGAATGTGGGCAAATGAGTATGTTGGCAGAATAAGACGAGAGATCAGTCTTTCCGCCGTGACGGTTAGTCAGTACGGCACAGCCAGCTGCAGCCAGATCTAGCGGCGGATACGAGGGGTGGGGCGTATCCATCAGGATCAACGCTGCGTCCATCGTTGAGACCAGCTCGTGATATTGCGACCAGCTCAAGCCCTCCCATCGCACTGGTCGAACCTGATGCGGCAAGATCATTTCTGGCAAGTCTTTACCGACAAAGTGAAACTCCCATTCGATCGGGTCAAGCACGCCACGCTCTAGAGCGATCTGAAGAGCCTCCAGACCTCGCCAGAATAGGTTTCTGGAATTGTTTGGTCGCGCATAGAAAAAGAAGCGCCGGCGCCCTCGCCGGTCTTTATTCTTCGCAATACCATGTTGAGCGGGAAATGCGGGCTCGAAGAATACCCCGTGCCGGGCGATGTTTGGCAGCGGATCGGCGCCTGAGATGAAGTGTTCGTAGAGGAGGCGCGTGTTGATCGCAAGCGGTATATCTGACTCCCCCAACGTTTCAGCACATTGAAGTCGTTCATCCCCGTAGGGATAGAACATGCGCTCGTCCTCTTGCAAAAGGTATGCAATGCGCTTGCGATTGACGGCGCGAAGCATTGCACGCGTCGTCCACCAAGAAGTGGTCAAGAAGACATCGCGGCTAGATAGCGAAATTCCCCTGGATTGATCCAGCGGCGCGTAGCCCACTTCAAACAAATTGTTGAGCTTGATGCCTGAGGGAGCAAGAACCGACGCCAGCGCGCCGGTATCGGGTGGTTCGGTTCGAGTCACCAACCGCAGGTCCGCTCCCATCCGATTCGAGAGCAACGTTCCCAGCAGAAGCGCGGTCCCTACGCCCCCGAACAGGGAAGATGCGCCCACACTGTCAGTCACAACAGTGAGGCGGGGTTTTGGATGTTCTTCAATAAATAGCCTCGGAGGTACTAGGGAAGGCCAGCGCGCCTCCACCAATGCCGCCGCGCTCGGAAGCAGTGCAAGCGTAGACACCGCAGTTCGACTCTCCCTCGCGCCATGCTGGAGGAAATGAACGAGCGGATTGAGTCCAGCCGATGCGACGTCCGCGTATCGTCGAAGGTAGCCTTCGGTCGAAAAGGCTTCGCTGGGGTTGCGTCCTTCACGTGAGCCGTGGAGTAAATAGTGCTCGATAGGGTCGCAGCCCGAGCGAGCCACGTCCTTGTATGTCTGTAGGTAGTAGTCAGTGTCGAAGAGAACGGAAGCACGCAGCAGTTCGATTTCATATTGAACGCCTTCGGCCGACGGTTGCTCGGCAACTATGACCGATTCAAGTTTGGCTGGGCCGCATTGCCTTCCTTCAATCTGGCCGAAGCGAATATAGTGAACCAAAGGGTTTGCGCTGGCCTTTCCGACATCCGGATACCTCTCGAGATAATAGACAGTAGAAAATGCTGCGCTCGGATTTAGTCCTTGGCCTACACCATAAAGGAGATAGTGCTTAATAGGATCAAAACTGGCCCGTTCAACGTCAGGATATGTTGCAAGGTAGTATCCTGCATCGAATTGCGACGTATTGCGCAGCACGCGCACGTCGTTGAGCAAGGTGATATTTAGCTTGTGCAGGAGTTTTCTTCGAATTCGACCAATGAACTGTCGCATCTTGAACTAGAATGTGATATGGTTATCAGGGCAACTCGAGTGTTGCTTCAGCAACGAGAGAATTGATAATTTGGCGAAATAAAGAAAATCGAACGACTCAGCGCCAAAAAAGCCGCTGCGACAGCGTCAATGACCCATGCCCGAATAAGATCAGCTACATCCTTCGTCGATTAGGACGGCTATTCAAGTCTGGCCGCCTTCCCGAGCAACGGACCTAGCTCCAAGCCCTGAATTTGCAACCAAGCGCGCATGCGCCGTAAAGGCGCTGTGACGCGCCACGATTTGCTGCGCTCCATGGCCTGAAGTTGTACTGCGATGGCTGCCAGCTTTGCACGCTCTGCTTCAATCTTTTGCAGTTCTGCCTCCACTCTTTGTCGTTCAACTTCGAATCTTTCCCGTTCTGCTTCGAACCTTTCCCTCAGCGCGCCGGTCTCCTGCGCAAGCTTGATAGCCAGGGCATGGGCTTCCGCTGCCGCCGCTCTAGCACCTTCACGCTCTCCGCAGAGTGTGAGATTTTCGTCCTCAGCGGCAGAGGCCCGTTCGCGCAGTGCCTGTATCTCCTGCTCCTGCACCTCACCAGCAATTCTTAGGCTCTCCTTACTGGCGGACAAATCCTCGACCGTCACAGCGATCGAGTAAAAAGACGCCGCCTCTTTTGTGTCGGCAGCAGAAAATTTATTTTCAAGAAAAAGATCCGCTAGATTTCGGTAGAAGGGCTGGCATGCCGAATCAGCGTAGTGGCGTACAAGGTCTTCGTTGGCTTCCAGCCTCTCTCCCGTGCGCGACAACAGGGATGGTATCCGCTCGATCGCAACGGGCTCGATGGATAAATAAGAGTAGTCATTTCGGGTGTCGTATTGAATGCACGGCTTGCCAGCAACAGCGGCGTCCAGCAGCAATGTTGACAACGATGAAATCACCACATCGACGCCTGCCAGAATCCGGGACACATGCAAATCCATCGAGCCGAGGACGATATCGTCCAGCACGAGCGAGTTGGGGCGAGAAAGCTCGGAAGCGTGCGGAGCGCGCTCGGATGGATGCAATTTGATGATAAAAAAAACATCCGGAGTTGAATCAATCATTTTTGCGAGACGACGGCGGCTATCGTCGCGATCCACACGATGTCGGCTCCAAAGCAAATTAGTCCCAAGCAGTGCGACGAGCCGATAGTCTCTGCTATCGATGCCGAGCCGCCAACGCAAGCTTTCAGGCGATGGACACAGCAAAGAATCCGTAAATTTGGCGCCCCCCATAGCTCGAAATTTTTGGGCCTCAGTGGCAGAGCGGTGCACGATTTTACCCGCCAACTCCGAATCAGCCTTTCGAAAGAAGTCTGCATACTTGCTCCCCCACGAAAGCACCAAATCCGAGCCAAAGCTGATCAATCGCTGCGAAAAGGCCTCAACCCAAATGCCATGTTGCAACTGCAACGTAGTAACGTCGTTCAGTTTTGCGGCCTCCACAAGCTGCCGACTCAATATGTGACTCACCGAAACTGAAGATTCGCCGCCAGACAATAACCATTGAAGATCAAGTTCAGGCCAACGAATTTCCTCAGCTCGCCCGTATTGAACTAACGATACGCCACAGCGAGCAAAAAATCCTCGAATAAGCGAAAGCTCATCCATCTGGAGCATTTCGGTGCGTACTAGAGCAATCACCTTATCTCTCGGCAGAACGTCGAGCAGGGGACGAAGAAGTATGAAATCTTGGGGGTGATGGATATTGAGCCCCACGCGGGGCGGATTGGCAAGATCAAATTGTTGACGTTTACGGTGGCGATACGCTATATCCAGAAAACGCTCAACCCCGGCTCGCGCGTCGAAATTAGCCTTGACTTGGGAAACCGATAGCAACAAGTAGTTTGGTTCCCCTTGGTCAATATCGCAGAATGGATCAACCTTCGCCCAATGCGACACTAAACAAAGCTCTGACGAATTCGAAAAATCGCGGCGAACCTGCCGAGAGCTTCGAAAGATCGTTTCATCATCTACTTGAAAACCTGTAGTTTTCAGTATCTCCATCCAGGTTCTCAGCGGAAGGATTGTCGCGTGATAACGATTGTCGCGACTGCTTGGGCGGGTTGAGATCGATGCTATAAGGTAGCCGGAACAAATGATGTGAAGATTGCGGACAGCGGCAAATACATCTTCTGCGTCGATGTGCTCAAGCACGTCCAAACAGGTCACCAGCCACGGGCAACCACCTGTGCGCTCGTGAATCCGACGGTGAATTTCTTCTGCATCATCATTGCGGCCCGATAGATCGAAGTGGATAGAGTCGACGGTAGCTGGCTCAAAATCGCAGCTCAATACATCTAACCCAGCTTTGCGAAGGTGTTGTGCAAGTGCGCCGCTGCCACTACCTACGTCCACGACATGCATTATCCTTTTCGCGCCGCAGAATTGCACAAGATTTTCACAAAAAGAACCCGCGTCAAAGCTCGCCACCCCCTGCGCCTTCCCAAAGTAAGCAGGCGAATAGAGTTTCGAGTAGTCTGTTTTGGACGCGTACATCGTTAATATTCAATATAAATCGAGCAAAAATCAGCTTGCGCGGGACACATCTCATTTAAAAAGAAATTGTGGGGAGAATCGAACTATGCTGTCGACTCGTGCCTGCCAGTTATCCGAACAGTTCCGCCAAAGCAAGGGGAGTGCCGGCAGCATCCTTGGCCGACAACAGCGGTGGGCTACCGGTCTGGGGCCACTGAATGGCAAGCGTGGTGTCGTTCCACAGGATGGCGCGCTCATGCACCGGCGCGTAGTACTCGGTAGTTTTGTAGAGGAAATCGGCGAAATCACTCAGCACCAGAAAGCCGTGCGCCAAACCTGCTGGAACCCAGAGCTGCTTGTGGTTGTCTTCAGTAAGCTCAACACCCGTCCACTGCCCGAAGGTCGGGGATGATTTTCGAATGTCCACGGCCACGTCGAACACCGCCCCGCGCGTCACACGGACCAGCTTGCCTTGGGGCTGCTGAACTTGATAGTGCAACCCACGCAGCACGCCTTTCGCTGAACGCGAATGATTATCCTGAACGAAATCAACGTGCCGTCCGACCGCTTCATCGAAGGCTCTTTGATTAAAGCTCTCAAAGAAAAAGCCCCGAGCGTCCCCGAACACCTTGGGTTCGATCACCAACACATCCGGAATCGCAGTGGGCGTTACCTTCACGAGCGCACCTCCTCAGACAGCAAGTGATTGAGGTACTTGCCGTATCCGTTCTTCTGCATGGGCGCCGCCAACCTTGCCAGCTGCTCCCTGTCGATGAATCCATGGCGCCACGCGATCTCTTCGGGACAGGCGATCTTGAGTCCTTGGCGATGCTCGAGCGTTGCGATGAACTGGCCGGCTTCGAGCAGGCTCTCGTGCGTGCCAGTATCGAGCCACGCATAGCCGCGCTGCATGATCTGCACGTTGAGCTGGCCGCGATCCAGATAGGCCTGATTGACGGCAGTGATCTCAAGCTCTCCGCGATCACTCGGCTTCACGGACTTGGCGATCTCGACGACCTGGTTGTCGTAAAAATAGAGGCCAGTGACCGCATAGCTGCTCTTGGGCTTGGCGGGCTTTTCCTCGATGCTGCTGGCCCTGCCGCTGGCATCGAAGGCGACGACGCCATAGCGCTCCGGATCGTGCACGTGATAGGCGAACACCGTCGCGCCCACCTGCTTGGCATCGGCATCTGCGAGCAAGTGCACGAAATCGTGACCATAGAAGATGTTGTCCCCCAGGACCAACGCACTCGGCGCATTGCCCACGAACTTGTCGCCGATGATGAAAGCCTGCGCCAACCCGTCCGGACTCGGCTGCACCGCGTACTGCAGATTGATGCCCCACTGGCTCCCGTCGCCCAGCAGTTGCTGAAAGCGCGGAGTGTCCTGCGGTGTGCTAATAACCAAGATGTCACGAATGCCGCCTAGCATCAACGTACTGAGCGGGTAATAGATCATCGGCTTGTCGTACACCGGCAGCAGTTGCTTGCTCAGTGCGAGCGTGGCCGGATGGAGGCGGGTGCCGGAGCCGCCGGCGAGGATGATGCCTTTGCGTTGGGTCATTCTTTAGCGTCGTTAAGTTAGAGGGTCTCGACCAGCATGCGCGCCACGCCAAGCTGCCAGTGCGGCAGCTTGAGGCCAAACGCGGTCTGCAACTTGTCGGTGTTCATGCGAGAGTTGTGTGGGCGTTTGGCGGGTGTGGGAAACGCGCTTGTCGGAACGGGATCGATGGCTGTCGGCTGCGCTTTGAGTTCGACACCCGCCGCCTGCGCCTGCTCCAGCACGAAGCGCGCATAGCCGTGCCATGTCGTCTCCCCGCTCGCCGCCAGGTGATAGAGCCCGGCCTTCGCCGGATCGCGCAGCATCTCGCGAATCGCATGCGCCGTCACGTCCGCGAGCAGCTCCGCACCGGTCGGCGCGCCGAACTGGTCGTCGATGACAGTGAGCCGATCGCGCTCCTTCGCCAGCCGCAGCATGGTCTTCGCGAAGTTGCCGCCGCGGGCGGCGTAAACCCAGCTGGTGCGAAAGATCAGGTGGCGGGCGCAACGCTCTGCAATCAACTGCTCGCCCTCGAGCTTGGTGCGCCCGTACACGCTGAGCGGGCCGGTGGCATCCGTCTCCTGCCACGGCTTGCTGCCGCTGCCGTCGAACACATAGTCGGTCGAGTAATGCACCATCAGCGCGCCGACTTCCTGCGCAGCCTGCGCGATCGCACCGGGCGCCGTCGCGTTCAAGGTGTGCGCCAGTTCAGGCTCGCTCTCGGCCTTGTCGACCGCCGTGTGCGCCGCGGCATTGACGATCACGTCGGGCCGCAGCGCCAGCACCGTTTGGACCACCTGTTCCGGGTGCCGGAAATCGGCAGCGAAGTCGGTGCTCGAGGAATCCAGCGCCACCAGTTCGCCGAGCGGCGCCAGGCTGCGCTGCAGCTCCCAGCCCACCTGTCCTGTCTTGCCGAGCAGCAGTAGCTTCATGCCGCCTCGTACTGCTTCTGCACCCATGCGCGGTAGGCGCCGCTTTGCACGTTGCGCACCCATTCGACATGGTCCAGGTACCACTCGACCGTCTTGCGGATGCCGGTGTCGAAAGTCTCGGCCGGCTTCCAGCCCAGTTCGCGCTCGAGCTTGCGGGCGTCGATGGCGTAGCGCCGGTCGTGGCCCGGGCGGTCGGTCACGTAGGTGATCTGCTCGCGATAGCTCCTGCCGTCGGCGCGCGGTCGCAGTTCATCGAGCAGCGCGCACACGGTGTTGACGATCTCGATGTTGGGCTTCTCGTTCCAGCCGCCGACGTTGTAGGTTTCGCCGAGCCTGCCCGCCTCGAGCACGCGGCGGATCGCGCTGCAGTGGTCCTTGACGTAAAGCCAGTCGCGCACCTGCATGCCGTCGCCGTACACCGGCAGCGGCTTTCCGGCGAGCGCGTTGACGATCATCAGCGGGATCAGCTTCTCGGGGAAATGGAAGGGGCCGTAGTTGTTCGAGCAGTTGGTGGTGAGCACCGGCAGCCCGTAGGTGTGGTGCCATGCGCGCACCAGGTGGTCGCTGGCGGCCTTGCTTGCCGAATAGGGGCTGTTCGGCTCGTACTTGTTGTCTTCGGTGAAGGCGGGGTCGGTGGCCGACAGCGAGCCATAAACCTCGTCGGTCGAGACGTGCAGGAAGCGGAAGGCCGCCTTCTGCTCGGCCGGCAATGCACTCCAGTGGCCCCGTACCGATTCGAGCAGGCGGAAGGTACCGAGCACGTTGGTCTGCACGAAATCTTCGGGGCCATGGATCGAACGGTCCACGTGCGACTCGGCCGCGAAGTTGAGCACCGCGCGCGGCTTGTGCTCGGCCAGCAACTTGTCGACCAGGTCGCTGTCGCCGATGTCGCCCTGCACGAACACATGCTTCGGGTTGCTCTTGAGCGAGGCCAGCGTTTCGAGGTTGCCGGCGTAGGTGAGCTTGTCGAGATTGACGACCGCTTCGTCGGTTTGCGCAATCCAGTCAAGAACGAAGTTGGCGCCGATGAAGCCGGCGCCGCCGGTAACCAGGATCATGGGGTCTCCCGTGGTGTTGGAAAAAAACCGCCGGGTGGCGGTCGAGCCGCGATTATCCCATCGAGGAATGTTTCCAAACGCTGCTAGAGACCGCCCCCTAACGGGCAGGCTGGAGCGCGGATAGAGTGCTTCCGACGTACTTCAAGGAACACCCATGGCAAGCAGCGACGACGACAAGACCGACCGCATCAAGGATTCCGCCCAGCAGATCTGGCTGGCCGGTCTCGGCGCCTTCGCCAAGATGCAGCAGGAAGGCAGCAAGGCCTTCGAAGCGCTGGTCAAGGATGGCATGGGCGTGCAGAAGAAGACCCAGCAGGCCGCCGAGGAAACGCTGGCGCAGGCCCAGGCCCGGATGTCGGGCTTCGCGAGCGAGTTCGGCACCAAGGCCGCGGGCGGCTGGGGCAAGCTGGAAAGCATTTTCGAGGACCGCGTCGCACGCGCCCTCGAAAAGCTCGGCATGCCTTCGGCGCAGGAAGTGGCGGCCTTGCAGGCGCGGGTGGAGGCGCTCGAGGCCGAGCTCAAGCGCAAGAATGCCGGCAGCGCCGCACCGCGCGCGGCGCGCAAGACCGCCGCCCGCACCCCGCCCGAGGCTGCCAGGCCGTCGCGGCGACGCAAGCCGGGCAGCGGAACCTGAGAGACAGGGAGAACACCCACCTGGCCAGCATGGACTTGCGCTAGAGTGGCCGCAGGAGACAAAAAACCCGGGGCTACGACATGGCCAAGAAAGCGCCACGCCGCACTGCGCAACGCATCCTCGAAGCCGCGCTTGAGCTGTTCAACCGCTTCGGGGAACCGAACGTCTCGACCACGTTGGTGGCGAGCGAGCTCAACATCAGCCCCGGCAATCTCTACTACCACTATCCCGCCAAGGACGAGCTGATCAACCGGCTCTACGAGGGCTACGAAACCGAGCTCAACGAGCTGCTGCATGCCAGCGAAGGCGTGCACGACGTGGAGGACGCCTGGTTCTTCATGCACAGCCTGTTCGAGCTGATCTGGCGCTACCGCTTTCTTTACCGCGACCTCAACGACCTGCTGAGCAAGAACCGGCGCCTGGAAACGCAGTTCCAGCTGGTCCTGAAGAACAAGGCGCGCGCCATCCGCGCCCTGCTCGCCGGCATGAGCCGTGCTGGCCACCTGGACATCGACATGCGCGAGGTCGACCCGCTGGCGCAGAGCATGGTGGTGGTCCTGACCTACTGGCTCAGCTACGAATACGTGCGCAATCCGCGCGAGGCGCTGGAGCCGGCGCATGCCCAGGGCGCCCTGCTGCGCGGTGCGCACCACACGCTGCACCTGCTGGCACCCTACTTGGCGACGGAACAACGGCGGCATTTGCTGACACTGAGCAGCGCCTATACCGGCGAAGATCAACCGGCAACGGTCTGAAGTCTGTGTTCTGAAACTCCATCCTTCCATCGCATGCCGCACCAGGACCTCCAACCCCTTTCGCTGCTGTCGGCCGGCACGGTGCCTGCGGAGCCATGGACACTTTTGCCCTACAGCGACGCGCCCTACTTCGACACGGCCAACCTGCTCGTCCAGTGGCCGCGGCTGCATGCCGGCCAGGGTCTGCAGCCGCCGGCACCCGGCCCCCTGGCCGAGGGCTGGGCGCTCTATCACAGCGGCGAGTTCGAGCGTGCCGCCGCCGTCGGCCTGCAGCACGGCCACGAGGGATTGGCGCTCGCCAACCAGGCCACCGCCATCTATGCCAACTACCTCGAGCCGCGCGAAGCCGTGCGGCAGGCCCTGTTCAAGCAGGTGGTCGAACGCGCCACCGCGCAGGCCGCGGCCGAGCCCGACAACTGCCAGGCGTTGTACTGGCAGGCCTACGCGCTGGGGCGCTACAGCCAGGGCATCAGCGTGGCGCGCGCGCTGGCGCAAGGCCTGGGCACCAAGGTCAAGGGCGCGCTCGAGCGCGTGATCGAACTGCAGCCGCACCATGCCGACGCCCACGTCGCGCTCGCCGCTTTCCACGCCGAAGTCATCGACAAGGTCGGGGCGCTGGTGGGACGCATGACTTATGGCGCGCGGGCCGAAACCGCGGTCGAGCTGTTCGAGCGCGGCCTGCGGCTCAATCCTTATTCGGCCAGCGGCCTGATGGAATATGCCCGCGGCCTGCTGATGCTGCAGGGCGACGCGCACATGGCCGAGGCCACCCGCCTCTACGAGAAGGCCGCGGCCCTGGCGCCGGCCGATGCGCGCGAGCGGCTCGACATCGAACTGGCGCGCGCCGGGCTCGCGGACTGAGCTCCGCGCGAGCTTTATCAACGATGGCGTCACTTAAGATGCGCGTCTCCTCAACACGCCCGCCGCCATGTCCGATCTGAACGCCCTGTTCGAAGCCGCCCAAGCCAATTCCAAGCTGCTCGCCGAGCGTCCGGACAATCCGACGCTGCTCAAGATCTACGGCCTCTTCAAGCAGGCCACCCAGGGCGACAACGTCGACAAGAAACCGAGCTTCAGCGACATCGTCGCGCGCGCCAAGTGGGACGCCTGGACGGCCCAGAAGGGCCTGGGCGCCGACGAGGCCAAGCAGAAATACATCGATCTGATCGAATCACTACGAATCTGACGTTCTCTTTCCAGGAACACCGCGGAACCGGCTTTGCCGGGCCGCTGGTGTTGCCCCCGGTGAGGGCTGAAGGCCAGCGGCTCCAAGCCTGCCTGCGCAGGCTTGGACGGCCTGAAGGGCCAAGGCCTCTGGCCGCGGCACGTTGGGCGGCCACACGAAGTGGGCCAACCTGGGGGAGATCTCTATAACCAGTCCCTGTCGTTGTAGGCGTCGTCGTCGTCATCCGCCTCGCTCGTGCCCAGCAGCTCGTCGAGGTTGCGCTGCAGGCGCTCTTCGATCTGCTCGCTGAAGCTGCCGTACAGCAGGCCGAGCGTGGCCTTGAGCCTGAAGCTGTCGGCAGTGACTTCGACACTGCCCTCGATGCCGGGCCGCATGAACTGGCCGACGTCGCAGCGCTTGCCTTCGTCGTAACTGCACGCGAGCCCGTAGTCCTGCTCGACCTTCTGCATCCATTGGCGCGCCACCGCGCGTGCGGCCTCCATGCCCAGCGTGTGGCTGCGTTCGATGTGGATGTCAGGCACCGCGGCCTCCCTTGTCCTGGTTGTGGGGTTGTGGGGTTTGCGTGTCCGCCGTGGGCGGTACGGCGTCGGCCTTCAGCGCCTGCACGCGCCCGGCCTTGGGCAGTGCGGCGAGGCGCCTGACCGCGGCGTAGAAACGCGGCCAGTCACGGCCCTCGCGCTCGAACAGCGCCTCGAAGCCGGGCACCAGTTCGTCGTAGGCGGCCTGGGCGCCGAACATCGCATTGTTGGCGCGCGCCACCCAGGCGTCGTAGGCGCCCTGGCGCGGGCCGCTCCAGCCCGCGCGCAACACGGCGTAGCGCTGGCGGAATTCGTCCATGGCTGCTTTCTTCATCGCATCGACCGCCGGCCAGTCGCGGGCCTGGGCTTCCTTCGAGGCATAGATGTCGCCGAGTGCACGGCGCGTTTCGTTCACGAGGGCGCGAAACTGCTGGCGCCGGCCGTCGAACTGCGCATATTCGAGGCGCGCCGCTTCGCCGGCCTGGGTCTGCAGCCAGCGCGCACCGCCGATGCGCTCCACCGCGGTCGCGAAAGACTCGTTGAACATCGTGTCGTCCGGCACATAGAGCACCTGGTGCGCGAGCTCATGGAAGACGATGCGCGCCAGTTCGCCTTCGGGGTAGCCGATGAAGGTGGAAAGCACCGGATCGCCGCCGGCCCAGTTCATCCAGCCCAGCGTGGAATAGGCCGGCACCGGATACACCGCCGCCTCCAGGCCCTGCGTGCGCAGGGCCTCCGCCTCGGCCCTGGCATCGGCAACGCTGTAGTAGCCGCGATAGCCGACGCAGCCGGCGACCGGGAAGCACCAGGTCTTGAGCGTGAGCGAATACGGCGCCGCGGCCACCACGTTCCAGACCGCGGCCGGGCGGTGCAGGTCGGCGTACGCCTTGTAGCTCGGGTTGTCGGGCAGGCCGAGCTCGGCCGACGCGAAGCTGCGGATGCGCTGCGTGAGTTCCAGCTTGGCCTTGAGCGTCTCGGACGCGCCCGGGTCCCGCAGCCATTCCGGCACCGGCCGCGCCGCGCGCATCAGCCCCAGATGGCCGCTGGCCGATTGCCAGTAGTAGCCGAGGTCGGCGCAGCCGGCGAGACCGAGCAAGGCTGCCGCTGCAAAGACCCCGCGCTTTCCGTTCATGCTGGGCGCCCCTCAGGCATCGGCCGCGACTTCGACCAGGCAGTCGTAGAAGGTCGGCCCGCGGCCGATGTCGGTCAGCCGCTGGCTCGTGAGCTGGTTGACGTTGGTGCCGTCGAGCCCGAGCTTGCGCCACCAGATGCCCAGGCCGTGCACCACGCCGGGCCGGGCCCGGCGCGAGATCTCGGCGCGGCAGCGGTGCTCGCCGCGCTGGTTGAACACGCGCACCGTGGCGCCGTCGACGATGCCGCGCGCCGCCGCATCGGCTTCATGGATCTCGAGCAGCGGCTCGCCCTCGATCGCACGCAGGCTCCTCACGTTGACGAAGCTCGAATTGAGGAAGTTGCGCGCCGGCGGCGAGATCATCGCGAGCGGAAATTCCTTTGAGCTGCCGGCCGGTTCGTAGTTGGGCACGTGGTCGGGCAGGCCGTCCTGGCCCATCGCGGCCAGCCGGGCGCTGAAGAATTCGCAGCGGCCCGAGGGCGTGGGGAACCCGCCTTCGGCGAACGGCGCCTCGGGCAGCTTCAGGCTGGTGAAGCCCTGCGCCTGCAGTTGCTCGAAGTCGATCGCGCCGGGCGCGAAGGCGCTGCGGCACAGCGCCTCGTCGTCGTCCGAGAAGCAGGGCTCGTCGAAGCCCATGCGCCGCGCGAGTTCGCGAAACACCCAGGTGTTGCTGCGCGCCTCGCCGCGCGGCGCCACCGCCGGCCGGTTCAAGAGCACGTCGGTGTGGCCGTAGCTCGTGTGGATGTCCCAGTGCTCGAGCTGCGTGGTGGCAGGCAGCACGTAGTCGGCGTAGTCGGCGGTGTCGGTCTGGAACTGTTCCAGCACCACGGTGAACAGGTCTTCGCGCGCGAAGCCGGCCACCACCTTGCCCGACTCCGGCGCGACCGCGACCGGGTTGCTGTTGTAGACCACCAGCGCGTGGATCGGGTTCGCGGTGTCGAGCAGCGCATCGCCGATCGCGCTCATGTTGACGGTGCGCGGGCGCCGGCCGGCCAGCAGGTCGGGCCGCTGCAAGGCGGCGCGGTCGACCGGGAACAGGCCCGAGCTGCTCAGCAGCAGACCGCCGGCCCGCTGCCGCCAGGCGCCGACCAGCGCCGGCAGGCAGGCGATGGCGCGCGCCGCATTGCCGCCGCCGCGCACGCGCTGCATGCCGTAGTTGAGGCGGATCGCCGCCGGCCTGGTCGTTCCATAGGCACGCGCGAGCGCGACGATCTGCGCCTCGGGCACGCCGCAGATGGCCGCCGCGCGCGCCGGCGGCCATTGCAGGGCGCGCTCGCGCAGTTGCGCCCAGCCCACGGTGTGCTGCGCGATGTAGTCGTGGTCCAGCCAGTCGTTCGCGATCAGCTCGTGCATCAGCGCCAAGGCCAGCGCCGCATCGGTGCCGGGCAGGAGCGCGACGTGCTCGTCGCACTTGTCGGCGGTCTCGGTCTTGCGCGGATCGATGCACACCAGCCGCGCGCCGGCACGCTTGGCGGCCTGCGCGTGGCGCCAGAAATGAAGATTGCTCGCGATCGAGTTGCTGCCCCAGATCAGGATCAGCTTCGCTTCGGCGAAATATTCGACCCGCATGCCCACCTTGCCGCCCAAAGTAAAACTTAAGGCCTCGCCGCCGGCGGTCGAGCAGATCGTGCGGTCCAGCAGCGACGCGCCGAGCTTGTGAAAAAAACGACGATCCATCGATTCGCCCTGCACCAAACCCATGGTTCCGGCGTAGCTGTAGGGCACAATCGTTTCCGGATTGTTACTTTTACATTCCTTCAAGCGTGCAGCGATGTCGTCGAGGGCCGCATCCCATGTCACCGCTTCGAAGCGGCCGCTGCCCTTGGGACCGATGCGTTTCAAAGGCCGGACGAGCCGCTCGGCATGGTCGTTGCGTTCGATGTAGCGCGAGACCTTGGTGCAGAGCACGCCGGCGGTGTGCGGATGCGCCGGGTTGCCTTGCAGCTTGACGGCGATGCCGTCCTGCACGGTGGTGACGAGTGCGCAGGTGTCGGGGCAATCATGCGGACAGGCGCCGAGCACCTGGGTCGAAGAAGTCATGGTGGGCCGGGGACAACGAGTATTCAGTCGAGTCTAAGTTGTGCGCCGAGGATGCGCTGAGGGGTTTTCACGATGATCAATCGCAGGCACTTTTCGGTCGCTGCAGGCGCTGCGGCGCTCGGCGGTTTTCAGTTGGCACGGGCACAGGGCGAAACGCCGATCGTGCTCGGCCAGTCGGCGCCCTTCTCGGGGCCGGCCGCGCAACTGGGCATCCAGTTCTACCAGGGCGCCAAGCTGTACCTGGACCAGTACAACGCGCTGCCCGGTCATCGCGACGTCGAGATCAAGTTCCTCGATGACGGCTACGAACCCGAGCGCTGCGCCGCCAACACCAAGAAGCTGATCGACGAGGAGGCCTTCGCGCTCTTCGGCTACATCGGCACGCCGACCAGCCTGGCCGCCCTGCCGCTGGCCGTTGGCGCGAAGATCCCGTTCGTTGCGCCCTTCACCGGCGCGATGGCGCTGCGCGAGCCTTTCCACAAGAACGTGTTTCACCTGCGCGCCTCGTACAACGACGAGACCGCGCTGATCGTGAAGCAGCTCACCCATCTGGGCCTGAAGAAGATCGCGGTGTTCTATCAGAACGACGCCTACGGCAAGGCCGGCCTGGACGGCACGACGCTCGCGCTGTCTCAGCTCGACCTGAAGCCGGCAGCGTTTGCGACGGTCGAGCGCAACTCGGTCGACGTCGCGGCTGCAGTCAAGACCATCGTGGCCGCGAAGCCCGACGCCGTGGTCCAGGTCAGCGCCTACAAGTCCTGCGCCGCCTTCATCCGCGAAGCACGCAAGGCCGGCTATGGCGGCACCTTCTTCAACGTGTCCTTCGTCGGCACGCAGGCGCTGGCCGATGAACTCGGCAAGGAAGGAGCCGGCGTGGTCGTGACCCAGGTCGTGCCTTCGCCCTACTACGCCGCCAACGGCATCACGCGCGAATTCAACGACGCGGTGAAGAAGAGCGGCGGCGCCACCAAGGCCAACTTCTCCAGCATGGAAGGCTATCTGGCCGCCAAGGTGCTGACCGAGGGCCTGCGCCGCGCGCCGGGCAAGCTCACGCGCGACGGGCTGATCCAGGGCCTGGAAGCCATCGACCGCCAGCAGTTCGGCGGCTTCGAGGTGTCCTTCTCGCCACGCAACCACGTGGCATCGAAGTTCGTGGAGCTGTCGATGATCACGGGGGACGGGCGGATCCGGACTTGAAGGGCTGCATTGCTCCCTCTCCCTCTGGGAGAGGGCTAGGGTGAGGGCACCCGGCGGTTGTTATTACGTTGCGTTTGATTGAAGGCCGGAGCCGGGATGTCGCCCCGGCAGGCGAGTCACTTTCTTTTGCGTCGCCAAAAGAAAGTAACCAAAGAAAAGGCGACCCCACTGTGCGTGTCCCTCCGCTTCGCTGCGGGCAACCTGCGGTGCTCGCTTCAGGCGGGGTCCGCGCAAACTCGCCTTCGGCTCAGACAGCGCGCGGCCCTTTATCCGCCTGAAGCTGCGCTCCTCGGCACGCCCAGAGGGGCTTGAACTCCAACGCGCCATGGCGCGTCCTTGCGGTTTGGGGTGCGGTATTGGTTTTTCGAATGGCCGAGCGAAGCGAAGGCCCGAACCACTCCCCTCTGGCTGCGCCGAGGAGCACAGCTTTTCGCGGATCAGGGCCGCGCGCTGTCTGAGCCGAAGGCGAGTTTGCGCGGACCCCGCGAAAAGCGAGCACCGCAGGTTGCCCCCGAAGGGGGTCGCAGACAGTGGGTCGCCTTTTCTTTGGTTACTTTCTTTTGGCGACGCAAAAGAAAGTGACTCGCCCGCCGGGGCGACTTCCCGGCTCCAGCCTCACATCAAGCGCAACAAACAGATCAAGCGCCCAGTGCCCTCACCCCAGCCCTCTCCCAGAGGGAGAGGGAGAAAGTCCTAAGTCCTAAGTCCTCGACATCTGCGTCACCGCGTGGATGACCAGGCCCACCAGCCCTCCCACCAGGGTGCCGTTCACCCGAATGAACTGCAGGTCCCTCCCGATGTGGCGTTCGAGCTCGATGGTCATTTCGTCGGCGTTCCACGCCTCGACGCGCTCGACGATGTAGCGCCGGATGTCCTCGCGATAGCGTTCGATCGCCCGCGGCGCCGCGTCCACGATCTGCTCGTTGATCCAGCGCCGGATCGCCTCGTCGGCCGCGAGCCGCGCACCCAGCGTTCCGGCCATCGCGACGATGCGCTGGCGAATGGCCGAGTCGGCCTGGTCCAGGTCCTCGTGCAGCCAGGCCAGCAGCTCGCCCCACAGGCCGTGCAGGTAGTCGCCCAGCGCGGGATGCGCCTGCAGCTCCGCGCGGATGGCAACGCCGCGCCGCTGGAACTCGGGATCGGTCTTGAGCTTCGCGATGAAGACGTGCATGAAGAGGTCGAAACGCTGGCGCAGCGGATGCCCGGGTTCCGCCGCCATCTCGGCGATCGTGCGCGCCACCGCGGCCACGATCTTGCGCGTGGCGAGCTTGGCGGCGACCTGGTCCAGCCCCACGTAGCGCAGCGCCCTGATCTCGCGCGCGATCGCCTCGGTGATGCGTTCCTGCACCTCGTCGCCTTCGACCACGCCGGCGACCTGCGCCAGCACGTCGTCGAGCAGCGCCTGGTGCCGGCCATCTGCCGTCAAGGCATCGAGCGCCTGGCCCGCCAGCCGCGAGACGTCGACCTGCGCCAGGCCCGCGGCGGCCATGCGGCCGAGGAAGTCGCGCACGCGCGCATCGTCGAACGCGGCGAGCCCGTAGCGGGCCGCTGCCGCCAAATGCCCGCCGAGCTTCGCCGCATGCTCGGGTGCCGAGAGCCAGTGCGCCAGCCGCGCGGCCGGGTCGAGCTGTTCGAGCTTGGCCAGCACCTGCTGCGTGCTCAGGAAGTTGTTGCAGATGAAACCGGCGAGCTTGGCGCCGATGCGGTCCTTGTTGGCCGGGATGATTGCGGTGTGCGGGATCGGCAGGCCCAGCGGATGCCGGAACAGCGCGACGACTGCGAACCAGTCGGCGATCGCGCCGACCATCGCGGCCTCGGCGAACGCGGCCACGTAGCCCCATGCGGGATGCCTCGCTTCGAGCGCCGCGGCCGCCGCGTAAAGCAGCGCGGCGGCGCACAGGAGGCCGAAAGCGATGCGCTTCAGCGGATTTCCTTCGTCGCTGCCAACCCCCGCAGGAACTGCTCGCAGCGCGCCAGCTGCTCCAGCGTCACGTACTCGTCGGGCTGGTGCGCCTGGTTGATGCTGCCGGGGCCGCAGACCACGGTCGGGATGCCGGCCTTCTTGAAGATGCCGGCTTCGGTGCCGAAGGCGACCAGCGTGGTGCGCGATTCGTTGGCCAGGCGCTGGGCGAGCCGGGTCACGGGATCGTCGGCGCTGGTCAGGAAACTCGGGATCTCGCAGATGGTGTCGAAGCTGAAGCCGGCCTCGGGCGCGACCTTCTTCATGCCGGCCTCGATGCGGCTCGCATAGGCGCGGACCTCCTTCTGCATCTTCTGTGCGTCGGCCGTGGGCAGGTCGCGGAATTCGTAGCGGAACTCGGCATCGCGCGGCACCACGTTGTCGGCGATGCCGCCGTGGAACTGGCCGACGCTGGCGGTGCTGAAGGGCACGTCGAAGCCTTCATAGCGCGGCTCGTCGCGCTCGAAGCCCTCGGCCATGTCGCGTACCTTGCCGACCAGCCGCGCCGCCATCTCGATCGCGTTGACCGATTGCGGCGTGAGCGAGGAATGCGCCTCCTTGCCGCGCACGCAGCAGCGGTAGCGGTAGACGCCCTTGTGCGCGATGGCCGGCACCATCAGGGTCGGCTCGCCGACGATGCAGGCCAGCGGCTTGATGCCCTGGTCCTTCATGTCGGCGATCAGCTCCTTGACGCCGAAGCAGCCCACCTCCTCGTCGTAGCTGAAGGCGAAGTGCACGGCGAAGGGCGACTCGCTCTCGATGAAGCGCTCGGCATTGGCCAGCGCGATCGCGATGAAGCTCTTCATGTCGGCCGAGCCGCGGCCGTAGAGGCGCGGCTCGGCATGCACCGCCTCGCCGTCGTGCGCGTCCTGCGGCCAGTCCTGCACGGTGGCCGAGAGCGGATCGACGCTCCAGTCCTGGCCATCCCAGGGCACGGTATCGGTGTGGCCCGAAACGATGACGCCGGCTTTCTTGCCGGCGCCCAGGGTCGCGAACAGGTTGGCCTTGGTCTTGTCGGCGTTGTAGGTGAGCCGGCTGCGCACGCCCAGCCCTGCGAGATGGTCGCGCGCGAAGTCGATCAGCTCCAGGTTGCTGTGGGTGCTGACGGTGTTCATGCGCACCAGCGTCTGCGCGAGTTCGAGGCTGCGGGTGGAAAGCGGATGGGGCATGCGAACCATTGTCCCGGAACTACGACCGGCCGCGCTGCCGCTCGGGAACTGTCATCGCCGCGGAGTAGGCTCCCCTTCTTTCAAAACCGGATGGAGAAGAAGCCCATGATGCAATTCAAGATCGCGAAAGCCGCCCTGGCCGCCGGCGCCGCCCTCGGCCTGGCCGCCTGCAGCCTGCCCGGCACCGGCCCTTCGGCCCGCCTGCCCACGCTCGACGGCCAGCCGCCGCTGGTGGTGGCGCACCGCGGCGCCTCGGGCTACCTTCCGGAAGAAACGCTGGAAGCCTATGCCCGCGCGATCGAACTGGGCGCCGACATGATCGAGATGGACTTGGTGTCGACCAAGGACGGCGTGCTGATCACGCGCCACGACCCCAACCTCGCGATCAGCACCGACGTCGCCAGCCGCCCCGAGTTCGCGGCACGCAAGAAGACCATTCAGGTCGACGGCGAAACCCAGACCGGCTGGTTCAGCAACGACTTCACCCTCGCCGAGATCAAGCGCCTGGGCGCCATCTCGACCGACGCCGAGCGGCCGCAGCAGTTCAACGGTCAGTACAAGGTGCCGACCTTCCAGGAAGTGATCGACCTGGCCAAGGCGAAATCGCGCGAGACCGGCCGCACCATCGGCATCTATCCCGAGACCAAGAACCCGAGCTACTTCCGCGACCTGGGCATGCCCATGGAAGACAAGCTGATCGCCATGCTCGAGGCCGCGGGCTGGAACAGCCGCAGCGCGCCGGTGCTGGTGCAGTCCTTCGAGCCCGGCAGCCTCAAGTACATGAAGAGCAAGGGCCTGAAGACCCGGCTGATCCAACTGATCGACGGCGACGGCATCGACATGAAGACCGGCGCCATGACCTACGCAGTGCCGGTCGACCGCCCTTACGAATGGACCAAGGCCGGCGACAAGCGCAACTTCGACGTCATGGTCACGCCTGCCGGCCTGGCCGAGATCAAGACCTATGCCGACGGCATCGGGCCGTGGAAGCGCTACATCGTGAGCATCAAGGGCACGACCGGCGCCGACGGCAAGCCGGTCGACGTCAACCGCGACGGCAAGATCAACGACGCCGACGCCACCTCCACCGCGCCGACCCGCCTGGTCGCCGATGCCCACAAGGCGGGCCTGTTCGTGCATCCCTTCACCTTTCGCAACGAGTCGCGCCGGCTGGCCGCGGACTACAAGGGCGATGCGAAGAACGAGTACACGGCTTTCTACAAGCTGGGCGTGGACGGCGTGTTCACCGATTTCACCGACACGGCGCTGGCCGCTCGCGCGGCCTGGCTGAAGGAAGCCGGCCGCTGAGTCGGGGGCGGCACGGTCTTTGCGGCGCCGTTCGGCAAAGCCTAGACTCGTGCCCATGAAACTCATCGATTCCCTCGTCACCCAGGCGGCCGGCATCGCCGCGGTTCGACGTGACCTGCATGCCCATCCCGAACTCTGCTTCCAGGAAGTGCGCACCGCCGACGTGGTGGCGGCCAAGCTCACCGAATGGGGCATCCCGATCCACCGCGGCCTGGGCACCACCGGCGTGGTCGCCATCGTCAAGAACGGCAGCAGCCCCCGCGCCGTCGGCCTGCGCGCCGACATGGACGCACTGCCGGTCACCGAGCTCAACACCTTCGCGCATGCGAGCCAGCACGCCGGCAAGATGCACGCCTGCGGCCACGACGGCCACACGTCGATGCTGCTGGCCGCGGCGCAGCACCTCGCCAAGCATCGCAACTTCGACGGCACGGTCTACCTGATCTTCCAACCGGCCGAAGAAGGTGGCGGCGGCGCGCGCGAGATGATCAAGGAAGGTCTCTTCGAGCAGTTCCCGATGGAGGCCGTGTTCGGCATGCACAACTGGCCCGGCATGAAGGCCGGCCAGTTCGCCGTGAGCCCGGGCCCGGCCATGGCCTCGAGCAACGAGTTCGCCATCACCATCCGCGGCAAGGGCGGCCATGCGGCGTTGCCGCACACCGGCATCGACCCGGTGCCCATCGCCTGCGAGATGGTGCAGGCCTTCCAGACCATCATCACGCGCAACAAGAAGCCCACCGACGCGGGCGTGATCTCGGTGACGATGATCCATGCGGGCGAAGCCAACAACGTGATCCCCGACAGCTGCGAGCTCAAGGGCACGGTGCGCACCTTCACGCTGGAGGTGCTCGACCTGATCGAGGCGCGCATGAAGAAGATCGCCGAGCACCTGTGCGCAGCGCACGAGGCAGAGTGCGAGTTCCGCTTCCACCGCAACTACCCGCCGACCATCAACACGGCAGCCGAGGCGAACTTCGCGCGAAGGGTGATGGCCGAGATCGTCGGCGCCGAGAACGTGCTGGTGCAGGAGCCCGCGATGACGGCCGAGGACTTCGCCTTCATGCTGCAGGCCAAGCCCGGCGCCTATGCCTTCATCGGCAACGGCGACGGCAGCCACCGCGACATGCACCACGGCGGCGGCCCCTGCATGCTGCACAACGCGAGCTACGACTTCAACGACGATCTGATTCCGCTGGGCGCGACCTGCTGGGTCCAGTTGGCAGAGCAGTTCCTCCAAGGCCCGAAGGCGCCTGAGGGCACGGCCGCATGATCGGCGTCGGCGAGGCCTTTTCACCCCGTTACGCCCAGGCGCGCCAGAAGTTCCTTGAGGGCTGCGCGAGCGCCGGGCTGAGCGTGCGCTCGCATGTCCATCCCCGGAAGGGACGCGAGGGCGAGGAGCTCGCGATGGACGTGGCGCTGGAGGGCGAGGCGAATCCCGAGCGCCTGCTGCTCGTGAGCAGCGCCTGCCACGGCGTCGAAGGGCATTGCGGCAGCGGCGTGCAGACCTTCGCGCTGCACGATGCCGAGTGGCGCGAGAAGGCGCGCGCCCAGGGCGTGGCGGTGCTGTACGTGCATGCGCTGAATCCGTACGGCTTTTCGCACAGCCGGCGCGTGACGCACGAGAACGTGGACCTGAACCGCAACTTCCTCGACTTCTCGCAGCCGCTGCCCGTCAACGAGGCCTATGCCCGCCTGCACGCCCTGCTGCTGCCCGACGAATGGCCGCCGACGCCGGCCAACCAGGCCGAGATCGACGGTCTCATCGAGCGCGAGGGCCTGGGCTTCTACCAGGCCGCCGTGACGCGCGGCCAATACCAGTTCGCCGACGGCCTGTTCTACGGCGGCGACGCGCCGACCTGGAGCAACAGGACCTTGCGCGAGGTGCTGCGCACGCATGCCGGCGGCGCACGGCGCATCGCCTGGATCGATTTCCACACCGGCCTCGGCCCCAGCGGCATCGGCGAGCGCATCTTCGCGGGCAGGGACGACAAGGCGGCCTATGCGCGCGCCAACACCTGGTGGGGCACGGCGGCGGCGCCGGTGACCTCGATGTACGACGGCTCCTCCACCTCGGCCTTTCTCACCGGCCTGATGTGCTACGCGCTCGACGACGAATGCCCGCAGGCCGAGCACACCGCCATCGCGCTCGAGTACGGAACCCTGTCCATGCTCGAAGTGACGCAGGCGCTCAGGGCCGATCACTGGCTCCACAAGCATCCGGAGGCACCGGCCGAACTCGCGGCCGCCATCCGGTCGCAGATGTTGGAAACTTTCTACACGGACACGGATGCCTGGCGCGGGCAGGTCATCAGCCAGGCGCGGCAGGCGATGTTCCAGGCGGTAGACGGGCTGGCCTCCTAAAGACTAGGAGACCAGCATGCGCTCCTGCGCAATCACCAGCAGCCCGTCCATGATCAGCCCGTCCACGAGCTCGAAGTCGCCGTTCATGCTCGGCGCCATCTTCCAGGCTGCCCCGCCCGTCATGTAGCAGGCCGGCTCCACGCCGCAGTGCGCGCGCACGTGCTGCACCATGCGCTCGACCGCGCCCGCGATCGCGTAGGTGCCGCCGCTGGTCAGTGCATCGCTGGTGTTGGTGGGGAACTCGCGCACTTCACCGGTCGGCACGTGCAGGCCCGCGGTGCCCGATTCGAGTGCGCGCAGCATGATGCCGTGGCCCGGCAGGATCAGGCCGCCCAGGAACTTGCCGTTGGCGTCCACCCCCTCGACCGTCACGGCGGTGCCGATCATCACCACCACCATCGGTCGCACCGGCCCCTGCGACAGCATGCGATGGCGCGCGCCGATCATCGCGACCCAGCGATCGGCGCCCAGGCGCGTCGGATGGTCGTAGCCGTTCACGATGCCGGCTTCGGCGGCGCTCGACACCACCCAGCGCGGCGAGCAGTCGAAGCGCTCCACCACCTGCTCCTCGGCCCGGCGGCGCACCGCGTCGCCGGCCACTGCACAGCCGAGCATCGAGGACGGCGCGGGCAGGTCGGCCCAGGGTCCGTCGGCGAGGCGCTCGATGTGGTCGAGGAACTCGGCACCATGCGCGAGCAGCGATGCGCCCGGCCGCGCCGTGTCGTAGAGAGACCACTTGAGGCGCGTGTTGCCGATGTCGATCGCGAGGAATGCCATGCGCGGCATTATTGCGAGTTGTTCTTACGGGCGCTTGCACTTGCGGCGGCAGCCTACGCCGGGCGGTCACTTTCCGACGCTAAAGTGGCCACTCCATCAACCAGGCGAAGGAGAACACCATGGGTTTGCTGAGTTTCATCAAAGAGGCGGGAGAGAAATTGTTCGGCGGCTCCTCGGCCCAGGCGGCCGAACCGGATGCCAACCAGAAGGCAGCCGCCGCCATCAAGACCTATATCGAGACCCAAAACCTGGGCCTGACCGGGCTGGAAGTAAGCTACGTCGCCGCCTCCGGCGTGGTCACGCTCGCAGGCAGTGCGCCCTCGCAGGAGGCCAGCGAAAAAGCCGGGCTTGCCGCGGGCAACGTGGCCAACGTCACCTCGGTCGACAACAAGCTGGTGGCGCCCGCGGCCCCGCCGGCGCAGTACCACGACGTGGTCAAGGGCGACACGCTGTCGGCCATCTCGAAGAAGTACTACGGCGATGCCAACAAGTACAACGCGATCTTCGAAGCGAACAAGCCGATGCTGAGCCACCCCGACAAGATCTACCCCGGCCAGAAACTCCGCATCCCCCCGGCCAAGTAAGCGGTCAGTTCTGCTTCCAGGGCAGGCCGCGCAGGCGCCAGCCGCCTTTGCGGCCGCGGTGGCCCTCCACATCGGCGTCGCCTTCGAAGCCTTCGAGGATGTTGTAGGCCTCGAGGCCCAGTTCCGTGGCGCGGCGTGCGGCCGAGATCGAGCGCACGCCGCTGCGGCACAGCAGCACCGCCTTCTTTCCCGCCGGCACGGCGGCCTTCAGCCCCTCGTCGAAGCCGGCGTTGAGCGCCATGCCCGGCCACTGCTTCCATGCCAGCCCGACCCCGCCGGGCACGTAGCCCACCCATTCGCGCTCGGCATCGCTGCGCACGTCGACCAGCACCGCCTCGCCGCTGGCCATCCAGGCCGCGGCCTGCTCGGGCGTCACGTCGCCGGCATAGCCTTCGGCCGGCCGGACGCCCGCTCGTTCACCGGCGGGTGCGCTGCCTGCACTGAGAGGGGTCGGATCCTGTCGGGTCATGGCACTGTCATCCTTCTGTTCGCTAGGGTTACTGCCTAGGGGCGGGCGGTCTTTGGGTCGGAAGTCCGCTTGCGGACCCATGATTTTTCACCAGTTCGTGAAAACCCTCTTTGTCGCGATTGTTCGGCTGTCAAAGATGGCAGTCTGGAGTTTTCCAGGCACATCAACGGAGATACACGCAATGACCGAGAACAAACCGAACCGCCGCCGCAGCCTGCTCCAGGGCGCAGCCGTGGCGGCCGGCGCCATGTCCGCGCCCATGGTTAGCATGGCGCAGACCACGTCGTTCCGCTTCCAGAGCACCTGGCCCTCAAAGGACATCTTCCACGAATACGCACAGGATTTCGCCAAGAAGGTCAATGACATGGCGGGCGGCCGGCTCAAGATCGAGGTGCTGCCCGCCGGTTCCGTGGTGCCGGCCTTCCAGCTGCTGGATGCCGTGGCCAAGGGCACGCTCGACGGCGGCCACGGCGTGGTCGCCTACTGGTATGGCAAGAACTCGGCGCTCGCGCTCTGGGGTTCGGGCCCCGGCTACGGCATGGACGCCAACACGGTGCTGGCCTGGCACAACTACGGCGGCGGCAAGGCGCTGCTCGACGAGATCTACAAGGGCCTCAACCTCGATGTCGCGTCCTATCTTTACGGCCCGATGCCGACGCAGCCGCTGGGCTGGTTCAAGAAGCCGGTCGCGAAGGTCGAGGACATGAAGGGCCTCAAATTCCGCACCGTCGGCCTGGCGGTCGACGTCTTCACCGACATGGGGACCGCGGTCAATCCGCTGCCGGGCGGCGAGATCGTGCCCGCGCTGGACCGCGGGCTGATCGATGCGGCCGAGTTCAACAACGCGTCGAGCGACCGAGTGCTCGGCTTCCCCGACGTCGCCAAGAACTGCATGCTGCAGAGCTTCCACCAGTCGGGCGAGCAGTTCGAGATCCTGTTCAACAAGGGCAAGCTCAACGCGCTGCCGGCCGAGCTCAAGGCGATCATCGAATACGGCGTGCAGGCGGCCAGCGCCGACATGAGCTGGAAGGCGATCGAGCGCAATTCGCAGGACTACATCGAACTGAAAAAGGCGGGCGTCAAGTTCTACAAGACGCCCGACGCGATCCTGCGCGCGCAACTCGCATCGTGGGACAAGACGGTGGCCAAGAAAGCGACCGAGAACCCGATGTTCAAGAAGGTGCTCGATTCCCAGAAGGCCTTCGCGGAGCGGGCCGGCCAGTGGTACAACGATTACACGGTCGACTTCAAGATGGCCTACAACCATTACTTCGGACGCCAGGCCAAGAAGTCCTGATTCCCGGACGTTGCGGCGAGGGGCACCTGAGGTGCCCCTCCTTCTTTTTGCGGCCGCCCGAGGCCAGGATCCGTTATGCAATCTTTTCTGTTGGCGGTCGACCGCTTCTCGACCCTGGTCGGCAAGACCTTCGCCTGGTGCGCGGTGCTGCTCACCATTCTCATCAGCTGGGAGGTGTTCTCCCGCTACGTGCTCAACCAGCCCCATGCCTGGGTGCTCGACCTGCAGATCATGCTGTACGGCACGCTGTTCATGACCGCGGGCGCCTACACGCTGAGCAAGAACGGCCATGTGCGCGGCGACGTGCTCTACGGCTTCTTCCGGCCGCGCACGCAGGCCGCCTTCGACCTGGCGCTCTACATCCTCTTTTTCCTGCCCGGCATCGTCGCGCTGACCTGGGCCGGCTGGATCTACGCGGGCGAGTCGCTGGCCATTCGTGAACAGACCTTCTCGGCCGACCCGCTGCCGCTCTATCCCTTCAAGTACGTGATCCCGCTGGCCGGCATCACGCTGCTGCTGCAGGGCCTGGTCGAGATCGTGCGCTGCGTGCAGTGCCTCCAGCACGGCGCCTGGCCGTCGCGCGAGCAAGACGTGGAGGAGGTCGACGTCGAGAAGCTCAAGGAGATGGTGCACGTCGACGACAAGGACATCCAGGCGCTGGACGCCGTGGTCGTCGCGAAGGAGGCGACGAAATGAAGATCCGCAAGGAACTCTGGTTCGGCCTCTCCTTCATGGTCCTGATCGTCGGCGCCGCGGCGATCATGCTGCTGCGCGTGGAAACCATCACCAACGGGCACCTGGGCCTGCTGATGCTGTCGCTGGTGGTCGTCGCGATCATGCTGGGCTTTCCCACCGCCTTCACGCTGATGGGCATGGGGATGATCTTCACCTGGTTCGCCTACGAGCGGAACACCACCCACACGCTCGACCTGATGGTGCAGGCGGCCTACAAGACGATGGCGAACGACGTGCTGATCGCCGTGCCCCTGTTCGTCTTCATGGGCTACCTGGTCGAACGCGCGAACCTGATCGAGACCTTGTTCAAGAGCCTGCACCTGGCGCTCGCGCGCCTGCCTGGGGCCCTGGCCGTCGCCACGCTGGTCACCTGCACGATCTTCGCGACCGCCACCGGCATCGTCGGCGCGGTGGTCACGCTGATGGGCCTCCTGGCGCTGCCCGCGATGCTGCGCGCCGGCTACAGCATTCCGCTCGCCGCTGGTTCGATCACGGCCGGCGGCTGCCTCGGCATCCTGATCCCGCCCTCGGTGCTCCTGATCGTCTACGGCGCGACCGCCGGCGTGTCGGTGGTGCAGCTTTATGCGGGCGCCTTCTTTCCCGGCGTGATGCTGGCCTCGCTGTACATCCTGTACGTGATCATCGTCGCCAAGCTCAAGCCGGCATGGGCGCCGCCGCTGTCGGCGGCCGACCGGGCCGTGCCGCTGCCGCCGTTCACCCAGCGGCTCACCACCGATCCCGGCGCGCATGCGCTCGGGCGGCTGGTCACGGCGCTCAAGGGCGGGCGCAATGCCGATGTTCCCGTCGGCCATCTGCTGCGGCAATTGGGCATCGTTGTCCTGCCGGGCGTGATCTTCGCGGTGCTGGCGCTCACCAGCTACCGCGCCGTGACCACGGTGGCCCCCGAGGCGCGCTATGACATCCAGGAGATCGGCAGCGCGCGCGGCGCGGCGGACGAGAAGGCCGGCGGACTGGAGGAGCCCCCGTCCGACAGCGGCGGCGTGCAGGAGCCGCCGAGCGAAGGCGGCTTGGCCGAGCCGCCCGCTTCCGGCAGCGTGCAGGAGCCGCCGGGCGCCGCCACCGCACCGCCGGCCCCGGCCGCTGCGGCCGAGCCGGGCAGCGCCCCAGCCGCCGCCGACGCAGCGACGATCCGCGCCGCGCCGACCTGGTGGTGGGTCTGCTTCGCGGTGGTTGGCGCAATGGTCGCGCTGTTCTACCTCTTCCTGAGCTTCGCGCGGCTCGAGATCTTCAAGATGCTGCTGGCATCCTTCTTCCCGCTGATGTTGCTGATCCTGTCCGTGCTCGGCTCCATCGTGCTCGGTCTCGCGACGCCGACGGAGGCGGCGGCCATGGGGGCGCTGGGCGGCTTCCTGCTTGCGGCCGCCTATCGCCGGCTCACGATGAGCGTGCTGAAGGAGTCGGTCTTCCTGACCGCCAAAACCTCGGCCATGGTGTGCTGGCTGTTCGTCGGCTCGGCCATCTTCTCGGCCGCCTTCGCGCTGCTCGGCGGGCAGGCGCTGGTGGAGGAATGGGTCTTGAGCATGAACCTCACGAAGATCCAGTTCCTGGTGCTGAGCCAGGTCATCATCTTCATCCTGGGCTGGCCGCTGGAGTGGACCGAGATCATCGTGATCTTCATGCCGATCTTCATCCCGCTCCTGGACGACTTCGGCGTCGATCCGCTGTTCTTCGGCCTCCTGGTGGCGCTGAACCTGCAGACGGCCTTCCTGTCGCCGCCGGTCGCGATGGCGGCCTTCTACCTGAAGGGCGTGAGCCCGCCGCACGTGACGCTGAACCAGATCTTCCTCGGCATGCTGCCCTTCATGGGCATCCAGGTGCTCGCCATCCTGCTGCTCTACATCTGGCCGCAGATCGGGCTCTGGCTGCCGCAGCTGTTGTACAAGTAGGCGCACAGCAGGTGCGGCCGACAATGGGCCGCTCCTCTGCCGACTGCCCTGCCATGAATCCTCTGCTCGAACGCCTGGCGCGCTGGACGCGCGCCGTCCCGCATGCCCTGCGGCGCATCGGCCTGCTGCCGCCCGCCGCCGAGCCCGCCCCGGGCCAATGGCAGGACGGCAGCTTCACGCACCAGCATCGCAGCATCGCCTACAAGCTCTTCGTGCCGGCCCGGAACACCGGCCGGCGGCGTCCGCTGCTGCTGATGCTCCATGGCTGCGCGCAGGATCCGGAGGACTTCGCGGCGGGCACGCGGATGAACCGGCTCGCCGACGAGCACGGTTTCCTGGTGCTCTACGCGACGCAGACGAAGCAGCACAACGCGGCGAAATGTTGGAACTGGTTCCTGCCGCAGCACCAGCAGCGCGAGCACGGCGAGCCGGCCCTGCTGGCCGCGCTCACGCGATCGGTGATGGCCGAGCAGGCGGCCGATCCGGCGCGCATCTACGTGGCGGGCCTCTCGGCCGGCGGCGCGATGGCCGGCATTCTCGGGCGCACCCATCCCGAGCTCTTCGCCGCGGTCGGCGTGCACTCGGGCCTGCCGATCGGCGCGGCGAAGGACCTGATGTCGGCGCTGGCCGCCATGAAGAACGGCGCGGCCGGCGCGAACGCGGATTCGGTGCGGCCGACCATTGTTTTCCACGGCGATGCCGACGAGACGGTCCATCCGCGCAATGGCGAAGAAGTGGCGAAGGCCGCGCTCGCCGCCGGGCCCGCCGACAGCAGGCCGCAAGTGCATGAGACGCTGGGCCGATCGAGGCAGGGCCGCGCCTATGCCCGCCGCACCTATGCCAATGCCCATGGCCGCATCGCCGTCGAGCATTGGCTCGTGCACGGCGCCGGCCATGCCTGGGCCGGCGGCAGCGCCGAGGGTTCGTTCACCGACCCCGCCGGGCCGGATGCGAGCGCCGAAATGCTGCGCTTTTTTCTCTCGAATCCGCAGACCCGATAGCCTGGCGCCCAGCTCTCGTTTACATCAGGTTGCGCCCGGGGCGCGATATTTCCAAAGCTTTGCAAAGCGGATGCCAGCGTCCGCCCGGCTCGCGCGTTAATGAGGGATGTCAGGAAGGATCGAGCCATGAAACACCGCATCATTTCGACATCCGGCCGCCGCGCGGCCGGATGGCTGCTGGGTCTGGCGCTGCTCTTCACCGGGTTCGCGGCCCTGGCCCAGCAGGACCCGCCGGGCCGCGTGGCCCACCTCAATTTCCACCAAGGCACCCTGAGCTTCTCGCCGGCCGGCGACGACAGCTGGTACGACGTGGTGCCGAACCGGCCGATCACCACCGGCGACCGCCTCTGGACCGACCGCAATGCCCGTGTCGAGCTTCACCTGGGCTCCGCCACGCTGCGGCTCGACGGGCAGACCAGCATCGCGATGTCCGAGCTCGACGACGACACCGCCCGCATCACTGCCCAGCAGGGCAGGCTGCAAGTGCGCGTGCGCGAGGAGCTCGCAGGCCAGCGTTTCGAGATCGACACCGGCAACCTCGCCGTGGTGATCGACGCACCCGGTGACTACCGTATCGAGGCCGATCCGGCCGCCGGCACCACGCGCGTGGCGATCGCCGCCGGCAGCGCCACCCTCTATGGCGAAGGCGGCGAGTCGATGCCGCTCGGTGCGCAACAGCAGCTCACGGTATCGGGACGCAACCTTGCGGCGGTGAGCGGCGCCCCGGTGCGAGCCGGCAACGACGCCTTCGAGCGCTGGGTGGCCGAACGCGACCGCATCGAAGAGCAGTCGATCTCGGCACGCTACGTCTCGCGCGACGTGATCGGCTACCAGCAGCTCGACAACTACGGCGACTGGCAGAACGTCCCCGAATACGGCAGCGTCTGGTATCCGCGCAACGTGGACGCCGATTGGGCGCCCTATCGCGACGGCCAATGGGCCGAGGTCGCGCCCTGGGGCTGGACCTGGATCGATGCCGCACCATGGGGCTTTGCACCATCCCACTACGGCCGCTGGGCACGCATCGGCCCGCGCTGGGGCTGGGTGCCCGGCCGGCCGAACGTGCGGCATGTGTACGCGCCGGCACTGGTCGGCTTCGTGGGCGGCGGCAACGTCGCCGGCGCCCGCAACGGTGTGGGCTGGTTCCCGCTCGCGCCGGGCGAGCGGTGGCGGCCGCACTACCGCGCCAGCCAGCGCTACATCGACGAGGTCAATCGCACGATCGCCCACCAACAACAGCTCGCGCGTGCCGACTACCTGCACCGCAACACGCCCGGCGCGCTCTCGCTGGTGCCGATGGACATCTTCGGGCGCGGGCCGATCGCACGGCGCGACTTCCTGCGCGTGCCGGAGGACCGCCTCGCGCAGATGCCGATCGCAACGGCGGTGCCGGTTCTGCCGCGCGGCGAGCGCCGCTTCGGTGGCGTCGGACGGCCCGCCGCCTCGCTGCCGCCGCCTGCCATCCAGGCGCGAGAGCAGCAACAGCTGCAATTCCGGCAGGCACAGCAAGCACAGCAGCAGCTTCAATTGCAGCAGGCGCAGCGCATTCAGCAGATGCAGCAAGGCCAGCCGCTGCGCCAGCAGCAACAGGAGCTCCAGCAACGCGCCGCCGAGGCGCAGGCGCAGCAGCAGATGCAGCCGCAGGCATTGCGTCAGCAGCAGGAGATGCAGCAGCGCG
>NZ_JAGGNU010000014.1:0-10925 GCF_018614915.1 Variovorax paradoxus | reverse complement strand
CGCCGCCCAGGCGCAGGCCCAGCAGCAGATGCAGACGCAGGCCTTGCGGCAACAGCAGGAGATGCAACAGCGCGCCGCCCAGGCGCAGGCCCAGCAGGCCCAGCAAGCCCAGCAGCACAACGCCATGCGCCAGGCACAGGAAGCCCAGCAGCGCGTTCTGCAACAGCAACAGCAGCAACGACAGCAGTCGATGCAACGCGGCGGCATCAACCAGCGCGAGCGAACCGACCAGCCTTAGGCTCGCTCGGCCAGGCGCCGCGCACGGATGCGCCTTCGGCCGGCTACAGTCGGCCGCAAGGAGCACCCATGCGCACATTCGACTTCGACCTTTTCGTGATCGGTGGCGGCAGCGGTGGCGTGCGCGCGGCCCGCATGTCGGCCCAGCGCGGCGCCCGCGTGGCGCTGGCGGAATGCGCCGAGCTGGGCGGCACCTGCGTCAACGTCGGCTGCATTCCCAAGAAGCTCTACAGCTACGCGGCCGGCTACGCCGAATCCTTCGAGGAAGCGGCCGGCTTCGGCTGGCGGGTCGGTGAACCACGGTTCGACTGGAAACAGCTCAAGGCCAACCGCGCACGCGAGATCACGCGGCTCAACGGCGTCTACCGCAGCCTGCTCGAAGGCGCGGGCGTCACGCTGATCCAGGGCTGGGCGCAACTGGCCGACGCCCACACGGTGCAGATCGGCGAGAAGAAGCACACCGCGAGCCACGTGCTGATCGCTACCGGCGGCATGCCCTTCGTGCCGGACGTGGCGGGGCGCGAGCACGTGGTGGTCTCCGACGCGATGTTCGACCTCGACCCGTTCCCGAAGCGGCTGCTGGTGGTGGGCGGCGGCTACATCGCCTGCGAACTGGCTTCCATCTTCAACGGCCTGGGCGCCCAGGTCACGCAGCTGTACCGCGCCGCGCACCTGCTGAACGGATTCGACGAGGACCTGCGCCAGTTCCTGGCCAAGGAAATGACGCGTGCCGGCATCGACATCCGCTTCAACTGCGAGATCGACATGATCACGCGCCTGGACAGCGGCCTGTGCGCGATGCTCTCGCGCGGCCAGCGCATCGAGGCCGACGCCATCCTCTACGCGACCGGCCGCAGGCCCAACACCGAAGGCCTCGGCCTCGAGGCTGCCGGCGTCGCGCTCGACCGGCGCGGCGGCGTGGTGGTCGATGCGCACTACCGCAGCTCGGTGCCCTCGGTGCTTGCGGTGGGCGACGTGTCGACCCGGCAGCAGTTGACGCCGGTGGCGCTGGCCGAGGCCATGGTGGTGGTGGACACGCTCTTCGGCAAGGGGCCGCGGCAGCTCGACTACGAGTTCACTCCGACGGCGGTGTTCACCCATCCGAACATCGGCACCTGCGGCTACACCGAGGCCGAGGCGCGTGCGAAGTTCGGCACGGTCAACGTGTTCAGCAGCGAGTTCAAGGCGCTGCGCCACACGCTCTCCGGCAGCGGCGAGCGCACCTTCATGAAGCTGGTGGTCGACCGCGCGAGCGACCGCGTGGTCGGCCTGCACATGGTGGGACCGGATGCGGGCGAGGTGGTGCAGGGCTTCGCGGTCGCCATGCGCGCCGGCGCCACCAAGGCGATGTTCGACAGCACCATCGGCATTCATCCCACCGTGGCCGAGGAGTTCGTCACCATGCGCGAGCCGATGCCGGGCTAGCGTCGCTCGCTGCACAATGGCCGGATGCCCTACATGCCCGCCTTCGTCGCCCCTGCCCGTTTCACCGACCCCGCCGCCGCGCTCGAACAGGTGCGGCTCATCTACAACGGCGGCCTGCAGCACCTGCGCGACGCGATGCAGCGCTTCGTGGCCGGGGACAGCCTGCCGGGCCGCGTGCGCGCCTGCTACCCCTTCGTTCGCGTGCACACGCACACCGTCTCGCGCCGCACGCCGGCGGCCAACGCCTGGCTGAGCTACGGCTTCGTCGCCGGGCCGGGGCGCTACGAAACCACGCTGACAAGGCCCGACCTGTTCAACCGCTACTACCGCGAACAGTTCCGGCTCCTGCTCGAGAACCACGAGGTGGAGCTCGAGGTCGGCACCAGCACGCAGCCGATCCCCGTCCACTTCTCCTTCGCCGAGAACGACCACATCGAGGGCACGATGAGCATCGAGCGCCGAGTACTGATGCGCGACGTGTTCGATCTTCCCGACCTCGGCGCCATGGACGACGGCATCGCCAACGGCACCTTCGAGACCAAGCCCGGCGAGGCGCAGCCGCTCTCGCTCTTCACCGCGGCGCGGGTCGACTACTCGCTGCACCGGCTGCGCCACTACACCGGCACCGCGCCGGAGTGGTTCCAGAACTTCGTGCTGTTCACCAACTACCAGTTCTACATCGACGAGTTCGTGCGCCTCGGCCACGAGGCGATGACCGACGAGAAGAGCGAGTACATCGCCTTCATCGAGCCCGGCAACGTGATCACGCGCCGGCGCGGGCTTGCAGCGGGCTCGAGCGCCACCTTCGCCGCGCTGCTCGACGGCACGCAGGGCACGTCGCCGGGGCGCCTGCCGCAGATGCCGGCCTACCACCTGGTGCGCGAGGACTACAGCGGCATCACGATGGTCAACATCGGCGTCGGCCCGGCCAACGCCAAGACCATCACCGACCACGTGGCGGTGCTGCGGCCGCACGCATGGATGATGCTGGGCCACTGCGCAGGCCTGCGCCAGGGGCAGCAGCTCGGCGACTACGTGCTGGCGCATGCCTACGTGCGCGAGGACCACGTGCTCGACGAGGAGCTCCCGCTGTGGGTGCCGATTCCAGCGCTCTCGGAGATCCAGCTCGCGCTCGAGAAAGCGGTGGAGGAAGTCACGGGCATGCAGGGCACCGAGCTCAAGAAGATCATGCGCACCGGCACCGTGGCCAGCACCGACAACCGCAACTGGGAGCTGTTGCCGGGCAACCAGCCGCAGCGGCGCTTCAGCCAGAGCCGCGCGGTCGCGCTCGACATGGAAAGCGCCACCATCGCGGCCAACGGCTTTCGCTTCCGCGTGCCCTACGGCACCCTGCTGTGCGTGAGCGACAAGCCGCTGCACGGCGAGATCAAGCTGCCCGGCATGGCCAACCAGTTCTACCGCGAGCGGGTGGAGCAGCACCTGCGCATCGGCATGGCCGCGATCGACGTGCTGCGCAGCGAAGGCTCGAGCCGCCTGCACAGCCGCAAGCTGCGCAGCTTTGCGGAAGTGGCCTTCCAGTAAGGCGAGGCATCGTTTCGAGATTTTGTTGACGCGCGGCTGGCGTTTCCTCGCGACAGTCGTCACTTGCCCTTGTCGCGTGGGCTAGGATTCCGCCCGTTTGCAACAAATTGACACATCCTGTCCACACTCCACCATGGCTGATCCGACGCGGCGCCTCTTCTCTTCCTGGCTCGCTGCCATCGCAGTCGGCGCCGTGCCGGCCTCCGCTTGGGCCCAGGCAGCGCGGCCCGCACCCGCTGCCGCAGCAGCGGCCAACGCAGTAGCGATACCGCGCCTGCGCATCGTCATCCCGGCCAACGAGGGCGGCGGATGGGACCAGACGGGCCGCGCCCTCGGTGCCGCGCTGGTGGCTGCCGGCGCCGTCGGCCAGATCGAGTACGAGAACATCGGCGGCAAGGGCGGCACCATCGGCCTGGCGCGCTATGTCGAGAAGTACGACGCCGACCCCGACACCCTGCTGATGAGCGGCATGGTGATGGTCGGCGCCGTGGCGCTGCAGAAGCCGCCGGTCGACATGAGCCGCATCGCGCCCGTGGCGCGGCTCACCAGCGACTACGAGATGGTGGTCGTCAAGAGCGACTCGCCGATCATGACGGCGAAGGACCTGATCTCGAAGATGCGCGCCGATCCGGCCAATGCCGCCATCGCCGGCGGCTCCGCGGGCGGCGTCGACCACATGTTCGCCGGCCTCCTGGCCCGGGCCGCCGGCAATACCGCTTCGCTCGTCTACCAGCCCTTCCCCGGGGGCGCGCAGGTGGTGTCGGCCGTGGAATCCGGCAAGGCCATCGCCGGCATTTCAGGCTACAGCGAGTTCAGCGAGCACATCGCCAGCGGCAAGCTGCGCGCGATCGGCGTGTCGTCGAAGAGTCCGTTCCAGGGCATTTCCTCGGTGCGCCAGCAGGGCGTGGACGCGGACCTCGCCAACTGGCGCGGCGTCTTCACCGGCCGGGCCGTGCCGCCGCAGCGCCAGGCTGCGTTGCTGGAAGCCGTGCGGCGCGCGGTAGCCACCGACGCCTGGCAAAAAACCGTCAAGCGCAGCAACTGGGACAACTACTGGATGGAGGGCAAGGACTTCAAGTCCTTCCTCGAGTTGGACATCTCGATGGCGGGTGTCCTCACCTACGTGCTCAAGCTCAAAGCTTGAAATAGGGCTCAGACGAGACCGAAGAGCTCGGGCATTTCGCGCTTGGCCTTGGGCGTGAGCGCGAGGGCTCGGCCGTCGAGTTCCTGGCGTACCCAGCCGCGGCGCAGCGAGAGTTCGAGCCAGGCCGCGCCGAGCGCGCCGCCCAGGTGCGGCCGCCGCTCGCTCCAGTCGAGGCAGGCGCAGGCGAAACGCCGGCGCGAGCTGCGCGCGCGCTCGATGTCGATTCCCAGGCTTTGGAGCGCCACTGCGCCCTCGGCCGTGAGTTCGTAGCTGCCGCCCTCGGCTTCGATCTGGAGCCAGCCCTGGGCATGCAGCCGGTCGTGCAGCGCAACGCCGGCCTGGCCGGCCATGTGGTCGTAGCAGGTGCGCGCCGCGCGCAGACGACTCGGCGCGGTGGGCTGGAATTCGCTCTGCGGCGCACCTGCGACCACGAGCAGCCCTTCGAGCACGGCCGCGACCTCGCTGCCCGCGAGCCGGAAATAGCGATGCTTGCCCTGCGCCACCGACTCCAGCAACCGCTGCTCCTTGAGCCGCGCCAGGTGCGCGCTCGCAGTCGAAGCCGCGACCCCGCCCACCACCGCCAGCTCGGTCGCGGTGCGCGCATGCCCGTCAAGCAGGCAGCACAGCATGCGCGCCCGTGCCGGCTCGGCGATGGCGCCGGCCAGCCGCGCCAGACAAGTGTCGGCAGTAGATGCATCCATACTTCGATGCTAGACGAAGTGTGGGCGCGCGGGAAGCATCACACTGCGGGCATGAACGACGACATCGCCCCGCCCGCCAACGCCATCGCTGCCGTCACTCACCCCAACCCCTACCCCTGGTACGCCGCGCTGCGCCAGGGGCCGGCACTGGTCCGCGACGAGGGCCTGCGCCTGTGGGTCGCGAGCCGCGCCGAGGTGGTGCGCGAGGTGCTTGCCAATTCGGCGATGCGCGTGCGGCCCGCGGCCGAGCCGGTGCCGCGCGCCATCGCCGGCACGCCGGCCGGCGAACTGTTCGGCCGTCTCGTGCGCATGAACGATGGCGCAGCGCATGCGGCGCACAAGCCGGCGCTGCAGCGCGCGCTTGCCGGGCTCGATCTGCCGGCGGCGCATGCGGGCGTCTTGAAAGTCGCTGCGCGGATGCCCGCCGCGCCGCTCTCCGATGCCTGCTTCGCGCTGCCGGTCGCGGGCGTCGCGCACCTGCTGGGCTTCGCCGACGAGGAACTGCCGCGCGTCTTGGACTGGATGCGCGATTTCGTCGCCTGCCTGTCGCCGCTGTCCACCGCGGTGCAGCTGCAGGCCGCGAGCGAGGCCGCAGAGGCGCTGATGACGCGCTTCGAGCAGCTCGTCGCCGGCGAGCCAGCACGCGAGGGCACGCTGCTGGCGGCGGTGCGCGCCCAGGCGCCCGGCGACACCTCGCGCGCCCTGCTGGCCAACCTGGCGGGCCTGCTGTCGCAGACCTGCGAGGCCACGGCCGGCCTGCTGGGCAACAGCCTGGTGGCGCTGGCGCGCGAGCCGGGGCTCGGCCGCGCGATCGAATCGCAGCCCGCGTGGCTGAACGCCCTGGTGCAGGAAGTCGCGCGCCACGATCCCCCGGTGCAGAACACGCGCCGCTTCGTCGCCGAAACGACCATCGTGGCCGGCACCGCGCTCGAAGCGGGCGATGCCGTGCTGCTGATGCTGGGCGCGGCGAACCGCGACCCGGCGCTGAACCCCGCGCCCGCGAGCTTCGAACTGAAGCGCACCGATCGCCAGACCCTCGGCTTCGGCTACGGCACACACGTCTGCCCGGGCCAGGCCCTGGCCTGCACGGTCGCGGCCGCCGGCGTCGAGGCGCTGCTGGCAGGCGGCATCGACACGGCCGCCCTGTTCGAGCGTGGCTGGGACTACCGGCCTTCGGTCAACGCCCGCATCCCGGTCTTTCGCTGAGCTGCATCACGCGGCCGCAGGCCAGCGTCCGGTCGTCTCCAGATACGGCGACACGGCCGCCGGCCCGAAGCGCAGCGGCAGCGCCGCCGGCGCATGCTGCGCTGCCACCACCTGCATGCGCAGCAGGCGCTCGGCGCCGGCGAAGGCATCGACCTCCGGCCCATCCCAAACGATCTGCGCCTTGACGAAGAGCTGCAGCAGATCGCCGGTTTCGAAGTCGACGAACAGCAGCCCCGCGACAGGGTTGACCGCGATGTTGCCCAGCGTGTTGAAGAAGGCATTGCCCAGGAAGTCGGGCACGGTGAGCGTGTCCTCGCCGCTCAGCTGCACGAAGCCGGGCAGGCCGCCGCGGTGCGAGACGTCGACGCCGTGGCCCGGCGCTTCGGGATGGCCGGCCAAGGGATGGGCCGTGGCAATGAAGAAGGTGTCGGCGGTGCGCACCATGCGCTGCGCCCTGGCGTCGAGCCGATCGCTGCGCGGCTCGACATGCGCATCGCCCGCACCGCCGACGAAGAAGGGCTCGCGTGCCTGGATGTACTTGGGGCAGTTGCCGAAGCTTTGGCGCACCGCGACCGAGAAGCCCCGCGCATCGACCGCCTCGACCACGCCGTTCACGCGGTTGCGCCGGCGCGTATGCGGCTCGATGCCGAGCAGCCCGATCGGCGCGCCGGGCGCGAGCGCGGCGGCCAGCGGATCGCCCGACAGCGTCTGCGCATCGAAGCGCAGATGCCTGGGGTCCGGCGAGTGCGCAAAGCCGGGCGGCGCCGCCAGCACGCTGGCCCAGGGCCGTCCATCGGCATCGAGGCTGCCCGCAATCAGGAAGGGCAGCTGCGCGAAGAAGATGCGGTGCTGGTCGGGCATGTGGTCGCGCAGCACGCGGGGTCCGATCTCGGCCATGCGCTCTCCGGTGCCGGCACGCGCCTGCAACGCGCGCTCGCCTTCGTGCCAGGGCCCGGCGTTCATGCGGCAAGCCCGATGGGAGACCGGACCATCGGCACGAAGCCCGGCAGCGCCTCGACGCGCGCCAGCCATTCCCGCACCTTCGGATAGGGCTCGAGCGACACGTTGCCTTCGGGCATGTGGGCCACATAGCTGTAGTTCGCGATGTCGGCCAGCGTCGAGGCATTGCCTGCAAGAAAGGGGCGATCGGCAAGCTCGGCCTCCATCACCTTCAGCAGGTTGTGCGAACGCGCGATCACGTCGGACGGGTCGGTGGCCAGCCCGAACAGCACGATCACGCGCGCCATCGAAGGGCCTTGGGCCAGCGGCCCGGCCGCGACCGAGAGCCAGCGCTGCACCTGCGCCGCGCCGATCGGGTCGCGCGGCAGCCAGCGCGCCGGATCGGGCGCGTAGCGTTCGTTGAGGTAGAGCAGGATCGCGTTCGAATCGGCCAGCGTCACCTCGCCGTCCTCGATCACCGGCACCTGGCCGAAGGCGTTGCGGCGCAGGAACTCGGGGCTGCGCTGGGCACGCGCGGCGAGGTCGATCTCGACCACTTCGAAAGGCAGCTCGAGCAGCCCGAGGAACAACCGGACCCGGTGCGAGTGGCCGGAGATGGACGCGCTGTAGACCTTGATGGGGCGTGCGGGACGTGCGGGGCGTGAGGGGACGGACATGGCTTTCTCCTGGCAGTTGGGTGAATGGGTCGATTCTGGTTTGCTCCTTTCGTCGAAGTAATGGCGCATCCCGCATTTCACTGCTGCGATATCCGGTCTAATCGCAGCATGGACCGCCTCAAAGCCATGCAGACCTTCGTCCAGATCGCCGACCAGGGCAGCCTGACCAAGGCCGCCGATGCCCTGGAGAGCTCGCTGCCCGCCGTGGTGCGCTCGCTGGCCGCGCTCGAGGCGCACCTCGGGGTGCGCCTGTTCCACCGCACGACGCGGCGCATCTCGCTGACCGAGGAAGGCCGCCGCTACCTCGACAGCGCGCGCGAGGTGCTGGCCGCGGCCGATGCCGCCGACCGCGCGCTTTCAGTCGACGCGGCCGAGCCCGCGGGGCAGCTCACCGTCACGGCGCCGGTGCTCTTCGGCCACATGTACGTCGCGCCGGCCATCGTTCGCTTTCTGCAGCGCTACGACAAGATGCGCTGCAGCGTGCTCTTGCACGACCGCACGGTGAACCTGCTGGAGGAAGGCATCGATGTCGGCATCCGCATCAGCCCGCTCGAAGACTCGTCGCTGGTCGCGCAGCAGCTCGGCAGCATCCGGCGCGTGGTGGTCGCGAGCCCGGCCTACCTGCGCCAGCACGGCACGCCACGGCATCCGCGCGAGTTGCTGAAGGCCAACTGCGTGCGCATCCATCCGAGCGCCCCGGTGCACTTCCGGGACAACGGCCGCTCGCTGGCCATCGCTGCCAGGGGCAACCTCGAGTTCAACCACATCGCGCCGGCGGTGGAAGCCTGCGCCGCGGGCATGGGTTTCGGCATGTTCTTCTCCTACCAGGTGCTGCCGCTGGTGGCAGAAGGGCGGCTGGCGATCGTGCTCGAAGATTTCGAGCTGCCACCCCGCCCGGTGAGCGTGATCTATCCGCACGCGCGGCTGCTGCCGGCGCGCACGCGCGCCTTCATCGACTGGATGAAGAAGGAGTTCGAGGGGCTGCATCTTTGATGTGCAAGGGCGCTCGCCGCTTGCGCCACAATGCCGCGGTGCCCAGTCTCGCCGCTCCTCTTTTCCACGCCAGCCACCTGCACAAGCGCTACGGCGCGACCACCGTGGTGGACGACCTGTCCTTCGAGATTGCGCCCGGCGAGTGCCTGGGCGTGATCGGCCCGAACGGCGCCGGCAAGACCACCACCATCCGCATGTGCCTGGGGCTCACCACGCCCGACGGCGGCACGATCGATGCGCTCGATGGCTTGTCGATGCCGCGCGATGCGCGCGCCATCAAGGCCCAGCTCGGCGTGGTCAGCCAGTTCGATACGCTCGACCCCGACTTCAGCTGCGCCGAGAACCTGATGGTCTACGCGCGCTACTTCGGCATGCGCCGCACGCAGATCGCGCCGCGCATTCCGCAGTTGCTCGAGTTCGCGGCGCTCTCGCACAAGGCCGATGCGAAGCCCGGCGAGCTGTCGGGCGGCATGCGGCGGCGCCTGTCGCTGGCGCGCGCGCTGGTCAATGACCCCAAGCTGCTGATGCTCGACGAGCCCACCACCGGCCTCGATCCGCAGGCGCGGCACCTGATGTGGGAGCGGCTGCAGCTCTTGCTGCAGCAGGGCAAGTCGATCCTGCTCACCACGCATTTCATGGACGAGGCCGAGCGCCTGTGCTCGCGCCTGCTGGTGCTCGACCATGGCCGCAAGATCGCCGAGGGGCGGCCGCGCGACCTGATCGCCGAGCACCTCGAGCCGGACGTGGTCGAGGTCTACGGCAACGGCGCGCTGGCGCTTGCGCAGTCGCCGCTGAAGGACTTCGCAGCCCGCGTCGAGGTCAGCGGAGAGACGGTGTTCTTCTACACGCAGAATGCGCGCGGCCTGCTGGGGGCGCTCGCGAGCCACGCAGGCCTGCGCACTTTTCATCGGCCCGCCAACCTGGAGGATTTGTTCCTCAAGCTGACCGGCCGGCAGATCCGCGAAGACAGTTAGGAGCAGATCATCATGTCGAGCCCAGCTTCTTCTCTGCCCGGTGCTTCCCCCGCCTCCCCAGCGCGTTCGGTCTGGCGGCCGCCGGAACTCTCGATGCGCTGGTGGCCGGTTTTCCTGCGCAACCTGCTCGTGTGGCGCAAGCTCGCGATCCCCAGCCTGATCGGCAACATCGCCGAGCCGCTGATCTGGTTGGTGGCCTTCGGCTACGGCATGGGGGCGCTGGTCGGCCAGGTCGAGGTGAACGGCGCCAGCGTGCCCTACATCCTGTTCCTGGCCAGCGGCTCGATCTGCATGAGCTCGATGAACGCGGCCTCCTTCGAGGCGCTGTACTCGGCCTTCTCGCGCATGCATGTGCAGAAGACCTGGGACGGCATCATGAACGCGCCCGTGGGGCTCGACGACGTGGTGCTGGCCGAGATGCTGTGGGCCGGCTTCAAGGCGATCTTCACCACCACCGCGATCCTGTTCGTCATGCTGGGGCTCGGCATCAGCCACAGCCCCAAGCTCATCGTCGCCTGGTTCGTGCTGGCCGGCGTGGGGGTCACCTTCTCGTGCATCGCGCTGATCTTCAATGCACTGGCGAAGGGCTACGACTTCTTCACCTACTACTTCACGCTCTTCATGACGCCGATGATGTTTCTCTCGGGCGTGTTCTTTCCGCTGGAGCAGCTGCCGGCGGCGGTGCGCATGGTGGCGGATTGGCTTCCCCTCGCCAGCGCGGTGGCGCTGGTGAGGCCGCTGTTCATGGACCAGTGGCCGGTGGATTGGTGGCTGAATGCGGTGGTGCTCGTCGCCTATACCGTGGTGTCGTTCTGGGTGGCGCTGGCGTTGACGCGCAAGAGATTCAGGGCGTGACTGGGGCCCTCCTCCTCTGGGGGGAGGGTTGGGGTGAGGGCCCTGTCTTGCTCCCTCTCCCTCCCGGAGAGGGTTGGGGTGAGGGCACTCGGGCCTTTGCTTTGTACGTTGCGCTTGAGTTGAGGCCGGAGCCGGGATGTCGCCCCGGCAGGCGAGTCACTTTCTTTTGCGTCGCCAAAAGAAAGTAACCAAAGAAAAGGCGACCCCACGGTGCGTGACCCGCAGCGAAGCT
>NZ_JAGGNU010000013.1 GCF_018614915.1 Variovorax paradoxus | reverse complement strand
GCACTTCGCCCTTGAAACCGCCGGACCAATGCTACTTACACCGAGTCGCCGATGGCGTTCATGCTGCCACCAGACATGTCGCACCTGCCGACGCTCAAAGCCAAGAGCAAGCTGCTGGTGTACCACGGTGCCGCTGACCCGATCTTTTCCGTCAACGACACGATCAATTGGTACGCAGATCTCATCGCCGCAGATTCCCAGGCCAGCGACTATGCCCGGCTGTTCGTGGTCCCCGGCATGAACCACTGTGGCGGGGGGCCGGCGACCGACACCTTCGACGCCTTGACTCCGCTCGTGAACTGGGTTGAAAAGGGTGTCGTACCTGCCAGCATCGCCGCGACGGTGTCGCCAGGCGCGGACATTCCAACCTCCTGGTCCTCGACACGCAGTCGTCCGCTTTGCGCATATCCGACCAAGGCGGTGCTCAACAGCGGCGCCACCGATATCGAGAGCGCGGCGAGCTTTTCCTGCAGGTAGAAAAAAAGAAAGTGGCAACAGGCATCGGAGGGGCGCTGTTGCGTAACCCGGTTTCGGGCCGAGCTTCCCCTTACCCCCAGACGGAGTTATGCCACGCGCACGGTCTCAGGCGTGCCCAGGCTGGTGAACCTGTCGAGGATCGATGCCCGGACCTGCAGTTCAGTCACTTGTCGGTCGAAGTCCCGGGCCATCACGCGCTCGCCCAGTCGCTTGAAGCATCCCATCTTGGCCTCCACCAGACTGCGGCGGTGGTAACCGCTCCACTTCTCCCAGATTGAGCGACCAAGCTTGCGTGTGGCCCACAGAATCTCGTTTCTTGCCTGCGCCCCAGCCTTGCCATCTGCCCAAGGCTTGGCGTTCTTGCGCGTCGGGATGATCGCAGCGGCCTGCCGATTGGCGATGGCCTCATGACACGCCTTGGTGTCATAGGCACCATCGGCGCTCACCGAATGAAGCGGCTCGTCTGAGGAAGTCTGCGCCAGCAGCTCCGGCCATGGGTGCGTCGCCAATGGCGTTGTCCGTGATCTCGATGGCACGGATCTCCAAGGTCTGGGCATCGATGCCAACGTGCACCTTGCGCCACTGCCGGCGGTAGTCGGCACCGTGCTTCTTCGTCTTCCACTCGCCTTCGCCCAGCATCTTCACGCCGGTGCTGTCGATCAGCAGGTGCAGCCCCGCGCTGCTGCGGCGCGTTGCGATGGCCACGCTCAGCGTCTTCTGGCGTCGCGATAGGGTGCTGTAGTCGGGCACGCGCCAGTCCAGCCGGGCAAGTTTGATCAGGCTCTCAGCCAGACCCGTTGCCTGGCGCAGGCCCAGGCCAAACATGCACTTCAGGGTCAGGCAGAACTGAATCTCAGCATCGCTGAACACAGCAGGCCGGCCCGCCCGACCACTGGGAGAGGCTTGCCATTGAAGGTCAGCATCGAGCCAAACCATCAGCGATCCCCTGCGCTTGAGCACCGCGTTGTACTCACTCCAGTTCGTCGTGCGGTAGTTCGCCCGCGGTGGCTTGCTCATCTCCCGAGCCTATGCCTACACAACATCTTGAGCATGACGCGCCACATTCTGCGGAGTTATGCAACAACGCCCTGTGCAGCGCATGCTAGGGAAATCTCCCCTATCGCCCGGTACGCCTGACAAGACAATTCATATCTGTGGAAACGATAGATACTGAGTTCGACCTTAACACGCTGCGCGTCATCGTCGCCTTGGACGACACGCGGAACGTTACGCGCGCGGCGGAACTGCTAAGCATGAGTCAGTCCGGGTTCAGCTCTGCGTTGGCGCGGCTTCGCAAGCGTTTCGGTAACCCGTTGTTCGTGCGAACGAACAGCGGAATGGAGGCGACTCCACGCGCTGCAAAAATGGCCGAGGCGGCGCGCGAGATCCTCGCAAAGGTGAAGAGCGGCATTCTGGAGCAGGATGCCTTCGATCCGCTGACCGAAAGAGCGCACTTCGCACTTTCGATGGCCGACGTGGCAGAGGTGGTCTTTCTTCCAGGACTCCTTGCAGCTTTGCATACCGGTGCCCCTCAGGTCACTTTCCAAAGCGAATCGCACCGCAAGGACGAACTGCAGGGCGAGTTGGAGGCAGGACGGGTCGATCTGGCGATCGGCTACTTTCCGGAACTGGGAAGCGATGCTTTCTACCAACAGCGCCTGTACAGTCACACCTACGTCTGCATGCTTCGGCCCGGTCATCCAGCGCTGAAGCGCCCAATCACCAAGGAGGTGTATGCCGCGCTTGGACATGCTGTGGTCATGTCCCCTGCCCGCACGAATGACCTGTTCGAGCGTTTCCTCGAGCAAAGGCGCGTCTCCCGCAGCGTGGTTGTGCGAACTCCGCATCACCTCAGCCTACCATCGATCGTGTCCGAGACGGACCTGATTGCAACTGTGCCTTTGGCGACCGGCACCTACTTCGCATCGCTTGGCGCGGTGGAACTAGTTCCGTTGCCGTTCCGCCCGCCGGTATTCAGCATTCAACAGCACTGGCATAAACGGAACCACCAGGATCCGCGGAACCGCTGGCTGAGACAGCAGATCGAAGCGCTGTTCAACGCCCGAACGGACCGGTGGCTTGCGGCGGAACGGAAACTGTACGGGGACATACGCTCCAGGGGGCGCTAACGCGTCAATCAGGATCATCTGCGCGTCGTCATCTCCCCGTCGGGCTCAGAGATCCAGAACCATCGGGCAGACAACGCCCCGGGGCAGCACGGAGTGAACCGACCTCCCACCACTCGCTCCTCCGGTGTCAGGAAGCAATCTCGATGGTCTATCACGCCGTCGAGCACGTGCCACAGACGCCTTGCTCACAGGACGTCAATACCGCGATACCTGCAGCCGTCAGCGCGGGCCGACACGTACCTGAAGCGAGGACGTCATGCCGCAGAAGCCTTTTCCGCTTTCGAGTCCTGCTCCGCCTTCATGAGCGCAGTCAGCACGCGGCGAGCACGAACCGCCGCCGCGTCGCCAGGCAGGAGGATGGGCTTCATGGCCCAGAAGTCACTATCGCCGATGGCGCGCTGCTGCGCTTCGAGCATGGGAAGATCCTCGCGTTCAAATGGCTCGCGCAGGTATTGCACGTCCGATTCGGCGCGTCGCCGCCCTTCGTCGCCCATACGTTTTGGATAGCTCGTCGCGAACCAATAGTGTGTCGTCGTCGCGGTCTCGGGGGTAAAGAGATGAATGAATGGGACTTGCTTCCCGACAGCCCGAGGGTCGGGCGCACCTGCGGGTGCAACGCCGACCCAAAGCTCCATCACTGCCGGCGCGTTCCAGCGCGTGTCGAGCCAGCGATCGACCAGCTGCCCTTCGGGAATCCCGTAGCGCTGCGCGAGCGATGTCATCAGCTGCTCTTCTCGAGTGAGCCTGCGGGAGTACACCGTATTGCCGTCCTGCTGGACGTCGGACTCTGCCTGTTTGACGGCATCGCTTCCCAGGCTGCCCGGGTGAAGAAATTCGATGTGACTCAGGTCCAGGATGTTGTCCGTTTCCAGCTGGTACTCGGCGCGCGCAAGCAGGTAGTCCTTGCCGACCCAGCGAGATTCGGGATCCATGCTGCGAAACGGCGGAATCAGACCGGGGTCAGCTCGATCAGGGTCGCCCATCCAGATCCACAGGACACTCCAGCGTTCCACGACGGGATAGCTTCGGACCTGCGCCGCCTTGGGAATGGCGCCATTGCCATGCGGATTCCGTGTGCAAGCGCCGTCGCCTCCGAACTGCAGGCCGTGATACGGGCATTGGATGCAGCCATCGACCACTTTGCCTAGACTGAGTGGCGCGAAGCGGTGCGGACAGCGGTCGAGCAAGGCACGCGGGTTGCCTTCCGCGTCACGAAAGAGGACAACCCGTTCGCCGAGAATGGTGCGGGGCAATGGGCGGTCGATCGGAACCTCATGGTCCCAAGCGGCCACATACCAGACGTTGCGTAGGTAAGAGCTCATGAGAAGGTCGCCGTCTTGGCGTCGTGTGTGACTGGAAAAATAACGTCCCCATCAGTTGCGTCGGCGTGAAGTCGCTCGACTTCCACGGCCCGCAGTGTGAGAACAGCTCTCTGATTGATGTAGCCCTTGTCCGTGATCTCGCCGGCATCCGCCCGGGGAGCCGAGACCTGGATCAGGGCGCGTGCCACCCGAGTGGCGCTGCCAGTCTCGTTGCTCGCATTCAGGCGAGACAACCCTCGCGCGACGTGCGCGCGAACTTCCACTTCCGGCATGGCGGCAGCGGCTGGGTGCAGGAAGAGCAAGGCCCCAATCTCATCGCGGTCGTGACCGGTGAGGACGGCATCCTGCACGATGGGGTCGCACGCTGCGAGCAGTTGCACGCGCAAGGCACCCACGTGGACCCAAGTCCCCGTCCGCAACTTGAAGTCCTCGGCCACGCGACCATCGAACACCAGGCCGCGCTCCGGTCGAATCGGGTCAAGGAAGCGAAGGGCGTCCCCTATCAGGTAGAAACCTTCGTCGTCGAAGGCTGATCGGGTCAACTCCGGGCTTCCGTAGTAGCCAGGGCTGATGTTGGGGCCGCGCACACGTGCCTCCAACTTTCCGGCCGAAGGAACAAGCTTCAACTCGCAACCGGGCACCGGTAGCCCCACCACGCCCGCTCGATCGATCGGGAAGTGCACGGCCAGGCATAACGGCGCGGTCTCGGTCGCACCCCACGCGGAGACGAGCGCCACGTCAGCGCCCGTTTCTTCGCGGGCGACACGCTGGAAACGGTCCCACGCGTTCTGGGGCAACGCCGCGCCTGCGTAGAAGAAGAATCTGCAACGGGAAAAGAGATGGCGCCGCAACGCGCGGTCTTGTTCGAGTTGTGGCAGGAGCAGATCGAATCCCCGTGGCACGTTGAAATACACCGTTGGCGCAATCTCCCGCAGGTTGCGGACACTTTCCTCAAACAGCGTGGGAACAGGCTTGCCGCCGTCGATGTACATCGTGCCGCCGTTGCTGAGCACGAGGTGGAAGTTGTAGTTTCCGCCAAACGTGTGGTTCCAAGGCAGCCAGTCGACCACAGTGGGAGGGGCGTCCTGGAGGAAAGGCCACACCTGCAGGCTCTGCTGCTGGTTGGCCGTAAGCATCCGCTGCGTGTTGATCACGCCCTTGGGTGAACCGGTCGAGCCGGAGGTGAAAAGAATCTTGGCGACGGTGTCGGGTGTCACTGCCGCATTTGCGATGGCAGCCGAGGGCCCGGTCGCCGTCGTCACTAGCTCAGCGAAGGAGAGGGAGCGCCGTCCGATGGCTTGCAGCGCCTTCGCGTACCTCGCAGGGTCGCAAGCGTACACCGCGCCGGGACGCAGCAATGCGGCAATCTGGCGCAGCTTCGCGTGGTCCTGACTCAGCACAGAGTACGCCGGCGAGATGGGCGCAACGGGAATACCAACGTGCATTGCCGCCAGCGCCAGGAGCGCATGCTCAATGCCGTTGTCCGAAAGGATCATCAGGGGAGCTTCCGGGCCAAGGCCGCGGCACAACAGGCCCTCGGATAAACGCAGCACCTGATCAGCCGCGTCGGCGTACAGCAGTTTGTGCCACTCACCGCCACGGCGCTCCGCCAAGAAAACCCGGTCAGGTGCTTCTTCTGCCCAGCGTGCCAACCAATCGCTTACCGTCCGTGCATGAGGCTTGAGTGGGGTGGGCGAACATAGAATCTTGGCCCCGTCGGGGCGCTGCTCCACTGCTACTGCAGCACGCGCCAATCGCAGCCCAGAGGTCATTGTTGGCATCGTCAGTCCTCGGGCGTGAAGCCGACGGCTTTCACCGTCTCTGCGAACGCGGCGGTCTCCTCGCGCACATTGCGACCAAAATCGGCCGCGGGGATAAAAGCCGGCTCGACGCCCAGTTTTGCGAAGTTGTCGCGAACCGTGGCGTCGCCCAGGGATTCGCGCACAACGCCCTGGAGCCGTTGGACGACCGCTGCCGGAGTTGCAGCGGGAAGGAACATCCCGAACCAGTCACTCGTGTGCAGTGCCTGAAATCCCTGTTCCACCAGCGTGGGCACGTTGGGCAGTTCCGACATCCTGCGAGAACCCGTGGTGGCGAGCACACGCAGCCTCCCGGCCCCGACGTGGGGCAACTGCGCAGCCGGCACATTGATGCTCATGGGCACCTGACCGCCCAGAAGGTCTTGCACCGCTGGCGCATCGCCTCGATAAGCCACGTGAGTCAGTTCAATGCCCGCTGCACGTCCAAGCATGACGCCCACGAAGTGTGGCGTGGATCCCGTAGCAGGCGAGGCGAAGAAGGCGTTCTTCGATCCAGCCTTCGCCCATTGCAGGTAGTCGCGTACACTGCGCACCGTGTCGGGCACCGCGGGGCCGACACTCACAAGCAGCGGATAGCTGCCGATCTGCGCCAACGGGATGAAGTCGCGATGTGGATCGTAGGAGAGCTTGCGATAGACCGAGGAATATTGCGTGATCATTGGATTCGGGGTCACGAGGATCACGGTTCCATCGGCCGGTGCGGACTTGACGAATTCCGGGGCAAGCCGCCCCGCCGCGCCGGGCTTGTTCTCGACCAGTACGGGCCGATCCAGCCGTGAGCGCATGGCTTCAGCAAGCTGCCGCGCCACAGCATCCGTGGACCCGCCGGGCGGAAACCCGACGATCAGACGCACGGGCCCGCCGCTTCCTTGGGCCTGCACCGCGGGAACAGTGCACGCCGTGGCTGCCACCATCGCGGCAGCAACGAACAAGCGGCGCCACAGTGACTGAGGCCGTTTCGAATCAATCATGAACTCGTCTCCTGATCTTATGGAGAGCCGAGGATAGGACGGGCTTTTTGCCGGTCCTAGAGATTCGCTCGGAGTGCCACTATCTCGCCGAACGATACGCTGCAGGCCTCAGCGAGAGCGTGTTCCTGTCCGCGCATAAAGCCGCGCCGAACCTCCAGGCTACCGCCGCCGACGACTCGGATCGATCTCTATGTAGACAACCTTGCCCGCCCCCTGCAGATGCTCTGTTGTGACTATCAAAGCGACTGCGCGATCATCGCGCAACGTTTCCTCCGTCGCGTTTTGCCCACCTGAGATCAGCCGAATCTTCAGCCACGCTGGTTCCGCCGGGGGCGGCGCCTGGGCACCGATATGAAACCGTTTCCATTGCCCAAGGCTCCTCCTGCATATCCGCAACTGCTGTCCGGATTCGGGTAATCACCGATTAGTTGGCATTGCAACCAGTTGCGGTGCCAATCATAATTAGCCTGCCCCAGAAGCTCCACAGGCGCTCTTGGAGACCAACTACTACCCGGAGACTCAAGATGAACTTCAACCGCCGCGGCGTCGCATGCGCGCTGCTTGCCTTCGTAGGGCTCTCGCTCGCTTCGCCGCACGCCATGGCGCAAGCCGTCAAGGTGGGCATAGTGGGCCCATTCTCGGGTCCTTTCGCGCACTACGGTGCGCTGTTCAAGGCGGCTTCGGAAGGGTATGTCGCCAGCCAGGGTGGCAAGCTGGCTGGCAAGGAGATCGAATTCATCTACCGGGACACAGGAGGACCGAATCCCGGCCTGACGAAGACCTTGGTTCAAGAGCTGATCGTCAAGGACAAGGTGGACTACCTGGGTGGCTTCGTGTTCACGCCGAATGCCATGGCTGTGGCTCCGCTCATCCAGCAGTCCCAAACACCCACGGTCATCTTCAACGCAGCGACCTCTGCCATCACCGAGAAGTCCGAGTTCTTCGTCCGTACGAGCTATACGCTGTGGCAGGTCACCGTGCCAGCCGCACAGTGGGCTGCAAAGCAGAACATGAAGAAGGTCGTCACGGCGGTGACAGACTACGGACCAGGCATTGATGCCGAGACGGCCTTCAAGAGCGAGTTTGCCAAGCAGGGTGGCACCGTGGTCGAGAGCATCCGCATGCCAATCGCCACCACTGATTTCAGCCCCTTCGTGCAACGCATCAAGGCGAGCGGCGCGCAAGCTGTCTACACCTTCCTCCCCGGTGGCCCGCCCAATCTGGGCTTCGTCAAGGCTTACAACGAAAATGGTCTGGCGAAGGCGGGCGTCCAGTTCCTCGGCTCCGCCGAGACAGACGAATTCGACCTGCAGAAATTCGGTGATGCCGCACTGGGCCTGACTACCGCCTTCCATTACTCGGGTGCACACGAGTCCGCCGAGAACAAGAAGTTCGCCGAAGCACTCAAGAAACGTGACCCGAATGCAGTCGCCAACTACGCGTCGGTCGGCGCGTGGGATGGCATGCACGTCATCCACAAAATGATCGAAGCGACAGGGGGAAAAAAGGACGGCTCCAAGGCGCTCGCAGCCGCGCGCACGCTCAAGTGGGAAAGCCCCCGCGGCCCCGTGAGCATCGATCCGAAGACGCGTCACATCGTGCAGAACGTCTACCTACGCCGAGTGGAAAAAGTCGGCGACCAACTGGTCAACAAGGAACTGCAGAGCTTCGGCCCCCAGGTCGATTTCGGCCTGGAAAAGTAACTGGCGGCAAACGCTCGTTAGCTCGCGCTCCTTGAGCCTAGTCCGTGAACACCTTCCTCAACATCTTGATCGACGGCTTGGCGTACGGCATGGTGCTGTTCGTCATCGCCGTAGGGCTGTCGGTGACGCTCGGCCTCATGCGCTTCGTCAATCTGAGCCACGGCGCATTCGCCATGGTGGGAGGCTACTGCGCCGCCCTCCTGGTTCGCGAAGCCCAGTGGAGCTTCTGGTTGGCCGTACCTTCGGCCGTCCTGGCAACCGCACTGCTCGGCGCCGTACTTGAGGCCTTGGTCCTGCGTCACTTGTACCGCCGCAAGGAACTCGACCAGGTGCTCTTCACGATTGGACTAAGTTTCGTTCTGATCGCCACTACCAATGCGCTAGTCGGCCCGCAGGTGCAGATGATCCCGCTGCCGCCACTCCTTGCAGGATCGGTGGACCTCGGCTTTCGCACGCTGCCCGCCCAGCGCCTCCTGGTCATCGCTGCGGGCTGCGCGGTTGCTGCGCTGGCAGCTTGGACGGTGACCCGCACGCGATTCGGAATCTGGCTACGTGCTGCCGTCGACCACAGCAGCACAGCCTCCTCATTGGGAATCCCCATCCGCACGGTGCAATGCGCGAGCTTCGCGGCAGGTGCGGCGTTGGCCGGATTGGGCGGCATTCTGGGTGCCGAACTGATGCCGCTCGAACCGTTCTACGCCCTCAAATACCTTGTCCTGGTTCTCGTGGTCGTCGCTGTCGGGGGAATGGGCAGCATTGCCGGCTCCTTGGTAGCAGCCGTGCTGCTGGGGGTGATCGAGACGGCAAGCAAATACCTTGCATCGGACTGGGGAAGTCTCTTCTTCTTTGTGGCCATGGCAGCACTTCTTGCCTGGCGCCCCAATGGCCTGCTGAAACGATGAACACCATGACCTCAACGGCCACGCTCGCTGCGACGCCAAACGAAGCTGCCGCGCCTCGCTGTGCGCCAGCATGGCACGCACCCACAGTACTCCTCGTGACCGGCACGGTGGCTTGTGCCTTGATGCCGGACCAGCTGGGACTGATGACACGAATATTCATCACGGCGCTGTTTGTTCTCTCGCTCGACCTTGTTGTAGGCATCGCCGGCCTCGCGACACTAGGCCATGCCGCCCTGTTCGGCATGGGCGCCTACGCAGCCGGTATCTTCGCGCTTCAGGTCAATCCCGATCCTCTGATTGGCTTGGCCGTCGGTATTGCCGCTGGAGCGGGCTTGGCATTCTTGTCCGGCGCGTTCCTGTTGCGCTATCAGGGATTCACGTTTCTGATGCTCACCGTTGCGGTCTCGCAGATCTTGCTGAGCCTGGCGCAAAAGGCGCGCACCTGGACCGGGGGCGATGATGGCCTGTCCGGGTTTGTGATGGGCCCAATCCTGGGACACTTTTCGTTCGATCTGGAAGGTCGGGTAGCGTCCTTCTATGCACTGGCGGTGCTTGTTCTTTTGTTCTATTGCGCGCGTCGCATGGTGGACTCGCCCTTTGGCCTGGCCGTCCGCGGAATTCATGAGAACCGTGCGCGCATGGCCGCACTGGGCACACCGGTATTTGCTAGGCTTTGGGTTCTGTACACCGTTGCGGGAGCCATAGCTGGCGCGGCTGGTGCGCTGTCGGCGCAGACCAATGCGGTCGTCGGGATGGACAGCCTGTCCTTTGCCCTTTCCGCCGAAGCGCTGGTCATGTTGATCCTTGGTGGCGCTGGTCGGCTCATCGGGGCGCTGGTTGGCGCGGCCGTCTTCACACTGCTTCATCACACGGCGGCCTCAATCAACCCCTATCACTGGATGTTCGTGGTTGGCGCCCTGCTGATGATGGTCGTGCTGGTGTCGCCAGCGAAGGCCTGGACATGGCTGCGCCGCAGGGCTGGAGGCAAGCAGTGACCACGCTTCTCGAACTCAAGTCCCTCGACAAGCGCTTCGGCGGCTTATACGTGACGCGCGCCGTTTCGTTCGCGCTGCACGCGGGCGATCGGATGGCCCTGATTGGACCGAACGGTGCGGGCAAAACGACGCTTGTCAATCAAATCAGTGGCGTGCTCGCCGCTGACACCGGGGAAATCTGGCTGCGCGGGAACGACGTGACGCGAATGAGCCAAGCACAACGTGTGCGCGCTGGATTGGCCAGAACGTTTCAGATCACTACGTTGGCACCCCATTTTGCGGTTCAGCGGCAAATCGAACTCGCGCTGTTCGAGCGCGAAGGCCTCACCGGAGGCATGTGGCGCAGCGTGGACGCTTATCCAAGCCTGCAAGAAGAGGCACAAGAAATATTGTCGCGTTTTGGCTTGCGCGCGCACGCAGCCGTCGCGACTGAAGACCTCGCGTATGGAGACCAGCGGCTCATCGAAATGGCATTGGCATTGGCACTTCGACCCAAAGTCCTGCTTCTGGACGAGCCCATGGCCGGCGTCCCCAAAGGCGACGGCAAGCACCTCCTCGCGGCTCTGGATGCGCTGCCGCGCGACCTAGCCGTGCTCATCATCGAGCACGATATGGACCTTGTTTTCCGCTTCGCCAACCGAATCGTCGTGCTTGCCGAAGGCGCGGTGCTGGCCGACGGATCTCCCGAACAAATCCGGTGCGACCCGAAAGTGCGTGCCGCCTACCTGGGAAATTGAACATGGAAGCACCCATTCTCCAACTTGAACGCGTGGTGGCTGGATACGGCCCTACAACCGTCCTCAACGAACTCACCTTCAACATGATGCCTCAGGAGCGCCTGGCGATGGTCGGGCGCAATGGCGTCGGCAAGACCACGACACTTCGGGCAATCATGGGATTGGTGCCCCTGCGCAGCGGGCGGGTGTCATTTCAAGGACGCGATGTCTCGTCCCTTGCGCCGCACGAACGGGCCGATTTGGGTCTGGGATATGTGCCGCAGACCCGCGACATCTTTCCATCGCTGACGGTAGAGGAAAACCTGCTTGCCGGTCTCAAACGGCGCCCGCGCAAAGCGCTGGACGAGGCTTACGCGTTGTTCCCTCGGCTGGCCGAGCGTCGACGAAACGGTGGCGCACAACTGTCGGGTGGCGAGCAACAGATGCTCTCCGTTGCTCGCGCGCTTCTTGGTCAGCCATCGCTGCTGTTGCTCGATGAGCCACTGGAAGGCCTTGCGCCGCTGATCCGGCTGGAGTTGCTGAGCGCCTTTCGCAACTTGAGCCGAGAAACTGGTATCGCAGTTGTCATCGTCGAGCAGCAGGTTGACGAAGCGCTTGCATATGCGCAGCGTGCGGTCGTCCTCGATCACGGAACTGTCGTGCACCAAGCCGACGCGGCAGCGCTATTGGCCGACGAAGAAACGCTGGAGCGTTGGGTCGGCATGGCAGTGCATTGATCGATCCGGTAAACACATGACCAATCCAATGCCGGGTTCTGACGATTCCGTGCTTGAAAGCGCGGGACCTCGGACGGTTAACTTGGAACGCTACGTTCCAGCCTATCTGACCTGGATCGCCAACAAACTATCGCGCGGAGCCTCCCAGTACTACCTCAGTACCTTCGATGTGGGAATCGAGATCTGGCGCTGCTTGGTGCTCTTGGCGATCGAGGAAGGCATCACCGCGCAGCAGGTCTCCGCAGTGATTGGCATGGACAAGAGCTCGGTCAGTCGCTGTTTCAAGACAATGCAGGCACGTGGGCTGATCAGCACCGAGCTCGACATCGCCGACGGACGCGTTCGCAAGGCGGTGCTCACGCCCAAGGGCAGGCATCTGCACAGCCAGATGGTAGGGATGGCCCTGGATCGCGAGCGCGCTTTTCTCTCGGTGCTGAAGGAACACGAAGTGGATGTACTACTCGGCCTTCTGCAGCGACTTCACGCCAACCTGCCAACGGTCGAACTTTCGACACAGAGCTATCTGCAAACACGCCTTCTCAAGGTGACTGCTGGGCGGCAGCCAAAGGACGAGGAAAATCCATGACCAACTTAACAGTACGTGTTACTCAACGCGCCGAAGAAGCAGAAGGCATCTGCAGCTTCGAGCTCGTGTCGCAAAGCGGCGACGAACTGCCCGCATTCTCCGCAGGCGCGCACATCGACGTGCACGTGGCGCCAGGCCTCGTAAGGCAGTATTCGCTCAGCAACGACCCGTCAGAGCGGCACCGTTACCGCATCGCAGTATTGCGAGAGGAGAATTCGCGGGGAGGATCCGCGGGTATGCACGAGAAAGTGCAGCTCGGGGATGCTCTTTGCATCAGTGAGCCGCGAAACCACTTCCCTCTCGTCGATGCACCTCGGACCATCTTGGTGGCTGGAGGAATCGGTGTCACTCCGATCCTCGCCATGGCGCAGACCTTGCACGCGCAAGGCCTGCCGTTTGAGATGCACTACTGCGGTCGTTCCTCGAATCGAATGGCTTTTCTCGTCGAAATTGGGGCCTCGGGGTTTTCCAAGCAAGTGACGCTCCATAGGGACGACCTTCCCGAGGAAAAATTCGATGCTCGAGCGCTATTCGCTGCACCTTCGATGGACGCGCATTTATACGTTTGCGGTCCTAGCGGTTTTATGGACTTCGTGCTTGAAACCGCCAGAGACCAAGGGTGGTCAGATAACCAACTGCACCGAGAGTATTTCGCTGGTGTAGCCGCCGCGTTGGAAACCGATGGGAGCTTCGAGGTTCGCTTGGCGCGTACGGGCCTTAAGTGTCAGGTTCCCGCAGGGAAGACCGTCGTCGAGATCCTTGCCGCACATGGTGTTGAGGTGGAAACCTCCTGCGAGGCCGGTGTCTGCGGCACATGTCTGACGCGGGTGCTGGAAGGCATACCCGATCACCGCGATACCTTTTTGACCGACGCCGAGCGCGCAGCGAACGACCAGTTCACACCGTGCTGTTCAAGAGCCTCGTCCCCGTGTCTCGTGCTCGATCTGTGAACCGCAACCAGTCCAAAAAAGGAACACCTGTATGACCACGACATGCATTCCCATCAAGAACGTGACGCCGAACGTCACTGCCAGTCGCTTCCCGCTCGACCAGTGGTATGTGGCTGGCTTTTCATCCGAACTCACTGACAAGCCGATCGCCAGGACATTTCTGAATCAAAAGGTCGTGCTGTTCCGCACCGGCGAGGGCCAGGTTGCAGCGCTGGAAGACCGCTGCTGCCACCGCTCGCTGCCACTGTCATGCGGCACCGTCGAAAGCTCTGGCGTACGCTGCGGATATCACGGCTTGCTGTACGCGCCGAATGGACAGTGCATCGAGGTCCCCGGCCAGGAGCGCGTCCCCTCCAAGGCGAAAGTCAAGGCTTACCAGGTCGTCGAGAAGAACCAGATCATCTGGATCTGGCTGCCTCGCGAAGAAGGAGCCGGGCCGACGCATTCGGCCCCGGACTACCCGTTTCATGATGACCCGCGGTACAAGTTCGGCAGTGGCAACTACCACTATCAATCACCTTGGCAGCTCATTCATGACAATCTGCTTGATCTGAGTCATTTGGGATATGTCCATCTGCAAACCATCGGTGGCGATGCCAAACTGCATATGAATGCCCCGATGAAGGTCACGTCCGAAGGCGACAAAGTCAAAGTGGTGCGACTGATGCCGAATTCCTCCCCGCCGCCGACATACCGGGCTGCATGGCCGTTTGGCGAGAAGTGTGAACGCTGGCAGGAGATCGAATTCGATGTCACGCACCTGCGCATCTGGACCGGCGCTGTCGAGCCTGACACAGACGCCATCGACGACCCCAATAGGGGTGGCTTTCATATGCGTGGTTTTCACGGCATCACGCCCGAAACCGACGAAACATGCCACTACTTCTGGAGCATGGCGAGTACCAAGCACCCAGACATGCCGGACAACATCGATGCGGTGATCCAGCAGACCGCATTCACTTTCGACGAGGACCGCACCATCATCGAGGCTCAGTACCAGAACATGCTGCAGTTCGGCGAGAAAGCAAGCTGGATTGATATTCACGTCGACGCCGGCGCCAACCGTGCACGACGCATCGTCACGGAACTTCTGAAGAAGCAAGCCCCCCCCACGACGATTGATTTCTAATCCCAGATCAAGGAGACACATGATGGCTACCAACAGAGGCGTTGTTTACGTATCTCAGGGCAAGGTCGAGGTTCGCTCGATCGACTACCCCAAGTTGCTCAACCCGCGCGGCCGCACCGCCAATCACGGCGTAATTCTCAAGGTGTTGACCACCAACATCTGCGGGTCCGATCAGCACATGGTGCGCGGGCGCACCACCGCACCCGAAGGCCTCGTGCTCGGACACGAAATTACGGGCGAAGTCGTCGAGGCCGGCAAAGATGTCGAAACCTTGGCCATTGGCGACATTGTTTCGGTGCCATTCAACGTCGCATGCGGCCGGTGCCGCCTCTGCAAGGAGCGCCAAACCGGCGTTTGCCTGACAGTGAACGAATCGCGCCCCGGAGGTGCCTACGGCTACGTCGATATGGGCGGCTGGGTAGGAGGCCAGGCGGAGTACGTGATGGTGCCGTACGCTGACTTCAACCTTTTGAAATTCCCCAACCGCGACCAAGCGATCGAAAAGATTCGCGACCTTACCTGTCTCTCGGACATTCTGCCCACTGGCTATCACGGCGCTGTGACTGCGGGCGTTGGCCCAGGCAGCACGGTCTACATCGCTGGGGCCGGACCGGTCGGGCTTGCAGCGGCCGCCTCGGCCCGTCTTCTCGGCGCCGCTGCCATCATCGTGGGTGACGTGAACCCGGCGCGGCTCAAGCACGCCAAGGCCGTCGGTTTTGAAACCGTGGATCTGTCGACCGACGTTCCTTTGGGCGATCAGATCGCGGCGATTCTGGGCGTGCCGGAAGTGGACAGCGCGGTGGACGCGGTCGGCTTCGAGGCTCGCGGTCACGGCCATGAGGGGGCTCAGCACGAAGCACCAGCCACAGTATTGAACTCGCTCATGGAGGTGACTCGAGCCGCCGGCAGGATCGGTATCCCGGGTCTCTACGTGACGGACGACCCCGGTGGCGTCGACAAAGCCGCGAAGACCGGTTCGTTGAGCATCCGCCTCGGCCTTGGCTGGGCCAAGTCGCACAACTTCATGACGGGACAGACCCCTGTGATGCAATACAACCGAGCGTTGATGCAGGCCATTCTGTGGAACCGCATCGACATCGCCAACGTGGTGGGCGTCAAGGTGATCTCGCTGGACGAAGCGCCTGCGGGCTATGCGCAATTCGACGCTGGCGCGCCGATGAAGTTTGTCATTGATCCGCATGGTCAGTTGACAAAATAGCTTCGAAACCGGTCGATCTCGCACCTCGACGCGATTCGACCTGAGGAGAATCCTTCGAAGGCGGCTACAGTGGCGGCAACCAAATTTGTTTCCCGCCGATGCCTCGGACCTCCCACCCATCCCCACGCAAAACCACCGCCCGGGCAGCAGCCCGTGCGGTCATAGACCTCGAGAACTATGCGCCGGCCTATCTGACCTGGATCGCAAACAAGCTTTCCAGTGGGGCCTCACAGGCCTACCTTGCCGCATTCGACGTCGGCATCGAGACTTGGCGCGTCTTGGTCCTGCTTGCAATCGAAGGCTCGATCTCGGCGCAAAAGGCCTGCGGCGTCATCGGCATGGACAAAGCATCCATGAGCCGCTGCTTCAAGAGCATGCACGCGCGCGGCTTCATCGAACTTTCATTGGATCCTCAGGATGGACGGGCCCGAATCGCCACGCTGACGCCGTCCGGGCGCACAGTCCACGATCAGATTCGCGACATAGCTTTGGAACGCGAGCGGGCTTTCATGTCCGTGCTATCCGTCGCCGAACGCAAACTCTTGCTTGATCTTCTGCGCCGGCTGCATGAAAACCTCCCCGCAGTCGAAGCGGCTACGCGCGAGCACCTAGCTCAGCATCATCCGCATGCGCTGGCTCGCCGCTCAAAGGACTAGACATCATGGCCGCCTATCCGAGGGGCGGCGACCATGAATACGAAGGGACTTCCCACCTTCCAGTGACGGTGTCGAAGCACCAAGATTGATGTGCGAACTTCAATCTGAACCGGAAAGGGGAAGTCCATGAGCGAGACTACACAAGCAATCGTCCGGGTGGGTGTGGATTTGGCGAAGCAGGTGATCCAGGTGCACGCGGTGGATCGAACGGGGCGCTGCGTGACGGCACGGGCAATCAAGCGTGATCAGTTCCTCGCCTGGTGCGCGCAGCTTCCGCCAAGGTGTCTCCTGGCAATGGAAGCATGTGCCGGCGCTCATCACTGTGCGCGCAAGCTGCGTGCGTTGGGGCTTGATGCGAGATTGATCGCGGCGCACTTCGTTACCCCGTACCGGATGGAAGGCAAGAGCGGCAAGAACGACATGACCGACGCAGCGGCGATCTGCGAAGCGGCGTCGCGTCCGAAGATGCGGTTCGTGCCAATCAAGACGGACATCTCATACTGCACCTTGTGCTGATGCCTTTGTAGACAGGGCAAGCATCCGCCACCCATTTCACCCGCTGTTCGCCAAGGCCTTCGACGTCGTCAAGCGGCGACGCGTGTCTGGTGTGGACACGCTGACGCTGCGCCATTCTGACCACGGCACGCTGACGGTTCCACGCGAGTGGACAGACCTTGCCGATCCGGATCCCTTGATCACACCGGGGCAACCCGCGGCGCGCCTGAACGCGCGTCGCCTGCTCGAGCTGGCTGGGTTGTTGCGAGAACTTAGCACTCGCGAACCGGCCGCCGAGACTTGACGGGGAGCGCGCAATGGTGGCACTATCAGTACAGTCATACACGTGTTCTGACACAGATGGAGAACAAGACCTCCTCCTCTCTGCGGAGACGCCGTGCGCAGCTGCTGCGCACGCTGCCGTCCATGGAACACCTGTTGCGAGGCTCGCTCATCGAGCGATACCTGCGCTGCGGAAAGCCGGGCTGCAAGTGCGCCCAAGGCGAAGGTCACGGTCCCAAGTACTACCTCTCTGTGAGCTTCCCCGGCCAGCGTCCGCAGATGAGCTACGTGCCCCAGGGGGACTACGAGCACGTCAGCCAGTACCTGTCGAACTACCAGCTGCTTCGCACCGCCATCGAAGAGATCTGCGAGATCAATCGCGAACTACTGCGCCGCAGAGAGGCGCTCTGAGATGCCGGGGCGGACGAGTTGAAAAGTCGAGCCGCCCCCGCAATCGATACCGTTGCCGCCGGCGTGGTGCTCACCAGCATGGTCCAGAGTTGGCTCGACGCTCACCGCAACTGCGATCCTTGGCGACGGAGGCAAGCAATGAACGGCAAGATCACCGACGAGCACCGGCGCAAGCCGGCGTATGTGTACATCCGTCAATCGACCCCTGGTCAGGTGCGTCATCATCAGGAGAGCACTCAGCGCCAGTACGCGCTTCGGGAACGGGCGTTGGAACTGGGATGGAGCGAGAGTGCGATCCGGGTGCTCGATCGGGACCTGGGCCACTCGGCGCAGACGGCGGGTCGGGAGGACTTCAAGACCTTGGTGGCAGATGTGTCGATGGGCCAGGTGGGAGCGGTGTTTGCCCTGGAGGCGTCGAGACTGGCCCGCTCAAACGTCGACTGGCACCGCCTGCTGCAACTTTGCGCGTTCACCGACACCCTGGTCATCGATGCCGACGGCTGCTACAACCCTGCCGACTTCAACGACGGGCTGTTGCTCGGACTCAAGGGCACCATGGCGCAAGCCGAACTCCACTTCTTGCGCGCCCGCCTCCAGGGTGGCAAGCTGAACAAGGCCAAGCGCGGTGAACTGCGTGTCCCACTGCCAGTGGGACTTTGCTACGACGCGCGAGGCCAGGTCGTTGTGGATTCGGATCAGGAGGTGTGTGGCGCCGTTGCACTGATCTTCCGGCAGTTCCAGGCAAGCGGCAGTGCCCACGCGGTGATGCAGTGGTTTGTGACCCACCAGCTTCGCTTCCCCAAGCGGCGCCACGGCGGCGTGTGGAACGGCAAGCTGGAATGGGGAGATCTGACTTACGAGCGCACCTTGCAAGTGTTGAAGAACCCGTCCTATGCGGGGGCCTACACCTTCGGTCGGCATCAATGCCAGCGCGGGCTCACGCCCGAGGGGGAAGTTCGCAGCCATATCAAAACGGTCGAGCGCTCACAGTGGCGGGTGCTGTTGCTCAACCACCATGAAGGATTTATTGACTGGGAGCAGTTCGAGCGCAATCAACTGCGCTTGGAGAAGAACCGTACCAGCGTGCCGCCGATGATTCCGGGAGGAGCGGCACGCGAAGGTGTCGCGCTCTTGCAAGGCCTGCTGATGTGCGGCAAATGCGGGCGTCGGCTGTGCGTGCGCTACAGCGGTGATGGCGGGCTCTACCCCACGTACCTCTGCGGCGCCAAGCACCGCGAAGGCCTGTCAACCAAAGACTGCATGAGCGTACGGTGCGACCCGCTGGATGTGGCCGTTGCCGAGCAGGTGCTCGACACACTTCAACTAGTCGAATTGGATCTCGCCATGAGCGTGCTGGCGAATCTGGAGGGGCGTGATCACGCGCTCATGCATCAATGGAAAATGCGCCTTGAGCGCGCCGAGTACGAGGCAGCCCTGGCGGAGCGGCGGTACCAGGAAGCCGATCCCAGCAATCGTCTGGTCACCAGTACCTTGGAGCGTTGGTGGAACGAGGCGCTGCTGCGCGTGGAGGAAATAGAACGTCAGAAAGCCGAGGCCCAACAACGCACGGCGCAGGTGATCACAGAGGAGCAAAGGGCCGAGGTGATGACGCTGGCGCGCGAGCTGCCGCGACTATGGAACGCCCCCAGCACTTCAGCCAAGGATCGCAAGCGAATGCTGCGTTTGCTGATCAAAGACATCACGGTGGAGAAACGTCTGGCACCCAAGCAGGCGGTGCTGCACATCCGATGGCAAGGTGGCGCATGCAGCGACGTGACCATAGATCTGCCCTTGCCGCTTGCCGATCGCGTGCGCTGCTGAGAAGCGATCGTAACGCGCGTGCGAGCGCTTGCGCGCAATCTGAGCGACGCGCTGATTGCGCAGCAGCTCAACCGAGAAGGAATCACAAGCGCTCTCGGCAAGGCATTTAACGACTCGATGGTCAGATGGATTCGATGGCGCCACGCAATCCCCGCACCCATGCTCAAGAAGGTTGAGGAACTGACTGTTCAGCAGGTCGCAAGGCGCTTCGGTGTCAGCGTCAATACAGTTCATCACTGGATTGCGCGCGAGATGCTCGCTGCACGTCAACTGCAGTCGAGAGGGCCATACTGGGTCACTCTCGATGAGCTCACGGAGCGCGAGCTACGAGCGAGGATGAGTCAATCGCAAACATCGAAAAGCGCCGCTGTGAAAGGTGCAATATGAAATCATCATCAAGTCGGTCGAGCAGCAGGATATTCAGGCGATACATCGCGTTCGCGAATCATTGGTCCATCAACGCACAGCGCTCATCAACCAGGTCAGAGGCTTGCTCGGCGAGCGTGGCATCACGATCGCCAAGTCACCCGCCGCCTTCAAGCGCGCGATGCCCGAAGTCCTCAAGGAGTGCGAAGGCGAACTCACCCGCTTCTGCCAAACGCTCATGCTGGAGCTCTTCCAGGAATTCCACGCACTCGAAACGCGGATTGCTCTTGCCGAGACCTACATCAAGTCGTTCATGAAGCAATCGGCCCTGTGCAAGAAGATCGTGGCCGTGGCCGGCATCGGACCGATCACGGCCACCGCCATCGTTGCAGCCATTGGCGAGGCCAAGGAGTTCAAGAACGGCTGGCACCTCGCGGCTTGGCTCGGTCTTGTGCCCAAGCAGTATTCATCGGGCGGGAAGTCGCGCCTCAGGGGCATCAGCAAGCGTGGCAATACCTACCTGCGCACCCTACTGATCCAAGGGGCGCGCGCTGTACTGATCTACGTCGCTGGCAAGAACGACGCGCGTAGCCGTTGGCTGCAGGAGCTGATCGTGAGGCGTGGGTACAACCGCGCGGCGGTGGCCCTGGCCAATAAGAATGCGCGGGTCGTTCAAGCCTTGCTTAGCAGCGATGCGCCATACGGGGTCGCCAGCGCGCTCTGATTCGACTGTCGCCTGCAGATTTGGTCACCATGAAGAGCGGAGGAGGGAATACCCAGCACTGGTTTGCGATGCTTCTCGAGTGTGATGACGAAACTGGTTGAACCAGCGTCCCGGGAGCCTGTACTGTCTGTCGGCTGAATATCTCAAGCCGTACTGTTGATAAGGCCGGGGCGCGCGGATCTCATCAAGGCTGCGGGCGTGTGTCGGTCGTCGCCCATCAAGCAAGCCGAATACATGTGTGCAGACTGTTTCTCATCGTCAACGAGAGCTTGCAAAAGGCGTCGGGTCCATACATGAAGGTAGTGAATGCGCAGCATCGTCTCGATCGCAAAGGGCGGCCTACCAGTCTTGGCTCGCGGGCTGTGTGGCTCAACGATCTGCACCAGCGCGCTCCAGGGGACCACTCGGTTCATCTCGTCGAGGAACTCGCGTTTGCGCGTCTTCTTCGTCGACAGGTTCAGTCCAAGGCCGAGTTGATCAGGAGGCGTTACGCGTTTGGAAATCATGGATTCAGATCATGCAAGGCTCGGGCCTGTTTTGCAGACCAACCTTAGCACGTTTGGGTTCTTGAAACTTGAATTTTGATGACTAAGCTAGGACCATGGACACGTCGCAGACGCCGATTCACGAAGCAATTCGCGGAGGCGATCGCCACGGGTCGCTGCGAGGCGATGGACGGATCTCCTCTCACCCCGCAGTACAAGCTGCATCTGGCCGACTCGACAGATCGGTAACTACTAGCTTCTAGCGGCACCCGAACCCGCTGGTTCTACCGGCTAACCGTGCTCACTTCCTCGGAACCAAGGCACGACTAGGTTGCGGCGATGGACTGGACCCACGATCCTTCCTTGTATCCCCCGTACTTGCAATCCGCCATCCGAAGGGGAATTGGCTTGGGGGAAGGAGCGGCCTATCAACCGTGGATCAGAACTTCAGAATTTGGGTCGCGCGGCACCTGCTCGAACTTTGAGGGCATCAAGATCAACCGTCCCTTTCACTTTCTGTCGTCCCAAGAGGCGACCTACTTCCTGTTGGAAGAGCGCAATGTTGAGAACTCGGATATCCAGGAGCAGCACCCCATCCTAGACATCCAGAGCACGATGCAGCTTTGTGCTCGGTTCGGCGTGAAACACATCTATCGAGGACGCTACCCCAGCCCCTTCACCATCGACTTCATCCTCACTAGGCGAGTCGATTCGAAGACCGTTCCCTTTGCGCGAAGCATCAAACCCCCGAAGGAGCTACTCAAACCGAATGTGGCGGGACGCCTCAACATCGAATATCAGTGGTGCTTGGAGGTCGGCATCGACTGGGCCTGGGTGGACACGAGCGAGTTCACGCCGGAGCTCCTCAGCAGTCTGCGATTCATCCGCCAGTGGTTCGTAGATCGCTACACGCCGAGAGACGTAACCGCCAAGAGATTCGCGGAGGCGTTCCAGCACGGCTTTGAGATGGCTGCGCCTCTCGAAGAACTCGTCCGAAAAGCGGCGTCCAGAACCCGTCAGCTGGACGGGCTGAGCTTGTTCCGATACTGCGCATGGTCCAACTTGATCCGACTAGATCTTCAGCGGCCGATCAGCCTTGATCACTCCGTGATCCTTTTGTCATGAAACCAGACGGCTTAAACCCCGCAGGCACCACCACCCTCGCCGAGGGATTGCTGCTTCGGTACAAGGGTCGCGACGCGGGGTGGCCTCTTCGCATACTCACGTCTTCAAGGCCGGCGTTTACGTGATGCCGTACTCCACAGCCGCCGGCGCACGAGCTGCCAGAAAGCCCCACCGATTGAGTCGGCGCGATGCCGAAGAAGACCTCAAAGCCGGCAAAGCCGAGCTTTGCAAGCTCGAACTCCCCGACGAGTTCTACAGGACGCATCCGGTTCCCCAGCAAGACGACCCGCACAACAACCAACGAAAGGAACCGGAACGCACCATCGATAGCGCTTTTGAATGGATCGCCCCGCTCGTCAAAAAGTTTGACGTCGAGACCAACCTGAAGCGGGCCCAATTCAAGTCCGTGATTCGGAAGCGGGCGGACGAGCTCGCAATGAGCTATACCACTGTCTCTCGAACCCTACTACGCTTCTACTACTTTGGCCGCGTCCGAGAAGGATTGACGCCGATGGTTCCCGGCCCGGAGCCCGGGACAGGCAAGACTACCGAAAGCGCACCACCCGTCACCAAGTCCAAGTGTGAGCCTCAGCGGCGAGCTCGCCAGCCCGTCGAAGCTTTGACGCTGGGCGAGAACACATTCATCGTCGGAGCTGCCGATGTCGAGGACATGATTCGAGCAGCCAAGAGGGCGGCAAAGCGGGTGTCAGACCTGACCACCGCGCACGACGGGTACATGAAGCGCGAGTTCGCGAAACGACATCCTGAAGTCTTCAAGAACTGGATCAACAAACGCTGCGTTCTGCCAGTTACGGAGCGTCAGTTCTCGATGTACACCAAAGCTCACGCAGACTATGAGCAAGAAGTGCTAGAGAACATTCCTGCCCTCGCTGGGAATGACCCCGGCACATCCGTCCGCGCGAGCGGGCCCGGCGAGATCAATGAGGTCGATGCCACCGGCGGAAGGATTGATGTCGTGGGCAAAGACTCATCGGGCGAACCCGTCCTGCTCTACAGGCCTTGGATCTACCTGATGATCGACCGGTGGAGTCGCTTCATCGTGAGCGTCTACGTCACTTTGGGCGCGCCCTCATGGGAGGAATTCAAGTACGTCCTCCTTTTAGCATTCACTCCGCGCGTTGCGCGATTCCGTTGCTTGAAAATCGAAGTTGACGAAACTCGTTGGCCTCGTGGCCGCGTGCCCTCTGCGATCGCGCACGACAGGGGAAGCGAACTTGTATCGATTGCGAATCTGAAAGCCTCGGTGGAACAGTTGCGTATGGAGTCGCTCACCATGCCTCCTCTGACCCCGAATGCAAGGTTGATCGAGCGGAGTATCCGTGAGCTAAAGAGGAACATGGCCAGAGAGGGGCTACCTGGTGTGTTCGCTGAGCGCCCCATCGACCCCAAGTCAAAGCGCGTTGCCAAGACGGCTCAGAGAGCTGCCGCAAGCTCCTTGAATGATGTGTACAGGTGCGTGTTGAAGGTCGTCGATGAGCACAACAACAAACCCCATCAGGCTCTAAAAGGAAACCTGCGACTGATCCAGGCGGGCGTTCCGCCGACCCCAGCTGCGGCATACGTTTGGGGGTGCGAGCACATGACAGGCGCCCGCGTCTCACCGCTCACGGAGAAAGACCTATTGCGCATGTTGCTTTCGGTCGGGAAAGGGTCGATTGCGAAGAGCAGGGTGAAGTTCGAGAAGCGGACCTTTGAACCCGTTAATGCTGCCGCACTCGCGCTCGCGAACGAGTCGACGGCCCGTGCGAGGGGAGTTGAGATCAGGTATGACAAGACTTTCCGCGAAGAACTGTATGTCGTGACAAGCACCGGTGAGTGGTCATTGTGGCGCATGGTCGACTCCGATCGCCAACAGACCCGAGGGTTCTTGATGGAAGAAGAAGCGGCGCTCGAGAAGCAGGGGGCGCTCTTATGGGCCATGGCCAAGAACGATCACAAGATCGAAAGCGCTACGACAGAGACCAAGCGTGTCCCACCGTCTCGGCAACCGGCCCGACATGCGAGTCGAGACGAGGTTCGGGCACGGCGTGGTAGCCAGACTCGCAAGCTGAAGGAATCCTTGACCGGTCGGAAGACCGACATGCTCGACCGCCCACCCCCTTCGAAGGCTAAGGTGCACGCCCGCAACTGGAAAGATCTCGAAAAGGAAGAGCGCCTCAAGATCATCAACAGGACCAGCCAGCGGAGACCATCATGATTGAGTTCCGTTCCATCCCTGCCGAGTACAAGCCAACTGGAGTTCGGAAGTACGACGGAAACGCGTACATCGAAGCGCTTCCACTCATGGAGAGCACGAAGGACGAGATCCTCGACCGCATCGAGTACTACCCGCCTGAGTTCACGGATGCTGACAGGAGAAAGGGTGAACTGGTTCGGATCGCCGAACTGGCACGGATTGGATCCTTCATCTACCCATTCGCAGAATACAGACGTGCGGCCACAAACACGACGATCAATATTCGAGAGGCATATCTGAGCCGCAATCCATTCAAGGCGGACGGCCAGCGGCGCCGGAGCATGATCGCCACGATCAAGGATCTGAACGATGAGAACGCATTCCGGGCGCTCGCCTTCAAATCAAGTGCGCTGGGCCAACTGATCATGGCTATCAGCGGAGGCGGAAAGACGACGCTTGCCAGCGGAGTACTGGCACCCTACTGCTGCGTGATAGAGCATACAGAGTACATGGGTAAGCCCTTCAGATGCAGGCAGATCCCCGTGATCCCGCTGGCTGTTATGCACGACGCATCACTGCTGAGCTTCTGCGTCCAGTTCTTCGAAACGATCGACAGAATTCTCGGGAATACCCACTACGCCAGGGAAGCCAAGGCGCTCCGCACCATCGCTCAAATGACCTTACTGATTCACAAGGTTGCCACAGCGGTGTCGCTTGGGTTGATCTTCATTGATGACGTTCAGCACCTGCGAGCAGCACGGGGGACACAGGCCGAAATGGTACTGAACCTGTTGAGCCAAGTTCTCGAGATCGCAGGCGTGTCGCTGCTCCTGTCCGCGACCCCCGCGTTGGAGCCGGTGATCGCGCAGAGTGTGAGAAATATCCGGAAACTGACCTCAGGGGGAACGAGCAAGTTTCCCGTCATGCGCCGAAACGATCTGCAGTGGATTGCACTCGCCACAGCCCTGTGGCCCTACCAGATCGTCAAACATCCCGGCCCGCTTACGAAAGAAATCCTCGACGCGTGGCACAAATGCAGCGGCGGAAATCCGGCATTCACCTCGATGGCCTTTGCTCTGGCGCAGCGACAAGAAATCGGCGAACGGGAGACCGTCGACGAATTGTCCTTCCAGAGGGTCGCCGAAACAGACATGATCCTTCTCAAGCCAGCGATCAATGCGCTGCTTTCCGGTAAGGCGGCTGACCTCCAGAAGTTTGACGACCTGATCCCCAAAAGCGGCTTGATGGAGCTTCAAGACCAACTCGGATGGGCCCGTGAGGAAGCGGAAAGCGGCGAAGATGAACCCGAGTTCCCGGAACTGGAAGAGCAAGGCAAGGGGCAAGAGAAGCAGCCTGGCGCGCACGCGAGTAAGAAGCGCACGACCAGCACTAAAGCGGAGGCGAAGGCAAGCACGAACACTGACGTGCGGTCAGCCTCGAAGCCGCCGCCGATCAAGTCCAGTGGGCTTCCTTCGGTCAAGCCTTCATTTTGAACGGACATTCGTCATGGTTCCCAAAGGCCCCGTACCCTTCGCGCCTCGTCATCTGAAAGATGAAACGCTCTACAGCCATGTGGGGCGTGTGAACGCCTACAACTGCTGCGAGGGTTCAAGCCGACGTTTTGTGCATGCCCTCTTCGGGGACATGAAGGCCGTCTCCAGCGCCGATCTCCCTTCACAACTCACATCGATGCTCGCGCTATGGCCTGAAGTCACCCCCTACCCGACAGTCGCGGAGGTCTTGGAGAAAACGACTCAGTATCCCTACCATCGGCCGTTCGTTCCCGCCGAACGTTGGAAGGAGCTCGTTCAACGCGCAGCGCACGGCCCCGGAAGCTCGTTGAAGACTTGGCTTGGCCTGGTGGCTCACAGGTTTTCTGCCAGCGCAACTTTTCGCTCGTGCATCGAATGCGATCGGCTGTCCTGGGACACCGAAGGCGTCCTCTACTGGCACCGAGCCCATTTGCTGCCAGGTGTCGTGATCTGCCCGATCCACCACACTCCTCTCATCGAGCACTTCGTTCAAAGCGAGGACAGCGGACGCAGCGCTCTTCGTCTTCCGCCAATGGCAGGCGCTCCCGTCATAGTCGCGCATTCTTCCCTCTGCCCTCTGACGAGTTTTTCCATGACCTCGTGCGATGCGCTTTGGTCAAAGAACCCCAAACTTACCGGCGATCTATGTACTGCCACCTACCGGGGCAGGCTGAAGGAATTGGGACTTTCCAGCAGCTCGGGGCGGATTCGATGGGCGGAACTCTCCTCGCTGATTCTGGAGGCCAACGACGGCTTTCGCGGCTGGTCGGTCGGAGGACGGATCTCCGATCGCACGGGACCTGTCCTGGGATGGCTATACGGCCTCCTTCGGGACCGAGGGAGGCTGTGCCACCCCCTGACGCACATCGTCCTTATCAACCTCCTGTTCGGCTCATTCGCTGCATATGCGGCAGCGGCGAACGCTCAAGTGGACGACCTCGTTGACGTCGCGCCGGGTCCATTGGACATCGTCGATCCCGTTCCTCCTCTCGACATCTCCGATTGCAATGTCAGCTGCCGGGAAGCGGCGCTCGAACTGGGCCTTTCCGTGACCACGGTGGTCACGCGCAGACGCGCCCTCGGTCTCCCGATCTCGGAACGGCCCAAGACATTGGCGCCGGAGCGTTTGGCCACCATCCGGCAGCGGCTTTCTGCTGGGGCTCCGCCGACTCAAGTGGCTGAGGAAGCGCACATCTCATTGAGCTCGGTGTATCGAATCCGTTATGCGATGGGGGTTCAACCTCCGCCAACTACGATCATGACGGCCAACGCCGTCGTCCGCTATCGCAAGAGGTGGGTAAGCACGGGCCTGATTGCTTCCTCCGTCAGGCAACGTCGCGTGCTGGACGGCGCTGCCTATGCCTGGCTCTATCGCCACGATCGGGAATGGTTGACGGTCGGTCAAGGACGCTCGCCCCAGCTCGGTGGTCGAAAGTTGCGCCGGTCCTGTATCGACTGGGAGAAGCGCGATGAGAACTACGCACGGCGCATCGCCGCGGTAACAGCCGATCAGCGCACTCGATCGCCGAGGAAGAGACTGTCCCCGTCGGCATTGTTGCGGCGGGCAGGACCCGAGAGCTCGATACGAACTCATTTGTATCGCCTTCCCCGAACCAGGGAAGCGCTACTAACTTGTTCCGAGAGCGTCGAATCCTTCCAGAAACTGCGCTATGCAAACGCGTCAGAGAGCTTGGTCGATTCGGACGGATTCTTCCTGCAGTGGAAGGCTCTGAAAATGGCCGGTCTGCGCCAGCCCCCGCCGACCAATGAAATCAGAACGGAAAGGACGGAATAGACGCATGCTCGCCTTTCCAAGTATGCCGGAGTGGGAGACGGACGAACTTGCAGGCAACTACTTTTCTCGCATAGCAAGAGAAAATGGGGTGCGTTTCAGGCACACGTTTATGAGTTGGTTGGGATTCAAGAAGAACAACTGCGGCGCCCAGATCATGGACATCAGCGATCTGACGCCGTCCTGGGTCCAGCTGGCGGAGAAGTTGGGGATCGGTCTCGACGACATGGTCGGACAGCTGAGCACTAAGCCGTACTGGGTGCGCTTCTATCGGCTTCCAAGCTCAGAAATCGAAGCCCCATCGCCACTGCCCGCGGCCCAGGCGCTTCTCTTCGCGATGTCCCACACACTGTTGCAACTCAGGATTTGCCCGGCGTGTCTTGCCGACGACTACAAGACCCCGAAGTGCATTCCGATACTTCGCCGAAGTCATCAACTTCCAGGGTCTCTCGTGTGCCACATGCACGGCGTGGTGCTCCTGAATCGATGTCCTGGCTGCGACAAAGTGCTTGTGCCAAGGATGGAACTGGTTCATCTCCCGCTGCGGTGTGAGAGCTGCGGATACGACCTAGGAAGCCACGTCGGAACCCGGCCGGGCGACCTCTCCCCGTTCATTCACCTTGCGCGCTTCGAGCATGAGTGCCTGAATTCACATTTCGCACCGAGACCAGCCAGTGAGGTCGCTGGGTTTATTGCGCATACTTGTCAAGTTCGAGAGATACGTCCGATCGACTTGCTTCGGAAAAAGTTCGGACCTTTGATGAATTCTTGGCGCCGCAGCTCAACATTGCCAGATCAAATACATCTCTCGAGAGAGAACATGCCGACTCTCTGCGCCTGCCTAGTCGCGCTGGGATTCACCTACGAAGCCGCTGACAAGGCGATTGGCCAATCCGACCCGAGAACCGATGCGACAAGAAAGAAGAACGCTCAGATCAAGAGTACGTCTCAGGCTCGTAGGATTGTGCTGGCCAAGATGCGTTCCGGGGAACGCGTTACTTGGAAAAGTCTCCAGCAAGGCTCCCGGTATCTCTTCTGGTTCTTTGTTCTAGTCGACCTTCGATGGCTTGAAGGGAAAATCGGATCGCGCCCTCGCGCGGAACTGCGAGTGCCTTCAGTGACCGAGGACCGGGAGACATTATGCAACTCAGTCTCGAATCACAGGGACGAGGCCTGTGCGAGGGCGAGCTATCGCGATCGAGAGTGGTTGGAAGCCATGCGTTCTGACCGCCACAAAGAGATAAGCGAACAGCGCACCCTTGCTCGGGATGCGGCGCTCAGGACGTCAATCGGCAGCGCCATGGCAGGGTGGTTCGCGAGGCCGGGGCGCCCCATCAAGTTCACTCTTGAACACGCGGCCGCGGCAGTCGGCATGATGAGAGGCCGTGTCCTGGCTTTGAACCGAAGGGAGCCGCAAGGAACGGACATCCTCTTCGAGTCGATCAGGCATTTTCACCTGCGTGTCCTGTTGTGGGCGATGAACGAACTCACAAAGCAAGAGAAAGTTGTGACGCCAAGTCGTCTCCTCTCATTGGCTCGAGTGGGTTTCGGCACAATGGAGTACTTCTGGGCTGCGAGCATTGTCTACCTGTTCAGCTCGACAAAGAGGGGCGATTCCTCTTGAGGGCTCGCTCCCTGACATACGCCAACAGCCTGGATGCCTGCGGCGTTGGCTCGGTTCATGGGGCGAAGCAGGCCCCTTGTAGCCGCTGCATTCATCGCTGACGCCGGATGCGGTTGTCTACTCAGTTGTTGTCGATCGGCAGATCGCCGTCTCACAAGAAGCGCGTGAGCGCATCCCTGCAGCAGTTGCCGCGGAGATCGAGCGACTTCTGGAACGCCAACTGTGCAACTGTGAGTCACCCTCGCACAGCCTTTCGCGAAGCTCCTACGAGCCCGGCATGATCGATGTAGTCGGCGATCACGGACTATCATCGTGCCAGCGATCGCGCCGGCGCACCATTGGAAGACGCGTCCGTGAGCGCGTCACCTCATACAACTCCCCCGTGCTGGGTCGCCAAGAGGATTGATCGCACCCTTTCCGTGCCACCGTCAGCCGCGAACGCGGACGGCGTTGCACCCGAGAGGAGCTGATGCGGGGTCTCCAACCAAGCGTGGGCGCCGACACCGAAAACATCAGTCGCCAAGGCCAACAATGACGCCTCTGCACTCCCCGGACGATTCCTCTCGTTCATGGGGGCTCGACCCCCACCACCAAGCCAGGATTGAATGCCTTGTTCTCGAACTCGCCGTGCCAGTTTAGGTACCCGCGAGGGTTGCATACGATCCGACAGCCTTCAACTTCGTAATCGAAGCTATCGTGGGTGTGGCCGTGCACCCAGAGCCTGGGGACCCGGAAAAATTCGGGTCGCATTTCGTTTACGAAGCCCCCGGAAGCCCAGTCGTCTGCAAACCTAGGGGCGAGCGATCCTCGATGTGGCGCATGATGTGTCACAACAACCGTCGGCCCGCCAAACGGCTCTTCCAGCCTCGCGCGCAACCAGGATCGATGTCGCCGGTGGAGCCGCAAGGTGTCCATTGGAACCAAGCGCCGCGTTCCCATCGAGTTCGTGGTGTGCGGATCTTCGACACGGATGGCCACGTAATCAGCGAGATGGCGGGAGCACTCCGCCATTGAACGGTACCGGTCTGATAAGAGTCGCACCGCTTGACCTGCGAATCCGTGATCGTCAATGCGTAGCCGAAAGTCGGTCCACAGCGTACAGCCAAGGAAGCGCACGCCGGCAAGCACGACCTGGTCGCAATCAAGGTAGTGAACGCCCTGATCCCGCGCCTCAGAGCGCATGTTGACTAGTTCTTGAGACAGCACCGTTTCGTAGTATTCGTGGTTGCCGGCGACGTGAATGACTGGCTTGTCGCCGAAGCGTGTCGGCGCTCGCAGCCAACGAGCCACCGCCCGACCGGGCGCCACGATGTCGCCCGCAAGGATGGCCACGTCGTAGTCGAGGTCCGGCTGAACCTCGAAGGTCTCGAACTCAGCGTGAAGGTCGGACAAGATGAGGAGCCTCATGTCCGCACCTCAGTGAGCATGGGCGACAGCAGCAGCCAGCACTCGTCCGACGGCAACACCGCGCTCCAAGGCGGTGCGCGGCGTAAGCCCTGCGAGAGAGTCCGCTTGACTCTCCAGAAAGAATAGCAGCTGCCAGCTGTGTCTTTCATCGGCAGCGCCGTTGTATAGGCATCGTCGGGGTCGCTATGTTGTCCAGCTCTCATGTCTACCTCCGTACGTCAGTGCAGCACGATCTTTGCCTCGTCATCGTCGAGCACATCGACGGGCAGATCGGAAGGTTTCAGATACCTGCGGTCGTTGACGATCGCACGTGCCACCGCACGTTGTATCGCCTTTCGGATCGCTCGAGGCGTAAGGTGGGCAAGCCGGTATGCCAACCGCGGTTCGGGCGGGAGAAAGTCTGGTACCAACAACTTCTCAACAGTGCGAGTCGCCACAACTTGCGCGATTTGAAGGGCCTGCTCTCCGCGCGGAACCGGAATCTCAAACTCCGAGAACCTCGATCGCAGGGATTCAGGAATTTTCGTTGGGTCGTTGGAAGCTGCGATATAGATGGCCAAGCTTGCGTCGAATGTGATGTCTAGCGCGGCATCGCGTATCGTCGAGGCTGTAAGCGGCTCCAGCAAGGAATGCAGCGGTTTCAGCGGGTCATAGGTTGAGTTCGTCGGAGCCTTGTCGAGCTCGTCGATCAGAAAAACCGGGTTCGCGAATCTCCCCAAGACGATCTCATCGAACACCGCGCCAGGACATGCGGTACTCCAATGCCGCTCGGTGCCGAGTAGCAAGGAGGTGGTTTGAGCGTTCTCCATGGATTGGCGCCGCAGCGGAGCACCGAGCGCAAGCGCCAGATCGTTTGCATAGTGAGACTTGCCGATCCCAGGTGGCCCCCACATATGGATTGGCGGAATCCAGATCGGCCCCTTGCTGCTCAGCGACAGCGCCACATGCTCGACGACGAAGTCGGTGACAGTCACAAAGTGTGGGTGGGACGCGCGCAAATCCGCCACCGCCCGTGCCCACTGATCCGGATGACGAGCGGGATTGGCGACTTCTCTAAGCGCGCCCGAGAACTTCACCTTCTCCATGAGCTCAAGCTCGCGCTTGTACTCGTCTCTGTTTCGCACGGTTGCCGTCTTGGCAAGGACGCGGAGGACCTCATCAGCTTTCAACACGGGGTGACGTCGCCTCCGATCGCGATGCGCCACGCCGCGCTCAAACTGCTTGATGAATGCGAGTTGGCCTTCCGGTCCTTGAGGCGAGTGGGGGGCAGGTCCCACGGCAGCCCGCGTTGCATCGCGGTCGGTGCGCAGGCGCTCCAAGGCCGAGACGCGTCTTTCCTCCTCGCGACTCCGTGCCAGTGCTCGACGTTCCTCGACCAGGCGCCATTGCAGCGCGATGGGAAGCAAGATCTCCACCACCTGAAAGGAGTCTTGAGAGGCCTCGGTGCGATACATGCAGAAGCCCTCGGGATCATCGGAGTCGCTCCCCGCAGCCGTTGTTCGACGAGTCGTGCTCACGATGGTATGGCCTCCCACTCGACCGCCTCCCGCCAAAAGCCTTCTAGCCCTTCATCGCCACTACGGGCAAGAGCGCTTGGCTCGTGCAAGCTGCACAACGTGAGCTCAGTTCCAAAATAGGAGGCTGCTTCGGCACGTCGGCCGCATATCATGCAAGCCGTGCTCGTCATACGCTCGGCTTCGAGGACGACCCGATCCACCTCGGGCGTTAGGTCCGCGGCAACATCGTAGGCCGCGAACATCATGGCTCGGCGCGTATCGCCCTCGAGGTTGACCACGAACGATCGAAATTCGGCTAAGACATACAAGAAGAGCCCGCACCCCTGGTCGGCTCGAAGCTGGACCCATCGAAAGCCAAGTTTGGTGGGGGGTAGAAGTTGGTCGATCTGCTCGCACGCGCGGCCCAAAATTGGCGTCCAGCCGCGATAGAAGGTCAGGCCAATGTGGTCACCTTCGAACATGTACGGAAAGCGCGCTTTTAAGAGAGCACCGTTCATGCTGATCGCTCCGTCGAGGGCCAACCGCGATCGCCCCTCTCGGCGCCAGGCCGGGTCCAGCAACCTTAGGATCTACATCGGGATCTGCGTCAGCTCGTCCCTTGCATCTTATACGCTGGTGCCTAAAAGCTCAAGCTGACACGGTAACAGTAAGGGAGTTCAGGTTGCAAACGCGCGAGGTGTTACCGCATCGCTTTGTACATGTTCGTGCATTTTGAACCCGATAGGCTGGTGCGCAAAAGGTTGCAAGAGGCGAGATTCGTCTCATGCGTTCCGACCAGGACCCGGCGTTGCTCCGGGCATTTGCGGCAGAGCTAAAAGCTCGCAGGTTGGCGCTCGGGCTCAGCCAGGACCGGTTCGCGCTCCTGGCAGAGGTTCATCGCACTTTTGTCGCAAAGGTCGAGCGAGCAATTGCGATGCCATCGCTATCCAGCGTCTTTCGCATCGCCGAGGGCCTTGAGGTCGATCCGGCCGTGCTGATTACAGCCGTTTCGAAGAGGTATAGGAAGGAACTTCGACACACAGCGAGAGCGGTCGAGTCAAGCGCGCCCAAAAAAGTTAGATCGGCGGTCAATTAGCTGCGTCGATTCGCTGCTGGCCATTCTCCGAAACAGCGTATCGACGAATTTCGCGGGTCAGCTTTGATCGGCCGAGGATGTGAGGGCGCCGCCTTTCGCCTTCGTCTTGGCCTCACGCCTCCCCTTCGCTATGAGAAACATTGGTAAGCGAATCATCGCGGTGCTTTTTTGTCCGCGCCAGTAGTCCGTTACGAAAGTTGTTTCGGAAGGGAAAGTTGCTACTCAGCTTTGGCGCTCCGAGAGGGGCATTTAATTTTTAGGCGTTGCAGGTCTCGATTCGGCAGACTTGGAATACCGACGATCCAATGCACGCTCGGCCTAGCCCGCACGATCTCAAAGGGAGCGGGGCCCCTTCGATGCCAGATGTTCGGCGCCTCGAAACTGTGGCAGATGAATGCTTGCACGGGCGGAGCTGGATCAGCTCACCAGCGCCTTCAGCCGGCAGCGGGTCAGCAGACCAATATGGTGCGACTGCAGGATGTCGGGCGCGCTTGGAGTTTCAAAACCGCGGACTATGCTAGGAGGACCATGGCGACTAGTCGAAAACGCGCGCCGCCGCCCGCCTCCAGCGCCAACGGCCTCGACGTCGCTAGCAGTTCATGAGAGCTGTGCGGCCCGGCGGATGCCTCGAAGCCGGTCGAGGGAGATGGGCCCACGACGACGGGAGAGATTGATGTCATCCATTTCTCGATCAATGGGCCAACGGCCTGATGGCCAGCCTACTTTGGGCTATGTGAAGGCCGATCTTGTTGCACGCAGCGCGCCGCCACTCGGCAGCCCCGCCCTGGACCTAGTCTTGACGGACATCGCATCTGGTCAGACTGCACGCCTGCCAGTCTTCGCGCCGGACAGCATCCATGTGATTGAGGCCTTTGCCAAGGCCGGCGAGCTGTTCCCGATTCCGTTGCGCGGGATCGCGTTCGACAATCACAGTCTCTTCACCGAGGATGCATTGGTGAGATGGTGCCGCGAGCATCGCATCGAAATCACCCGGGTCAGCCGGGCCGAAATTTTTTTAGGTTGCCCTCTCGAATTCTCGGATGTACGCGGATGAGCCGCCGAGATCTCGCGCGCTGGTCCACCCGCTACGCGCTACGCATCGCTTCCTGCGCGACTGCGCTGGCAAGGGACTTCATAAACGCCCACCTTTCGATGATCAACGGCTCGCTGGTTGCGTCAAGGGCCGCGCCATACACACCCACTTGGCGGTCGTACAGCTGGCGCCCATGAGGGGTATCGCACGCCGCCCCGAGCCAGGCTTGATCCGGAAGGACAAAGCCCTTGAATCTGCTCGATGGAATTGCCTTGGCCATCATGAGCCCCGCGGGATCGAAGTCGAAGAAGCCGACGACTGGCTCGCCTCGAGCTAGAACGAGCTGCGCGGCATGCTGGTTCGGGTTCTCAGGATCGCCGCGGTAGACAACCAAGGTCCCGGCCGCGTCCCATTCGATCCACCGATACGCCTGGACCTGCTGGAAGGTCTCGAAGTTCTCGACCAGCATGATCCGATCGCAGGAGATGGTGCTGGCCCGCTCGGGGTTCGTCACCATGTGGGTTCCGTCCGGGGTATAGACGGATTGCCCATCGAGCTTGCAGTCCCCGATGCAGCGAATGGCGACCGATCGCGCGCGCGGCGCCACGCTGAAGGCCTTCTCGGACATGCCGCCAAATGACGCGGCCTCTGCGCGGCTGGCCGTTTTGCCGAGGCTGGCCACAGGCAGCCTGTGCGCTCTCAGGAGGTCCTCGGCAGCCGCGTGGTGCTCGGCGCTGTAGCTCACCGCGCCGGCAACGGCCCGCCCGATGCTGAAGTGTTCGCTGAAGAACAGCGCCGTTGCAGTCGCGAGCTTCGAAGCCGGCGCGCCTTCGATCAAGCTCTGCAGGAATGTAATCTGCGTGGACGTGAAATTCATTTCGGCGAAGAGGCCCGGGTGCCCAGGTCATAGCTCGGGGCGAGCACGTTGACGTCGTGGAAGTGCTCGTTGATCGGGAACGGATCGAGCTCGATTTCCGCGACGAAGTCCAATCGGAACTTGCGGCTGCGCAGCTGCGCGCATGCGAAGACCATCCAGACAGCATCACTGGTCTCGGCCAGCGGTTCGCGGCCGCGCTTGAACTCGAGCAGCGAAATGGGCGCATGCGTCCTGTTGGCTATCAGCGCCAGCTCCTCCAGCGCGGCGTGCTGAACGCTCATCTGGAATTCGACGGTTTCCTCATCCTCGACCAGCATGTGGGGTCCCGGATCCGTCTTCGCCGGCACCGGCGTCGGCTTGGCCGGAAGCCGTGCGACCGCCGCCAGCACGCCGTCCATCGTGACGGGATCCGGATCGGCAACGTCGGGCTGGGGCCGAAAGCGCAGGGTCTGCGCGCCGGCGACGCTGTGGCTAGTCGATTCCTTGACATCGACGTCCCATCCATCGACCGTCTTGTTGCGGGTAAGCCAGAGCGAGAAGCGCGACAGCCGGCGCAGTTGCTTCTCCATCATCTTCGCCTCGAAGAGTCGCTTGCTGATCGCGTTCTGCGCGTCCTTGATCTGAGATGTCCAGTCCAGGCGCCGGGCCCCCAGCCTTCGGGAAACGACGCTGCGCACGTGCAGAAGACCCGACGCAATCGCTTCGTCCGACACCGCATCCACAAAGGCGTCGATCGACTCCACGTCGCGCAGGAACGCATCGATCTGGCGCGCGTAGTAGCGGTTCTGACGCAGCTTTGATGTCAGGTCATCGACGTTTCCGTACTGCGTGGAGATGAGCGAATGCAGCATTGCCAGGTTGTGCTCGATGGAATACGCGATCTCGACGATCGACTCGTCGAGCGCGTTTTCCATGCGCGCCTGATCTCTCTGGCTGCCGGAGATCTTCAGGCGCCGCAACTCGGTCCACTGCTCGCGGGCCTGGGCCATGGTGCCGGAGACGCGCCGCAGCGCCTGGAACGCCTGGTAGCTGGAGAAGTGATCCGAGATGAACTCACGCAGCCGCGGATTAAGCCGGTAGACGTCTTCGTCGTACGGCTTCAGGACACTGAGGTTGAACAAGGCCTCGATGGCTGCATTGCGCGCTCGATCGCCCCCGGAGACCGGGCCCTCGTAGGCCTGAGCCACCAGGTCGGCATGCTTCGCCAGTCCCGCCAGAAGCTTTTGGACTTGATCGCCGTGCTCGCTCAAGGCGCACCTTCCTCGCCCTGGTCCAACAGATCCCCTTGCAATGCGTCCTCAAGATCGTCAATTTCCTGGTCGGGAACGACCTTGTTCTCGTCGAGGAACTGCAGCACCGCGTACAGCTGATCGATCTTGCCGGTGACCTGGTAGGCGCTGTTTTCCTTATTGGCCAGGATGACGTAGCCATCGCGCTGCAGGTGATCCAGCAGGCGCCGCAGGTTCTCATGGTTGCTGTTACGCATCGCCGCGCTGGTGATCACATTTACCAGGCCCTTGAGCTGGGTTTCCAGCACGCTCGACTGCGAGACAGCCCTCTCCAGTTCGTGCAGCACGACATACTCACCCGGCACCAGGAGCTTGCCCCCCACGTCGCTCTGGCGAATGAAGTCCAAGAGCAGGACCGCGGGACCATAGTTGTCCCGAAACTCCTTGAGCTCAGTCCTGATGCGAGTGACATCCGAGGCACCGATCACGTCGGGCGCCATGAAGAAGGCGCCTTCGTCGCCCAGGCGCGCAAGTCGCATGTTGACGGCCAGCAGCCACGATTGGGTTTCTTCCTGCTCTTGAGGATCTTCGAGGAGCTCGTACTCGTTCCGGTACCGAATCGGGCAGATGTACTCGCCGGCCAGCAGGAGCTTCAGGACGTCCGCGTTCATGCCTGCACCTCAACTTCCGGCGACGCGGGCACGTGGGTCTGCGGTAGCCCGCCGGCCGGCACGTATTCGCGAATGCGGCCCTTGTCCTCGAACAGGTAGCGGCGCGCAAACAGCGCGTGCTGGGTGGGGCCGAGTTCGGGTGACGCGGTCATCACGTCGATCCAGTTGTCCTTCAGCATCTGCATGAGCGCCACGAAGTTGCCTGGATCGATGGTGCCGACCTCATCCGTCACCCAGGGCACGTAGACCTGGTCAGAGCCCCGGATGGTGTTCAAGAGGCCTGTCATCAGCGTCACCTTGACCAGCGTGGTGAGGCCGGTCGAGGAGATGCTTTCGAACTCGCTCTCGCGCCGGAACTCCTTGCGCACGCCGTTGTCCGTGACGCTGCCGCGAAGGGTGATGTGCGAGGCAAGGTTCACCTCGAGGGCACCATCACCGCCCAGGACGCTCAGGAAAGCGCCAACGGCCTGAGTGACTTCGTCGGATGGCAGATCGCGCGACAAGTCCTTGCCATATTCGCTCGCGTGCTGGCGCGCCACCTCGTCCATGCGCGAGAGCTTCTTGTAGAAGCCCAGCGTGTCGAAATTGGTGACCAGGTCGACGCGGAGGTCCTTGATACGCTCGAATCGCACGGCGCTCAGCCCCGTCTGCAGCCGGACGTTAAACGCCTTCACCTCCCGCTCAAAGTTGCTGATGGACTTGTGGAACGCGCCGATGTTCGCGAGCAGCACCGAGAGCGACCGGTTGACGTCGGTCGCCACCTGCGGGCCAATGAGGCGGTAGGCCGAGCAGAGCTCCTGTGCGCGGCCGATTGGCCCCTCGGAGGCTCCGGCCATGCTCGCTTCGATGAGATCGCGCACGGCGGAGTCTTCCGTCGTGAGCTTGACCATCAGCTTGCCGGTGGTGCTGGTGATCGTGCGCTCAAGGTTGTCGATTTTCTGCCGCTCGGCGTGCACCTTGCCTCGCAGCTCCTTCACGGTGGTGCTCGGATCGATCACTGAAGCCCCGACCGCCTGATACGAGCCGAATTCGTCCTCAAGGCCGGTAAGCACCTGCAGATCGTCGTCGATCGCGTCCCGACGGATGCTCTTGTCCTGCTTGGCGGTTTCGTACCGGCTCCTTGCCTTCTCGGCTTCCACATCGAAGCTTGTGAGCTTTCCCGTCGCTTCGCGCGCGGCTTCCTGGGCGCGCTCGGCCACGGCGAGCAGCTGTTTAACCCGCGCCGAGCCGCCCTCTGCCTGCCAGGTGCGCCAGCGCTCGACCAGGCTTTCCTTGGATTCGAGCTCGTCGGTTTGCCGATTGATCGCCTTTACCTTTTCCCTGAGTTCCAGGAGCCGCTGCGGGTCGACGCCCTGCGCAGAAAGGTGCTCTGCCAGCTGCGCGTCGATGGCGGCTTCCTGCCGCTTGACCTCGTCGTCCAAGGTCTTGAGCGATTCGTCAATCTTCGCGATCGCGACGTCGTGGGTGGCTTGCGCCTCCAACCGCTGCGCAGCATGCGAGAGGCGGATCTGCTCGAGCTGGACTGCGTAGGTCGCCTTCAGGCTTCGGACCTGCTCTTCGATGGCCTGGATCGTCGCGGAGAGCCGATTCATCTCGGCCTCCGCCGTCGCGGTCGCGGCATTCCTCTCGGTGTTGACCCGGTGCGTGGCGCGCTCGAAGGCCGCGTCGACCTCCGGCGTGTTCGCGTCATGGGTGGCGAGCGTCGCTTCGGCCACCTGGACGGCCTGCTCGGCCTCCTTCTGCGCTCGCACAACCGTACTCACGCGGGCCTGCAGGGCTTCAAGATGCGCCTTGGCAGCGCCCACACGGGAGTCAGCGTCATCCGCGATGCGCTTGGCCGACTCGTTGTCCACCCAGTCCGGCGTGGAGATCACGCTCGTGCGAAGACCCCAGCCGTAGAGCGTGCGGGCGGACTCCTCCGCGTGCACAGGGTCCAGATCCTCGCGTTCCAGCAAGCGCGGGTCGATGACCTTGGCCAGGTCGCGCCGCCAATCGTCGTCCGAATGCCCGCGCAGCTTGGCCAGGAACGAGCCAGGCTGCGGGTTCATGCGTCCCCTGGCCTCCGCGGCTGCTTCGATCAACTCTTGCAGGCGCGTTTGTGCCGCGCGGATGGCGGCGTCGAGCTGTAGGCCGTCTCGCTTAGCCGCCTCATCCTTCGATTTGGCCCGCGCGACCGAGTCCACGATCGAGGAGCGATTCCCGGTATGCCGGTGACGCTTTGCGTTGGCCTCGCTCAACGCATCGAGGGCTTCACGAGAAGCCGCGGGCTCGCCCTTGCGGCCGCCCCAGGCGCCGCGCTGCTCCAGCAGAGGTGCCTTGTCAGCGTCCAGCGAGTCCCGCTGACCATCGCGCAACGCGGTGGCCTGTGTACTGGCCTCCTTCTCAGAATCGCCGATCTGCGCCAACGCCTGGGTCAGGCGACGGTGATGCGGCTGCTTGCTCGTCTCGATCCCGAGACGGCGGTCGGCCGCGCGGTTGCGCAGATCCTGCCGCATGCCTTCGTAGCGGGAGGTGGCGTCGGCGTGAGCGGCCTCGGCGGCATCGAGCTGACGCACCAGACTCTGTCGGTTGAGACGCAGTGTTGGCAGCCCCTCGATCTGGGATTCCCAGTAACCGGCTCGCTCTCTCTCGAAGAAGGATTCCTGCGATTCGGAGGCGTCATAGAAATGCTTGGAGCGAATGGCTTCCTGGTTCGCTACTCTGCTCGCTTCAGCGAGCTCGGTCCGCTCAACCTCCTCGCGCTCCAGGGCGCTCTGGCGATCCTTCTCCAGGAGGTCGATAGCGCCGGCGACCGCCGTGCGCTCATGGGTTCTAGCCTCCTTGAGGGCATCCACATCGGCACGGCGAGACCGGAAGCGCGATTCGGCCGCCCGGTACTCCTTGAGATCGGATCCGAGGTCAAGCACTTCGCCTTCGAGCTTGAATGCGGCAGCAACAGAAGCGCGGTTGCGCAGCCACCGCTCAATCGGCGCCTTGCCCTGCCGGAACACCAGGCGAGACCGGTCCGATCCCTGACCAATGTCCTGCTGGACGAGCCCAACGGCCACCTGGACGATGTCGGTGAACTTGACATGCTTCTTCACCATCGCGGCAACCAGGCGGTCCAAGTTGTCGAGGGACCTCGGGCCGTAGGAAAACTCCAGGCTGAAGCGTCGAAGGCGCTCACGCTCCTTGGTATTGGAGGGCACGGCGAGAATCACGCTGCGGTGTTCGGCGGTGCTGAGCTTGCCGGTCGTCGAAATGCCAAATGAAGTCGCCTGCAACTGCGTCTCTTCGTCGGCGAGGAATCGCCCGTCGCGGACGAACAGATCTTTCCTGAAGCCGCAGTTGTAGAGGCGGTAGAACGGCGTGTCGGGATCGTCCGGGCGGCGCCGGATTACAGCCAGACGGATGTCACTGTCCTTGAGGCCGCGTTGATACTCGAACACGATGGCGCTGGCATCGGTGGGCAGCAGGAACCGGATCATCGGCTCCATGCCTTGACCGGCCGAGACGATCTGGCTGGGGGAATGCCCAAAGAAGAGCGGGACGATCTGCAGGGTGCTGGTTTTGCCCACGCCGTTGTCGCCCAGCACGGCCGCACCACCACGCGGATCGACCGCCGTAATACGTGAGCTCGGGATGCGCTGATTGGTGCCAGCGTTCACGAGGAGTGTGCGGCAAAGACGGTGGGTCATTGAGTCTTTCGAACCTAGGATTTGGGCGCAACGTAGCCGAGTTGAAGCTACGAGGACACAGGATGGCGGCATTCTGTTCGCAAACGGCAGCAACCAAAAGAGAAGCAGCCCGACCCCGCTGTGCTGGACGAACAGGAAATTGCCTTGGGTCGGTGGCTGGTGACGCGGCCTGCGGGATGCATACGCTCCCGAACATCACAAGAGGTGCTAAACAATGCGACACGTTGCTTGGATCACGCCCCTTCTGCTCACTGCAACGATGGCCAAAGCGGGAGCGGAGCCCTTGCCGCCGGACGTCAACTTGGTCGCCCCCGACGACAGCGTTCCCGCCCATATGGCCAAGTACTCTGACCACTGCCCCTGCGGCAAGAGATCAAGCGTTCTTCGCATCCTTAACTTCAGACCCGTGCTAGAGGACGGCAAGAGGGATCATCGTTGATAGTTGCCGAACAAATTCCCTCAGTTTCCCTCCTTGACATCGTTAATCCGCGGAATGGTTTTTTCAATCAACTAGGGAGAGGAAAAGACGACGGGACCTTCACTCTCATTCGATAACCACATAAAACGGATCGCTCTTGCCTAGAAGGGTGTCGTCGGCTTTGCGGATGAGGAAGGCCTCAACCATATGTACACCCCGATAGGACAACTGCTCCCAGCGAAAACCTGGCTCGTCGGAGCGGTAGTAGTCTCCACGCAGCGCATTGGCACGTCGCGCGACTTCATCCGTGTTGGTCACACGCCATTCGACCATGTAGGTCTCCGGGAAAGGGAGCCCGAGACTATTGCTGGCATTGAAACGGATCCAGTATCCGGGCTGCGTGGGCGCGAGCGAGGCAAGCGAGCGGACGTTCTGCCCATAGCGGGAGGTCCACAGTTGCGCACCAACATTCACGGTCAGCCGCGAGCCTGCAGCTGCTCGCCATCGCGGACGACGCATGTGCGGCAGACAATCAAAGCCACTTGGCAGAGCCGCACGGCCGATCTTCTTCACCAAGGCCACCAGATCGGCCACGCCAGCCGACACCGGGCTCCCCCGGACGGCGGACAGCGCCGCTTCACTGACCTTGCCAGCCTTTTCGACAACCTCCCGAACGGCAAAGTCCTCGCCGAACACACGCTGCCACTTGCCGATGCTTTCCTCTTTGTCTGGCTCATCGTAGGCGTCATCGATCCACCCGCGGTAAAGATTAATCTTCGCTCGGAAGTTCGAGTACTTGGTGTCGTCCCAAGCAGAGCTTTGGATTTCCTCGAACAGCACGGGATTTCGCACCGTAGGCTTGCTTGGATTGGCCTGCAGCCAGTCATCGAGCCGGTCAACCAGCGTCTTGAGCGTCGTGGGGACATCCACGAACCCCGCAGCCCCCTTGTCGGAGGCGTACACATGCTTGCCAAGCAACGTCGTCAGGAGGAACGAGGGACAGGTTAAGTTTGTCTTGATGTCCCTGAGGTACTTCAGCAAACGAGTGGCCTTGCGGAAGTTGTTGTTCCCGCAAATGCCGTTGCGCTCAATCAACCAGTCCGTGTAATCGAGCGGGTTGGATTTTTCGAAGAGATTGGAATCACGATTGCAAACCTCCCAGACACCCGTTTGTAGACGCTCCTTCACGCAAGGTGCCACGTCGATCTTGCGCTCGCCCGCATACTCGATGGTGATGCAATGCGAGTAGCGCCTGATCTTGTCCTTGTACAGACCGAGCTTCCCCATCTCCTCATGCAGCTCGTTGATGTAGTCCCTCGCTTCTCAGCCCGCGACCGGCCTCACGTAAACCAGCAGGTCCGCATCGAACGGATCTCCAGGTAGGGGCCTGATGATGGTCTTGTGAGCCCAAGACCCTTGCGCGGCGAAGCCGACGATGGCAGGCTTCCAGTCTAGCCCTCGCACCGCCGTCTTGATGGCTTCGATGCTGCTTTCGAGCTGATCGAAGCGCGTGCTGTTGAGGTTGACGGTGTCGTTCAGGAAGGCATTGAAGTCATGGACCAGTTTCATTCTTCTACCCATCTTCAGCGCACGTTGCCGGCCGCGCGCAGTTCACTCACCCAGTGGTCGGCGCCAGCGTTCATTCGCTCTTCCATCTGCCTGCGCAACAGGTTGTAGACCCAATCAAAGATCAACGGACTGGAGGCGCGGTGGTTGAAGATGGCATCTTGCAGCTCGCGCGACCGCATGCTGATCTCCTGTTCCGTTGCGCCGCCGCGAGAGCGGTCCCAGAGCTTCTTGACTTCATCGTTCAGACGGTCCAGCAACTCAACGGTCGCGGCCTGCCGGTTGCATTCCCTGAGCGCCCAGATCATCACCGGCGTCATCGGAGCCAGCGTCGAGAGCACGAAAGTCGTCATGGTGTGGTCGATCGCAAGCGAGGTGAATCCAGCCACCGCGACCAGGACCACGCAGCCGGTCAAGAGAACGCGTCTGTAGCGCTTGCGCAAAGCGCTGTCATACCAAAGGTTGGTGCGCTGGCACACCAGCCTTGCCAAATGGAGTGGCAACTCCTTGACGGCGAGCGGATACCAGTTGATCAGCCGTTGCTCGTCCTTGTCACCGAGCTTCTTGCATGCGTCGGCAAAGACATCTTCGGGGTCGATCCGACTGCCAACCAGAAAAGCGTTCCAATCCATCTGCAATACCGTGCAGTCGAAATCCTCCTGCAGCTTGGCCGCGTTCTTGAGCTGCGCACGGTGCCAGCGATCAAGAAGCAAAACCTCCAAGAAGCTGAACATCAGGGCGGCGAACGCGATGAACGGCTTCGACGGGAGGAGCAGCGCTGACACGATCAGTCCGACGATCGGGAAAACGAGCGAGATCACGAGGCCCGCCGCTTGGACATTCTTGGCCCGCCGGTAGATCAATGTCCTGGCACGCAGCAAATTGAGCATTCGCGGCTCGACCTGCTTCTTGTCAATTTCATTCATGCGTTTCTCTGCTCCTTGCATCATTGCTGTTGTCTTGCGGTCTCGGGCGCCGCTGGCTCAAGCCCAACGCTTCCTGCTTTGCTGCGGATGCTCGCCGCCGCCGGCCCACACCCCTGTGGTCAACCAGTCCTCGAAATGCCACAGCCACTCCGCGGTCCAGGCGATGTAGGTGTCAACCAGCTTCATCTGCGGCAGCCACTCGCGCTGTTTCGGCCACCATAGACACAGCTTGGTGCCGGGACCGTTGTTGGGGTAGATGTGCGGCAGCGCGGCTTCGTCAGCAAGGGTCGTCAGGTCAGGACTCAGCACGAACATTTCCGGTGGGCGCGAATCGGGTGTCAGGCGCAGTTCACACTCGTAGACGCGACCGAAGTCGCTCGGCGCCAGCTGGAATCGATAGCGCAAGGCGCGGCCCGACAGAAACATCAGCCGGGCGCCATCGAGAGGCAGGGCGCGCAGTTCCATGGCTCGCTGCGCCAAGGTCGGTACGGGCGGGCCCGGGTACGGTGTCATCAGCGGCCGAAATACGTATGGGGCCGCGCTGCGACGCTGACCGGCGCGGCTGCCGCCGACGAGATCAGCGTCACCCGGCCCGCGACGCGGCTGCTTTGCCGACGCTGGGTCTGGTCCTGCTGGATGGCACCTGCGCAGCGGGGTCCGAATGCGCCGTCCAGCGCCTTGATCAGGACATCCAGGCCCTCATGGTTCTCGATCGCGTGCAGGATGCGCTTCAGATCACCGATCAGGCGTTGATGCCACGAGAAAAACGCCCCCTGTCGCGCTCCAGGAGAATTCATGCTGGCCGCCAGGTTGTCTCGCGGGGCGGACGGGTTGGGCAAGATCCATTCTTCGGAACCGCCGGGCCGGGGAATCCGCTCGAAGTGCAACGGCATCCGCTCAACGATGTCGAGCAGCAGTTCCAGGGGACTCTCGTGCGGCTGCGGCGCCTCCACCGCATACGCCATCGCGGCCAGCGTCGTCAGGAAGACAGAGGAAGGCGCCATGTCCTGGCTCCCCTGCGCATTGCCGAAGGCCACATTGCGATGCAGTTTCAGCAGTTGCACCAGGCGGCACAGCAGCCGGTCGAACACCTCTTGCGCGGCAGGCAGCGGCGTCACTTCCGCGCGCGTCTCCGAAGCCATCGCCTCCGAAAAGCTCATCACGGCTGTGAAATTCGGCGAGATCGTGGCGGCGAGATCGAAATGCTTCGCGTACCCGCGCGGGTTCGTGGAGTCGAAGAGCCGCAGTTCGCGATCAGGGATGAGGCCGTGCGTCTCGCCGAACGGCGCTGCCCACAACGGAGAGTCAATGACCGGCGCGATGTCGGCGCACATGCCTTCGGCATACTCCAGCGTCGCACAACGCTCCCAGCGGTGCAGCCGGAGCTTATGCGCATCGGCGTAGCGGGACAAGGCGCGATGCAGGCGGTCGAGCAGCAGGGCCGGCCCGTGCTCGCCCTCGTATTTGCGACGCGCCCCTGACGCCAGGCGCGCGATCAGATCGATGTCGAAGCCCTCCCGGGAGCCATCACGGGGCCGCACGATGGTGCCCAACTGCCGGGAACCGTGGGCGTGGATCTGGATTAGGTCGCCCTGGAACTCCGGACATGCCGAGAGGAACTCACCGGTGCTGTTGTAGGAGCGCTCCAGCGCTGTCAACTGGGTGGTTGTGGGCTCGTGGGCGCGGGCGATGGCATCCACCAGGTGGAAGAAGCGCGCCGAGGAGCGCATGGAGATGAGGGGGCGCTGAGGGAGAGTCACAGGTTCGCGGATCACAGGGTTTCCTTGAAATTCTTGTCGATGACTGCCGGCTTCACCTGGAACTCGCCCAAGCTCAGCGTTTGTGCTTGGTGGGGTCCACCAGCTTGTAGCCTTGGCCGGGCCGCGGCGTCGGCGGCAGCGGCTTGCCCTTCACGCCGGTCACTTCGTTGCCGGTGCCCGGGTTCTGGTACTGGCCGGACTTCGGTGCCGGCGTACCGGGCTTCAACGTCTTGCTCATGGTCGTCCCCTTTCAGGATCGGTTGGTTGATTGCGAAATCCCGACTTCCCTCTTCTCCTCTGGCTGTGTTACCAAATCGGGGTTGCGCAGGAAGTTCGGAACTATCACAATAAAAATTGTGGACTCCCGAACTTCCGGAGTCAAGTACTTTTTTTATCGGAAATCCGAACAAGCATGCCAACACTGGGCGAGAAGGTCCGCACATTGCGGAAGAAAGCAGGCTTGACACTGGAACAGTTCGCCGAGCAGATCGGTGCGTCCAAGTCATCCGTATGGGAACTGGAGAACAAGGAAAAGGCCCGCCCGTCCGCCGACCGGATCAATGAGGTGGCGAAGGTGTTGGGCGTGACGCCCGAGTTCCTGATGAATGACGACGTCGCCGAACCGTCGATCGACGTGGCCGACGAAGCCTTCTTCCGCAAATACCAGTCGCTGGACAACGGGGTGAAGCAGCAGTTGCAGGAGATCCTCAGCGTCCTCGACAAGAAGGCCGGGTCTTGATCCAGGCGCTTTCTCCAGCGCGCGAGGCGATCAAGATGGCGCAGCTGTGGCGCGTCGTCCATGGCCTCACGTTTCCGATCAACGCGGGAGCGTTGGCCCAGGAATGGTCCAGGAACGTGGCGCCCGAGGCGCCCATCGGGGAGTTGCAAGCCCGAGAGCTGAAAGGCTTCGAGGGCGGGTTGTTCTGGCTGAAGGAGCGAAAGGTCTGGGCGCTGCTGTACCACCCGCACCCCGACCTGCCAGGACGATCCAACTTCACCGTTGCGCATGAGTTCGGGCACTACGTCCTGCATCGCAAGCTACAGGAGGCGTTCCAGTGCTCCCAGAGCGCGACGGTGGGTATCACGGGCGCCCGCATCGAACGTGAGGCAGACCAGTTCGCGTCGTACCTGCTCATGCCCATCGACGACTACACCCAACAGGTACGTGGGCGTCGGATCACTCTTGATCTCCTAAGCGAGTGCGCCGACCGTTACGGCGTCTCTTTGACTGCCGCGATCCTCAAGTGGTTGGAGTTCACCGATCAGGCAGCCGTCGCCGTCATGGGACGGGAGGGGATGCTGCACTGGTGGAAGGCCAGTGGCAGCGCGAAGAAATACACGTTCGGAACGCTACAGGTAGGTATGGAACTGCCGTTGGGCTCGCTCGTTGTGTGCGCAGACCAAGCGCTTTCCACGGCGGACTATCGCTCGGGCGTAGAGCACCCCGAGGGCGTCTGGCCCATCAGGCTGCCTGTGCGCGAGATGGTCGTACTTTCCGACCGGTACGACATGTCCATCTCTCTGTTAGTTCTCGATGCACCTGGGGTGGAACATCCGGATGCGCCGGAAGAAGACATGACGACGAACTTGCCTTCGTTATAACTCTCGCCGCCAGCAAACTAGGCAATGCAGTTGGGTGGTTCATGCCGATGCCGTACCAACGCAGTTTCTAGGCCGACGGGATTGACGCGCTGCAAGGAGGCGATTTGCTAGGCATCGCTTTCGGTCACGGCCGGCATTCAATCGACCCGGACCGAGTGTCCGCTCAGTCTGAAGCCGAAGTTGGTCTCCTTCCCAACAACGGCAGCCACCGGCGGCGCCGCAGAGTGCGCCCTAGTTCACGTTTGCGCCTTGCGCCACGCCACGCCACGCCACGCCACGCCACGCCACGCCACGCCACGCCACGCCACGCCACGCCACGCCACGCCACGCCCGAGAATTTTCCTTGAATCCGATCCGCGGGCCTCGGAAGAAGTATCCACAACCTTTGCAAACTCAGGGCCACGTGAGGCCGTTCGACGCCCTCGGCGAAAATTGGGCTCAAGTTCTTAGTCGAAAAATCCCGCAACTCAAATATTGAGCAAATGAGGCGATCTCCCTAGGGAAAAATCCCACAACCTTAGTAAATCTAAGGCCGCCTTCAGCCTTCCCGCCCCCTACTCCACCGTCACGCTCTTCGCCAGATTGCGCGGCTTGTCGACGTCGGTCCCGCGCGCGCAGGCCGTGTGATACGCCAGCAGCTGCAGCGGCACCACGTGCAGCAGCGGCGACAAGGCGCCGTAGTGCTCGGGCATGCGGATCACGTGCAGGTCTTCTTCGCTCTCGATGCGGGTGTCGCCGTCGGCCAGCACGTAGAGCACGCCGCCGCGCGCACGCACCTCCTGCAGGTTGCTCTTTAGTTTTTCAAGCAGGGCGTCGTTGGGCGCCACGGCCACCACCGGCATCTCGCTGGTGACCAGCGCGAGCGGGCCGTGCTTGAGCTCGCCGGCGGCATAGGCTTCGGCGTGGATGTAGGTCACTTCCTTGAGCTTGAGCGCGCCTTCGAGCGCGATCGGGTAGTGCAACCCGCGGCCCAGGAAAAGCGCGTTCTCCTTGCGCGCGAAGTCCTCGGCCCAGCTGATGATCTGCGGCTCCAGTGCCAGCACCGATTGCAGCGCCACCGGCATGTGCCGCATCTCCTTCAGGTAGCGCGCTTCGTCGTCTTCGCCGAGCCGACCCTTGGCCTGCGCCAGCGCCAGCGTGAGCAGGAAGAGCCCGGCCAGCTGGGTCGTGAAGGCCTTGGTCGAAGCCACGCCGATCTCGACGCCAGCGCGCGTGATGTAGGCCAGCTTGCATTCGCGCACCATCGCGCTGGTCGCGACGTTGCAGATGGTGAGGGTCTGCTCCATGCCGAGCGAGCGCGCATGCTTCAGCGCGGCCAGCGTGTCGGCGGTTTCGCCCGATTGGCTGATGGTCACGACCAGGGTCTTCGGGTCGGGCACCGAATCGCGATAGCGGTACTCGCTCGCGATCTCGACCTGGGTCGGGAGCCTGGCGATGCTTTCGAGCCAGTACTTGGCGGTGCAGCCGCTGTAGTAGCTGGTGCCGCAGGCCAGGATGAGCACGTTGTCGATGTCCTTGAAGACGCGCCAGGCGGCCGCACCCGGCGCGCCGTCGCTGCCGGCGCCGTCGAAGAGCTCGGGCACGATGCCTTCGATGCCCTCGAGCGTGTCGGCGATCGCGCGCGGCTGCTCGAAGATTTCCTTCTGCATGTAGTGGCGGTACGGGCCCAGCTCCACGGCGCCGCTGTGCGCGAGCACGGTGCGCACCGGCCGCGTGACCGGCTTGTGGGCGCGGTCGACGATCCAGTACTTGCCCGGCTGGATGTCGACCACGTCGCCCTCCTCGAGGTAGACGATCTGGTCGGTCACGC
>NZ_JAGGNU010000012.1 GCF_018614915.1 Variovorax paradoxus | reverse complement strand
AACTGGAGCTAAATGGATACCCTATATGGATGTACAGTACGGCGCATGGACCGCGAAATTTGGATTGCCGTCTGTGCGCATCGGCTGCAACGAAAGTGGCGCACCGTAGACCCCGATCAACTCGACGAGCTGGCGGCGGATTTGTGGCAGGACGAGAAGTTGCGCGCCCTGGCGCCCGACGACGCCGCCACGCTGTGGCTCGAGCCGCTGGCATCGGCATCGGCCGCGGATGGGCAGCAGCATCCAGGCCCGCACCGCCGCGTGGGCTGACCGCGGCTCGTCTCGCGCTCGAGATCGGACCACCAGGCCGCCGACTGCCGGTCAGTACTGGAGCTTCGGATACCAGTCGGTGCCCCGCCCCTCCGGCGTGAGGTCCAGCATCGTCCACAGCGATGCGATGTCGGGCGCGTCGCGCGGATCCTGCCCCGGGTCGGCCATCTCGCGCGTCATCTCGCTGGCCCAGAAGAGCCGCACCTTGTCGCCGTCGCGCTTGAACACGATGAGCGCCGGGTACTCGCTGCCGTCGGGCATCAGGACGCCCAGGTCCTTCGCGTAGTCGTCGCCGACGGTCTGCACGAAGTTCAGGTCCCGCCAGCCGCGCTCCTGCGCAAAGGCGTATTGCCGCTCGACTGACGAACGCCCGAGGATCTTGAGCGCAACGCGCTGCTTGATGTCGGCGGCATTGCCTTCCATCGCGCCCAGCCAGTTGGTGCACATCGGGCACGGCCGCTCGCGCTTCGGCCCATGCATCCAGAAATAGGTGACGAGCGTTTGCTTGTCGCCGAAGAGATCGGCCAGCCCGACCTCGAAAGCCTGCTCGTCCTTGAAGCGGTAGTTCTTCTCGATCACGGGGCCGGGCGGCAGCGCGCGGCGCTGCTCGGTCAGCCGCGTCATGTGGCGGCGGAACTCGATCTCTTCCGCCAGCAGCGCTTGCCGCGCCGCGTCGTACTCGGCCGATGCGCCGGGGAACGGCGTCTTCGCCTTCTTCGCCAGTTCGGCGGCGGGCGTCAGTGCGTCTTTCATGGATTGCTCCTGTGTTGACCTTTTCAAGCTGAAGCGTGCGTCGCCGGCGAGGGGTAGTCAAGCGGCGCTAGCATCCGCCCATGGCCAGCAGCATCCTCGTCGGCACCGCCTCGTGGACTGACAAGACGCTGATCGACTGCGGGCGCTTCTATCCCAAGGAGGTGAAGACGCCCGAGGCGCGGCTGCGCTACTACGCCTCGCTCTTTTCGCTGGTCGAGATCGACTCCAGCTACTACGGCATCCCGGCGCCGACCAACGCGCAGAACTGGGCCGAGCGCACGCCCGCGGGCTTCGTCTTCAACCTCAAGGCCTTCCGGCTTTTCACGGGGCACCAGACCGACCCGAAGGTGCTGCACAAGGACATCAAGGAAGCGCTGGCTGTGGGCAGCAGCAGCACCACCACCAAGACGCTCTACTACCGCAGCACGCCGCCCGAGATCCGCACCGAGCTGTGGCGGCGCTTCATCGATGCGCTGCTGCCGCTCAAGGACGCGGGCAAGCTGGGGCTGGTGCATTTTCAGTTCCCGCCCTGGCTGATGTGCAATGGCGAAGGGCACGCGCACGTCTCGCATTGCGTGGAGATGATGGCCGGGCACACGGTGAGCATCGAGTTCCGGCATGGGTCGTGGTTCAGCGAGGCGCACCGCGCGGGCACCATCGACTTCCTGCGCGAGCTGAAGGCGGTGCACACCATCGTCGATGGTCCGCAGGGCTTTGCCAACAGCGTGCCCTTGCTGGCCGAGACGACCAATCCCGACTTCGCCCTGATCCGGCTGCATGGCCGCAACGTCGACACCTACAACCTGAAGGGCGCGAGTTCGGCGGCCGAGCGCTTCGACTACGACTACCCCGACAAGGAGATCGCCGAGCTGGTGGTCGAGGCGCTGCGCATCGCCTACCGGGTGCGCAACACGCACATCATCTTCAACAACTGCGACGAGGACAAAGGGCAGCGCAACGGGCTCACGTTCCTGAAGATGCTGCTGGCGCACGGGTGAGGGTTACGGCCTGCGCGGCCCGAGGCGGCCGGGCTTGCCCGCGCCTCAATTGAACGCCGTGCATTCTGCAAATGCAGAGTTATCAGTTCCGTTCAAGTGCGCTCCTCCGCATGATGGCGCCCATGCCTCAAGGAGAAACGCAAGCATGAAGATCCGTTCCGTTATCGGCAGCGCCTGCGCCGCGCTTGCCATCGCCCTGGCGACGGCTGCTGCCGCACATGGCGCCGGCGAAGTCGTCACACCCAACTTCAGCCAGCCGATCACCAACATTCCGGGCAAGTCGCTGATCGCGGTGCTTGTCGACTATCCACCGGGCGCAGCATCACTGCCGCACGTTCACGCGAAGTCCGCGTTCATCTACGGCTACGTCATCTCGGGTGCCATCCAGTCGCAAGTGAATGACGGACCCAGGCGGGTCTATCGCGCTGGCGAGAGCTTCCACGAGCCACCGGGCGCCAGCCATCCCGTCAGCCGCAATGCGAGCGAGCACGAGCCGGCAAAGCTGCTCGCGGTGTTTGTCGTCGATACCGGCGACAAAGCCCTAACCACCCCCGTCAAGAACCAGACCAGCAAGGCTGAAAAATGAGCAAGCGTCTCGACTACAACGAAATCGCCCCGGCCGGCATCAAAGCGCTTGGCGGCGTCTATGGCTACGTCGTGCAGAGCAGCCTTCCCGCTGTGCTCGTCGACCTAGTCTACCTGCGCGTCTCGCAAATCAACAACTGCGCCTACTGCCTGGACATGCACACGCGCGACCTGCTGAAGAAGGGGCAGAAGATCGAGAAGCTCGCGTTGGTACAGGCGTGGGCGGAAGCCGGCAAGCTCTTCGACGAACGCGAGCGTGCAGCCCTGGCGTGGGCCGAATCGGTGACACGCGTGGCCGAGACCGGCGTGCCCGACGAGGCCTACCAAGCCGCGCTAACGATGTTCGACGACCAGGAGCTCGTCGACCTCACCATCGCGATCGGGCTGATGAACACCTACAACCGCATGGCCATCAGTTTCCGGAACACGCCGCAGGCCGCGCTGGCCCATTGAACCCCTGAAGACCATTCAAATGGACCGCCGACTTCTAATGCTCGCGCTCGGCATGTTCGCAATAGGAACGGACAACTTCGTCGTTGCCGGAATCCTCCCTGGCGTCGCCGGATCGCTGCACACATCGATCAGCCTCGCCGGCCAGATGGTCACCGTCTACGCCCTTTCCTATGCCGTCATGGCGCCGGTCATGGCCGCCGTGGCCGGCAGCTGGCCGCGCAAGCTCCTTCTGGTTTCCGCGCTCGGCATTTTCGTCGTCGGCAATGTCATCAGCGCCCTTGCGACCGACTTGAACACCGTCCTCTTCAGCCGCGCGCTGGCCGGCCTTGGCGCGGCGATGTTCGCTCCCACCGCCTTGGGTGTTGCCGCCCTGCTCGCCGATCCGGCGCGGAGAGGACGTGCCCTTGCCACCGTGACCGCCGGCTTGGCCGCCGCAACGGCGCTGGGCGCCCCGATCGGTACCTTCATCGGCGGGTTCGGCGGCTGGAGAAGCACGCTCTGGTTCGTCGCCGTCCTGGGGCTGGTCTCGATGATCGGCGTGTGGGCGATGCTGCGCTCTGTTCCTCAGCCCGCACGCTTCACGCTTCGCGAGCGGTTGGCCCCGGTTCGCGACATTCGCATTGCGCTGACCCTGCTCACGTCGCTGTTCGCCTTTGGCGGGTTCCTGATGGTCTACACCTATGCCGGGCTGGTGCTGTACCGCGTGACCAGCGGCGATGAACGAATGCTCGCCGGCCTGCTTCTGGTCTGGGGTGTCGCTGCGACGGCGGGAAACATGCTGGCCGGCCGCCTCGTCGATCGCTTCGACAGCCGCCGGATCGTCAATGCGGCACTGTGCGTTGCCATCATCAACTTCTGCGCTCTGCCGTGGGCATCTGCCCACATCGCAAGCGCCACGATCGCGCTGACGATCTGGGGGCTGATCGGCTGGGGCCTCATCGTGCCGCAACAGCATCGGCTGGTGAAGATCGCGCCTCAGGTGGCGCCATTGGTGCTCGCCCTCAACAACACGGCGACCTACGGCGGCCTTGCCTGCTCGGGCGTGCTCGGGGGGCTGGTGCTGCTGTTCGTCGACGCGAGATACCTCAGCATCGTCGGCGCCGCACTGATTGCGATCGCCCTTGTCCTCGCCGTCGTGACTCCCGAATTCCGTGGCCATCGACGTGCTGCCCGAAAGGGCGCGCGGCAGCAGCCTGCGGCGTGAAGGGCCCGGGCTCAGCGTCAGGGTTGTTTTTTCTTCTGCTGCAGCTGCTGCTTCGTGTCGAGCAGCGGGTCTTCGCCCTTCGCGTGCGACTTGCCCTCCTGCTCGGCCTTTTTCATTTCTTCGGCTTCGGCGTCGGTCTTCGGGGCCGCACGGCGGGCGGCTTCGTCCACCTTGCCCGACTTGACGAACTCGGCCTGCGCCTTGTCGTAGCGGCGGGTCGCATCGTAGTTGCCTTCGCCCTGGAGGTCGGGGCTCTTGGTGGTCTTGGGATCGCTCATGTCGCTCTCCTTCACGGTGGTGGGGAAGCCCACCTTAGGAGCCCTGCCGCGGCCGGCGAGCGGCAGATGGCGAACGGCGGGATCGGACAAGAGGCACGCGCGTGTAGTCCTGCATGCCGCTGCCCGCTGGTGCCGACAGCGCGAAGCGCGTAGCATCCACGGGCTTTTCGATCTCGCATTGCCGGAGGCAAGTCATGGCCAAAGAAGAAGCGTTCGATACGAACCCGGGGACTTTCGCGCAGCGCCGCCGGCTGCTGCGCGGCGCGGGGGCCGCAGTGGGCGTCGCGGCCATCGTCCCGCAATGGCTGCACGCGCAGCCGGCGAAACCCGCGCCGGTCGGGCCGCCGAGCACCATCACCCAGCCGCCGCGCGACTTCAGCCGGCGCGGCGCGCCCACCACCTACTTCACCGACCCCGACGTGCTGACCGTCGACCCGGCCTTCGACGGCCTGCGCCAGCCCAATGCGCCCATCCAGCGCCTGTGGACCGGCGCGCTGTGGGCCGAAGGGCCGGCCTGGAATTCGGTCGGCCGCTTCCTCGTGTGGAGCGACATCCCCAACAACCGGCAGCTGCGATGGAGCGAGGACGACGGCCACGTCAGCGTCTTCAGGTCGCCATCGAACAACAGCAACGGCAACACCTTCGACTTCCAGGGCCGGCAGCTGTCGTGCGAGCACCTGACGCGGCGCCTGGTGCGCTACGAGCTCGACGGCTCGGCGACCATCCTGGCATCCGCCTTCAACGGCAAGCAACTCAACTCGCCCAACGACGTGGTGCCGCATCCCGACGGCAGCTACTGGTTTACCGACCCGCCCTACGGCGCCCAGCTCTACGAAGGCGCGGTCGATGCGGCCGGCGGCCCTGCCAACAGGGCCGGACGGCTCAATCCCCGGCTCGGCCAGCCGCCCGAGATCGGCGCCTTCAAGCGCGAGCTGCCGACCGCCGTGTACCGCCTCGACCAGAGCGGCACGCTGACGCAGGTGGCCGGCGAAGACCTGGTGCCCGACCCGAACGGCCTGTGCTTCTCGCCCGATTTCAAGAAGCTCTACGTCGTCAGCACCGGCCAGGGGCCGGGCGACACCCACGCCGGTGGCAAGGGCGACATGTACGTCTTCGACGTCGGCGCCGACAACCGGCTCAGCGGCGGCAAGCTGTTCAGCAGCTTCATGATCGACGGCGTGAAGTGCGGGCCCGACGGCGTGCGCTCCGACGTCGACGGCAACCTCTGGTGCTCGAGCAATGCCGGCCGCAACGTCGGCTACAGCGGCGTGACCGTGTGGAACCCGCAGGGCAAGCTCATCGGCCGCATCCGCCTGCCCGAGGTGTGCGGCAACGTGTGCTTCGGCGGCCCCAAGCGCAACCGGCTCTTCATGGCGGCCAGCCAATCGCTGTACGCGGTGTACACCGCCACGCAAGGGGCGGCGCCGGGCTAAGCTCCGGCCCATGCTGCTTGACGACACGCTGCGTGCGCTGATCACCGGCCGGCTCCAAGGCTTCGAAACGCTGGGCCTCAGCGCGCCGAGCTCGAAGCGCGCCGCCGTCGCCCTGGCCCTCATCGAAGAAGGCACCGGCGCCGCGCTGCCGGGCATTCCCGCCCCCGCGACGTGGAGCCGCGCCGCCGCCGTGCTGCTGACGCGGCGCGCATTGCATCTGCGAAACCATCCGAATCAGTGGGCGCTGCCGGGCGGCGCCATCGACGGCGCCGAGTCGCCCGAACTGGCCGCGCTGCGCGAACTGCACGAGGAAGTCGGCCTGCATCTGGACCAGCTCGCGATCCTCGGCCGGCTGGACGACTTCGCCACCCGCTCCGGCTTCGTGATCACGCCGGTGGTCGTGTGGGCCGGTGCGGCGCGCGAGCTGGTGGCGAGCGAAGACGAGGTGGCGAGCATTCATCGCATCCCGCTCACCGAGTTCATGCGCGCGGATGCGCCGCTGCTCGATGCTATTGAAGACAGCGTGCATCCGGTGCTGCGGATGCCGGTCGGAGACACCTGGATCGCTGCGCCGACGGCGGCGTTTCTCTACCAGTTCCGCGAGCTGTGCATCGCGAACCGGCTCACCAGGGTTGCGCATTTCGAGCAGCCCTTGTTTGCGCGGAAGTGAAAGTCTTGACGCGCGGAGCCATACTTGAATTTCCACCAAGTCAAAGGAGCGCATGCATGGAAACACAGGAGTTGCACCGCGGGCGTTTGATCGATCACATCCAGCTCGTCATGCGCGATCTTGCCGCGAGTCAAGCTTTCTACACGGCTGTCTTCGAGGTGCTGCAGATTCCGATGGGTGGTACTGGCAAGGACTATTTCTGGGCCGATGAGCTTTTCGTGTCGACCGCCGACAGCGAAGCCGCTCAGGGCCAGCTGACCGGGCGCCACCACCTGGCTTTTCAGTCCCAAGACAAAGCGATGGTCGATGCGTTCTACAAGGCCGCGCTCGCGCATGGCGGCAAAGACAATGGGGCACCCGGCGAGCGGCGCTATCACCCAGGCTACTACGCCTGCTTCGTGCTCGACCCCGACGGCAACAACATCGAGGCCGTGTTCCACGGCGAGGCCCAGCGCAGCGCGCCCTCGGTCAAGGTGACGTTCTGATCCTGCGCCCGGCACGCGGGCTCTTCAGTTCGTCTTGTCGGTTGGATGCATTCGTCATTCGGCCCATGCGAGCAACACGACAGAGTTGGTCTGCCAAGGCACCGAACACGTGAGACTTCACGCTCCTTACAAAAAGCACTGAAATACTCCGCATTCAGTTACGGTGACGAGTCTCACAATTGGAGCGGGGGCAGAAGAAGTTGTCTGAACTAACTTGGAGGCTTCCCATGAACGCACTGGTTTCTTCGCGCCTTGTGCGCGCCGCTGCTCTTGGACTGACGGTCGGGTTGGGCACAGCAGGCCCGGTTGCAGCTCAGCAAACTCTTCCGGCGGGAGTGGCCTGTAGTTTCCCCTTGCAGTTCGAGGCCACCGGCACACCGCCGGAGACCAAGGTGTTCACGGATAAGGAAGGCAAGCCGGTCAAGTCGATTACTGCCGGCAAGGGCGTACAGCTGACATTCACCAATGTCACCAGCGGGGCCACTTTCAGCTTGAAGGCGAACGGGTCGGTAGCCAAGCAAACCTTCAACCCGGACGGCACCACGACGTTTGTTACCACCGGGCATAACGTGCTCATACTTTTTCCGAGCGACGTGCCCCCCGGGCCTTCAACTACGCTGTACGTGGGACGGGTCGTCTTCACCGTCGACAATGCCGGCGTTTTCACACTGTTGGGGACGAGCGGCAAGTCGACCGATATTTGCGCCATCCTGTCCGACTGAGAAGCTCAATTGCGCCAGAGTGGGGCGCAGCGCGATCGCGCCCTACCCAATAGGCCCATACACCGACACCCGATGCGTCTCGCGCAGCGTCTGGTGATACGGCCTCGACTCCTTCTGCGCCGACTTCTTCACTTCCTGGTTGTTGCCGAAGATTCCAACGCCCCCTTTCTTGATGATCGTGAAGGCGTGGCCCTTGCCGCCGGCCGAGCCGCTGGGGCCCCAGTTGGTGGCGTAGTAGCGGCCATCCGGCATGCCCTTCATGCCCACCTTGACCGTGGTCCATGCGGTGTCGACGTAGCGCTCGGTCAGGTCCAGCTTCTTGATCACCGTGTCGATGATGGTGTCGTTCTCCAGATCCGAGGCCTTGCTGATCCAGCCCTTCTTCAAGAGGAAGTTGATGGCCGGATAGACACCCACGCCGAGCAGGCGCGAGAAGGTCATCGCGACGCAGTTCTTGTCGTAGGGCAGCATGCTCGCGGGCTGCGAGTAGTCCAGTGTCTCTCTGCGGATGACCGTGGCGACCATGGCGCGTCTCCTGTTGCAGGCGTCGCCCGAGCGGCGGTGTCTCGGGTCGATAGCGATGCTAGTCCAAGCTTGCGCGGCCTGCGAGAAGTCGCCGATGCGAACAGACCCACATGGCCGCTCACGTCAGTACGCCATATCCAGTTGAACGACCGTGCGACCCGGGCGGCTTTCGAGCACGAGTTGGACTCCCATCGCTTGGCGCGTTCGTGGAGCGACCGCGGCGCGCGCGCGACGTCGTAGCCGCGGCCGTCGTCGATCACGCTGAGCCGGACCGCCTTGCCCAGCATCGCCGCCTCGATGCGCAGCACCGTGGCCTGCGCATGCTGTAGCACGTTGGAGATCGCTTCAAACAGCAGGAACTGCAGATGGCGCATGGCCTGCGCGTCGAGGCGCTCGACCGGCACCAGTTCCTCGACCGCCCACTCCAGGGCGATGCCCGAGGCGTCGAAGCGCGGCGCCAGGCGGTAGCGCAGGGCCGCCAGCAGCGCACCCACGTCGCCGTCGGGCAAGTGAATCGAATCAATGGTGAGCTTGAGTTGGTCCAAGGAATCGCGCAGCGTGCGCAGCAGTTCCGGCTGGCTGCCCTCCCCCGTCTGCAGCTGGCGGATGGCCGCGCTGATGTGCGTTCCTACGCCATCGTGCATGTCGCGCAGGATGCGCTGTCGCTCGCGTATCGTGGCCTGCTCGCGTGCAGCCTGCTCGAGCCGCCCGTAGGTCAGCGCCAGTTCGCGCTCGCGGTCGGCCACCTTGGCGCTGAGTGTGGCGAGCAGGTCGCGCGCCTGTTCGCTGGCGGCGCGAAAGCGGCTGACCACGATCGCCAGCAGCGCGATGCCGAAAAGGACCGAGGTGTAGCGTATCCAGGTCGTGTCGCCATAGGAATTGCTCACCCGGATCACCAGCCAATCGCGCACGCCGATCAGCACGGCGAGCACCGCCACGCTGGACAGGAGCACCCGCGCCCTGTTGGGCCGTTTCACCGTCGCCAGCACGAACCCGCCGATGTAGAGCGCAATGCCCACGATCTCTATCGACAGCCAGCCCGTCAGCCACCGGGGTTCGCCGCGCGACAGGGAAAGCCAGGTCGCAGCGACCGAACCCAGCACCATCACCGCCATCGCGCGCCACATCCAGCGCAGGCTGGCATCACGGTGCCAGCCGGCCACGTGGTGGCAGAACAGCATGGCCGAAGCGGCCCAGCCGGAATAGCACGCGGTCATCAGCATGCCCCAGGCGATCCAGGGCAGCGGCGGGTTGGCGATCGCGCCGTCTCCCACCCGCAGCGCCCAGCAGAACTCGGCCACGGCGGCCCAGAGATACATCCCCTCGCGGCCCTCGCCCCCGCCCGCGCTGGTGGCCGGCTGCGTCAGCCAGAGTGCGAACGCCGTGACGCCGACCACCATGCTGAAGGCCGACAGCAGCACCGACCCGGTGAAGCGCGAGGCGTAGGCGTCGGCGAACAGCTCGCTCCGAACCGTGCTGGCCGGCCCGAGGACCAGTGGGGACAGTCCAGCGCGGCGGCCGGTATCGGCGCGGATGCGGATCTGCAGCAGGTTGTCGCCGGGTTGCAGCAGCTTCGCCGGCACGGCGATGAAACGCGGGACCTTGGCGTAGTCGCCGCCGTCGCTGCGCGTCAGGCTCCCGTTGACCTGCAGCAGTTCGCCGTTGAGCTGGATCTCGAAGGAAGTGCCGATGCGGGCGATGAAAATTCCCCACGGCACCTTGGGCACCCTGTCGAGCGTGAAGGGCAGCTCGAAGCTCGCGACGCCGGGCCGCCCTGCCTGTTGCCGGTCCCAGTGGTAGGGCAAGCGCAGCGGCTCGACCTGCGTGAGGCCGTCCACGGTGGTCGTCACCGTGCCGCTGTTCAAGGTGAGCAGCTTCTGGTCCGCGAAGGCGCACGGCAAGGCGAGCCAGAGCGCCATCGCCAAGCCCCACCGTACACCCCGACTCAGCCAGGCCCGCATCGCCACACTCAGCCCGGGTGGCGCAGCAGCCCGAGGCGCATGGCCTCGAACACCGCTTCGTTCTTCGAATGCACCGCGAGCTTGCCGTAGAGATTCTTGATGTGCGTCTGCACCGTGTGCACGCTCAGCGTCTTGAGTCGCGCGATCTCGGCATAGGAGAAGCCGCGTGCGATCAGCGACAGCACCTCCTGCTCGCGTGCCGAGAGCAGGGGCGGCGCTTCCGGCAGCGCCGCCTGCGGGACGTCGCGCTCGAGCCGCAGGGTGCGGTACTTGGCGAGCACGCGACGCGCGATCATCGGCGAGATCGGCGAGGCGCCCGCCTTCATCTCCAGGATGGTGTGCGCGATGTCCTCCGGCGCGGCGTCCTTGTGGATGTAGCCCACGGCTCCGGCCTCGATACTGGCAAGCACGTTGTCCTCGTCGCCGAAGACGGAAATCACCAACGGCTCGCATGCCGGAAAACGCGCCACCGCAGCGCGGATCACGTCCAATCCGCTGCCGTCCGGCAGGCCCAGATCGGCCAGCAGCACGTCGGGGATCTCGTCAGTGTCGGCCAGCCAGGCCAGCGCTTCGCGCGCCGTGCCCAGGCCGTCCAGCCAGCGCAGATGGGCGCTGCGCCGCACGCTGGCCTCGAAGAAAGCGCGCGCATTGCGATCGTCCTCGACCACCAGCACGTTCCAACGGCTCGGCGTCTCTGCCTCGAATCCCTCTGTTTGCATGGCGGTGAGCATAAAGCCACAGAACCCGCCGCAGGCCGCCCTCGCCTCACTCGTTCATGGGATGCGCTGCGCCGACCCCGCCCCGACACTCGCGTCGCTTCTTTCATGCAACCGCCTTTCAACAATCCAAAACGACGAGGAGTTCTTTTCATGACATCCATTTCCCCCAAGATCCGTGCCGGCTGCGCCGCGGCACTGGTGCTCTCGCTAGCGGCCTGCGGAGGCGGCGGGGGAAGCGGAGCGGGATTCCCGACCGCCGCCGGCGGCACGGGCAGCTCCGGCACCAGCGACACCGCGACAGCCGCCAAGCTCAGCGGTGTGGCCGCCACCGGCGCGGCGTTCAGCGGCGCCACGATCACCGTGGTCGACCAGACCGGCGCCACGGTCTGCACGACCCAGACCGACAGCGTCGGCGCCTATGCCTGCACCCTGCCGGCCAGCACCAAGGCGCCGCTGGTCATCAAGGCCGTGCGCGATGACCAGACCTTCTACAGCACCACGGCGAGCGCGGCCGGCGGCATTGCCAACGTGACGCCCCTGACCACCATCATCGTGGCCGAGCTCTCGCCCGACGGCAATCCGGCGAGCCTGGCCGGCGCGATCCAGACCAATCCCAGCGCCGTGACGGCCGACACCATCAAGAAACAGACCGACGAGCTGGTGGCGGCCATCACCCCGCTGTTGTCGGCTCTGGGCCTGGCGGCGATCGACCCGATCTCGGGCAGCTTCGCGGCCGACGGCACCGGCCAGGACAAGGTGCTCGATTCGATCTCGGTCAGCGTGCTGCCCGACGGCACCGCCGCCAACATCGAGATCACCGTCAAGGCCACGCCTTCGACCGACGGCAGCGCGCCGCTGTCCATCAGCTACAGCACCAGCAGCGCCACCACGCCGGTGCTGCCCGCCGTCACGGCCAGCGCGCTGACCAACACGCCCTCGCCTGCGACGGTAGCGGACCTCTTCACGCACCTCACGGCTTGCTATGCGCTGCCGCTGTCGCAGCGGGTCAACGCGCCGAACGACACGGCCGCCGTCACGGGAGGTCCGGCCGACGTGATTGCCCCGGCCTGCCGCATGCTGTTTGTCGGCGACGATCCGTCCACCTACTACAGCAACGGCAGCACCGTGGGCCGCAATGCCAGCAACCGGGGCGCATTCAACAGCCTGTTCCGGCCCGGCCCCACCGGCTTGGTGTGGGACCGCGGCAACTTCGAGTTCGTGCGCGCCAACGGCGACCTGGTGTTCAGCTACCGCTGGACCGATACGGCCGGCAACACCGACACCGACACCCTCGTTGCACGCAATGTCGGCGGCGCGCTCAAGCTCTCGGGCAACGGCTACGACCACAGCGCCAGCGTGCGCCCCTTCTCGGAGCACCGCGACCTGATCAACACGCCGAGCTTCAACTCCTACACCACCGGCTACAACGTCAACATCGACAACAAGACCGACGGCAGCGGCACCCCGATCTTCAGCAAGGTGCTGGTGACGGCGCCCGACGGCGTGGTGCGCACCTTCGTGCCGCAGTCGGGCCTGTCGTACTTGGTGGTGATGAAGGACGACGGCGTAATGCCGAGCGGCAGCCCGATCGTTCGGCTCGCCGGTGCCTACCAGAACACGGCCACTGCCGGCAACCCGGCCGACAAGGAGCTCAGTCTCTATTTTGTGGGCACGCAGTACACCGACGCGCAAATCGCGGCGCTGCAGAACCAGAGCGTGTGGACGCTGGAGTTCTTCGACACCAGCAACGCCAGCGTTGCGACGCAGAGGTACCGCACGCTAGCCCGCGCGCAGTCGGTCGCCGAAATCCGGCAGCTCGCCTTCGCGAACATCACCGCGGCGATGCGTGCCGAGTTGCTGTCTGATACCGACATCGCGACCGACGGCGCCGGCATCTTCGGCGCGCCCAGCCAGAACGAACCGAACAATGTCGACTTCAGCGCCGACGGTCAGTTGGACGCCTGGACCGTGCCGCAGGGCGCACTGGCGCCGACTTCGTTGGCGGTGTACGGTCGAGCCCCCTTCGGCAGTACCACTGCCGGCCAGCCGGGCGCGCGCTTCAACGACAGCACCGGCGTGGCGAGTTCGGCGCGCAAGGGAATGGTGTTCTGCTCGACCCAAGGCAGCAGCGACAAGCATTGCGACAACACCTTCGGCCAGCAGTACGCCCAGGGCACCACGATCAACACTGTCGAACTCTGGGCACGCAACGCGCGCCAAGTCGAGATCAGCAAGAAGATCGGGTTCTACAAGCTCCAGTAGAAAGCCGTCGCGGCTTCGCAATCCAGCCCCGCCTGCGGGGCTGTTTTTTTGATCAGAGGAACCATGCTTATCCTCACGAATCGCTTGTTGGCCAACGGCACGGACGAAGCTGTTTTCAGCACCAGTTCATCGAGCAATCGGATCGCCTGGCGGCGGCCCGCGCTGTCGGGAGACTCACGGCTTGGCCGTCGTCAGCGGCCATGGCGTTGCGTTGGCTGATCAGTTTCATGTGCTTGCTCCTGATAGGTGACGGCGCGTCCGAGCAGGCCAGGCGCGGCGCTACTTGAGAAAACGGCCTCTGAAGCTCTGCCGGCTGGCAGGCGCCTTCTTGCACTTGTCATTGCCGACCGCGACGTCGCCGTCGTCGCTGAGCACATAGACCCCTGCTTTACCGGCGACCTTGAAGAGGGCTTCGGGGTTGATTTCGGTGAAGCTTCGTTGCTCGGCTTTCTGTGGTTGTTGTCCTGGCCCGGCCCATCTGTAGAGCTCGAAGCTCAGCGCCTTGGAGTTCTCGCGGCGGTCGTCATGCGGGCCGCCGACGATCAGGTAGGCGCCGTCAAGCCATTCCATGCTCCGGATGCCGCGTCCGCCCAGGTCGAGCCGAATCAAGTCTCCGAATGCGGGCGCTTCGCCTCGATCCACGACGGCCGCAGGATTCAGCAGTGGGATGATCAGCGCGGCGCGATTCGGGCGCGGGTTGCGGAATCCAATGAGAAGCTGGCCGTCCGGCGTCGCGGCCAGGCCTTCGATGCTCAGGCCGTCTTCCTTCTCAGGCGCGTGGGGTTCTGCAGCCGTGAGATCGGAGAAGCGCTCGTCCTGCAACGCCTGCTCGAGAAGCTTCGAGTAGGGCGGCGCGTCGACATTGCGGATCGTCGGCGCCTTGGTGTGTTGCGCCACTGTCGTGGCGAACAGGCGGTGGCGGCTCGGCGCTGATTTGCCGTCGCCATCTCGGCCGTGCGAGGTGATCCAGTAGATCCGATCGCCGATTCGCGCCGCGCCCTCGATGTCGGTCTCCAAGGGCTTCTTGTTCTCTCGCTGCACACCGAGATACCGCGAAAGATCGAGGCTGCTCTTCGCCGCTGGGTGGCCGATGCGAAACACGCGCAGGACGCTCTGTTCATCGTCACCGACAACAAAGTAGTCTTGTCCAAGACTCACGGCTGCAGACGCATCGCACATGCCTTTGTACTGCGTGGTCTGTGCGGATAGCGACAAGGCAACGCACGATAGCGAGCCGGCAAGGAGCATGGATGCGATCCGCATGGGGTGGCCTCCGGAAAGGTGCAGTCCGTCTCACGCTCGAAACCGGACAAAGCGCATGCTATTCGGGGCGCACCAAGTCCGCACCCCCATCTGGGGAGGGCCTGCTCCCGCCGCCGATGTGAACTGCGTCACATCCCGCGCATGCACTGTTCACTCGTGGAAAAGGAGGCGAATCCGTAGATTCATGGCCTGGCGAACCCGACTCCGACACGGGTTCCGATTCCCCGAAAGGCCGACACCATGACCACCTTCCTTGTCCAGCTCGCCCTGCTGACAGTCCACGGCCTCAGCGTTCGCCTCGCGCCTTTCCATGCCGGCCAGGACGGCACGGCGCTCACCCGCCGCGTGATGGCCGCGCTGGCGTTGATCGCAGTCGCGGTATTTGCCGCATTGCTGCCCGGCGCGGCGCGCGCCGACGAGCGCATCTACCTGAGCAAGACCGAGATCGAGGCCAGCCTCATGGACAAGGCGATCGTGTCGAAGAACATCGCCAGCGGGAAGCTCTCCCACTGGGAGTTCCACGGCGACGGAACGGTGGAGGCCGTCAGCCTCAGCGGGCTCGGCCGGGCCGCCGGCACCTGGAGCATCCACGACGACGGGCAGACCTGCGTCAAGATGCTCGGCCGCATCGGCTGCCGCTACTGGTTCCGCCAGGGCGGCGCCTACGCCAATGCCGACACCAACCAGCCCGATGCGCCGGTCGTGGCCGAGGTGCGCTACAACTGAAATTCTCGGGCCGGTCGATCGGCCTGGCTGTTCAGGCGCTGATCTTTTCCAAGGCCTGCCAGTCGAAGTCGATGCCGTGGCCCGGCCTGTCTGGCGCAATCGCCATGCCCTCTTCGATACGCAGCGGCTCGGCGACGTAGCTGTCCAGGCCGAAGCCGTGCGCCTCCAGATAGATGCGATTCGGGCAGGCGGCCAGAAGATGCACGGTCACGTCGTGCGCACCGTGCGATGTCACCGGCATGTTGAAGGCTTCAGCCAGCCGCGCGATCTTCATGAAGGGGGTGACGCCGCCGCAGTTGGTCACGTCGGGTTCCGGGTGCGTCACGGCACCGGCGGCGATGTATTGCTTGAACTCCCAGAGGCTGCGCAGGTTCTCGCCGACCGCGACCGGCAGGCCGCCTTCCCGGATGATGCGTACATGGCCCGCCGGATCGTCCGGGATGGTGGGCTCCTCGAGCCAGCCCAGGTCGAAGGGCTGCAATGCACGCGCCGCGCGGATGGCCTCGTCGACGCCCCACTTCATGTTCGCGTCCACCATCAACGGAAAGCCCTGGCCCAGGTGGTCGCGCATGGCGCGGACGCGCTCGATGTCCTCGGCCAGGCGCGCCCGGCCCACTTTCATCTTGATGGCACGAAAGCCCTTGCCGAGGTTGCTGTCGGTCTGGCGCAGCAAGTCGTCGAGCGGCAGCTGCAAGTCGATGCCGCCTGCATAGCAGGGCACCTGCGGATCGTGCCCGCCCAGCAGGTTCCACAGCGGCAGGCCGACCCTCCTGGCCTTCAGGTCCCACAGCGCCATGTCGAAGGCCGAAAGCGCCAGCACCGTCGGGCCGCCGCGGCCGCCGTAGTGCAGCGCCCACCACGCCTTTTGCCACAGGCGCTCGATGTGATCGGCTTCTTCGCCGGCCATGATCTCGGGAAACTCGCGTGCGAGAACCGCATCGATGGCCGCTCCGTTCCGGCCGACGGTGAAGGTGTAGCCGACACCTTCGGCGCCCTCGGCGTCGCGCACGCGCACGGTGTTCAACTCGAAGGCGCGGATCTCGCCGTGCGTGGAATCCGTGAGGACGATCGGTTGGGGGATGCGGTAGAAGCCGCTTTCCACGGAGGCAATGCGGGGCATGGGCGTGTCCGAGTCTGGTCGGGAGCAAAAGCATAACGCCGGATCTCTTCTGCGGCGGCTCGGGCAGAACCGCTCTGGACAAGCCCCGCCCTCCTTGCCAAACTGCCCGGCATGGCACTCTCCCACGCATCATCCGGTCAGGTCGTGAGCCTCGGCGCGCTCGATGCGCAGGCAGAAGAGACCTGTGCACTCCTGAAGGCGAGCGATGTCGAGGTCATGTGGCTGGTGCTGCCGGCCGGCAAGCTCGTTCCGTCCCATGGCGTCTCGACTTCGATGACCCTCCAGTGCCTGCGCGGACGGGTCGAAGTGCAGCTGGACGGCGAGCTGAAGTTGCTCGAGGCCGGTCAGCTCATGTACCTCGCCGGCGGCGCGCCGCACGGGCTGCACGCCCTGGAAGACACGAGGCTGCTGAGGACCATCGTCCTGCCGGCCGATCGCACCGACTGATTTCCGTGCAAGGTCGGCGCCCACACGCGAGCCGGCGCGCCTGCTGCATCAGCGGTCGAGCCGCGCCTGCCCTTTCTGCAACGAGTCGAGCAGCGCCTTCGCTTCGCGAAGGTCGCTGAACTGGAAGCCTTCGGTGAACCAGCCGTAGAGCGGCTGCAGCATCTGGCGAGCCTCGGTGCTTTTGCCCTGGCGCTGCCAGAGCGTCGCCAGCTCGCGGGCCGCGCGCAACGAAAAGAGCTTGATGCCGCGTTGCTCGGCAATGTCGATGGCCTGCCGATAGCGTGCTTCGGCGCTGGTGTCGTCGCCGTCGATTTCCAGCAGCCGGCCGCCGAGCCGCAGCAGCTCGGTCTCGTAGAAGCGCTCGTCGGTCTCGCCCTGCATGGCCTGCGCCTCGGCGATGTACCGCCGTGCCTCGCCGACTCGCCCGGCCCGCAACAGCACGTCCGCCGCCTGCGCGCCGTACTGCGAAGTCTGCTGCTTTCCGCCGGCCGACATCCAGAGCGCGTAGCCCTTGCGGAGATGCGCGATCCCGGCCTCGACATCGCCCAGCGCAACGCTGGTGCGCCCCAGGAACATCAGGCCGTTGGCGACCCGCGTCTGGATTCCGAAACGTTCGGACAGCTCCAGCATCTGCTTCGCCGCCAAAGCCGCCTGCGCATGCTCACCCTTCGACAGCAGGACCCTGATCCACGCCTGCCTGGCCATGGCGATCGTCGGGGGATGGCCCCTGGCTTCGGCGATCTGCAGCGCCTGCGCTGCGAGCGCTTCGGCCTGCTCCAGGTAGCCCAGCATCCCGCGCGCCCTCATGCTGATGGCGCGAATCATGATCGCCGGGTCCGCCCCGGCCACCGGGTGCTCATGCGTGATCTGCACGCTGTCGTCGAGCACCCTTGCTTCCTCCAGGTGCGCCCAGGCCGTGCCGATCTCGCCCCGCAGGTAGTGGGCGGCACCCAGCACAATCGATACGTTGATGCGCAATCCGGGCGGGAGCGACGCCAGCTGCGCTCTGTCGATCTCGTGGATGCTTTCGATCAGTTCGCCGTTGCGGCCGGCCGAGTTCATGCTGGGCGCAGAGCCGATCCACGCGCTCACGTAGTCCTCGACCCGTCCGAGTTCTCGCGCCAGGTCGCGTGCCTTCGCGTAACTCTGATAGGTCGCGCCGGAGCCATAGCCCTCAGAGAGCGTCAGCGCGTTGCCGAGCTGCAGATGCAGAGCCAGCTCGAGCTCGCTGCGCGCCGGCCCCGCGGGCGACCGCGCAACGAGTGCGATGGCGGCGTTGTAGTGGATCGTCGCTTCGCGGCTGGCGAATCGGCGCTGCGCCAGGTCACCGGCCGCCGTCCAGTACCGGATGGCTTCGCTGCCGTGGCCGGCTTCCTGGTGATGTTGGGCCAGCAGCTCGGGATGGGCGGCGACGGTCTGCGGCTCACTGCGCTCCAGCGCGTGCGCGATCTGCGCATGCCGCAGCGCGCGCTGGCTCCGGACCATGCTGTTGTAGGCCGTGTCCCGGATCAGCGCATGCTTGAACGCATAGCCCGGTTCGGCAGACGTGCCGCGGCGGAACACCAGCTCGGCGCGCAGCAGCTCGTCGAGCGCCTGCTCGAGCTGCGCGGCGGGCATCTGCAGCACCTGTGCGAGCAGCGCATGGCTGAAGTCGCGTCCGATGGCTGCGGCGACCTGCGCGATCTCCTTGGCCGGGGCCAGCCGGTCCAGCCGCGCCATCAGCGAATCCTGCAGCGTCGACGGAATCGCCAGCGTCTGCAGGGGCCCGTGCAGCCGGTAGCCCGTCGGCGTGTCCTCGACGAGCGCGGACGCCAGCACGGTCTTGGTCAGTTCCTCGACGAACAGCGGCACGCCGTCGGTCTTGCGGATGATCTCGTCGATCACCTCCACCGGCAGCGGCTTGCCGCCGGTGACCGTCTCGATCAGCGCCGCCGACTGCCGGTGGCTCAGCCGGTTCATCGTCAGCCGGGTCGAATTCGCCGCGTTGCCCCAGGGCGGCACGTACTGCGGCCGGCAGGTCAACAGCATCAGGACGCGCGCGTCGCGCAGGCCGTCGACGGCCTGGCCGATCCATTCCTCGGTTGTCGGGTCGATCCAGTGCGCATCCTCGATCAGCACGAGCAGCGGCGAGCGCAGGGAAACAGCGTGGATGACGTCGATCACCGCCTGCAAGGTCGCGCCCTTCTGCTGCTGCGGCGTCTGGCCGGCCGGAGCCGGCCGGCCTCCATCCGGCAGCATCAGCAGCCGGAGCAGGCAACCGAGCGCATCGGGCGCGAGCGATACCCCGTGCTCGGCCAGGTACTGTTCGAAGCGCGCGGCGCGCTGGGCCACAGCCGCCGCCGGCGCCAGGTTCGCCGCGATCTCCAGGCAGCGCACCAGCGGATAGAGGGCGCTGTTGCTGTGGGAGGGCGAGCATTGCAGCACCATGGTCTCCAGGGCTTCGGCGGCGGTGCGTTCCCGCAGGGCCTGGGTGATCCGCGACTTGCCGATGCCCGGCTCGCCGGAGAGCAGCACGATCTGGCCCTCGCCCTCGCAGGCGATGCTCCAGCGCTCGAGCAGCAGCGCCAGTTCGCTGTCGCGTCCGATCAGCTGGGACAGCTGCTGCGTGTGAATGGCTTCGAAGCGGCTCGCGGTTCGGCGCTCGCGCAGCACTTGCCATGCGTGCACCGGCGCCTCGAAGCCCTTGAGCTCCAGCACGCCCAGGGAGTCGAGTTCGAACTCTTCGCCGATGAGCTGCCGTGTCCGATCGGCGATGACGATGCAATCGGGCGCTGCCTGGGTCTGCAGCCTGGCAGCCAGGTTCGGCGTTTCGCCGCTGGCGCTCAACTCGGCCGCCGGCGTGCCGGCTCCGACCTGGCCGACGACGACGAGGCCGGTCGCTATGCCGATCCGGGTGTGCAGGGCGTGCTGGCCACCCGCGGCGAGCCGGTTGACTGCGGCGATCACGTCCAGTGCTGCGTGGATGGCGCGCGCCGCATCGTCCTCGTTGGCATGCGGGTAGCCGAAGTACACGAGCACCCCGTCGCCGAGCAGCTGCGCGACGTAGCCCTCGTGCGCAGCCACCGCTGCCGTCACCGCGGCTTGGTAGTCGCCGATGACGGCGCGCAGATCCTCCGGGTCGAGCAGGCCGGCCAGGTGGGTCGAACCGACCAGGTCGCAGAACATCACCGTCAGTTGCCGCCGCTCGGCCACGCGCGCCGGTGCTGGCGCAGGCGAGCTGGCCGGGGCTTGCGTGAGAGGGCTCGTGCCCGGCTCCTGCTGGCCCTGTGCGATCACGGACAGGATCCGCTTGCGGTCACCCAGCGCCGCGATGCCGATCTCCTTGAGGTCCGCGTCGGTGAGGCCGGCGATGAGGTCCAGGTCGACGCGCTGCGCCTCGAACATCGGCGCATAGCGTTCCATGCCGATCCGGGCAAGCCACTGGGCAATCGTCTGCATGTTCGCCACCTGCAAAACTGGCGTCCGTCATGGTATGGCCGTTCCGGATTAGTGCAATAGTCTTAACGGCCTAAGGCCCGTGCCAGCGAACGACAGTCGCCTACATCCGCCCGCGAGCGCCGCCGATCGGCATGCGCTCCCAGGGAGCGCATAGGGTGGCCCAGTGCCGTCAGCTGCGCCCGCGCTTTCCTGGTCCGGGCCTGCGCAACGGGGATCTCCAAGGAGCACGCATGGCAGCTGAATCGACTCTCTCGATCGACGGCCTCACGCTCGCCTATCGCAGCGCGGGCGATCCGCGCTCGCCGTGGCTGGTGCTTCTGCATGGCTGGCCCCATTCGAAGTCGATCTACGACCTGGTGCTCGACGAACTGGGAACGGATTCCCACGCCATCGCCTTCGATCTGCCCGGCATCGGCGGCTCGCACGGCACGCTCGCCGGCGCCGGGCGAGCTGCATGCGCTCGCCGACCTGTTGCTCGGCGCGGCCGAATCGCTGGGCGCGCATTCGATCGTCTTCGCGGGAGTGGATGTCGGCGGCATGATCGCCTTCGCGGCCGCACGCGAGCATGGCGCACGCATTGCGGGCGCGGTGGTGATGAACACGGTCATTCCCGGCGTCGCGCCGTGGTCGAGGCTGATCGCCGAACCGCGCATCTGGCACTTCGCGTTTCATGCGATACCGGGCTTGCCCGAGCTGCTGGTGACTGGACGCGAGCGCGCCTATTTCGACTACTTCTACGACCTGCTCGCCGCCGACAAGCGTGCGCTTTCGGACGAGGTCCGCGAGGCCTGGACCCAGGCGTACCGGCGGCCCGAGGCATTGAAGGCCGGCTTCGGCTGGTACCGCGCGATGGAGAAGGCCGCGGAGCGCAATGCACAGCGCGTGGATATCGAAACGCCGATCCTCTGCCTGCGCGGGGAGGCCGGCGGGCGCGACATCGACGACTATGTCGAAGGCTTGCACAAGGCAGGCGCTGCGAACGTCCGATCGCAAGTCATTTCGCAGAGCGGCGAGTACCTGCCGGTCGAAGCGCCTGCTGCGACGTGCCAGGCGCTGCGTGCATTTCGCGCTCAACTGAAACACAGGCCCTGATTCCGATTGCAGCACCTCGACGCTCTTCTTCTCGCTGCCCTGCGCGCCGCGCCGCGCAGATACCGAATGCCGCCCTTGCCGGCCGATGCCGATGCGGCTGCCTCGAGCGCGACCGACACGGCGCTGGCCTTCGCGATCGAAGCCGCGCGCCTCGCAGGGGAAGCGCATGCGCCACCGCCTCCTGGCATGCAGCAGCTCTTCACGCGCGCGCTTGCGGCGCTGATTCGCAAGGCGCTCGCACCCGCAGGCGGCGACCCGGCGTTCCAGGCGCTCGTGCTGCAGGCGCAGAGCGCCGAAGTCCATGAGCATGTGCGGCTTTCGGCGCAGCTCGGGGCCGATCGGCGCGCGGTCCGTGTGGCGACCGATGCGATCGCACCCCGGCAAGCTGCGCGACCTGCCGGCCGAAGCGATGCGCGATGCGCTGGCGCGCTTGCATGGGCTCGCCGCAGCCGACGCGTGGACGGCGCTGGCAGCGGCGATCGAGCAGTTGCTCCTGCAGGATCTCTCGGCAGAAGAGCGCTGGCGCGCGCCGCTGCGCGCCATCCTCTCCGGCCCTGCGCTGCAGCGCTTGATACGGGGCGGTGCCCTGCTCCGCCACGAGGCCGTGCAACGCTACCGCGCGCTGTGCGATCGGCGCGGACCGCTGGCAGGCAGCGATGCCGCCGCCGCGTCGGGGCGCGCATCGGCGCGGCTGGGCGAGATGGCCGAGCACGCCACCGCGCAAGCCTTCCGCGAGATGGCCGAAGCACTGAACCGGCGCGCGGGAGGAAGCGCCGGCTACCGCGTCGTGCAGAGCCTTCGCACGCCGCGCGCTTTCCCGGGAATGGCGGACAAGGCCAAGGACGAATGGGACGCGGCGATCGTGCGAGCCGATGCCGGCGGTGCCGCCGACATCGTGCTGCTCGCCGAGATCAAGGCATCGCCGGCGGCCGCAAGCTCCGATGTGTCGCGCCTGCTGCGCGGCCTGCGGCGGCTTGCCCACGCCAGCGCCGACCAGAGCTACGTCTTTGCCTCGGCCGACGGCGAGGCGCGCATTCTCGGCGCCTCGCTTCGCCGGCTCCAGCCGCATGGCCATACGCTGCCGGCGCAGGTGATCTATTGCTGCTCGGCCGCGGCCGAAGCGCAGCCTCCGATGCTCAGTGCAGCGAGCAAGTCCGTGCTGCTCGCCGAGCCCGCCAGCCTCGCCTTCGCGCAGCAGCTCGCGCGCGACGACGCGGCGCCGCCGGAGGTGGATCTTCTTCCGGTCTGGAACGCTCTCGCGACGGCGCCGCGGCTGCGTTCCGTGCTGTACCAGTACGAGACCGCGCAGGCCGTGCGCTCGGCCATGCTGCATCCGCTCGACCTGCTGTCGGCCTTCGCCCGGCTTTCGAACGAAGGATGACTCGAGCGGCAGTCGTGCTCAATCGTCCTTGTCCCTGGACGGCGCCCCGTTCAGAAACTCGAGCGTCGCCTGCCAGGTCTGCGGCGAGTTCAGGATGCCGAGGTGCCCGGTTCGCAGGATGGGGTCGTAGGCGCCCTGGCCGGTGAGCGAGATCTCGCGCGCACCGCGCAGGCTGGCGCTCCTGGCGAAGTCGGTCGGCTTGCCGAACGAGTCGACCGCCGGCACCGGTGCGATCGCGCCGTCCTGCATCGGGAAGTAGACGAAGCTCGCATCGGCGTCGCGGATGACCAGCACGCGCGTCGGGCCCGAGGTCTCGCGATGGCCGCCGGGTCCGTTGAGCAGGCGCAGGAAGGGCGTGTCCGGGGAACCGAGTTCCTGGCAGATCTCGCTCGACGGCGTGAAGCCGCCGGCAGCCGGCGCCTGCCAGTAGTTGGCAGGGTCGGGCGAGCAATTGATGATGCCGTGGTTCGGCCCGTCGATGGCGACCAGGCGGCGCACGGTGTGCCGCGTCTCGTCCTGCCGCATCCACTCGCGTGCCAAGGTGACGCCCAGGCTGTGGCCGACGATGTCGACCTGCTTGGCGCCGGTGAAATCCATCACCGCCTGCACGAAGCGGCGCAGGTCGGGCACATTGGCCGCGTTGGTGTGGGCTATTCGCGAACGGCGCGTGGGGTCGGAACCCAGGTCGCACTGGTCGCCCTGGTAGCCCACGCCCCAGAGTTCGCTGGTGGCGTAGCCGTTGTTGGCCAGGTACTGCGCCAGCGCCTGCATGCTCCCGTAGGGATTGCACGCGGTGGGGAACGGCGTGTCGTTGTTGCCGTGGACGAAGATCACCGGCGTGCGCGTCACCGGCCCGGCAGCGCCGAAGCCGATGAGAGGCTTGGCCAGCGAAGTGTCTTCAATGGAGGGGAAGCCCGGCGGCAGCGTGTTGCCCACGGTACCGGCCGCTTGCGCGGCGGCGGCAGCAGCAAGGAAGCTGGCGAGGGCGACGGCATGGCGAATCCAAGGTTTCATCGGTCGATCTCCTCAGGGGGTGAAGGCACTCGGAATCCCGGCGCGATGATGCCGTCACGCGTTGCCGCTGGCAAGGCGCGTGGTCGCGCTCGACAGGCTCGAGCGGCTGGCGCTTGCGCTCCGATCCCTCATGCAGTCGTCCGCGAGCCGAAGGCCCCGCCGCTCGACGCTCGAGGCGATCTGCTCGACCGACTGGCGTCCCAGCCGCGTCATGGCAAACAGCTTCCGGGGCGACACGCGCGTGACGTCCCGAACGGTGTGCAGATCGTGGCGCCGCAGCACGTTGGAGGCGCGCAGGGACAGCCCGAGGATGGCGATGTCGGCGTCGAGAAGAAGGGTTTCGCTGGATGGCTTTGCTGCTGACATGGATCGGTTCGTGGCAAATGAGTTGTTGTTGCCAGTGCACATGCCGTGCCTGCAGTCGTGGCGCTTGCTTCCCTGGAGCTCGCGACCCCGTGGCCCGCGCTGTGTCGGACATCCGGGCAAATCGACTGCCCGGATCATCGACAGATGGCTGTTGGCCAGACAGGGTTCTCCCTTAGGAGCGATCTGCAAGATGCGCAACATTGCCGCCCGGCCGTTCGGGTTATTCCGATGTGCCGCGAGAATTCCCGATCGTGGCGCCTCCCGGCGGACGATGCATCCAACCCCCATGAAGAATCTCGACGCCCCCACGCTCGCGCTGATCGACACCTGCTCCCGGGCGTCGCTCGCGCTCCTGGAACGCAACCTGACGCCGCACGGCATCCTGGCCGCCAGCCGCACCGAGGCGGCCGAAGCGCGGCGCTATACGCGCATCTTCGGGCGCGACGCCGCGATCTGCGTGATGGCGATGTGCGGCAGCGGCGTGCCCGCGCTGGAGCAGGCGGCGGTGACCAGCCTCGACGCGCTCGCGGCGCACCAGGCGGCCAATGGACAGATCCCCAAATACGTCGACCCCGACGGCCGCGATGCCGACTTCTGGTACCTGGGCTGCATCGACGCCACCCTGTGGTGGCTGATCGCGGTCGACCACGTGCGCCGCCATGGCGGCGTCGGCGCCTCGCACTGGGGCCGCGAGGTGGAACGCGCGCTCGGCTGGCTGCTGGCCCAGGAGCACCAGCACTTCCGGCTGCTGCAACAGAACGAGGCCAGCGACTGGGCCGACATCATGCCGCGCTCGGGCTACGTGCTGTACAGCAACGCGCTGTGGTACGAGGTGAAGCGCCGCTACGCGCTGGAGCACGCCGAGGCGACGCAGCACCACTTCAACCACCTGTTCAATCCCTTCCAGCGCGACCTGCCCGAATACCACCGTGCCCGGCTGCTGCGGCACTATGCGCGGCGCGGCCGGCGCGACCCCGCCCTGTACCTGAGCTTCGTCAATCTCTCCTTCGTCGGCGACGAGGGGGATGTGTTCGGCAACGTGCTGGCCATCCAGAGCGGGCTGGCCGATTCCGCCATGGCGCAGCGCATCGTCAACACCCTCACCGAGGCGCGTGCCGGCGATCCCTACCCGGTGCGGGTGGTGCTGCGTCCGCTGTCGCGCCAGCACGCGCTGTGGCGGCCGTACATGGCGCGGCACCAGCAGAACGTCATCCACCAGTACCACAACGGCGGCATCTGGCCCTTCGTCGGCGGCTTCTGGGTGATGGCGCTCGCCAAGCTGGGCCTGCACGCGCGGGCCTGGCCCGAGCTCGCGCGGCTGGCGCACGTGAACCAGCTCAACGACTGGCGTTTCACCGAGTGGTTCCACGGCCGCACGCTGGCGCCGATGGGAATGGCCGGCCAGAGCTGGAATGCCGCGACCTTCCTGCTCGCCCGGCGTGCCCTGCTGGATGGCGCCGCGGGCTGGTGACGCCGGGCTTCATATTCCTAAAATGCCGGCTTTGATCCCTGGGAGCGAGCCATGATTGTCGAGCGCATCTGGACGGGCAATGCCTACCGCAACTACAACTACCTGATCGCCTGCCCCGAGAGCGGCGAGGCCCTGGCCATCGATCCGGTAGACCATCAGAAATGCCTGACCGCCGCCAGGGCGAAGGGCTGGGAGATCACCCAGATCCTCAACACGCACGAGCACCACGACCACATCGGCGGCAACGATGCGGTGGTGGCGGCCACCGGTGCCAAGGTGATCGCGCACCACCGGGCCGGCGCACGCATCGGCGGCGTGGATCGCGGCGTCAAGGCCGGCGACGTGATCAAGGTCGGCAAGACCGTCGAGCTCGAGTGCCTGGACACGCCCGGCCACACGATGTGCCACATCTGCCTGCGCTCCCACACCGAGCAGCCGGCGCTGTTCTCCGGCGACACGCTGTTCAACGCCGGTGCGGGCAACTGCCACAACGGCGGCAGTGCGGAAGCGCTCTACGGCAGCTTCGTCGACCAGCTCGCGAAGCTGCCCGACAACACGCGCGTCTACCCGGGCCACGACTACATCGAGAACAACCTTCGCTTCACGCTCGCGCGCGAGTCCGACAACGCCGCCGCCATGGCGCTGCTGTCCGACGTGGTGGGGCAGAACCCGAAAAAGGCGCCCGTCACCACGCTGGGCCAGGAGAAGCAGATCAACACCTTCCTGCGCCTGTCCAGCCCGAGCGTCATCGCGGGGCTGCGCAAGGTCTTTCCCGATCTGCCCGAGAAGCCGGATTCGAAGACCGTGTTCATCAAGCTGCGCGAACTGCGCAATACGTGGTGAGCCACGCAGCGTTCCGGGGCGCCGCCCTGGTTGCTCTCCTGGCGCTGCTCTCGCCGCAGTGCCTCGCGCAGGCCGCGCGCCAGGTGCAGGAGGGCGAGGACTTCGCCGTCGCCGCGCCGACGCGGGTTCGCTACGGCGCCGGCGAGCACTGGGTCGAGAAGATGCTGACGGGCCCGGCCCGATGCAGCAACGAGTTCTTCGGCGGCGACCCTGCGCCGCAGGTGCGCAAGTCATGCACCATCGGGTCGGCGTCGGCGTCGGCGTCGGCGTCGGCAAAGGCCTTGCATCGGCCTTCGGCGAGCGGCGTGACCGACGTGGTGGACCGCGCCGGCAAGATCGATCCCGCGGCCTACCGGGCCATGGCCGCGAACCTGAGCGAGGCCGAAGGCATTGCCTACCGCTACGGCCCCGCCGCCGCGCAGGGCGCCGCCGCCGGGGCGAAGCTGCCCACCCTGTACGAGCGCGAGGACCAGTTCGCGCGCTGTGACGGCAAGGGCGCCTGCGCCAGCTCGTGGCAGCTCGGCGGCCCGCGCAAGGAGGTCGACTTCGCCTACTCGACCAACCAGTCCAGCGTCGTGTTCCTGGCCGACGATCCGCTCCAGCGCGCCGGTGTCGGCGACCTGCAGGCATCGGCCTTCGAGGCCAACACCTACGCACAGAAGCCGCAGCTGCCCTGGCAGCACGGCGGCGGCGGGCTCGACAGCATCAATGTGGCGAAGTACCGCGCCGCCGGCCTGCTGCCGAACGACGGCAGCGCCCGCCCCGTCGCGGCCGGGCGCTGCAGCGGCCCGGCGGGCAACTGCCCGAGTTCCGTCATCGCCTTCCAGAACGGCCTGCTCGCCACCACCGGCAGCAACACCGCCCACAACCTCGCCACCGCGCAGCTGGCACCGAACAAGGTGCCGACCGCCGTCGCCATGACGAGCAACAGCGAGTTCGCCTTCGTGACGGTGTGGGACACGGCCGAGCTCAAGGGCCAGGTCGCCGTCGTCGCGCTGGCCGGCTTGTGCGACGGCTGCAAGCTCGAAGGGCCGTACTACGAGTGGTGGAGCGAATGGCAGGGCGTCTACCCGGGGCTGCCGAACATGGGCAACATCGCCTTCATGAAGGTGCTGGGCTACGTGGACCTGCCGCCCGACATGAAGGCGCCGACCGAGATCGCTGCGACCACCGGCATGCACCCCTTCAACACGGTGCTGGGCGGCGGCCTCTTCATGGGCCAGACCCACTCGCCGTTGAGCCGCCACTGGCAGTCCTTCACCCCCTCCGGCGAGCACTACAAGCGCTACGCCAAGGGCGGCGTGGCGGTGGTGGTGTCCAAGTCCGAACAGAAGGCGGCCTTCATCGACCTGAAGCCGCTCTTCGCCTACATCAACAGCGTCTACTTCAGCGAGGCCGTGGGCAGGATCGGCCCGGTGGGCCAGGACGAGCGGCAGTGGCCGCATGGCTTCGGCTTCAAGCCGCAGTCGCGGCCGGTGGTGGTCAAGACGATCGCGCTCGATGCGCGGCCCACGGCCGTCAAGACCACCATCACCCGCACCAGGGATGCCCACGCCTGGATCGCCACGCAGGAGGGCGCCCTGCGCATCTTCAGCCTGGGCGGCTACGCGCCGGGTGCGGAGCCCGGCGCGGGTTCGCCGAACCGGATCGTGGCCGAGGGCAAGGTCGCCGTCGGCCGCAACCCCAGCTCGCTTGCGCATTCCAAGGGCGAGCCCGACCCCGACATCCGGGGCGACCCGCTCAACGGCCAGGTGATCGTGACCTCGCGCGCCGATCGCAAGATCCAGTGGGTGCGCTTCTCGGCAGACGGCCGCAGCGGCCGGGTGGTGCGCACGCTGCAGGACAGCCGATTGGTCGATCCGATCGCGGCCGAGGACATCGACAACTTCGCCAACGTCGGCCTGACGCTCAGCGTGGCGGACTACGCGGGCCGCTCGGTGCTCAACTATCGCTACGGCCCGGTGCTGTTCGCCGACCGCGGCCCGCAATGGGCCTGCCAGCCGCCGCGCGGATGCCCGGTGAAGCCCACGGGCAGTGTCGCCATCGAGTTCGGCGGCGGCTTCAGGATGCAGGGGCGGCCGTTCCAGATCAACACGTCGAACGTGCCTTGACGCAACTGCTGCCGAGTCCACCCCCATGAGCACCGAAGCACAAGCCACCACCCTGGGTCTCGACGACGCACAAACCGTCTCCGCGCTGGTGCAGGCACCGCCCACCCCGCGCGCCTGCTACGTGTTCGCGCACGGCGCGGGCGCCGGCATGGGGCACGCCTTCATGGCAGCAGTCGCGAGCGGGCTGGCGCAGCGCGGCATCGCCACGCTGCGCTACCAGTTTCCATACATGGAGCGCGGCTCCAGGCGCCCGGACTCGCCCGCGACGGCCCATTCCGCGGTGCGCGCCGCGGCGGCGCACGCCCACGCGCTGTTCCCCGGGCTGCCGCTGTTCGCGGGCGGCAAGTCCTTCGGTGCACGCATGACTTCGCAGGCGCAGGCCCTGGCGCCGCTGCCGGGCGTGGCGGGGCTGCTGTTCCTGGGCTTTCCGCTGCACCCGGAAGGCGCGCCGTCGAGCGAACGTGCGCGCCACCTGTTCGATGTCCGTGAGCCGATGCTGTTCGTCCAGGGCACCCGCGACAAGCTGGCGGAATTCGGCCGCATCGAGAAGCTGGTGGCGGAACTGGGCCCGCGCGCCACGCTGGTGCGGGTGGCGGAAGCCGACCACTCCTTCCACGTGCTGGTCCGCTCGGGCCGCAACGACGCCGAGGTGATGGCGCAGCTCCTCGACGCCAGCGCCGACTGGATGCTGCGTTGACCCGCATGCCAGGCACCGCCGCGCACGCGCACCAGCCCGACTCGCGCTACGCGGTGTGGCGCCTGCTGGTGACGCTGCTCATCATGACGGTCGGCAGCAGCGGCATGTACGTGGTGTCGGTCGTGATCCCCGCGGTGCAGGCCGACTTCGGCATCGACCGTGCCCAGGCGTCGCTTCCCTACACGCTGCTGATGATCGGCTTCGGCCTCGGCGGCGTGCTCATGGGCCGCCTGGCCGATCGCTTCGGCGTGATGTGGCCGCTGCTCGGCGGCGCCGTCGCCCTGGGGCTCGGCTATATCGCCTGCAGCATGGCCACCGGCATCGTCGGCTTCATCGCGGCGCAGGCGCTGCTGGTCGGGCTGCTGGGCAGCGCGGCGGCCTTCGCGCCGCTGGTGGCCGACACCTCGCTGTGGTTCGCGCGGCGGCGCGGCATCGCGGTGGCCATCTGCGCCAGCGGCAACTACATCGCGGGCGCGGTCTGGCCGCCGATCGTGCAGCACTTCGTCGAGGCGGTCGGCTGGCGCCAGACCTACTTCGGCATGGGCATCTTCTGCGGCCTGGCGATGTTCGGCCTGGCGCTGCTGATGCGCGCGCGGCCCCCGGCGGCAGTGCTGGCCAAGGCGCCCGCCGCGGCGACGGAAGCACCGGCCATGGCCGGCGCCTTGCGCCCCTTCGGCTTCAGCCTCGGCATGGCGCAGGGGCTGCTGTGCGTGGCCGGCACTGCCTGCTGCGTCGCGATGGCGATGCCGCAGGTGCACATCGTGGCCTATTGCACCGACCTCGGCTTCGGCGCCGCCCGCGGCGCCCAGATGCTCTCGCTGATGCTGGCCTGCGGCATCGTGAGCCGCCTGGTCTCGGGCCTCATCTGCGACCGCATCGGGGGCCTGCGCACCCTGTTGCTGGGCTCGGCCCTGCAGGGCGTGGCGCTGCTGCTGTTCCTGCCCTTCGACGGCCTGGTGCCGCTGTTCGTGGTGTCGGCGATGTTCGGCCTGTTCCAGGGCGGCATCGTGCCCTCGTACGCGATCATCGTGCGCGAGCACTTTCCGCCGGCCGAGGCGGGCGCCCGCGTCGGCACGGTGCTGATGTTCACGCTGCTCGGCATGGCCCTGGGCGGCTGGATGTCGGGCAAGGTGTTCGACCTGACCGGCAGCTACCACGCGGCCTTCGTCAACGGCATCGCATGGAACCTGCTGAACATGGGCATCACGCTCACGCTGCTGTGGCGGGTGCGGCAGCGGCGAGTCGCCGCCGCCTGAGGCGCCGGGCCCGGCCTGCCATGCAGAAGGCGGCAGGCGGCAGGCGGGAACAGGATCATCGCCTGGCCCATCCAATGGACACGAGGGTCCGACATGCCACCGCTTCCATCCACCACCGGCGCACCGATGCCTGCCTCCGATGCCGAACTGGCCGCTTGCGCCGCCCATGGCGATGCCGACGCCTTCCAGCAGATCATGCGCAGGCACAACCGCCTGCTGTTTCGCACCGGCCGCAGCATCCTGAAGAGCGACGACGAGACGCAGGATGCGCTGCAGGAGGCCTACCTGCGTGCATGGCGCTCGATTGCCGGCTTCCGGGCCGAGGCGCGCCTGTCCACCTGGCTGGTGCGAATCGTGGTGAACGAGGCACTCGGGCGGCTGCGCCGCGATGCCGGTGCCCAGGTGATCCCGCTCGACGCCGCCATGGATCTGTGCGAAGCGCAAGGAGAAGCATGGATGCACGCGGATGCCGACGAACAGCCCGAGCGCGTGGCCATGCGCGGGGAGATGCGCCGCCTGATCGAGGCCGGCATCGATGCCTTGCCCGATGCGTTTCGCACCGTGTTCGTGCTGCGTGCGGTGGAAGACATGAGCATCGAGGAAGTGGCGGCTGCGCTGGCGATTCCGGAAGCGACCGTGCGCAGCCGGTTCTTTCGCGCCCGCGGGCTGCTGCGCGAATCGCTGTCGCGCGACGTCGATGTCGCGCTCGGCGATGCGTTCACCTTCGGCGGCGCCCGCTGCGACGCCATCGTCGCCTGGGTCATGGCTGCCATCGGCCCGCCTGGCGCTCTACGCTGACATCCGGCCCTGCAGCCCAGCGCTGCGAAAGGAGCTCCGCATGACCACCCCGCGCCGCGAATGGCCGAAAGTGAATGGAGTTGCAACCGGCGCGGTCGCGGTCGCTGCCGCGCTGACCGTCGCGTGCGGCGGCGGGGGCGGCGGTGGTGGCGGTGGCGGTGGCACGGGGGGCGCCGGCGGCCCGGCAGCCGAGCAAGCCGCGCTCGTCGCACAAGGCAAGCAGATCTTCCGCTTCGACACCTTCGGCGACGAAGCCCATTGGACCGACACGCTGCGGATCCACGAGGTCATCAGCGCCGCGGTCAGTCCCGTGGCCGCGCTGGCGGTCGGGCTCAAGGTCGACGCCGAGGCGCTGCCGCCGGAGGTGGTGAAGGGCATCAAGGATGGAAGTGTCGATCTCGCAAGTCCCGCCACGACCGTCGCCTTGCTGAAGCTGGACGCCGTGGTCGGCCTCAAAGGCACTGTGCAGACGGTAGGCGGCAAGGATGCGCTGACCCGCGTCGGCGTGACCTGCGCCCTCTGCCACTCGACCGTCGACAATTCTTTCGCGCCGGGCATCGGCAAGCGGCTCGACGGCTGGCCCAACCGGGACCTGAATCCGGGCGCCATCATCGCGCTGTCCCCCTCGGTGAACGCCGCCAGGAAGGCCGTCTACCTCTCCTGGGGCAAGGGCAAGTACGACCCGCGCTTCAACATCGATGGCCTGAACAAGCCGGTGGTCATCCCGCCGGCCTATGGACTGGAGGGCATTCACAGCGTGACCTTCACCGGCGACGGCGCCGAGATCGCTTACTGGAACCGGTATGTGGCCGTGACCCAGATGGGCGGCCAGGGAAGCTTCTCCGAGCCGCGCCTGAACCTGAACATCACCAACGGCACCACGGACCTGGTCACGAGCAAGTTGCCCGCGCTGCAGGCCTATCAGTTGTCCTTGAAGGCGCCCGCTGCGCCGGCGGGCAGTTTCGACGCCGCCGCGGCCGTGCGGGGCAAGCTGGTCTTCGATGGCGCAGGAAAGTGCGTGAGCTGCCACAGCGGCGCCCTCTTCACGGATGCCAACTCGACGCTGCATCCGCCCGGCGACTCGATGGCGGAGCCGGAAACGTCGAGCTACGCCTCCCGGTCGGCGACCAAGATGTACCGCAGCTCGCCGCTGCGCGGCGTCTGGCAGCACGCGCCCTACTTCCACGACGGATCGGCCGCCACGCTCGAGGAGGTCGCCTCCACCTACAACAGCAGGAGATCGCTGGGGCTCAGCCCACAGGAGATTGCAGATCTGGCCCAGTACCTGAAGTCGCAGTAAGTCGCAATGAGGCGCAGCGAAAGATCCCTCACTCCTTCACCGACCCCGTCAACCCCGAGACGTAGTACTCGACGAAGAAGGAGTAGATGAAGGCCACCGGCAGCGAGCCCAGCAGCGCGCCGGCCATCAGCGGCCCCCACTGGTAGACGTCGCCCTGCACCAGCTCGGTCACGACCCCCACCGGCACGGTCTTGATCTCGGACGAGGAGACGAAGGTCAGCGCGTAGATGAACTCGTTCCACGACAGGGTGAAGGCGAAGATGCCGGCCGAGATCAGGCCCGGCACGGCCAGCGGCAGCACGATCTTCACCAGGATCTGCCAGCGGTTCGCGCCGTCGATCAGCGCGCACTCCTCCAGCTCGAAGGGGATCGAGCGGAAGTAGCCCATCAGGAGCCAGGTGCAGAAGGGGATCAGGAAGGTCGGGTAGGTCAGGATCAGCGCCAGCCGCGTGTCGAACAGGCCGAGGCCGAACACCACGTTGGCGAGCGGGATGAACAGGATCGACGGCGGCACCAGGTAGGCCAGGAAGATCGCCAGCCCCACCTGCCGCGAGCCGTTGAAGCGCAGCCGCTCGATCGCATACGCCGCGAACACCGAGCAGGCGAGCGAGAAGAAGGTCGACACCACCGACACCAGCAGCGTGTTCCAGATCCACTGCGGGTACGAGGTTTCGAACAGCAGCTTGTGGAAGTGCGCCAGCGTCGGCGCCACCACCCAGAAGGGGTTGCCCTCGCGCGTCAGCAGCTCGGCATCCGGCTTCACCGAGGTGATCGCCATCCAGTAGAACGGGAACAGCAGCACGATCAGGAACACCACCAGCGGCAGGTACACCGTCACCACCTTGCGCGGCACCGATTCGAGATAGCTCATGCCGACCATGTCGGCCGTGGTCGTTGCTGTGGCCTTGGCGCTCATTTGTCGGACCCTCCTTGCTGCCACTTGCGGCGCTGCAGGCCGAAGTAGCTGAACAGCACGCAGGCCAGCAGGAAGGGCACCATCGCGATGGCGATGGCCGCGCCCTCGCCCAGCGCGCCGCCCGAGATCGCGCGCTGGAATGACAGCGTGGCCATCAGGTGCGTCGCGTTCAGCGGCCCGCCGCGCGTGATCACGTAGATGAGCTGGAAGTCGGTGAAGGTGAAGAGCACCGAGAAGGTCATCACCACCGCGATGATCGGCGTCAGGAGCGGCAGCGTGACATGCCGGAACTGCTGCCAGGGCGACGCGCCGTCGATGGCCGAGGCCTCGTAGTACGAGGGCGAGATGGTCTGCAGCCCGGCCAAGAGCGTGATGGCGACGAAGGGGATGCCGCGCCACACATTGGCCGCGATCACCGACCAGCGCGCATTCCACGGGTCGCCGAGGAAATCGATGTAGCGGTCGATCAGCCCCATCTTCATCAGCGCCCAGCTGACGATCGAGAACTGCGAGTCGTAGATCCACCAGAAGGCGATGGCCGACAGCGCCGTCGGCACGATGTAGGGCAGGAGGATGACGGCGCGAAAGAAGGTCTTCAGCCGGAGGTTCTTGTTGAGCAAGAGCGCCAGCCACAGCCCCAGCACGAACTTGAACACGCTCGCCACCACCGTGTAGAGCAGCGTGTTGAAGAGCGCGAGGCGCGTGACCGCGTCGCCCCACAGGAACTCGTAGTTCTCGAAGCCGATCCACTGCCCGCCGCGCCCGACCTTGGTGTCGGTGAAGCCGAGCCAGACGCCCAGGCCGAGCGGATAGGTGAGGAACAGCAGCAGCAGCCCCGCCGCCGGCAGCATGAAGAGCAGGCCGAGGAAGTTGCGGCTGTCGGCCAGCCGCGCCCTCCACGGGCGCGCCGCCTCGGGCGCGTCCGCGGCGGGCTCAGACCTTGTAGTAGCGTTCGGCACGCTTCTGCGCCCGTTCGGCGGCTTCCTTGGGCGACTTGGAGCCGCTGGCCGCCTCGGCCACCATGTTCGTCACGATGAAGTCCGCGCCGGCGCCGGCCGACGCATACCCGAGCTTGCCCTCGTAGCCGGTCGGCCGCATGTTCTTCGTGCAGTCGCGGTACGGCGTGTGTTTCGGGTCGACGGTCCAGACGACGCTCTTCTCGTAGGCTGCGAGCGGCTGCGAGATGTAGCCGCCTGCGGCCTGCAGCCACGGGTCGAACTGCTCCTGTTCCATCATGAAGCGCAGGTACTCCTTGGCGGCCTGCGGGTACTTCGTGTACTTCATGACCATCTGGTTGAAGAACAGGTGCGACTCGGTCGGCACGCCCGCCGGCCCGATCGGGTAGGGCGAATGGTTGATGTCTTGCGCCATCTCCTTGAGCTTGTCGTCCTTGGAGTTCTTGGTCGCGTAGTAGATCGAGATGCCGTTGTTGGTGAGGCTGATCTGGCCGTCGAGGAAGGCCTTGTTGTTGTTCGGGTCCAGCCACGACAGCGTGCCGGGCGCAAAGGTGGCGTACATCTCCTTGGCGTACTCGAGCGCCTTGATGGTCTCCGGGCTGTCGATGACGACCTTGTTGTTCTTGTCGACGAGCTTGCCGCCATGCGACCAGATCAGCCAGTTGGTCCACAGCCCGTCGCCGGTGGCGTTGCCGAGCGCGAAGCCGGCGGGCGTGCCTTTCGTCTTCAACGCCTTGAGCAGCTCGAGGAAGGCGTTCGTGTCCTTCGGGAAGGTGTCGAAGCCGGCCGCCTTCAGGTGGCTCTGGCGGTACACCAGCATCGCGCCGGCGGTGCCGAGCGGCACGCCGATCCACCTCTTGCCGTCGGGCCGCAGGTAGGCCTCGCACCCCGGGTACCAGCCACCGTACTTGCGGCCGAGGTAGGTGCACAGGTCGGTGACGTCGAGCAGCTTCTCCGGGTAGAGGTTGGCATCGTCGTTGGTCGACAGGATGATGTCCGGCCCGGCGCCCGTGTTGGCCGCCACCGCCGCCTTGGGCCGCACGTCCTCCCAGGTCTCGTTGTCGACGCGCACCTGCACGCCCGAGGCCTCGGTGAACTTCTTCACGTTGGCCATGTAGGCGTCGATGTCGCCCTGCACGAAGCGGCTCCAGCGCAGCACGCGCAGCGTGGCGCCTTTCTCGGGCTTGAAGGTCGTCGACTGCGCGCTGGCAGCCGTGGAGAAGAGCGCGGTGCCGGTGCCGAGCGTGGCCGCGGCGGCGACGCCGGCGGAGCCTTCCAGAAACCTGCGGCGATTGAACTCAGTCATTCATGTCTCCTTCGTGTTTTGAACGGACTGCCGATGAACGATTCAGGACACCAGCCGTTCGCCGGTGCCTGCGTCGAAAAGATGCGCGCGCTGCAGATCGGGCTGCAGATGGATGGTCGTCCCGGGCGCGAAGTCGTGGCGCTCGCGGAACACCGCCGAGAGCTCGGCGCCCTCGTGCCGGCAGGAGACGAAGGTGTCCATGCCGGTGGGCTCCATCACCGCCACCCGCGCCGGGATGCCGCTGCCGTCCGCGAGCGTGAGGTGCTCGGGCCGGGTGCCGTAGACCACCGCCTGGCCGTCCGCGCCGCCGGCGGAGAGCGGCGCATCGAGCTGCGTGCCGTCCTGCAGCTCGACGCGTGCCGCGCCGCCGCTGCGCCGCAGCGTGCCCGGCAGGAAGTTCATGGCCGGCGAGCCGATGAAGCCGGCGACGAACTGGTTGGCCGGGTTGTCGTAGAGATCGAGCGGGCTGCCGGTCTGCTCGATGCGGCCCTCGCGCATGACGACGATCTTGTCGCCCATGGTCATGGCCTCGATCTGGTCGTGCGTGACGTAGATCGAGGTCGTCTTCAGGCGCTGGTGCAGCTCCTTGATCTCGCCGCGCATCGCCACGCGCAGCTTGGCGTCGAGGTTGGACAGCGGCTCGTCGAACAGGAAGACCTGCGGATCGCGCACGATCGCGCGGCCCATCGCCACGCGCTGGCGCTGGCCGCCCGAGAGCTGGCGCGGGAAGCGGTCGAGCAGCGGAATGAGGCCGAGGATCTCGGCCGCGCGCTTCACCTTCGATTCGATCGCCGGCTTGTCCATCTTCGCGAGTGCGAGCGCGAAGGCCATGTTGTCGCGCACGGTCATGTGCGGATAGAGCGCGTAGTTCTGGAACACCATCGCGATGTCGCGCTCCTTGGGCGGCAGGTCGTTGACGCGCCGCTCGCCGATGCGGATCTCGCCGCTGTTGATCTGCTCGAGGCCGGCGATCATGCGCAGCAGCGTGGACTTGCCGCAGCCCGAGGGACCGACGAGCACGGTGAAGGAGCCGTCGCGGATGTCGATGTCCACGCCATGCAGGATGGGGACGTCGCCGAAGTTCTTCTTGACTGCCTGGATCGTGACATTGGCCATGCACTGGAATCCTGAAGTTTCGCGAAGCCTGCGGGCGATGGCTGGAGCCTCCGCATCGCAGCCGCGCAGTATCGGTACTGGGTCGCCGCGTCGCTATCAGGGCAAACCGGTACGCGTTAACCCCCGAAGATTTGTATGATGACCTGATAACCGTGCTTCATTCCGCAACGCCCGCGCGGGCGCCCGCCCCTTCCTCCGAACCCCTGCGGTCGGCAGCCGATCGGCTGTCCGACCGCCTGGCGCTGCGCTTGGGCGCGCTGATCGAATCCGGCGAGCTGGCGCCCGGCGATCGCCTGCCCACCGAGCAGCAGCTGGCGGCCACGCACGGCGTCTCGCGCACGGTGGTGCGCGAGGCGGTGCACCAGCTCAAGTCGCGCTCGCTGGTGGTGTCGAGGCAGGGCTCGGGCGTCTACGTGGCGCCCACGCCGCAGAACCAGCCGCTGGCCTTCGACCCGCGCGTGCTCGAATCGGTGCAGGCCGTGGTGCACGTGGTGGAGGTGCGGCGGGTGCTCGAGGGCGAGATCGCCGCGCTGGCGGCCGAGCGTGCGAGCCGCAGCCACGTCGCGGCGCTGCGGCGCGCGCTGAAGGCCATCGACGCCGCCGTCGCCGCGGGCCGCGACGGCGTGGCCGAGGACCTGGCTTTCCACCGCATCATCGGCGAGTCGGCCGGCAACCCGCAGTTCCGGCTGCTGCTCGGCTTTCTCGAGCAGTACCTGCGCGAAGGCATGCGCATCACGCGCGGCAACGAAGCCCGCCGCAAGGACTTCATGGAGGCGGTGCAGCTGGAGCACCGCGCCATCGTCGAGGCCATCGCCGCGCGCGACCCGGCCGCGGCGCGCCACCACGCCACCCAGCACCTGCTGCGCGGCGAAGACCGGCTGGTGGAGGGCGGGATCATTTCCGGCCGGCGACAAAAGACACAGGCGAAGCCACGAACCCACAGATGAAGGAGAACCCATCATGAAACTGCTGATCACCGGAGGCGGCGGCTTTGTCGGCGCACGCCTCGCACGCACGCTGCTCGCGCGCGGCACCCTGGCCGGCGAGCGCATCGACCGCATGGTCCTGACCGACATCGCGCCGCCGCCGGCCGACCTGCTGGCGGATGCGCGCGTCGAGGGCCGCACCGGCCCCCTGCTCGCGCAGACCGAGGCCCTGCGCACCGAGGCTTTCGACGGCATCTTCCACCTCGCCTCGGCCGTGTCGGGCGAGTGCGAGGTCGATTTCGAGCTCGGCCTGCGCTCCAACCTGGACAGCACGCGCGCCCTGCTCGATGCGCTGCGCGCGAACGTCGCGGCCGGCGGCAAGCCCACCCGGCTGGTGTTCTCGAGCTCGGTCGCCGTCTTCGGTCCCGATCCGGCCGTGCCGCTGCCCAAGCTCGTCGCCGACGACACGCTGCCCGCGCCGCAAACCTCCTACGGCACGCAGAAGCTGATCTGCGAGCACCTCGTCGCCGACTACACGCGCAAGGGCTACATCGACGGCCGCGCCGCGCGGCTCATGACGGTGACCGTGCGCCCCGGCCGGCCCAACGCCGCGGCTTCTTCCTTCTTCAGCGGCATCATCCGCGAGCCGCTGGCGGGCGTGGAAGCCATCTGCCCGGTCTCGCCCGATGTGTCGCATCCGATGTCCTCGCCCTCGCGCACCGTCGACGGGCTGATCGCCGTCTACGAGGCCAGCCGCGAAGCCTTCTGCGGCCGCACCGCGCTGAATCTGCCGGCGCTCAACGTGCGCGTCAGCGACATGCTCGACGCGCTGGAGGAGGTGGCCGGCCCCGAGGTGCGCGCGCGCGTGCGCTTCGAGCGCGACGAGCGCATCGCCGGCATCGTCGCCAACTGGCCCGGCGGCGCGACGGCGGCGCGCGCCGCGCGCCTCGGCCTGCACCCGCACGACAACTTCGCCGACATCGTCCGGCAGTACATCGACGACTGCCGCGCCCTGCCCAACGCCGACCAGACCCTGAAAGGCCTCTCCCGATGAAACCGAAGAAAAACAACAAGGCCAAGGCCGCACCGCAACGCGCACTGACGCTGCGCTCCCAGGCCTGGTTCGACAACCCGGCCAATGCCGACATGACGGCGCTCTACATCGAGCGCACCATGAACTTCGGCCTCGGCTTCGACGAGCTCCAGTCGGGCCGTCCGATGATCGGCATCGCGCAGACCGGTTCGGACATCGCGCCGTGCAACCGCCACCACCTGGTGCTGGCCGAGCGCGTACGCGAGGGCATCCGCGATGCCGGCGGCATCGCCTTCGAGTTCCCGATCCATCCGATCCAGGAAACCTGCAAGCGCCCGACCGCTGCGCTCGACCGCAACCTGCAGTACCTGTCGCTGGTCGAGGTGCTCTACGGCTATCCGATCGACGGCGTGGTGCTGACCACCGGCTGCGACAAGACCACGCCGGCGCAGATCATGGCGGCGGCCACGGTCGACATCCCGGCGATCGCGCTCAACTCGGGGCCGATGCTCAACGGCTGGTACCAGGGCGAGCGCACCGGCTCCGGCACCATCGTCTGGAAGGCGCGCGAGCTGATGGCCGCGGGCGAGATCGGCTACGAGGGCTTCCTGAAACTCGTGGCCTCCTCGGCGCCGTCGACCGGCCACTGCAACACCATGGGCACCGCCTCGACCATGAACTCGCTGGCCGAGGCGCTGGGCATGACGCTGCCGGGCAGCGCCGCGATTCCGGCGCCCTACCGCGACCGCCAGGAGATGGCCTACATGACGGGCAAGCGCATCGTCGAGATGGTGCGCGAGAACCTCAAGCCCTCGGACATCCTCACGCGCGCCGCGTTCGAGAACGCGATCGTCGTCAACTCGGCGCTCGGCGGCTCGACCAACGCGCCGATCCACCTGAACGCCATCGCGCGCCACGTCGGCGTCGAGCTGACGACGGCCGACTGGGAGAAGCACGGCTACAAGATCCCGCTGATCGTCAACCTGCAGCCCGCGGGCGAGTACCTCGGCGAGGAGTACTACCGCGCCGGCGGCGTGCCCGCCGTGGTCGCGGAGCTGATCGCCCAGGGCAAGATCCAGCCCGCGCTGACGGCCAACGGCAAGACCCTGACCGAGAACTGCGAAGGCCGCTTCACCAGCGACCGCAAGGTGATCTTTCCCTACGCCAAGCCGATGAAGAAGAACGCCGGCTTCCTCAACCTCAAGGGCAACCTGTTCGATTCGGCGATCATGAAGACCAGCGTGATCACGCCGGAGTTCCATGGGCGCTACCTGGAAGATCCGAACGACCCGATGGCTTTCGAAGGCACGGCCATCGTGTTCGACGGGCCCGAGGACTACCACCGCCGCATCGACGACCCGAAGATGAAGATCGACGCAAACAGCATCCTGTGCATGCGCGGCGTCGGGCCGGTCGGCTACCCCGGCGCGGCCGAGGTGGTGAACATGCGCGCGCCCGACTACCTGCTGAAGAAGGGCATCACGGCCCTGCCCTGCATCGGCGACGGGCGGCAGTCCGGCACCTCGGGCTCGCCTTCGATCCTCAACGCGTCGCCGGAGGCCGCCACGGGCGGCGGGCTCGCGCTGCTCCAGACCGGTGACCGCGTGCGCATCGATCTGAAGAAGCGCACTGCGAACATGCTGGTGCCCGAGGAGGAGTTGGCCAAGCGCCGCGCGAAGCTCGAGGCGGCCGGCGGCTATCCGTATCCGCCGAGTCAGACGCCGTGGCAGGAGATCCAGCGCGCCATCGTCGACGAGCTGTCCGAAGGCATGGTGCTCAAGCCCGCGGTCAAGTACCAGAGGATCCACGCGACCTTCGGGATTCCGCGCGACAACCACTAGGCGACTGAGCTGGAGCGCCAGGCCGTCGGCCTTCACAACTCCTTCTTCTTCTTCTCGTCGGCCTGCTCGATCTCGGACTGAGGACGCCGCAGGTTCACGGTGAGGCAATGGATTCCGTAGGCACCGCCTTTGGCATACCTGTTCCCCAGTCCCTCCTTCGACTGCGGGAACACCGGCGTGAGGCCATGCGCCTCCAGATCGGAGCGCAGTTTGTCGCTGATGTCCTTGTTGGGGAACAGCAGGCGCCCCGAGCCGTCGAGGGCGGACAGGCAGTTGGTGGCGAGATTGTGCTGATCCTCGGCGCTTATTTCGATGACATCGAATTTCAGCTTGCGCAGCGTGTCCAGGACCTGCTGGCGGCCCATGCGAGGGGCCGTCGGGTTCTCGACGATGCACGGCTCGTAGATCAGTGCGACATCCTTGCCGTCGCGGTTCCTGGTCGCGTGAAACGCGAGATCCAGGTCGTAGCAGAGGTAGCCGCCCAACTCGTCCTTCAGATCTATGTTGAGTTCCAGCTTGATGATGTGCTTCGGGTCGCCGAAGACTCGCTTGAGTTCCTTGACAATGATGGGCTCAGAAACCTTCGAATTGCCGATGTCGGCCAGGATCAGCAGCCTGCTCGACGGCACGTACTCGAAGTTGGCCATATTGAGGTTGTGCGGAATCTGTTCATGGGCTATCCCGGACTGGTTGAAGAACTCTAGGGCGCTAGCGTGGATCTGCCGATACTGCGGGTTGAGTTCCGAACCCCTGGACGTGATCATCTTGAGCGGCGTCTCGAAGGCCTCGTTGCGCGTGAACGGCACCCCTCCTTGATTCATGGGCAAGACGTGGACCTTGCCCTTGCCGAGGAAGCGCTCAAGCTCGGGCACAACGTCGTGATGGGTCCGCGGCCCCTCCTTTGCGTTCCTGAAATCAAACTCCGCCACCATGACGCCGCCCTGTCCGGCCTGGAACGTCTGCTTTTTCGGTGCCTTGGCCGCCGGCGCTTCCGATGGCGTCTCGGTGGTCGGCAGGCGGTCCCATATGTACGAAGCTACCTCGGAAGACGCGCCGCCGATCGAGCTGGCCCAACCGGCCATCCATTCATGCCAGCCGGCGGTTTCTTCTTGTTGCGGCTCGGGCACCGGCTCGATGCCATGCGCGCGCTGCTGGGCACGGATCGTTCTTGCAAGCTGCCTGCGGTCCTGCGGGGTCGGATAGTGGTCTCGCTTGGCCTGCGGACCGCCGACGCGGCTCGCGGAGGCAGCTACCGGACGCTCGGCTGGCACGGTGGTGTGCCTTGCTGCGGGCACCGGCGAGCTCGCGTGCGCCCCGACTGGGGCCGGGCTAGCGGGCGGTGGGTTGGGTCGAGTTCATATCTACTCCAAGGATTGATTCAGGTTATGCAAGCACGGTGCTCGCGTCGCTCGGAACAACCAGCAGCAGCTGCCGACGCCATTCGTTGGCTTGCGCCGCAACGTTCGCCAACGACCGCAGCACCGCGTTCGGCTCGGCGTGCTCGTACGACGCGCGGATGGCATGCAGCACTTCGGCGGATTCCATCACCATGCCGTACCCTGCCTGTCCAGTGCGTGCGGCCGCGAGGTTGGTCTGAAGCAGCGTCCGCAGAAAGTCGTCGGCGCAGTCGTCGGCCACTGCGCCGAGGCGGCCGTAGATCATGAAATGGTCCGGCTGATCCTGCTCGTGGATGAACATGAAGTCGATGCCGTCGATCTCGATGGCAGCCGTGAGGGCGCCGTCGGCTTCTTCTTCGATTGAGTAGCGGCTATTCGTCATTCGGCTCAGAGCATCGACGAGATGGTGCATGCGATCGGTCATGGCAGGCGAGTAGCGGTGGCAAGGATTCGATGAGTAACGCGAGCCACTGAAAGGTTCCATGGCCGGTTTCGGCATGGCTTGTTGCGCAGCGCAGGGCCCGTCCTACATCTGAAGGCGGCATCGGCGGATTGGCAGCGTGCGTGCAACCGATAGATTCGCGTTCGCGCCCAGGGGAGCATCGCGGCCGACAGATCGAGAGCGAAAGCACGCCAAGACTGCCGCACCTGAGGATCCATCTCCATGTCTTCGACGCGTTTGTGCGCCCTTGCGGCCGCCGTGGCCGGCGCCGGCCTCTTCATTGCCGCCCCGGCGCTGGCCGAGCCCTCTCCGGCGCTCGACCGCTTCAGCCTCTCGGTCGGCGCCTTCAATGCCGACCCCACCTTCAACGCCTCGCTGAACACGCCCTACGGCCGGCTGGATCCGGGCGACATCAAGGGCAGCGACGTGACCATGCCGCGCATCACGGCCGACATCCTGCTCGGCGACAGCCAGGGGCTCTCGCTCGACTACTACCGCTTCAAGCGCGACTACGGCGCCGGCGTCGCCGACAGCTTCGCGGTCGGGCCGACCTCGATCACGGCGCTGGGCAACCTCAACCTCGACCTCAAGATCGAATTCGCCAAGCTGGCCTACAAGTGGTGGATCGGCTCGGGCAACACGGTGCTGGGCCTCGGTGCCGGCGTCGCCTACTACAAGGCCACACTGGACACCAATGCTTTCGCGAGCGTGAACGGCACGACCGCCACCTTCAGCCAGCGCGACAGCGACGACGCCTTCGCGCCGGTGCTCGAGATCGGCGTGCGCCATGCCATCACGCCGGACCTGCGCCTGTTCGCCGATGCCTCGGGCGTGCGCAAGGGCGGCAGCCGGCTGCACGGCCATATCTACAACGCGGCCCTCGGCGTCGAGTGGTTCCCGATCAAGAACGTCGGCCTGGTGCTGTCCTATGGCGTGAGCGAAATCGATCTCAGGCGCGACATCGACAGCATCAGCAGCACCGCGCGCCTGAAGGTCAGGCTGAAGGGGCCCTCGGCCTTCGTCAAGGCGCGTTTCTGAAGACGCTCAGCGCCTGAGGCGCTCAGCGCACCGTTGTTGCGGAACTCGATCGCGTCGGCCGGCGGCCTGAAGGCCAGGGTGTCGAAGCGCGAAGGCCGGCGAAGCGCGCGCGTGCCGCATCCTCGATGGCCTGCACGGTCGAAGGCGCCGCGTCGCGCTTTTCTGCCGACCCCGGCCGAACCCGTGGGTGGCCGTGCAGACAATGCATGCCCTGCGCCGCGATCAGGGCATAGCTTGCCCTCGCATTTCTCCGCAGATACTTCCGCCCAATCCAAACCACCTCTGCCCTGCAGAAAGAACTTCGATGCTCGAACTCTTGACCGATCCCCAAGTCTGGATCGCCTTCGCCACCCTGACTGCGCTGGAGCTGGTCCTCGGCATCGACAACATCATCTTCATCTCCATCCTGGTCGACAAGCTGCCGCCCGCCAAGCGCGAGTTTGCACGCCGGGTCGGTCTGTTCATGGCGATGTTCATGCGCATCGGGCTGCTGCTGGTGCTGGCCTGGATCGTCGGCCTGGTGGCGCCGCTCTTCTCGGTGGTCGGCCAGGACATCTCGGGCCGCGACCTGATCCTGATCCTCGGTGGACTGTTCCTCATATGGAAGAGCACGACCGAGGTACACCAGTCGCTGGAAGGCGGGCACGAAGCGCAGACGTCCAGCGCGGTCAAGACCACCTTCGCGTCGGTCATCCTGCAGATCATGATCATCGATCTGGTCTTCTCGCTGGATTCGATCATCACCGCGGTCGGCATGGTGGACGACGTGCGGGTCATGATCGCGGCGGTGGTCGCTTCGGTGGGCCTCATGATGCTGTTCGCCGGCCCCATCGGCCGCTTCGTCTCCAACCATCCCACCATCAAGATGCTGGCACTCTCCTTCCTGGTGGTGGTGGGCGTGGTGCTGGTCGCGGAGGGCTTCGGCCACCACGTGCCGAAGGGCTACGTCTATTTCGCGATGGCCTTCTCGGTGGCGGTGGAGATGCTCAACATCCGGATGCGCAAGAAGGCGGCCAAGCCGGTGGGGCTGAACCCGCCCCATATTCCGGGAGATTGACGTTCTGTTGCGATGAAGTTCGTCCCCAATTTCATCGCATCTGAAACAATGCCCTGCTAGTCGGCATCGTCTGCCATTACCAGGGTTCCATCCATGTCGGTCCAGAAACGCAACAACGTCCATGTCCAGGGCCGTGGCCCCGCGACCATGATCTTTGCGCACGGTTTCGGCTGCGACCAGAATATGTGGCGCTTCATCACGCCGCGATTCGAATCGAAGTTCAAGATCGTCCTGTTCGACCTGGTGGGCAGCGGCACGTCGGACCTCTCCGCCTACGACCGCAACAAGTACGACTCGCTGGAGGGCTACGCAGGCGATCTGCTGGAGATCATCGATGAGTTCGCCGATGCGCCGGTGATGTTCGTCGGGCATTCGGTCAGCGCCATGAGCGGCGTGCTCGCCGACCTGCGAGCGCCGGGCAAGTTCGCCGGCCACCTGATGATCGGCCCGTCGCCTTGCTACATCAACGACGGAAGCTATCAAGGCGGCTTCACGCGCGCCGACATCGACTCACTCCTCGACACGCTGGAGAGCAACTACCTGGGCTGGGCCAGCAGCATGGCACCGGCAATCATGGGTGCGCCGGAGCAGCCCGAACTCGCCGTCGAGCTGACCAACAGCTTCTGCCGCACCGATCCCGAGATCGCCAAGCAGTTCGCCCGCGTGACCTTTCTCTCGGACAACCGGGACGATCTGGCCGGGTTCAAGACGCCGACGCTGATCGTTCAGTCCTCGGACGACCTGATCGCGCCGGTGCCGGTCGGCGAATACCTTCATCAGACGCTGCCCGGCAGCATGCTGCGGGTCGTGAAAAACACCGGCCATTGCCCGCACCTGAGCGCGCCCGGCGCGAGCGCCGACGCCATGGGCGAGTTCCTGGCTTCGCGCCCGGCCTGACCCTCGCCTGGACAGTGCCCGCCCTTCCCAGCGTCGAATCCCTTTATGAGCGAGCTGCTTGCGGCCTGCTCGTGGCCGACGCCCAAGGGCTCATCCTCAAGGTCAACACGACCTTCTGCCTGTGGGTCGGCCGCACGCCGGAGGAACTCGTCGGCCGCAAGAAGCTCCAGGAGCTGTTCACGGTCGGCGGGCGCATCTTCCACCACACCCACTGGCTGCCCATGCTGCAGCTGCAAGGTTCACTGGCAGAGGTCAAGCTCGAGCTCATGCACGCCGACGGGCGCACCGTTCCGATGCTGCTGAACGTGGTCCGGCGCGCGCATGGCGGCACGGTCATCGACGAGGTCTCGGCGGTGGTCGCCGAAGACCGCAACCTTTACGAGCGCGAGCTGCTCGCCGCCCGCAAGCGGGCGGACGAGCTGGTTCAGACGGAGCGCAAGGCGCAGGAGGACCTCAAGCTGGCCGAGGCGCGCCTGCGCCAGGCCCTGCACGTGGGCAAGCTTTTTCTCTGGGAGATCGATCCCGTCTCCGGCGCGCGCCGCTTCGGCGACGATGTGGCACTGCTGCTGGGCTTCGGCTCGGAGCGAGCGTTGAGCGAAGCGGACTACGTGAATGCCATCGACGCCGCGGACCGGGCTGCCGAGGCCGAGGCGCTCCGGCGGGTTCTCGACGGCTCCGAAGAGATCTACGACACCAGCTACCGCTTGAATGGCATCGATGGCGTCCAGCGCACCGTCAAATCTGCCGGTCAAGGTTTTTTCGACCAGGCCGGCAAACTGGTGCGCTTCGTCGGCGTACTGAGCGACGTGACCCAGCTCGTTCGCGAGCGCGCATCCGCCGAGGACCGTGCGCTCTTCGCCGAGCAGATGGTCGGCATCGTCAGTCACGACCTGCGAAATCCGCTCTCGGCCATCCTGATGGGCGTGCATCTCCTGGGGCGAGGCGAGTTGCCGGCCGACAAGCAGCGCGTACTCGGCCATGTCGCGAGCTCTGCCGAACGCGCCCAGCGGCTGATCGAGGAGCTCCTGGATTTCACCCTGGCGCGGCTCGGCGCCGGTTTGACGGTGGTCCGCAAGCCCATCGACATTCACAAGCTGGTGGGAAACATCGTGGAGGAACTTGCGCTGTCCTTCCCCGACCGCCTCATCACGCACCAACAGAGCGGCGCTGGCGTTTGCCATGCCGATGCAGACCGCCTGGCCCAGCTCCTGGGCAACCTGGTCGCCAACGCCATGACCTATGGCGCGCCCCACGCGCCTGTCACCGTGAGTTCGGCGCTGAGCGGAAATGTCGTCTCGATCTCGGTGCACAACCAGGGCGCGCCGATTCCGCCGGACAAGCTGCATTCGCTGTTCGAGCCGATGGTGCGAGGCGTGCCGGGCAACAGCGCGGCCAGGAACGTCGGTCTCGGGCTCTTCATCGTGCGCGAGATCGCGCGCGCCCACCAGGGGAAGGTTCAGGTGGTGTCCGATTCCGAAAGCGGCACCACTTTTACGGTTCAGATCCCGGCCTGACCGGGACGCGGACGGCCAGGTCCATTCGGGCGGGCCGATGCCGTTGCGGCCACACCTATTCGATCCATGGCCCCCAAGCATCGCCTGTATATACGCCGCAACCTTGACCAGGTCCTCATCCGACATCGGTATCGGTGGCGCATCGACCAGCCGCTCGGCGACCAGGTGCAGCTTTGCCGATGCATTGGGCTGCTCCTGGAGCAGGACCGCGATGGCCGTGGTTTGGGCGACAGCCCGCAACTCGAGCGCACGGAGCCGCGCGTTGACTTCTTCCGATTCCATTGGTGTCCCTTCTCCGGGAGTTCAAGTTGAGGAAATCGGGATTCTGCTTCGGAAAAGACGGCAAGGCCGTCCCCTTCGCCCTTGGCACTGCGGCGCGCCCGGGAAGTTCTGCTCGTGCGCCGCCCCGCCCGGCATTGCCGTTGCGCGGCAGGGTCGGCGTCGCTAATCCTTCGCCGTCAGCTGCCCCGCAGCCCCGCCGGCCGTGGACTTCGCGCTCTTCCCGGTGGACGCGCCTTCGCTCGTCCTCGACTGCCCCGACGGCTGCGGCACGCGTTGCTGCAGCAGCTTGTCGCCCGCCGGCGCTCGTTGTTGCTGCGCCTGCTTCCTCTTGGCGGCCCGGCGGTCTGCGCCGGCCGTGTCGTTTCGTTCGGATCTCATGGTTTGCTCTCCGCTTCACCGAGTTCGAAGAACGACGATCCCTCACGCGCGCCCCGCGCCGCGTGCAAGGTCGCCTGATCCGCCTGTAGGTCTCGGTCCAGGTTCGGGTTCCGGTAGGCCGATCCAGGCGCAGGCGGCCGGTAGCCCAAGCCGGAAATAACGCGCTCGCGTCCTGCATCTCGCATCGGCGTAAGCAGGTAAATTTGCCCGCCGACGATCCGATATCACCAAGGGAATGGATATGGAGCCCATCATCTCGCCGGATGAAAAAGGCGACCCCCCAGACGCCGTGCTTCAGGTGGGCGTGCCGGGCCTCGACGACGTGCTGGGCGGCGGCCTCACGGCCAACCGGCTGTACCTGCTGGAGGGCGCGCCCGGCGCGGGCAAGACCACGGTGGCGATGCAGTTCCTGCGCGAAGGCGCCGCGCGCGGCGAGCCGGTGCTCTACGTCACCCTGTCCGAAACGGCGCGCGAGCTCCAGGGCGTCGCACGCTCGCATGGCTGGGACCTGCAGGGCATCCAGGTGCGCGAGATGCTGCCTTCGCACGACGCGCTGGAGCCGGACGAGCAGTACACGATGTTCCATCCCTCGGAGGTCGAGCTCGGCGAGACCACGCTCAAGATCCTGGCCGACGTCGACGTGATCAAGCCGACGCGCGTGGTGTTCGACTCGCTGTCGGAGCTGCGCCTGCTGGCCGGCGGGTCGCTGCGCTACCGGCGCCAGATCCTGGCACTCAAGCAGTTCTTCGCCGGCCGGCAATGCACGGTGCTGCTGCTCGACGACATGACCGCCATGGAGCACGACTTGCAGGTGCAAAGCATCGCCCATGCGGTGATCCGGCTGGAGCAGAGCCATTCCGACTATGGCGCGGCGCGCCGCAGGCGCATCGTGACCAAGTACCGCGGCAAGGAGTTCCGCGGCGGCTACCACGACTACAAGATCGTGCGCGGCGGGCTGCAGGTATTTCCGCGGCTGGTGGCGGCGGAGCACACGCCGCCACACGTGGCGCAGACGCGCATTCCGAGCGGCCTTGCGGCGCTCGACGAGCTTCTGGGCGGCGGCATCGAGAAGGGCACCAGCACCTTGTTCGTGGGCGCGCCGGGCACCGGCAAGTCGAGCGTGGCGGTCCAGTTCGCGATCGCGACGGCCAAGCGCGGCGAGTGCGCGGCGCTCTTCATCTTCGACGAAAGCGTCAATACCCTGCGCACGCGCTGCGAAGGCATGGGCATGGACCTGGCGCCGTACCTCGAGTCGGGGCACATCATGGTGCGCCAGGTCGATCCTGCCGAGCTGTCGCCGGGCGAGTTCGTGCACTCGATCTGCAGCGCGGTCACCGAGCACAAGGCCACGGTGGTCGTCATCGACAGCCTGAACGGCTACCTCAACGCGATGCCCGACGAGCGCTTCCTGATTGTCCAGCTGCACGAGCTGCTCACCTTCCTGGGCCGGTCCGGCGTCGCCACGCTGCTGGTCGGCGCGCAGCATGGGCTGATCGGCACGCAGATGCAGACGCCGGTGGACGCCAGCTACCTGGCCGACGCGGTGGTGCTGCTGCGCTATTTCGAGGACGAAGGCGAGGTGCGGCAGGCGATCTCCGTGCTCAAGAAGCGCGGCGGCGCCCACGAGCGCAGCATCCGGTCCTTCACCATGAGCAACACGGGAGTGCACGTCGGGGCGCCGCTGCGCAACTTCCGCGGCATCCTCACCGGCGTGCCGGTGCCTATCGTCGGAACCCAATCGCCATCGTGAGCGAACAGTCGTCCGCCCAGCTCGAACACCGCATCCTGCTGCGGACCGCGACATCCAGGGACGCGCTCATGGCGAGCGCGGTGCTCTCGCGGATGCAGTTCGTCTCGCATACCTGCGCGGACATGCAGGAGCTGCTCGGCGAATTCGCGCGCGGCGCGGGCGCCATCCTGCTGGCCGAAGAGGTGATCGTTGGCTCGGCCATTGGCGATCTGACTCGCGCGCTGGCGGCGCAGCCGCCCTGGTCGGACGTGCCGCTGCTCGTGCTCGCGCGCCAGGGCGCCGACTCGCACGCCATCCGCCACGTCATGGACGAGTTCGCCAACGTCACGGTGATCGAGCGCCCGGTGCGCGTGGCCTCGCTGGTGAGCACGGTGCGCAGCGCGCTGCGCGCGCGCCGGCGCCAGTACGAGATGCGAAGCCTGCTCGAGGGACTGCGCGAGTCGGACCAGCGCAAGACCGAGTTCCTCGCCACGCTGGCCCACGAGCTGCGCAATCCGCTCGCGCCCTTGAGCACCGCGCTGGCACTGCTGGCGCGCAAGAAGCCGGACACCGGCGAAGCAGAGAAGTACTACGAGCTGATGCGCCGGCAGGTGGAGCACATGGTGCGGCTGGTCAACGACCTGATGGAGGTCTCCCGCATCACGCGCGGCAAGATCGACCTGCACTGGAGCTCCGTGCTGCTCGACGGTGTGATCAACGACGCGGTCGAGCTGAGCCGCCCGCTGGTCGAAGGCGCCGGGCATTCCCTGGACGTCGAGATGGTCGACTGCGGCCTGGTCGTGCGCGGCGACGGCGTGCGGCTGACGCAGGTCTTCTCCAACCTGCTGAACAACGCCGCCAAGTACACGCCGCCCGGCGGCAAGGTGAGGCTGGTGGTGCATCAGCACAGAGCCGGCAGGCCGTGATCCAGGTGACCGACACCGGCGCCGGCATCGAGGCTGACATGCTGAAGTCCATCTTCGAGATGTTCGTGCAGGTGAGCGGCACGGCCAAGGCGGCGCAGGGCGGGCTCGGCATCGGCCTCACGCTGGTCAAGAGCCTGACCGAGCTGCACGGCGGCAGCGTCGAGGCGTGGAGCGAGGGCCTGGGCTGCGGCGCCACCTTCACGGTGCGGCTCCCGCTGGCGCGGAACGCCCGCCTGCCCGACCGGCACCTGCCGGCATCGCAAGACATGTGGATGCCTTCGATCGAGCAGACCATGCTGGTCGTCGACGACAACCGCGACGCGGCCGACAGCCTGGCCGAGCTGCTGACGACGATGGGCGCGACGGCGCTGGTCGCCTACAGCGGCGAGGAGGCGCTGCGCCTGGCCGCGGAGCACGAGTTCGACACCGCCATCCTCGACATCGGCATGCCGGGCATGGACGGCTGCGACCTGGCACGGCATCTGCGCGCGCGCTACGACAGCTCGGAGCTCACTCTGATCGCGCTGACGGGCTGGGGCCAGCAGGGCGACAAGGAACGCATCGCCACGGCGGGCTTCGACCATCATCTGCTCAAGCCATTGAATCTGGCGGAGCTGCTGGCGGCGCTGTAGCGGAGTGCTCCGTACTCCGCCCAGGTCACGAATCATGTCGGACGGTGACAGGCGCATGTTGTGCCATCAGCTCGGCGACCCAATCGATGAACACGCGCAGCTTGGTGCTGACATGCCGGTTCGGCGGAAACGCCACGTACATCGGCATCGGATCGAGGCGCCAGCCCTCGAACAGGGGCACCAGCTCGCCGCGCGCCAGGTGCGCCTTGGACATGTAGTCCGGCAGCCAAAGGACTCCCAGGCCGGCCAAGCCGGCCGCGAGGTAGGCATTGCCGTCGTCGACCGCGAACACGTAGCGGCCTTGCACTTCGATGCGCTCGCCGTCGCAGCGCATGGCGTACGGAAAGGTCTTGCCGGTGCGTGACCACAGGAAGCCCACGATGCGGTGGTGCGTGTCTTCCAGCTCCCGCGGGTGCGAGGGCGTGCCGGCGCGTTCCAGGTAGCTCGGCGCCGCGTAAACCCCGAGCTGCAGGTCGCCCACGCGGCGTGCCATCAGCGACTGGTCGGTGAGTTCGCCGCCGCGCACGACGCAGTCCACGTTCTCGCCGATCAGGTCCACCATGCGATCGCTCACGCCCATGTCGAGCTGGATATCGGGGTACTTCGCGTGGAATGCCGGCAGTGCCGGCACCAGGATCATGCGTGCCAGCGGGCTGGGCACATCCACCCGCAGCCGGCCCCTGGGCGACGCCGAGGCGCTGGACAGGCTGGTCTCGGCATCGCCATATCGGCCAGCAGGCGCACCACGCGCTCGTAGTAGGCGGCGCCGTCGGCCGTGACGTTGACCTTGCGCGTGGTGCGGTTGAGCAGCTTGACGCGCAGCCGTGCTTCGAGCTGCTGCACCAGTTGCGTCACGCTGGTCTTGTTCATGTGAAGCGTCTCGGCCGCCTTGGTGAAGCTGCGTGCTTCCACCACGCGAGCGAATGCCTGCATCGCATCGAAACGGTCCATCTCTGCTCCAGATACTTCGAAAATTGTTTGGATTCGCAAACAGTGATTGTTGGTCTTGCGCGTTGATGCGCAGGGCATGGATCTCTAAAGTCCCTTCATCGTGATCACCGGGTCGACTTCGACCCATTCAACAAGGCAAATCCATGGCTCAGCGTGACGTCGTTTTTCCACCCGGGCGCCAGGCGCTTTACGAGAAGAATCGCTATTCGCCGGCGATCCGGTCCAATGGCTTGCTGTTCGTTTCGGGCCAAGTCGGAAGCCGCCAGGACGGCTCGCCCGAGCCCGACCTGGAGGCGCAAGTCCGGCTCGCGTTCGACAACCTGAACGCGATCCTGGTGGCCGCAGGCTGCACGTTCGACCACGTGATTGACGTCACCGTCTTCATCGTCGATCCCGAATCGAAGTTCGACACGATCTGGAAGGTGGTGCCGGAGTATTGGGGCAACGCGCCGCACCCGACGCTGACGGCCGTCGGCGTGACGTGGCTCTATGGCTTCCAGTTCGAGATCAAGGTGATCGCGAAGCTTCCGGAGATCAGTGGTGGCGAAGGCCGCTTGTGAATGTCCCCCCGAGGGCGTGCTCACCTAGCTTTCGTTGTGGACCACGTCGATGCGCCGGCGAGTGCGCGCTTCGACATCGTAGATGTTGAAATTGCTCATCGTCCTGCCATAGAGGTGGAGGCTGACTGCGCGAGGTCGTTCCGCGGGAACTCCGGTGACGTGAATGTGGTCCGGATTCGGAACGAAGCTGGTCACGGCCCCGTGTCGCAGCAGGACCGTGCCGCCGCGCGCCAAGTCGATCTCCTGGTCGGCGCCGCGATCGGGCGACAGCCTCACGTAGCTGCGTTCCTCCAGAATGCCTTCCAGGACGCCAACGACTCCCCAGCTTCCATGGTCGTGCACGGGCGTCCACTGACCGGGCAGCCAGACGATCGAGTACAGGGAGAGACTTGCATCCGGGGCATCGAAGATGAGATTGCGGGTGTAGCCCGTGCTGCTGCTGCGATAGTGCCGGGGCTCCAGGAAGGTGCCGGCCTGATCGATCAGCTCGAGCATCAGCGGCGCAAGAGCAAGCACGCAGTCGGCCGGATCGGGTTGCAGGCGACTCCGAGCCGTGGCCTGGGCGATGAATGATTCGAGCGCGGGGAAGGTCATGGTCGAATTGTGCGGCTGAGCCGACTCTGGGCAGCATTGAACGTGCTCGTGGGCTCGCTGCATCGCATGCCGTGGTGGCGCAGCGCCGCGGAACTGCGGGCATTCCCTCATCCGGACGGGCCTTGTCAGGCCGTACGAAAACAAAAGTGCGCACTACACTGATCTGATGCCGCTGACGTCGTCTGATCGGAACGCGCGTTGGAAGAGGGACGACCAGCAATGGTCGCGCCAGCCGACGAGTGGTGCTTCCGATCTCGGCGGGCCGGACAGCGTTCCCGCCCCTGTCGAGCCGGCGCGTAGCGCGCCTGATTTCGCGGGAACGATTCCGCCGATGGCAGTGGATTGGGTCCACACGCCGCGGGACCTTCCCGCCACCCAAAGCCTCGTGCCGGAGCGCTCGGCCTTCGGCAAGTTCGCGGCGCTGCTCCTGCTCGCGCTCGCACTGGTGCTGGGCTTTCTCTATTTCAACCAGCAGGCCGAGCCGGACAGGTCGCGCGAGCTCACGTCGAAACTCGCGCAAACGCAGAGCGACCTGAGCCGGGGCGATCTGGGCGCCGCCGAGCGCGCGCTCACCGTCCTGGTGGCAGCCCATCCGGATCATCCCGGCGTGCAGGCATTGGTGGACGAGCTCGACCGGCGAACGCAGGAACAGGCGGCCAGGCGGCAACAGCTTATCGATGCCGCCGGCAAGGCGACCAAGGCGCTCGGCCTGAGCGACCCGGCGCCCTTGCCGGCCCCCGCGCCGCCGGCGGCGGCAGCGCCGGTCATCGCCCCGCCTGCACCGCGGATCGACGCGGCGGAACCCCGGGCGAACGAGTGCAAGGACGCGCTCGCGGCACTGGCGCTGTGCACGAAGGAACCCCTGTCCGAAAGCGCGCGCGATGGGCGCGCGCACCTGCCATAAGCCCTTTCCGACGGAGTCAACATGCCAATCAGAACAATGCTGGCGGGACTGATAGCCATGGCCCTTCTGTCCTCGGCCGCTGCCGCGCCCAGGGCGGAGTACAAGATCGTCACCGCATCGAAAACCGGCACCTACATCGAGATCGGCCGCGATCTGTCCAAGTGGGTCGCCGAGCCGGTGGGCATCGGTCTCGAAGTGCTGGAGTCGAAGGGTTCGGCGGAGAACGTCCGGCGCATGCGCTTCGAGCCGGGCGTGAAGCTCGCGCTGGTGCAGTCCGACGTCTACCAGGCCTTCCTCGACGAGGCCAAGGCCGGCAACACCGACGCGGGCAACATCATTCGTCCGCTGCGCCTCATCATGCCGCTCTACGACGAAGAGATCTACTTCGTCGCCCGCGCCGATTCGCCGCTGGCGCACATCCACGAGATCAGGAACAAGAAGATGGCCGTCGGGCCGATCGGCAGCGGCACCGCCCTCACGTCGAGAACCCTCTACCAGCTCATGTTCGGCGAGCAGCTGGCGGCTGCCAACGCGCAGTACGTGAGCAACGAAGAGGCGCTGGTCAAGCTCACCGTGGACAAGTCGATCGACGTCGCGATCATCGTGGCCGGACAGCCGGCCAAGATCTTCTCGGAGATGAAGCCCGAGGCGCGCAACTACATCAAGCTGCTGAAGCTCGATGACGCGGCGCCTGAAACGCAGCGTGCGAAGAAGACCTACTTTCCCGCGACCATACGCACCGCGAGCTACGCCACCTGGCTCACGGCCGATGTTCCCACCCTGACCGTGAAGGCCTATCTGGTCACCTACGACTACGGGCTGCAGTCCACGGTCGGAAACCTGGGCCGCTTTGCCGACTCGCTCTGCACGAACTTCGACAAGCTCCAGGCCCACGGACATCCCAAGTGGAAGCAGGTGCGCCTGGATTTGCCGGCGCTCGGCCAGGGGTGGCGCTACTTCGCGCCCATGGAGAAGCGCCTGCGCGCCTGCATGGCCGCTCAAACCGCGGCCGGTGCGCCGTCCTGGGTCGGCCCGCAACCCAGTGCGCGGCCCTGCACGGATCAGGAACTGGTGCTGGGTCTTTGCCGGCGCTGAGTCGAGGGGCTCTGGAGGGGCCTGCGCCGGGTGACACATTCCGCCCGTCGAAGCGCGATGGGTGTGACAAATCGCGTGCGCTGTGCGCTCGTGGCGCGGGGGAACAAGACTTGCAAGCCTTCCGTGGACAACAACACGCCAACAATCCACGTGAACGCACCAACCCCTTCGACCGCTTCATTCCTGAACGATGCCGAGCTCCCGCACTCGCTTTTGCGGCCCGGGTCCTACGCCCGTCGGTTGACCATTGCTGCGCTGAGCGCCTCGGTTGTCGCATGCGGCGGGGGGTCGTCATCGACGGCTTCGCCCGCCCTTTCCGCCGGTGTATCGACCCCCTCTGCGTCCGCGGCACCGGCACCGGCACCGGCACCAGCACCAGCACCGGCACCGGCACCGGCACCCGCATCGGCGCCGGCATCATCCGTACCAGCACCTGCATCGGCACCACCTGCACCAGCACCGGTCCCCGCACCTCTATCCCTATCGACCGGCGACAGCAGCCGCGAGACTGCGCCGGCGGACGGCTGGGCGAGCCAGGGAGGCGGCACGACCGGTGGTGCGAGCGCCGCGGCGGCCAACGTGTACACCGTTTCGACCCCAACCCAGCTCGAGAACGCCCTCGACGACGCCGACGCGCGCCCGAAGATCATCAAGATCAGCGGCACGATCGACATGACTTCGGCCGACAACGGAGGCGCATTCACGAGCGCGTCCGACCAGGCCGCCCGCAACTCGATCAGGCTGACCAGCAACACGACGCTGATCGGCATCGGCTCGAGTGCGCAGCTCGTCAACGCCCGCGTCGTGGTGAAGGACGTCAGCAACGTGATCGTGCGCAACCTGACGATCATGAATCCGTGCGACATCGCGCCGGTCTCGGATCCGAACGATGGGGCGTCCGGCAACTGGAACTCCGAGTACGACGGCCTCACGGTCGACCATGCGAGCAATGTCTGGATCGATCACAACCGATTCACCGACGCGCCGCAAACCGACGACCTCGCACCGGTCGAGAACGGAAAGCTGAAGCAGTGCCACGACGGCGCCCTGGATGTGAAGAACGGGTCCGACTACGTGACTGTCTCGTACAACGTCTTCGACCACCACGAGAAGAACAACCTGATCGGCGCGTCCGACAGCACGACCAGCGACGACGGCCACCTGACCGTCACCTTCCACCACAACCACTTCACCAGCGTCGGCGAGCGCGCGCCACGCGTGCGCTTCGGCCGCGTGCACGTGTACAGCAACCTGCACGAGGGCAGCCGTTCGGCAAGCGTCTATGCACACCAGTACAGCATCGGCGTCGGCTACAAGGCTCAGATCCTGTCCGAGCAGAACGTGTTCGAGATCACCGGTGCGACGAGTTGCCCGGACGTCGTCAAGAACCCGGGCTCGTCGAGCAAGACCGGCGCGATCTCGGACACCGGCTCGCTGCTGAACGCGGCGGCGCTGAACCTCGCGTCGGCGTGCGCCTTCGCGGCCAGTTCCTGGGCCATCCCCTACGCCTACACACCGACCTTGGCGGCATCGGTGAAGACGAAGGTGCTCGGCAGCGCCGGCGTCGGCCGGATCACCGTGAACTGACCGGCCCCGGCTTCGACGCGCTCGCCTACGGTCGCGCCTGCTCCATCGCCGCCGCCTCCTCGGCGATCCAGGCCTCGAAGGCCTGCACACGCTCGGGCTGCGGCGTGTCGCTGCGCCAGGCCAGGTAGTAGGCGCCCTGCGTCTCCACCAGCAGCGGAAACGGTGCCACCAGCCGGCCCGCCGCCAGGTCGTCGCGCACGAAGGCATGCAGCGCGACCATCACGCCCAGCCGGTCGGCCGCCGCCTGGTAGGCCAGCGCGGCGTTCTCGAACTTGAGGCCGCTGTTGCCGTCGATCTCGGGCGCGCCGGCCGCGGCCAGCCAGGTCGGCCAGTCCTTGGGCCGGTTCATCGAGCACAGCAGCACGTGCCGCGCGAGATCGGCCGGCCGCGCCAGCGGCAGCCCCTGTTCGAGCAGGCCCGGCGCGCACACCGGCAGCAGCGTCTCGCCGAACAGGCGCCGGCAACCCGCGCCTTCCGGCGGACTGGGTTCGGAATGGATGCTCAAGTCCACCTCCTCGCGCGTGAAGTCGGCGCGCTCGTGCGAGGTGGTGATCTGCACGTCGATCTTCGGGTGCAGCGCATGGAAGCGCGCGAGCCGCGGCACCAGCCAGCGGATCGCGAAGGTGGGCGGCAGCTTGATGCGCAGGCGCCGCTCGTCGGGGCCGGCCTGCAGCGCGCGCGTGCCGTAGTCGATCTGGTCGAGCGCCGCGCGCACCGTGCCGAAGTAGGCCTGCCCCGGCGGCGTGAGCACGATGCCGTGGCGGCCGCGCTCGAAGAGCTGCACCTTGAGCCAGCCTTCCAGCGTCGCCACATGCCGGCTCACTGCGCCCTGCGTGACGCACAGCTCCTCGGCCGCGCGCGTGAAGTTGCCGCAGCGGGCGGCGGCCTCGAAGGCGCGAAGAGCATTGAGCGGGGGCAGGCGGCGGGGCATGGGCGGAGTGTGAGGCATGAGCTTTACTCATCCCCTTCATGCCTTAATTGTGATTGCTGCGCCAGCGTCGCGTACTTAGCATCGTCTCCACTACAAGCACAGGAGACGAGTCGATGATGAAGAAAGCGCATGCCGGCCTGATGGCGGCCCTGCTCGCCCTCGCATCCGCCGCCACGGCCCAGTCCGGCTATCCGAACCAGCCGATCAAGCTGATGGTTCCGTGGCCCGCGGGCGGCGGTGTCGACACCACCGCCCGCATGATCTCGGAGCCGATGGCGCAGAAGCTGGGCCAGCCGATCGTGATCGACAACCGCGGCGGCGCGGGCGGCAACATCGGCACCGAGCTCGCGGTGCGCGCCAAGCCCGACGGCTACAACCTGCTGATGGGCTCGATCAGCCCGAATGCAGTCAACCTGCATCTTTATTCGAAGCTGGGCTTCGACCCGATCAAGGACTTCGCGCCCATCGTCTACGTCTCGGCGGTGCCGAACATCCTCGTGGTGCCGGCTTCCTCGCCCTTCAAGTCGGTCAAGGAGCTGATCGATGCGGCCAAGGCCAACCCCGGCAAGCTCAACTACGGCTCGGGCGGCGTCGGCTCCTCGCAGCACCTGGCCGCGGTGCAGTTCATGAGCGCCGCCAAGATCGACATCGTGCACGTGCCCTACAAGGGCACCGCGCCGGCCGAGGCCGACCTGGCGGCGGGCCACATCTCGCTGATGCTCGACACCACCACCTGCCTGCCTTTCGTCGCCAGCGGCAGGATGCGCGCGCTCGCGGTGGCATCGAAGAAGCGCAACCCGGCGCTGCCCGACGTGCCCACCTTCGACGAGGTCGGCCTGCCGGGCGTGTATGCCTCGTCGTGGTACGGCCTCATGGCGCCGGCCGGCACGCCGCGGCCCATCATCGACAAGCTCAACGCCGAGGCCAACCAGGTGCTGCAGTCGGCCGACATGAAGCGGCGCATGGCCGAGTTCGGCGCCGAGATCGGCGGCGGCACGCCGGAGGAGTTCGGGCAGTTCATCGCCTCCGAGATCAAGCGCTACGAATCGATCGTGCGCCTGTCGGGCGCCAAGCTGGACTGAGCCTCGATGAGCATTGCATCGCCTCCCCGCACCCTGTTCGACAAGATCTGGGCCGAGCACGTCGTGATGCAGCGCGACGACGGCCAGAGCCTGCTCTACGTCGACCGCCACCTCGTGCAGGACGGCTCGGCGCCGGCCTTCCAGATGCTGCGGCAGAAGGGCCTTGCGGTCCGCACGCCGGAGCGCGCCTTCGCCACGCCCGACCACTACGTGCCCACCGACACGCGCACGCTCGCCAGCATCGCCGACACCGAGAAGCGCGCCATGGCTCAGGCGCTCGAAGACGATTGCGCCGCCGCCGGCATCCGCTTCTTCGGCCTGGACGACGAGCGCCAGGGCATCGTGCACGTGGTCGGCCCCGAGCAGGGCCTTTCCCTGCCCGGCATGCTGATCGTCTGCGGCGACAGCCACACCTCGACCCACGGCGCGCTCGGCGCGCTGGCCTTCGGCATCGGGGCCTCGGAAGTGGCCCACGTGCTCGCCACCCAGACGCTGTGGCAGCGCAAGCCGCGCACGCTGCGCGTCAGCGTCGACGGCCGGCTCGGCCCCGGCGTCAGCGCGAAGGACATCATCCTCGCCGTCATCGGCCGCCTCGGCACCGCGGGCGCGACCGGCCACGTGATCGAGTACGCGGGCAGCGCGATCCGCGCACTCTCGATGGAGGCGCGCATGACGGTGTGCAACATGTCCATCGAAGCTGGCGCGCGCGCCGGGATGATCGCGCCCGACGAGAGCACCTACGCCTGGCTGGCCGGCCGGCCGCATGCGCCGCAGGGCGCCGCGTGGGACCAGGCCGTGGCGCGCTGGCGCGGCCTCGCCGGCGATGCCGATGCGACGTTCGACCGCGAGCTCTCGCTGCATGCCCCTGAGATCGCGCCGATGGTCACCTGGGGCACCAGCCCCGAGGACGTGCTGCCGATCTCCGGCCGCGTGCCCGACCCGGCGAGCGCGGCCACCGAAGCGCAGCGTGATGCGATGCGCCGCGCCCTCGCCTACATGGGCCTCGAGGCCGGCCAGCCGCTCGCCGGCATCCCGGTGCAGCGCGTCTTCATCGGCTCCTGCACCAACGGCCGCATCGAAGACCTGCGCAGCGCCGCGGCCGTGGCGCGCGGGCGCCGCGTGGCCGAGGGCGTCGAAGCCTGGGTGGTGCCCGGCTCGGGCCTGGTCAAGCGCCAGGCCGAGGCCGAGGGGCTCGATGCCGTGTTCCGCGCGGCCGGCTTCCAGTGGCGCTACGCGGGCTGCTCGATGTGCCTGGGCACCAACGGCGACCAGGTGGCACCGGGCCAGCGCTGCGCCTCCACCTCGAACCGCAATTTCGTCGGCCGCCAGGGGCCGGGTGCGCGCACCCACCTGATGAGCCCGGCCATGGCGGCCGCCGCCGCCGTGACCGGCCGGCTGGCCGACGTGCGCGGCCTGGCGCAGCAGGAGCATTGAGCATGGAAGCCTTCACCCGGCTCGACGCGGTGGCCGTGCCGCTCGCCCGCGGCAACATCGACACCGACCAGATCGTGCCCGCGCTCTACCTGCAGAAGCCGCGCTCGGCGAACTTCGGCGACTTCCTGTTCCGTGACGTGCGGCGCGATGCCGAGGGCGCACTGCGCCCCGACTTCCCGCTCAACGACCCGGCCTACGCCGGCGCGCGCATCCTCGTGGCCGGCCGCAATTTCGGCTGCGGCTCCTCGCGCGAGCATGCGGTGTGGGCGCTTTCTGATGGCGGCTTCCGCGCCGTGATCGCGCCCAGCTTCGGCGACATCTTCTTTTCCAACGCGCAGAAGAACGGCCTCCTGCCGGTGCGCCTGGCCGAAGCGCTCGTCGACGGCCTGCTGGCCACGCTGCAGGCGAGCCCCGGCACGAAGCTGTGCATCGACCTCGCGGCGCAGAGCGTGAGCGCGCCGGACGGCAGCTGCGCCCGCTTCGAGATCGATCCCTTCGCCCGCCACTGCCTGTTGGAAGGCCTCGACGAGCTCGACTACACGCTGACGCAATCGGCGCGCATCGAGGCCTTCGAGCGCGCTCGCGCCTGAGCTCCCCTCCTACCCTCCCAACGAAAGAAGTGTTCCCAAGATGAAGATCGCAGTCCTGCCCGGCGACGGCATCGGTCCCGAGGTGACGGCCCAGGCCGTCAAGGTGTTGAAGGCCGTGCTCGGCTCGGCAACCGCCGTGGAACTGGTGGAGGCGCCCATCGGCCAGGCCGGCATCGACAGCGCCGGCGACCCGCTGCCCGCGGCCACCAGCGAGATCGCGCGCCGCGCCGACGCCATCCTCTTCGGCTCTGCCGGCATGCCCGGCGACGAGGCCATTCCCTTCGCCATGCGCCCCGGCGCGAGCCTGCTGCGGCTGCGCAAGGAGCTCGGCCTGTTCGCCAACTTCCGTCCGGCCTTCCTGTTCCCCGAGCTGGTCGGCGCCTCCACGCTCAAGCCCGAGGTGGTCGAGGGGCTGGACCTGATGATCCTGCGCGAGCTCACCGGCGACGTCTACTTCGGCGAGCCGCGCGGCAGCGGCACCAACGCGCGCGGCGAGCGCGAGGCTTTCAACACCATGCGCTACTCCGAGCCCGAGGTGGAGCGCATCGCGCACGTCGCCTTCCGCACCGCGCGCGCCAGGCGGCGCAAGCTCTGCTCGGTCGACAAGGCCAACGTGCTCGAGGTGATGCAGCTGTGGCGCGAGGTCGTCACGCGCGTGGGCGCCGAGTACCCCGACGTCGAGCTCACGCACCTGTTCGTCGATGCGGCTGCGATGCAGCTCATGCGCGCGCCGAAGCAGTTCGACGTGATCGTCACCGGCAACATCTTCGGCGACATCCTCTCGGATGCGGCCGCCATGCTCACCGGCTCCATCGGCATGCTGCCCTCGGCCTCGATGGCGGCCGGCACCAAGGGCCTGTACGAGCCGGTGCACGGCACCGCGCCCGACATCGCGGGCAAGGACCTGGCGAACCCGCTCGCCTCCATCCTCTCGATGGCGATGATGCTGCGCTACTCCTTCGGCCTCGCCGACGAGGCGGAGCGCGTCGAGCGCGCGGTGCGCGCGGTGCTGGCCGAGGGCCTGCGCACCGGCGACATCTTCCAGCCGGGCTGCCGGCGCGTGGGCACGCGCGACATGGGCGAGGCGGTGGTGGCGGCGCTGCGGCGGCGGCCGGCTGACTAGCCCTAAACGGTGCGCGCCCGCCGTGGCTGCGGCGCACCTTTGCTTCGCGGGCCGACGGCGCCGGACGCGGCGGCCTGCAGGATCCGGCGGAAGGTCGGGCATTCCATGTGGCTCGGCGCGGGGCAGGCAGCGGCGTGCAGCAGGCTGTCGCGCATGGCGCTCAGCCTGCGGATCGTCCGGTCCAGCTCCTGCGCCTTGGCGGCGAGCATCTTGCGGTCGAGATGCGGCTGGCCCTCTGGCGTGAACATGAGCGCGATCTCGTCGAGCGAGAAGCCTGCCGCACGCCCCAGCGCGATCAGCGCCAGCCGTTCCAGCACGCCGGGATCGAACAGGCGGCGCAGTCCCCGCCTGCCGCTGGAGGCGATCAGCCCCTTGTCCTCGTAGAAGCGCAGCGTCGAGGCAGGAAGGCCGCAGTGCTGCGCCACTTCGGCGATGTCCAGATGTCTCATGCTTGACCTCAAGTCGGCTTGAAGTTGCACAGTCTAGCTTTTCAGCCAGCATAGGAGGCGACATGGACATCAATCAGCGGACCGACAACGAGCAGGCGGCGCTTTGGAACGGCCGCGCCGGCCGCGCCTGGGTCGAGGCGCAGCAACTGCTCGACCGTGTACTCGAGCCGTTCCAAGAACCGCTGGTCGAAGCGGTTCGCGCCGGACCGGCGCACCGGGTGCTCGACGTCGGCTGCGGCACCGGCAGCACCACGCTGGCCATGGCGCGGCTGCTCGGCGCGCACGAGCGCTGCATCGGCGTCGACATCTCGGATCCGATGATCGCCGCCGCCCGGACACGCGCCGAACGCGAAGACGCGCGGGCCGGCTTCATCTGCGCCGACGCCCAGATCCATGACTTCGAGCCCGCCGGCTTCGACCTGATCGTTTCGCGTTTCGGCGTCATGTTCTTCGACAACCCGGTCCTGGCCTTCGCCAACCTGCGGCGCGCCGCCAGGGACGACGCCAGGCTGCGCTTCATCGTCTGGCGCAGCGCCGCGGAAAATCCGTTCATGACGACGGCCGAGCGCGCTGCGGCGCCGCTGCTGCAGAACATCCCTGCCCGCCGGCCGGGCGCACCGGGACAGTTCTCCCTCGCAGACCGCCATCGGGTCTGCGCCATCCTGGAAGAGAGCGGCTGGGCCGACGTCGACATCCAGCCGCTGGATGTCGTCTGCACCCTGCCTGAAAAGGAGCTGGTCGGCTATTTCACCCGCTTCGGTCCCCTGGGCCTGGTCCTTCAAGATACGGACGAGCGCACGCGCACGGAGGTCGTCGACACCGTGCGCCGCGCCTTCGACCCCTACGTGCACGGAACCGAAGTTCGCTTCGCCGCGGCCTGCTGGAGGGTCGACGCCCGAGCGCCGTCTGCGTCGGCCGCGCCGACGGAGGCAGCCGGTGTCTGAGGCGAAGACCTATCTGGTCTGCGCTTTCCTGATCGGGGCAGGCGCGACCATCGTGATGGACATCTGGGCCGTCGTCCGCCAGCGGCTGCTCGGCATTCCATCGTTGGACTATGGCCTCGTGGGCCGCTGGCTCGGCCATCTGGCGCGCGGGCGCTTTCGCCACGATCGCATCGGCGCTTCCTCGCCCGTACGGGGCGAGCGCCTGATCGGCTGGGCCGCCCACTATCTGACCGGCATCGCGTTCGCGGCCATCCTGCTTGCGATCTGGGGGCTCGATTGGCTCTGCCATCCGAGGCTCGGTCCGGCGCTCTTCGTCGGAATCGGCAGCGTGGCGGCGCCCTTCCTCCTGATGCAGCCGGGCATGGGCGCCGGCATCGCCGCCAGCCGCACACCGCGTCCCACCGCTGCGCGCCTGCAGAGCCTGGTCACCCACGGGATCTTCGGCCTCGGTCTCTACGGGGCCGGATGGGTCGCAAGCTGGCTCAACACCTTTGCGTCGCAAGGCTGCCGCTAGGGCAGCTTCGACTTCAGCTGGCTGTACGCCTTCGGGTCTTCGAGCCGCAGCGCCTCGAGTTCCTTCTGCAGCCGCTCGATGCGCGGCAGCCGGGCGCCCTGCTTGATGCGCTCGACATCACGCGCCAGCGTCTCGAAGCCGGCGATGCGCTCGTCGGCTCGCGCGGCGGCCGGCAGGCGCTCGGCCAGCGCCGAGACCGCGTCCATCAGCCGGCCGATCTGGCGCCCGTAGCTGTGTTGCTGCAGCACGTCGCGCTCGACGTCGGGTGCCGACGAGTTGTTGTAGTTCACGCTGACCAGCGACCAGCCCGGGTTGATCGGCTGGCTGAGCTGCTGCGGCGCGAGCGCCGGCCAGCTCCATGGCTGCACGGGCCATTTCCACCATGAGGCAGCCTCGGAGAGAGAGGCTGGGGTTTGCGCGTGGGTGCTGCCGTCCGTTGCCATCGTCGTCACCTCCTGCCGAACGTTCGTGAGCCGCCCCATCGTAGCCCGCGCCGCATCCCCTGACGGGGCGAATTCGCCTCGCGTCCGCCGCCGGCGGGTTGCGCGAAGACGCGCTTCGGGCGCTCAATGGCCAGCTCGCGCGAGAACTTCATCCAAAGAACAAGGAGACCGCCATGGATTGCGACGTCCTGATCGTCGGCGCCGGCCCCACCGGCCTGATGCTCGCCAACCAGCTCGCCCGGCGCGGCGTGCGCGTGCTGATCATCGACCGCCATGCCGGCCCCGCGCGGGAGACCCGGGCGCTCGGCGTGCAGGCGCGGACCTTGGAGATCTACGCCCAGCTCGGCATCGCAGCGCGCGCGCTCGAGCTAGGCAAGCGCGGCACCGGCGCCAACCTGTGGGCCGAAGGGCGGAAGATGGCACGCGTGCCGCTGGGCGATGCCGGCGAGCACCTGAGCCCTTATCCCTACATCCTCGTGCTCGGCCAGGACGACAACGAGCGGATCATGGGCGACAAGCTCGCCGACTGGGGCGTCTCGGTGCAATGGAACACCGAGCTGATCGCGCTCGCGCGCGATCCGGGCCACGAGACGGCGACGCTGCGGCAAGCCGACGGCACGACCCGCGAGATCAGCACCGCATGGGTGGCCGGCTGCGACGGCGCGCGCAGCGCGGTGCGCGAGCTGAACGGCATTGGCTTCCCGGGCGCGCCCTACGAGCACGTGTTCTTCGTCGCCGACGTGGAGATGACGGGCAGCATGGTGGCCGACGAAGTCAACGTCTACCTGTGGAAGGATGGCTTCCACCTGCTCTTCCCGATGCGCGGCAAGGACCACTGGCGCATCGTCGGCATCCTGCCGCCGGCGCTGCGCGACAAGGAGGATGCGCGCTTCGAGGACGTGATCCCTTCGCTGCACGCCGAGGCCGGCGCCGCCCTGGCCTTCAAGACGTGCAGCTGGTTCTCCACCTACCGCATCCATCACCGCTCGGCCTCCCGCTTTCGCGCGGGCCGCTGCTTCCTGCTGGGCGACGCGGCCCACATCCACAGCCCGGTCGGCGCGCAGGGCATGAACACCGGCCTGCAGGATGCCTACAACCTGGCATGGAAGCTCGCGCTGGTGGTCGATGGCGAGGCCGGCGAGACGCTGCTCGACTCCTACGAGGCCGAGCGCCTTCCCATTGCGCGGCGCCTGCTCGAGACCACCGACCGCGGCTTCAGGCTGGTGGTTTCCGACAGCTGGCTCGCCGGCCTGCTGCGCACGCGGGTGCTCGCGCGGCTCGCCGCCTTGGCGATGGGCTTCGAGCGCGTGCAGCGCTTCGCCTTCCGCACCGTTTCGCAGACCGGCATCCACTACCGCGCGAGCCCGCTGTCGAGCTCGCTCGACGCGCTGCCGGCCGAGGCGCCGCAGGCCGGCGATCGCTTTCCGTGGCTGCAGCTGCGCTTCGATGCGGATGGGCCCATCGAAGACCTGTTCGAACGGCTGGAGGACACGCACTTCCAGCTGATCGTGTTCGGGCAGGCGCTGCCAGCGGAGCCGCTGCCGGACTTCGGCGGCCTGCTGCACGTGCACCCGATGCCGCCGGGCGCGGCGAACGATGCCGAACTACAGCGCCACAAGATTCCGCAGCCTTCGTTCTATCTCGTGCGTCCCGACGGCCACGTCGGGCTCTGCGGGCGGCAGCTGCAGGCCGCCGCCATCGCGCGCTACGCGACAGAGCGCCTGCGAATGGGCTGACGACCTGACGGCAGCAGCGCCGCAGTAGTGCGAAGATGCAAGCCCGCCCCAGCAAGAAGGACGGTGCAATCATGGCTTCCCTGCCCAAGACCCGCCGGTTCGCCGTCGCGCTCGCGTTGCTGCTGCTGCTGCTGCTGCTTGCAGCGCTGCAGGCCCACGCGGGCACCATCAGCGCCTTCACGCTGAGCCCGCAAGCCTATCCGGGCTCGCGCGAGCGGCAGTACAAGGTCTACGTGCCCGATGCCCTCACGACGCCGGCGCCGATGGTGATGGCGCTGCACGGCTGCCAGCAGACGCACGACGACGTGCTGCGCGACTGGGGCCTTACCGCGGCGGCCGACCGCTACCGCTTCATCCTCGTCGCGCCCTTCATCACCAGCTACGACGGGCTGCGCAACACCAACTGCTGGGGCTTCTGGCTCGACCAGCATCGCCACCAGGGGCGCGGCGAGCCCGAAGACCTGCACCAGATCGCGCGCCAGGTGGAAGCCCGCTTCGGCACCGACCCGCGACGGCACTACGTCACCGGCCTGTCGGCGGGCGGTGCGATGGCGGTGGTGCTCTCGGTCACGCACAACGAGTATTTCGCGGCCGCGGCCAGCGCCTCGGGCCTGCCCTACGGCGAGGACTCGGGCTCGGTGTCTTTCTCGGGCTGCCCCGGCTCGGCGAGCTTCCATGCCGTGAGCCGGGTGGTGGCCGACATGCGGCGCGAGCGCAATGCGCCCTACGCGATCCCGCTGATGGTGCTGCAGAACAACCAGGACTGCACCGTGGTCCAGCCTGCCGGGCGCAACCTGCGCGATGCGCAGCTGCTGCTCAACGGCGGCGCCGCGCACGACACGCCCGCCGAAGCCCAGGCGCAGCAGCAGGCCTGCACGCCGATCTTCGGCAGCGACTACGGCTGCCAGCACATTTTCTATACCGGCGACGCGCAGCCGGGCAGCCGATCGCTGGTCGAGACCGTGTTCTACAACGGCCCCACGGCCACGCCCGACCCCGGCGACACCGACCATGGCCACTACTGGATCGGCGGGCAGGACGGGCGCAACGGCAAATGGGCCTTGCAGCGCGGCCCCAGCTATCCCGACATCGTGTGGGACTTCTTCTCGCGCCATATGGTCGATACCGGCACGCCGCCGCCCCCACCGCCGCCGCCTCCGCCGACCCGCTGCAATCCGGCGAGCGCGGCGCCGGGCGCGCACGTCAACGCGGGCCGCGCGATCACCGGCGGGTTCCTGAACATGCGTGCGATTTCCACCGGCGATGCGCGCGACATCGGCTTCGCCTGGGACTTCTTCCTTGCCCGCGTCACCCTCTACGAAGGCGCCCGCGGGCGCTGGTTCGCGCAGCCGCAGGCAGGCTGCTAGGCCTCGTTCGGCTTCTCTTCGCGCCCGTCGGGATGCCGCGCAAAGCGCGCCGGGCTCAGCCCGTGCACCGGCGCCATGTCGGGCCAGGGCCAGCCGCCGAACTGCGTGCGGCGGTAGTCGGCCATGGCTTGTGCGATCTCGCCCTGCGTGTTCATCACGAAGGGGCCGTACTGCGCCACCGGCTCACCGATCGGGCGGCCCTGCAGCACCAGGAACTCGCTGGTCTCGTCGCCATTGACGAGCTCGGCCTTGGCATCGGCGCGCAGCTCGATGGCTGCGTGCTCGGCGATCTTTTGGCCTGCCACGCTGACTGAATCTCCCTTGAAGAAATAGAGGCTGCGCCGCGTGCCCTCGCCGGCGGCGGCCGGCAGCACCCAGCAGGCATGCGGCTGCATGCGCAGCGTCCAGATCGCGACATCCGCATCGGGCTGTGCGGCCCACGAATCGGGCGGCGGCACCAGCGGCCCGCCGGCGCCGGGCTCGCCCTCCACCGGCCCGATGCGGCCGGCGACGACCGCCACTTCGGTCGAACGGCCGTCGGCATCGGTCGCGGTGAAGCGCGGAATGTCCTCGGCCCAGAACATCGTGAAATGCGGCTCGGCCATCTTGTTGCGCGCCGGCAGGTTGAGCCAGATCTGGAACAGCTCCAGCGGGTTGGACGCTGCCGCATCGAGCAGCGGGAACATCTCGGAATGCACGATGCCTTTGCCAGCCGTGAGCCATTGCACGTCGCCGCCCCCGAAGCGCGCGGTCGCACCCAGCGAATCGGAATGGTCGATGAGCCCCTTGCGCACGATGGTCACGGTCTCGAAGCCGCGGTGCGGATGCCCCGGAAAGCCCGGCACCGGATGGCCGTGGTACATGCTCCAGCCGTCCTTGCGGCTGAAGTCCTGGCCCAGCTCGCGCCCGGCCAGCGAAGCATCGGGGCCCATCTGCGCATTGGCCTTGGGATAGGCGTCGTCGTGGTAGGCGCAGAACAGGAAGGGGTCGATGGTTTCCCAGGGGAAGCCGAGGGCCTTGATCTGGACGATGGGGCTGGTGGTGGCGGTGGTCATGGCGTGCATTCCTGGAGAGCGATCGTTCACATATGGGGCCTGGGCGCGCTTTCGCAAAGGCGTGCCACGGAGACACTGTCGCTCCATGGCTGGAACAACAGGCCGGGAAATCCACGCCTGTTCCGCCAATGAAAGGCGCTCCGGCTCGTTCACAATCCGCAGTCCGTGCCACGAATCCGGCGGTCTCCGGACCCCTCGAGAGCACGATGCACATGAACTCGCAACAACGTACCGAACCGCTGCCGCTCATCCCGTACGAAATGCGGCGCGAACCGCGTCGCGGCATCATGCGCTTTGCCGTCCCTTTTCTTGCGGTGATGGGCTATTACGCCATCGGCGTCTGCACCTTCTCGGTGATGGCTGCGGCCAGCGCGCCCGGCGGCGGCGAGCTTGGGCAGTTCCTCTGGTCCGCCGGCGAAAGCACCAGCCCCCTCGCCCTGGCCGCCGCACTGGCAGCCGCGCGCTGGTGGGTCTGACACGAAGCCGGGACGACACGCCGATCCGGGGCCGGCCGCTTCCTACAGAGCGCCGGCGCAGGCGAGGACTACTTTGCTGCCAGTAGCAGCAAAAGGAGTTTCATCATGCCCATTGCCATACCCCCACCCGACATCGATCCGACCGTGGTGCCCCAGGTGAGCACCGAGCTGACGGAAGCGGAAACGTGGGAGACCGGGGTCGCCACGGACGCGCCCATGCAGGCCGCCGAGAAGCCGCAGCCATGCGACAGCGCGGCGGGCTTGTTGAAGACCTGGATCGATCCGAAACTGCGCTGAGCTTCAGTGGTGGTGCCCATGCTCGCCATGCACGTGGCGGTGGGCGATCTCTTCCTCGGTCGCGGCACGCACGCCGGTCACGGTCAGGCTGAACTTCAGCGCCTTGCCGGCGAGCGGATGGTTGCCGTCGAGGATCACCTGCGGGCCCTTGATTTTCATCACGTTGAAGACCTGCGGCTCGCCTTTGTCGTTGCGGCCCTCGAGCTGGCCGCCCACCTTCACGCCCGGCGGGAAATCGGCCTTGGAGATGGTGCGCAGCAGCGACTCGTCGCGCTCGCCGAAGGCGTCTTCGGGCTGCAGGTGGAGCGTGGCCTGGAAGCCGGACTCCTTGTCTTCGAGCGCGGCCTCGATCTTGGGGAAGGTGTTGTTGTAGCCGCCGTGCAGATAGACCATGGGGTCGCGGCTCTCTTCGATGAGCTTGTGGGTGGTGGCGTCGGCGACTTTGTAGCGGAGGGTGACGACGGCGTCTTTCTGGATTTTCATGAGGAGTTCGTGCTGCTGCGCGCCAAGTGCGGAGATGGGCGGATTTTCGCCCACCTTGGCGAGGTGCTCCTTTGCGCGCCATGGCTTCGAGATCGTGGAGCGGCGTAGTCCGGTGGCCTGCTCAAGCGAAACGCCTTCCACGGTCAGCAGCCGGGCAAGTTCATCTGTGCAGTCCTGATCTTGTGACGGCGTTGTTGCCGGCAAAGCGCGGGTCGGGCCAGCGCGTCGTTGGGACTTTGTCGAAATTAACACTTTTGGTTGCAAAAAAATGCAACATCGAGTATCTTTGCCGCCGCTCGAAGAAGAGCTCGCCGTTGAGGGACGGCGAAACATTAACAAATTGAGGGGCGTCAATGAGAGCTTTGACTCTAAGCGTCGCCGCGGCCATCCTCGCGGCGGCCGTGACAGCGTGCGGCGGTGGTGGAGGTGGAGGTGGCGGTTTTATCCCGTCGTCTTCAAGCGGCACGACGGCAACATCTACGGCGGAGGTACCGTCAACGCCGACGGCTTCGACGCCCAGCACGGGGCAAGCAAGCACCAGCCCGACGCCGAGCACCGGTACGCCGGCAGATGCAGGTCCGGAGCCGCAGCCCCAGACGGATCCCAACACAAATACGTCCACACCGTTTGCGCCGAACTCCGTCCGGCTGGAAAGCGATCAAGGCGACTTTGTCGGCGCCGGAAAAACCTATGAATACTCGAGCGCCAACTCGATTCTGACTGTCACCTCGGCCGGGAACCGACTTTCAGTGCGAACGGTTGGTGACCAGACCTGGACCGGCGAATTCGTCCTGCCAAGTTCGGCGACAAGGCTACAGACGGGAACCTATTCGAACCTCGATCGATACCCGTTTCACAACCCGATTTTCGGCGGCCTGAGCTGGTTCGGCGACGGCCGTGGCTGCAACACGTTGAGGGGGTCCTTCACTATCAGCAGCGTCACGTACGTCGCCGATGTGCTGAAGGCGGTGGAACTCTCGTTTGAGCAGCACTGCGAGGGCGTAGCCGTCGCTTTGCGTGGTCAGATCCATTGGACGGCGTACGACAAGACTGTCGCTCCCGGGCCGGTGAACCCGCCTCCTGCAGGGTTGTGGGAGCCAGCAGCAGGATCAACACCAGCCACCGGCAACTACATCTATCTGGTGAGCGACCAAGCAGACTTCATCGGGAGCGGCTCTTCGTATCTGTTCACGCCGGATACCACGCCGATGTCCGCGACTGTCAGCGGTGGACGCCTCACCGTGAATGGTGGCTTCGGTGTCAGCTTCTGGACCGGCGAATTCATGACCATGAACTCGCTTACCAAGTTTGAGCCCGGGTACTACGGAGGACTCAATCGCTACCCGTTCCACAATCCCGCAACCGGCGGGCTCAGTTGGACCGGATGGGGGCGCGGATGCAACACGCTTCGGGGGTGGTTTGCCGTCGACCAGGTTAGGTACGAGGGCACCACGCTGAAATCGATTGATCTCCGATTCGAGCAGCATTGCGAAGGCTTGGCGCCGGCCCTAAGGGGTAAGGTGCACATGGTCTTCTGATGGAGCGCTGCGGGCTGCGCGCGCTCCGAACGTGCGGGCGCTACTGCAGGCCCATTGCATGCTCGATGGTCGACAACGTCGAAGCTCTTGCGCTGCTTTCGCGACAGTTGCGCATGTGGTCGTCGATCGTCAGGTCGCCCTGGATGTTCACCAGCATCTGCGCAATCCCTTCGATGGCATCGGCATCCAGAAGCGGGTGGGTGCGCGCGGTGCGTCCGTTGTTGCGCACCAGGCGCGCGATGTACGGCAGATCCCGATGCGTGATGACTGCCGCAGGCATCACGCCTTCGAGTTCAACGCCTTCACAGGGCAGAAGAACGAAGTACTGCAGCCTCAAGCCGTCGGGTAGCAGGCTCCTCAATTGAGTCGTCTTGCGCCCGCCCTGCCAAGCCGGATCCTTCACTTCGCGAGCCTTTCGGCATCCCTGCAGGCGCAGGAACCAGCGAGTCGGCGCCTGGTCCGACTTCTTGCGGTAGACGAATGCATTGCGCCAACTCTTGATCTCGAAAAGATAAACGCCGGTTTCGCACACCAGCACGATGTCTATTCTGGCGGTGCGCACGGCGCTCCCGTTCGCCATCGGGATGATCAGATCCCGAAGAATTCGCAGGTGGCGAAAGGCAGGCCCGAATGCGCTGGCGATCTGTTGCGCGCCCAGTGATGCAGGTGCGAGATCAAAGGGCGAGGTAGTCGTCGTGCGAATCATTTGTGATCTCCAGCAGTCGGTCAGGAACCGCTTGCGCTGCCGCATCGCGACAGCGGGCGATGCCGAGATCATTCCGGGTGAATGTGGAGGAATTTGAGCGGGCTGCCGAGACGAGGCTTCGAGCTGAGAGCCCGCGCGTGGTGCACATAAACGACGAGAGGATGCAATGCCTCGCGCGTCTACCAAGTTCCTCCAACTTTGAACGAGACCATTCATTCAGCTGCCCTGTCGAGGGCGGTTGCGATGTTGTCCAGATCGCATCACACCTGGACCAATTTCGACCTGTTGACCGGGTCATGGCCCGAATGGGTCATGCCTCGTTCGAACCCGGAGAAGCTTGAATGAAAAAAACCCTTACGGCAATTGCCGCTCTCGCCGTGACCGGCCTTGCCGCGGCCCAGTCGTCGGTCACCTTGTTCGGCGTCGTCGACGCCGGTGTCAGCTATCAATCCGCGACTTCGCGCGATGCGGTGACGGGCGCAAGCTCGAAGCAGAGCAGAACGAGTCTTTCCAACTCCGGCTACAACTCGAGCCGCCTCGGCTTCCGCGGCACCGAAGACCTCGGCGGCGGCCTGGCCGCGAGCTTCTGGCTCGAAGCGCCCATCACCAACGATGACGGCGCGACCGGCATCTCCACCTTCAACCGGCGCTCGACGGTGAGCCTGTCCGGCGGCTTCGGCGAGGTGCGACTGGGCCGCGACTACACGCCGACCTTCTGGAACGACACGGTCTTCGACCCCTTCGGCACCAACGGCTCGGGCACCAACGTGATCAGCTCGGTGAGCGGCAGCAGCGCGCTCGGTAACACGAACTACACCCGCGCCAGCAACTCGATCGGCTACTTCCTGCCGCCGAACCTGGGCGGCTTCTACGGCCAGCTGCAATACAGCCTGCACGAGAACACCAGCACTTCGGGCGATAGCGCGACCAACAGCAATGCCGGCCGCTACGTCGGCGGGCGCTTCGGCTGGGCGAACGGGCCGCTGGACGTGGCAGTGTCGTTGGGCGAGAGCATCGCCGTCGACACCGCCGCGCTCACGCGCACGGTGCGCACTGCCAATCTCGGCGCCTCCTACGACCTTGGCCCCGTCAAGCTGTTCGGTGAGCTTTCGAGTGTTCAGATCAGGTTCGAGACTTCGCTCGCAAGAAGCCACGACAGCTACAACGGCTACCTCCTCGGTGCGACCGTTCCCGTGGGTGCAGGCTTGATCCGCGCCTCGTACTCCGAGGTCCGCTACAACGAGGGCGCCGCAGGCCTCGCGGGCGAGGATCCGCGTGCGCGCAAACTGGCCCTGGGCTATGTGCACAACCTGTCGAAGCGCACGGCGCTGTATGCCACCGTCGCGCGCGTGAACAACCGCAACGATGCCGCCTACACCGGCAGCCTGAGCTCGGCGATCACCACCGGCTACAGCAGCAACGGCGTGAGCTACTCGGGCGTGCCGCGCTCCTCGACCGGCTACGACTTCGGCATTCGCCACGCCTTCTGACGGTGCAGTGCTGCCGGGCCTCGATGAACACAAGCATTACGCGCTTTCGCCTGCGCAGCGTTGCCGCGGTGGTCGCCAGTGCACTTGCCGCCACCGCCGCCTGGGCCGTCAAGAACTTCTATGCAGGTGGCCTGGGTTCCATTCGCGGCTTCGAGCGGAACTCGCTGGGTCCGCTCGACAGCGTGACGGCCGGGGCGATCGGTGGCACCAAGAAGGCCATCTTCAACATGAAATTGAGCACGCCCTTTCCTGGCGCCGGCAACGACCGCACGCTGCGCCTGTACGGCTTTTTCGACATCGGCAACGTGTTTGCCGAGCGCGGCGCCAGCTTGACCGATGCCCAGTGGAAGGCGCAGCAGCGTCTGCGTGTCGGCGGGCCTTGGCATCAGCTGGATCTCGCCGTTGGGGCCGCTGCGTCTTGCCTATGCGGTCCCGCTGAAGTACCAGAAACTGGATGAAACCAACGGCATCAGTGCGGACAGGATTCAACGCGTTCAGTTCCAGATCGGGACCTCTTTCTGAGGCATGGTTCCGATGCCATAAACGCCGCACCCCTCCTCGCGATCACAGGATGGATCATTTCGGATGCGGGCCCTTGCTCATCAACGGTCCTCAAGTTCGAACTTCGCTCCAGCGCCCTGCCCCTCTGCTCGAGGAGATGGAACAACCCTGCTTCGATGTCACGTGATACGCGCTCGCCGCCCACTTCAGCTGCAGACCACAGCGCTGCCTTCGGGGCTCGCCGGTTTTGCCGGGAAGCGGAATCTATTGTGTTGCTAACATGGGTCGTTGAATGGTCGACCAACGGAAAGAGCAGACGCCGCATGCCCAATGAGTCCAAACGACGAGACGAACTGAAAAAGATGGTGCTCTGCGCCTCGTGTATCGGAATCCAGCGCAACTGGCGCCGCGCGCCGGGGCACGCCGAACTCGTTCAGATATCCAGTCGCAAGGTGGAGCGCAGCGATGGCGACAGCGGCGGTCGCACAGTCACCGTCACCAACTACCGCTGCGACGCCTGCGGCACGCGGTGGGAGTACGAGAACGACAAGACGAACCAACAAGCCGGCTGGTCGGTCGTGGGGCAGTAGGCATCGCTGCGATGCTCGGCTTGACGCGCACCACTTCATCCACTACGGGCTTGGCACGCGCAGATTTGACGTCGCGTACTTGATAAGCATCGGGACTGATGCGGACCTCGACGGGCGTGGATGAAGCGAAGCAGCCTGATCGTTGCAAATTCGATCTGCTGCGCTCGGCTTCCCTACACGTAGTTCAAGAGAATCCTCGTTAGAGCTTCGGGGGCCAGCCGCGGAACATCGTGTGCGCAGTCGAGACGATGCGTGGCCCATTCAGGGTCCAGTCGCAGACGTTCGTACAGCTCGACGAACGGACTTCCTTCCCAGCCGCACGCGGCGATGAAGGCTTTGCTGCGGACGTTGCGCCAATTGCCGGTCAACCTGATGGTGGCGATTGGATGGGGACGGCATCGCCTGTCGAGATGCGCCGCCGGCGCGCAAGTCAAACCATCCGCAGCCGCGCCCGCTATGAAACGCTCCCGATAGTTCGGGGTGGTGAGCGACCAAACCGATGCACCGTTGTCCGGCACATAGGCATCGGCGTAAACGATCGCTTTGACGCGCGATGACTCCTTGTCCGCCGCGCCAGTGATGACCATTCCCCCATACGAATGACCGACAAGAACGACACGCATATCGCGCCCGCGAATCGCTTGAACCACCTCGTTGATATGACGTTCGAGATTGGCTCCATTCGCAGGCTCGTCACCCAGCCCCGAGAGAGTGAGCGCCTGAACTTCGTGGCCTTCACCTGATAGCGCATTGCTGACAGCGTCGAATGCCCAGGCTCCGTGCCAGCCACCTGGCACCAAAACGAATCTTGCCATCTAATTTGTCCTCTCGAATGCGGCAGCGGAGCAAGCGTTGAGCCATCGGCCGCAGTACGTTCGACATGCGCTCATTGTCCGGCGCGTGCTCATAGATTCTTGACGAAGTGCTCTGCATCCATGCTTCAGACGCTCAAAGCTCATGTCAACATGTCCAGGCAGCGAAGGTCTTCCACCGCGTGCTGAATGCGCCTGAGCTGTGGCCACCAGAAATAGGCTGACATTCTCCTGTTGAATCGGGCGATGGGCGTGCGGAGATGAAGAAGCACGGCGAGCCGATAGTCCTCCTGAAGTTTTTCCCGCGAATAGCCGCTCACACCGGAAGCTGCCAGTGATGCGTAGTAACGGTCCAGCAGCTGCGTTTCGAAGCGCTGACGCACCTCCCGGTCCCATTGCAGAGCCATCATGTAGGCAAGGTCCCAGACGCCGACGCCGACATGCCAGCCGTCCCAGTCGATGAGCTTCGGTACATCCACCGCGTCGTCGCGCGGCAGCATCCAGTTCCAGACATGCGCGTCGCCATGGACCAAGGTCTTTCCTTGGAGATGTTCGGCTCGCTCGACTAGCGCAAGAAAGTTACGCTGGAACCGTGCGTACATGCCCCTTGTGCGGTCGTCCAGCGCATCCCCCGCCTGGATGAACAAACGCTCTGAAGCCGCTTCCTGCCATTCTGATGACCGAAGCCTTTGCCAGAGCGTTGGGGCGGAGCCTTGCCAGCCAGTGTTGTCCCATCCCGCAGCGTGAAACTGCGCCAAGGCTTCGACCAACTTTGTGCTTCGCGCGAGAGTCGGCGGCAGGGGGGCTTCACTGGGGCATTCGTGCGAGCCGGACAAATCCTCCATCAGCAGCCACGTTCGCCCGGTGGGCTCATCCGTGCCGCCGCCAAAAAACTGGGGAACGACGGGGCAGTTCAGGCGCCCCGCGATGGTCTGGTAGAACGGCAGCTCCTCCCGACCAAACCCGAGGTGCGACGCCTTTAGCACAGCACGAACGGGAGCGCCGGTCTCTGTCGACCACGCCAGCGTCACGCCGACTAGGTCGGAAAGATAGCCAGGGGCATCGATGGGTCTCGAGGTCGCAGAAATCAGTCGTGCACCAGCGAGGTCGACGTGCTTTGATATTTCCTCCATCAAGGGCTCCGCTGCGAGCAGGCGTGCCAATAACGAACTGTCCAACCTCACTCCTTGAACGCACACGAAGTGCTGCCACACATCTAGGCCTGACCTTGCCCTTGGAATCCG
>NZ_JAGGNU010000011.1 GCF_018614915.1 Variovorax paradoxus | reverse complement strand
ATGAGCTACGAGAACATCGAAGTCCGCACCGAGGCCGGCAAGGTCGGCATCGTGACGCTGAACCGGCCCAAGGCGCTGAATGCGCTCAACGATGCGCTGATGACCGAGCTCGGCAACGCGCTCAAGGCTTTCGACGCCGACGAGGCGATCGGCTGCATCATCGTCACCGGCAGCGAGCGCGCCTTCGCCGCCGGCGCCGATATCGGCGCCATGGCCAGCTACAGCTTCACCGATGTCTACAAGGGCGACTACATCACGCGCAACTGGGAAACCATCCGCAGCGTGCGCAAGCCGGTGATCGCGGCCGTCAGCGGCTTCGCGCTGGGCGGCGGTTGCGAGCTCGCGATGATGTGCGACTTCATCATCGCGGCGGACAACGCGAAGTTCGGTCAGCCCGAGATCAAGCTCGGCGTCATTCCCGGCGCCGGCGGCACGCAGCGCCTGCCGCGCGCAGTGGGCAAGGCCAAGGCGATGGACATGGCCCTGACCGGCCGCATGATGGACGCCACCGAAGCCGAGCGCGCCGGGCTGGTGAGCCGCGTCGTGCCCTTCGACAAGCTCATGGACGAGGCGCTGGGCGCCGCGCTGGTGATCGCCGACTTCTCGCAAGTCGCGGTGATGGCGGCCAAGGAATCGGTCAATCGCGCCTTCGAGAGCGGCCTTGCAGACGGTGTGATGTTCGAGCGCCGCCTGTTCCATGCGCTCTTCGCCACCGCCGATCAGAAGGAAGGCATGGACGCCTTCGTGAACAAGCGCAAGGCGGCTTTCAAGCACCAGTGAACCGGCGTCAGCGCGGCGCGGCCGGCGACGGCGGGGCCCCTGGCGGCGCTGCGGCCTCCGGCGCCTGAACCGCGTTGCGCAGCGCCTCGTTCAGTGCTGCCAAAGCGGGCGTCGAAGGCACGCCCGTTGCTGGCGGCGCACGGCCCTCGCGCCAGCGGACCTGCCGGCGCGCCACCTCGAACACCGCCAGCACTTCGCCGTTGCGTTCGAGCGAGATGCGCCATTCGGGCGTGGCAGCCAGCGGCTGCGCCCCAACAGCAGAGATCGCGGCCGATCCGAGGAGCGCATTGAGATCGAGCGCTTCGGCGCGCGACAGGCTGCGGCTCGCACCGCCGCGCTGCGCGATCGTGATGCGATTCCATTGCGAGAGCGCAGCGAAGGTGGGCGGCTCGGTCGCTTCGGTGCGCACGGAAGGGGAAGCCGGCCGCGCCGCGCGCGCGGCGCCGGTCGCTTCGCCCGGGGCGGTGAGGCCGGCAGGCGGGCTCGCGGGAGGCGCATAGGGCTGCTTCGACGCAGCTTCTTCTTCGCGACGGCTTCGGGCGGCCAACGCGTCGCGGGGCTCGGAACGGGCCGCCGCGTCGGTCGAAGGCGCTGCCGGTACCGGCGGTGGGACCGGAGCGAGACGCGCTTCCTTCTTCTTGGATTCGGCGGCTTCATCGGCCTGACCACGCGCCGGTGCCGGCGGCACAGGCGTAGCGAGCTCGGGCAATTGGCGAGGCCCTGCGGCGGGCAAGGGGGGTTCCGCAGGCGATTCCCGTGCAGGTGCAGGTGCAGGCGCTGCCGATGACGGTTCGGGCGCGCTCGGCGCCTGCCCGGCGACCCTCGCCTCCCCGTCGGGCCGGGCCCGGGGCACCGGCTCGCGCTGCCAGAGCACGGTCACCAGGGTCGCGACCAGCACGGTGGCGAAGGCTGCATTCCATGGCCTGCGCGAGCCGCCGCCCAGGCCCGCGAGCCGCTGCCACCAGGGCCGCGCCTGCGGCTCCGAAGGCTGCGCAAGGGAGCCCAGCGCCACGGCGTCGTGCGCACGTTCGAGAATCGCCTTGCGCAAGCGCCAGTGCGGCGCCGCCGTGTGATCGGGCGCATGCGCCAGCGCGCGCCGCAGGGCGTCGTCCTGGAGATCGTCGTCCGTCCTCATCGAGTGGCCTCCGCGCTGCGCGCTGCGGTATTCGCCTTGGGAGCGGCCCGGCGGCTCATGCACGAATCTCCAGCACCGACAGGTAACGTTCCATGCAGCCGCGCAGCTTCTTCAAGCCATAGCGCAACCGGCTGCGAACGGTCTCGAAGCCGACGCCCAGCGTGTCGGCCAGCGCTTCCACGGTGAAGCCGTCTTCATGGTGCAGCAGGAAGGCGGCGCGCTGTTCGTCCGGCAGCTCGTCGAGGCAGGCCAGCAGGCGGCGGCCGGCGGCACGCCAGAACGCGAGCTCCTCGGCCGATGGATGCGCAGCGTCCGATGCCGTGCGGCCATCGCTCAGCAGGCCGCGGCTGAAGAGCTGCGCGGCTTCGAGCCCGTCGCCGTCTTCATCGTGCGCATAGAAGGCGACCTCGCGGCCGCTCAGGCGCAGCCGGTCCATGGCCAGGTTGTGCGCGATCGTGAAGGCCCAGGTGCGCCATGCCGCGCCCTGCGGCGAGAAGCTGGTGCGCGCAGCGATGATGCGCATCCAGGTGTCCTGGAACACCTCGTCGACCTCGGCCACGAGCCGCACGCCAAGCAGCCGCCGGACAAAACGGAACAAGGCGCTCTCGTGGCGGGCATAGAGCGTGTCGAAGGCGGCCGCGTCGCCGCCGGCATAGGCGAGCATCAACTGGTCGTCCGGCATGGTGTCGTGAAGGCTGGGGTTCGCAACGGGGGGCGCAAGCATCTGCAGATTTTCACCTCACGTTCTACGGACTGCGCCGCTGTTCGGGGTTAGCACCCCCTCAAAAAATATCGCTAGGACCTAACCCGAGCGGGCTCGCCCCGCCGTATCAGCCTGCATCCACAACCCGGAGCTGCTGATGACCACCCGCCTTTCCCTCCTGCAACGCCCGCTCGCCGCACTGCTGTGCGCCCAGCTTCTGCTGAGCGCCTGCAGCGCGACCGAGATCGCACCCGGCGCCGCGCGCTGGCCGGCGCCGGCACCGCAACCAGAACCCGAGAACTTCGCTTCGCAACAGTGGCCGGGGAACGTGGTCGCACGCACTGTACCGAACTTCGAGGCGCCGTCAGCCACCCATTGCGCCCGTCCGATGCTGACCCACGAGACGCCCGGCCACACCGGCCAGCGCGATGAAGCGAACGGCGAAGTCCGTCCGTTGCTCGGTCGGGAAGCCAGGGCGCGGCGGGCGGCGCCGGGCGCAGCGGCCTTCGATGCAATGCCGGCGCCTGCCGCCCCCACGGCAGGCGCAGCCAAGGAGGCACTGATCGCCGAAGCGGAGGCCCCGCGCTTTGCGCCGCCTGCGCCTGTCACGCCCATTCAACGCCCCCGGCCGCAACAGCAGGTGGTCAGCGCCGGCATGGTCGACGACAACGCCGACTTCTCGGCCTACCTTCAGTTTCGCCAGCGCACGCAGGTGGCGCATCGCGAACGTGATGTGAGCGAGCGCTACCTGCTGCAGGTGCGCAACGCACGCGGCATGGCCGTGCCCGATGCCGAGGTCGCGGTGCAGGCCGCGAACGGCGCCGCCAGGTGGGCCCGCACCGATGCGGCCGGCCGTGCCTGGCTGCACCCCAACGCCTTCGATCCTTCGGGCAGCCAGGTGTACGAAGTGGCGGTGCGCAAGAACGGCCAGCAAGGCACGACCTTCCTGCGTCGCGGGCAGAAAAGCGCGGTCGAGCTGGTGCTGAACACGGCTGCCGCCCCGCAGCGCGCGCGCCTGGACTTGGTCTTCCTGATCGATGCCACGGGCTCGATGGGCGACGAGATCGGCAAGCTCAAGAGCACGCTGCGCACCATCGCCAACGAGGTGGCGCAACTGCCGAGCCGGCCCGACACCTGCTTCGGGCTGGTGGCCTACCGCGACCGCGGCGACGCTTTCCTCGTGCGCCGGCACGACTTCACCAACGACCTGGGCGCCTTCCAGACGGTGCTCGATGCGCTGCAGGCTGCCGCCGGCGGCGACTATCCCGAGGCGATGAACGAGGCGCTGCACGAGACCGTGCATCGGCTGAGCTGGCGCGGCACCGGCGCGACCCGCCTGGTGGTGCTGCTGGCCGACGCGCCGCCGCATCTGGACTACGGCGGCCCGCAATACGACGACGACATGATGGCCGCGCTCGGCAAGGGCATCAAGGTGTTCAGCGTGGGCGCGAGCGGCCTCGACAAGCAGGGCGAATATGTCCAGCGTCAGATTGCGCAGTACACCGGTGGACGCTTCGTGTTCCTCACCTACAGGGAGGCGAGCAATCCGGCGAGCGGGCCAGGCCGCGAGACAGTCCACGACGTGAGCAACTATTCGGTGCAGACGCTGGACCGCCTGATCGTGCGGCTGGTGACTGAAGAGCTGGCGAAACTTCCGAGCGCCGGCTGAGGGCGGCGGAGCCGGTTATAATTTTGGGCTCGGCTCTTTAGCTCAGTCGGTTAGAGCGATGGAATCATAATCCACAGGTCCGCGGTTCGAGTCCGTGAAGAGCCACCAGTCAATCCGAGGCAAGAGCCGGTAGTGTCAAGCAGCACTACCGGCTTTTTTCATGCGCCGACCATCCCGGTGGCCGTCCCGGCGGGCGTGGGAATCCCCAATTTATGTGAGATTTTTCACGGGCTCTAGCCTGTTCGAGGGATGGCGCCTACCCGAAGGACGAATAACACTTTCGTTCCTTATCGACTTTGGGGGCTGGCCATGGAAACTGCCTTGTACGTCAACGGTACGTTGGCCGGAATCGTCGCACTCGGTTGGCTGATCGAATTGAATGTCCATTCGAAGGGTGAACGGCTCCGTGAAGCGCTTGCTTTCAGCGTGAAATGGGTCCGTTGAGGCCCTGCCCCGGAGAAGTCGCGAGCGCGGCGATCCGGTTGCCGCCTTGCAAACCGGCACGCGCCAGCCTATAAAAAGCTCCGGCCGCGAAAGCGCCGCGAGGAGCCCACATGCCCGACGATCTGAGCCATTTCAAGCCGCTGGACCCCGGCCGCATCAACGCCAACGATCCCGTGGAGCTGCTGTACTGGTGCCAGCAGCTTCGCTGCAACGAAGCCGAGTTGCAGGACGCGCTGTCCAAGGTCGGCGATCACGTGACCGCGGTGCGCGATCGACTGGCCTCACGCGAATGAAGGCACCCTATTCCTTGGCGCGCCAGGCGCTGAGAAATTCGGAAGTCCTGTCGTTCGGACGCCAAGCCGCGGTGGCCGGGGCCGCCGAAGGCGGCGAAGGCGGCGAAGCCGAAGCATTGCCGTCCCGAGACAGCGCCGCGGACACGCCGCTGCCCTTGCAGCCCGTCATGCATAGCATCAGCGCCGCCAGGCCGGCGGCCGCAAGCCACGATTGCTTCACAGTCGCTCCTCGGTCTTGCAATCCGGCCCACCGGCTGGATCGTCGCCCGATCCTAACTGTGTTTGCAAACTAAAGGTCTACTTTTTGCCGAGCCTCATGCGCTGGATGCAGGGCTGACGGAAGCCCTCCGGCCCCCGATCGGTCACTGAGCGCCAGGATGCCCTCCAGAATTGCCGGCAGTTCGAACACCGCGCGGTTCCTGACCTTGCAGGTCGCGGCGCGGTAGCGCTCCAGGTCCCGGACCAGTTCTTCCACCGCCCCAGGCACCTTGGCATAGCTCGAACAAACCAGGCCGAGGCCCTGCTCGCGCACCCATTGCGCGTTGTAGCGCTCCTGCGGCAATGTCCAGCTGTTGCAGACCACGATCACCGGCAGGTGCAGGTGCACGGCTTCGCTCACGCTGCCCGGCCCGGGCTTGCCGATGAAGAAGTCGGCCAGCTGCATGTAGCGGGCGACGTCGGGCGTGAAGCCCAGCACCAGCCGCGGCGCCCGCGCCGGCAGGGCGCGCAAGGCCTTGGCGAGCGCCTCGTTGTGGCCGCAGGCCAGGATGAGCTGGGTGTCGGGCAGCCGCTTCGCGATGCCGAGCATGGCCTTGGAGCCTTGCCCGCCGAACAGCACCAGGCCGGTCGGGCGTTTCGGATCGAGCCCCAGGCGCTCACGTTCGGCAGCCTGGTCGACCGGCTGCGTCTCGTAGAAGGCCGAGCGGATCATCATTCCCGAGCTCGCGTGGATGCGCTCGTCGGCGTAGCCTGCCGCTCGCGCCTGCTGCACGGCGCGCTCCGAGCCGCAGACGAAGTGCTGGTCCTGCCCCTTCTCGATCCAGAAGTGCGGCGGGTAGTCCGCCAGATCGGTCAGCACCGTCACATAGGGCACGCCCGGCAGGGCCGAGGCGACCGACTCGCACAGGGCGCGGTTGAAGTTCGGTATCAGCGAGACCACCATGTCGGGCTCGGTGGCCAGCCAATGCTGCTGCAGCTGGCGCACCAGCGTCGGCTTGGCCCAGCGGATCACGGCCTGCAGCACCTTGAGCTCGTGCGCCAGCCCCAGCGTCCAGCCGCGGGCGAGCCGCCTGTTGTAGACGTCCTCCGGGTCCATGCCGGTCAGCTTGCGGAAGCTGTCTTTCGGATCGAGCACTTCGCGCAGATTGACCAGCCGCACGGTCCACGGCAAGCGCTCTCGCCGGATCGCCGCCTCGAGCGCCAGCGCGGAAGCGCGGTGCCCGCCGCCGGCGTCGAAGTAGACGAGATCGACGGTGCGCCGGGCCGGTGGAGGCGAAGACGGCAGCGGCGCGCGCGTCATGCGTGCGCCGGCTCGCGTCGGGAAGCGGCACGCCCGGCGCGGCTCGCGACCGGCATGTGCTGCGCCCAGTGCAGGATCTCGAGCCTGCCGTCGGCATGCTCGGCCAGTGCCGTGAGGCTCTCGACCCAATCGCCATCGTTGGCGTAGAGGATGCCGTCGATGTCGCGCAGCTCGGCGTGGTGGATGTGGCCGCAGACCACGCCCTGCACGCCGCGCTTGCGGGCTTCGCGCACCACCGCGTTCTCGAAGTCGCCGATATAGCTGACCGCGCGCTTGACCTTCTGCTTCAGGTACTTCGAGAGCGACCAGTAGGGCAGCCCCAAGCGGGCGCGCAGCGAGTTGAGATGGCGGTTCAGCTTGAGCGTGAACTCGTAGAGCGAATCGCCCACGTGGGCCAGCCATTTCGCGCACTGGATGACGCCGTCGAACAGGTCGCCATGCGTGATCCAGAGCTTGCGGCCGTCCGCGGCCTCGTGGATCCACTCGTCGGCCACCTCGATGCCGCCGAAGTTGTGATGCAGGTACTTGCGCGCGAACTCGTCGTGGTTGCCCGGAATGAAGATCACGCGCGTGCCCTTGCGCGCCTTGCGCAGCAGTTTCTGGATCACGTCGTTGTGCGGCTGCGGCCAGTACCAGTGGCGCCGCAGTTGCCAGCCGTCGATGATGTCGCCGACCAGGAACAGGGTCTCGCACTCGGTGTGCTTCAGGAAATCGAGCAGTGCCTTCGCCTGGCAGCCGGGCGTTCCCAGGTGCAGGTCGGAGATCCAGAGGGTCCGGTAGCGCTGCGGAGGACGCGTGACTTCTTCGTCTTCCGCGTGGGAGGACAGGCCGGCCGTGTCGCGCCATGCACGAAGAAAAGCGTCATCGCGTTGCATGGGTCGTCATCGTCGCCACGGCGGATGACGGCGCCATGGCGGCGCGGTGAAGCTTCAATGACAGTGCAAGGAGCGCCTCGGCGGCGCTGTCAGTCGGCCGAGCAGCGGTGGATCTCGATCGTCGAGTGCCTGATCTCCTCGTGCATCGAGAAGGTCGCACGCACGTCATCGGGGGTCAGCGTTGACGAATGCGTGACAACGCTGAGGGCGCAGGCGTAGGCACCCTGGCCGACGCGCCACACGTGCAGATCGGCGATGCGCGTCTGCGAATCCGCCAGGCCCTGTTCCACGCCCTCGCGGATCTCTTCGACCACCGGGTGGTCCATCTCGCGGTCGAGCAGCACCTTGCCGGTCTCGACCAGCAGGCCGCGCGCCCAGCTCGCGACCAGCACGGCGCCGACGATGCCCATCAGCGGATCGAGCCAGGCCCAGCCGTAGAGCCAGCCGCCGGCGAGCGCGACGATGGCTAGCACCGAGGTCGCGGCGTCGGCCAGCACGTGCAGGTAGGCCGAGCGCAGGTTCAGGTCATGGCCATGCGCGTGGTCGTGGTGCGCATGGTCGTGATGGTGCTGATGCGCCCCGCCGAGCAGCCGCGCGCACAGCAGATTGACCAGCAGTCCGAGCACCGCCACGACGATCGCTTCCTTGTAGTGGATCGCGGTCGGCGCCCACAGGCGCTCGAGCGAGCCCACCACCATCAACGCCGCGACGCCGAGCAGGAACAGCGCGCTCGCAAAGCCGCCCAGCACCTCGATCTTCCAGGTGCCGAAGGCGAAGCGCCGGTCGCCGGCATAGCGCCGCGCCGCCGCATAGGCGAAGGCGCTGAGCCCGATCGCGACCGCGTGCGAACTCATGTGCCAGCCGTCGGCCAGGAGCGCCATCGAGTTGAACCACCAGCCGGCGCCGATTTCCAGCAGCATGGCGGCGGCCGTGATCCACATCACGAGTCGCGTGCTGCGCTCCGCGGAATGGTTGTCGCCCTGGAACCGGTGCTCGTGCTGCCACCCGCTGAGATCGTGCGTGTGCATAAAAAAAAGACTCCTCAGTTGCCGAACATGTCGCCGTCGCGCTGCGGCACCGCGACGCCCAGGTGCCGGTACGCGGCCAGCGTGGCGATGCGTCCGCGCGGCGTGCGCTGCAGGTAACCCTGCTGGATCAGGTAGGGCTCGATCACGTCCTCGATGGTTCCCGACTCCTCGCCGATGCTGGCCGCGATGTTGTCCAACCCGACCGGGCCGCCATCGAAGCGATGGATGACGGCTTCGAGCAGCTTGCGGTCCATCAGGTCGAAGCCCTGCGGGTCGACGTCGAGCATGGCCAGCGCCTTGTGCGCCAGGTCTTCGGTGATGCGCCCGTCGCTCTTGACCTGCGCATAGTCGCGCACGCGGCGCAGCAGGCGATTGGCGATGCGCGGCGTGCCGCGCGAGCGGCGTGCGATCTCGAGACCACCGGCGTCGTCCATCGGCACGCCCAGCAGGCCGGCGCTGCGGCGCACGATGCGGGCCAGTTCCTCGGCGCTGTAGAACTCCAGCCGCGCGACGATGCCGAAGCGGTCGCGCAGCGGGTTGGTCAGCATGCCGGCGCGCGTGGTGGCGCCCACCAGCGTGAAGGGCTGCAGGTCGAGCTTGATGCTGCGGGCCGCCGGGCCCTCGCCGATCATGATGTCGATCTGGTAGTCCTCCAGCGCCGGGTAGAGGATTTCCTCGACCACGGGCGAGAGGCGGTGGATCTCGTCGATGAAGAGCACGTCGTTGCGCTCGAGGTTGGTGAGGAGCGCCGCCAGGTCCTTGGGTTTCTCGAGCACCGGGCCCGAGGTCTGGCGCAGGTTCACGCCGAGCTCGGCCGCGATGATGTGCGACAGCGTGGTCTTGCCGAGGCCGGGCGGGCCGAAGAGCAGCACGTGGTCGAGCGCCTCGTTGCGGTGGCGGGCGGCGCCGATGAAGATCTCGAGCTGCTCGCGCACCTTGGCCTGGCCGACGTACTCGTCCAGCAGCTTGGGCCTGAGGGCGCGTTCGATCGCCTCTTCGTTGGGCGAGGCGGGCGCGGCGGAGACCACGCGTTGCGGGGCCGGGGCGAAGTCGTCGGTCTGGATGGTCATGGGCGGTAGGCTGAAGGGACAGTTTAGTCGGCTGAACGGCCAAGCAAGGGTCTGCAGGTGGCGTTTGCGCCCTGCCCCTGCGGCAGAATGCGCGACCGGGAAACACCGAGAGAGAGAACGAGAAGCGTGTCGATCTACGAACTGAAGCCGCGATTCCAGGCCGTGCTGAGGCCGCTGGTGGTGCGCCTGCACACCATGGGGGTCACGGCCAACCAGGTCACGGTGGCGGCCTGCGTGGTATCGGTCGCGCTCGGCCTCTGGCTCTTCTTCGCCGCGCCCTCCGCGCCGGCCTTCGCGCTGATTCCGCTCTGGATGTTCCTGCGCATGGCCTTCAACGCCATCGACGGGATGCTGGCGCGCGAGCACCACCAGCAGAGCGCGCTCGGCGCCTTTCTCAACGAGCTGACCGACGTGCTGTCGGATGCCGCGCTCTATCTGCCTTTCGCGCTGGTCGCGCCCTTCAGCCCCTTCTGGGTCGGCGCCGTGATCGTGCTGGCGGGTTTGAGCGAATTCACAGGCGCACTGGGCCCGACGGTGGGCGCCTCGCGCCGCTACGACGGCCCGCTCGGCAAGAGCGACCGCGCCTTCGTGTTCGGCGCGCTGGGCCTCTACGTCGCGCTCGGCGGACCGCTGCCGGCATGGGGCGCGTGGCTGATGCCGATCATCGCGCTGCTGGTGGCCTGGACCATCGTCAACCGCATCCGCCGCGCGCTGGCCGAGGCCGGCGCCGTACCTCGCCATTGAGACAGGGATCCGCATGACCGACGCCCGCGTGCCCCACGAGCACCACTTCCAGACGCACGACGAGGTCTCGCTGTTCTACCGGCACTGGCCGGCGACCACCGGCACGCGGCGCGGCGCCGTCGTGCTGTTCCACCGCGGCCACGAGCACGGCGCGCGCATGGCGCACCTGGTCGACGAGCTCGATCTGCCGGATTTCGATTTCTTCGCCTGGGATGCGCGCGGCCACGGCAAGTCTCCGGGCCAGCGTGGCTACAGCCCGAGCTTCGCGAGCTCGGTGCGCGATGTGCAGACCTTCATCCAGCACATCGGCCGCGCCCACGGCGTGCCGCCCAAGGACATTCACGTGATCGCGCAAAGCGTCGGCGCGGTGCTGATCGCAACCTGGGCGCACGACTATGCGCCCAAGGTGCGCGGGCTCACGCTGGCCTCGCCGGCCTTCAAGGTCAAGCTCTACGTGCCCTTCGCGCGCGCCGGGCTCGCACTCATGCACAAACTGCGCGGGCTGTTCTTCGTCAATAGCTACGTGAAGGCGAAGTTCCTCACGCACGACCCGGGGCGCATCGCGAGCTACGAGCGCGATCCGCTGATCTCGCGGCCGATCGCGGTCAATATCCTGCTGGGTCTTTACGAAGCGGCCGACCGCGTGGTGGCGGATGCCAACGCAATCACGCTGCCGGTGCAACTGCTGATCTCCGGTGCCGACTGGGTGGTGCACCACCAGCCGCAGCACCAGTTCTTCGACCGCCTCGGCAGCGCGATCAAGACCAAGATGGAGCTGCCCGGTTTCTTCCACGACACGCTGGGCGAGAGGGATCGCGCGAGCGCGGTGCAGGCGATTCGCGAATTCGTCCTGCGCCTGTTCGACGAAACACCGCAGCCGGTCGACCTGCGCGCCGCGCACCTGAGCGGCGAGACCGCCGATGAATCGCGCGCACTGGCCGAGCCGCTGCCTGCGCTGTCGCCGCGCGGCGCCTACTGGACCTTCACGCGGGCGAGCCTGCGCTTCGGCGGCCTGCTGTCGCGCGGGATCAAGTTGGGCCACGAGACGGGCTTCGATTCGGGCAGCACGCTCGACTACGTCTACCGCAACGAGCCCCGCGGCGCCGGCCCGATCGGCCGTTCGATCGACGGGACCTACCTGAACTCCATCGGCTGGCGCGGCATCCGCCAGCGCAAGATCCACGTCGAAGAGCTGCTGCGCGACGCGATGGAGCGGCTGGCCGCGCAGCACCGCGAGGTGCGCCTGATGGACATCGCCGCCGGCCACGGCCGCTACGTGCTCGACGCGGTGCAGGCCAGCCCGGTCAAGGCCAGCTCGATCCTGTTGCGCGACTACAGCGACATCAACGTGCGCGACGGCCGCACGCTGATCGCCGAGAAGGGCCTCGAAGACGTCGCGCAATTCGTTCAGGCCGACGCCTTCGACCGGATGAGCCTGGCCAGCGTGGTGCCGCGGCCCACGCTGGCGGTGGTGTCGGGCCTCTACGAGCTCTTTCCCGACAACGAGATGGTGAGCCGCTCGCTGGCCGGCGTCGGCGACGCGGTCGAGGACGGCGGCTACCTGGTCTACACCGGCCAGCCCTGGCATCCGCAGCTGGAGATGATCGCGCGCGCCCTCACCAGCCACCGCCAGGGCGATGCCTGGGTGATGCGGCGGCGCACGCAGGCCGAGATGGACCAGCTGGTCGAGGCGGCGGGCTTTCGCAAGATCGACCAGCGCATCGACGAATGGGGCATCTTCACGGTCTCGCTGGCGGTACGCACCGGCCCATGAAACCCGCGCACGGACCACGGCCCTGGAAGCGCGCCGCCGCCTGGCTGGCGCTGCTCGGGCCGCTGTTCTATGCGACGTACGGCTTCGCCAACTGGTGGGCCGCGACGCGCGCCCAGGTGCCGGTGCTGGTGTTCGAGTGGGAGCGGGGCGTGCCCTTCTGGCCCTGGACCATCTTTCCCTACTGGACCATCAATGCCTTCTATGCGCTCTCGCTCTTCCTCGCGCGCGACCGCCACACGCTGGACCGGCATGCGGCGCGCCTGCTGACCGCGCAAGCCGTCGCGGTGAGCTGCTTCATCCTCTGGCCGCTGCGCTTCAGCTTCGGCCAGCCGGCGGTCGAGGGTGCACCGGCCTTCCTGTTCAACGCGCTGCGCGGCTTCGACCAGCCCTTCAACCAGGCGCCTTCGCTGCACATTGCGCTTGCCGTGATCCTGTGGGACTGGTACCGGCGCCTGATCCACGCGCGCTGGGCGCGCGCGCTGTTGCATGTCTGGGCCTTCGCGATCTGCGCTTCGGTGCTCACGACCTGGCAGCATCACTTCATCGATATCCCGACCGGCGCGCTGCTGGGCCTCGTCTGCGTCTGGCTGTGGCCGCTCGAGCGCGTACTGGCGATGCCGCGCGCCTGGCGGCTCGCGCGCGATCCGCAGCGTTGGAAGCTGGCGGGGTTCTACGCCGTCGGGGCGCTCGCCTTCTGCACCCTGGCGCTCCGCCTGCACGGCATCGCGCTGTGGCTGATGTGGCCGGCCCTGTCGCTCGCACTGGTGGCTTCGAACTACGCGGGCCTGGACGCCCGCGGCTTCCAGATGGACCGCCGCGGCCGCATGCACTGGGCCGCTCGCTGGCTGTATGCGCCCTATCGCCTGGGCGCCGCCGTCAACACCTGGCTTTGGACTCGGCGGCTGCCCGCCTCGGTCGAGGTGGCGCCCGGCCTGCGCCTGGGCCGCCTGCCGACGCGCGCGGAATGGGAAGCGGCGGGCCGGCCGCGACTGATGAGCCTCTGCGCCGAGCTGCAACTGCCGCCGGTACCCGGCGCGCGCTGCGTGCCGATGCTCGACCTCAGCGTGCCGGCAGTGCAGCGGCTGCTTCGCGCCATCGCCGTCATCGAAGGCCAGCGCCGCAGCGGCCAAGAAGTGTGGGTCTGCTGCGCGCTCGGCTTCTCGCGCAGCGCCGCCTCGGTGGTCGGCTGGCTCGGGCTTCACGGCGCCATCGGCACGATGGCCGGCGCGCACGAGGCGGTACGCCGCGCGCGTCCGCAGATCGTGCTGCGCCCGGCGTGGCTCGCCACGCTCGATCGACTGGCCGTTTCGAGGAATACGCAACATGAATGACAACGACCGTGCCCTGTGCGCGGCCACCGCCGGCCTGCTGCACGCCAGCGGCCTGCTGGCGGCGTGGAGCCTCGCGCTCTCCGTCATCGCCGGCGTGGTTCTGGCACTGACAGGGCGCTCCCTGGGCTCCGCCGCGTGGATCGCGTACGGCACCGTGCTGCTGATCGGCCTGCCCGAACGCTACCTGGCACTGCGCCTGCGGCTCGATGCGGCGCTGTTCGACGGGCTCGCGAACAACGCGATCGCCACGCTGCCGGCCATGGACAGCGCGCTCGAGCGGCTCGGCCTGCGGCGCGGCGGCGACGGCTCCCGTCCGCTGGCCGATCGCGTGCTCGGCACGCGCCAGCTGCTGCAGCGCCACGGCATCGCGGTCATCGCGCAAACCATCGCCTTCGTGATGGCGCTCGCGATGCAGGACGGGCGCTGAGCACTCGCATGAACCCCCAAGGAGTCGTCATGAGTTCTTCCGACGCGGGCGGGCTGCGCAACGCGGCGGCCGTCATCACAGCCTGGCTGATCGTTGTCTTCGCCAAGCTCCTGACCGGCGTGCGCGCCATCTGGGCCGGCACCACGCCCAAGGCCGAGCAGACACTCTACTTCGCCAATCACACCAGCCATGGCGACTTCGTGCTGCTGTGGGCGACGCTTCCGCCCGACCTGCGCGCGCTCACGCGCCCGGTGGCGGGGCAGGACTACTGGGACGCCTCGCCGCTGCGCCGCTTCATCGGGCGCGACGTGTTCAACGCGCTGATGATCCGCCGCGACGGCAGCGCTGCCGGCGGCGAAGCCGCCAACCCGGTCGACCAGATGACCGAGGCGCTGCGATCGGGCGACTCGCTGATCATGTTCCCCGAAGGCACGCGCAACATCGGCGACGACGTGCTGCTGCCGCTCAAGAGCGGGCTCTATCACCTGGCACGCGCCTGTCCGCAGGTGCGGCTGATGCCGGTGTGGATCGAGAACCTGAAGCGCGTGCTGCCCAAGGGCACGCTGGTGCCGATCCCGCTTGCCTGCAGCGTGCGCTACGGCGCGCCGATCGGTCTCGCAGAAGGCGAGGACAAGAATGCGTTCATTGCGCGGGCGCGCGCGGCAATGCTCGACCTCAGACCCGAGTACGACCGTGCCGAAGAGGTCCAGTCGCCATGAACGTCTCTGCCTCCACCCAGACCACGCTCGCGCTCTTCGGCGGCGTCGCCGGCGTGCTGATCCTCGCCTCGGCGGTCGGCGCGCTGCTGAAGTGGCGCGTCGCGCAGGGCCAGCCGCATTCGGTGATCGACAACCTGAACTCCCGCGTCAATGCGTGGTGGGTGATGGTGGCGGTGATCGGCATCGCCTTCGCCTTCGGCAAGGGCGGCGTGATCGTCATGTTCTACCTGATCTCCTTCTACGCGCTGCGCGAGTTCATGAGCCTGGCCTACACGCGGCGCGGCGACCACCATGCGATCGCGCTGGCCTTCTTCGTCGCGCTGCCGGTGCAGTACTTCCTGATCTGGATCGAGTGGTACGGCCTCTATTCGATCTTCATTCCGGTCTACGCCTTCCTGGTGCTGCCGATCCTCGCCGCCGTCGGCGGCGACACCAAGCGCTTTCTCGAACGCACGTCCAAGGTGCAATGGGGGTTGATGGTCTGCGTGTTCTGCATCAGCCACGTGCCGGCGCTGCTCACCTTGCAGATCCCCGGCTTCGAAGGCCGCAACCTGCTGCTGATCGCCTTCCTCGTGATCGTGGTGCAGGGCAGCGACGTGTTGCAGTACGTCTGGGGCAAGCTCTTCGGCCGGCGCAAGGTGGCGCCCGAGCTCTCGCCCTCGAAGACCTGGGAGGGCCTGGTCGGCGGCGTCGCCAGTGCCACGGCACTCGGCGCCGCGCTCTACTGGGCCACGCCCTTCAACCCCTGGCAGGCGGCGCTGATGGCGCTGACCATCTGTGTGATGGGCTTCTTCGGCGGGCTGGTGATGTCGGCCATCAAGCGCGACCGCGGGGTCAAGGACTGGGGCACCATGATCGAGGGCCACGGCGGCATGCTCGACCGGCTGGATTCGGTGATCTTCGCGGCGCCGATCTATTTCCATGCCCTGCGCTACTGGTGGGTTCCATGACGCCATCCGAACAGACGCCACTGTTCTTCGAGACTGCGGCGCAATGGAGGAAGTGGCTCGCCGCCCATCATGCGAAGTCGCCGGGCGTGTGGCTGAGGCTCGCGAAGAAGGACAGCGGCGAGCGCTCGGTGAGCTATGCCGAAGCGCTCGAGGAAGCGCTTTGCCAGGGCTGGATCGACGGCCAGAAGAAGGCGGAGGACGACAGCTTCTGGCTGCAGCGCTTCACGCCGAGATCGGCCCGGAGCGTCTGGTCGAAGATCAACCGCGACAAGGCCATGAAGCTCGTCGAGGAGAAGCGCATGCAGCCGGCCGGCAAGGCCGAGATCGACCGGGCGAAGAAGGACGGCCGATGGGAGGCTGCATACGACGGCGCGCGCAGCGCCGCCGTCCCGCCCGATCTGAAGGCCGCACTCGATGGCGACCGAAGGGCGGCCGCCTTCTTCGAGACGCTGGATGCAGCCAACCGCTACGCGATCCTGTGGCGGCTGCAGACGGCCAAGAAAGCAGAGACGCGCGAACGCCGCCTCGCGCAGTTCGTGGCGATGCTGGCGCGCCACGAGAAGATCCACGCCTGAGGGCGTGGAGGACTACTTCGCCAGCGTCTTCAGCGCCAGCTTGATGCCCTCGCCCACCGCCACGTCCTTCGGCAAGGCCTTGAGCGCGGCCGCCGCCTCCTTGTCGCTGTAGCCCAGCGCCACCAGGGCCTGCAGGATGTCGGCCTGCGCGTCGGTCGCTGCATGCGCGGGCGCGCCGATGTCGGCACCCAGCTTGCCCTTGAGTTCGAGCAGCAGCCGCTCGGCGGTCTTCTTTCCGATGCCGGGAATCTTGACCAGCCGCCCCGCGTCCTGCAGCGTGATGGCCTGCGCGAGCTCGGCGACGCTGAGGCCGGAGAGAACGCCCAGCGCCATGCGCGGACCGACGCCCGAGATCTTGATGAGCTGGCGGAAGGTCGCGCGCTCCTCGGCGCTGCCGAAGCCGTAGAGCACCTGCGCGTCCTCGCGCACCACGAAATGCGTGAGCAGCGAAACACGCTCGCCGGTGGAAGGCAGGTTGTAGAAGGTGCTCATCGGCACGTCGACCTCGTAGCCGACACCGTTGCAGTCCACCACCACCTGCGGCGGATTGCGTTCGGCCAGGATGCCGGTGAGTTTGCCTATCATGGGTGCCCTTCTCGCTTTGAAATGAAATCCGCGTGATTCTGCGACACACCTTCGCCCCGCCCAACAACACGCGCCTGGGGCACCTCTGCGGGCCGCTCGACGCGCACCTGCGGCGTATCGAGGAGGCGCTCAACGTCAAGATCGCGCACCGGCACGAGCAGTTCAAGATCGACGGCCCCAAGGTCAATGCACAGCGCGCCATGGAGGTGCTGCAGGCGCTCTACGAGATCGCCCAACGCCCGATCGATGCGGCCGTGGTGCAGCTCACGGTGGCGGGCGACAGTTCGATGACCGAGGCCGACGACGGCGCCGTGACGCTGGCCACGCGCCGCACCGACCTGCGTGCGCGCACGCCCAACCAGAGCGTCTACCTCGACAACATCGCCAACCACGACATCACGATCGGCATCGGCCCGGCCGGCACCGGCAAGACCTATCTGGCGGTGGCCTGCGCAGTCGATGCGCTGGAGCGCAGCGCGGTGCAGCGCATCGTGCTCACGCGGCCCGCGGTGGAAGCCGGCGAACGGCTCGGCTTCCTGCCCGGCGACCTGACGCAGAAGGTCGACCCCTACCTGCGGCCCTTGTACGACGCGCTCTACGATCTGATGGGTTTCGATCGCGTGCAGAAGGCCTTCGAGCGCAACACGCTGGAGATCGCACCGCTCGCCTTCATGCGCGGCCGCACGCTCAACAATGCCTTCGTGATCCTCGACGAGGCGCAGAACACCACGACCGAGCAGATGAAGATGTTCCTGACGCGCATCGGCTTCGGCGCCAAGGCGGTGGTGAACGGCGACGTGAGCCAGATCGACCTGCCCAAGGAGCAGCTGAGCGGCCTGATCGATGCCGAACGCGTGCTCAGGCGCGTCAACGGCATCGCCATCACGCACTTCACCAGCGCCGACGTGGTGCGGCATCCGCTGGTGGCGCGGATCATCGATGCCTACGACGGTGCGCGCAAGCGCGCTGCGAGCCGCTGAGATGGCGCTCGCCGCCTTGTCGCTGTCGCTGCAGTTCGCGCGCTTTCGCGACGCGGCGCGCCACCGCACCGCGCTGCCGCGCCACCGGGTCGCGCGCTGGATCCGCCATGCGCTCGATGCCGATGGCGAGATCACCGTGCGCATCGTCGATGCCGACGAGGGACAGCAGCTCAACCGCGAGTTCCGCGGCAAGGACTACGCGACCAACGTGCTGACCTTCGACTATGCGCAAAGCCCGATCGTGATGGCCGACCTGGTGCTCTGCGCACCGGTGGTCGCGCGCGAAGCGAAGGAACAGCGCAAGACGCTGGCCGCGCACTATGCGCACCTGCTGGTGCACGGCACGCTGCATGCGCAGGGCTGGGACCACGAGACCGGCGAGGCCGATGCCCAGGCGATGGAGGCGCGCGAGATCGAGATCCTCGCGCGCCTCGGCATCAAGAACCCGTATTGAAGCTCAGGGCGAGATCTGCAACGGGATGGTGACCGGCCCGTCGTTCACCAGCCGCACCTGCATGTCGGCGCCGAACTCGCCGGTGGCCACTACCGGGTGCGCGGCGCGCGCCCGGGCGACGAAGTACTCGTAGAGCCGGCGCCCCTCGTCGGGCGCTGCGGCCTGCGTGAAGCTCGGGCGGTTGCCGCCGCTCACGTCGGCCGCCAGCGTGAACTGGCTCACCACCAGCAGGCCGCCGCCGACGTCCTGCACGCTGCGGTTCATCTTGCCTGCCTCGTCCGCGAAGATGCGCAGCTTCAGGATCTTCGCGAGCAGGCGATCGGCCAAGGCATCGCCGTCGCCGCGCTCCGCGCAGAGCAGCACGAGCAGGCCGGCGTCGATGGCGCCGACAGTCCGGCCCGCAATGTCGACGCGCGCCTCGGCCACGCGCTGGAGCAGCGCCTTCACGATTCGTCCTCGATCTGCGTGGCGCGCGCTTCCATCCCGAGCGGCAGCAGCTGGATGGTGACGCGCAGGCCGGGCACCGCATCCATCAGCGCCTGCTCGAGCGCATCGCGCAAGGCCGCCGCACGCTCGAGCGACCAGTCTCCGGGCACGTGCATGTGCAGGTCGGCAAAGCGGCGCTGGCCGGCACGGCGCGTCGCGATGTCGTCGAAGCGAAGCTGCGCGCCTTCGGGCACGCTGGCGGCAAAGGACTCCAGCGTGGCATGGAGCAGCGCCTGGGATTCGGGGTCGAGGGCCTCGTCCATCAGCCCCTGCGACGAACGCCACACGAGCCTCACTCCCTCGCGGCCGATGTTCAGCGCCACGCCGATCGCCAGCAGCGGATCGAGCCAGAGCCAGCCGGTCAGCCCGACCGCGCCGATGCCGATGACGACGCCGGCCGAGGTCCAGACATCGGTCAGCAGATGCCGCGCATCGGCTTCCAGCGCGATGGAGCGATGCACGCGCGCCGCCCGGAACAACGCGAAGGCCAGCGCGGCGTTGAAACCCGAGCTGAGGATCGACAGCGCCAGCCCCCAGCCCAGTTGCTCGAGCGGCTGGGGCGAAAGCAGCCGCACCACGGCCGCCCACAGGATGGCGATGGCCGCGCCGATGATCAGGATGCCTTCGAAGCCCGAGGAAAAATACTCGGCCTTGTGATGGCCGTAGGGGTGGTCTTCGTCGGCAGGCCGTGCGGCAATCGTGACCATCGCGAGCGCGAACATGGCGCTCGCCAGATTCACGAAGGATTCCATGGCGTCCGAGATCAGGCCCATCGAGTTCGTCAGCCAGCCGGCCGAGCCCTTGAGCACGATCGTGATCAGCGCCACCGCGATCGAGGCGCGCAACAAGAACTGCGGGCTCCACGCGGCACGCGATGGGGAACGATCGGTGGAAGATGGGGACAAACGAGACGTGCGCCGCAGAAAGGTGGCGAATTATCGGCGCAGGGCTGACGTCTCCAGCCTCGCGTACCATCCCGGAGACATGAAGATGCATAGCAAAGTGCTCGTGAAAAATCGCCTTGCCGTGAGCTTGAGCGGCCTCCTGCTGCTTGGCAGCGGCGGCGCGATGGCCCAGGCGCCGGCCGCGGAGCACGCCGGCATCTTGAAATCCGTGCGCGGCACCGTGGAGCTCCTGGCCACCGACGGGACTGCACGCCCTGCCTTCGCCGGCGATGCCATCGCACCGATCGACCGCATCGTGACGGGGAGCGACTCGGCCGCCGGCCTGGTCCTGCGCGACGGCACGACGATGGTGATCGGGCCCTCGTCGCGGCTCGACCTCAAGCAGTTCCATTTCGATTCGACCACCCGCGACGGCGGCATGCTGGTCTCGCTCATTCGCGGGTCGCTGCGCATGGTGACCGGCCTGATCGGCAAGACCCAGCCCGACGCCGTGCGGGTCGAGACGCAGACCGCCACCATCGGCATCCGTGGCGCGGACTTCATCGTGCAAGCGGATGCACAGCGGTGAGCATGCGCCGCGTTCTCTCCTCTGTTCTTGCCGTCCTCTCGGCTGGGCTGGTCGCGGCCTGTTCGGCGCCTCCGGTGACGCGGGTCGTCCTGCTGCCGCAGGCCGACGGCAGTCCGTCGGCCGTGGTCGTCAGAAGCAACAACGACTCGGAAGAAACGCTCTCCAAGCCGTATCAGCGGGCGACGGCCAGGGCGCGCGGCGGCCCGGTCGTCGAGCAGGCCGATCCTGCGCGGGTGCAGGCCGAGTACAAGCTGCTGTTCGAGATGCTGCCGCCCCCGGCCCCACGTTAGCTCTCGGCAATTGTCGCGCGAACATCGAGGCGCACGGAGGGCCGGCGTCGACTCAGCTCAAGGTGATGCGCGCGAACTTGCGCTTGCCGACCTGCACCACATAGCTGCCCGCGGCCAGCTTGAGTGCCTTGTCGCTCACCACGCTGGAATCCACCCGCACGCCGCCACCGTCGATGAGCCGGTTGCCTTCGGAAGTCGAGGCCGCCAGCCCCGCCTGCTTAAGCACCTGGGCGATGCCCAGCGGCGCGCCCGGCAGCGCCAGCTCGGGAATCTGGTCGGGCACACCGCCCTTGCTGCGGTTGATGAAATCCTGCTCGGCTGCGCCCGCCGCCGCGACGCTGTGGAAACGCGCCGTGATCTCCTTGGCGAGCGCAACCTTGGCATCCTTGGGATTGCGCCCGCCCTCGACCTCGGCCCTGAGCGCCGCGATCTCGGCCAGCGAGCGGAAGCTCAGCAAGGTGTACCAGCGCCACATCAGCGTGTCGGAGATCGACAGCACCTTGGCGAACATGGTGTTCGCATCCTCACTGATGCCGATGTAGTTGTTCTTGCTCTTCGACATCTTCTCGATGCCGTCAAGCCCCTCCAGCAGCGGCATAGTGAGTATGCACTGCGGTTCCTGCCCGTACTCCTCCTGGAGATGCCGCCCCATGAGCAGGTTGAATTTCTGGTCGGTCCCACCCAGTTCGAGGTCGGACTTGAGCGCCACCGAGTCGTAGCCCTGCATCAGCGGGTACAGGAACTCGTGCACCGAGATCGACTGGCCGGCCTTGAAGCGCTTGCTGAAGTCCTCGCGCTCCATCATCCGCGCCACGGTGTACTTGGCCGCCAACTGGATCATCCCGCGCGCGCCCAGCGGGTCGCTCCACTCGGAGTTGTAGCGAATCTCGGTCTTCGAGGGGTCCAGCACCAGGCTGGCTTGCCGGTAGTAGGTCTGGGCGTTGGCCTCGATCTGCTCGCGGGTGAGCGGCGGCCGGGTGCTGTTGCGCCCCGAAGGGTCGCCAATGGTGCTGGTGAAGTCGCCGATCAGGAAGATCACCGTGTGACCCAAATCCTGCAGCTGGCGCATCTTGTTGAGCACCACCGTGTGGCCGATATGGATGTCGGGCGCCGTCGGGTCCAGGCCCAGCTTGATCCGCAGCGGTTTTCCGGTCGCCTCGGCGCGCTGGAGCTTGCGCACCCACTCGTCCTGGGGCAGCAATTCGTCGACCCCACGAAGTGAAATTTCGAGGGCTCGTCCTACACCATCGGACAGGTTTGCGGTTGTAACAAAATCGGGGTTCATGGCGCTTTTTGGCTAATTTGACTATGGCCGAAGCTATACTCAGCCCGACTTTTCAAGCGCCGGATTCTAAGCGGCGCTTTTTTCCGCACCGTCCTGCCGCCCGTCCGACCGGCCTCCGCAGCGCGGATTTGCTGAACCTGAGCTGGAAATTCGAAGTTTGATCAACGGCATTCTTGCCGCCGAGGAGGCGCTTGCTTCCCGCGTGGCCCATATTTTCCGGGCATACCCCAGGCAGATCACGGCGGCCATCGCCGCGCTGCTGCTGTCCGCCGGCGGTGGCGCCTTCGCCGTCGCCTCCCTGGGGCCCGACGCGTCCGAGCTGCCGGTCCAGCAGGTTTTCGAAGCGGTGACGCCGCGCTCCTTCGCCGACCAGGTGGAAGCGCTCGACACCTATGGCTTCACGCTGTTCCGCACCGAAATCACGCGCTCCAGCGACACGGCCGAGGCGCTGCTGCGCCGGCTGGGCATCGCTGACGACGCTGCCGCCGCATTCATCCGCAGCAATGCCGACGCCCGCACGGTGCTGCTCGGCCGCGCCGGCCGCACCGTGACCGCCGAAGCCACGCATGAAAACGCCCTGCAGAAACTCAGCGCCCGCTGGATTCCCGATGGCGACGGCGGCTTCAAGCGCCTCGTGGTCGAAAAGATCGGCGCCGGCTTCCGGGTACGCACTGAAACCGACGCGCTGACCCCCGGCAGCCGGCTGGCCAGCGGCATCGTTCGCAGCTCGCTCTTTGCGGCCACCGACGATGCACGCATTCCCGATTCGGTGGCGAGCCAGCTGGCCGACATCTTCTCGAGCGACGTCGATTTCCGTTCGCTGCGCAAGGGCGATCGCTTCGCCGTCGTCTACGAAACCTTCGACGCCGACGGCCAGACGCTGCGCAGCGGCCGCGTGCTGTCGGCCGAATTCGAGAGCAACGGCAAGCTGCACCAGGCGCTCTGGTTCCAGGAAGCTGGCCAGAAGGGCGGCTACTACCGCCCCAACGGCGACAGCCTGCGCCGCGCGTACCTGGGCTCGCCGGTCGAGTTCTCGCGCGTCTCGAGCGGCTTCGCGATGCGCATGCACCCCATCCTCAACAGCTGGCGCCAGCACAACGGCATCGACTACGCCGCGCCCACCGGCACCGCGGTGCGCAGCGTGGGCGACGGCACGGTGGAGTTCGCGGGCACGCAGAGCGGCTACGGCAACATCGTGATCGTGAACCACCGCAACAACCAGCAGACGGCCTATGCGCATCTGAGCCGCATCGACGTCAAGGCCGGCCAGAGCCTGAGCCAGGGCCAGACCCTGGGCGCAGTCGGCTCCACCGGCTGGGCCACCGGCCCGCACCTGCACTTCGAGTTCCGGGTGAACGGCGAATACCAGGATCCCGCCACCATCGCGCAGCAGGAAGGCGGCGCGCCGATCACCGCGGCGGCGCGGCCGGCCTTCGAGCGCTTGGCCGTGGCCACACGCACCGAGCTGGCAGCAGCCTTCTCCGTGGTCCAGGCCAGCGCAGACTAGGCCTTTCGCGCTTCCCGGCGATGGCTGAAGAGCTCTTCATCGGCCTGATGTCCGGCACTTCGCTTGACGGCGTCGACGGCGTCCTGGCCGACTTATCGGATGGACGCATCGCCGTGCGGGCGCACGCCACCGCCGCCTTCCCAGTTTCCCTGCGGGCCGAATTGCTGGCACTCAACGCACCGGGCGGCGACAACGAGCTGCACCGCGCCGCACTGGCAGGCAATGGCCTCGCAAGGGTCTACGCGGACGTGGTGCGGCAGCTGCTGGCCGACACCGGCACCGTGGCCGGAGCCGTGACGGCCATCGGTGCGCATGGCCAGACCGTGCGCCACCGGCCGGGCGAATTCGACGAAGTCGGCTACACGCTTCAGATCAACAACCCCTCGCTGATCGCGGAGCTCACGGGCATCCGGGTGGTCGCCGATTTCCGCAGCCGCGACCTGGCAGCCGGAGGCCAGGGCGCGCCGCTGGTGCCGGCCTTCCATCGGGCGCTGTTCGCGCGCGACGACCAGGCCGTCGCGGTGCTGAACATCGGCGGCATCTCCAATCTGAGCCTGCTGCCGGCCGGCAGCGGCACCGTGCTCGGCTTCGATTGCGGGCCTGGCAATGCGCTGCTCGACCACTGGTGCCAGAGCCACATCGGACAGCCGTTCGACCTTGCCGGCCGATGGGCTGCCAGCGGCCAGGTCCTGCCCGAGCTGCTCTCGCGCCTTCGCACCGAGCCCTACTTCGCCAAGGCGCCGCCCAAGAGCACCGGACGGGATCTGTTCAATCCGACCTGGCTGGCCTCGCACCTGGGCAGCTTGGCGGCCGGGCCGGCCGACGTGCAGGCCACCCTCGCCGAGCTGACCGCCGCGGTCTGCGCCGCAGATCTGCAGCGCCATGGCGCCGACAGCCGGTTGCTGATCGTCTGCGGCGGGGGCGCGCTCAATCTCCACCTCCTGGCCCGCCTGCAGGCGCTGCTGCCCGGCGTGCAGGTGGTCTCCTCCTCCGACCGCGGCCTGCCGCCCCAACAAGTCGAAGCGGCGGCCTTCGCCTGGCTCGCGCGCAGCACGGTGCGCGGCGAATCCGGCAATCTCGCCAGCGTGACCGGCGCCCGGGGCGCGCGCGTGCTGGGCGCCATCTATCCGCCCTGAAGCCCGAGCAGCCCGCAGCAAAAAGCCGCCCTGAGGCGGCTTTTCGGCGGGAGGCGAAAGGGCTCAGCGCATCAGGCCGAGAAGCTCGATCCGCAGCCGCAGGTGCTGGTGGCGTTCGGGTTCTTGATCACGAACTGGGCGCCTTGCAAGTCTTCCTTGTAGTCGATCTCGGCGCCGACCAGGTACTGGTAGCTCATGGCATCGATCAGGAGCGACACGCCATTCTTGGTCATGGTGGTGTCGTCCTCGTTGGTGATTTCATCGAAGGTGAAACCGTACTGGAAGCCGGAGCAGCCACCGCCCTGCACGAACACGCGCAGCTTGAGGTCGGGGTTGCCCTCTTCGGCGATCAGATCGGCCACCTTGGCGGCCGCGCTGTCGGTGAAGACGATCGGCTCGGGCATTTGGGGCTGGATGTTTTCGGCAACGGCACTCATGTGGGAGAACTCCTATAGGGCCAGATGTGCGGCCAATGAAAGTAATGCTACTGCAATCAGCAAAAAGCCGCCCGAAGGCGGCTCTTTGACAGTGCGAGCAGCAAGCCCAAAAGCGATCAACGCTTCGAGAACTGCTTGCGGCGGCGTGCGGAGTGCAGACCGACCTTCTTGCGCTCGACTTCACGCGCATCGCGCGTCACGAAGCCGGCCTGGCTCAACACCGGCTTGAGCGTCGCGTCGTAGTCGATCAGCGCACGGGTGATGCCGTGGCGTGCGGCGCCGGCCTGACCCGATTCGCCGCCGCCCGCCACATTGATCATGATGTCGAACGCTTCGACGTTGTTCGTCAAGAACAGCGGCTGCTTGGCGATCATGATCGACGTCTCGCGGCCGAAATAGGCCTGGATGTCCTTGCCATTGACCGTGATCTTGCCGGTACCCTTTTTGATGAACACGCGGGCGACGCTCGATTTGCGACGGCCGGTGCCATTGTTCCATTCACCAATCATTCTCAAGGCTCCTTACAGTTCCAGCACTTTGGGCTGTTGGGCGGTATGCGGGTGCTCTGCGCCGCCGTACACCTTGAGTTTCTTGATCATGGCGTAGCCGAGCGGACCCTTGGGCAGCATGCCCTTGACGGCCTTTTCCAGGGCGCGGCCCGGATGCTTGGCTTGCATGTCGCGGAAGTTGGTGGCCGTGATGCCGCCCGGATAGCCCGAGTGGCGGTAGTACACCTTGTCAACCGGCTTGGCGCCGGTGACGCGCAACTGGGCTGCGTTGATGATGACGATGAAGTCACCGGTATCGACGTGAGGCGTGTAGATGGCCTTGTGTTTGCCGCGCAAACGGAGAGCAACTTCGCTGGCTACTCGTCCGAGGACCTTGTCGGTCGCGTCAATCACAAACCACTCGTGCGTCACGTCAGCGGGCTTGGCGCTGAACGTTTTGGTCATGAGTTTTCCTGAAAAGGAAGGTTTGGCGAGCCCTTTTCCACGGTCGGCGTTCCTCTGGCGGGAATCTCTTAGGTGGGGTGAAAGCCTTCGCCGCGGGGCCACAAAAGCGCTGCGAAGCCTGCGATTATACGAAGAATCCATCCTTCAGGGCAATTGGCCGCGCCGACCAAGGCTCAGGCCGTTACCATCGAGGCCATGTTCAGCTACCGCCACGCCTTCCACGCCGGCAACCACGCCGACGTGCTCAAGCACACGGTGCTGATTGCCACGCTCGACCATCTGCTCGAAAAAGAGGCAGCGTTGACGGTGGTCGACACGCACGCCGGTGCCGGCCTCTACCGCCTCGACGGCGACTACGCCGGCACCAGCGGCGAAGCGGCCGAGGGCGTGTTGCGCCTTCTGTCGGAGGCGAAGGCCGCCGCGACGCCGCTGCCGGATGCGCTCGCGCGCTACCTCGAGGTGGTCGGCGACTTCAATCCCAAGGGCGGCGCCCGCATCTACCCCGGCTCGCCTTTCATCACGCACCACCTGCTGCGCGAGCACGACAAGCTCAAGCTCTTCGAGCTGCATCCGACCGATGCGCGCACGCTCGACGCCAACATCGCGCAGCTCGAGGCCGGCCGCCAGATCGCGGTGCTGCGCGAGGACGGCTTCGGCAGCGCGACCAAGTTCCTGCCGCCGCCCTCGCGCCGCGCACTGGTGCTGTGCGACCCGAGCTACGAGATCAAGAGCGACTACGCGCGCGTGCTCGAATTCGTGGCCGGGGCGCTCAAGCGCTTCGCGACCGGCACCTACGCCATCTGGTATCCGATCATTCCGCGGCCCGAGGCGCACGACCTGCCGCGCCGGCTCAAGACCCTGTCCACCAAGGCCGGCAAGTCCTGGCTGCATGCGACGCTGACGGTCAAGTCGAGCAAGATCGTGACCGATGCCGCGTCGGGCGCCACGCACCGGCCGGGCCTGCCCGCGAGCGGCATGTTCCTGATCAATCCGCCCTACACGCTGAAGCCACTGCTCGAAGCCGCGTTGCCGCAGATGGCGCAGCGCCTCGGTCAGGATCGCCACGCCGCCTCTTCGATCGAGAGCGGCGGCTAAGCCGGCGCGCTCAGCGGCGCAGGCGCGGCGGCACTTCGCGGACTTTCCGGACCTCGGACTTCCTGACAGGTGCCGCAACCTGAGCAGGCGGCGATACATCGGCCGCGTCGGCATCGATCTCCGTATCGCCGCAGCGCTTCATGTTCTTGTCCACGATCGCCAGCGCGACCTGCTTGATGCCCATCCCCAGCATGCCGATCGACTCGGCCGCGGCGCGGCTCAGGTCGATGATGCGCCCCGCCGCATAAGGCCCGCGGTCGTTGATGCGGACCATCACCTCGCGCCCGTTCACCAGGCTGCGCACGCAGACGCGGGTGTTGAAGGGCAGTGTCTTGTGCGCGGCCGTCATGGCGCTCATGTCGAAGCGCTCGCCGTTGGCGGTCTTGCGCTGGTGGAACTGGATGCCGTACCAGGAAGCGCCGCCTCGTTCGAAGATTTCGCGCGCGCCTTCGTCGCCCGGCACGCCGTCGTCCGGCGATTCACCAGCACCCGAGACCGCGAGGTCGTAGCGCACCGAAGGCACCTGCGAACTCGGCAGCGCGGGCTGCCGCGCGAGCGGCCGCAGTCCCTGCGCGCCCTCGCCCTGCGGCGGCGATGGCGGCTTCGTGGTGCAGCCCGCCAGCCAGACGGCGGCGGCGACGAGCGCCAGCCGCCTCGCCCAGCGGCGCGGACTCATTCGTCCCAACCCAGCCGCTCCAGCAACGCAAGCGTCGCCACCGACTGGTTCATCGTGTAGAAGTGCAGCGCCGGCGCGCCGCCGCTCGCGAGGCGTTCGCAGAGATCGGTGACCACGTCGAGGCCGAAGGACTTGATCGAGGCGGTGTCGTCGCCGAAGCTCTGCAAGCGAAGCCGGATCCAGCGCGGGATCTCGGCGCCGCAGGCATCGGAAAAGCGCATCAGCTGGGTCGAGCTCGTGATCGGCATCACGCCCGGCACGATCGGCGTCGCGAGCCCCAGCTTGCGTGCCTCGTCGACGAAGCGGAAGTAGGCCTCTGGGCTGAAGAAATACTGCGTGATCGCCGAATCCGCGCCAGCATGCACCTTGGCCGCGAAGGCCTGCAGGTCGGCCTCGGGCGAGCGCGCCTGCGGATGCACTTCGGGATAGCAAGCGACCTCGATGAAGAAATCGCGGCCGGTCTCTTCGCGGATGAAGGCGACGAGATCGCTCGCATAGTGGAACTCGCCGCCCATGCCGTAGCCGCTGGGCAGGTCGCCGCGCAGCGCGACCAGGCGCTTGACGCCCATGGCCTTGAGCTCCGCCAGCTGCACGCGCACCGTGCTCCGCGTGGCGCCGATACAGGAGAAATGGCAGGCAGCGTCGACGCCTTCGCCGAGGATCTCACGCACCGTACCGAAAGTGCCTTCGTGCGTGGAGCCGCCTGCGCCATAGGTGACCGAGCAGAACTCGGGCTGCCTCGCATAGAGCGCGCGGCGCACGTTGCGCAGCTTGGCCGCGCCTTCGGGCGTCTTCGGTGGAAAGAATTCAAAGCTCAACGGAAGGCGCACGGCCGGCTCCTGGTTGGCCGTTGGCATGAACGGCATGGATGAAGAATTCGCGGTTGCCGTCGCCGCCGGTGATCGGGCTGTCGAACCAGGCTGCGACCCGCAATCCGAGTTCGGCGCAAGCATTGCGCAAGCGCTGCTCGACCACCGCGAAAAGGCCCGCATCGCGCACGATGCCGCCCTTGCCGACCTGTCCCGGCTGCAGTTCGAATTGAGGCTTGACCAGCATCAAAAGTTCGCCGCCGCGCGTCGCCGGGCCGCCCCAAGACGCGCACTCCCCCTCCGGGGGCGGCGAGGACACGTCAGTGCCGAGCGTGGGGGCTGGTTCCTTAAGCAGCGGTACCAGAGCGGGCAGGACTAGCGTGAGCGAGATGAACGAGAGATCGCCGACGATCAGATCGAACTGCGTATCGGCGGGCGACGCATCCGCCCACGCCGAAGCGTCGAGCGCGCGCGCATTGACGCCTTCGACCGCCGTCACGCGCGCATCGCCGCGTATTCGCGCGTGCAGTTGGCCGTGACCCACGTCCACGCCCACCACATGCTCGGCGCCCCGCTGCAGCAGGCAGTCGGTGAAGCCCCCGGTCGACTGCCCGACATCGAGGCAGCGCTTGCCGTGCACGTCGACGCCGGCCGCGGCGAGCGCCCCTTCGAGCTTGAGCCCGCCGCGCGATACGTAGCGCGCCTCGGCCGCATCGACGAGCTCGAGCTCGGCGCTCTCTGGCACTTCGTCGCGGTTCTTGCCCACCACGCGCCAGGTCGCGCCGTCGCGCCAGCGCAAGCCGCCCGCGATCAGCCGCACGGCCTGCGAGCGCGAGGCGGCGAGGCCGCGTTCGACGAGCAATTGATCGGCGCGCACGGCGCTGCCGCTCAATAGCGGTAGGTGTCCGGCTTGTAGGGGCCGTTCTTGTTCACGCCGATGTAGGCCGCCTGCTCGTCGGTCAGCTCGGTCAGCATCGCGCCGACCTTCTTCAGGTGCAGGCGTGCGACCTTCTCGTCGAGGTGCTTGGGCAGCACGTAGACCTTGCCGGCCTGGTAGGCATCGGGCTTGGTGAAGAGCTCGATCTGCGCGATGGTCTGGTTGGCGAAGGACGAGGACATCACGAAGCTCGGGTGGCCCGTGCCGCAGCCCAGGTTCACGAGGCGGCCCTTGGCCAAGAGGATGATCTTCTTGCCGTCCGGGAAGGTGATGTGGTCGACCTGCGGCTTGATCTCTTCCCACTCGTACTTCTCGAGCGAGGCAACGGCGATCTCGTTGTCGAAGTGGCCGATGTTGCAGACGATCGCCTGGTCCTTCATCTTCGCCATCGCGTCGTGCGTGATGACGTCCTTGTTGCCGGTCGTCGTCACGAAGATGTCGGCCTTGTCGGCGGCGTACTCCATGGTGACGACCTTGTAGCCTTCCATCGCGGCCTGCAGTGCGTTGATCGGATCGATCTCGGTCACCCACACTTGCGCGCTCAGCGCGCGCAGCGCCTGGGCCGAGCCCTTGCCGACGTCGCCGTAGCCGGCCACGCAGGCCACCTTGCCGGCGATCATCACGTCGGTGGCGCGCTTGATGCCGTCCACCAGCGACTCGCGGCAGCCGTAGAGGTTGTCGAACTTGCTCTTGGTCACCGAGTCGTTCACGTTGATGGCGCGGAACAGCAGCGTGCCCTTGGCGCTCATCTCGTTCAGGCGGTGCACGCCGGTGGTGGTCTCCTCGGTCACGCCGATGATCTCGGCCGACTTGCGGGTGTACCAGGTCGCATCGACGGCCAGCTTGGCCTTGATGGCGGCGTAGAGGATGCGCTCTTCGTCGCTGGTCGGGTTGGCCAGCACGCTCTGGTCCTTCTCGGCCTTCTGGCCCAGGTGCATCAAGAGCGTGGCGTCGCCGCCGTCGTCCAGGATCATGTTCGGGCCTTCGCCGGCCGAGCCCTTGGGGCCGAAGTCGAAGATGCGGTGCGTGTAGTCCCAGTAGTCCTCGAGCGACTCGCCCTTGACCGCGAACACCGGCGTGTCGGTGGCGGCGATGGCGGCGGCCGCGTGGTCCTGGGTCGAGAAGATGTTGCACGAGGCCCAGCGCACGGTGGCACCCAGCGCCTGCAGGGTTTCGATCAGCACGGCGGTCTGGATCGTCATGTGCAGCGAGCCGGTGATGCGCGCGCCCTTCAGGGGCTGGCTCTTGGCGAACTCTTCGCGGATGGCCATCAGGCCGGGCATTTCGGTTTCCGCGATGCGGATTTCCTTGCGGCCCCAGGCGGCAAGAGACAGATCGGCGATGGCCTGGTCGGCGGTGGGCTTGAGAACGGCGCTCATGATGACTCCAAAACAAGTTTGAGTGATGCCGCTGCGTTCGGGAGTCCTGACGGAGATGGAGACTCACCGCGAGAACAGCGGGTGAGCGTGGTTGCGATGGGGTCCGAGCCTCACGCCTGACGGCGCTGCAACGCTCCTCGGAAGTGGCATTTTAGCCCCTGTCGCTTTTCCGTCGCCGGCGGCGATTTGCGGATCGACCTAGACTGCAACGCCCTCCCCTGCAGCCGCGCTCGCGGCACCCCCCGCCATGTTCAAAGTCAAGCTTGTTGCCGCCTCGTTCCTGATCGCCGTATCGGCCGCTGCGGCGGCGCAGTCCACCGTGCGCGTGCGCGGCGTCATCGAGCGCGCCGATGCCCATTCGCTGACCGTGAAGGACCGCAGCGGCGAAACCGTCACGATGGTGCGCCCGGCCGACATGAACGTCTCCGAAGTCATCCCGCTCACGCTCGCCGACATCAAGCCCGACAGCTTCGTCGGTGCCGGGGCGCTGCCGCAACCGGACGGCACCCAGCGCGCGCTGGAGGTGCTGGTGTTTCCGGAGTCTGCGCGCGGTACGGGCGAAGGCTTCCGCCCCTGGGACTTCATGCCCGAGAGCACGATGACCAACGCCACCGTCGCCCGCCTCGAGACGGCGCCGTCCTCGGTGCCCGGCGGCCAGAAGCTGCTGCTCAAGTACAAGGACGGCGAGCAGACCGTCATCGTGCCGCCCGGCACGCCGGTCGTGACCTTCAAGCCGGGCAATGCCGACCAGGCTGCGCTGGTGGTGCCGGGCGCCAAGGTGGTCATCTCCGCACAGGTGAAGGACGGCAAGCCCACCGCGCTGCGCATGCTGGTCGGGCGCAACGGGTTCACGCCGCCGATGTGACGGCTCGCTAAAATTACGGGCTTTGCCGCCAGCAGCCCGCGCCCGTGAGCGCGCACCGCGTTCACCCCCATGACCTTCGCCTCAGAAACCCGCCGCCGTCGCACCTTCGCGATCATTTCCCACCCCGACGCCGGCAAGACCACGCTGACCGAGAAGCTGCTGCTGTTCTCCGGCGCGATCCAGATCGCCGGCTCGGTCAAGGCGCGCAAGGCCTCGCGCCACGCCACCTCCGACTGGATGGAAATCGAGAAGCAGCGCGGCATCTCGGTGGCCAGCTCGGTGATGCAGATGATGTACCGCGAGCACGTGATCAACCTGCTCGACACGCCGGGCCACAAGGACTTCTCCGAGGACACCTACCGCGTGCTCACCGCGGTCGACTCGGCCTTGATGGTGATCGACGCGGCCAATGGTGTCGAGGCGCAGACGCGCCGGCTGATCGAGGTCTGCCGCCAGCGCGACACGCCGATCATCACCTTCGTCAACAAGATGGACCGCGAGGTGCGCGAGCCGCTGGAGCTGCTCGACGAGATCGAGCGCGAGCTCGGCATGCCCTGCGTGCCCATGACCTGGCCGGTGGGCCAGGGCAAGAGCTTCGGCGGCATCGTGAACCTGCGGACGCAGGCGATGACGGTGTTCGAGTCGGGCAGCGAGCGGCTGCCGCAGGACTTCGAAGCCATGCCGCTGGCCCAGCGCGAGGCGCTGCAGAAGCGCTTCGGCCACGAGTTCGACACCGCGATGGAGAGCATGGAGCTCGCCACCGGCGCCTCGCCCACCTGGGACCGCGAGGCCTTCCTCGCAGGCAAGCAGACGCCGGTGTTCTTCGGCTCCGGCGTCAACAACTTCGGCGTGATGGAAGTGCTCGATGCGCTGGTCGACCTCGCGCCGCCGCCGCAGCCGCGCACCAGCACCACGCTGGTCAACCGCCAGCCGGTGGTGCGCGAGATCCAGCCCGAGGACAAGGACTTCGCCGGCGTGGTGTTCAAGGTGCAGGCCAACATGGACGCCAACCACCGCGACCGCATCGCCTTCGTGCGCATGGCCTCGGGCAAGTACACGCCGGGCATGAAGCTCCGGGTGCAGCGCACCGCGAAGGAGCTGCGCCCGACCAGCGTCGTGACCTTCATGAGCCAGCGCCGCGAGGCGGTCGAGGAAGCCTATGCGGGCGACATCGTCGGCTTCACCACCCACGGCGGCGTACAGCTCGGCGACACCATCACCGACGGCGCCTCGCTGCAGTTCACCGGCCTGCCCTTCTTCGCGCCCGAACTCTTCATGACCGTGATCCTCAGGAACCCGCTGCGCACCAAGCAGCTGCAGCAGGGCCTGGCGCAGCTCGGCGAAGAAGGCGCGATCCAGGTGTTTCGCCCCGAGGTCGGCGGGCCGATGCTGCTGGGCGCCGTCGGCCAGCTGCAGTTCGAAGTGGTGCAGCACCGCCTGAAGACCGAGTACGACGCCGACATCCGGCTCGAAGGCTGCCAGTACACCGGCGCGCGCTGGATCACGGCCGACACGCCGGCCGAGCTGCGCGCCTTCACCGATGCCTATCCGGCCCGCATGGCGCTGGATGCGGCCAACACGCTGGCCTACCTCTGCACCTCGCCCTACGACGTGCGGCTGGCGCAGGAGCGCTTTCCGAAGATCCATTTCCATCCGTTGCGTGAACACGCCGGGCTGGCACTTCAAACCGCTGGCTGATGCTTCCGCTCCACACATGGCCGGCCGAGGATCGCCGGCGCATCGTCGGCGTCCTCACCGACATCGACGACACCCTCACCACCGAGGGCGCGATCACGCCGGACGCGCTGCAGGCGCTGCACGGGCTGAAGGCCGCCGGCCTGCCGGTGATCGCGATCACCGGCCGATCGGTGGGCTGGAGCGAGCCCTTCGCGCCGGTCTGGCCGGTCGATGCGATCGTTGCGGAGAACGGCGCCGTGGCGCTGGTGGCCTCACCCTCGGGCCGGCTCGAGAAGCGCTACCGCCAGGATGTCGCGACGCGCGCCGCCCACCTCGCGCGCATGCAGCAGGCCCTCGTGCGCGTCGAGCGCGAGGTGCCGGGCGCACGGCGCGCCACGGATTCGCCGGGCCGCGAGACCGACATCGCGATCGACCACAGCGAGTTCGCTCACCTGGGCGAGGCGCAGATCGCGCAAGCGGTGCAGATCATGCGCGCCGAAGGCATGAACGCGACGGTGAGCTCGATCCACGTCAACGGCTGGTTCGGCGACCACAACAAGTGGGTCGGCGCCTGCTGGATCGTGCGCGAGCTCTTCGGCCGCGAGCTGGCGAGCGAACTCGATCGCTGGGTCTACGTGGGCGACTCGACCAACGACGTGCTGATGTTCGAACGTTTCCCTCACAGCGTGGGCGTGGCCAACATCCGCCGCTTCGAAGCGAAGCTGTCGGCGCTGCCGCGCTACATCAGCGCCGGCGAGCGCGGCGCCGGCTTCGCGGAAGTGGCGGCCGCCGTGCTGCAGGGCCGCGCCGGCGGCGAGCGGATCAAGGCACGCTGAAAGCGATCGGCTTCACGCGCGCCATCGCCTTGCCGTTGGCGTTGTTCAGCAGTTCGAGCCGCGCGCTGTAGCTGCCCTTGGGCGGGTTCAGCCAGAGCTCGGTCTGCCCGCGGTCCAGCTCGATGACTTCTGCCTTTTGCCCCGGCCGCTCCAGCGTCAGGCGGAAGTGGCCCGTATCCGGCAGCTTCGGCGCGGCATGCGACACGTTGTAGCCGCTCGCATGCAGCTGCACGCGCAGCGGCAGCTGCACCGTGCTGCGATCGGCCGGGCTCAGGATCTCGATGCGCGGCTCGCCCAGCAGGCTGGCCGGCGCCACGCCCTTGTTCTGCCTGCTGACCGTGAGCTTCAACGGCTTGCTGTAGACGAAGTAGGGAATGTGCCCCTGGTCGGCCAGCACCAGGCGCAGCGAATAGCTGCCCGGCGGCAGATCGATCATGGTCTCCATCTGGCCCTTGCCGAAATGGATGTACTGGTCGGTGAAGGGCAGCGGCTTCTTGAAGTCCAGCGGCAGCGGCTGGTTGATCAGCAGGTGGTGATGCCCGGCCTGGCCGGCGGTCTTGCCGGCGGGCACGATGCCGCGCATCGAGAGGCCGAAGCGCGCGACGAAGGGCGACTCGAGCGTGGCGCCGTCCTTGAGGTTGCTGAAGTAGGCCTCGGGCGACCAGTTGGGCGGCGGCACCACCCAGGGATGGCCGGCGAGTTCGGCACGCTCGGCGGCCTGCGGCGCCTGTGCCATTGCGCTGCCGGAGAGCAGCACCAGAAAGGCGAAGGCCAGGTTACTCCATGTCCGGCGATTCGGACGCGCATGTGCAGGCATCGAGCTTCCCCTCCAAAGGAAGCCGGATTGTCACACCGCGCTGCGGCTTCAGGGCAACTGCGCCCTCGCCCAGCGCACGATGTCGGCCGCGCCCATCGCGCCCGCCTGCCGCGCGATCTCGCGCCCGCCGCGGAACAGGGCCAGCGTGGGAATGCTGCGAATGCCGAAGCGCGCGCCCAACGCGGGCACGGCCTCGGTGTCGACCTTGGCCAGGCGGAATTGCGGTTCGAGCTGCGCCGCCGCCTGCTCGTAGGCCGGCGCCATCTGGATGCAGGGGCCGCACCACGGCGCCCAGAAGTCGACCAGCACCGGGATCTCGTTGCGGGCCACGTGGCGATCGAAGGCGGCTTCGTCCAGCGCCGTCGAACGGCCGGCGAAGAGCGGCCGATGGCAGTTGCCGCAATCGGGCGCGCTGCCCAGCTGCGCGCTGCGCACGCGGTTGGTCGTGTGGCAGTGCGGACAGACGACAAGCAGCGACTCGTTCACGGCACGCTACTGCGGCTTGGCCAGCCCCAGCTTCTCGATCAGCGCCTTCTCGCGCGTGAAGGTGGTCTGGGCGAACTTCGCGTAGTCGGCCGAGCTCATGTAGTTCGGCAGCATGTCGTAGCGGCCCAGCGCTGTCACGTAGCTGGGCTCTTCCATCGCCTGCTTGAAGGCGTCGTGCAGCTTCTTCACCACTTCGGGCGGCGTCCCCTTGGGCGCGCCGACGCCGAAGGGCGAGTTCTGCACGATGTCGATGCCCAGCTCCTTGAGCGTCGGCGCATCGGGGAACTTGGCCAGGCGCTTCTCGCCCCAGGTGTTGAGGACGCGCAGCTTGCCCGCCTCCACCAGCGGCGCGAAGCCGGTCGAATCTGCAATCGCCATCAGGTGGTTGCCGAGCACCGCCTGCGCCAGGTCGGCGCTGCCCTTGTAGGGCACGTGCTGCAGCTGGATGCCAACCTGCTGCGCGATCAGCTCGGTGGTCAGGTGCGGGCTGGTCATGGTGCCGGTCGAGCCGTAGGTGAGCTTGCCGGGATTGGCCTTGGCGTAGGCCACGAAGTCGTTCCAGTTCTTGATCGGGCTGTCGGCCGGCACCGCGATGCCGAAGGCGTAGCCGGTGACGTTGATCACGTAGCTGATGTCCTTCACCGGGTCCCAGTTGATCTTGGTGGTGTAGGGCAGGCGGAACACGCCGAGCGGAATCTGGGCGATGGTGTAGCCGTCGGCCGGCGCGGTCTGCAGCGCCTGCGCGGGCAGCGTGCCGCCGGCGCCCGGCTTGTTCTCGACCACGATCGGCTGACCGATGATCTTCGAGGCGTTCTCGGCCAGTTGCCGCATCGTGATGTCGGTCGGGCCGCCGGCCGGAAAGGCGATCACGAGCTTGATGGGCCGGCTGGGAAAGGGCTGCTGCGCATGGGCCGCCGTAGCGGCGACGCCGAGCAGGGCAAGGCACAGGAGGGAACGACGAAACATGAGGCGAGCTCCGGACTGAAGGGGCCGCCATTTGGCCGCGCGGCCGGCGCGACGGCAATCGGGTTCGACCCCCGGGCGCGATGTCGCGAAGGCGTCAGCCCGCGCGCCGCATGAAACCGTCCAGCACATTGACCGCGTTGGTGCCGACCTCCGCGACCGCGTAGCCGCCTTCGAAGACGAACACGGTCGGCACGCCGGCCTGCGCCAGGTCCTCGCCGATGCGCAGGTAGTCGGGCGTGGCGAGCCCGAAGCCGGCGATCGGATCGCCCTCGAAGGTATCGAGCCCGAGCGACACCACCAGCGCACCGGGCCGGAAATCCACGATGCCGCGCAAGGCACTTTGCAAGGCCTCGCGCCAGCGCGCGAAGCCGGTCCCGCGCGGAAGCGGCAGGTTGCGGTTGAAGCCCAGCCCCGCGCCGGCGCCCTCTTCGTCCGCATAGCCGAGGTAGTACGGGTACTCGGTGTGCGGATCGCCATGGATGCTGGTGAACTGCACGTCGGCACGCTCGTAGAAGATGGCCTGCGTGCCGTTGCCGTGGTGGTAGTCGATGTCCAGCACCGCGACCCGCTCGATACCGGCATCGCGCAGCCCCTGGGCCGCGATCGCCGCGTTGTTGAGGAAGCAGTAGCCGCCGAAGAAGTCGGCGCCCGCATGGTGGCCCGGCGGGCGCGTGAGCGCGAAGGCCGCGCGCTCGCCCTGCAGCACGCATGCGGCCGCGCCCAGTGCGCAGCCCGCGCCGGCGCGCGCCGCGGTCCAGGTGCCGGCCGTGAGCGGCGTGCCGGCGTCGTACGAGAACAGGCCCATGCGCGCCGGAAAGCTCGCGGGCAGCACGTCGGAGCGGAAGCTGCGGATCGGCCAGTAGGAGGGCAGCGCATCGCGCCCGGCATTGGCCGGGTCGAGCGCGATCCACTCGTCCCAGGCGCCGGCGAGGAACTCGAGATAGCGCGGCGCATGGACGCGGGCCAGCGCCGCAGCGTCGACCCCGGCCGGACTCTGGATCGGCCCCAGCCCGCGCTGCTTCAGCTCCGCCAGCACGTAGTCCGCGCGCGCCGGCACCTCGAAGCAAGGCACCAGCTCGCCGCGGAACATCTCCACCTTGCCCTGGTGCAGCGCGTGGCGGTCGTTGTAGAAGGTCCGCATCAGGCTTCGCGCCGCGCGCGCTCCGGTACGGACGGCGCCGGCGGTACCGGCAGCTGCACGACTTCGTGCCGGCCGGCGCCGCGCGCCAGCACCGGCCCCAGCGCCACGCCGGTGTGCGTGCGCAGCTTCACCACCTCCTCGGGCGGCGCCGCGGCGACCACGCGCCCGCCGCCGTTGCCGCCTTCGGGGCCGAGATCGATCAGCCAGTCGGCCTCGGCGATCACGTCGAGGTCGTGCTCGATCACGACCACGCTGTGGCCGCCGTTCACCAGCCGGTGCAGCACGTGGATCAGCTTCTCGACGTCGGCCATGTGCAGGCCGACGGTCGGCTCGTCGAGCACGTAGAGCGTGTGCGGCGCCTTGTTGCCGCGGCGCGTGACGTCGTCGCGCACCTTGCTGAGCTCGGTCACGAGCTTGATGCGCTGCGCCTCGCCGCCCGACAGCGTCGGCGAGGGCTGGCCCAGCGTGAGGTAGCCCAGGCCCACGTCCTTGAGCAGCTGCAACGGATGGCTGATGTTGGGCATGGCAGCGAAGAACTCCACCGCCTCGTCGACCTCCATCTGCAGCACGTCGCCGATGCTCTTGCCGCGCCAGCTCACGGCCAGCGTCTCGGGATTGAAGCGCGCGCCGTGGCAGACCTCGCAAGGCACCTTGACGTCGGGCAGGAAGCTCATCTCGATGGTGCGCACGCCGGCGCCGTCGCAGCCGGGGCAGCGGCCCTCGCCGGTGTTGAAGCTGAAGCGCGCCGGCCCGTAGCCGCGCGCCTTGGCCTCGAGCGTGTCGGCGAAGAGCTTGCGGATGGTGTCCCAGAAGCCGATGTAGGTGGCCGGGCAGCTGCGCGGGGTCTTGCCGATCGGCGTCTGGTCGACCTCGAGCACGCGGTCGATGCCTTCGTAGCCGTCGATGCCGCTGCAACCCACCCACTTGGGCCGCTTGCCCGCGGCGTCGGCATCGCGGCCGGCCTTGGTCATGCGCTGCACCACGATCGCGTACACGTTGGCCAGCAGCACGTCGCGCGCGAGCGTGGACTTGCCGGATCCGCTGACGCCCGTCACGGCCACCAGCCGGTGCAGCGGCAGCGAGACCGTGACCTCCTGCAGGTTGTGCAGGTCGGCGCCGCGCACGGAGAGCCAGTCGGGCGCGCCGGGCTCGGGCAGCGGCACCGGGCGCCGCGGCTGCAGCGGATGCCTGATCGCGTCGCGAAGGTAGCGGCCGGTCTGCGAATCGCCAGCGCCCTGGATGTCGGCGACCGAGCCCTCGGCAACCAGCCGGCCGCCGCGCTTGCCGGCGCTGGGGCCGATGTCGATGATGTGGTCGGCACGGCGGATGGTGTCTTCGTCGTGCTCCACCACCACCAGCGTGTTGCCCTTGTCGCCCAGCTTGTGCAGCGCGTCCAAGAGGATCTGGTTGTCGCGCGCGTGCAGGCCGATGGTGGGCTCGTCGAGCACGTAGCACACGCCCTGCAGGTTGCTGCCGAGCTGCGCCGCCAGGCGGATGCGCTGCGCCTCGCCGCCCGAAAGCGTGGGCGCGCCGCGGTCGAGCGTGAGATAGCCGAGGCCCACCTCTTCGAGAAACTCGAGCCGGCTCTTGATCTCGGGCACCAGGTCGCGCGCGATCTCGGCCTGGCGGCCGCTGAGGGCGAGGTTCTCGAACCACAGGCGGATGTCGGTGACGCTCATGCGTGCGAGCTGCGTGATGCCGATGCCGCCCTCGCCCCAGCCCTCTCCCGCCGGCGGGAGAGGGAGCAATGCGGGCTTCGGCTCCCTCTCCCCGCCGGGGAGAGGGCTGGGGTGAGGGGCTCCCCCGCCGAACAGAACCGCTCGCGCGGTCGCGTTCAAGCGCGTCCCCTCGCAAGTCGGGCACACCACATCGCCCACGTCCTCCGCCTCCGGCTCGGCAAAGGTCTGCTCGCGGCCCTTCTGGTCGTCGGCCAGCACCGAGTCGTCGTAGACCTTGCGCTGCTGGCTGGTGAGCTTGACGCCGGTGCCGACGCAATCGGGGCACCAGCCGTGCTTGCTGTTGTAGGAGAAGAGGCGCGGATCGAGCTCCGCATAGCTGGTGCTGCAGACCGGGCAGGCGCGCAGCGTGGAGAACACGTGCGCGCGGCCGATGCCGCCGGTCGGCGCATTGGCCATCATGGCGCCGCGCAGGCCGGTGAGATCGCTCAGCACGTGCACCACGCCCTTGCCGTGTTCGAGTGCGCGGGCCAGCGCCTGGCGCAGCGCCGTCTCTTCCGAAGGCAGCACGTCGAGGCTGGCCACCGGCAGCTCGATGCTGTGCTCCTTGAAGCGGTCGATGCGCGGGAAGCCGGTGGTGGGCAGGAATTCGCCGTCCACCCGCAGGTGCGTGTAGCCGCGCGGGCGCGCCCAGTCGGCCAGCTCGGTGTAGACGCCCTTGCGGTTGCTCACCAGCGGCGAGAGCAGGCCAACGTGCTGGCCCTTGAAGTTCTTCAAGAGCTGCGCCGCGATGCTGTCGGGCGTCTGCGGCTGCACCGCCGCGCCATCGTGGACGCAGTGCTGGATGCCCAGCTTGACGTAGAGCAGGCGCAGGAAGTGCCAGACCTCGGTGGTGGTGCCCACGGTGCTCTTGCGCCCGCCGCGCGACAGGCGCTGTTCGATCGCGACCGTCGGGGGGATGCCGTAGACCGCGTCGACCTCCGGCCGGCCGGCCGGCTGCACGATGCTGCGGGCATAGGCGTTGAGCGATTCGAGGTAGCGCCGCTGGCCTTCGTTGAACAGGATGTCGAAGGCCAGCGTCGACTTGCCCGAGCCGCTGACGCCGGTGACCACGCTGAACTTGCCGCGCGGGATGTCGACCGACAGGTTCTTCAGGTTGTGCTCGCGCGCGTTGACGATCTGCACCGCGTCGCGGCCCTGCGCCGGCTTCACGCGCGCCGCATAGGAACGCGCCGCGCGCTCCGCCACCTTGTAGGCGCCGGGCCCGACGGCCAGGTCGTAGTCGAGCAGTGCGGCACCAGTGAGCGAGGCGCGGTTCTCGCGCACCTGCTCCGGCGTGCCCACCGCCACCACCTGGCCGCCGCCCTCGCCGCCTTCGGGGCCGAGGTCGACCAGCCAGTCGCTGGCGCGGATGACGTCGAGGTTGTGCTCGATCACGATCAGCGAATGGCCGGCATCGAGCAGCTTGCGCAGCGCGCGCATCAGCCGTGCGATGTCGTCGAAGTGAAGGCCGGTGGTCGGCTCGTCGAACAGGAACAGCGTGCCCTTGCGCGCCAGCGGCTGCTTGCTGGCGCTGCCGCTCTTCGCCGCCTCGGCGAGGAAGCCCGCGAGCTTGAGGCGCTGCGCCTCGCCGCCGCTGAGCGTGGGCACCGGCTGGCCGAGTTTGACGTAGTCCAGGCCGACGTCGACGATCGGCTGCAGCACGCGCAGCACCTCGCGGTCGTTCGCAAAAACGGCGGCGGCCTCGGCCACCGTGAGCTCGAGCACGTCGGCGACGTTGAAGCTGCGCTCCGCACGCTCGATCGTCACCTCGAGGATCTCGGGCCGGTAGCGCTTGCCGTCGCAGTCGGGGCAGCGCAGGTAGACGTCGGAGAGGAACTGCATCTCCACGTGCTCGAAGCCCGAGCCGCCGCAGGTCGGGCAGCGTCCGTCGCCGCTGTTGAAGCTGAACTTCGAGGCGGTGTAGCCGCGCTGCCGAGAGAGCGTCGCGGTGGCGAAGATCTCGCGGATCGCGTCCCACGCGCCGACGTAGCTGGCCGGGTTGGAGCGCGCCGTCTTGCCGATCGGCGACTGGTCGACGAAGACCACGTCGCTCAGGTGATCGGCGCCCAGCATGCGGTCGTGCGCGCCCGGCGATTCGGTCGCGCGGCCGAAGTGGCGCATCAGCGCGGGCGCCAGCACGTCCTGGATCAGCGTCGACTTGCCCGAGCCGCTGACGCCGGTGATGCAGACCAGGCGCGCGAGCGGCAGCTCGACCGTGATGTTCTGCAGGTTGTGCTCGCGCACGCCTTCGAGGATGAGCCGCGGCGTGTTCTCGCTCACCATGCGGCGGAAGCCCATGCCGATCTGCTTGCGCCCGCCCAGGTACTGGCCGGTCAGCGTCTCGGCGTCGCGCAAGGCGTCGGTGCTGCCGTCGAACACGATCTGCCCGCCGCGCACGCCGGGGCCGGGGCCCATGTCGATCACGCGGTCGGCGGCCAGCATCACGGCCGGATCGTGCTCCACCACCACCAGCGTGTTGCCGGCATCGCGCAGGCGCAGCATGGCCTCGGTGATGCGGTTCATGTCGCGCGGATGCAGCCCGATGCTGGGCTCGTCGAGCACGAACAGCGTGTTGACCAGCGAGGTGCCGAGCGCGGTCGTGAGATTGATGCGCTGCACCTCGCCGCCGGAGAGCGTGCGGCTCTGGCGGTCGAGCGTGAGGTAGCCGATGCCGACGTCGTGCAGGTAGCGCAGGCGCGTCGTGATCTCCTCGAACAGCAGCTTGAGCGCCTGCACGTCGCCCTCGCTCGCGTTGCTGCTGTTGCCATGGCTCTCGATGCCGTCGAAGAAGCGCCGCAGCCGCTCGATAGGCAGCAGCATCAGGTCGTGCAGGCACAGGCCCGGCAACGCCTCCAGCTGCTCGCGCGACCACTTCACGCCGATCGGCATGAAGCGCTTCGAAGGCTCGAGCACCGCATCCGCGTCTTCCTTGCTGCCGATGCGCCACAGCAGGCTTTCGAGCTTCAGGCGCGCGCCGGCGCAGACCGGGCACGGCGTGTAGCTGCGGTACTTGGACAAGAGCACGCGGATGTGCATCTTGTAGGCCTTGCTTTCCAGGTAGCCGAAGAAGCGGCGCACGCCATACCACTGCTGGTTCCACTTGCCCTTCCAGTTGGGCGAGCCCTCGATCACCCAGGCCTGCTGCTCGCGCGTGAGCTTGTTCCACGGCGTGTCGCGCGGGATGCCGGCGGCCTCGGCGTGGCGCATCAGGTCGTCCTGCGCTTCCTTCCAGGCCGGGGTCTGGATGGTCTTGATGGCGCCGGCGCGCAGCGTGAGCTTGTCGTTCGGAATCACCAGGCCAAGGTCGACGCCGATCACGCGGCCGAAGCCGCGGCAGGTCTCGCAGGCGCCGACGGCCGAGTTGAAGGAGAACATCGACGGGATCGGGTCGCCGTAGCGGATGTCGCTTTCGGGGCAGTGCAGGCCGGTCGAGAACTTCCACATGGCCCCCACGCTCCCCACTTCGTGTGGTTCGCTGCCCCCCGAGGGGGCTGCCCCGCCTTGGGGCGGCCCGGCGGCGGGGCGCTCGTTCGACTCGAGCGCGTACACCGTGAGCCGTCCACTGCCGCGCTTGAGCGCGACCTCGATCGCTTCGATGACGCGTGCGCGCTCGGCGCCGGCGATGCGGAAGCGATCGGCCACCACGTCGAGCACCTTGCGCGGCCCGGTCGGCGTCGCGACCTCGCGTTCGGCTTGCACGCGCGTGAAGCCGCTGGCCGACAGCCACTGCGTGACCTCCTCGGCGCTGGTGCTCGCCGGCAGCTCCACCGGGAAAGTGAGCACTACGCGCGGATCGCCCGCCTCGGCCGCGCGCGCGACAAGCTCCGCATAGATGGAATCGGGCGAATCGTGCCGCACCGCCAAGCCAGTTTCGCGGTCGAACAATTGCGCCGCACGCGCGAACAGCAGCTTCAGATGGTCGTTGAGCTCGGTCATCGTGCCGACGGTCGAGCGCGAGGAGCGCACCGGGTTGGTCTGGTCGATCGCGATGGCGGGCGGTACGCCCTCCACCTTGTCGACCGCCGGCTTGTCCATGCGGTCCAGGAACTGGCGCGCGTAGGCCGAAAAGGTCTCGACGTAGCGCCGCTGGCCCTCGGCGTACAGCGTGTCGAACACCAGGCTCGACTTGCCCGAGCCGCTCGGGCCGGTGACCACCGTCATCTCGCCGGTGCGGATGTCGAGGTCGAGGTTCTGGAGATTGTGCTGACGTGCACCGCGAATCCGGATGGAGCCCTGTGTCATGAGTGCCTTGGGGGTGGGGCAGACATTCTAGGAAGCCGGCGCGGGCTTCGTGCAAAGCTGCACATGGCCGGTCGAGTGGCGGGGGTTTTCCCGAATAAGACCAAAGCGTCAGCCGGTAACAAATAGACGCATTTTCTTCTTCCCCAAATCCGAAGGTTCTCCCATGAAAAAGAAGCGCGTGCTTTGCACAGCCGTCGTGCTGGCGCTCGGCACCCTGAACGCCGGCGCCCAGATCCTGATCGGCCAGACCGCCGGCATGAGCGGCTCGGTGGCCGCCAGCGTGAACGAGACGATTGCCGGCGCGCAGCTGGTGATCGACGCGGCCAATGCCCAGGGCGGCATCGGCGGCGAGAAGATCGAGGTGCTGCGCATGGACGACGCCTTCGACGTCAAGCGGGCGAGCGAGAACGCCCGCGTGCTGATCGAGGACAAGAAAGTGCTGGCCCTGTTCATGAGCCGCGGCACCCCGCATTCGCAGGCGATCATCCCGTGGCTCGACAAGAACGACGTGGCGCTGATCGGCCCCTCCACCGGCGCCATGGTGCTGCACAAGCCGGTGCAGAAGCACGTGTTCAACGTGCGCTCCAGCTACCAGCGCGAGGCCGAGAAGGCGGTGGCGCACCTGCTGACCATCGGCGTCAGCCGGATCGCGGTGGTGCACGTGACCGATTCCTTCGGCCAGGACGCGCTCGAAGGCGCGATGAACGGCTTCAACAAGGTCAAGGCAGCGCCGGCGGCAACGGTGCCGGCCGACCGGGACAAGCCCGACTATGCGGCCATCGTGCCGAAGATCGCGGCCGCCAACGCGCAGGCGGTGGTGTGGATCGGGTCCGGCACCGCGGTGGTCGAAGGCGTCAAGGCGCTGCGCGCGGCGGGCTCGGCGGCCCAGGTGGTCACGCTGTCGAACAACGCTTCATCGGGCTTCATCAAGCAGCTGGGCGAAGCGAGCCGCGGCGTGATCGTGACGCAGGTGTTTCCCAACGAGCGATCGATCGGGCATCCGATGGTCAAGGAAGCGCTGGCGCTGGCGCGGGCCAAGGGGCAGAACGAGCTCTCGCCGGCCGCACTCGAAGGCTTCGCCTCGGCCAAGGTGCTGGTCGAGGCGCTGCGCCGCGCCGGCCCCAAGCCGACCCGCGCCAAGGTGCTCGCTGCGCTGGAAAGCATCCGCGGCCTCGACCTGGGCGGCGGCCTGGAGATCAGCTATTCGCCGCAGGACCACTCGGGCATCGACTTCGCCGACCTGTCGATCATCAGCGACGGGAAATTTAAAAGATAAGCCAGCCTGAAGGCTGGCTACTTCTGCGGGGCGTGCGTCACGTCGCCGCTGTGCGTCTCGCCCGACATGTCGATCTTGTCCCCCGCTTGCATGATCACGAACAGGGCAATGGCGGCGAAGATGACGAAGCCGACGGCAATTTTCCACATGGGTTGAATCTCCTGGATGTTCAAGAAAAAGGCCTCCTGCCACACGAGCGTGGCACGAAGCCTCTTTGTTGAACCAAGGGCCAAGGCCCGTCGATTGGGCAACACCGCCGCCCCACGGCCCTTTCCAGGAACACCGCGGAACCGGCTTTGCCGGGCCGCTGGTGTTGCCCCCGGAGAGGGGGTGGGCGGCTACACGAAGTGAGCCAACCTGGGGGTGAACTCAATCATTGGCGTAGATGTCGACGTCTTTCGTCTCGCGGATGAACAGCGTGCCCACCACCAGCGTCATGGCCGCAATGATGATCGGGTACCAGAGGCCGTTGTACATGTTGCCGGTGGTCGCCACGATCGCGAACGCGGTAGTCGGCAGCAGTCCGCCGAACCAGCCGTTGCCGATGTGGTACGGCAGGCTCATCGAGGTGTAGCGAATGCGCGTCGGGAACAGCTCGACCAGCATGGCGGCGATCGGCCCATAGACCATCGTGACCAGGATCACGAGGTAGGTGAGCAGCACCACCAGCATCAGGTTGTTCATCTTTGCCGGGTCGGCCTTGGGCGGGTAGCCGGCAACCTTCAGGTCGTCGGCGACGCCCTTCTTGAAGGCGGCGATGGCCTTGGTCGATGCCTCGTCGAACTTCTGATTCACGACGGTGCCGATCGGTGCTTCGACGGTCTTGTCGCCGATCTTGACGATGGCCTTGGAGCCGGGCGCGCCTTCGACGTTGTCATAGCTCACCGAGTTCTGCACCAGGTAGCGCTTGGCGATGTCGCAGGAGCTCCTGAAGTCGATCTCGCGTGCCACCGGGTTGCCCTGGAACGAGCAGGACTTCGGATCGGCGGTCACCGTCACGCCGGCGGTGGCTTGTGCCTTGGCCAGGTCGGGATTGGCGTACTCGGTCAGCATCTTGAAGACCGGGAAGTAGGTCACCACCGCCAGCAGGCAGCCGGCCATGATGATCGGCTTGCGGCCGATCTTGTCCGACAGCGTGCCGAACACCACGAAGAAGGGCGTGCCGATCAGCAGCGAGGCGCCAATCAGCAGATTGGCGGTCGTGATGTCCACCTTGAGCTGCTGCGTCAGGAAGAAGAGCGCATAGAACTGGCCCGAGTACCAGACCACGGCCTGGCCGGCGGTGAGGCCGATGAGCGCCAGGATCACGATCTTGAGGTTCTTCCACTGGCCGAAGGATTCGGCCAGCGGCGCCTTCGAGGTCTTGCCCTCGGCCTTCATCTTCTGGAACGCCGGCGATTCGGAGAGCGACAGGCGGATCCACACCGAGATGGCGAGCAGCGCAATCGAGACCAGGAACGGGATGCGCCAGCCCCAGTCACCGAAGGCCTGCTCGCCCAGCCAGGTGCGCACACCCAGGATGACCAAGAGGCTCAGGAACAGGCCCAGCGTCGCGGTGGTCTGGATCCACGAGGTGTAGGCGCCGCGCTTGCCGTGCGGCGAGTGCTCGGCCACGTAGGTGGCGGCACCGCCGTACTCGCCGCCGAGCGCCAGGCCCTGCAGCATGCGCAGCGCGATCAGGATCACGGGCGCCGCCACGCCGATGGTCGCGTAGCTGGGCAGCAAGCCGACGATGAAGGTCGACAAGCCCATGATGAGGATGGTCACCAGGAAGGTGTACTTGCGCCCGATCATGTCGCCGAGGCGGCCGAAGACGATGGCGCCGAAGGGCCGCACCAGGAAGCCGGCCGCGAAGGCCAGCAGCGCGAAGATGAAGGCGGCGCCCGCATCCAGGCCGCTGAAGAACTGCTTGGCGATGATCGCCGCGAGCGAACCGTAGAGATAGAAGTCGTACCACTCGAACACGGTGCCGAGCGAGGAAGCGAAGATGACCTTCTTCTCCTCCGCTGACATGGGCCGGGGTACGGGCATCGGCCTTCCCCGCGAATCAAGTGTGGCTGCCATTTCGTCGTCTCCTAGGAATTCGGCCCACGGCGTGGGACGTGGGGCGATTCTTGGCGCGACGACTGACCCAGGGCTTTCGCCAAACTGAATCGATTCTGACGATTTAAGGTGAAACCCGAAGCGGGCGTTTCAGCTTGTAAGAAATTCAGCCGTTGCGGCTGCGCAGCATCGAGGGACGCCGATCGGCGCTGTCCCATTGCGGGCCGTCGAACCACGCGTCGCCGCCGAGATAGGCACGCAGCATCGCGAGGCCGTCGAAGCCCCAGAACAGGCGCCCGTCGACCGCATAGGCGGGCACGCCGAACACGCCCTTCGCCACCGCCTCGTCGGTGTTGGCCTTGAGCTGCGCCTTGACCTCGTCGCTGCCGCTTTCGCGCACAGTCCTCAACCGCGCCGCAAGCGCGGCCAGGCGCGCGGAATCGCCCGCCTCGCCGCCGCCTTGCCAGACCTCGCGGAAGATGGTCTCGGCCACGTAGCGGCTGATGTCCCCGTCCGGCGTGGTGGCCAGCGCGAGGCGCAGATGCGGCAGCGGGTTGTAGGGGTGCGAAGCCGGCATCTCGATCGCGATGCCGTTCGCGTGGCCAAGCCACAGCACGTGGCGGTAGGTCCAGGCCCGCTTGGCCGGGATCTCGGCCGGCCCGAGCTGGCCATGGTGCTTGAGCAGCGCGCCGAGCAGCACCGGCCGGTAGGCCACGCTGTAGCTCAGGCCCTCGAGCGCCCGCGGCAGATCCTCGAAGGCCAGGTAGGCGTAGGGCGAGATGAAGTCGAGATGGAAGGTGATGTGCTTCATGGGCATTTTGCTTCGTCGGGCTGCGCCGCCTTGCGTTCCTCGATGCGCAGCCAGACGGCCTCTTTGTCCGCATCGTCCATGCGGCTCCAGCGCGCGATCTCGTCGAGCGTGCGGAAGCAGCCCTCGCACAGGCCGCTCTGAGCGCCCATGCGGCACACCGAGGTGCAGGGCGACGGAACGGCTCCGGCAGGCATCACACCACGTCCGCGACCGGCCCGCCGGTGAGGCCTTCGAGATCCTGGGGGCGCAGCCGCACGACGGCATGCGGATGGCCGGCCGCGGCCCAGATGTCCTCGAAGCGGAACAGCTCGCGGTCGATCAGCATCACCGGCGGCATGGCATGCGCGAAGGGCGAGACGCCGCCGATCGAGAAGCCGGTTGCGCGCTTGACGAACTCGGCATCGGCACGGCCCAGCCTGCCGACCAGCGCCTCGACCTTCTTCTCGTCCACGCGCCTGTCGCCCGAGGTCACGACCAGCACCGCCGCATCGTCTTCCTTGCGGCGGAACACGATGCTCTTGGCGATCTGCCCGACCGCGATGCCCAGCGCATCGGCCGCCTGCTGCGCGGTGCGGCAGGCGTCGTCGAGCATCTGCGGCGCATGGGCATGGCCCTTGTCCCGCAGCAGGCGCGCGACGCGCTGCACGCCTTCGGGAAGCGAAGTCAATTCAGCACCGCACATCACCTGCCCTCTTGATGCGCAGCGCCTTCGACACGCGCGAGTTGGGCTCGCGCCCCAGCGCCTCGTTGATGTAGACGCCGGCATCGATCAGCCGATCGAGGTCGATGCCGGTCGCGATGCCCATGCCGTGCAGCATGTAGACCACGTCCTCGGTCGCGACGTTGCCGGTTGCGCCCTTGGCGAAGGGACAGCCGCCGAGCCCGCCGACCGAAGTGTCGAACTGCCACACACCCATCTCCAGGCTTGCGAGCGTGTTGGAAAGCGCCTGGCCGTAGGTGTCGTGGAAGTGGCCGGAGACCTCGTCGATGCCGTAATGCTTGAGCGTCGCCTCGAGCGCGCGCTGCACCTTGAGCGGCGTGCCGACGCCGATGGTGTCGGCCACGCCGACGTGCTGCACGCCGATGCTCTTCATGAGCCCGGCCAACATGTCGACGCGCGAGGGCGCGATCTCGCCCTCGTAAGGGCAGCCCACCGTGCACGACATCGCGCCGCGCACGTGGATGCCCTTCTCGCGCGCCGCCTCGGCGACCGGACGGAAGCGCTCGATGCTCTCGGCGATCGAGCAGTTGATGTTCTTCTGGCTGAAGGCCTCGCTGGCGGCGCCGAAGACCACGATCTCGTCCGGCCACTCCTCGCGCGGCGCCGCGATCGCAGCCTCGAAGCCCTTCATGTTTGGCGTCAGCACCGAGTAGCGCACACCGGGCTGGCGGCGCAGGCCATGCATGACCTCGGCGTTGTCGGCCATCTGCGGCACCCACTTGGGTGAGACAAAGCTGGTGACCTCGATCTCCTTCAGGCCCGCATCCTGGAGCCGGTGCACGAGGCCGATCTTGATCTCGGCCGCGACCGGCTGTTTTTCATTCTGCAGGCCGTCGCGCGGGCCGACATCGACGATCTTGACTCGGGTGGGAAGGTGCATGGGGCTGTCTCCAGAAGGCCGTCAAGTATCCGCGTTTTGCGGCCAGCGGCGCCAGGGTGCGGCCAATCGGATGGAACTGCCGGACTCCAATCGTTACTCACGATCCCATACGCCATCAACACGGACCGGACACCACATGCACACGCTCGAAGCAACTCGACAGCTCATCATGGAGATGGCGCCCAACGCCATCGAGATCGAAGAAATCCAGGAATCGGGCGGCGGCACCTGGGGATTTGGCTTTTCCGACGAGTCGGTGATGACCGCCGAATGGGCGGAGATGCCAGACCGGTTGGTGCTGACATTCTTTCTGGGGGAGCCGCCTGAGGAATACCGCCTTGCCGCCTGCGAACTGCTTCTGAGCTTCAACCAGATGAGCGCCGAAACGGGCGGCGTGCGAGGCGGCATGGCCTCGGACGGCAATTTCGCGCTGATCTACGACGTCCCTGCCGCGCCGCTGACGGAGGTGGAATTTCGGGAGATCGTGATGAACCTCGCCGCATTGGGGCGCAAATGGGGCCAGACCATTCGAGGCGAATTGGACGAATCGACCTCTGATGCTTCGGCACAAAATCAGTTGATGTAATTTTTAACAGGAACATTGCATGCACACGTTCGAAGCAACCCGGCAGCTCATCATGGACATGGCCCCCAATGCCACCGACATCGAGGAAATCCAGGAATCCGACGATGGCACCTGGGGTTTCGGCTTTTCCGACGAGTCGGTGATGACCGCCGAATGGGCAGACTTGCCGCCCCGGCTGGTGCTCATCTTCTTTCTGGGCGCACCGCCCGACGAACATCGTCTTGCCGCCTGCGAATTGCTCCTGGGCTTGAACCTGCTGAGCGCAGAAACGGGCGGCGTGCGAGGCGGCATGGCCCCGAACGGCAATTTCACGCTGATCTATGACCTTCATGCCGGGCCGCTCACCGAGGTGGATTTTCGGGAGATCGTGATGAACTTCGCCGCATTGGGCCGCAAATGGGGCCGAACCATTCGAGCCGAACTCAATGGATTGACGCTGGGCTTTTCAGCGGGCCGCCAGTTAATGTAATTTTTGGAGTCTGCAAATGCCTAATATCCAACGCTCCAGACCTACCGTCCAATTGGAAAAGCAGTACGATGCCATTCGCCAGAGCAAGGAGATTCTCAAAGATCTTCTCCTGGAAGGCAACACGGCGAAGCTTGACGGTTCAATAAAATCGACGTCGATAAAATCCGGCTCACGCGATTGGGGTAAAAAATTGAACTCTTCGCTGCCCGATCGAAACTCTCAAACAGCTGCACTGAAAAAATCGCTGATCGGGTGCTTGAATTTCGTCGACCCGCTATCCTACGCATTCTCTCAAGCTCATTTTAAAAAAATCGCAAACAAGACGAACGGAACATTCGATATCCGCGAGGTTTATGGTCTGCTGACAGCATGGGAGAACGAGCTTCTCGCCTACCAAAAAGAAAAGAGCCTGGAAGTGGCTCCTCCGAGATCGTCTGCTGCGCCCTCGGCATCGGCCCCCGCCAAAGCCGGCACAGTTGCAGGACCGAACCCCCCGGGCACCGAACGGCATATGGCTCAGATAGGCGTCGCCACCCACATCAGCAGGGAGTTGAAGGCGCTGCGCGGGCTCCACCCGACAGCCTCAAAGGCGAAAGTGGCCCTCGATGCAAATGGCCGGTTTAACTTCACAGCATCCAGCCCAGGCAAGCAAGCCGAATCTCCGGCCAGGAATACGGCCGATGGACAGCCCGCGCCCATCCAGTTGAGCACGCTCAGCCTGGAAGAGCGGGAGAGTCTGCTCGAGGAACGCTTCGCTCCGCTGTGGGAAGGAGGGGGTGGAAGCGGTATGGTGGACAAGATCAGCGGGCCCCACACCAAGTGGTTTCAGGAAGTAGCAATGATGGGGGACGAAATCGACATCGATGCAGCTCTCCAGCACGCGAACGAGTGGAAAGATGGCTTGACCGCGTTTTTTTCAAAGACTCACGCGAAGCCCGAAGTACCCAGCGGCGACCAAGCGAAGACGGAAGCGCTGGCAGACGATCTGAAGCAAAACCCCATGGCTTCACCGCGGGCCCCAACTCGACTTGACAGTCAGCTCGCGGCCAGTGAAAAAATGCGCACGCTGCTCAGCAAGCATCCTCAAGGAGCAAAAAAAACCCAGTTGGCCCTGGACCACGGCGAGCTCGTCCTCCAGGCCAAGGGCAATGAAATAATCCACAAGCTGAAAGAAATTGAGCGCCGAAACATCAAAAACCTGCTGGATCGTTACCTGAAGACCGTGATTCCAGACAAGTTTGCCAGCTCCAAAGCTGACTCGGGCCAGCTCTTCGCGGACATGGCCACAAAGCAATTTGCTCCTCTCATCGAAAAAGAGCTGCTCAACAAGGCTGGCTTTGACGTGAAAAAGGTTCAGGGCCTGGCGACGCAATGGCGCGACGCGCTTTTGGAAGCCCAAAAGCAAAGCAGCGCCCAGAGTGCGGCGCCCACTGCTGCAGCAAGTGCGCCTGCAATTCCTGTGAGCACCGCGCCGACGACTGTGCAACCGTCGATACCGGCTGCAGCGGAAGCTACCAGCGCGTCGACACAGCAACTCGCCGACCAGCAGGCCAAGCTATTGGTCGCGCAACCGCCGATGCCGATTTCGTCCGCGAACAGCATATTTTCGAAAGAACCGTTTCGGGAAAGCCGGTAATTTATGCGCCCGAGCAGTACCAGAAACCCACTTCAGACGTCGAGCAGGGGCTTTCCGACGAAGCTGAAAGGATCCAGGCGAAGGCGAAAGCGAAAGCTACGTGGGCTAAAGGCCTTACCGATGAAGAAGCCGATCTCGCCGACTATCTGGCGAAGCTATTAATCAGAAAATCAGAAGCCCGAGATAGGAAATCCGCCAATGTAGGCTTGACCGCGAACGACACCTTGATCGACTCGCTCACCATCAACCCAGCAACATCCAACAGCGGCAATCCGGCTCAGCTTTCCACCATTCGAGCAGCCTGAGCCGAGTCAAGAGCCCGCATCGCATTGCAAGCCGCAATCAATAGCCACGCAACGGATCGACCACTCCCGCCACGCGCTCCCCGCGCTCGACCGCCCGGATCTTGGCTGCGATCTGCGCGATCGAGGCCTCGCGCACCGTGCGCGCGGAGCCGTGCGGCGTCACCGTGATTCTCGGATGGCGCCAGAAGGGATGCTCGGCCGGCAGCGGCTCGACCTCGAACACGTCGAGCGTGGCGCCGGCCAGTTGGCCGCTGTCGAGCAACGGGATCAGGTCGGGCTCGACCAGGTGCGCACCGCGCGCGACGTTGATCAGGTAGCCGCCCGGTTCGCCGCCATTCAGGCGCGACAGCGTCCGGCGGTTGAGGACGCCGCGCGTCGCCTCGGTCAGCGGCAGCAGATTGACCAGCACGCGGGTCGCGCCGAGAAAGGCGTCGAACTCCGCCTCGCCGGCAAAGCAGCGCAGCCCCTCGACCGCCTTGGGCGAACGGCTCCAGCCGTTGACCGGGAACTCGAACTGCGCGACCGCCCTGGCCACGCGCTCGCCGAGCACGCCGAGCCCCATCACGCCGACCGCGAAGTCCTCGCGCTCGCGCGGCTTGCGGAAGCTCCAGCGGCCTTCACTGGCATCGGCCTCGTAGATGTCGAACTCGCGGAAATGCCGGATCAGCGCATGGCAGACGTACTCGGCCATCTGCACCGACATGCCGGCGTCGTCGAGCCGGACCACCTTGGCTTGCGGCGGCAGCCTGAGCTTGAGCAGCGCATCGACGCCGGCGCCGATGTTGAAGATACCGCGCAGCGCGGGCTGCTCGTCGATGAAGGACTGCGGCGGCGCCCAGACCACGGCGTGATCGGCCTGCTGCGCGCCGGGCTTCCAGTTTTCCACTTCGGCGCCAGGCAGCGCAGCGCGCAGGCCCTCGATCCAGGCGTCGGGGCGGTTGTCGGTGAGGCAGACGGTGATTCGCATTCCCGGAGCTTAAGCGGCAATGCGCAATAGCTCCGCACCCTCGGTGACCTGGTCCCCGGGCATGTACAGCAGCTCTTCCACAGTGCCATCCGCCGGCGCCGCGATGGTGTGCTCCATCTTCATCGCCTCCATCACCGCCAGCGGCTGGCCGCGGCTGACCTTGTCGCCGGCCCTGACCGAGAAAGACACCACCTTGCCGGGCATCGGCGCGGTGAGGCGGCCGCCCTCGGCCTGCACGTCGCCGGCATGGGCCAAGCGGTCGACGGCGACGATCTTCGTCGCGCCGTGCGCCGCAAACACGCAGGCCGTGTCCTGGTCTTGATAGACGTCGAGCGTGTGGCGCTGGCCGTTGAACTCGACCTCGAGTTCGCCGGTGGGAAAGCGGCCGATCACCAGCGGCCCCGACACCTCGCCGACCTGCAGCATGAGCGTGCCGTCATGCAGATAGCTCAGCTCGACCGCCTGCGGCTCGCCGCGGAACTCGAAGGCGAAGGGACGCAGCGCGACGCCGTGCGACTGCCAGCCGTCGCGCCGGCTGAAAGGGTCGGCCGACGAGGTCGCGGCCTCGTCGAGCAGCGTCTTTGCAATCGATGCGGCGGCCGCGAGCGGCAGACCCAGCGCCTCCTGGTCGAACAGCACAGCGCGCTCGCGTTCGATCAGCGCGGTGTCGAGCTTCGCGTTGGCGAAGGAATCGGTGCGGAGGATGCCGCGCAGGAACTGCACGTTGGTCGCCACGCCGACGATGTGAGTCTGCGCGAGCGCGGCGTCCAGCCGCGCCAGCGCCTCCCCGCGCGTAGCGCCGTGCACGATCAGCTTGGCGATCATCGAGTCGTAGAAGGGTGAGATCACGCCGCCTTCGCGCACGCCGTCGTCGATGCGCACGCGGCTGCGCTGGAAGGCCGTGGCCTGCGGCTTGCGGTAGACGTGCAGCGTGCCGGTGGCGGGCAGGAAGTTGTTGTCCGGGTTCTCGGCGCAGATGCGCGCCTCGATCGCATGGCCGTGGATCTGCAACTGGTCCTGCGCGAGCGGCAGCGCTTCGCCCGAGGCCACGCGCAGCTGCCACTCGACCAGATCGAGACCCGTGATCGCCTCGGTCACCGGATGCTCGACCTGCAGTCGCGTGTTCATCTCCATGAAGAAAAAATTCATGCTGCCGTCGACCCGCTGCTCGACGATGAATTCGACGGTGCCGGCGCCGACGTAGTTGACGGCGCGCGCCGCCGCCACGGCCGCCTCGCCCATCTGCTTGCGCATCGTCTCCGTCATGCCCGGCGCCGGCGCTTCCTCCAGCACCTTCTGGTGGCGCCGCTGCACCGAGCAGTCGCGCTCGAACAGGTAGACGTAGTTGCCGTGCGTGTCGCCGAACACCTGGATCTCGATATGGCGCGGCCGCTGCACGTACTTCTCGATCAGCACCGCGTCATCGCCGAAGCTGTTGATGGCTTCGCGCTGGCACGAGGCCAGGGCCGAAGCGAAGTCTCCCGCCTTCTCGACCACGCGCATGCCCTTGCCGCCGCCGCCGGCGCTGGCCTTGATCAGCACCGGGTAGCCGATGCGGTCGGCCTCGCGCTGCAGCAGCGTCGGGTCCTGGTCGCTGCCGTGATAGCCGGGCACCAGCGGCACGTCGGCTTTTTCCATCAGTTGCTTGGACTCGGCCTTCAGGCCCATCGCCTTGATGGCCGAGGGCGGCGGGCCGATGAAGACCAGGCCGGCATCGGCGCAGGCCTGCGCGAACTCCTCGTTCTCGCTCAGGAAGCCGTAGCCCGGGTGCACCGCCTGCGCACCGGTGGCCTTGGCGGCTTCGAGGATCTTTTGCCAGCGCAGGTAGCTGTCCTTGGGTGCGCTGCCGCCCAGATACACCGACTCGTCACAGGCGCGCACGTGGTTGGCGTGGGCGTCCGCGTCGGAGTACACGGCAACCGTGCGGATGGCCATGCGGCGCGCGGTGGCCGCCACGCGGCAGGCGATTTCACCGCGATTGGCGATCAGGATCTTTTTAAACATGGCGCGTCTCCGCGGTGAAATCGCCTCCGCACGCTGCGCGTGCCAGGCAATTTGGCTTTGCCGCTGCGCCGCTTCGCGGCTGGTCACCGCGATTGGCGATCAAGATCTTCTTAAACATGGCGCGTCTCCGCGGTGAAATCGCCTCCGCACGCTGCGCGTGCCAGGCAATTTGGCTTTGCCGCTGCGCCGCTTCGCGACTGGTCACCGCGGTTGGCGATCAGGATCTTCTTAAACATGAGGGGTGTCTTCCGGGGAATTTTTCTTGAACTGGAATGCCGATACCACGCCGGGATCCGGCCGCCCGCTGAAGATGCGGGCCACGCGGCCGAACAGCGCCTTGAGGAAACGCCAGCTCTTGCGGATCAACCAGACGCTGAGCACCAACACGGCGATGAACAGAACGCCGAACACCAGCGGATGCGCGACGGCCAGCCACAGGCCGGCCGGCACCATCGAGTCTTCGACCAGCGAGGCGCCGATGTTGCTGAAGGGCTCGGGCGAGGTGTTGATGGCGGCGCGCGTGGTGGCCTTGGCCGCATGCGCGGTGGCCGCGAAGCCGCCACCCAGCAGCGCGGCCACGATCGCCATCACCGCATGGTCGGAGCCGAAGACGCTGGCCGCTAGCGCCGCGCCGGCCGGAATGCGGATCGCCGTGTGCACCATGTCCCACAGCGAGTCGAGGCCCGGGATCTTGTCGGCAAAGAACTCGATGAAGACCATGAAGCCGCTGGCCGCGATGACCACCGGATGCGCGAGCAGCTGCAGGCCGCCCGGCAGCTGCACCCAGCCGAGGTAGCCGGCCAGGCCGGTGAGCAGCACGACCAGGTAGAGCCGCACGCCGCTGGCCCAGCCGATGGCAGCGGCCAGCGCGAGCAGTTGCGGCAGGTCGAGCGAAGTCATTTCTGCTCGCCGAGCCAGGACGGCTTGCGCTTCTGCAGAAAGGCCTGCACGCCCTCGCGCCCCTCTTCGCTGGCGCGGATGTCGGCAATGCGCTGCACCGTCGTCGCGATCAGCGCGTCGTCGATCTCGCGGCCTGCGACCTCTGCGATCAGCTGCTTGCATGCCCGCACCGCCGCCGGGCTGGCGCCGGTGAAGGCCTTCACCAGCTCGGCCACCTTGGCGTCGAGCGCATCGGCCGCCACCACCTCGTGCACGAAGCCGATGCGATGCGCTTCGGCCGCGGTGAAGCGCTCGGCCGTGAGGAAGTAGCGCTGCGCCGCGCGCGTGCCCATGGCGCGCAGCACGTAGGGGCTGATGGTCGCAGGGATCAGGCCAATCTTGACCTCGCTCAGGCAGTACCACGCCGTGTCCACCGACACCGCGACGTCGCAGGCCGCCACCAGCCCCATGCCACCGGCGTACACGTCGCCCTGCACGCGCGCGATCACCGGCTTCGGGCTCTCGTGGATGGTGCGCAGCATCGCGGCCAGGCCGCCTGCATCCGCCTTGTTCTCTTCGTCGGTGAAGTCGGCTGCGCGGCGCATCCAGTTGAGATTCGCGCCGGCGCAGAAGGCCGGCCCGTTGGCGCCGAGCACGATCACGCGCACCTGCGGCGCCGCGCCCGCTTGCGAGAAGGCCTCGTCGAGCTCGCGGATGACGACATCGTCGAAGGCATTGCGCAGCTCCGGCCGGTTGAGCCAGATGCGCGCGACGGCGCCTTCGATCGTGAGTTCGAGCGTGGTGAAGGTTGTGCTCATGGTTTGGCTTCCTGTTGCAACAGATAGACCCAGTCGATCTCGGGCCCGGGCTGGACCATCGCCGTCAGCGCGGCCGTCAGCTGGCCGCGATGGTGGGTTGCATGGTTGAACACGTGGCCGAGCGCCGGTGCAAAAGGAATGCGCACTTCCTCGCCGTTGTTGCGCGTGTAGGCCAGCTCGCCATCGTAGCGCTCCGGCCCGAGCGTCGCGAGCCAGGGGCTCCAGCGCGTCACCGCCGCGCCCAGCGCCTCGCACAGCGCGGCGCGCTCGGCGTGCAGCTCGGTGTCGAGCGGGATGCGCGGCGAACGGCCTTCGGCGAAGCGCGCGTACCAGATGTTGTCGGCCACCAGCAGGTGGTTGACCGTGCGGTGCACCGAGCGAAAGAACAGGCCGCAGTCGCGATGCCAGTCGGCATCGGACAGCGCGCCGAGGTTGGTCGCCAGCAGCTTGTGCGTGGCCCAGACGTGGTAGCGCCCGAGGCTCGCGAAGTAGTTGGGAAGCGACATGGCGGCCCTCGCCTCACATGCGGAAGATGCCGAATTTCGGCTCGGGGATCGGCGCGTTGCGTGCGGCCGCCAGGCCCAGCGCCAGCACGCGGCGCGTGTCGGCCGGATCGATGATGCCGTCGTCCCACAGCCGTGCCGTCGCGTAGTAGGGATGGCCCTGCGCCTCGTACTGCTGGCGGATCGGCGACTTGAAGGCCTCCTCTTCCTCCGCGCTCCACTGGCCGCCTTTCGCTTCGATGCCGTCGCGCTTGACGGTGGCCAGCACGCTCGCCGCCTGCTCGCCGCCCATCACGCTGATGCGCGCATTCGGCCACATCCAGAGGAAGCGTGGCGAGTACGCGCGGCCGCACATGCCGTAGTTGCCGGCGCCGAAGCTGCCGCCGATGATGATTGTGAACTTGGGCACGTTGGCCGTGGCCACGGCGGTCACCATCTTGGCGCCGTGGCGCGCGATGCCCTCGTTCTCGTACTTGCGCCCGACCATGAAGCCGGTGATGTTCTGCAGGAACACCAGCGGGATCTTGCGCTGGCAGCACAGCTCGATGAAATGCGCGCCCTTCTGCGCCGACTCGGAGAACAGGATGCCGTTGTTGGCGACGATGCCCACCGGCATCCCCTCGATCTCGGCGAAGCCGCAGACCAGCGTGGCGCCGAAGCGCGACTTGAACTCGTGGAACTCGCTGCCGTCGACGATGCGGGCGATGATCTCGCGCACGTCGAAGGGCTTGCGGGTGTCGGTGGGAATGACGCCGTAGAGCTCCTCCGCGCCGTAGCAGGGGGCGCTCACCACAGAAGGACCGGGCGCTTGCGCCCGGTTATCGCCCAAATTTTTCACCGCCGTACGCGCCAGCGCCAGCGCATGCAGATCGTTCTGCGCCAGGTGGTCGGCCACGCCCGACAGGCGCGTGTGCACGTCGCCGCCGCCCAGGTCTTCGGCCGTCACCACCTCGCCGGTGGCCGCCTTCACGAGCGGCGGGCCGCCCAGGAAGATGGTGCCCTGGTTCTTGACGATGATCGATTCGTCGCTCATGGCCGGCACGTAGGCGCCGCCGGCCGTGCACGAGCCCATGACCACGGCGATCTGGGCGATCCCCTGCGCGCTCATGTTGGCCTGGTTGTAGAAGATGCGGCCGAAGTGATCGCGATCGGGGAACACCTCGTCCTGGTTCGGCAGGTTGGCGCCGCCGGAGTCGACCAGGTAGATGCAGGGCAGGCGGTTCTGCTCGGCGATCTCCTGCGCGCGCAGGTGTTTCTTGACCGTGACGGGATAGTAGGTGCCGCCCTTCACCGTCGCGTCGTTGCACACGATCATGCAGTCGACGCCGGCAACCCGGCCGATGCCTGCGATCAGGCCCGCGCCGGGGGCCGCACCGTGGTACATCGCGTGCGCCGCGAGCGGCGCGACTTCGAGAAAGGGCGTGCCGGGGTCGAGCAACTGCGCCACGCGATCGCGCGGCAGCAGCTTGCCGCGCGCCGTGTGCTTGCTGCGCGCGGCTTCGCCGCCGCCGGCCTGGACCTTGGCGAACTGCGCATGCAGGTCGTCGACCAGTGCGCGCATCGCGGTGGCGTTGGCCTGGAACTCGGCGGAACGGGCGTTGAGTTTGGTTTCTAGTTTCATTGAGCCCCCACGCTCGGCACTGTCGTGTCCTCGCTGCCCCCCGAGGGGGTGCGAACTTGCTTGAAGCGGTTCTGCGCTGCGTTCATGCTGTTTTTTCTTCGTCGAGTCCCAACTGGTGTTTCATCGCTTCGCGGATCTTGAACTTCTGGATCTTTCCGGTGACCGTCATCGGGAACTCCGTGACGAACTGGATGTACTTCGGTACCTTGTAGTGCGCGATCTGGCCCTTGCAGAAGTCGCGCACCTCGTGGGCCGTCAGCGTCTGGCCGGGCTTGGGGATGATCCAGGCGCACAGCTCCTCGCCGTACTTCTTGTCGGGCAGGCCGACCACCTGCACGTCCTGGATCTTCGGATGGCGGTAGAGGAATTCCTCGATCTCGCGCGGGTAGATGTTCTCGCCGCCGCGGATCACCAGGTCCTTGATGCGGCCGACGATGTTGACGTAGCCCTCGGCGTCCATGGTGGCGAGGTCGCCGGTGTGCATCCAGCCTTCGGCATCGATGGCCTCGCGCGTCTTCTCCTCGTCCTCCCAGTAGCCGTGCATCACGGAGTAGCCGCGCGTGCAGAACTCGCCCGAGACGCCCGGCTTCACGATCTCGCCGGTCTCGGGGTCGACGATCTTGATCTCCAGGTGCGGCTGCACCGTGCCCACGGTCGACACGCGCTTCTCGAGCGGCGTTTCGGTCGAGCTCTGGCAGCTCACCGGGCTGGTCTCGGTCATGCCGTAGGCAATGGTGATTTCGGAGAGGTGCATCTGCTCGACCACGCGCTTCATCACCTCGGTGGGACACGGGGAGCCGGCCATGATGCCGGTGCGCAGCGTGCCGAAATCGAACTCCTTGAAGCGCGGATGGTCGAGCTCGGCGATGAACATGGTGGGCACGCCGTGCAGGCCGGTGCAGCGCTCGGCCTGGACCGTCTGCATCACGGCGAGCGGATCGAAGCCGTCGTTCGGATAGACGATGGTGGAGCCGTGCGTGAGGCAGGCCAGGTTGCCCAGCACCATGCCGAAGCAGTGGTAGAGCGGCACCGGGATGCAGAGCCGGTCGGCCGGTGTGAGCTTCATGCATTCGCCGATGAAGAAGCCGTTGTTGAGGATGTTGCGGTGCGTGAGCGTCGCGCCCTTGGGAAAGCCGGTGGTGCCGCTGGTGAACTGGATGTTGATCGGGTCGGTCGCCTTGAGCGTCCGGCCGATCTGCGCGATGCGCGAATCGTCGGGATCGCCGCTCGCCAGCAGCGCGGAGAAACGCTGTACGCCCGGCACTTCGGCACCTTCGCCGTGGCGGTCGATCCAGGCGATGTGCTTCAAGAGCGGCAGGCGCTCCGGCCCCAGCTCGCGCAGCATGCCGAGGTAGTCGCTGGTCTTGAACTGCGGCATCGTCACCAGCGCCTTGCATGCCACCTTGTTGAGCGCGTATTCGAGCTCGGCGGTGCGGTAGGCCGGATTGATGTTGACCAGAATCAGGCCGACCTTGGCGGTGGCGATCTGCATCAGCACCCAGGCCACGTTGTTGTGCGACCAGATGCCGACGCGGTCGCCCGGCACCAGGCCCAGTCCCAGCAGCGCGCTCGCGAGGCGATTGGCTTCGCGCTGCAGCTCGAGGTAACTCAGGCGCTTCTTCTCGTGCGCGCTGACCAATGCTTCGCGCTCGCCCTGCCGCCCAGCCATGTCGTCGAAGAAATCGCCGATGGTCTGCTCGATCAGCGGCACGTCGGTGGCGCCCTGCGCCAGGCTGCGCGTGAGGGTCATGGCCAACTCCTTCAGGCGGTTTCGGCGAACAGTTCGCGCCCGATCAGCATGCGCCGGATCTCGCTGGTGCCGGCGCCGATCTCGTAAAGCTTGGCATCGCGCCACAGCCGCCCCACGGGGAACTCGTTGGTGTAGCCCACGCCGCCCAGCGCCTGGATCGCCTCGCCGGCCATCCAGGTCGCCTTCTCGGCCGAGTAGAGGATGGCGCCCGCGGCGTCCTTGCGGAAGGTGCGCGCATGGTCGTTGCGGTCGCAGGCCTTGCCGACCGCGTAGACATAGGCCCGCGTCGCCTGCCAGGTCGAGTACATGTCGGCCAGCTTGCCCTGCATGAGCTGGAACTCGCCGATGCTCTGGCCGAACTGCTTGCGCTCGTGCACGAAGGGCAGCACGGCGTCCATGCAGGCGGCCATGATGCCGAGCGGGCCGCCGGAGAGCACGGCGCGCTCGTAGTCGAGGCCGCTCATCAACACCTTGGCGCCGGCGCCCTCGCCGCCCAGCACGTTCTCCTCCGGCACCTCGCAGTTGTCGAAGAAGAGCGGGTAGGTGTTGGAGCCGCGCATGCCGAGCTTGTCGAGCTTGGTGCCGGCCGAGAAGCCCTTGAAGCCTTTCTCGACGATGAAGGCCGTCATGCCGCGCGCGCCCATCTCGGGTTCGGTCTTGGCGTAGATCACGAGCGTGTCGGCGTCGCCGCCGTTGGTGATCCACATCTTGCCGCCGTTGAGTACGTAGCGGTCGCCCTTCTTCTCGGCGCGCAGCTTCATGCTGACCACGTCGGAGCCGGCATTGGGCTCGCTCATCGCGAGTGCGCCCACGTGCTCGCCGCTCACCAGCTTCGGCAGGTACTTCTTCTTCTGCGCCGCGCTGCCGTTGCGGTGGATCTGGTTGACGCACAGGTTGGAGTGCGCGCCGTAGGAGAGACCGACCGAAGCCGACGCGCGCGACACTTCTTCCATCGCCACGATGTGGGCCAGATAGCCGAGCTCGGTGCCGCCGTATTCCTCCTTCACGGTCATGCCGTGCAGGCCGAGCTCGCCGAGCTTCTTCCAGAGGTCGTGGGGGAACAGGTTCTCGCGGTCGATGTCGGCCGCGCGCGGCGCGATCTCGTTGGCGGCGAAGGTCTGGATCGCATCGCGCAGCGAGTCGATGGTCTCGCCCAGGTCGAAGTTCAGGCCGGGGTCATGCATGGGGTTGTCTCCTCACAGGCGGTGTCGGTCGCGCAGGATTCCGGCGCAAGAAGGCGCAGCTTACGCCCCCTGCCGTTGCAATTGGCGCCACAATGGTTGCATATCGCGTCATCGAGATCGCGCCCATCCGTGTCCTCCTCCCTGTTCAAGCCGGCTCTCCGTGCCGCCACGCCCATGGCCTTCGTGCGAGCGATCGTGCTGGGCTACGAGCGCTATGGCATGGACCCGTCCAAGGCCCTGGCACAGGCACAGATTGCGCCGCGCGATCTGAGGAACACGCAGGGCCGCGTGACGGCCGCGCAGTTCGAGGTGCTGTCGGGCTTCGCCATGCAGGAACTCGACGACGAGGCGCTCGGCTGGTTCAGCCGCCGCCTGCCCTGGGGCACCTACGGCATGCTGTGCCGGGCCTCGCTGGGCTCGCCGAACCTCGGGGTTGCCATCAAGCGCTGGTGCCGTCACCACCGGCTCCTGACCGAGGACATCGCACTCGAACTGAAGGTGGCGGGCGGCGTCGCGACGGTGTCGATCCGCGAGCACGCCGCGCTCGGCGCGTTGCGCGAGTTCTGCCTGGTGTCGAACCTGCGTTTCCTGCACGGCTACGCCTCCTGGGTCATCGATTCGCGGGTCTCGCTGCGCGAGGCCAGCTTTCCCTTCGAGGCCCCGCCGCATCGCGATGCCTATCCGCTGATGTTCGGCGGCGAGCTGCGCTTCGGCGCCGAGGCGGCGAGCTACAGCTTCGACGAACGCTACCTGGCGCTGCCGCTGCAGCGCGACGAGCAGGCGCTGCGCACCATGCTGCGACGCGCGCTGCCGCTCACCGTGCTGCAGTACCGCCGCGACCGGCTGCTGGGCCAGCGCGTGCGCGAGCTGCTGCGCACGCGCGGCAAGGAAGCGGCCACGGCCGAGGCGCTGGCGGTGATCCTCAACCTGTCCGCCCGCACCCTGCATCGCCAGTTGCAGGAAGAAGGCGTTTCGCTGCAGGCATTGAAGGATGAAGTGCGGCACGAACAGGCGGCCGAGCAGTTGCGCCGCACCACGCGGCCGATCAAGCAGATCGCGCTGGCCGTGGGTTTTCGCAACGAGAAGAGCTTCTCCCGCGCCTTCCGGGCCTGGGCAGGTGTAACACCGGGCGCGTTCCGTCGCGGCGGCGCATCGGAGACCGGCCGGAGGCTTGCTTCGCGAGGATGATCCGTGACAAAGTTCGTCGCTTCGCTCGCCGCCCGCACGCATGGCAGGCCGTGGACGAGCCCCCCGCCCTAGGATCGAGGCATGCACACTCCCGACACCGACACCTCCGAATACGCGGCCCTGGTCGAATTCGCGGCCACTTCGGGCCGCTCACGGATCCATCCCGCGGTGGTCGAGAACGCCGACAAGCTGATCGCCCGATTCTGGTCGGCGCGCGCGCAGGCCATGACGCAGGCCCTCGCCGCCATGGCCAAGGCTGCCGCGCGGCGCGCGGACTGAGCCGTCTCAGGCCGCCACCGGCCGCCAGTCGGCGAGCAGCGCCGGCAACTGCGCCATGTCGCTGAACACCTGCACCACGCCGACGGCGCGCAGCGCCTCCGGCCCGCTGTGGCCCAGGTCGGACGGGCTGTAGCCGAACACGGTGGCGCCCGCGGCGACGCCGGCCGTCGCGCCGGTCGCCGTGTCTTCCACCACCGCGCAGCGCGCCGGGTCGACGTCCAGCGCCGCGGCTGCGGCCAGGTACACGTCGGGCGCGGGCTTGGAACGCGGCGTCTCGTGGCCGCTGAAGATGCGGCCGGCGAAGCAATCGAGGATGCCGATCTTGTCGAGCTGCAGCTCAACCTTGTGGCGGTCGGCGCCCGAGGCGCAGGCGATGCGCCCGCCGAGCGCCGCGTGCAGCGCGCGAACCGCGCCGGCCGCATGGGGAATCGCGAGCAGCTCGCGCTCCAGCGCCGCGTTGCGCCGGCCGCGAAAGCCGTCCAGCCATTCGGGCGTGACGACGAAGCCGGTCATGGATTCGATCAGCGCAACCTCGTCCTTCACCGCCTTGCCGGTGAAGATGCGCATCGACTCCTCCATCGTGAGCTGCCAGCCGAGCTCGCCGAGCATCTCGGCGAGCACGCGGTTGGTGATGGGTTCGGAATCGACGAGGACGCCGTCGCAGTCGAAGAGGACGGCGTCGAAGGGGAAGGCATTCATGGGGACCGATGCTACCAAGCCCCCTCCGGTCGTCAGGCCGGCTGAATGGGGATGTAGATCTCGCCCCCGCCGGCCTTGAACTCCGCGGACTTCCCGGCCATGCCGTCGTCCAAGGCCTTCGCCTCGTCGATGCCGCGCTGCGCCGCGTACTCGCGCACCTCCTGCGTGATCTTCATCGAGCAGAACTTCGGCCCGCACATCGAGCAGAAGTGCGCCACCTTGCTGGAGTCCTTGGGCAGGGTCTCGTCGTGGAATTCGCGCGCGGTGTCGGGGTCGAGGCCGAGATTGAACTGGTCCTGCCAGCGAAACTCGAAGCGCGCCTTGCTGAGCGCGTCGTCGCGCGCCCGCGCACCGGGATGGCCCTTCGCCACGTCGGCCGCGTGCGCCGCGATCTTGTACGCGATGATCCCCTGCTTCACGTCGTCGCGGTCCGGCAGGCCCAGGTGCTCCTTGGGCGTCACGTAGCACAGCATCGCAGTGCCGGCCCAGCCGATCATCGCGGCGCCGATGGCGCTGGCGATGTGGTCGTAGCCCGGCGCGATGTCGATGGTCAGCGGGCCCAGCGTGTAGAACGGCGCCTCGTGGCAGTGCTTCAACTGCTCGTCCATGTTGGCCTGGATCAGGTGCATCGGCACATGGCCGGGGCCTTCGATCATGGTCTGCACGTCGTGCTTCCACGCGATCTGCGTGAGCTCGCCCAGCGTGCGCAGCTCGGCGAACTGGGCCTCGTCGTTGGCGTCCGATGCGCAGCCCGGGCGCAGGCCGTCGCCGAGCGAGAAGCTCACATCGTAGGCCTTCATGATCTCGCAGATGTCCTCGAAGTGCGTGTAGAGGAAGCTCTCCCGGTGGTGCGATATGCACCACTTGGCCATGATCGAGCCGCCGCGCGAGACGATGCCGGTGCGGCGGTCGGCCGTGAGATGGATGAAGGGCAGGCGCAGCCCGGCGTGGATGGTGAAGTAGTCGACGCCCTGCTCGGCCTGCTCGATCAGCGTGTCGCGGTAGATCTCCCACGTGAGGTCTTCGGCCACCCCGCCGACCTTCTCGAGCGCCTGGTAGATCGGCACCGTGCCGATCGGCACCGGGCTGTTGCGCACGATCCAGTCGCGCGTGGTGTGGATGTTGCGGCCGGTCGAAAGATCCATCACGTTGTCGGCGCCCCAGCGGATCGCCCACACCAGCTTCTCCACCTCTTCCTCGATGCTCGAGGTGACCGCCGAGTTGCCGATGTTGGCGTTGATCTTGACCAGGAAGTTGCGCCCGATCGCCATCGGCTCGACTTCCGGATGGTTGATGTTGGCCGGGATGATGGCGCGGCCGCTCGCCACCTCGTCGCGCACGAACTCGGGCGTGATGATCTTCGGGATTCGCGCGCCCATCGGATTGCCGGCCAGGCGCTTCTCGCGCGCCGCGTCGGCCAGGTACTCGGCCATCCATTCGCGCTTGCCGTTCTCGCGCAGCGCCACGTATTCCATCTCGGGCGTGACGATGCCGCGGCGCGCGTAGTGCATCTGGCTCACGTTCATGCCGGCCTTGGCGCGGCGCGGCTGGCGCTGCAGCCCCGAGGCGGCGGCGCGCAGTTCGGCCAGGCGCTGGGCGTCGCGGTCGGCATGCGTTGCGCCGTCGTCGAGCATCTGGTGCAGGCGGCCTTCGTAACTCTCCGTGTCGCCGCGCTCGGCAATCCAGGCATTGCGCACGCCGGGCAGGCCCTGGCGCACGTCGATGTCGACCGAGGGGTCCGAATACGGGCCCGAGGTGTCGTAGAGCGACACCTGCTCGCCATTGGTGAGCAGCACGTCGCGCACGGGCACGCGCAGGTCGGGGCGGCTGCCGGTGATGGCGCTCTTGGTCGAGGCGGGAAAGGGCTCGCGCGTCAGCGTGAGCAGCGAGGCGAACTTGTCAGGGGCATTCATGCGGGGCACTCCGGTTCGTTGGACGGGTGCTCCGCGATCGCTCCGGAATCGGCATGGCGGAAAAGGGAATTCCGCTGGCCGGGGAGTCGCAGCTCTTCTTACGCTGGTATGAACCAGATCAAGTTCGCGGGTTCGGCCACTTGGCCATCTCAGTACGCAACTGCGTGCACCCCGGAGCGGGGTCGATTCTAGGCCTCGTTCGCGGCAGCGATCAAGCGGGATGTGCGGCGATGTGCGGCGCACCCGCATCCGCGTCGGCCTCGATCGCCGCCGCAGCCGCCCAGGCGGAAAGCCCGCCGGCGAGCACGCGCACGCGCGGCAGACCGGCCTTCATCAGCACGCGCGCGGCCGCGATGGCGGACTCATCGTTGGGGCAGTCGCAGAACACGATGAGCTCGCGCCCGTCCGCGAAGGCATCGAGCTGCGACGGCAGCTCGCGCAGCGCGATACCGACGGCTCCGGGGATCGCGCGCGGATCCAGCGCGCGGCCCTCGGCGGACCGCACGTCGATCAGCGTCGGGCGGATGCCGGCGGCAAAGGCCGCGCGCAAATCGCCTGCCTCGATGTGCTCGATGTCGTCGGCGGCGAGCGCGATGCGGCGCTGGCGATAGCGCCAGGCGACGAAGGCCGCGAGCACCAGCGTGCCGACGACTGCGGCCGTGAGGCCGATGCTGGAGAGCACTGCGAGCACGTCCTGGATCGCGGCATGGAAGATGCGGCCGAGCACGAGGAAGCCCAGCGTCCAGATCAGCGCAGCCACGGTCTCGTAGGACAGGAAGCGCGTGTTCGACATGCCCAAAGCGCCCGCCATCGGCGGCGCGACCACCGACACGCCGGGCACGAACTTGGCGGCGATCAGCGACAGCCCGCCCCAGCGGCCGAGGATGGCCTCGCTGCGCCGCACGCAGGAGTCGGCCGACAGCGAGATGCGGCACAGCAGTCGCATCACGCGGTAGCCCCAGCGGCGCCCCGCCAGGAACCATGCGCCGTCGCCCAGGATGTTGCCGAGCAAGGCGGCCACCAGCACGGCGGCGAAGGACACCTGCCCGCCGACCGACAGCCCGCCGGCGATGACGAGAAAAGGCGCGGCCGGCACCGGCGCGCCCAGGCGCGTCGCCAGCGTGGCAAGAAAGACCACCGCCGCGCCCTGGGCCGTGAGGAGTGTGACCAGATCGTCCATGGCGTTCCCGCTATTCCCCGGTCCCGGGACGCCCGGCCACGAAGCCGCCGGCGCTGCGCGTGGAGCCGATGCTGCGCAGGTCGATGTCGGAGAAGAAGGCCAGCCCGTGGCCTTGCGTGTTGTCGGCATCGGCCGAGACCGCGATCGCCACCACGTCGGGCATGGTGTCGCCGGCCTCGTCGCCGAAGACGCGCCGGTAGTCGGCCAGCAGGTTGCGGCGCTCGCTCAGCCACGTGCCGGGCGTCGCCGCCGGGCCCGACTCGAGCACCACCATGCGCATGCGCTGGGTGAAGGCGTTCACGAGCGCGGTGCCCTTGGCTTCCTTGTTGTCCCACACGTAGCACAAGGCTTCGCTGGGCACTTGCTCGCCGGTGGTGCGGCGTGCCAGCGCCAGGCGCGTGCGTTCGCCGAAGGACAGCCGCTCGGTGGGGAAATCGAAGAACACGCAGAGCTTGGCCGCGCCGTCGTCGCCGGCACGCGTGCGCAGGTCGGCGTCCTTCACGAAGTCGTCGACGCGCCAGCGCCAGGCCAGCGTGGTGGAAGCGTTGAGCGGCACTTGGGTGGCATGCACGAGGTTGCCGTAGGACTGGTCGGCTTCGACCTTGAGCACCCGCTGGCCGCCCTGCTGCACGACTTCGAAGCGGGTCGGCGTCTTGTTCGGCAGGCTGGTGAAGCGCCACGGCTCGGGCGCCCGTGCGGCCTTGGCGCTCGAGAAGGGAGTGACGCCGGCGGCATCGTCGGCGTGCGCGGCCGGGGCAGCGATCCAGAGCGCAGCAGTCAATGCCGGCGCGACCCGCATGGCGCGAAGCCATTGCCGGTATGCGCTCGAAATCCTGGTGCTGCTGGTCATCTCGCCCTCTTGTCCTGCTTGTGTTTGAAGTCTGGAAAGGAGTGTGGGGGCGAAGCGGCGCCGGATAAATAGCCCAAACGGAATCGGACTGTCTCCTATCTGGACACAATGCGCCGCTGCGCGCTATCGAATTGCTAGCGTGCAGTGCAGGCCACGGGCGGCCGCGCCGGTTTTTTCAGCGACTTCGAAGCTTCAGCGCAGATCGCCGTCGAGGTAATACCATCGGCTGAGCGCGCCGTCGTCCTCGCGCACGAAGCGACTGCGTTCGTGCAGCCGGCTCGCAACGCCTGCGCTGCTGCGCTGGCGGGCGACGAACTCGACCTCGGCATGGTCGGCGTCCAGCACCGAGCGCGAGCGCACCTCGAGGCCCAGCCATTTGACGCCGGGCTCGAAATCGAGGGCCGCAGGGCGCGTCGACGCGTGCCAGGTCGCGAGCAGATAGTCGGCCCGCTCGAGCACGAAAGCCGTGTAGCGCGAGCGCATGAGCGATTCGGCGTCCGGCGCGGGCGTGCGCTCGAAGTCGTCGAGATAGCGCCCGCAGCATTGGGCATAGGGCAGCGGCAGCTCCCGACGGTCGCGGCGCCCGCACGGGCAGGCAGCGCGGGCGGGGTTCGGAGAGGAAGAGGCCATGCCCGCATTGTGCCGGCCCTCTCGCAAACCCTGAACAGGAAGCGTTGGCGCGGGCCTTGCTCGGGCCTAAGCTCCGGCACGAGGAGGAGTGGCCATGTACCTGAGCGCTTCGGAACAGCACGCGCTGCGCGGCATCTTCGCGCTGCTCGCGGAAGACCAGGGCGAACGCGAAATCCGCGAGCGCATCGGCTGGGCCTTGCTCGACCTGCTGCATGCCGACCAGTTCGCCTCCTTCGTCTGGGATGCCGCAAGCGGCAGCTTCGGACAGCGCGTGGCACTCAACATGGACCCGGCCAACCTCGACCGCTATGCCGAATGGCACCAGCACCACGACCCGATCACCTTCGTGCTGCAATCGCGCCGCCGCGCCACCCGCGTGACCGAGGTGATGCCACAGCGCGCGCTGATGCGCACGCCCTTCTTCAACGATTTCCTCTCGCGCGACGGGCTGCACTGGGGCATGAACCTGCACGCCTTCCACGGCGAGCGCGCACTGGGCGATCTGCGCATCTGGCGCTGCCGCGGCCGCGGCGACTTCGGCGAGCACGAGAAAGCGCTGCTGGACCTGGTCGAGCCGGCTTTCGCCGGCGCGCTGCGGCGTGCTCAGCTGCGGCCATGCATCGAGGCGCAGCCCACTGCAGTGCGGCCGCAGCTGAGCCCGCGCGAGCAGCAGGTCGCACGCGCAGTGCGCGAAGGCTTGACCGACAAGGAGATCGCGAGGCGCATGACGGTCGGCGTGCCGACGGTGCGCACCTATCTCCGGCGCATCTTCGGCAAGCTGGGCATCGAGCGCCGTTCGGCGCTGGCGGGCTGGAGGGCGCCCGGGCCGGATCGCTGATTATTTGGTGGGCGCGGGCAGGCGGCCCAGCACGCCCTCGACCGCCATGCCCAGGGCCAGCAGCTTGCGGTCGCTGCCGGCCGGGCCATCGAATTCCAGGCCGATGGGCAGGCCGCTCGAGGCACCCAGGCCCGAGGGCAGTTGCAGGCCCGGAATGCCTGCGTTGCTGCCGGGATCGGTGTTCTGGATCAGCGCGCCGAAGTTCTCCGGGCTGCTGGCTTCCGGCGTCGCGGCCAGCGCCACGCGCGTCACGGTCGGGAACACCAGCGCATCGAGCCTGCTCGCCTTGAAGGTGTCGCGGTAGAGCTTCTGCAGCGCCGGCCGCGCCTTGGCGATCGCGTTGTCGTAGGCCGGCTTGGCGTCGACCACGCCCTTTTCCGCCGGCAGCTTGCGCGGATTCACCAGGCCCTCGTAGGTACCCTTGACGTCGGGGCTGGCGGCCGCCGCGGCCAGTTGCCTGATGTCGATGCCGGTGCGGTACTTCGCGAGGTAGGCCACCATGTCGTCGTGCGCCTCGTAGAGCGCGATCGGGAAGCTCGCCGCGCCGTTGAGTTCCATCAGCTTCGGCATCTCGACATCCACCAGCGTGACGCCGGCCGCGCGCAGTTTGTCCAGCGCCGCGTCGGTGGCAGCCTTGGTATCGGCATCGAGGTTCGCGTAGAAGGCCGGCACCACGCCGAGCCGAACGCGCTTGAGATCGGCCGGCACCACCGGCGCGCCGCCGGCGATGACGCGGTCGAGCAGCGCCAGGTCGGCGACCGAAAGCGCCATCGGGCCGGCGGTGTCGCGCGTGTGCGAGATCGGCGCGATGCCCTGCTGCGAATAGCGACCGACGGTCGGGCGCAGCGCGGCGCAGCCGTTGAAGGCGCAGGGGATGCGCACCGAGCCGCCGGTATCGGTGCCGAGCGCGGCTGGGGCCATGCGAGCGCCGAGCGCTGCGCCGTTGCCCGAGGAGGAGCCGCCGGCGATCCGGGTGGCGTCGTAGGCATTGCGCACGCCGACTTCGGGCCCGGTCTGGAACGCAGGGTTGTAGCCAGTGACGCCGAAGGCGAGCTCGTGCATATGGGTCTTGCCCAGCACGACGGCGCCAGCCGCGCGCAGCTTGGCCACCACCGGTGCGTCGGCAGCCGGCACGAAACCCTTGAGCGCCGGCGTGCCGGCGGTGGCGGGCAGGCCCTGGACCTGGATGTTGTCCTTGACGACCACCGGCACGCCGGCCAGCGGCTTGCAGGGGCCGCCGCGCTTGCGCGCCGCATCGGCCGCGCGCGCGGCCCGGAGGGCACCGGCCTCGTCGAGCGTGATGAAGGCGTTGAGCTGCGGCCTGGCCTTGGCCTGGGCGAGATAGGCCGTCACCAACTGCTCGCTGGTCAGCGAGCCGGCGCAGAGGCGCTGTGCGGCCTCGCTGGCGGTCAGCGTGGCGATGTCGAGGGCGGCGGGCTGGGCTTGGGCATACAGGGCCCACAGCAGGAGCGGCGCCGGGCAGACGGCCTGGGCGAGGGGCGAGACGGGCATGGCGAAAGTCCTCGGATGAGAGAGGTCGCCATGGTGCGCCGCCGCGCAAGGTCTGTCTGTCATCCAGAACGATGACAGAACGGGCTCAAGAGATTTGTGACAACACCGGCCCGTCGGCGGTCCGGGAGTCAACTCATGACGCTTTCTTGCGCCTGAGGAAACCCGGCGCGTTCACGTCGGTCGTGGGCTTGCTGGCATCTGCCTGGTCTTCCGCACTGCCGCCTACCGACTCGTCGGCGTACAGGCTGTCACTGTCAGCCTCCGGCGGAATCACCGTGGATGGGTTGTCGTCGGGAAGCTGGCGCTTGTGCGATGGCTGGGGATTCGGCGGGGTTTGCGCTGCGGTCATGGCGGTGTGCTCCTTCGATACCAATGAAGGTACCTGTGTCAGCGCCGCCGCCAACGTAGGAAAGAGCCGCGCTGGAGGACTGAAATGACCGCACAAATGCGCCCGCGGCCGCCTAGAGAGCGCGCTGAATAAGGAGCTTCTGGATGTCGGAGGTGCCTTCGTAGATCTGGCACACGCGCACGTCGCGGTAGATGCGCTCCAGCGGAAAGTCGTTGACGTAGCCGTAGCCGCCCAGCGTCTGGATGGCTGCGCTGCAGACCTTCTCGGCCATCTCGCTCGCGAAGAGCTTGGCCATCGCGGCCTCTTTCAGGCAGGGCAGGCCGGCGTCGCGCAGGCTTGCGGCATGCCAGATCAGCTGGCGCGCCGCCTCCAGTTGCGTCGCGCATTCCGCGAGCCGGAAACCGACGGCCTGCTGGTCGAAGATCGCGCCGCCGAAGGCCTGGCGCTCCTTGGCGTAGGCCAGCGCCACTTCGAAAGCGCTGCGCGCCATGCCCACGCTCTGCGCGGCGATGCCGATGCGGCCGCCTTCGAGCGCACCGAGCGCGATCTTGTAGCCCTCGCCTTCCTGGCCGATCAGGTTCTCGGCCGGGATGCGGCAGGCGTCGAAGTTGATCTGCGCGGTGTCGCTCGAATGCTGGCCCAGCTTGTCCTCGAGCCGCGCGACCGTGTAGCCCGGCGCGTCGGTCGGCACGACGAAGGCGCTCATGCCGCGCTTGCCGGCGCCCTTGTCGGTAACGGCGATCACGATCGCGACCTGCCCGTTCTTGCCGCTGGTGATGAACTGCTTGACGCCGTCGATCACCCAGCCGTCCGCATCCTTGCGCGCCGTGGTGCGCAGCGACGAGGCATCGCTGCCGGCCTGCGGCTCTGTCAGGCAGAAGGCGCCGAGCATCCGGCCTTGCGCCAGCGGCTGCAGCCACGTCTTCCTTTGCTGCGCGTTGCCGTAGCGCATGAGGATCGCATTGACGGGGCAGTTGGTGACGCTGATCGCGGTGCTGGTGCCGCCGTCGCCGGCCGCGATTTCTTCCAGCACCAGCGCGAGGGTCAGGTAGTCGAGGCCGGCGCCGCCGTCTTCCTCGGGCACGCAGATGCCGTAGGCGCCGAGCGCCGCCAGGCCTGCATGGGCCTCCCTGGGGAAGCTGTGTTCGCGGTCCCAGCGCGGGGCGTGGGGCCAGAGTTCGGCTTGGGCGAAGTCGCGCACCGCGTCGCGGATCGCTTCCTGGTCGGCGTTGAGCATCATGGTCTTGTCTCCTGCTTGCTTGTTGACTTGCTTTGCTTATTTCGGGGCACCGAGGTCCATGATCAGCTTGCTGGCCAAGTAGAGGCGGCGCGGGATGGCGTCGACCATCACGTACTCGGCCGAATCGCTGTGGTATCCGAAACCCGGCAGGCCCAGGCTTTCGATCACCGGCTTTCCCGAGAGCGCCGCATAGGCCGCATCGGTGCCGCCGCCGGTGCGCTCCTCGACGCCGAGCGTGCCGCCCGCCTCCTTGTAGTAGGCCACCGCCTTGTCGACCAGCTTCTTGCCGCCTTCGCCGGCATCGAAGGCCGGGCGGCCGCGCGTGACCAGCACCTTGACCTCGGCGTTCGGCAGCTTTTTCTTCTGTGCGCGCTCCTCCAGGGTCTTCATCGCGGCATCCAGGTCTTCGTTGCGCGCGTAGCGCACGTCGGCGTTGATCGTGGCGCTGTCGGGAATGATGTTGGACACCGCGCCCGCCTTCGCGATGGTCCAATTGAAACGCAGGTTCTTCGCCTTGTCGTCGATGTCCATGGTGCGCAGCACCAGGTCGGAAGCCTCGACCAGCGCATTGACGCCGAGTTCGGGCGCCGCGCCGGCATGCGAGGCCTTGCCCCTGATGTTGACTTGAACGTAGGCGATGCCCGAAGTCCCGAGCGAAAGCTTCTCGGACTCGGCGCTGGTGGGCTCGAAGGAGAGCACGTAGTCACTGGCCTTGGCCTCTTCCTGGATCAGGTCGCGCGAGCCGAAGGAGCCCTTCTCTTCGTCGGTGTTGAGTAGCACGGTGATCGTGCCGAAATCCTGGAAGCCGCGCGCCTTGAGCAACTTGAGCGTGTGCAGGATGACTGCATTGCCGCCCTTGTCGTCGGCGATGCCGGGGCCGTAGGCCTTGTTGCCCTCGACGCGGAACGGCGCCTTGGCGAGGATGCCCTTGAGGTAGACCGTGTCCATGTGCGACATCAGGAGGATGTTCTTGCCGCCCTTGCCCTTCAGCTTGCCGACGATGTTGTCGCCGACCACGATGCCGGCCGACCTGCTGCGCGTGACGCTGAAGCCGAGGGCCTTGAGCTCGTCCTCGAAGTACTTGCCCGCCGCGGCCATGCCTTCGGCATCGCCGGTGCCGGTCTCGATGTTGACCAGCCGCTCCAGCGTCTTGACGACGGCCGGCTGCTCGGCCGTGGCGGCGCTGTACAGGGCCTCGTCGCGGGCCTGGCTCCAGGTGGCGGGCGTGGTGAATGCGGTGACCAGCAGTGCGGCAATCGCGTGGCGGGGAAGAGCCGGATGCATGAGCGAAGTTTCCTGGAGAGTGGGCAAGCCCGCATTCTAGGTAGCGCTCGATTCGACACGGCAGGGCACGCGCTGGAACAAGAAATGTCACAGCGCGCGCCGAGGTGACAAAAAAATGTCAGCTCGCGAGGGCTTGGCGCTATGCGGCGATCAGCGCCATCGAGCGGGCATTCAGCGCCCGTGCGGTCAGTTGGGCCGAGGTACGCAACACGCCTTGCCAGTAGCGCTCGACCGCCTCGAGGCCGCCGGTCTTTTCCTGCAGCTCGAAGGGAAGATGGAGCGTCCAGTCCTTGATGCCGAGGAAATGAGCGCGAAAGACCTCGCCATGGAATTCGGCAGTCTCCTCGGCGCTCACATCGCGCGTGATGCAGGGGCCCTGCTCGAATTGCGTCTGCAAGGTGTCGAGATAGGCGCTCGCCATGCTGGCCCGTACCTTGGCGAGCTCGTCCGCCGTGAGCTTTTGGCAGGCTTCGGCGCCCAGGCCCGGCACCGCGCTGACCGTCGTATCGACGTCGCCGGCAGCCCAGCAGGCGTAGTAGTAGCCGCGGTCGGCGAGGTTGTTGTAGGCCGTTTGGATACGGCCCTTCTTGACAAGTGCGCGAAGCTTGTTGAACTGAGCCCGCGGGATCGGGGAAGGCATGGAAACTCCAGCATGAGGTAGGTCGCGCATCGAATGGTCGGCGCCACTTCATAGCTGCAGTCACCGCATTCGCTGCGGCTGCGCTGCAGTTATCGTGCCTGCCGTCGCCGCCAACGCCGCAGCCGGCGCAGGAATGATGCCGCCGGCAGCCGTCAGCCGGTTGATGCTTTCGATGTCCTCGACAGCCAGCGTGCCGGCCGCGGCCTTCAAGCGAAGGCTCTGCAAGATGGTGTCGGTGCAGGCGCGAAACAGGTCGCGGCGAGCCGCATGGAGCTGCTGTTCCGCGTTGAGCACATCGATGTTGATTCTCGTGCCGATGCGATAGCCGATCTTGTTGGCGTCGAGCGCGCTCTGGCTGGTCTGCACCGCCGAGCGAAGCGCCTCGGCCTGGGCACGGCCGTTGGCGACCGCCGAGAAAGCTTGGCGCGCCGACGCAGCAGCCTGCCTGCGCGCGGCTTCGAGCTCCGCATCGGCTCGCGCGAGGAAGCTGATGGCTTCGCGCACGCGCGAATCGATCGCACCGCCGGAATAGAGGGGAATGCTCAGTTGCAGCCCGAGCTGGGTCGAGCGCACGCGCGTCGAGATGTCGGCCGGCGAGCTGACGGTTCCCGAGGCGTAGTTGCTGCCGTGGCTCGCAGTGAGATCGAGCGTCGGCCAATGCGCCGCCCGGCTGCGCTCGATCTCCGAGGCTGCTGCGTCCTGCGCCGCAAGCTGGATCAGCACCTGCGGGTGTTCCTCCCTGGCGCGGCTCATCCACGCCTGCAAGTCCTCGGGTACCGGGCGCGGCAGCTCGGCGGCCGCATCGAGACTTCGCAGCCCGGCGGGCGCCGTTCCGAGAATCCTTTCGAGCTCGGCCCAGCGCGCATCGGACTCGGTACGGGCGGCAACCGCCTGCGCTCGCGCCAGGTCGAAGCGGGACTGCGCCTCGTAGGCGTCGGTGACCGTCGCCATGCCCACCTCGAAATTGCGGCGGGCGAGCATCAACTGCTGCTCCACCGCTTGGCGCTGTGCATCGGCGACCGAGATGCCTTCATGGGCGACCAGCACATCGAAGTACGCCTGCGCGACGCGCAGCATCAGCTCGTGCTCTGCCAGGCGATACTGCTCCCGCGCCTGCCGCACCTGCGCGCCCGCCTGACGATGCGCAACCACGTTCGCCCACCGGAAGAGGGGCTGGGTCAGCTGCAGATTCCAGTTCCAGCTTCGGACATCACGCTCGACCGCCGCCGCGCCAGAGAAGGACGCATCGGCCTGTTGCCTCCCCGTGCCGCCCGTGAGCGCCACCGCCGGCAGCAGGCCCGCCATGGCCTGCGGCAGCTTCTGCTCCGCGGCTTCGAGCGTGCGCCGCGCCGATTCATGAAGCGGGTCATGCTCGATGGCCTTCCGGTACACGTCCATCAGGTCTTCCACCTGCGCTGCGGCCGGAGCACACAGGGCGCCGGCCATGAAGAGCATGAGGCCTGCCCGCAGGTGCCTGTAGAACAACTCTGTCATCTCTTTCGCCTGCCTCAGCGCTCGCGCAATGCTTCTTCCTTGTAGCGCAGCATCGGCGACAGGAAGTACTCGATCAATCGGCGTTCGCCGGTACGGATATCGGCGCTCACGTTCATGCCGGCAGACACCACGCCCCTTCGCCCGTTCACGGCGTACGGCGTTTCCAACCCACCGAGCTTCAGACGGATCGGATACACCGGCCCCAGCTTCGGATCGACGACCGCGTCCTGGCCCACCCACTGCACTTCGCCTTCGATGTAGCCGTAGCGCGTGAAATCGAAGGTCTCGAACTTGTTGATGACGCGTTGCCCCGCACGCAAGTGGCCGATGTCCTTGTTCTGCACCTGGGCCTCGACCTCCAGCGCTGCGTTCTCCGGCACGACCAACCTCGGCGGCAGCGGCGAGCTGGAGTTCGTCCCCTTGCCCGATGGAAGCGGCGCCCTGATCCAGAACCTCGACGGCGACATCGTCGGCGAGGTCAGCGTGCAGGCCAACGGCTTCACCCATGTTCACGCAGTCCTGCAATGAGAAACGCACGCCCCTGAGCCTGCCCGCCACCGACAACAACTCGGCAGACGAAGTGCGCCGGGCTTCAGCATGCAAGCTATCCACCATTTGCTGTGGTCCGTCCGTTAGCCGCGACTCGGCATCTATCGATAACCAACAATACAGCCGCGTGAGTTCGGCAGGTGACTGCGACCATCGACTCTGGAAATAAGAAGTCAAGCCATCCACGGCGTGGGCATACCCGCTGCGACGTGCAGCGAGCTCCAATGCCAATCCGCGCTTGGGGTCCTTATCGAATCCATTGGAACCATGGATCAGGCGGCGACCCAGCTGGATCTGACACTCTGCATGGCCACGTTCCGCTCCCCGCTCAAGCCAGTACTTTGCAGTTTTCCAATGCACTGCAGCGTCAGACTTGCGCTTCGTTTGGCTCACCAGGGACACCATCAGGCACATCGCGCCCCTGTCTCCCGCCTTCGCGAGTTCTTCCAAGCGATTCATTGGCTCTGCGAGCTGATAGACGAAGCCGCCGTCGGGTTGAAGTACCTGCAACACAATGTGGGCCAATTCGAACCCGTCATTTGCCATTTGCTGCCAACGAAGTTCGCGCTGGCGGACACCTTTCTCGGTCGGATAGCGTCGACTCAAGCGTTTCCACTGCTGCAGTTCGCTGAACAGTTCTTGCTCATAGGAAGCCCGTTGCTGGGGCGTCAAGAGCTCAACTCGACTCGCATCGAAGGCAGGCAGCCCGATTCGGGGAAGGCTCTCACGAATGGACTCATACGCCAGCATCAAACAAGCCAAGACGAGCGCAGTTCCCACGACGATGGTGGGCCATGGCGCTGCTCGATGGCTGCTATGTTGTGCCATTCAGCCGCGCTCGGAAGCAATCTCGATTTCGGAAGGACATGAACGCGCGGGCTGTCGCCATCCGATGATCGATCTTTCCCGGCGCTCGTTTGTGAAGGAGTAGCCATGGCTGTAGACCCCCGCTTCCCCGATCATGGCCAATGAGGGCTGAACCCGGCTATCCAGTAGACGCTGAACCCGCGCCGAATCGGAATCGCAAAAGCGACGATTGTCGAAGCGCAGATCCAGTCGACAGATGGTCTTGGAAGCGAAGCGAAACTTTGAATAGGTGCCGCTCGTAGCAGAAGAGAGCGCATTTGCCGGAGCGACCAGTGCCGAAGAGATGTGATCGTCGACGCGGTCGGCGACATGATCGTCAATGCGAATCGACAATGTCCTTTCGAGAATCGCAGGGTCGCAAATGACGGCATTTCCTGCACGGGCGAGCGTTGCAAGCTTCTGGAGCAGTTCATCGGCGTCCGCAACGGCGAGATCGCCGCGCAGCGACGCCATCAAGAACGCTGCCACGGCGAACAAGATCGCCAGCGCCGCAGCAGCGCAATAGAGCCAGGCGGCGCCCACGGGCGTCCACGTCGACCAGCCCGCGGGCCTCGCTAGGAACAGGCCGGCAGCGCCGTTCTCACGAGCCAAACTCTGCTCCATCATTGCTCCCTCCATTGAACCAACCGAATGCTACGGCTAATGCGCAGGAGGGAAACTGATCAATTCTCGCGAGGCATGCGCCCCCAACCGTCGCGATCATTCATCGCAGCGTACGCCCACGGTCGCACCTGAGCCTTGCTGCGCAAGACGCTCTAGCGAACGCGCCGCCTCGATACTTAAATCAGTTCGAGCGCGACTGCAGTGCCCTCGCCGCCGCCGATGCACAGCGTCGCCACGCCGCGCTTCTTGCCCTTCTGCTGCAGCGCATGGATCAGCGTGACCATGATGCGTGCGCCGCTGGCGCCGATCGGGTGGCCCAGCGCGCAGGCGCCGCCGTGGACGTTGACGATCTGGTGCGAGACGTCGAGCTCGTGCATCAGCGCCATCGGCACCACGGCGAAGGCTTCGTTCACTTCCCACAGGTCGACGTCCTTCACGGCCCAGCCGGTCTTCTTGAACAGCTTGGCGACGGCGCCGACGGGCGCGGTCGAGAACCACTCGGGCTGCTGCGCGTGGGTGGCATGGCCGACGAGGCGCGCGATCGGCTTGGCGCCGAGCTTCTTCGCGGTGCTCTCGGTCATCATGACCAGCGCGGCCGCGCCGTCGTTGATCGAGGAGCTCGATGCCGCCGTGATGGTGCCGCCCTCCTTCTTGAAGGCCGGCTTGAGCTGCGGGATCTTGTCGAGCTTGACCTTGCCCGGACCTTCGTCGATCTCGATCACGGTGTCGCCGCCGCGGCCCTTGACCGTGACCGGCGCGATCTCGGCCTTGAAGGCGCCCGAGGTGGTGGCGGCCTTGGCGCGCTCGACGCTGGCGATCGCGAAGGCGTCCTGCTGCTCGCGCGTGAACTTGTACTTGGCCGCACAGTCCTCGCCGAAGGTGCCCATCGAGCGGCCCGCCTGGTAGGCGTCTTCCAGGCCGTCGAGCATCATGTGGTCGAAGATGCGGTCGTGGCCCATGCGGTAGCCGCCGCGGCCCTTCAGCATGAGGTAGGGCGCATTGGTCATGCTTTCCATGCCGCCGGCGACCATGACCTCGTGCGTGCCCGCGAGCAGCAGGTCGTGCGCGAGCATCGCCGCCTTCATGGCCGAGCCGCACATCTTGCTGAGGGTGACAGCCCCTGCGCTGTCGGGCAGGCCGCCCTTGTAGGCCGCCTGGCGCGCCGGCGCCTGGCCCTGGCCGGCCATCAGGCAGTTGCCGAACAGCACTTCGCCGACGGCATCGGGCGCGATGCCCGCGCGCTCGACGGCGGCCTTGATGGCCACGCCGCCCAGGTCGTGCGCGGCGAGAGAAGAGAAGTCGCCCTGGAAGCCGCCCATGGGGGTGCGGGCGGCGCCGACGATGACGATGGATTCGCTCATGGAAATTGCTCCTTCAGTGGGGGTCAGAAATACGGCGCGTGGCCGTCGTGGATGAAGCGTTGCGCCTCGTCATAGGGGAATACATCAAGCATCTGGCCGGCCTGGATGCGTTCCTTGTGGCTTTGCCAGAAGGCGGCGTCGAGCAGGTCGGCATGGTGGGCCATGAAGGCCTCGCGCACCGCCTGGTTGCCGAGCAGGAAGGGGCCGAAGGTCTCGGGGAACACATCCTTCGGGCCGACCGAATACCAGACCTCGCCGCTCATCTCGTCTTCCTCGTGGATCGGCGTCGGCACGCGGCGGAAGTTGCAGTCGGTGAGGTATTCGATCTCGTCGTAGTCGTAGAACACGACCTTGCCGCCGCGCGTGACGCCGAAGTTCTTCCACAGCATGTCGCCGGGAAAGATGTTGGCCGCAACCATGTCCTTGATGGCATTGCCGTACTCGATGACCGCATGCTCCAGCTGCTTGCCCGCGCGCTTGGCATGCTCGGGATGCTCGAGCTGGTCGAAGGCTTCCTGCAGGTAGATGTTGAGCGGGATCATGCGGCGCTCGATGTAGACGTGCTTGAGCACCACCTCCATCTCCCCGTTGCCGTCGCGGTCGCCGATCTCGAGCTGGCTGGGCGCGAACTTCTGGATTTCCTCGATCAGCTCGGGCTCGAAGCGGTCGAGCGGAAAACCGACGTCGCTGTACTCCAGCGTGTCGGCCATGCGGCCCACGCGGTCGTGCTGCTTGACCAGCATGTACTTGCCCTTGATCTGCTCGCGCGTGGTGTCCTTCTGCGGCGGGTAGAAGTCCTTGATGACCTTGAACACGTAGGGAAAGGACGGCAGGTCGAACACCAGCATCACCATGCCCTTGATGCCGGGCGCGATGCGGAACCTGTCGCTCGAGTAGTTGAGGTGGTAGAGGAAGTCGCGGTAGAAGAGCGTCTTGCCCTGCTTGGCCAGCCCGAGCGCGTTGTAGATCTCGGCGCGCGGCTTGCGCGGCATCAGCGAGCGCAGGAACTGCACGTAGGCCGATGGCACCTCCATGTCGACCATGAAGTAGGCGCGCGCGAAGCTGAAGAGCATCTGCAGGTCTTCCTCGCCGAAGAGCGCCGCGTCGATGTAGAACTTGCCGGTGCTGTCGTGCAGGATCGGCAACGCGAAGGGCAGCTCGATGAAGCCGTTGATGATCTTGCCGACCACGTAGGCGCCCTTGTTGCGGTAGAACAGGCCCGACAGCACCTGCAGCTGGAAGTTGGCGCGCAGCTTGACCTGGTGGAAGCGCCCGAGGATGGCGGTCGCGACGCGCTCGGCGTCGCGCTTGATGTTGGCGTAGCTGCCCTGCAGCGCGTAGTCGTCGAGCATGCGCTCGATGGTGTCGGCCAGCGTTTCGCGCTCGGGGTAGTAGGCGCGGTAGGTGGGCGCGTCGCGCGGCTCGATGTATTCGGTGCTGATGGCCGGCCGCACGAAGATGAAGTCGTTCTGGAAGTACGCGCGGTGCAGGATCTTGGTGGTCACCGAGTTGAAGAAGCTTTCGGCCAGCTCGGGCTGGTGGTGGTCGACCAGCAAGCCGATGAAGTGCAGCTTGATCTGGTGCCAGACGTCCATCGGCTGCTCGCCGGCCTTGAACTCCTTCTCGAGCCGCGCCACCGCCTCGCTCACGCGCAGGTCGTAGAACTCGATGCGCTCGCGCTGCGCGCGCTGCTGGCCGTGCCAGTCGGCGGTCTCGAAACGGTGCTTGGCGCGCGACGACTCGGCGCGGAACAGCTGGTAGTGGCGATTGAAGCCGTCGCGCATCGCCTTTGCGATGTCGTAGGCCAGCGGCGAGTCGAGGCGCTGGGGGAACATGGGTTCAGTTCGCTTCCCCAGCCGCACCAAGCACGGCATCGGCGCCGTTCTGCACTTCGCCCGGCCTGCTCCACTTGTAGCGGATGCGCTGCACCGCCGCGCGGTACAGGTTCTCCAGCGGCTTGGAGCCGTCGACCGTCATGCCCAGGTCCTGGAGCAGCCCGTCGTTCACGCCGAAGGCCCAGCCGTGGATGGTGACGGTCTGGCCGCGGCTCCAGGCGTCGACCATGACGGTGCTGACCGCCACGTTGACCACCTGCTCCGCCACGTTGAGCTCGCACAGCGCATCGGCGCGGGCAGCTTCGGGCAAGGTTTCGAGCATCACGCGATGCCGGTCGCGCACGTCCTGGATGTGGCGGATCCAGTTGTCGGCGATGCCGATGCGCGCGCCTTCGAGAGCGGCCTGCACGCCCGAGCAGCCGTAATGGCCGACCACCATGATGTGCCGCACCTTGAGCCGCTCGACCGCGAACTGGATCGCCGACAGCGCATTGAGGTCGGAGTGCACCACGATGTTGGCCACGTTGCGGTGCACGAACACCTCGCCCGGCTCCAGCCCGGTGATCTGGTTGGCGGGCACGCGGCTGTCCGAGCAGCCGATCCACATGTACTTGGGGGTCTGCTGCTTCACCAGGCCGGTGAAGAAGCCGGGGCGATCGCGCTCCATCCGTGCAGCCCAGCTGCGGTTGTGGGAGAACAGGTCATCGAGGTTGTCAGGCATGGTGGGGTCGATTGTCGGTGACTGCGGGTTGATCGGTGGCCTCAGCGGGCCTTGGGTTTAACGGCACGCGCGAGCGCGGCGCGGGCCTGTTTTTCCTGCGCGCGGACTTCGGCAAGATTGGCCTCCAGCTCGGCCAATTGAGCCTCGAGCTGGGCGCGGTGGCTGCCGAGCACGCCGAGAAATCGCTGCAGCTGCGCGGCGGTGTCGCGCGGGCTGTCGTACATGTCGAGAATGTCCTTGGCCTCGGTGAGCTTCAGGCCGAGCCGCTTGGCGCGCAGGGTGAGCGTCAGCCGTGCGCGGTCGCGCGCGGTGTAGACGCGCTGCTGCCCGGCACGTTCGGGGGTGAGCAGCCCCATGTCCTCGTAGAAGCGGATCGCCCGCGTAGTGAGGTCGAATTCCCGGGCGAGCTCGCCGATGGTGAAAGTCTGCGAAGGCATGATGGCGGGTGCGGGGTTGCGGCGGCGACAGCACGTTCCGGCTGCACTGCCTACAATGACGGCTCTTCTCCATGACGTTTACGTTAACGTCAATCGTACATGAACCTCCTCGAACGCGAACTCCAATACCCCTTCGGCGACACGCTGCCCGCACCGGGCGAGACTTTCGAGGTCGTGCCCGGCGTGCGCTGGATCCGCATGGCGCTGCCCTTCGCGCTCGACCACATCAACCTCTGGCTGCTGCGCGACACCATCGACGGCGTGGAAGGCTGGACCGTGGTGGACTGCTGCATCGCCCACGATGCCTCGCGCGCGCAGTGGGAACAGATCTTCGCCACGCAGCTCGAAGGCCTGCCGATCCTTCGCGTGATCGTGACGCACATGCACCCCGACCACATCGGGCTGGCCGATTGGCTGTGCCAGCGCTGGAACGCGCCGCTGTGGATCAGCGCCACCGACTACCACGTGGCGCGCGTGCTCACCAGCGCCGGCGACACGCTGGCCGGCGGCGACGCGGCGGCCGACTTCTTCGCCTCGCACGGCCTCGTCGACCCCGAGTCGGTGGCCAAGATCCGTGCACGCAGCAACTACTACGCGAACATGGTGCCCTCGGTGCCGGCCAGCTACGTGCGCCTGATGGACGGCGCCACCGTCTCGATCGGCGGGCGCGCGTGGCGCTGCATCAGCGGCTACGGCCATGCGCCCGAGCACATCGCGCTCTATTGCGAGGAGCTCCATGCGCTCCTGGGCGGCGACATGATGCTGCCGCGCATCTCGACCAACGTGAGCGTGCATGCGGGCGAGCCCGAGGCGAATTCGCTGCGCCTTTTCCTCGACAGCATCGCGCGCTTCAAGACCCTGCCGGCCGACACGCTGGGCCTGCCCTCGCATGGCAAGCCCTTCACCGGCATCCATCGCCGGGTCGAGCAGTTGCAGGAGCACCACCGCGACCGCCTGGCCGAGCTGCTGGAGGCCTGCACCCGGAAGCCGCACCACGCGGCCGAGGGGCTGCCGATCCTGTTCAAGCGCCAGCTCGACTTGCACCAGATGACCTTCGCGATGGGCGAGACCGTGGCCCATCTGCACCTGCTCTGGTTCGAGGGGCTGCTGCAGCGCCGCAAGGGTGAGGACGGCATCTACCGCTTCGGCGTATTCCAATGACCACGCTGGCCCAGCTGTGCGCGGGCCACCTGGCAGGCGCCCGGCGCCTGGCGCTCTCCTGCGGCCTCACTGAGTTCCCGCGCGAGATCTTCGAGCTGGCCGATACGCTGGAAGTGCTGGACCTCTCCGGCAACGCGCTCTCGGCACTGCCCGAAGACCTGGGCCGGCTGCACCGGCTGCGCGTGCTCTTCTGCTCGAACAACCGCTTCACGGAGCTGCCCGCATCGGTAGGCCAGTGTGCGCAGCTCGACATCGTGGGCTTCAAGGCCAATCGCATCCGCCATGTACCGGCCGCCTCGCTGCCGCCCTCGCTGCGCTGGCTGATCCTGACGGACAACCAGATCGAGACCCTGCCGCCCACCATCGGCCACTGCACGCGGCTGCAAAAACTGATGCTCGCGGGCAACCGCCTGCAGGCGCTGCCGCCCGAGCTGGCTGCCTGCCGGGGGCTCGAGCTGCTGCGCATCTCGGCCAACCGCCTGGTGGCCCTGCCCGATTGGCTGCTGTCGCTGCCCCGGCTCTCGTGGCTGGCCTTCGCGGGCAATCCCTTCGACGACAGCCCCGAGGCGGCGGCGCTGGCCGCGCAGGCCATTCCGGCCATCGACTGGACCCGTCTTTCGCTGCGCAACAAGCTGGGCGAAGGCGCTTCCGGCGTGATTCACCAGGCGGACTGGACGCAGGCCGACGGCCGCATCCAGCCGGTGGCGGTCAAGCTGTTCAAGGGCGCCGTCACCAGCGACGGCTGGCCCCACAGCGAGATGGCGGCCTGCATCGGCGCCGGCGCGCACCCGAACCTGATCGCAGTGCGGGGCCAGGTCAGCGGCCATCCCGAGGGGTCGCCCGGCCTGGTGCTGGCGCTGGTGGATCCACGCTTCGGCAACCTGGCCGGCCCGCCCAGCCTGGCCTCGTGCACGCGCGACATCTATGCCGACGACGCCGGCTGGCCGGTACCAACCGCGCTGCGCATGGCGCGCGGCATCGCCTCGGCCGCCGCGCAGCTGCATGCGCGCGGCATCCTCCACGGCGATCTCTACGCCCACAACATCCTCTGGGACGGCGAGGGAGTTTGCCTCTTGGGCGACTTCGGCGCCGCCTCCTTCCTGCCGCTGGACGACGACCAGCAGTCGCGCGCACTGCAGCGCATCGAACTGCGCGCCTTCGGCCATCTGCTGGCGGAATTGCTGGCGCGCTGCCGCCCGGCGAGCGATGCCGACAGCGCCACGCTGGCCTTGCTGGCCGGCCTCCATGCGCGCTGCGTCGAGGCCGATAGCACCGCGTCGCCGGCCTTCGCCGAGATCGCATCGGCGCTCCACGCCGCCTGAGCGCGACGACGCCATGGCGCACCTGCCGCTGCCCACCCGCGAAGGCGTCGGCCCAAGCTGCGTCGCCCTGCCGGACGGGCCTTGGCCCACCATCGCCGAGTTCCTGCTGCAGCGCTTCGCGGCCATCCCGCGCAGCACCTGGGAGGCGCGCATGCTATCGGGCGAGGTGGTCGACGAGTACGGCGTGCCCGTCACAGGAGCGCGGCCCTACCAGCCGAGGCTTCGCGTCTACTACTACCGCTCGCTCGAGACGGAACGCCGCATCCCCTTCGACGAAGTCATCCTGTTCCAGGACGAGCAGTTGCTGGCCGTGGACAAGCCCCATTTCCTGCCGGTCACGCCGGTCGGCAAGTACGTGCAGGAAAGCCTGCTCGTGCGCCTGAAGCGCAAGCTGGGCCTCGACGACCTGGCGCCGCTGCACCGCATCGACCGCGAGACCGCCGGCGTGGTGCTGTTCTCGGTTCAGCCCGCGACCCGCGGCATCTACCACGCGCTCTTTGCCGAGCGCGAGATCGCCAAGCAGTACGAGGCCATCGTGCCATGGCGCGGCGACCCGGTGCTGCCCGTGATCCGCCGCAGCCGGCTTGCCGAGGACGACGCGCACTTCATGCGCATGCGCGAGGTGGCCGGCGAGCCCAACTCCGAGACGCGCTTCGAGCTGCTGGAGGCCGGCGACGGCTGGGCCCGCCTGCTGCTGTCGCCGCTTACCGGGCGCAGGCACCAGCTGCGCGTGCATTGCGCGGCGCTTGGGATGCCGATTCGCAACGACGCGATCTATCCCGAGCTTCTCCCCGAAGGCGACGAGGACTTCGACCGGCCGCTGCAGCTGCTGGCCAAGGCGCTGGCCTTTCGCGATCCCGTCACCGGCACCAGGCGCGAATTCAAAAGCGCAAGAGCGCTTTCACTGCCGCTTCGACCAAAGTAGTAACCCGTTCATTCCGGCCTCAAACTGATGAATACTCCGGCCAGAGGTACCGATGAACGTATTGATGATCGACGACCACGTGATGTTCCTGCAGGGCATGAAGAACCTGCTGAGCGTCCTGGTCCCTGAACTGCGCGTGGAAACCACGGGTGAAATGACGAATGCCGCGCAGCTGGTGGCGCTCGCCGAGTTCGACCTGGTGCTGCTCGACTGGCACCTGGTCGATTGCGACGGCGAGGAATCCATCCGCCGGCTGCGCGATGCCGGCTGCATGGCGCGCATCGTGGTGCTCTCGGGCGAGACCAACACCACGATGATCCGCAACACGGTCGACTTGGGCGCGGCCGGCTTCATCCCGAAGAAGTACAGCTCGGAAATGATGGTCGCGGCCCTGCAGCACGTGCTGGCGGGCCGCATCTTCCTGCCGCTGGAAACCCTCAACGCGACGCCGCCCGACATCGAGGCCCGGCCGAGCAACAGCAACGACCCGCGGCTCACAGACCTCACGGCACGCCAGATGGACGTCTACCGCGCAGCGGCACGCGGTCTGCCCAACAAGCTCATCGCCCGCCATCTCAACATTGCCGAATCCACCGTCAAGGCGCACCTGACCGCCGTCTACACGGCGCTCGGCGTGCGCAACAGGACCGAGGCCGCCTACCAGGCATCGCGCGAGGGCATCCGCATTGACTGAAGCCGCCATCGCTTCGCCGGCGGATCTGCGGCCGGAGGCCCGCGAGGCCCGGATCGAGCACCGCATCGTCGAGCGCCGCCTCGACACGCTGCTGCACTACTCGCGCCGTCTTCCCATGGTGTACGCAGGCTACCTGCTGGTCGCCCTCGTCGCCGCGCAGCAGGGTCTGGGCATCTGGCCATGGGTATGGCTCGCCTGCACATTGACCGTGGGGGTGTACCGCTACCGGGTGGCACAGGCCATCGAGCGCACGCCTCCCGAAGACCGGCTCTCGGCGCTTCGCCGCCTGGAGAACGGCTTCACGATGAATGGCCTGGCGACGGCGCCGATCGTGCCCTTCGCCTACTTCTCGATCCCGAGCAACGCCGGACCGCTGCTGATCGGCATCATGCTGATCGCAGGCTGCACGATCAGCGTCGCCTCGCTCGCCGGTTCGAGGCGCGCCTTCATCGGCTACGCCACGGCCACTTTCGCCTTCATCGCGCTCGGCTGGCTGGTGCGCGGCGGCACGCTGGGGATCTCGCTGGGGCTCGGCACCCTCATCCTGTATGCGCAGCTATTGAGCACGGTCAAGGACCAGGGCCGCAGCCTGAAGGAGCTCATGGCCGTGATCGACGACAACGCCGTGCTCTCCGAATCGGTCCGGCAGGAGCGCGACCGCGCCACGGCCGCGAGCGAGGCCAAGACGCGCTTCTTCGCCGCCGCCAGCCACGACCTGCGCCAGCCCCTGCATGCACTGTCGATCAACGCGACCACCCTGGACATCCTGGCCCGGCGCTCGACCGACTCGCTGCTGAAGGAAGTGAGCCGCGGCATCGACAGCGCGCTGCGGCAGAGCAGCGGCCTGCTCGACGGGCTGCTCGACATCTCCCGCCTCGACGCCCACACCATCGAGGCGAAGATGGCGCCGCACGACATCGGCGCGGTGCTTCGCGCATCGCGCGACGAATATGCGGCGCTGGCCGCGCAGCAGGGCCTCTACCTGGAGGTCGAGGTGCCGGACGAGCTGCTCTGGGGGCTGACGGACGGCGACCAGCTGATCCGCATCATCGGCAACCTCGTCAACAACGCCATCAAGTTCACGACCGTGGGCGGCGTGACCTTGTCCGGGCGGCGGGCGCCGTCGGGCGCGGTCGTGGTCAAGGTGAGCGACACCGGCCCCGGCATTCCCGAGAGCGAGCGCGAGCGGGTGTTCGAGGAGTTCTATCAGATCGGCAATCCGTCGAGGGACCGCGCGCAAGGGCTGGGCCTCGGCCTGGCCATCGTTCAGCGGACGGCCAAGCTGCTGGACATCATGCTCAGGCTGGACAGCGAACCCGGCCGCGGAACGAGCTTCGAACTCCAGATCGCGTCCGCCGCGCCCGCCAGCGACCCGCGGCCGGAATCCGCGAACGCGCTCGCACGGTCGCTCGACAGCACGCGCCTCGCCGTGTTGCTGGTCGACGACGAGACGGAGGTCCTCTCCGCGATGTGCACCTACCTCCACCAGCTGGGCTGGTCGGTGAAGGGCGTCGCGACCGGCGCCCTGGCCGAGCAGGCGCTGGCGGCGGGCTTCGAGCCCGATGTGATGGTGGTCGACTTCCGCCTGCGCGAAGAGACTGGCCTGGACGTGATCGAGAGACTGCGTGCGCTCAAGCCCGAGCTGCCGGCAGTGATCGTGACGGGAGAAACCGCGCCCTCGCGGTTCCACGAATTCTCGGGCGCGGCCGCACGGATCCTGCACAAACCGCTCGACGGCGACCGGCTCGCGCGCGCGCTGCAGGAAGTGGTGCTGGGGCGCGATGACGAGAGTGATGCAACGCGCGCTGCTGGCGCCAATGTGACGCCCATCCGCAAGACCGCGCACTAAGCTCCTGCGAGCCCCGGCGTTCGCGCCGCACACCCAGGAGACACACGCATGGACACCAGCCGACTCTTTTCACTCGAGGGCCGCAGCGCCCTCATCACCGGCGGCTCGCGCGGCATCGGCCGCATGATCGCCGAAGGCTTCCTGGCGCAGGGCGCCCGCGTCTACATCTCGGCGCGCAAGGCTGCGGCCTGCGATCAGACGGCCAGGGAACTGTCGGCCTTCGGCCACTGCGTCTCGCTGCCGGCCGACGTCTCGACGCTCGAAGGGGCGCACTCCCTGGTCGACGCCTATTCGAAGCACGAGGACACGCTCGACATCCTGGTCAACAACGCCGGCGCCGCCTGGGGCGCACCCTACGAGGAGTTTCCCGAGAGCGGCTGGGACAAGGTGGTCGACCTCAACCTCAAGACGCCCTTCTTCCTGACCCAGGCGCTGACGCCGATGCTCAGGAAGGCGGCCACCGACCACCTGGCCAAGGTCATCAACATCGCCTCGATCGACGGCATTTCGGTCAATCCGCAGGAAACCTACTCCTACGCGGCGAGCAAGGCCGGGCTGATCCAGCTCACGCGGCGCATGGCGCTGCGCCTCGCGCAGGAGCGCATCGTCGTCAGCGCGATCGCGCCGGGCGCCTTCGCCTCCGACATGAACAAGGTCGCGCGCGACCACGGCGACGAGATCAAGGGGCGCATTCCGGCAGGACGCATCGGCGAGCCGGAGGACATGGCGGCTGCCGCGATCTATCTTGCGTCGCGTGCGGGCGACTATGTGATGGGATCGACGCTGGTGGTGGACGGCGGCGTGACCCACGCGCGCTGAGCGCGTTTGCGGCTCACCACTTCGGCACCGGCTGCTCCTTGAGCTGCTGCCGCAGCGCGCCGTAGTCCGGCACCACGCTCTCCACCGTTTCCCAGAAGCGCGGGCTGTGGTCCATCACGCGCAGATGGCTCAGCTCGTGCGCCACCACGTAGTCGATCACCGACATCTTGAAATGCACCAGCCGCCAGTGCAGCCGGATCGCACCGTCGGCGCTGGCGCTGCCCCAGCGCGTGGACGCGTTCGAGAGCGCCAGCTTGCGCCAGGCCACGCCCAGGCGCGGTGCGAAGTGGTCGAGCCGCTCGGTGAAGACGCGCCGCGCCTGGCGCATCAGCCAGGCTTGGGCAGCATCGCGGATCTGGGTCGGATCGGCGTTGTTCGCCAGCGCCAGGCGCAGCGTGTGCGGCCCCTCGCCGGCGCCTGCATCGAGCATGGCGCCGACGCCGTCGAAGGCATGGCGCGGATCGAGCCGCACCACCACCGGCTCGCCCAGAAAGTGAAAGCTGACGCCGTCCTTCCATTCGATGCGCGCGGCTTCCAGGCTCGCGTGGCGCTGCTGCGTCTCGGCCAGCTTGCGCAGGATCCAGTCGGACTTCTCCTTCACCGCGGCATCGACGTCGCGCAGCGCCACCCAGCGCGGCGCGCGCACCGACAAGCCCTCGGCGCCGACCACGAAGCCGATGGTCCGGCGCTTGCCGCGCGTGAACTCATAAGCCACGCGGGCATCGCCCAAGAGCAGTTCGCGCGTGGCCCGCGGGTGGACGAAGCTGGCCGGGCTCATCGCGTCGGCCAGCGGGATCGCGGGCGGGAAGCCGGCGCCCGGGTTTTCCTCGGGGACCGGCGCTGCGGGCGCGGGCGCGGCTTGCGGCTCGTCGAACAGGTCCAACGTGAATTGCAGCAGGCTGCGCATGCGCCCTGCCCTCAGGCCGACACCGTCTCGATCGAGACGTAAGCCTCGGGATCGAGCCGGCGCATCTCGCCTTCGATCCAGGCCTCGACTTCGCGCATCAGCTCGTCGGGCCGGCGCCCGACGCTCGAAATGGCCGGGCCGATCGAGACATCGACCACGCCCGGGCGCTTGATGAAGGCCTTGCGCGGCCAGACCTTGGCCGAGGTCACGGCGATCGGGACCACCGGCACGCCAGTCTCGCACGCCAGCCGCGTGCCGCCGGTCTTGTAGGTGCCCTGCCGGCCGCGCGGAATGCGCGTGCCTTCGGGAAACATGATGATCCAGATGCCCTGCGCCAGCAGTTCGCGGCCCCGGGCGACGACCTTGTTGAAGGCCTGCGTGCGCTGGCTGCGGTCGATGTGAATCATGTCCAGCCGCGCCATCGCCCAGCCGAAGAAGGGCACGTAGATCAGCTCCTTCTTGAACACGAAGGCCAGCGGGTGCGGCATCAGCGTGGGCATCAGGAAGGTCTCGAAGGTCGACTGGTGCTTCACCAGCAGCACGCAGCCGGCGAGCTTGTCCTGCGGCAGGTTCTCCATGCCGCGCACGCGCGTCTTGATGCCCAGCAGCAGGCGTGCCCCGCCGATGGCCCAGCTGAGCCAGCGCACGGCCATCCAGTACAGCGGGATGCCGCGCTTCCAGAGCGAGCTGACCACCATGATGAGGCCCCAGGGGATCACGGTGACGAGCATCCACAGCGCGTGGACGACGGATCGCAGGAAGGCCATCAGACAGCCACCTGCAGGGCGGCCTGCTGTTCTTCGCGTTCCAGCAGGAAATCGACGAAGGCAGCGAGATCCTCGTGGACCCGCGTGTTCGGCGGGTACTCGGGCGGCAGCTCGACGCCGCGGCAGGCCGCGCCCATGCCGGTCAGCAGCAGGTGCGGCTCGCAGCCGGCGGCCGCGCCGGCCTGCATGTCGCGCAGGCTGTCGCCCGCGACCGGCACGTTGGCCAGGTCGACGCCGTAGCGCTCGCCGATCTGGTGGAACAGGCCCGGCTTGGGCTTGCGGCACTCGCAGCCCTCGTCGGGGCTGTGCGGGCAATAGAACACGGCATCGACGCGGCCGCCCACGGCCGACAGCATCTTGTGCATCTTGGCGTGCATCGCGTTGAGCGAGGCCACGTCAAACAGGCCGCGCCCGAGCCCGGACTGGTTGGACGCGATCACGACGTGCCAGCCGGCGTGGTTGAGCCGCGCGACCGCCTCCAGCGCGCCGGGCAGCGGCGTCCACTCGATGTCGCTCTTGACGAAGTCCTCGCGGTGCACGTTGAGCGTGCCGTTGCGGTCGAGGATGACGATTTTCATGGAGCAGCTTTCGCTTCGATCTGACGCCGTTCAATCCACGCCTGGATGTGCGTCAGCGAATATTTTTTGGTATCGAGCATCGCGACACGCTCTCTCAAGGTTTCCGCCGAGACCAATCCAAGTTTCAGTAATTCGCGCACGAAGTCGGCATCTTTCTCGCGCCCGGCCACGCATTTTGAAACGGTCAGATCATGAAGCTCGGGGCAGATAGCCGTGATTTCGCCGATGTAGTGAAGGCTCGCGCGCGCCATCCAGTCTGCTGGCATCACTGCCGTTTCGGGGCCCACACCATCGGCGAAATAGCCAAAAGTCTCATGGAAGCTCGAGTGCATCCCGATCGCACCGTCGATCAGGTCCGCACGTTCCGGATGGAGAGCCGGGTACAGATCGACTTCGCGGGAGACCAACAGCGACTCGGGGGGCTCATCCATCAGGAGCAGGATCGCCTGACTGCCAACGACAACCATCGAATTCTCACTTGCGATGGCCGCCGAGGCGCGCAATACGTGCTTCAGTTCATCCAGCTTCATGGGGTGGCAGCTTTATCTCGCGCTTGCCGCAGCAGTGCCGATCGCTCGTGCTGATCGATGAGACTCCCGAGCGGTGACACGCTTCGCATGAGGGTCCCATGGTCCGACTCGGCCAACACTGCACGCTCCAGGGTCGGGAGTTCTTCGTCAAGCAGTTGTTCCCACTCGATCCAAAGCAAGTCGGACTTCGTTGCACCGGCCTGTGCCCGCCAACGTTGCAAAGTGCCTCTTGCACGCTCGCGAAGAGCAGGCTCACGACGCAGCGCAGCAATGGCCTGGCGATGCAAGGCCAAGGAGAACTGATCCAGTTGCTGCTGTCGATTCATGGCACCGATTATTGAGCCGACGACGTCACGATGCCAGCCGCTCGAGCTGCGCCACGCGGTTCATCGCTGCATGCAGCAGCATCAGCAGGCCGAGGCGGTTCAGGCGCAGGTCGACTTGCTCCGCATTGACCATGACTTCGTCGAAGAAGGCGTCGACCGGCCCGCGCAGTGCGGCCAGGGTCCGCAGCGAGGCGGTGTAGTTGCCGGCATCGAACTGCACATCCGCGACAGGCACGATCTGCAGCATGGCGGCATGGAGCGCCTTCTCGGCCGGCTCCTTCAGCAGCAGCTCGCTCACGTGGGCGTCGGCCTCCGGCGACTTCTTGAGGATGTTGCCGATGCGCTTGTTGGCGGCCGCCAGCGCAGCAGCCTCGGGCAGCGACGCGAAGGCGCGCACGGCATCCAGGCGCTTGGGAATGGTCGACCAGGCGCCCAGCTCGCGCACATGGACCGCCGCCTCGATCTCGATCGCGGAATAGCCCTCGTCCTTGAAATAGCTCTTCAACCGCTCGATGAGGAATTCGTCGAGATCGACGCTGCGGTCTTCGAGCAGGCCGGGTGGGAAGACCGCGAAGGCGCCGCGGGTCAACGCATGGAGCTGCAGCGGCAGCGAGCGTTCGATCAGCATGCGCACCACGCCCAGCGCATGGCGGCGCAGCGCGAAGGGGTCGCGGTCGCCGGTGGGCAGGTTGCCGATGCCGAACATGCCGACCAGGGTTTCGAGCTTGTCGGCCAGCGCGACCACGATACCGACGGCGCTGCGCGGCAGCGCGTCGCCCGCAAAGCGCGGCTTGTAGTGGTCTTCGATGGCGTCGGCCACCACGGGTCCGAGCCCATCGTGCAGCGCGTAGTAGCGGCCCATGGTGCCCTGCAGCTCCGGGAACTCGCCCACCATGTCGGTCACCAGGTCGGCCTTGGCCAGCTGTGCCGCCTGCACGGCATGCGGCGCCAGCGTGATGTCGCTGGCAGCAGCGCCCAGCTGCTCGCCGATGTTGTGCGCGATGCGCATCACGCGCTGTACGCGTTCGCCCTGGGTACCGAGCTTGTTGTGATAGACCACCTTGGCCAGCGACTCGACGCGCGAGGCCAGCGACTTCTTGCGGTCCTGGTCGAAGAAGAACTTGGCATCGGCCAGCCGCGGACGCACCACGCGTTCGTTGCCGCCGACCACTGCGCTGGCATCGTCGGGCCGGATGTTGCTGACCACCAGGAACTTGTGGGTGAGCCGGCCTGCGGCGTCGAGCAGCGGGAAGTACTTCTGGTTGGCCTTCATCGTGAGGATGAGGCACTCCTGCGGCACGTCGAGGAACTCGCGCTCGAACTCGCACACCAGCACGTTCGGGCGCTCGACCAGCGCCGTGACTTCATCGAGCAGCGCGTCGTCGTCGATCGGCTGCGAGCCGGCGCCGACCGAAAGCGCCGCCTCGGCCAGCTGGCGCGCGATCTCCAAGCGGCGGGCCTCGAAGCCCGCGATCACGGCGCCTTCGTCGGCCAGCTGCACCGCATAGCTGTTGGCATTGCGCAGCACGATCGGATCGACCTGCGCCTCGAAACGATGACCTTGCGTTTCGCGCCCGGCCTGAAGGCCCAGCGCCTCGACCGGAACCACCGTGTCGCCATGCAGCGCGACCAGCCCGTGTGCCGGGCGCACGAAGCTCACGCTGCTCCAGCCCGGCAGCTCGGAGCCGGCCTCGAGCTGGTAGCTCATGACCTTGGGAATCGGCAGCTTGGCAATGCTCTCGGCCAGCGCCTTCTGCAGGCCCTCGGCCAGCGTTGCGCCGCGCGCGGTGCTTTCGAAGAACAGGGCCTCGGCCTTGCCGTCCATCGCGCGCCGCAGGCCGGGGACGACCGAAGCGTCGGCACCCAGCGCGGCCAGGCGCTTGAGGAGCGCGGGCGTCGCGCTGCCCGAAGCATCGAGCCCGACCGTCACCGGCATCAGCTTCTGCGAGACCGCGCGGTCGGCGGCCTGTGCCAGCACGTTCGTGAGGTGCGCCGCGAGGCGCCTCGGCGAGGCATAGGCGGTGAGCACGGCGCCGGCATCGGCCAGGCCCTGGGCCATCAACTGGTCGCGCAGCACGGAAGCGAAGGCGTCGCCGAGCTTCTTCAGCGCCTTCGGGGGGAGTTCCTCGACGAAGAGTTCGACGAGCAGGTTGTTCTTGGAGGTCATCGCTCAGGCCGCCTTCTTCGAGATCTCGGCAACCCATTCGCGCGGCGCCATCGGGAACCCGAGCCGCTCGCGGCTTTCATAGTAGCTTTGCGCGACGCTGCGCGCGAGGTTGCGGATGCGGCCGATGTAGGCCGCGCGCTCGGTCACGCTGATGGCACCGCGCGCATCCAGCAGGTTGAAGCTGTGGGCCGCCTTGAGCACCTGCTCGTAGGCCGGCAGCGCGAGCTTTTCTTCCATCAGGTGCTTGGCCTGCTTCTCGTGCGCGGCGAAGGCGGTGAAGAGGAAATCGGCGTCGCTGTGCTCGAAGTTATAGGTCGATTGTTCGACCTCGTTCTGGTGGTACACGTCGCCATAGCTGATGCCAGGCGCCCATTCCAGGTCGTAGATGCTTTCCTTTCCCTGCAGGTACATCGCGAGCCGCTCCAGCCCGTAGGTGATCTCGCCGGTGATCGGCCGGCAGTCGATGCCGCCGACCTGCTGGAAGTAGGTGAACTGCGTCACCTCCATGCCGTTGAGCCAGACCTCCCAGCCCAGGCCCCAGGCGCCGAGCGTCGGGTTCTCCCAATCGTCCTCGACGAAGCGGATGTCGTTCTTCCTGAGGTCGAAGCCCAGCGCTTCGAGCGAGCCGAGGTAGAGCTCGAGGATGTTGCTCGGCGCCGGCTTGAGGACGACCTGGTACTGGTAGTAATGCTGCAGGCGGTTCGGGTTTTCGCCGTAGCGGCCGTCCTTGGGGCGGCGGCTCGGCTGCACGTAGGCGGCCTTCCAGGGCTCGGGGCCCAGCGCGCGCAGGAAGGTGGCGGTGTGCGAGGTGCCGGCGCCGACTTCCATGTCGTACGGTTGCAGCAGCGCGCAGCCCTGGGCGTCCCAATAGGACTGAAGCTTGAGGATGATTTGTTGGAAGGTCAGCATGGTGGGCCTGGTGTCCGGCCGGAGGCAGGTGGCTTCCGGCGCGACGAACCGATCATTTTAAGAGCGGCCAGACGCAGCAACGGCCGCAGGGCTTGCGCCGCTGCGGCCGTTTGAGCATTGCCCGAGGGCGGGAGATCATTCGTGGGACACCGCGGAACCGGCTTTGCCGGGCCGCTGGTGTCGCCCCCTCAAAGGGGGAGGGCGCGCGCGACACGAAGTGCGCGAAGCCCCTGGGGGTGGGCTAGTACAGTGACACGTAAATA
>NZ_JAGGNU010000109.1 GCF_018614915.1 Variovorax paradoxus | reverse complement strand
CTTCTGCCGCGCAGGCTCCTAGATCCGCACCCCGAAAAAGGGGTGCGGACGAGCAAGAAGGGGTGTTTTCAGCGAAGGCCGAAGAAGGAGAGCACGGCGACCACGACCACGACCAGACCGACGATGTAGATGATGGAATTCACGGCGAAGACTCCTCTGGTTGAAGACCCTTTCAGGGTGACAGCCGCACGGATTCAGGCTGTAGTCGGCTGTCTGCGCGCACTGTAGGACTCGCAAGAAAGCCCCCGGGGGCTTTTTACTCGTCGTTGCCGTCGCCCAGGAAGCCGCCGCTCTGGTGCGCCCACAGCCGTGCATAGAGTCCGTTCTGTGCCAGCAGCGACTGGTGGTCGCCCTGCTCGACCACGCGGCCCTCGTCGAGCACGATCAGCCGGTCCATGGCCGCGATGGTCGAGAGCCGGTGCGCGATCGCGATCACGGTCTTGCCTTCCATCAGGCGGTAGAGGCTGGCCTGGATCGCAGCCTCGACCTCGGAGTCGAGCGCGCTGGTGGCTTCGTCGAGCAGCAGGATCGGCGCGTCCTTCAGCATCACGCGCGCGATCGCGACGCGCTGGCGCTGGCCGCCCGAGAGCTTGACGCCGCGCTCGCCCACGTGCGCCTCGTAGCCGCGGCGGCCGTTGGGGTCGCCCAGGGTCTGGATGAAGTCGTGCGCCTCGGCGCGCTCGGCTGCCGCGCGGATCGCCTCCGCGCTCGCATCGGGCCGGCCGTAGGCGATGTTGTCGGCCACCGAGCGGTGCATCAGCGAGGTGTCCTGCGTGACCATGCCGATGTGGGTGCGCAGCGAATCCTGCGTCACGTGCGCGATGTCCTGGCCGTCGATCAGGATGCGGCCGCTTTCGAGATCATGGAAGCGCAGCAGCAGGTTCACCAGCGTCGACTTGCCGGCGCCCGAGCGGCCGACCAGGCCGATCTTCTCGCCGGGCGCGACGGTGAGCGTCAAGTCGTCGATCACGCGGCGGCCGGCGTCGGCGTAGCGGAAGCTCGCATGCTCGAAGCGCACCTCGCCGCGCGGCACCTCGAGCCGGGCCGCAGCGGGCGCGTCGAGCACCGTGCGCGGGCGCGACAGCGTCTTCATGCCGTCCTGCACCGTGCCGACGTTCTCGAACAGGCTGGTCATCTCCCACATGATCCAGTGCGACATGCCTTGCAGGCGCAGCGCCATCGCGGTCGCCGCGGCCACCGCGCCGACGCCGACGGAACCCTGCGACCACAGCCACAGCCCCATGCCGGCCATGCCGGCGGTCAGGCCCATGCTGAGCGTGTGGTTGGCGATCTCGAAGGCGCTCACCAGCCGCATCTGGCCGTAGCCGGTGGCCATGAAGTCCTTCATCGCCGCGCGCGCGAAGCCGGCCTCGCGCTGGGTGTGCGAGAACAGCTTGACGGTGGCGATGTTGGTGTAGGCGTCGGTCACGCGGCCGGTCATCATGGCGCGCGCATCGGCCTGCGCCTTGCCGATCTCGCCGAGCCGCGGCACGAAGAAGGCGAGCATCGCGACGTAGAGCAGGAGCCAGGCGATGAAGGGCAGCATCAGCTGCCGGTCGAGCACGGCCGCGAGCACGATCATGGTCGAGACGTACACGGCCATGGCGACCAGCACGTCGGCCAGCACGAAGATGGTTTCGCGCACCGCCAGCGCGGTCTGCATCACCTTGGCCGTGATGCGGCCGGCGAACTCGTCCTGGTAGAAGGCCATGCTCTGGCCCAGCATCAGGCGGTGGAAGTTCCAGCGCAGCCGCATCGGCAGGTTCACGGCGAGCGTCTGGTGCTTGACCACGGTCTGCAGCGCCACCACGGCGATGCTCGCGATCAGGGCCGCGCCCAGCCACATCAGGGTGGCGCCGCGTTCTTCCCACAGCCGCGCCGGCACCTGGGTGCCGAGCCAGTCGACGATGCGCCCGAGCATCGCGAACAGCAGCGCCTCGAAGGCCGACATCGCGGCCGTGAACGCCGCCATGGCGAGGATCTTGCCGCGCAGGCCTTCGGTGCAGGCCCAGAGAAAGGCGAAGAAGCCGAGCGGCGGCAGTGCGGGTTCGGCGGGAGGATAGGGGTGAAGAAGTTTTTCGAAGAAACGGAACAAGGGGGACGGTCTCCAGTGAGGCGCCACTGTAGCGGGGGGCACGTCTTTGCGCTGGGCGAGGCTTGGGTCGGGATGCGATGGGGTGCGGTGCGGGTGCGGCGGCGGGCGGTGTGCCCTGGGCCGGCCGACGTCACCGGCCCTTCGGGCTTCCCTGCGCTGCTCGCAGCAGGCGGGGTCCGCGCAAACTCGCTGCGCTCAAACACGCGCGGCCCTTTTTCCGCCTGCCGCTGCGCTGCTCGGCGGTGCCTCCACGGCCGGCCCAGGGCACACCGCCCGCCGCCGTGGACACGGTGGGGTTGCATCCAATCGATCGATCCCTATCGCGCGGACAAGCGCTCGCCCAGAAAGTCAATGAAGCTGCGCATCTTCGGCGCCATGTACTGGCGGCTGGTGTAGACGGCGAACAGGGTCACTGCCGGCGCGGTGTAGTCGGGCACCAGGCGCACCAGCCGGCCCTCAGCCAGGTCTTCATCGATCAGCCATTCGGGCAGGAAGGACATGCCCATGCCGGCGCGCACCGCGTGCAGCGTGAGCGTGGTGTCGTCGGACTTCATCACCGGCTGCAGTCGCAGCGGCACTTGCCGCCCGCCCGGGCCCTTGAGCGCGAGGCCTTCGATGTTCACGTAGCTGGGCACGATGGCGCCGAGCTTCGCGAGATCCGCCGGCACGGCGGGCAGGCCGACGCGCTCCAGGTACTCGGCCGAGGCGACCAGATGGAACTGCAGCCGTGTGAGCGGCCGCGCGATCAGCGCCGGCGAGGGCTCCTGCGTGGCGCGCAGCGCGAGGTCGTAGCCGTCGGCCGCGAGATCGACCTTGCGGTTCTCCAGGTGCATGTCGACCAGCACTTCGGGATAACGCTCGCGAAAGGAGGCCAGCACGCGGGCGATGCGCGGCGTGGCGCACCACACGGGCGCGCTCACCTTCAGCTGCCCGCGCGGCGCCTCGTTCTTCTGCCCGATCGCGGCTTCCGCCGCATCGAGCAGGTCGAGCGCGCGCCGGCTTTGCTCGTACCAGGCTTCGCCGGCCTCGGTGAGGCTCAGGTGCCGGCTCGAGCGGTGCAACAGGCGCGCGCCGAGCGATTTCTCGAGCTGCGCCACGTGCTTGCTGGCCATCGGCGCCGAGATGCCCAGGCGCTCGGCCGCGGCCACGAAGCTGTTCGATTCCACCACGTCGCGGAACACGCGCAGGCTGGTCAGTCGGTCCATCGATGATTTCCTCATGGGAAACGAATCGATGAATCCTAGCCTATCGATTTCTCGGAGGGAAATCTCTAGACTGGCGCGGAAGGAGCATTCCATGAGCACAACCCCGCAAACCCTTCCCACCTATTTCATTTCCCACGGCGGCGGCCCCTGGCCGTGGATGAAGAAGGAGATGGGCGATACCTACGTCAGGCTCGAAGCCGCATTGGCCGACATGCCGCGCCAGATCGGCCGCCGGCCCGACGCGATCCTGATGGTCTCGGCGCATTGGGAGGCTCCATCCTTCACCGTGATGGGCAATCCGCGCCCGCCCATGATCTACGACTACGGCGGTTTCCCCGAACACACCTACCAGGTGCACTACGACGCACCCGGCTCGCCCGAGCTCGCGCGCCGCGTGCAGGGGCTCGTCGAGACGGCGGGCCTGCCGGCGAGCCTGGACCCGGAACGCGGCTTCGACCACGGCATGTTCTCGCCGATGGCCGCGATGTATCCGAAGGCGGACGTGCCGGTGGTGCAGCTTTCGCTCAAGCGCGGACTCGACCCGGCCGAGCACCTGGCGCTGGGCCGCGCGCTTGCGCCGCTGCGCAACGAGAACGTGCTGATCGTCGGCAGCGGCCTGAGTTACCACAACCTGCGCAACTTCGGGCCGCAGGCGCACGAGCCGTCGAAGGCCTTCGACGATTGGCTCGACGGCACGGTGGCTGCGGCGCCGGCGCAGCGCGTGGAACGCCTGCTCGACTGGTCGCAGGCGCCTGCGGCGCGCGTCGCGCATCCGCGCGAGGAGCACCTGATCCCGTTGATGGTGGCCGTCGGTGCGGCCGGGCAGGATGCGGGCATGCGGATCTACCACGAGGACGCCTTCATGGGCGGCATCGCGGTGTCGAACTACCGCTTCGGTGCGGCGGCCGGCGACGCGGCTTGATCAGGGCCGGCACAATGTGCCGGTGCCCGAACGCAACCCTTTCGATCCCGTGGCCGATGCGCAGGCGCATCGGCTGATCGCGCGCATCGACGCGCTCTCCGCTCACCACGATGCGCTGCACGGCGGCCTGCGCGTGCGCTGGCGCCGCTTCGGCGAAGGCCCGCCGCTGGTGCTGCTGCACGGCGGCCATGGCAGCTGGATGCACTGGCTGCGCAACATCGAGGCGCTCGCGGCCGCGCACACGCTGTGGCTGCCCGACATGCCGGGCTTCAACGACTCGGACACGCCGCCGCGGCCCGCGCCGCGACAGGACGCGCTGGAGCCTTCGCTCGATGCGCTGGCCGCCACGCTCGACAGCCTGGTCGGCGCCGGGACGGAGATCGACCTCGGCGGCTTCTCCTTCGGCGGGCTGGTGGCCGCGAAGTTCGCGCTGCGGCGCGGCGGCATTCGGCGCCTGGCGCTCGTGGGCAGCGGCGGCCACGCGACGATGCGCCGCATGAAGGTGGACATGGTCAACTGGCGCGCCGCCGAGAACCGGGACAAGGAGCGCGTGGCGCTGCTGCACAACCTCGGCGCGCTGATGCTGCACGAGCCGGCGGCCATCGATGCGCTGGCCTTCGCCATCCACGACGCCTCCTGCCACGGCACGCGCTTTCGCAGCAAGCAGATCTCCACCGCCGGCGGGCTGCAGGCGGCGCTCGATGCGCTCGGCGGCGCTCAACTGCTGGTCTGGGGCGAACACGACGTGACGGCCGATTCGCGCCCGCTGGTCGCACAGCTCGTCGCTGGCCATCCGCAGCGCGAGGGCGTGGTGGTCGACGGTGCCGGCCACTGGGTGCAGTACGAGCGCGCGGCCGAGGTGAACGCGCTGCTCTTGCGCTATTTCTCTTAGGGCTAGGGCAACGAGGCCGCGTTGCGGCGCCAGAAGCCTTCATCCGGGAAACTGCCGACACCGGCCGCCGCGTTGTCCACCAGGTGCTCGGGCCGGCTGGTGCCGGGGATGGTGCAGGTCACGGCCGGATGGCTCAGCACGAACTTCAGCAGCACTTGCGCCCAGCTCGCGCAGCCGATCTCGGCGGCCCAGCCGGGCAGGGGCTGCTCGCGCAGGCGGCGCAGCAGGCTGCCGCCGCCGAAAGGCATGTTGGCGATGACCGCGACGCCGCGCTCGGCCGCCAGCGGTAGCAGGCGTTGTTCGGCCTCCTGCGCGTCGAGCGAGTAGTTGATCTGCAGGAAGTCGAGCGGCTCGGCGCGCAGCACCGCCTCGACGTCGGCGTAGGCCGAAGCGGTGTAGTGCGTGATGCCCAGGTAGCGCACGCGGCCCTGGTCCTTCCAGCCGCGCAGCGTTGCGAGGTGGGTGCGCCAATCGACCAGGTTGTGCACCTGCATCAGGTCGATGCGTTCGGTGCGCAGCCGCTGGAAGGACTGCTCCATCTGCGCGATGCCGGCCTCGCGGCCGCTGGTCCAGACCTTGGTGGCGAGGAAGGCCTTGTCGCGCTGTCGGGCTGCTTCCAGGAGTTGGCCCGTCACGGCCTCGGCGCGGCCGTACATCGGCGAGCTGTCGATCAGCTTGCCGCCGGTGGCGACCAGCGCATCGAGCACATCGGCCAGGCGCCGGTGTCCGGCACTGGCGGCGGCGACGTCGAAGCCCATCCAGGTGCCGCAGCCGATGACCGGCAGGGCTTCTTGGGTGGAGGGGATGGGGCGGGTGTTCATGGTCGGTGGAGGGGTTTCCGCATGATGGCGCGGGGCATGCAAAAAGAAAACACATGGCCTTTCGAATACTGTATAAAAATATGTGGTATCCATTTAGCTCCAGCGC
>NZ_JAGGNU010000010.1 GCF_018614915.1 Variovorax paradoxus | reverse complement strand
CCGTCGTCGGGCGCGCGCCCGGCACCGTGCCGCAGGCTGCGAGCGCGGCCAAGGCGATGGCGGCGGCGCCCCGGCGGGCGGTTGAAGCGGAGAACGGCGAAGAGGGCTTGTTCATGATGAACTCCTGGTCTGGGGGCCGAGGCCTGGCAACCCCTGGGACGTTACTTCTCGGTGATCTTGAAGAACGCCGTGCCGTAGACGTCCTTGCACGGCGCCGCGGGCGCGCACACCGGCTTGCCCGCGAGCGGCGGCGGCCCGCTGCCGCGCGCGGCCTCGAGCGCCGCCAGCACGGGCAGCGGGAATTGCGGGAACACGCCGTCGTTCTGGATGCCCGAGGCGCCGAAGTCGCGCTCGTGCTCGCTCACCAGCACCGCGAACTGGTTGATGCCGGGCGGCCCGCCCGCGTCCATCGGCCACGACGCGCGCGGCAGCGACAAGGCGGCGCCGGGGGTGATCTTGTTGTACTTGTCGAGCAGGTTGGGGAACAGCAGGAACATCTCGCCGCCGCTGGACAGCAGGTAGACGTAGACGAAGCCTTCGCGCTTGCTGCGCACTTCGAAGCCGAGCCTGTCCTTGCCGACCGTGACCTCGGGCTTGCGCGCGCTGGCCGCCACCTCGAAGCCGGGCACGGCGCCTTCGGCCAGCGATTGCAGCGACTCGGCCGGCGTGCGCAGCTTGGGCGGTGGCGGTGGAGGCGGCGGCGGCACCGGCGCCTGCGCGAACTCGGTCGGCGGCGGCGGCGCGGCGACGACGGCCGGCGCATCGCCGGAGCGGCCCTGGAACCACCACCATCCGCCCGCCGCGGCCAGCAGCGCGACCGAGGCCGCGACGGCGATGGCCGCGCCCCTGCCGCTGGACGCTGCTTCGGACACCGGCGCCGGCGCGACAGGCGGCGCACCCGCGCTGCGCCCAACGCTCGCGCTCGCGGGCGACGCCGCCGGCGCACGGATCACCGTCCGATCGCCGTCGAGCCCCAGCGCCGCGCGCAGCGCTTCCATCGATTGCGGCCGCGCTTCGGGCCGCACGCCCAGGCCCGCGTCGATGGCCGCGAGCAGCCCGGGGCTGTAGCGCCGCAGCAGCGCCTCGTTGCCCGCGAGCGGCACGTAGCTGTCGGCCAGGAGCCGCGCCACCGAGGGCGGCGGCGCGCGGCCGCAGACGGCCACGTGCATCACCGCCGCCAGCGCATAGACGTCGGTCCACGCGCCCTGCGACATGTCGGGCATCTCGGCGTACTGCTCGATCGGCGCGTAGCCGGGCTTGAGGATGACGGTGATCGCCTGCGTCTTGTCGGTGATCACGCGCCGCGCGGCGCCGAAGTCCAGCACCACCGGGCGGCCCGAGCCTTCGAGCAGGATGATGTTGTCGGGCGCGATGTCGCGGTGGTAGCAGTGGGCGTGGTGCATCACCGCGAGCGCCTGCGTCACGCCGTCCATGATGCGCATCAGCCAGGCTTCGTCCACGCCTCCCGGCGCGGCGGCCAGCGCCTGGCGCAGCGTGTCGCCGCGGTAGAAGGGCATCACCATGTAGGTGGTGCCGCGCTCCTGCCAGAAGCGGTAGACCTTGAGCAGCGAGGGGTGGTCGAACTGGGCCAGCAGCCGCGCCTCGTTGATGAAGCTGCGCATGCCGAGCTCGAAGGTCTCGCGGTGCCGCTCCGACAGCGGCGCGACGGTGCCGTCCTGCTGGCGCGTCGAGAGCGAGGTCGGCAGGTATTCCTTGATCGCGACCACGCGCTCGAGGGTCGGGTCCCAGGCTTCGTAGACCACGCCGAAGCCGCCCTGCCCGACGATGCGCGTGACCTCGAATTCGGCGAGCCGGCTGCCCACCGGCAGCAGCCCGGCATCGGTGTTGCTCGGCGCCTTGTCGCCGCGCGTCACGCCGGCCACGGTGGGTGTCTCGCTCGGCGGCAGCGCACCGCCGCCGGAGATCACGGTCGCGGTCTCGTCCGGCGCGGGTGCAGGCGCGGGCCGGCCGGTGACGACCTGCGTGCGGTCGTCGCCGTCCGGCGGCGGCGCGCCCTGGGGCAGATCGTCGCCGGGGTTCACACGGCCTCCGTCTCTTGCGCGCCCAGGTCGGGCCCGAAGCCGAACAGCGCCTCGAACTGGTCATCCTGCGGCAGGCCCTGGCTGGTCATGCCGGTGCCGCCCTCGGCCACCCGATCGGTGAACCACAGCGAATGGCCGGCCACCGGCAGCGCGAGCGGCGGGCCCTCGACTTCGCCCGGCCCGGAAAGGTAGCCCGCGAACAGCGCTTGCAGCCGCTCGTCGAAACGCAGCGCATCGAGATCCTGCTCCAGCCCTTCGAAAGCGGCCTGCGCGGCCAGCGCCCACCATTGCTGCGTGCGCGCCAGCACCTCGCCCTGCAGTTCGGGGCGCGAAGACACCAGCTCGGCCGCGACCGTGAAAGGAAAGTAGCGCCCCACCCCGTCGACCGACGGCATCAGCACGCCGAGCCAGGCGCCGCTGCCGATCACGCCTTCGCCGAGCACGAAGCACCAGAGCGGCGCCTTGAGGTAGCGCTCGCTCCAGTCTTCGTGGCTCATGCGCAGGCGCGCCAGCCCTTGCTGCAGCCAGCGGTCCCAGGCGTCGCGGAAAGTCTCGGGCAGGCGGCGATTCGCGAAGTCGCCCATGCCGGGCAGCTTGCCGAACCAGCCCGGCGCCATGTTCGAAGCGGCATCCGGCGCAGTCACAGCCCCTCCGGACACGCGAACTCCCGCAGCTCGCGCAGGCGGATCGGATGCTGCACGCTGTTGGTCGTGACCTCGAAGCGCGTCTTGCGCGCGCCGATCTGGAAGGTGATGAAGAACTTCTCCGGCGCGTCGCCGGCTTCGAGCTGGCCGTCGTCGAGCACGCGGAACAGCGCCCACGGCCCATCGACCGCCATGCCCGAGCTGCCGCTGGTCGACGGCGGACTGACCTGCACGCGCACCTGGTTGCTGCCCTTGGGGCCGGGCCACTGCACCGCCATCGGCACCACCGGGCCGTGCGCGTACTTCACGAGCTGGCCGTCGACGTCGAGGATGAACTGCGTGATGCCGGCATCCATCTCGACCGGCTTGAAGTCGAGCCGCATCGCGGGCGTGCGGCCGGCGGCGCGGAAGAAGATGTCCTTGATGCGCGCCGCGCGCTCGAACTGCGCAATGGCCTGCGCCGTGATCGCGCCCTGCTCCGCCACCGGCTTGTAGCGCCAGGGCCGGGTGCTGGTGTCGACCAGCGCGGCCAGCCGCTTCTGGAAGAACTCGTCCATCAGGCCGCCGGGGCCGAACATCTGGCCGAAGTCCTCCGGCAGCACGTCGCGCTTGCTGGTGGTGACGAAGGGATAGCGCCCGGCGATCGCGCGGCTGCAGAACTCGGTCACCGGGCGCAGGTCCTGGCTCAGGTTGCCGCGCTCGGCCACGCGCGCCTGCGTGGCGCCGGACTGGCTCAGGTTCTCGACCATGGTGCGCACCGGCTCGGGCAGGCGCCCGGCATCGGACTTGAGCTTGCCGGCCACGTCGCCGGGCGGCGGAGAGCTGCGGCTCTTGACGGCAGTGTCGACTGCCGTGAGGTAGACGTAGACCTCGTTGAAGAGCTTGAGCGCATCGTCGATCGGCGCCGGCCCGTTGGGCGCGGGCGCGGTGACCAGGCGGCGCAGCGGCTCGAAGCGGTCGTCGACGATGCTCTCGATGCGCTTGCCGGCGGGCAACTGCTTGTCGGGCTCGTTGCCGAACAGGTTCTCGAGGTTGCGGCGCGTGTTGCGCACGGTTTCGGTGGCCTTGCTCACCGCGTCCTTGCCGGGCTCGGCCGGGGTCAGCGTGGTCTCCTTGACCACCGCGCGCAGGAAGCTGGCGAGCGGCGAGCCGGTGCCCGAGAGGATGCGCGCGGTCTCGATGTTCTTCTCCAGCCCGGTGGCGCGCACCAGGCGCACGTCGGACAGCATGGCTTCCCAGACCTTGACGTACTCCTCGAGGTAGAGCCGGCGCACGCGGTCGGTCAGCGCGCCGAGCGCGGCGGCGTCGCGCAGGCGGTCGGCCGCGCCGCGCTCCTGGCCGAGCACCCACGGGTCCTCGTTGGCGAGCAGGCCGGTGAGCACCGTGACCTCGTTCTGGAAGCGCTTGTGGTAGCCGTCGTAGGTGAACATGCCCGGCACGCCGTCGGCCAGCGGCTTGCCGCTGATGCGCTCGAACACCAGCGGGCCGGCGGGGCCGGCGGCGGTGGCGACGCTGAAGGCCGGGATGTCCTTGCCAAGGCGCTGGCGCTTCAGGCGGCTGAAGACGCGCTGCTCCAGCGGGTAGCTCGCGAGCACGGCGCGCACGTTGCGCACCAGGTTCTCATCCATCTTGAGCGGCGAGCGCGGCGGGCCTTGGGCGATCAGCACGTCGAGCTGGTCTTCCAGCAGCTTGCGCTGGTCTTCGGGGATGCCGCGGTCGAGGCTGCGCGCCCAGTCGAGCGTGATCCAGGCCTTCAGCGCCTCGGGGTCGAAGCGATCGGGCTGGTGCAGCATCAGGTAGGTCTTGAGCGCCTCGTAGCTGAACTCGAGGTTGTCTTTCTGCGCGGTGCGCAGCTGGTCCTCGATGCGCTTGGCGAGCTGCGGCAGGAAGGCCTCGTTCAGCGCGCGCTGGTGCGCCAGCATGGCGGCGGCATCGAGCTTGTCGCCCTGGTAGAGGCCCAGGGTCATCGAGAGCGGCTCTTCGCCTTCGCGGTTCTCGGGTGTCTTCCAGATGTTGCGCAGCGCCTGCAGCACCGGCGCCACCTCGACCAGGTTCGACACGCGCGAAGGCAGCGCTGCCAGCGTCTGCCGCGCCGGCTCGACGCGTGCCTCGACCGCCTTCAGGTAGTTCAGGTTCTGCCAGCTGCTGTAGCCCCAGCCGGCGAGCAGCGCCAGCGTGACCAGCGTCATCGCGGCGATGCCGGCCAGGCGCAGCGTGTGGCGCTTGCGTTCGAGCTTGACGTCGGCGCCCGCGAGGCGCTGCTCGGGGAACACCACGTCGCGCAGAAGCGAAGTGAGGAAGTAGCTGCGCCCGCTGCTCTTCTGCGGCGGCAGCATGGCGCGTTCGAGACCGAAGCTGCGCGCGAGGCTGCCCATCACGCGGTCGATCGGGCTGCCTTCCTGCGTGCCGCTGGTGAAGTAGACGCCGCGCACCCACGGCGGCTGCGCGAAGCGCGAGCCGGTGAAGACCTGCTCGAGCAGATCCGACAGCAGCGGCCCGACGGTGCCGAACTGCGCCGGAAAGCCGAAGACCGCGGCGCGCCGCGTGCCGTCGGTCTCGCGCTGCATGCGCTGGATCAGGCTGTCGTTGACACGCTCGTGCAAGAGGCCGAACTTGCGCTGGAAGGCGTTGGCGAGCCCCCGCTCGTCGACCTGCGCGCCCTCCTCGGCCGGCAGCGTGAAGCCGAAGACCTGCGCGCGCTGCTCCTTGCCCAGGTCGGCGAAGTATTCGCTGAAGCCGTAGAGCAGGTCGCTCTTGGTCACGAGCACGTAGACCGGCAGGCGCGTGGTGAGCTTGGCGTCGAGCTCCAGCAGCCGCGCGCGGATCGAGGCCGCGAGCGTGCTGCGCGCATCGGTGCCCTGGCTCAGCAGGTCGGCCACGCTGACGGTGAGGAACACGCCGTTGAGCGGGCGCCGCGGCCGCACCTTCTTGAGCAGGCCGAGGAAGCCTTCCCATGCGCTCTTGTCCTCGGACTGGTGGCTGTCCTGCGTGGTGTAGCGGCCGGCGGTGTCGATCAGCACGGCGTCGTCGGTGAACCACCAGTCGCAGTTGCGCGTGCCGCCGACGCCGCGGATGGCGCCGGGGCCGAACTTGTCGGCCAGCGGGAAGGAGAGGCCGGAATTGATCAGCGCCGTGGTCTTGCCGGCGCCGGGCGCGCCGATGAACACGTACCACGGCAGGTCGTAGAGGTAGCTGCCGCCCGAGAGCGAAAGCCAGTCGCGCCAGCCCGGCTTCTTGCCGGCCGCGTGCAGGCGCATCTGCTTCAAGGTGGCCACGGCTTCGGTGAAGCGCGTGTCGAGCACCTTCTGCTCGGCGTAGTCGGCGGTCGCCGCGGGCTGCGCGGCCGGCGCCTTCATGAGGCCGTCGGTGAGACGCTGGCTGGCCTTGCGCGCACGCCAGCGGCGCCAGGCGGCGCGCAGCAGTACCAGCAGCACGACGATGCCGATCAGCACGGCGCGCGCGAGCTCGCTTTCGAGCGGAGCCAGCGCGCCGATCCTGATCAGCGGACCGATCCACCAGATCAGGAGCGCGACGACGGCCAGCGCGAGCGCGGTCAGGAGCAGCGGATGGAACAACCATCCGAAGAGCTTTTTCATCGCTTCGCTCCCGCGAGTTCGGCGGCCACCTGCTCGGGCGGGCTCAGGAGCACGACCTCGACGCGGCGGTTGCGCGCGCGGTTGGCCGGCGTGTCGTTGGCAGCGATCGGCTCGGCATCGGCCTTGCCGTCCGAGCGCAGCCGCGCCGGGTCGACAAAATTGGCGAGCGCGCCCTTCACCGCGTCGGCGCGCGCGGCCGACAGGTGCCAGTTGGACGGATAGCGCATCGAGCGGATCGGCTGGTTGTCGGAATGGCCGGTGATCAGCACCTCGCCCTTGACCTCGGCCAGCGCTTGGCCGATGCGCTTCAACACCGGCAGCGACTGCGCCATCGGCTCGGCGCTGCCGGAGCCGAAGAAGCTGTCGCCGCGCAGCCGCACGGTGCTGCGGTCGGCCTCGTCGGTGACGGTGACCAGGCCCTGCTTGATCTCGGGTTCGAGAAATTTCGCGAGCCGCGGCGACTTGGCCAGGATAGCCGGCGGCGCGATCTGCAGCTTGGGCACGCGCAGGCCGGAAACCGCCGCATAGGTGGCGTCGGAGCGATGGTTGAGCGTGAGCCGAAGGCCGAACCAGGCGAGCGCCAGCAGGAGCGCGAAGCCGGCCGCGAACACCCACATCGGCAGCGATTCGCGCAAGCGCGTCGTGCCCGCGCCCTGACCGCGCCAGTGCGGCGAGAGCTCGGCCTCGACCGGCGGCCGGTCTTTCGCGATCAGGTCGGCCAGGCGTTGGCGCACCGTGTCGAGCTGCGCTTTGCCGTTGTCGACCACGCGGTAGCGGCCTTCGAAGCCGAGCGCGAGCACGCTGTAGATCAGCTCCAGCAGCTGCCGGTGCGTGGGCACGTCCTGTGCGAGCTTGGCCAGCAGCTGGAATACCTTCTCCCCGCCCCAGGTCTCGTTGTGGAACTGCACCAGGAGGCTCTGCTTGTTCCAGCCGCCCTGCACGCCCCAGGGCGTGTTGGCCACCGCCTCGTCGAGAGAAGTGCAGAGCACGTAGCGCGCGGCCAGCACCGTCTCGTTGGAGATGCCGGCACGCCGCGCGGCGGCGTCGAACTGGTTCACCGCATCGGCCGTCGATGCCCGCAGCGACTGCACGTTGGGCGGCTGCACGAGGTTGCGCAGCTTGCCGATCAAGACCAGCAGCCTGCCCGCGGCCGACACCAGCGGATTGAGCAGGCCCAGCTCGCCCACTTCGGACGGCAGCGCATCGGCGCCGCCGCCCATCGCCGTGGGCGGCACGGCCGACGTGCCGCCTCCGGGCGCACGCGGCTTGGGCTTGATGACCGTGCGCTCCGACTCGAAGGCGGCGAAGGGGTCCGGGGTTGTCATGGTGGTGCTCCGGCTAATGCACGGATGAAGCGGCTACGAGCGGATGGCCCAGAACGCGAGGTCCAGACCCGGGAAGTCGCCCGCGATGTGCATCGCGACGCCGCCCGATTGCTCGAGCTGGCGCCAGAGGTCGCTGTTGCGCGTGTCGAGCTCGAAGTAGTTGGCGCCCGCATGGAAGGGGATCTGCCGCGGCGCCACCGGCAGCGGCATCAGCGTGACGCCCGGCAGCGCCAGGTTGACCAGGTCGCGGATGCGCTCGACCGGCGCGATCTTCACCTGCGTGGGGAAGCGCGCGCGCAGCGCCTCGCTCGGCATCTGGGCGTTGACCGCGAGCACGAAGGTGGCGTTGCGCTGCAGCTCGACATCGGGGATCACGGCCACGCGCACGCCGTGCTTGCGGTCGTGCAGATCGATGCGGATGGCCGACTGCTCCAGCACCATCGACAGGCTGCGGCGCAGGTCGTCCATCAGCGGCTTGAAGCTCGCTGCCAGGTCGTCATGGATGTAGGGGCCGAAGCGCGCGACGCGGCGCGAATCGCGAAAGCTCGCCAGGTCGCCGGCCAGCGCCAGTGCGTGCTCGAAGAAGTGCTGCGGATGCAGCATCGCGCTTCGGGCCAGGTGCGCGAACACGGCCTCGTTGCGATTGACCGTCTGCAAGAGCAGGAAGTCTGCGATCTCGGCCACGCCGCCGGTGCCGCCCTGGCTCATGCGCCCGGCCAGCGCCTCGCCGCGCTGGCGCAACAGGCCCAGCAGTTCGTCGAGCCAGGCGCGGATCACGGCATGGCCCGCCACGTCGAGCAGCGGCGGCAGCAGCACGCGGTCGAGCTGCACCTGGTTGTCGACGCGGCGCTCGACCACGCGCGCAGTGTTGAGCGTGGTCCAGGCGTCGGTCGCGTCGCTCGCGCGCATCAGGCGCGTGTTCAGCTGGCCCAGCTGCAGCATCGCGGTGCGCTCGCCGGCGGTGTTCGAATCGGGCACGTCGGACTCCAGCACGCGATGGCGCACCAGCTCGTCGTAGGACTCGGCATCGGCCTCGCGCGCGCCCGCGCGGCGCAGCGGCAGCGCCAGCACCACCGGCTCGTCACGCATCGCGGCGGGAATGTCGATGGGCTCGGGCAGCGGGTCGACCGCCGGCATGTCGAACACCGTGCCGTCGCCGAACACGCCGACCGCGCGCACCAGCGCCAGCTTGCCGAGCGAGAGCGCGGCGGGATCGATCTCGAGCTCGGCAAAACCCCAGGCGTAGGGCGTGGTGCTTCGCAACAACAGGTGCCGCGCATGATCGGCATGGCGCTCGCTTTGCTGCAGGTGCTGGGGCTGCAGCAGCATCCCCTCGCTCCAAACCACTTTAGTTCGCCAACTCATCCGCGCTCCGTCGACGGCAGGGGAGCCCCCCGCCTGAAAGGAAACATCAAGTTTCCGGCGCGAGGGAGGCGCGGCAAATCTGGCTAATGGCCTAGGCGCGCGGGGCGAGATAGAGCGAAGGGGCTAGGCGGGATGAAGCGGCTGCTTGCCGCAATTGCGAATTGCCAAGGCCATGCCTGCGGCGGATAGTCGGCGGCATGTCCGCTCCACGTGCTGCTGACGATTTCGCCGACATGGGCGCGGTCGTGCGCGTGCTGTTGGGCGCACTGGCACTGCTCGTGTTTGCACTGGTCGCCGCTGCTCCGGACGCGCATGCGCAAGCCCGCCCGGCCGACAAGCGCATCGCGCTGGTGATCGGCAACGCCAAGTACCCGAAGGTGCCGCTGGACAATCCGGAGAACGACGCGCGGCTCGTCGCCGGCAACCTGCGCAAGCTGGGCTTCGACGTCAACGAGCAGCTCAACGTGAACGTGCTGCAGTTCAGGCGCGCGCTGCGCGAGTTCGCGCGCCGGGTGCAGGAGGACGATGCGATCGCGGTGCTGTACTACGCCGGCCACGGGGTGCAGATCGACGGCCGCAACTACCTGCTGCCGGTGGACATCAACCTGCGCGACCAGGAAGAGGTGAAGGACGAATCGGTCGACATCGAGGAGCTGTTCCTCGCCCGCATCGACAAGGCGCGCTCGCACCCGCGCATCGTGATCCTGGACGCCTGCCGCGACAACCCCTTCGCCGGCAAGACGCGCAACATCCGCTCCGCCGGCGGGCTGGCGGAGATGGGCGCGCGCGGCACGCTGATCGCCTTCGCGTCGGCACCCGGGGCGCCGGCCGAAGACGGCCCGCGCGGGCGCAACAGCGTCTACACCAAGCACCTGGCCGAGGAGATGATGGTCCCCGGCCTCGAGGTCGAGCAGATGTTCAAGAATGTGCGCGTCAAGGTGCTGCGCGACACCCGCGACCGCCAGCTGCCGTGGGTCAACACCTCGCTGACTTCGAACTTCAGCTTCAATCCCACGGCGAATCTGGCATCGAATCCGGTGCCGAGCCTGCCGCCGCCGCGGGAGACGGCGCGCCAGCCGGAGGCCCAGGCCGGATTGCCGTCGGGCCGGCGCTTCGAGCCGAACGAGCTCGAAAAGCAACTCGAGCGCGCGCAACGCGAGCTCGACGAAGCGCGTACGAAGGCGCCGCCGCCGCCGCAGCAGCAGCAGCCGGAGCCGCCGCCGCCGGCGGCAGCTGCGCCGCCCGTCCTGCAGGCACGCCAGCAGCCAAGCACGCAGCCGATCCCGCCGCCCACAGCGCCGCCACCTTCCGCCGCCATTGCGACGCCCTCCTCCCCGGGGCGCAAGTTCCTCGACCGGGCCGAGGTGCAGCAGCTTCTCGTCGGCAAGACGCACACGCTGAAGGACGGTGCGTTGGGCTACCTGGTGCGCTGGGACCTGCGAAGCGGCGGCCTCGTCTACTACAACAGCCGGGGCGCCGGCAGCGCGGGCAGCAACGGATCGGGCCGCTGGGAGCTGAAGGAGGACGGCAGCCTCTGCGCCAGGTTCAACCCGCTGCCGCCGACGCGCCTGACCGACCTGCGCGCTCCCGACGACGGCTGCTGGTATTTCTTTCGCGACGGCGAGAAGCTCATGCGCACCGGCGCCGCCGCGCCCCAGGGCCTGCCGCAGGCGGAGATCGTGAGAATTCAGTGAACCGGCGCACTTTGGCGGCGGTGTCCGACACGCAGGGGCACGCTGCGGCGCTCAGATGGCGGGTTTTCCATTCCAGACAGGAAGCACGATGAACAAGAGATCCCCGCTGGCCGGCCTGTGCCTGGTCGCCATGCTCGGCGCCGGCCCCGCACTCGCCCAATCGACATCGGCCGATGCCGACGCCCGCATGGCGCGCGAACGCGCGGCCTGCGACGGCGTACAGCAGGACAAGGCCGCCTGCCTTCGCGAAGCCGGCGCCGCGCGCCAGGAGGGCAAGCGCAACGGCCTCACCGGCTCGAGCGCCGCCGGCTACGACGCCAATGCGATGGAACGCTGCAAGCTGCAACCCGCGGCCGACCAGGCTGCCTGCGAGGCGCGCGTGCGCGGCGGCGCGGGCAGTTCTTCCGGAGGCAGCGTCAAGGGCGGCGGCGTGATTCGCGAGACGGTCACCCCGGTGCCCGCGCCTTCGCGTTGAGCCGGCAGCCGATGCGAAGACTGTTCCTGGCCGCCGTCGCACTGGTCGTCGCCGGTTCCGCGAGCGGCGCCGCCGGCAACTGCGATGCCCTGCTGTCCGAGATCGATGCGAAGATCCGGGCCGACCGCTTCACGCTGAGCACGGTCAACGCCGATGCAACGGTCGCCGGCAAGGTCGTGGGCAGCTGCGAACTCGGCACCAAGAAGATCGTGTATGTGCAGGAAGACTCGCCGGCTTCGTCGTCACCGCCGCGCCCCGGCAGCGAGCCCATCATGACCGAATGCAAGGATGGCTCGGTGTCGGTGGGCGGCGACTGCAGGAAGTAGTTGCCACGGCGCTTATCTCGCCGCGCCGCTGCCCGTCGCGAAGCTGAAGCTCTTCTGGAACGCGGCGCCGTCGTTGGTGCCGGCGATCTGCACTGCGTAGGTCGTGTTCGGCAGCAGGGACGCATCGGGAATGACCAGTGCCTGATGGCCGGCCAGCACGCCGTTGGGATCGTTGCTCTTGGTCATCGTTGGCCGGAGCACCACGGGGATGTTGCCCGACAGCGCCTGCATCGATGCCGAGGAGATCGTGAGCGCCTGCCCCGTTCGCACGGCCACCAGCAAGCCGGGGCCGAGCGGGCTGGCCCTCAGGTCGCGGCCCGGCGCCGGGTTGGGACTCTCGTTGGTGATCTCGTAGAAGATGCCGCTCGTTCCTTCGCAGGGATAGGTGAGCACTTGGTCGCTGGCGGGCTCCTGGCGGCCCGCGCTCGTGGTGAAGCCAAGGTCGAACTGCTGCACCGTGCGCGCGCCGAAGGTGCCGGTGGTGCCGACTTCATCGCTGCCACGCATCGCCATGCCCACGTCGCGAAAGCCGCTCAGCATGCCGGCCTGGTGGTACGGCAGCGCGAGCAGCGCCCGCACGCCGAAAACGCCCGTGCCGGCGATCGAGCCGGAGTAGTAGAGGCCCGAAATCTCGTCGCTCACGCCGCCCACCGGATAGCCGGCGGCCGAGACCCTGTCCAGCGGGGTCACGCCCGTGAAGCCGGACGTGCCGGTCACTTCGAAGTGGGTCAGCTGGTTGTTGATGATCTGCCAGTCCGCGTGCGCCTTGGCAGCGGTGTCGAGCTGGGTGTTCTGGGCCAGCAGGCCGAAACCGCAGCGCTCGCGCTCCGCATTCAGCAACACGAAGGCCTGGTGGGCCTCCGAAGCCGTGCCGTAGGTGTCGGGAGGAACGGAGGCCACGAGCGACGAGGGCTGAACCCCGTCGGTCGGCGCGCTCGGCGCGGGCTGGTTGGAGGCCGGCGGCAGCGTCGCGACGCCTCCGCCTCCGCCGCCCCCTCCTCCGCCGCAGGCCGCGATCAGTGCGCAGAAAACGGTCGAGATGATGCGGAGATGCGGGGGTGCGGAGGGCCGATGCGTCATTGCGCGATGACGTCACGAATTCGCGCCCTCTCCTGTCAGAGCACGGCCATCGCCGATGTAGGCGAAGCGTCGGCGGCGCCCGCAATGCCGAGCAGGGGGAGGGCGATGCTGTCCATGACGTGTCTTGCCTCTTTTCCGTTGGTCCAAAGCGCGATGGTAGAAGCGTTCGGCCGGGAACATCATGGCGGTTATCCAGAGCGGTTAAACGCATGACCCGAATGGAACCGTTTGCAAAATTCGGTTACTCAGCGGGGCGGAATTGTCCGCGCCCCAGACCGATCGAGATGCACATCCCCACAAATTCCAGTCGACCAAACAAAATTGACAGTCGCCGCAACGAGGAAACCCCGGAAGAAAAAAGAAACCGCGCATCCATTGAGAATAGACCTTATCAGCGACGCTGTGAGGCTGCACAGAACAACAGCGAGAAATTCGCCAGAAGACCTTGCGAAACATAAACTCCGCAAGGAAATGCGCAAAGACAGCGTTTCGGATTTCACGGAAGTGTCGCTGAATTCCGCGCTGGAAGAATCAACACAATCCGTTAGAGAATATCCGCAGCGCGATCGCAGAGGGGGCGAAGAATCCATTTATGGGAATTTTGGCGATCCGCTCGTACGTGATTACAGCCCAAAAAAACTTCGCGACCCTCGTAAAATCATCAGCCGCCTGAAGATCAGCAGAAAGAGCGTGAAGTCGGCCCAAGTGCCCCGACCAACAAGTCCGATCGCTTGAAGCCAAAAAACAAGAAAACACATGTCAGCCCCATTCCCGAGCAAAAAGAAACGCCGCTGACGCAGATCTTGAATTTGAAAGAGCTGGCGGAAGGGAACGATAACTCCATTGAAATGCAAGAGCAGTGCATCACGCAATTTGTGGAGTTGCACGACTTGGGCGAGCTTTATCTTCAAGTAAAGGAGATCGTTGAACACATCGCAAAAAAAATCCAAGACAAAACATTCGACAACGTGCGATTCCTTCCACTGATACGACATTATATTTATGAGCTCGCGGAGCAAATCTTCAGTGACCAGAGCCCGGACAAAATTTGGCTTCATTCTGCAGCGGGATCCCCGTTGATCAGAGATCTGATCTGCAGCGCTTTGCTGGATGCCGGTCGGTCGATCAAAGCACGTCGGGCCCAGAATAAGGAAACGATGTTGCATGTATTGCTCGAGCCATGCCTCACGGCCGATTGCGGCACGACCTTCGGTTTCAACTATCTTCAAAGATTCAGCCACCTCATGGTCGAAAAATACGGCCGAAAATTCGCGATAGATATGTGGCAGCAGCGCGTGAACAGTAGTTCAGATCCAAAGATCATCGAACATGCCTTGCGAAATTTGACCAGGCTCTGCTATTCCTCGGACCCAGCGATCGAGATTGCTGTCAAATTCGCTTCCAGCAACAAGAAAAAAGGGCCTTCGTGCATAGTCGATGAGTTGTACGAGCTCACCAAATCAAAGGTGTCGCACGAACAAATTCCCCTGATGTTCCAAAAATTCCAGGAGATTCTAGGTTACAGACTGGAAGATCTGGCCACTCGCGATCAGTGCTGGGCCTTCAAAGCGTTTGCAGACTACCTTATCGAGATAATCAAGAGCGAGAAGATTGATTTGCGCAAAGGGACCAACGCGCACGCTTTTCGTTCAACGCTTGTCGAAATCCATAAAGTGTTTGAAAAAAAATACCAAGAAAAGGAAAAAGCGTTCATAGCAAGGGCATTTGAGGTGATTCGCGCGTTGACAGAGCACGCCAGGTACCAGAATGAGTTTCACATTCTTCAGATTAAATCCAAGGCACCAAAGGATCCGAAAAAGAGATTTCCTTGGGAATGATTTCCGCCGCTCTGATGCAGTCGAGCGACCAGCATTGGTGCGGCTGATCGCGCAAGAAAAAAGACGCCCAGCGACGCGAGGTCTTCCTGGCAAAGCGCCATGGCAGGACTTCGCGCCGGACACAGTTTCATGCACCTGCCGGCACGTCGAAATCGCACAATCCACAGACCGACCGAACAGGAGAAAACCATGCTTCAGAAGTCACCCATGTACGCCTACATCCCCGCCCAGGACGTCGATCGCGCAAGGCAGTTCTACGAGCAGAAGCTCGGCTTCAAGCCCAAGGAGGACGTGGCCGGCGGCGTGGTCTACGAGTGCGGCGGCGGCACCAGCTGCTTCCTCTACCCGACGCCCAACGCCGGCACCTCCCAGGCCAGCCAGGCCTTCTGGCAGGTCGAGAACATCGAGCGTGAAGTGGCCGAACTGAAGGCGCGCGGCGTGGTGTTCGAGGACTACGACATGCCCGGCAAGGACAAGAACGGCATCGTGAACGAGGGTGGGGCGAAGGCTGCCTGGTTCAAGGATACGGAGGGGAACATCATGGCGGTGATACAGGGCGTTTGAGGTTCAGCGCGTTTTTCTCATGGAACCCTTGGGGGCGAATTGTTACTCAGGCTCGCGGAATCATCCGTGATGCATAGCAATTACCGGAGCAACGATGCAAAACCTCAAGAAATCATCCAGATCCAATGTCCTTTCCTCGCAGACGACTCAACCTGCGAAGCCCTCGACAACCACAGAGGCAAAGAATCAAAAATCTGTGCTCATGCGGATTGCCAAAAAGCAAAACATTCCGCTCGCAATCCATCTTATGAGCAAGGAGACGCAACAATTAATGGCAAGTAGGGTAGGCCCCGATCTCATGTCGATTGACGTAAATGACTATTTGGATTTTCTGGCGCAGGAAGAAAATCGCACGTCCGCCGAGGAAGACAGAAAAAGTACTGAATCAACGAGTACGCAGTCAGAAATCTCCCAACAAGATGACCAGAACAGTTTCGGCCAATCAGCCGCGCCGGCGCCACTTTCTGGAGGTGGCACGGCGCTGCGGCTCGACCTTATCAGGGAGGCCGCGCAGGAGTGGCGTGACGAGCATCTCTCTCATCAAGAAAAATCCGAAGAAGAAGCCCCCATTTTCTATCCGGAAGTCGTTGCTCACGCGTACGATCCTAGCCAGAGCTTGCTAATGCGCTTGATAAAGAAGCCGTTCTCGAACCTGTTCGACAAAAAAGAACGATATGCCGCGCCTTCTTTTCCTCTTCCCAATCCTGTAGACGTCGACATATTGACTACAAGCAGCTCTTCAAGCGACCCCATAGTCGGCGACGGGACTACGACAAGCAGCTCTTCAAGCTCGAGCGACCATCACCCGACTGTGCCCACCAAACAGGATTGACATCCATGGAGGACTCTGCCGAGGGCAGATGAATCTCTCTAGGCACGCCCGCTGAATCTCATCGGGCGTTTTCAATTCCAGAATTGGCGCGGCCTCCTTTGGCGCTGTCGGCCAGCCATTCACCGAAAGCCGTGCAGCATCCGGACCTGCTCCGCATGGCTGCGCTCGATGCGTTCCAGCCGGCCCGCGCGAGCTTCCGGGCTGACCCACTTCGCGTTCAAGGCTCGCTGCCTGGCGAGCTGGTACTCCAGTGCCGCGGCCGGCAGCAGCGCGCTGTTGTCCGCGGCGGCGTAGCCCAGGGAGGCATGCAGCGACTTCAGCACCTCGCGTTCGGCATCGGCGCCCGGCCCCTTGCCGCGGCCATAGCCGACCAGGAAGGCCTGCAGCTTCTTCTGCAGCGCGGGCGGATGGTCGCTGCGCACCACGAACAGGGCCGGCGGCGTGGGCTTCGATTCCCAGATCACCTGCAGCCGGGCCGCCTCGGCCGGAAACTGCCGCCTGAAGCGCTCGAAATCGGTCGTGTTGTTGGTGGCCACGTCGGCATCGCCGTTCGCCACCGCCAGCGCCGTCGCCTGGTGGGTGTCGACGATCTCGCTCTTGAAGCGCGTCTCCATCGCGATGCCGTGCGGCAGGAAGAGCTCGAGCTGCGGCACCATGAAGCCCGACACCGAGCGGCTGTCGCCGCGCGCGAGGCGCCAGCGCTCGGGCCGGGCCAGCAGCTCCTGCAGCGTGTTGAAGGGCGGCGCCGTGCGCGTGAGCAGCACGGCCCGATGATCCGGCGCTCCCTCGTGCCGGGTCACCTGGGCCAGCACGTTCATGCGCCGCTGCGATACGGCGTCGAGCGCGAGCTTGGCGGACAGCAGCGCGAAGTCGACCTCGTTGCGCCCGATGGCCTGCTCGAGCGATTCGTAGGAGCTCACCGAGAGCACGCTCACCGGCCGGCCGAGCGCGCGGCTCAGGTCGTTGAGGAGCACCGTCCAGTTCTCGCGCGATTCGACGGCGCCGCCGATCGGCAGCACACCGAAGCGCAGCGCCGGCGGCAGCTCGCCGCGAAGGCCCTGCGCGAGCGCGGCGGCGGCGTGCAAGCCGAGTGCGGCAGCCACGCTGCAGCGCCACGCCGCGCGCAGCACGCAGCGCCTGGCGCTGCCCTCAGGGTGCACCGTTGCGCAAGACGGCCACCTGCTCGGCATAGGCGTTCTCGATGCGCTGCAGCCTGGCTTGGCGCGCCGCCTCGTTGACCCACTGCGAGGTCATGGCGCTCTGCCTGGCGAGCTGGTAGGCCAGCTTGGCGGCCGGCAGCAGCGAACTGTTGTCGGCGGCGACGAAACCGGCGAGGTCGTGCAGCGACTTCAACACGGCGCGCTCGGCGTCCCCGCGCGGCCCCTTGCTGCGCGCATAGTCGACCAGGAAGGCCTGCACCTTCTTCTGGAACTCGGGGCTGTACTCGCGCCGCACCACCAGCTGCGCGTGCGGGATCAGCTCCGACTCCCAGATCACCTGCAGCCGCTCGGCCTCGGCCGGGAACTGGAGCTTGAAGCGCTCGAAGTCGGCCGTGTTGTTGGTGGCCACGTCGGCCTCCCCGTTGGCCACCGCGAGCGCCGTCGCCTGGTGCGTGCCCACCACCTCGCTGGCGAAGCGCGTCTCCATCGCGATGTGGTTGGGCAGGAAGAGCTGGAGCTGCGGCACGATGAAGCCCGACACCGAGCGGTTCTCGCCGCGCGCCAGGCGCCAGTGTTCGGGCCCGGCCAGGAGGTCTTTCAGCGTGTTGCGCTTCCCGGTCTTGCGCGTGAGCAGCAGCGCGCGGTAGCCGGGCAGGCCGTCGTGCCGGGTGACCTGCGCCACCACGTTCATGCGGCGCTGCGTGACGGCATCCAGCGCCATCTTGCCGGACAGGAAGGCCATGTCGACCTGGTCGCGCTGGATCGCCTGCTCGAGCGCTTCGTAGGAAGTGACCGAGAGCACGCTGACCGGCCGCCCGATGGCGCGGCTCAGGTCTGCCAGCAGCGGCTCCCAGTCATTGCGCGATTCGAAGGCGCCGCCGAGCGGCAGGATGCCGAAGCGCAGCGGCGCCGTCTTGGCGGCAGGCGCCGTGCCCGCGTTCTGGGCGAGCGCCGCAAGCGGCGCCGCCAGCAGCAGCGCCAGCGCGCAGCGCCCCAGCAGGGCGGCGGCGCGCCGTGCCATCATCCGCAACCGCCCGGGATGCAGGGCGGGAGAAGCGAGGGGAGCCCGGGCGGCGCGATGGTCGGGAAATTGCATCTCTTCTGAACGCGTTGGCTGGCGGAGCCTTCGGGCTGGTCAAAGCTGTGCTGTCGAGAACACAATTAGAAACTAACTTCGGTCAGATTCGTGACGTTTTTCTCTAGACATGTACTTAAGTCGGTGCTCGACCTTCAGGCCACCATGTACTTGATCCGCCCATGAACTGGCACTTTCGCGCCCTCCGCCTGCTGGTGCGCCTGACGCTGGCGCAGCAGCTCGTGCTGCTGGCGCTGCTGCCGGCCACGGTGGCGACGCTGGCCGCGATCGCGGTGCTGACGCGCCAGCACCTCGCGAGCGTGACCGAGCTGATGCGCGCCAATGCGCAGACGGTGGCGCTGCAGGTGGCGACCGTGGCCCAGACCCAGCTCCAGCACATGGACCGCCGTGCGCTGCAGCGCACCGCGCAGTCCGGCAGCTACCAGCCGCACGTGCAGCAGGTGCAGATCTGGTCGGAGGACGGCGAGATCCTCGCCAATTCCGAGACCGTCGACCGCGAGCGCAGCGAGGGCCTGCAGATGGTGGCGCCGATCGTCGGCGACGACGGCAAGCACATCGGCAAGGTGATGGTGGAGATCAGCCTCGACGCGGTGGAGCGTGCCAAGCGCTCGGTCTGGTTCAACGTGCTGCTGGTGCTCGCGGCCAGCCTGGTGGGCGTGGGGCTGGCCGGCTGGTGGGCGGCACGCCGCATCAGCGCGCCGATCCGCACGCTGGGCGAGGCGGTCGACCGCCTGGGCGCCGGCGAGGAGGCGCAGGTGGCGGTCGAGGGCACGGCCGAGGTGCGGCGCCTGCAGCACGGCTTCAACGAGGCGGCGCGTGCGCTTTCGGAAAGCCGCGGCGAGCTGGAAAACCGCATCGCCCATGCCACTGCCCAACTGGCCAGCAAGAACCAGCAGCTCGAGGTGGCGAGCCAGGCCAAGACGCGGCTCCTGGCCGCCGCCAGCCACGACCTGCGCCAGCCGCTGCATGCGCTGACGCTGTTCTCCGACGGGCTGGCCAATGGCGAGACCGACCCGGTGCGCCTGCAGCGCATCGGCCACATCCGCGAGTGCGTCGACTCGCTGGACCGGCTGTTCACGGAGCTGCTCAACCTCTCGCAGCTCGACGCCGGCGTGCTGCAGCCGCAGTGGGCGGACTTCGCGCTCGACCACCTGTTCGACGAGATCAGCCGCAACTTCCGCTCGGTGGCCGAGCAGCAGAACCTGCGGCTGGTGGTGCGCAAGACCGAGCTCTGGGTGCGCAGCGACTACGTGATGCTCTCGCGCATCCTCAACAACCTGGTGTCGAACTCGCTGCGCCACACCACCGAGGGCGGCGTGCTGATCGGTGCGCGCCGGCGCGGCCGGGGCGTCCGCATCGACGTCATCGACACCGGCATCGGCATCCCGGCGCATCACCAGTCGCGCGTCTTCGAGGAGTTCTACCAGGTCGAGCCGCACGGCCGGCAGGGCCGCGACGCGCGTGGCATGGGCCTGGGCCTGGCCACCGTGCAGCGGCTGGCGGCGCTGCTCAACACGCGCGTCGAACTGAGCTCGCAGCCACGCAAGGGCACCTGCGTGCGCGTGCTGGTGCGCGCCGCCGAGCCCATGGCCGCCATCCCGAGCCCGGCCGCCCCGGAGCACGGCGCAGCCGCCGAGGACGAGCCGAGCCTGCGCAACGTGCGGGTGCTGGTGATCGACGACGAGCGCACCATTCTCGAAGGCCTGCAGGTGGTGCTCTCGAACTGGGGAGCCGAAGTGATGGCCGCGCAGACGCGCAACGAGGCGCTGGCGCTCGCCGACGAATGGGACCGGCCGCCCGACCTGGTGGTGAGCGACCTGCTCCTGCAGGGCGGCGACAACGGCCTGGACGTGCTGGCCGCGCTGGAGCGCCATCCGCGCGGCATCGGCGAGGCGACCGCGCGCCTCCTGGTGACCGGCGAGACCAAGCCCGACCGGCTGCGCGAAGTGGCCAATTCGGGCGTGGCCGTGCTCTACAAGCCGGTGTCGCCCAAGCTGCTGCGGCAGGCCATCAACGCCCAGCTGGCGACGGTGCGGCAAGCGGTCCTCTGACGGATACAACCTCAGGCATAGGCCGTCAGGCCGCGAGGCCGTGCACTCCTGCACGGCAATTGCCCCCGGCGCCCGCCGACATAAGCCCTCTGCCTTATCGCGTGAAATGAGACGCCTCCGTACATTGGGTTCCATCACCCACTGCCGGTGCAGTTCATGTTTGCGAATCGATTTCCGGTGCTCTTCCTGGGGCTGCGTGCCCTCGCCGGCGTGGCCTTCGCCGCCCTGCTCTGCAGCGGCGCGAACGCAGCCGGTCTCACCGTTCTGGTGGCCGACGAGTTGGCGGCCCATGCGGAATTCGTTCGCCTGCTGCGCGAGTCGCAGGACAGCGGCAGCCGCTTCGAACTGATCCGGCTGTCCGCCGGCAGCCCGCCCGCGGACCCTGCCGGCGCCGGCGAAGACCGCGTGACGGCAGGCGTGCGCACGCGCAGCCTGCGCCCGAACGCGCCGGTGGACGTGCCGGTCACGATGGCCGTGGGCCTGGCGGCCTCGCGCACGGCGATCGAGCGCCCGGGCCAGGACCCGCTGGTGCTCGCGATGCTGAGCCGGCTCGACTACGAGAGCCTCAAGACGAGCCCCGCGCTCAAGCGCACCGACCGCCAGGTCGGCGTGCTGCTGCGCGAGCCGTCCATGGCCGACCAGTTGGCGCTCATCGATGCCGTGCTGCCGCAGAAGCGCCGGCTAGGCGTGGTGGCGACCACCGAGTCGGGGCCGATCGTGCGCGAGCTGCAGCGCGCGGCCCAGGGCTGGGAGCTGCAGGTCGAGTACGCGCCCGACGCCAAGTCGCTGGCCGCGGTGCTGCGCGCGCTGGTGCCGCGCAGCGACGCGCTGATGGTGCTGCCCGACCTGATCGGCGACAGCCAGGCCGCCACGCTCGCGGTGCTGCACGCGGGCGCCGGCGCCGGCCTGCCGGTGTTCGGCACCAGCGACGGACTGGTCCGCTCGGGCGGACTGGCGGCCGCCGTCTCCACGCCGGGGCAACTTGCGCTGCAGGCGCGCGCGCTCGGGCAGAAGGTCGCCGCCACGCCGGCCGGCGGCGGCGTGCTGGTCGAGGCGGCGATGCCGGCCACGGTGCGCGTCAACACCACCGTCGCGCGCGGGCTGGGCCTGCGCCTTCCGGAAGAGCGGGAACTGACCGAGCGGGTGACCGCCACCCGATGACCACCCCGAGCCACGGTCTGGCCGTGCCCGCATCCACGGCACGACCGTCGGACCCGCCCGCAGCGGACGGCCGCACCCTCGTGGTCGGCGGCAGCCTCCAGCGCGACCTGCTCCGGCTCGGCGTGGTGCCCTGCGCGGCCGTGGCCATTGCGCTCACCGCCTGGTTCACCCACAGCCGCCTCGAGACGCTCGAAGCCGCATTCAATGCCGAGGGCCAGGCCGTGGCGCGCCAAGTCGCCGCGATGTCCGACCTGAGCCTCTACGCCGGCGACCTGCCCGCGTTGCAGAACGTGGCCAACGCCGCCTTGCGCGGCGGCCAGGTGACGCGGGTGGAGATCAGCAACAGCGCCGGCGTCTACGTCACGGCCGGGCCCAAGACCGCGCCGCTGGCGCAACTGCGCATGTTCACCGCGCCGGTCACGCTGCGCGAAGCCTCGCGCGCCAGCGCCTTCGCGCCCGAAGGCTCGACCGCGGCCGGCGAAACGCCCATCGGGCTGGTGCAGGCCTTCCGCGACACCACCGCCTATGCGCGCGAACGCACGCGCTCGCTGATGGCCGGCATCGGCATCGCGATGGTCGCCCTGATCGCTGCCTGGGCCTGGGTGCGGCACACGGCGCGCGCGGTCGCGCAGCCGCTGCGCCGCATCTCGCGCACCGTCGCGGCGCTGGAAGCGGGCCGCTTCGATGCGCGCTGCAACGTGGTCGCGCGCGGCCAAGGCCAGGAAGAGAGCGCGGCCGGCCGACGCCGCGCGCAGCACGAGCTCGCCAACCTCGCGCACGACATCAACCGCCTGGCCGAGCGCCTGCAGCGCAACCGGCAGCAGAGCGACGAGCAGGTGCGCGAAGCCACCGCCGTCGCGCTGCAGCGCATGGCCGAGGCCGAGCAGGCCGCTCTCTCCCGCGCCCGCTTCCTCGCCGCTGCCAGCCACGACCTGCGCCAGCCGCTGCATGCGATGGGCCTGTTCATCGACGGCCTGCTGCCCACGGCCAGCGCAGCGCAGCGCCCTGCCGTGCTGCGCCTGCAGGAGGGCGCCGAGTTCATGGGCGTGCTGCTCGACGACCTGCTCGAGATCTCGCGCCTCGACGCGCAGGTGCTCACGCCGGCCATCAGCAACGTGTCGCTGGCCATGCTGTTCGACCAGCTCGAGGCCCAGCATGCCGCGCGCGCCGCCGCGGCGCGCGTGCGGCTGGTGTGGAGGGACCGCGGGCTCGCGGTGCGCACCGATGCGGCGCTGCTGCTGCGCATCGTCGGCAACCTGGTCAGCAACGCGATCCACCACACCCCGCCCGACGGCACGGTGCTGGTGCTGGCGCGCCGAAGCGCGGGCAAGGTACGCATCGAAGTGCGCGACAACGGCGTGGGCATCGCGCCGATCCACCAGGCGCGGATCTTCGAGGAGTTCTACCAGGTCGCGAACACCGAGCGCGACCGCCGCCAGGGCTTCGGCCTCGGCCTCGCGATCTGCGCGCGCATCGCCGCGCTGCTCGGCACGCGCATTGCGCTGCGCTCGGCGCTGCAGGCCGGCAGCACCTTCGCGCTGGAGCTGCCGCGCGCGAACCCACGCGACGTGCTGCCGCCGGCGGCCGAACCGCTGGCCGCGTCGCCGCTCGCCGGCCTGCGCTGCCTCGTGGTGGATGACGACCCGGCCATCCTCGACGCCAGCCGCGCGCTGCTCGGGCAATGGGGTTGCCATGTCGAATGCGTGGCCACCGGCAGCGAGGCGCTGGCCCGGCTCGCCGACGCCGGCACGCGCTTCGACGTGCTGCTGTGCGACCTGCAGCTGGCCGGCGACGAGGACGGCATGGAGGTGATCGACGCCGCGCGCCAGCTGCAGCCCGATGCGCTGGCGGTGCTGGTCTCGGGCGCCACCGGGCCCGAGGTGCTGCAGCGCCTGCGCCAGGGCGGCGTGATGCTGCTCACCAAGCCGGTGGCGCCGGCGAAGCTGCGCGCGTTGCTGTCGACCCGTCGCAGCACATGACCCCCACGCTCCGTCACTTCGTGTACTCGCTGCCCCCCGAGGGGGCCGCAGGCCGCCTTGGGGCGGCCCGGCGTCGGCCTGAGCACTCGCAAAGTCACACAATTCGCCGATGCTCGACACGACGGCCCTGAAAGACATCCGCCCCTTCATCGCGACGCCGAGCTACAGCGGCGCGCTGGCTTCGACCTACGTGCAGAGCCTGCTCGGCCTGGTGAACCTGGCCTGGACCCACGGCTTCGCGATGCAGACCCGCTTTCTCGACGGCGACAGCCTGATCCCGCGCGCGCGCAACCGGCTGGTGGCCGAGTTCATGGCCGATGCGCGCTGGACGCACTTGTTCTGGATCGATGCCGACATCGGCTTCGAGCCCGAGGCCGCGCTGCGGCTGCTGCTGGCGGGCCGCGAGGTGGTGGGCGGCGTCTACCCGCTCAAGGGCGACGGCTGGCCCGTCGACGGCCTGCACGCGCCGCTGCCCGCGGGCACCACGCGCGAGCAGTTCGAAGCCCTGCATGCGCGCTTTCCGGCCAACGCGCTGGAGGGTGTTCGCACGGTCGATGCCGACGGCTTCGTCGAGGTGCTCGATGCGCCCACGGGCTTCATGCTGATCGCGCGCACCGTGTTCGAGCGGCTGGCCACCGCTCATCCCGAGCTGCGCTACACGCCCGATGCAGCCACCGGCGACGTTGCCTCGCGCGCCTGGCCGCACTACCGCTTCTTCGACGTCATGGCCGAGCCGGACAACGGCCGCTACCTGAGTGAGGACTACGCCTTCTGCCGTCGCTGGCAGTCGGTGGGCGGCCGGGTCTTCATCGACGCGCGCTCGCGCCTCTCGCACCAGGGCCTGCGCACCTACACCGGCGATTTCGCCCGCGCGCTCGAAGTGCGCTGAGGCATCCCATCGAGCTCAATCGTTGATAACGGGCTCCCTTCGTGAAACACCGCGGAACCGGCTTCGCCGGGCCGCTGGTGTTGCCCCCGGTGAGGGCTGAAGGCCGACGGCTCCAAGCCTGCCTGCGCAGGCTTGGACGGCCTGAAGGGCCAAGGCCTCTGGCCGCGGCACGTTGGGCGGCTACACGAAGTGAGCCAACCTGGGGGAGAGCTAAAAATCCGCGCAGCCGTTGCGCCGCTCAGTGTCGATGCAATTGGTGAGATTGGGCCGCGAGCGCACGCGCGACCATTCGCGCGCCAGCACGTCGCCGCCCTGCGCGGCGCGGTCGCCTTCCAGCGGTCCGGTCGCGAGGCAGATCGGCGCCGGCCCGATGTTGCGGTCGTAGAGCCAGGTGCTCGGGTTGTCGCGCACGATGTCCGGTTTGATCAGCTCCACCAGGCCGCCCACCGTGAGCACGCCCGGCACCACGGTGACCGCGTAGCCCTCGGCCGAGCTGAAGCTGCCGTTGATCGGGTAGACGCCCGGCAGGCTGAACTGCGTGGCCGGGCTCGACAGCGCGAGCACGAAGCCGGCGCCCGTATCGCCGAGGATCAGGCCGGTGACGCTGTAGGTGAACAGCGGATTCGGCACGCCGCCGGGCCGCGAGGCGCTGTTGATCACGACCACGGCGCTCGGCTGCTGCGCGTAGATGAAGTGGTTGGCGCCCGCCGGAACCGTCACCGTGCAAAGCCCCAGGTAGGCGCAGTGGTAGAGGTTGGGCAGCAGGCCGGAGCCGGCGAGCCCGCCGCGCGTTTCGCCGACCCAGGTGTCGGCCCAGATGCGCCACGGGGCACCGGTGATGGTGTAGGCGCCGAGGTTCTGGAAGCGCGCGCCTGCCACCAGGTCGGTGCCGCTCGTGCTCGTGACGTCGGTGGCGAGCGAGAGATCGCCGCTCAGGGTGCGAACGAGCACCCGATCGGCCGACACGGCGGTGCCCGGCAGCGCCTGCGGCAGATTGCTCGCGGCGTCGAATGCGGTGACCGGAACCGCTCCCAGCGTCACCGCGTCGGCGTCGGTGTACTCGAAGCGTCCGGCCGCCCCGCCGCCGACGGTGCCGACCGCGACGTTGTTGCCCGGGTCGTTCAGGAGCACGTTGCCGCCTGTCGAGCGCGCGAGCAGGCGCGTGGCCACGATCGACGCGCCGGCCGCCTGCGTGATGTTGCCGGCGCTGATCAATCCCAGCTGAGGGGTGGTGACTGGACCGGCCAGCAGGATGTTGCCGCCGCCCCCGTTCTGCAACGTCAGCGGCGAGGCCATCGACAGCGGCCCGAACAGCGTGATGTTGCCGGCATGGAGGTTGCTGCCGGCCACGATGGTGGCGGCCGTCAGGCGGGTGAACTCGTCCGCGCTCACCGCAAAGCCGCTGTCCGCCATGCTGCCGAGCGTGATCGGATCGGGGACGCGGTCAGCCGCATTGCCCGACGCGTCGACACCGCCCGGGCGCAGGTTGAGCACATTGCCGGCGCGCACCGTGCCGCCGATCGCGAGGGCATCCACGCCGCCCGCGCTCGCAGCGCGCAGCACCACGTGGTTGTTGCCGTCGACGCGCGCGGCGTCGGCAGATTCCGAACCGGCTGCAATGAGCAGGCCCGCATCGGCGATCCGCGATTCGCCCGTCAGCTCGATGTTGCCAGCGCCCAGCGTGGTGACGACGCTATCGCCGGCGATCTGCACGCCATTGCCGGTGGACGCGCCTTCGAACCGCAGGCCGCGAATGGCGATGTTGCCGTCCACGCTCTGGATCTGCGCGCCGTCGATCAGCACGCCATGGCCCGGATCGGTGAAGGTGTTGCCGGTGAACGCGGACCCGACGCCCGTGATGCTGATGTTCCCGCTGGTCGTGAAGATGCCGGTGTCTTCCTCAATCAACGAAATCTCGACACCGGTGCCACCGAGCCCTCCGATGCCTGAGATGGTCACGTCGCCGGTTCCAGTGGAGATCGTCGCGTCGGAAATCTGGACGACCGGGCGGGGAAAGTCGGGGGTCTGCGTGGCCTGTGCTCGCGTTCCGATCAGGGTGACCGCGCCACCGGTGTTCGTTCCGGCGACGCGCGTGTCGATCTCGCCGGAGAAGCAGATCGTGCAAACAGGGGAATCACCCTGGTTGGCGCGCATCGTGACGGCGCCGCCGTTGGTCGAAATACCGCCGGCGTAGTCGATGCCGCCCGTGCCCCCCAAGCCGGCGTTGAACACGACATTCAATGGCCCGCTGGTCGAACTGATCGTTGCAACGCTGCCATTGGTGGTGATGTTCTGGTTCGCATCGATCTGGAAGGTGACCTCAGTCGAGCTTGGATTGGTGCGCTGGATCGCTACACCGGCGGCGAAAGTCACATTCCCCGGCTGCGGGCCGGCCGATGCAGTCGATATGCGGACACTTGTGTTCGCATTGAGTGTCGCGTTGATGTCTTCGACCGCGGCCGTCGATTCGTTGAGGGGGTCGAAGAGGGGTTCGAAGAGGCCGCCGGGAATCAGCGTGCCGCTGCCCTCGGTGGCCGCAATGGTGATGTTGACGGGATCGATCAGCCATGTGCCCGCTTTGCCGCGCGGCGCCGAGGCATCGACGCGGGCGCCCCGCACCTCGATGCCGCCGTTGTTGTCGCCCGCGGGCACGGCATAGCCGCCCGAGGTCTCGACGAAGCCGCCGTCTCCACCCTGCGGCCCGCCGCGGGCCGTGAACTTTCCGTAGGCGCGCAGCGTGCGCTCGCCCATCACGCGGATATCGCCGCCGTTGCCGGCCACGGTGGCATCGGCGCTGATCCTGCTGCCCGACGCGACGGCGATCGCGCCGGTCTGCGCATCGCCGCCGACCGCCGCGGCCTGCAGCCGGATGCGGCCGCCGCCGGCGCCGCCGCTGGCGTCGATGATGCCGGGGTCGTCCGCAGCAGCAGGCTGCAGCAGAATCGTCCGCCCCTTGACGTCGATCGAGCCGCCTGTCAGGCCCGCGTCCTTGCCGGCCGCCGACACGAGGCCGCCGTTGATCGTGACGCCGGCTGCCGAGCCGCCGCTGTCGAGCACGATCTCGCCGTTGCGCGTGGCCAGCGAATCAGCACGCAGCACGCCGCGCGTGTTGACCACGCCTTGCGCGAGCTCGCTGCCCGCGGTCGCCATCATCACGACGCGCCCGCCATCGGCCTGCACCACGCCGCTGTTGGCGACGCCGCTGTAGAGGCCCGAGGACACCTTGAAGGTGGTGAGCCCGTCGCCCGCGAAATCGACCGTCACCGTATCGCCCGACACCAGCCCGGCGGTGCCGCCCTGCGCCACGATGCTGCCGCTGTTGCTGACCTGCGCGCCGATCAGCGCGATGGTGCCGCCGCCCTGCGCCGTGATGCCGCCGCGGTTCTCGACCGTGCCGAAGGCCGTGCCATCCTGCTTGAACTCGAAGCGCTCGCTGCCGCCCATGAAGGCGCTGTCGCTGGTGCTCATCCTGAGCGTCGACGCCACCAGGCCGCCGACGTTGACGCTCGCGCCGTTGCCGAACAGCACGCCGTGGGGATTGACCAGGAACACGCGGCCGTTGGCGTTCAGCGAGCCGGCGATGGTGGACAGCTCGTTGCCCGTCACGCGGTTGAGCAGCACGCTGGCGGCGCCCGGCTGCGCGATGTTGACCGCGTGGCCCGGCCCGATGGAGAAGCCCTGCCAGTCGATGATGGCGCGCTGCGTGCCTTGCGCGATGCCCAGCTGCGTGCCGCCGGCCGTCGGCGTGCCGACCGCGACAACGCCGCCGCGCACCTGGAAGTTGTTCCAGCTCGGCAGCTGCGCGAAGGCCGGCGCGCAACCCATCCATGCCAGCGCCAGCGCGACAGGTCGCATGCTGAACCGCGTGGGCCGCGACCGCGACGCACGCCTCGGGGTGGTGCGATGGTTCATTTCAGAAGGCCTTTTGCGCCTGCACGTACAGACGCGGGTTGTGGCCGCCGCCGTCGGTCTGCGCCCGCCGGGTGCCGTCGCGCCAGGCCAGCGTCGCGTTGATCGCGAAGCTGCCGGGCCGCGCCCACGAGACGCCGATGCCGTAGCCGCGCAGGCTCAGCTTGTTGTCGCCGTCGAAGATCGTCGGGTCGCGCGCCAGCTTGCCGCGCGCCGCGTCGTAGAACACGAAGGGCGTGAACTCCTCGTTGTAGGACCAGCGCCATTCGGCGATGCCGATCACACCCTCGTCCGCCAGCACCTCGCCGGAGGGATAGGCGCGCACCGCGCGCGCGCCGCCGAGCGCGAGCTTCTCCGAGGCGTCGAGGTTCTTGCTCGCCCACTGGCCGCCGAGCGACAGATAAAGCGAATGGCGCGGCACGATGGCCTGCAGCCGCGAGACCAGGAAGCTCAGCTTGGTGAAGCCGCCCTCGGTGCGGTGGCCGCCGAAGCTCTGGTCGAAGGCCAGCGTCTGCGGATCGCGGATGTCCAGCTTGCCGTGGTAGAGCGTGCCCGAACTGGCCCAGTAGCCGCCGCCCAGCATCTCGTCGCGCCGCTCCCAGGTCCAGCCGAGGCCGAGGCCGCGCACCCTCTTCTTCGAAGTGAAGCCCACCGCCCTCAACTCGTCGCTGAGGTCCTTGACGTCGGCGCCGAGGCGCAGGAACAGGTTCTGCTGCCGCTGGCGGATCAGCGGGTAGTTGAGCGAGAAGTCGAGCACGTCGGCCGTGCCCTGCGCATCGAGTTCCGCGAACTGGCCGCCGAGCTCGTAGTTGACGCGTGCGAGGCCCACGCCGGCGCGCAACCCGCTGGTGCCGATCGGCGCCTCGTAGGCGACGCGGCCGAACACCAGTCCGTTGTCGTTGGACACCATGGCGCGCATGTCGAGGTTGTCGCCGAGGCCGAAGGGACTGAGCCAGCGCGCGCTGCCGCCGATGCGGTAGCGCCCGGACTCCTTGGTGCCATGGTTGTCGGCCTCGCCGCTGAAGACCCAGCGCGGCGCCGCCGTCACCTCGACCGTGAGATCGGTGGTGCCGGGTTGCGTGCCTTCCTGCAGGCCGGAGGCGACGCGGATGCCGGGCTGGTCCGACAGCAGCAGCATCGAACGTTCGTAGCCCTGCGCGCTGACCGCCTGCCCGGGCTGCACCGGCGCGAGGAAGCCGCGCACGCGCGCTTCGCTGATCGGCGCATCGGGCGCCACCACCACGTCGATCTTGCCGAGCCGGCCTTCGATCACGCTGATCTCGACCACGCCGCCCTGCACGGTCTGCACCGGCACCACGGCCTGTGCGAGGAAGTAGCCGCGCTCGCGGTAGCGGGCCGTGATGGCCTGGGCCAGCGCCTCGAGGTCGGCGAGCGTGACGTCGCGGCCGATGTAGGGCCGCGTGATGTCCTGGAGCTCCTCGCTCGTCAGCGCGTGCACGCCGTTCAGACGCAGGTCATTGAGGCGGAATGCCGCCGCGGGCGCCGGCGGCGCGGGCAGGCTTTGCGGCGCGGGTGAAGCCTGGGCCTGGGCCTGGGCGAGCGGACGGTCGCAGCTGCCGCACGGATTCTTGGTGGGCAGCAGCGTCGCGGCCTCCTCGTCCGCGGCCTGCGCGATCTGCACGACCAGCGCCAGCGCGACAGCCACCACCGAGCCGCCGCCCCTCATGCCGGGCTCCCCACCTTCAACCGCCAGTTGCCGATCAGGTTGAACGGGGCCCAGAAGAAGGGATGCGACATGCGGGGGTTCTTCAGCACGGCCAGCTGTCCGGCCTGCATGGCCTGCTGGATGTCCCTGCCCTTGGCCAGCTCGGCATAGAGCGTGCCCATCAGGATGGCGGTGGCGTCGTCGGACACGGGCCACAGCGAGGAGATCAGGCTCGAGGTGCCCGCGGAGAGAAAGGAGCGCGTGAAGCCCAGCACCTCGTCGCCCTGCGCGATGCGGCCCAGCCCCGACTCGCAGGCCGACAGCGTGACCAGCGCGGTGCCCTGCATCGGCAGGGCGAGGATTTCGTGCGCCTCCAGAAAGTTCTGCTTGCCGTCTTCGTTGGCCAAGAGGATGCGCGAGTAGAGCGGATCGATCTGGTCGGCTTCGGCGTGCGCGGCCACGTGCATCAGCGGCGCGCGCGAGGCCACGTCGCGAAACTGCGTCTTGGTGGCGGCGGCGCCCATGTAGACGCTGTTGCGTGGGAAGAGCTGCGCGAGCTGCTTGACCTCGGTCTCGGCACCGGGCAGGTCGTACTTGTCCTCGATGCGCGGATTGCCGAAGGCCGTGAGCGCGGCGTCGACGCGCGGCGAGCGCTGCGCCAGCTGCACCGCGATGCTCATCGAGGGCGCGACGGAAACCGGATGGGTCTCGATCACGTAGCGCCCGTCGAGGCGCAGCGCCTGGAAAGGCAGGTAGTGCAAGGGTCCGTGCGGCACGATGACGAGGCGCTCGCCCGGCTTCAGCGCGAGCGGGCCGAGCAGCGCGGCACCGAGCTTGTCGGCATTGGCGATAGCGGCGCGCCGGCCGCGCACCACCGAGTTGCGATAGGTCTCGACCAGTTCGGTGAGATCGTCGCGCTTTATCGGGATGCTCTTCGCCTCGATGCCGGCAGGGCTCACCACCCAGGCCTGAAGGCGATCGGGCAGCGCGTGGAACTGCAGCACGCGCTCGTCGGGCGCCAGCGTGCGCTGCAGCGTCGCGAGGTCGACGGTCGCGACCGCCTCGCTGCTCACGCGGGCCCGGCCGCGCACCGCATCGAGCAAGGCACGCGAGCGGCTGCGTTCGCTGAGTTCGAAGGCCCGGCGCGCATCGCCTACATCGCTGTAGAGGCCGACGCCGCGTTCGAAGACTGCCTGCAGATCGGAGAACAGGCCCATCTTGAATTCCTCGCTGCGGAACTTCGCGCGCACCGCGTCGACGCCGCCGAGCGCGCGGCCCACGGCCTCGGCCGCGGCCTGTTTCTGACCCAGCGCGAGCTCGCTGCGCGCCACGCCGTCCCAGGCCCAGAGTTGGTAGTAGCCACTGTCGGTGCCGACCGAGCGCGTGGTGAGCTGGCGGTACAGGTCACGCGCCTCGGCGGGCTTGTTCTCGGCCAGCAGCAGCCGCGCGCGCGTGCGGTCGAGCTGCGCGGCGAGCGGCGCCTCGCGCGGCGGCGGCAGCGTGCCGAGCAGCTGGCGCGCGCGTGCCGGGTCGCCCGATTCGATCAATGCGTTGATCAGCGAGGACTGCACCAGCGGCGCATAGCGCTCGGAGCTGTTGGCGAGCGCGGTGTCGTAGCTCTGCACCGCCGCCGCATAGTCGCCGCGGCGAGTCTGCACGTCGCCGATGACCTTGTGCGCCGGGCCGACGACCAGCTTGGGATCGCGCGCCGGATGCTTGAGCGCCTCGCGCGCGAACTCCTCTGCCTTCTCGAGCTGCCCCGAGTAGCTGTAGACGATGGCGAGGTCGCGGTTGGACATCGCGAGCAGGTTCGGGTCGCGCGTGGCATTGGCCAGGTGCATCGCCTTGCTCGCGGCGCGCACGCTCTGGCGGAACTCGCCGGCCTCGGCCAGCGCCACCGCCTGGCTGCAGTATTGGTAGCCCGAGAGCTTGGGGCTGTCCTGCGCGTAGAGCACGGCGCCGTCGTTGGTGAGCGCGAGCAGCGTGTCGGTGTCGGCGAGCCGAGCCTGTTCCTGCTTGCTGGCCGCGGCCTCGGCATCGGGCACCTGCGCCACGGCCCAATGGCAGCCGACCAGCGCCACGAGTCCGAAGGCGGCTGCGATCCACTTGCGCGCAGAGTGCGCCCGTCCGAACCCCGAAAACCGTTCCATTCCGACCCCCGCGCGCGGTCTGTAGGCCCGCTCGCGCGGGCCGCGACGCCGCGAAAGTGCGCGCCGCTCAGACCTCGTCGCGGGAGTCTAGGGAGGGGGTTGGGGGGCGCCTATTCGCAATACGGTCTAGCGCGAAGGGCGTAGGTCTGGCTCGTTCAATATGATCTCGCGCCCGCCCCTACTTCAAATTCTCCATTGACTATAAAGTAACGTTTACGTTACCATCGCCATGTCTATCCGTGTTGAAGAGTACTTGCGCGAGGACGAATCGAACTCATACAAGGAATGGTTCGATACGCTTGAACCGCAGGCAGCCGCCAAAGTCACCACGACGAAGCTGCGCCTGGAATTGGGCAACGTCTCCAGCGTCAAGTGGTTCGATGGGATGGGCGAATACGTCATCGACTGGGGGCCGGGCTATCGCATCTACCTGGCCAAGGACGGCGAAACATTGATCGTGCTTTTCGGCGGCGGCACCAAACGCCGCCAACAGCGCGACATCGACCAGGCCAAGGCCTTGTTGGCAGAGTACAAGGCACGAAAGAAAGCGCGGTCCCGGCCTCACAGAGCCGGTCGCGAGCAGCAGAAGAGGTAGTTCATGGCGTTGACACGCGATTTCAAGCAAACGGTTGTCGAGCGGGTCGAGCGCGATCCGGCTTTTGCACAGGCCCTCCTCGATGAAGCGGCGACGCTGTTTCTCAATGGAGAACCGGAGACGGCGCGGCTGATACTGCGCGACCTGGTCAACGCAACGATCGGCTTCGAGCAGCTCGGGGCACTCACCGAGAAACCGAGCAAGAGCCTGCATCGCATGTTGTCGCCTGCAGGGAATCCGAGCATGGACAACCTGGCAGCCATCTTTCACGCCATGCGCGAATGCCTGCATGTCAACCTCGAGGCACGTTCGGTTGCGGCTTGATCATCGCCCGTCCGCCGGCTGCCACCCAAGCCCTTTTCGCAATTGCCAATCACCAGGAGATTTCATGCGCATCACCGTCATGGGAACCGGCGGCGTCGGCGGCTACTTCGGCGCGCGCCTCGCGCAGGCCGGGCACGATGTCAGCTTCGTGGCGCGCGGGCAGCAGCTCGCCGCCCTTCGCGAACGCGGCCTGCGCGTTGCGAGTCGGCGCGGCGACCTGCACCTGCCGAAGGTCAAGGCCACCGACACCCCGGCCGGGATCGAGGGCGCGGACATCGTGCTCTTCGGCGTCAAGCTGTGGGACACGGTTTCGGCGGCCGAAGCCATCAAGCCGCTGCTCGGCGCCGAGACCGCGGTGGTGTCGTTCCAGAACAGCGTGGTGAAGGACGACATCCTGCGCCAGGTGCTGGGCGCGGGCCACGTCATCGGCGGTGTCTGCTACATCGCGGCGACCATTGCCGAGCCGGGCGTGATCCGCCACACCGGCGCCCTGCAGAAGCTGGTGTTCGGCGAGTACGACGGCACGGTCTCGCCGCGCGTGGCGGCCTTTCGCGATGCCTGCGTCGAAGCAGGCATCGACGTCGAGCTCAGCGAGCGCATCCAGCAGAGCATCTGGGAGAAGTTCGTGTTCCTGGTCGGGCTCTCGGGCACCACCAGCGTGGCGCGCACTTCGATCGGCCCGATCCGCAGCAACGCGCGTTCGCGCGCCTTCCTGCATGACGTGATCGACGAGGTGGTGCAGGTCGCCCGCGCCGAGGGCGTGCCGCTTGTGGCCGACTATGCGAAGGACCGGCTGGCCTTTGCCGACCAGTTGCCCGCCACGATGAGCTCGTCGATGCACAACGACCTGGAACGCGGCAACCGCCTCGAAGTCGCATGGCTCAGCGGCGACGTGGTGGCGCGCGGCGCGCGCCTCGGTGTCGCCACGCCGTGCAACCGGGCGATCTTCGACATCCTGTCGGTGCATGCCGAGGGCCGCGCCGCGTGAACACCGCGGCTCCTTCGACGACATAGCGGCCGCTGCCGCGGCCTCAGGCCAGCTTCTGCGCCGGCTCGCTCACCGCCAGTGCGAAGACGCCCACGGCCATCCACGTCCTTTCGGACGCGACGATGCTGTGGTGGTCGGTGTTCGCTATGGTCTCGGCGCGGATCGGCGTCGGCCATGCATCGATGAGGCGCTGCGAGTGCGCATGCTCGACGACGTCGTCCGTCTCCGCCAGCAGGACCTGGGTCTTGGCGGCGACCGTCTTGCAATGCTCCATCGAGTTGAACTGGTGCCGCAAGAGCCAATCGAGAGGGACGAAAGGGAAGCGCTTCCTGGCCACCTCGATGAGGGAATCGTAGGGCGTGACGAGCTGGACGCTCGCGAACTCCTGCCTCGCTGCGAGCTGCACTGCGACGCCGGTTCCGAGGCTGCGCCCGACGAGGTGCAGGCGGACGAAGGGATACACCTGCCTCAGGTGGTCCGCGAGCTGGCAGAAGTCGTTGACGGCCGCCACCTCGGTGGGCAGGCCTTCCGAGTTCGCCACTCCCCGGTAGTTCAGCGATGCGAATCCGAATCCGGGCAAGAGCCACAAGGCCACGGCGCGCCCGGTCGTGCGTGCGTCTTCGCCGCGGCCCGGCACGTAGACCACCATGTCGGTCATGGCCTCGGGGTCGAGCGGGCTGTAGATGAGCCCGCGCACCTGGCCGCCGGGCACGGCCTGCGAATAGCTCCTGAAATTCTCAGGCATGACCGATTCGGGCAGGCGATGGGTCATGAAGAGGATGTGCTCCTGCTTGACCACGAGGTAGGCCCAGTAGGCGGCGACGGTTCCGATGGCAAGCGTCGCCAGCGTGAGGGCGTACTGGGCGGCTTTGCGGGGCGTGGGCAGGATGGTGCGGGTCATGGGTTTTTGGCTTGCGGGCAATTCTCAGTCAGGCGTCTTCAGCGATTCCCATGCCGTCAGCAACTCGACCTGCTTGCGCAGCCAGCTCGTCGGCATGGCCTGCGTACCCCACACGGCGATGCGGCCCGCGTACTCGCCCATCAGCCAGAACTGCCGCACGGCCAGAAAGGGGGCGATGGCGTCGAAGTCCGCCGCACCGATCGGTCGGACGCCGCGGTAGCCGGCGATGTAGCGGCGCCAGCGTTCGCGCGCCGCCGCATCGAGTTCGCGACCTGCGGTGCGCGGCAGCATGGCCCACAGGTAGACGCACAGTTCGTAGGCCAGCCAGCCCGGGCCGGCATCGTCGAAATCGAAGAACGATGCGATGCGCGTTCCTTCGGGCCCGTCGGTCATGAAGTTGTTGCTGCCGTGGCAGTCGCCATGGCAGTTCACGCGGGTCAGCGCCGGCATCGCCGCAATGCGGGCATTCAGCCGCCGTGCAATGGCCGTGAAGCTCGTGCGCAGCGCGTCGTCCATCGTCGGTGCCGTGCACAGACGTTGCAGCGACTCGCCCAGCAGGTGGGGAAGTTCCAGCACATAGCGGCTGGCCGGCCCGCTGTAGTCCTGGCCGGCCTCGTGCAGCAGCGCGAGGCCGCGGCCGGTGGCTTGGATGTCGGGCAGCGCTTCGTCGGGCGGCTCGCCGTCCAGGTGCTCGAACAGCATCAGCGTGCGCGCGCCCTCGGGCAAGTGCATCGCGATGGCGGCGGCGCCGTCGCGGGGGGGCAGCGTGGCGGCCACCCCGGCGCCGGCTGCCTTCAGGTGCGCGAGCAGCGCCGCTTCGTAGTCGGTGTTGGGCGCGCCGCGCGGACGCTCGGCACTCAGGCGCGCCACGGCCCGGCGCCCTTCGGCAAAGCGCAGCCCGTAGACGTGGTTGAAGCCGCGCCGCAGCAGTGCGCAGTCCAGCACCTCACCGAGCGCGTAGCCCTGTGCCACCGCCTGCGCGATCGCATCTCCGGTGGGCGTGGTCTGGGCGATCAGGGCGCGGCGGGGCTGGGTCAAGGCGAGCAGTCTGGAGTTGGCGCAGGCGGCGATTCTGCCTGCATGGCGGCCGCACTCGCAGCTGCCGCGCCGATCAACCCAGAACGTCGTTCACCTGCTCGTTGAACTCGGCCTGGCTGAGAGCCGCGCCGATCTCCCGCGGCAGCGCATCGCGCACCGAGAAGACGCCGAGGATCTTGGTTCCCGCCACCAGCGGCAGGTGGCGAAAGCCGCGCTCGAGCATCAGCACCACCGCGTCGGACACCAGCGTTTCCGGCGGCACGCAGATCGGATTGGGGGTCATGACCTCGCGCGCCGTCGTGCGCTCGGGGTCGAGCCCGCGGGCCAGCACCCGCGTCATCAGGTCGCGCTCGGTCAGGATGCCCAGCAGGGTGTCCGGCGGCTCCATGATGAGCACGCTGCCGCAATTGGCGCGCGTCATGGCGCCCGCGGCGTCGCGCACGCTGGCCTGCGGGCCCAGGCTGAGCACGTGCTTGCGCGAAATGGACTGAAACACGGTACGTTCGGCCATGGTGCGCCCTCCAGCAGAAACGGGGATGGTGCCGCCAGCCTTCGCCTAGCGCAAGGCGTGATTGAGCCGGTCCAGCGCCTGGGCGCCGGGGCAGAGCTCGGCCGGCCCCAGGGTGTTGAGCGGCCGCTCGCTGGTGTTGAGCGCCGTGTGCAGGTCGGTGGCCAGCGGATCGACGTAGAGCAGGCCGGTCACGACCTCGCCCATTTCCTGGTGCCGCTGCATGTAGGCCATGGCGGCGTGGCGGTCGCCGGGGTTGTAACCGGGATGCAGGCTGCGCAGCCGCAGCAGGGTGCCGTCGTGCTGGCGCACGTCCATCACTTCGCCGGCCGCCATGTCCACCGTGATCTCCTCGCGCTCGCGGATGAAGTCGATGCGGCTGACCGCCTCGTTGTGCTCGCGCACGTAGTCGTAGCTCTTGGTGCTGCCGGGGTGGTTGTTGAAGGCGACGCAGGGACTGATCACGTCGATGAAGGCGGCCCCGCCGTGGCTGATCGCGCCCTTGATCAGCGGTACCAGCTGCGCCTTGTTGCCCGAGAAGCCGCGCCCCACGTAGCTGGCGCCCAGCTGCAGCGCCATGGCCACCAGGTCGACCGGGCTGTCGGTGTTGACGAGGCCCTTCTTGCTCTTCGAGCCCTCGTCGGCGGTGGCCGAGAACTGGCCCTTGGTCAGGCCGTAGACGCCGTTGTTCTCCACGATGTAGGCCATCCGCACGCCGCGCCGCATGGCGTGGGCGAACTGGCCGAGGCCGATGGAAGCCGAATCGCCGTCGCCCGACACGCCGAGGTACAGCAGGTCGCGGTTGGCCAGGTTGGCGCCGGTCAACACGCTGGGCATGCGGCCGTGCACGGTGTTGAAGCCGTGCGAGGCGCCCAGGAAGTAGTCCGGTGTCTTGGAGCTGCAGCCGATGCCGGAGAGCTTGGCCACGCGGTGCGGCTCGATGTCGAGCTCCCAGCAGGCCTCGATGATGGCGGCGGAGATCGAGTCGTGGCCGCAACCGGCGCACAGCGTGGAGATCTTGCCTTCATAGTCGCGCCGCGTGTAGCCGACCTTGTTGGTAAGCAGCGTGGGGTGGCGCAGCCGGGGCTTGGCGAGGTAGGTCATGCGCTTTCCTTGGTGTGCGCTTCGATTGCATGGGCGATGAAGCGCGCCGTGATGGGTGTGCCGTCGAAGTGCAGCACGCGAACGAGCCGTGCCGGATCGATGTCGAGCTCGTTGATGAGCAGGCTGCGCATCTGGCCGTCGCGGTTCTGCTCGACCACGAACACGCGCGGGTGCTGCGCGAGGAAACGCACCACGCTGTCCGGAAAGGGAAAGGCCCGCAGCCGCAGCGCATCGAGGTGGATTCCGCGCTCGTTCAGCATCTCCAGCGCCTCCTGCATGGCCGGGCTGGTCGAGCCGAAATAGATCACGCCCAGATCGGTCTTGCTCGGCGCCAGGCGCAGCAGCGGCTGCGGCACCAGCGTGGCCGCGGTCGCGAACTTTCTTTGCAGCCGCTCCATGTTGTAGACGTAGTCGGGCCCGCGCTCCGAATAGCGGGCGTAGGCGTCGCGCGTGGTGCCGCGGGTGAAGAAGCTGCCCTTGGTCGGATGCGTGCCCGGCAGCGTGCGCCAGGGAATGCCGTCGCCGTCCACGTCCTTGTAGCGGCCGAAGTCGCGGCCTGCCTCCAGCTCCTCGGCCGTCATGACCTTGCCGCGGTCGTAGGCCCGGCTGTCGTCCCAGGCGAAAGGCGTGCACAGGCGCTGGTTCATGCCGATGTCCAGGTCGGTCATCACGAACACCGGCGTCTGCAGCCGGTCGGCCAGGTCCAGCGCCGCGGCCGCGTGCTCGAAGCACTCGTGCGGGTCTTCGGGGAACAGCAGCACGTGCTTGGTGTCGCCGTGCGAGGCGTAGGCGCAGGACAGGATGTCGGCCTGCTGGGTGCGCGTGGGCATGCCGGTGGAGGGCCCGCCGCGCTGCACGTTGATGACGGTGACCGGGATCTCGGCAAAGTAGGCCAGGCCGATGAACTCGGTCATCAGGGAAACGCCCGGCCCCGAGGTCGCGGTGAAGGCCCGGGCGCCGTTCCAGCCGGCGCCGACCACCATGCCGATCGAGGCAATCTCGTCCTCGGCCTGCACGATCGCGAAGCGCTGCCGGCCGGTCGCCGGGTCGACGCGCAGCTTCGAGCAGTACTTCTGGAAGGCCTCGGCCACCGAGGACGAGGGCGTGATCGGGTACCAGGCCGCGACCGTGGCGCCGCCGTACACGCAGCCCAGCGCGGCGGCGCTGTTGCCGTCCACGAAGATCCGCTCGCCCACCCGGTCGGCGCGCCGCACCCTGAGCCCCACGGGTTCGCGCAGGTGCTCCCGGGCGAAGTCGCATCCCAGGTGCAGGGCCTGGACGTTGGAGGCCAGCAGTTTTTCCTTGCCCTTGTACTGCTCGGTGAACAGCTTCTCGATGACCTCGGGCTCGATGCCCAGGAGGACGGCCAGGGCGCCCACGTAGACGATGTTCTTGAACAGCTGGCGCTGCCGCGGGTCGTGGTAGACGGCGTTGCAGATCTCGGTGAGCGGCATGCCGATGACCCGGATGTCGTCGCGGAACTTCGACGGCGGCAGCGGCCGCGTGCTGTCGTAGAACAGGTAGCCGCCGGGCTCCAGCTCGGCGACGTCGGCGTCCCAGGTCTGCGGGTTCATCGCCACCATCATGTCGGTGCCGCCGCGCCGCCCCAGATGGCTCTTCTCGGTCACGCGCACCTCGTACCAGGTCGGCAGGCCCTGGATGTTGCTGGGGAAGATGTTGCGCGGACTCACCGGCACGCCCATGCGCAGGATGGCCTTGGCGAACAGTTCGTTGGCCGAGGCCGAACCCGAACCGTTGACGTTGGCGAACTTGATGACGAAATCGTTGACCGCTTGAATCTGGTTCATGCGGGCATCCCCTTTTTCGGCACGACGCGCGCATCGCGGGAGCCCGGCCCCGCCGTCGTCATCTTCAGCAGGAATTTCTGCATGTCCCAGGCCCCCGTGGGACAGCGCTCGGCGCACAGGCCGCAGTGCAGGCAGAGGTCCTCGTCCTTGACCATCACCCGGCCCGTCTTCAGCCCGCCGGACACGTAGAGGTCCTGCGCCAGGTTGAGCGCCGGCGCCTTCAACCGGGGCCGCAGCTCCGCCTCTTCGCCATTGGTGGTGAAGCTGATGCAGTCCATCGGACAGATGTCCACGCAGGCATCGCATTCGATGCAGGCGACCTCGGTGAACACGGTCTGCACATCGCAGTTCAGGCAGCGCTCGGCCTCCTTGAAGGCGGTGGCGGCGTCGAAGCCCAGCTCCACCTCGACCCGGATGCTGGCCAGCGCCTTCTCGGCCTTGGCCCAGGGCACCTTGTAGCGCAGGTCGTTCGAGGTGTCGTTGTCGTAGCTCCACTCGTGGATGCCCATCTTCTGCGACACCAGGTTGGTCATGGGCGGCGGACGCACGGCGATCGGCTCGCCATGCAGCAGCCGGTCGATCGACACCGCGGCCTCGTGCCCATGGGCCACGGCCTCGATGATGTTCTTGGGGCCGAAGGCCGCATCGCCGCCGAAGAAGACCTGCGGCACGGTGGACTGGAAGCTGCTCTTGTCCAGCGTGGGCAGGCCCCACTGGTCGAAGCCGATGCCGCAATCGCGCTCGATCCAGGGAAATGCGTTCTCCTGGCCCACCGCCACCAGCACCTCGTCGCATTCGAAGAAGGCCTCGGGCTCGCCGGTGGGCACCAGCGTGCGCCGGCCCTGGTCGTCGTACGCCGCCCGCACGATCTCGAAACGCATGCCGACCAGCTTGCCTTGCTCGTGGACGAAGTCCTTGGGCACATGGAAGTTGATGATCGGAATGCCTTCGTGCGCGGCATCCTCCTTTTCCCAGGGCGAGGCCTTCATCTCGTCGAAGCCGCTGCGCACGATGACCTTGACGTCGGTGCCGCCCAGGCGGCGGGCCGATCTGCAGCAGTCCATGGCCGTGTTGCCGCCGCCCAGCACGATCACGCGCCGGCCGATGCCCGTGACATGGCCGAAGGAGACGGAAGCCAGCCAGTCGATGCCGATGTGGATGCCGGCCGCCGCTTCCCGGCGCCCCGGAAGTTCTAGGTCGCGCCCGCGCGGCGCGCCGCAGCCGACGAAGATGGCGTCCCAGCCCCCGGCCATCAGGGCCTTCATCGAGTCGATGCGCTCGCCGCTGCGGAATTCGACGCCCAGGTCCAGGATGTAGCCGGTCTCCTCGTCGATCACCGACTCGGGCAGGCGAAAGCGCGGGATCTGCGTGCGGATGAAACCGCCGGCCTTGGCCTCGCCGTCGAACACTGTCACTTCATAGCCCAGCGGCGCCAGGTCGCGCGCGACGGTGAGCGAGGCCGGCCCGGCGCCCACGCAGGCGACGCGCTTGCCGTTGCGGGGTTCGGGTTTCGGCATGCGGGCGCGCACGTCGTCCTTCATGTCGGCCGCCACGCGCTTGAGCCGGCAGATCGCCACCGGCTCGGGATCTTTCGCGTTGTTCTCCTCCACCCGCCCGCGCCTGCAGGCCGGCTCGCACGGCCGGTCGCAGGTGCGCCCCAGGATGCCGGGGAAGACGTTGGACACCCAGTTGACCATGTAGGCGTCGCTGTAGCGGCGCTGCGCGATCAGGCGGATGTATTCGGGGACGGGGGTGTGCGCCGGACAGGCGTACTGGCAATCGACGACCTTGTGGAAATAGGCCGGGTTGGCAATGTCGGTTCGCTGCAAAGCGTGTCTCCTTGCTGCCGCCCGCTGTCCCCGGGGAGGGACTGGCGCGGGTCTGCCACCAGTATGCGCCGCGCCGGACGAGGCATATCCTTGGTGAAATCCCGCAGCACCGAGGGGGAAGTCCAGTTGCAGCGCCAACTGCAACGCAGTAGAAGAACTACTGCGTGACAACGGTATGGTCTTCCGGCAGGTCCTGATCGGCAAACTGGTGCAACGGGGGTGAGAACATGTTGGCAGCCGAATGCGCGTGGGCCGTCTTGGGTGCCGAGCACGCTCGCATCCGCGAGCTGCTGGCGCTGGTCGAGCGCGCGCTCGACGCCGGCGATTGGACGGACCCCGCGCCGCAGGCGGCGGCATCGCTCGTCGAGCTCATCGAACGGCTTCAGGCATTCGAGGAAACGACGCATCGCCCGAAGGGCGTCGTCCTGCTCAAGCTGCTGCGCGGCAGGTCGGCAGAGGCTGACCAGCTTCTCGATCAGCTCGAGCTGGAAAGCGCGCACTGTGACGATCTGCTCTCGCGGTCGAAGGCGATGTTGAAGCGTGCCGGCGCGGGGGAAACGGACGCAGCCGCGGGCGCCGACACCCTGCTGCAAGAGCATCGTCGGGTAATGCACGCGCACCTGGAGCAGGAAGACACGCTGCTCCATTCGCAAGCGGCCCTGTTGCTGACGGGCGAGGAATGGGCCGCCGTGGCGTCGTCGATTTCCGAGGCCCTGAGGCCGCGAAAGAAGGCGCCCGCGGGCGCGTCATCGTCCTGAATCGGCGCCCGCCTCGGAGCGTGGGCGCTAGCGGTAGAAGGCCTCCACCTTGCCCTTCAGTTTGATCAGGAGCGGCTTGCCCTTGCGATCCAGCGTCTTGCCCGCGGGCACCTTGATCCAGCCTTCGCTGATGCAGTATTCCTCGACGTCGAGCCGCTCCTTGCCGTTGAAGCGGATGCCGATGTCGTGTTCGAAGACTTCAGCGACGTGATGCGGGCTGCGCGGGTCGATGGACAGATGGTCGGGAAGATCGGGAAGAGGCGGGAGAGGAGTCGCTTCGGTCATGGATTGGGTTTCTTGGATCGGCACCGCAGAAAGGTCGTGATTTTCACTTGTCCAGCCCCGCCAGGCACACGTACTTGATCTCGAGGAATTCGTCGAGCCCGTACTTCGAGCCCTCGCGCCCCAGCCCGGACTGCTTGACGCCGCCGAAGGGCGCCTCGGCGGTGGAGATCAGGCCGGTGTTGACGCCCACGATGCCGGTCTCCAGTTGCTCGGCCACGCGCATGATGCGGCCGATGTCGCGGCTGTAGAAGTAAGAGGCCAGGCCGAACTCGGTGTCGTTCGCCGCCGCGACGGCGTCGGCTTCGGTGTCGAAGGCGAAGATCGGCGCCAGCGGGCCGAAGCTTTCCTCCTGCGCCACCAGCATCCCGGCCGTCGCGCCGCCGATCACGGTCGGCTGGTAGAAGCGCCCGCCGAGCGCATGGCGCTGGCCGCCGGCCAGGACCTTGCCGCCCTTCTTCACCGCATCGGCGACGTGCTCCTCGATCTTGGCCACCGCCTTGTCGTCGATCAGCGGGCCCTGCGTCACGCCGGGCTCGGTGCCCTCGCCCACCTTCAGCGCATCGACCCTGGCCACCAGCTTCTGCGTGAAAGCCTCCAGCACGCCGCGCTGCACGTAGATGCGGTTGGCGCAGACGCAGGTCTGGCCGGTGTTGCGGTACTTCGAGACCATCGCGCCTTCGACCGCCGCATCGATGTCGGCGTCGTCGAACACGATGAAGGGCGCGTTGCCGCCGAGCTCGAGCGAGAGCTTCTTGATGGTGTCGGCCGACTGCTTCATCAGCGCGCGGCCGACCTCGGTGGAGCCGGTGAAAGTGAGCTTGCGCACGACGGGGTTCGCGGTCATCTCGCCGCCGATCTTCGAGGCCGAGCCGGTGAGCACCGACAAGAGCCCCCTGGGCAGCCCGGCGCGGTCGGCGAGCTCGGCGAAGGCCAGCGCCGAGAAGGGCGTCTGGGTCGCGGGCTTGACCACCATCGAGCAGCCGGCGGCCAGCGCCGGGCCGGCCTTGCGCGTGAGCATGGCGGTGGGGAAGTTCCAGGGCGTGATGGCAGCCGTCACGCCCACGGGTTGCTTCAGCGCGAGGATGCGGCGATCGGCCTGCGGGGCCGGAATCGTGTCGCCGTAGACCCGGCGCGCTTCTTCGGCGAACCATTCGATGAAGGAGGCGGCGTAGGCGATCTCGCCCTTGCTCTCGGCCAGCGGCTTGCCCTGCTCGGTGGTCATGATGAGGGCCAGGTCCTCGACATTGGCGAGCATCAGGTCGTTGAGCTTGCGCAGGATGGCCGAGCGCTCCTTGGCCGGGCGCCGGGCCCAGGCGCGCTGGGCGGCCTCGGCGGCGGCGATGGCGCGCCGGGTCTCGGCCGCCCCGCACATCGGCACGGTGCCGATCTGCTCGCCGCTGGCGGGGTTGGTGACGGGGATGGTTTCGCGGCTGTCCGCGTCCACCCACTCGCCGGCGATGAAAACCTGCTGGCGCAGCAGGGTGGGGTCTTTCAGCTTCAGCATGCGCACGCTCCTTGTTCCTTGTCTCGGGGCCAAGGATCACGATAACCAGCATGGCTGCGTACAAGGACACGGCAGGCGGTATCCCTTAAGGGCAATCCGGTATTCGTCCGGCCACGCCCACCCGATAAGATCGCGGCCCTCGAAACTCGGATTGTGAATACGGAGAGACCATGAAAAAACTGCTCGCCTTGACGGCGATCGCCGCTGCTGCCGTCGGCGTCCACGCCCAGGATTTCCCGACCAAGCCCATCAGCATCGTGGTGCCTTTCTCCGCGGGCGGGCCGACCGACCGCGTCGCACGCGACCTGGCCGAAGCGCTGCGCAAGCCGCTGGGCGGCGTCAGCATCGTGATCGACAACGTGCCCGGTGCCGGCAGCTCGATCGGCGCCGCCAAGGTGGCACGCGCCAATCCGGACGGCTACACGCTGCTTTTGAACCACATCGGCATGTCGACCGTTCCGACCCTGGTGCGCAACGTGCCCTTCAAGGTCGAGAGCGACTTCGAATACCTGGGCATCGTCAACGACGTCCCGATGACGCTGATCGCCAAGCCCAGCATGCCGGCGAACAACTACAAGGAGCTCACGGCCTGGATCGCTGCCAACAAGGGCAAGATCAACCTCGGCAACGCGGGCGTGGGCTCGGCCTCGCACCTGTGCGGCCTGCTGTTCCAGAGCGCGACGAAGACCGAAATGACGCCGGTTCCCTACAAGGGCACGGCACCTGCGATCACCGACCTGATCGGCGGCCAGATCGACCTGCTGTGCGACCAGACCACCAACACCTCGCCGCAGATCGAAGGCAAGAAGGTCAAGGCCTACGCGGTGACCACCTCGAAGCGCCTGACGACGCCGCTGCTCAAGGACCTGCCCACCCTGCAGGAGTCGGGGCTGAAGGACTTCCAGGTCACGATCTGGCACGGGCTCTACGCGCCCAAGGGCACGCCGGCAGCGGTGACCAAGAAGCTCAACGACGCGCTGAAGGTCGCGCTGAAGGATCCCGACTTCATCAAGAAGCAGGAAGGCCTGGGCGCGGTGGTGACCAGCGACAGCCGCGTCGAGCCGGCCGAGCACAAGAAGTTCGTGGCCGCCGAAATCGCCAAGTGGAGCCCGATCATCAAGGCTGCCGGCGTTTACGCAGACTGAATAGGCATGGAGGCGGCGGCGCGCTCGCGCCGCGCCTCCGAATCGGGATGCTGCGACGGATGCGCCTGACCAGCTGCTGGTCGCCGATCGTGGTCATCCTGCGTGTTCGGCTTGCGCTTTGCCCTCGGGTCGCTTGCCCGCGATGATCATTCCCAGCACCTCGTCCTCGGTCACCTCGGCCGTGCGGTAGGTGCCGACCAGGCGGCCGTTCTTCATCACGGCCAGCCGGTCGCTGAGGCCGAACACGTCGGGCATGTCGTGGGTGATCAGGAAGATGCCCACGCCGTCGGCCTTGAGCTGCTTCACCAGCGTGCCGACCATCGCGGTTTCCTCCGGACCCAGCGCGGCGCAGGGCTCGTCCATGATCAGGATGCGGGCATTGAAGTACAGGGCCCGCGAGATCGCGACCACTTGCCGCTGGCCGCCCGACAGGCGCCGCACCGGCACGCGGATGTTGGTGAAGTTCTTGTTCAGGCGCTGGAACACACGGCGCGCCTGGTTCTCCATGAAGTGGTCGTCCAGCGTGCGCCAGGGCGTGAGCTTCTCGCGGCCGAGGAACAGGTTGGACACCGAGTCCAGGTTGTCGGCCAGGGCGAGCGTCTGGTAGATGGTCTCGATGCCCTGCGCCTGCGCTTCGGAGGGTGTGCGGATGTGCACCTCCTGGCCCGCGATCCGCGTCTCGCCCGAGTCGATCGGGTAGGCGCCGGCGAGCATCTTCATCAGCGTGGACTTGCCGGCGCCGTTGTGGCCGAGGATCGCCACCACTTCGCCGGGGTAGAGATTGACGCTGACGCCGTCGACCGCCTTCACGCCGCCGAAGGCCTTGTGGATGTCGCGCAGCTCGACCAGGGCTTGGGCCATCTAGCGCTCCCCGAAGTATTTACGGTAGAGCACGTCGAAGACGACGGCGACGATCAGCACCTGGCCGATGATCACCATGCGCTTGCCGATCTGCACGTCGAGCAGCAGCATGCCGCTGTCGAGCGACTGCATGATCAGCGCGCCCAGCACCGAGCCGAAGATCGAGCCGCTGCCGCCGGCCAGCGCCGCGCCGCCGATCACCGCGGCCGCGATCACGTAGAGCTCCATGCCGCCGCCCAGCGAGTTGGTGCCGGCATTGAGCCGCGCGATCGAGACGATCGCGGCCACCGTCACCAGCACCGCCAGCAGCGCGAACAGCAGCATCGTCACCCGCTTGACCGGGATGCCGACCAGCGCCGCGGCGTCCGGGTTGCCGCCCATCGCGAAGACGTAGCGGCCGAAGCGCGTGCGGTGCACGATGAAGGAAAGCACCACAGCGACGATGGCCCAGATCAGCACCGGAATGGGAATGCCCTGCGGCTCGGTCTTGGAGGAGATCTGGTAGCTGTTCATGGTGGCGGCGAAGGCGAACACCACGGCCACCGGCACCGCCGTGAGCAGCAGGTCCAGCCACAGCGGCTCGACCGGCATCTCGTGGCGCTGCCGGGCCCGGCGCTTCTGCAGCGTGCGCGCGAACAGCACCACGCCCACGAACGCCGCGAGCGCCCACGTCGCGGTGGTGCCGATGCCGCCGTCATAGCCGCCGCCCAGGCGCTGGAAGAACTCGTCGTTGACCGGCTGCGTCTTGCCGTCGGCCACCAGGAAGGCGGCGCCGCGAAAGGACATCAGGCCGCCCAGCGTGACCACGAAGGACGGCACGCCCAGCATCGCGGTAAGCCCGCCCTGGTAGAGCGAGACCAGGAGCGCCACCGCCAGCCCCGCGAGGCAGGACGCCTGCCAGGACCAGCCCGCGCTGTACTGCAGGTACGCGACCAGCACGCCGACGAAGCCCATCACCGAGCCGACGGAGAGATCGATGTGGCGCGCCACGATGACCAGCACCATCACCGTCGACACGATGCCGACCACCGCGGTCTGCTGCGCGATGTTGTAGAGGTTCTCGGGCGAAAGGAAGATGCCGCCCGACAGCACGTGGAACACGATCGCCATCACGACCAGCAGCGCGCTCATCAACAGCAGGCGCAGGTCGACGCCGCTGCGTCTCCAGAGCAATTGCGATTCGCTCATTTCATTTGCTCCACTGTGAGACAAGCGGCGTCGGAGCCTCTTGGCACTCGCGGCCAGCGAAGCCAGGCCTGTTCGGGGAACACCGCGGAACCGGCTTTGCCGGGCCGCTGGTGTTGCCCCCGGAGAGGGGGTTGGCGGACCACACGAAGTGGGGGAGCCTGGGGGTGAACTTATTTGCAGGCCGGAGGTGCCTTGTCTCCAGAGACGCCCTTGCACAGCTCGGCCTTCTTGATCCAGCCTTCCTTGACCACCACGTCGAGGTTGTCGCGCGTGACCGGCACCGGCGTGAGCAGGCGCGAGGAGATCGCGACCTTCTTCTCGCCGCCGCTCCAGTTGGCTGCCTTCTCCGGCGTCTTGCCCTGCGTCAACGCGATCGCGGCGCTCGCCGCCTCGCGGCCGAGCTCGCGCGAGTCCTTCCACACCGTCACCGTCTGCGTGCCGAGCGCCACGCGGTTCAGCGCTGCGAAGTCGGCGTCCTGGCCCGACACGGGAATGCCGCGGATGCCCTTGGCCGAGAGCGCCGCCACCGCGCCGCCGGCGGTGCCGTCGTTGGCCGCCACCACCGCATCGACCTTGTTGCCGGCCTTGGTGAGGATCTGCTCCATGTTCTTCTGCGCCACCTCGGGCTTCCAGCCATCGGTGTATTCGTCGCCGACGATCTTGATGTCGCCCTTCTTCACCGCCTCGGCGACGATCTCCTGCTGCCCGGCGCGCAGGAAGTTCGCGTTCGGGTCGGTGGGCGAGCCCTTGATGAACACGTAGTTGCCCTTGGGCTGGACCTTGTAGACGGCGCGCGCCTGCATGCGGCCCACCTCGACGTTGTCGAAGGTGATGTAGAAGACGCCGGGCGTTTCGATCAGCCGGTCGTAGGCCACCACCGGCACCTTCTGGCGCACGGCCTTGTTGACGGCCGGCAGGATCGCATCCTTGTCCATCGCGAGCACGATCAGCGCCTTGGCCCCCTTGGACATCAGGCCCTCGATGTCGCCGAGCTGCTTCTCGGGCGAGCCGCCGGCATCGGCGCTGATGTACTTCGCGCCCAGCTTCTCCAGCTGCGCCTTGATCGCCGCCTCGTCGGTCTTCCAGCGCTCCTCCTGGAAGTTGGACCAGCTCACGCCGACCACGGTCTGGGCGCAGGCGCCGATGGCGGAAAGGCCGAGGGCCAGGGCGCCGAGGGCGCGAAAAGGCTTCTTCATGGGCATATCTCCGGGGGTTTGTTGAAGCGTTGCCGCAGCGGCTTAGTGCCTTAGTTCGAGCGGCGAACCAACTATGGCGAGGGGTTCCGGACGCGGCCATCCGGGGAATCCCTGCGGGCGAAGGCACTACAGGGGACGGTGCAGGTGCTGCGCGGCCGCGTCCGCTGCCCGGCGGGCAAGGAACCAACAGGACTTCGCGGCCTTCCATCTACGTTATTCGTAGAGCGAAGGGCATGCATGGAACAAGACCTCGCTTGTTCCGGGCGTGTCGATGGCTTACCCTGCCCCGTGGACCACGGACAGATCAGAGGGTCATATGAGTGCCGCTTTGCACGTGCTGCAGCCTGGCGAGTCGGCGCCAGAGCTCACACTTCCGACTGTCAATCAGGAAGGCGCTATCTCGCTGGCCGATTTCCGCGCAATGGGCCGCAGCGTGCTGATCGCCTTCATGAGAGGCTTGCACTGCCCGTTCTCACGGCGTCAGATCTCGATTCTGACGTCAATGAAGGAGCGGCTCGAGGTCGAGGATGCGAATATCGTGGTGGTCGTCAACACCACGCTCGATCGAGCGCGGTTGTATTTCCAGCACTGGCCAACGCAGGTGGTCGTGGTGGCCGACCCTGGAGTGAAGAGCCATCGATCGTTCGGTCTTGGCGAAACTGCGATCCTTCCCGATGACACCGATCCCTCCAGCCTGAGGTGGCCGCAGACCGCCACCATGGCCGAGCTTCTGAAGTACTCTGTGACGGGGCATCCTGAACTGCCGCAGCCGATGAATATCGTTGCTGCGATGAAGACGCTCAATGCGAAGGATGGTTTTCAGATGACCGAGGCGGACTTTCACTCGGCCAGGGTGCACCCTGCACTGGCGATAGGGCAGTTCCTGATCGATGCATCTGGGATCGTTCGGTGGACTTTCGTCGAAATGCCGGACAGCCTCAGTCAGATGGGACGCGTACCTCAGGAGCGCGATGTTGTTGCGGCGGCACGTGCGCTACGGCTTCACTGAGGACCGTGGCAACCTGGCAGCCACCATCACCGCAGCTCGTGCTGTCCGCGCCGTGCCTCACGTATCAGCGGGACAGTGCAGTATCAGAAGGCGTGCCGGATGCCGAAGTCGTAGCCAACGGCGCTGCGCGGCTCCATGCCGCCGGTGCTGATGTAGGCGGGCTGGGGCAGGATGGCAGGCAGGCTCAGCACCAGCGGGGTGACGCCCATCACGGTCGGGTTGTTGTGGCCGTTGCGGATGCCGATGCGCGTCACCGTCGCATACAGCGCCGTGCGCTTGGACAGGTGGTGCACGTAGCCCAGCGCCAGCTTGTTGACCGAGGCGTCGCTGTCAGGCAGGCCGTTGCCGTTCTTGAAGTTCACACGCGCAAGCGATGCGCGGATGACACCTGCTCCCACCGGCATATTCACGCCGGCCATGAAGCCGTCGTAGCGGTCCGCGAGGCGTGGCGCAAGGAAGGCGGCGCCATCGCGCACGTCGCGCACGCGCGACCATTCGCCGAAGACCTTCACCATCCCGAAGTCGTAGGAGCCGCCGAGGTTCAGGCTCTTGATCTTCTCGCCACCGGCGAATGTGCTGGTCAAGGTGCTTTCGCCGTAGCCCAACGCTACGTCGGCCTTGCCGTCGGTCCAGCCCAGGCGGCCGCCCGCGTAGCGTCCCCGTTTGGATGGGCTGCCCGGCACGGTGCTGGTGTCCACGTTCTCGTGAAGCGCGTACTGCACCTGCCCATAGACGCCCGCCAGCCCCGGCGGCAGGAAGTAGCTGATGGCATTGCTGGTGCGCAGGTAGCTGTCGGTGCCGGCGGACAGCCCGCCATTGAGCGGCCCGCCGGTGGCCAGCGCCCGCGCGGCGGCCAGGTTGCTGTTGACCACCGCGATCAGGTTGGTGCCCACGCCATTGACGCCGAAAGGGTCGAACACGCCGTCGTTCCAGAACGACGGCGTGTAGTCGCGGCCCAGGCGCAGTTCGCCGAAGGGGCCCGACAGGCTGACGGTGGAGCGGCGGCCAAAGTTCGCGATGCCGCCGCCCGTGTCGTTGGCCACCGGCGCCTCGAGCCAGAAACTGGCCGCGAGGCCGCCGCCGAGGTCCTCCGTGCCACGGAAGCCCAGCCGGCTGGAGTTGTAGCCCGAGTTCGACAGCACCGTCTGGCTTTGCGTGACCTGCCGCGGCAGCGTCAGGCCCCAGGATCGGCTCTTGGTGCTGTAGTGGCTGACGCCGGCGTCGATGACGCCGAACACGGTGAGTGACGATTGCGCCGCGGCGGTGCCGGCAGCGGCGAGGGCGGACAGCGCCAGCATCAGTTGCTTCATGGATGGGTTCTCCTCGCGGTCTCAGGCGGTGGCCAGCAAGTGGTCGCGCCAGGCGTCGCGCAGCAGGTTCTTCTGCACCTTGCCGGTCCCGCCCAGGGGAATGCTGTCGACGAACACCACGTCGTCCGGCGTCCACCATCTGGCGATCCTGCCTTCGTAGAAGCCGAGCAGCTCGTCGCGCGTCAGGTCGTGCCCGGGCTTCTTCACCACCACCAGCAGTGGCCGCTCGTCCCATTTGGGGTGGCGCGCGGCGATGCAGGCGGCCATGGCGACGGCGGGGTGCGCCATGGCGATGTTCTCCAGGTCGATCGAGCCGATCCACTCGCCGCCGGACTTGATCACGTCCTTGCTGCGGTCGGTGATCTGCATGAAGCCGTCGGCGTCGATGGTGGAGACATCGCCGGTCGGAAACCAGCCGTCCACCAGCGGGCCGGCGCCCTCGCCATGGAAGTAGCCCGCGGCGATCCAGGGTCCCCGGACCATCAGCTCGCCCGCGGCATGGCCGTCGTGCGGCAAGCGCTCGCCATGGGCATCGACGATCTTCATCTCCACGCCGAACACCGCGCGGCCCTGCTTGGACTGGATGGCCAGGCGCTGCGGGGCATCGAGCGCCAGATGGTCCGGCGTGAGCCGGCACACGGTGCCCAGAGGGCTCGTTTCGGTCATTCCCCAGGCGTGAACCACCTGCACGCCATGGCGCTCCTGGAAGGCCTGCAGCATGGCCGGCGGGCAGGCCGAGCCGCCGATGACGGTGCGGCGCATGGTGCCGAACGCCAGTCCGTGGGCCTCCACGTGCGCGAGCAGGCCCTGCCACACGGTCGGCACGCCGGCGGAGACGGTGACGCCTTCGGCCTCGAACAGGTCGTGCAGCGACTTGCCGTCGAGCCTCGGGCCGGGAAACACCAGCTTGGCGCCCACCATGCACGCGATGTACGGGATGCCCCACGCGTTCACGTGGAACATCGGCACCACCGGCAGGATGACATCGCTGCCGGAGTAGCTCAGCGCATCCGGCAACGCGGCGGCATAGGCGTGCAGCAGCGTGGAGCGGTGGCTGTAGAGCACACCCTTGGGATGGCCCGTGGTGCCGGACGTGTAGCACAGCGACGAAGCGGCGCGTTCGTCGAACTCGGGCCACTCGAACGCGGGCGAATGGGCCTCGAGCAGGTCCTCGTAGCACAGGAGGTTCGGAATCGTCGTGGCGGCGGGCATGTGCGCCCGGTCGGTCATCGCGACGAAGGTCTTGAGGGTGACCAGGCGCGGTGCGACGGCCTCGACCAGCGGGAGGAAGCTGAGGTCGAAGAACAGCACTCGGTCCTCGGCGTGATCGGCGATCCATGCCACCTGATCGGCATGCAGGCGCGGGTTGATCGTGTGCAGCACGGCGCCCGAACCCGACACCGCGTAGTACAGCTCCATGTGGCGGTAGCCGTTCCAGGCCAGCGTGGCCACGCGCTCGCCCTGCGCGATGCCGTGCGCCGCCAGTGCATTGGCCAACCGGCGCGCGCGCTGGCCGAGCTCGCGATACGTCGTGCGGTGCACGTCGCCTTCGACGCGGCGCGACACGATCTCCCGCTCGCCGTGCTGGCTTTCGGCATGCGTGAGCAGGCTGGAAATCAGCAGCGGCCGATCCATCATCAAACCGTTCATTGGAATATCTCTCTCTTTAAGGCTGTTCGAGCTGCTTGTCCGGCAGATCAGCACGATCAGGGCACCAGGACGGTCGATCCGGTGGTCTTGCGGGACTCGAGCGCGCGGTGGGCCTCGGCCGCATCCGCGAGCGCAAACACCTGCTTGGGCTCGCTGAAGATGCGCCCGGCCAGCACGTGGCCGAACAGTTCGCTGGCCATGTCCAGCATGTGGGCGCGCGGCTGGATGTAGTGCATCATCGCGGGCCGCGTGACCCACAGCGAGCCCTTGGCGGCCAGCAACTGCGAGTCGATCACCACCGGGCCCGAAGACGTGCCGTTGCTGACCAGCGAGCCGCGCGGCTGCAGGCAGTCCAGCGACGCTTCGAGCGTGTCCTTGCCCACCGAGTCGTAGACCACGGGCACGCCCTTGCCGTCGGTGATCTCCTTGACACGCTGGACGATGTTCTCGCGTGAGGTCACGATGGTGTGGGCGCAGCCGTTCGCCTTGGCCAGCGCGGCCTTCTCGTCGGTGCTGACGGTGCCGATCATCGTCACGCCCATGGCCCGCGCCCACTGGCAGGCGATGAGGCCCACGCCACCTGCGGCCGCGTGGTAGAGGATGGTCTCGCCGCCTTGCAGAGGAACCACCTGGCGGAACAGGTACTGCGCCGTCATGCCCTTCATCATCAGCGTGGCAGCGGTGCGGTCCGCAATGCCGTCGGGCAGCGGGATCAGGACCTCGGCCGGCAGCACGCGCACTTGCGAATAGGCGCCCTGGGGCCCGATGAGATAGCCGACGCGATCGCCGACCTTGACGTCCGTCACGCCGGGGCCCACGGCCTCGACCACGCCGACCGCATCGGAGCCGAGCCCCGAGCCCACACCGTCGGGCAGCACCAGCGGATAGCGGCCGGTGCGGAAGTAGATGTCGATGAAGTTCAACGCGATGTAGGTGTGGCGCACCCGCGCCTGCCCCGGGCCGGGCTCTCCCACCTCGACGTCTTCGAACTTCAGTACTTCGGGACCCCCGGTCTCGTGGAAGCGGATGGCCTTGACCATTTGATGTCTCCTGGCGCTCAGTTGAGCTTGATGTTGAATGCCTTGACGATCTCGGCGTTGCGGTCGTACTCCTCCCGCAGCTCGCCTTGCGCCTGCGCCAGCGAGCGCTCCGTCATCGGCTCGAAGCCGGCACCGATCAGGCGCTCGTGCACGGCGGCATTTGCGGCCACCTTCTGCAGCGCCGCGTGGATCTTCTCGGCCAGCGGCGCCGGCATCTGCGACGAGGCGATCACGCCGGTCCAGTTGCTGAAGTTCAACTCCGGGTAGCCCAGCTCCGCGAGCGTGGGCGCGTTGGGGAAGTCGGGCAAGCGAGCCTTGGTTGCGACGGCCAGCAGGCGCACCTTGCCGGCCGCAATCAGGCTCTTCGACGTGACGGTGCCATCGAACATGAGCGGGATCTGCCCCCCCATCAGCTGGGCCAGCGCCGGCGCCGAACCCGGGTAGGGCACGTGCTGCATGTCGAGGCCCGCTGCCTTGTTCAGGATCGCCCCTGCGTACTGGGACGCCGTTCCCGCGCTGTAGGAGGCATAGGACACCTGGCCCGGATGGGCTTTCACGTAGGCAATGGCTTCCTTGGCATCCTTGGCCGGAAACTGCGGTGCGCAGATGAAGAGCATCGACGAGCGCGCCATCAGCGAGAGGGGCTTGACGTCCTTGAGCGGGTCGAAGCCGCCCTTGAGCACGTGCGGCACCTCCGTGAGCACGTTGCTGGCCGTCACCATGAGCGTCTGGCCGTCCGCCGGCTGCGAGAGCAGGTACTTGACGGCGATGGCACCGCCGGCGCCCGGCTTGTTCTCGACCACCACCGGTTGGCCGATGTCGCGCGCGAGCTGATCGCTCACGATGCGTGCCATCACGTCGATGGTGCCCCCCGCCGGCGCGGGGACGATCATCTTCACCGGCTTGTCGGTGTATGCGGATGCCCATGGCGAGCCCAGCGCCGCAGCGGCGGCGAAGAGCACGGAGGCGATGTGGAAGACGCGCTTCATGGTTGCTCCGATGCGGTGATGGATCAGGCCGCCTTGCGCAGGAAGCCTTGCTGGCCGCCGTTGCGATTGGGCGCGAAGCCGTTGGCCAGCAAGGTCTCTTCCACCGTGTCGTAGAACACGCCGATCTTGCAGATCTCGCGCGCCTGGCCGGCGGTGGCGATGGGCCGGCCGAACTCGCGGGAGATGCGCACGAGCTGCTCGATCTGCGCGGCCGTGCCGACCTTTGCCGTGCGCGACTGGTTCCACAGGTTGTCTTCCGTGCCGCAGCGCACGTGCAGCCCCATGGCAATGCCCATCATGTTGACCGGCAGCACGTTGAGCACCGAGCTCTCCACCGTGAGCATCGCGCCGTCGGGCACGGCCCGCACGAAGTTGGCCAGGTTGTAGATGTTGGGCGCATCCATGCCCCCGCCGATGGCCACCCAGTTCAGCACCAGCGGGCCCTTGTAGATGCCACGGCGCATCAGCCGCTCCACGGACTCGAAGCTGTTGATGTTGTAGCACTGGAAGGCGCTCTGGATACCCGCCGCGGACAGGCGCCGGATGTGCTCCTCGGCCCAGCCCGGCTGCGCGGGGACGGTCATCTCCTTGTAGGCGTTGAAGACGGCCGGGTCCTCCATCGAGGTGCCCTGGATGTCGCGCTGGTCGAACTGCTCCAGGATGTTCATCTGCGAGGTGTTGATGGTCACCGTCACCTGGTCCGGCTTGGGATCCAGCTCGGCCAGCATGTGGCGCGTGTCGTCGGAGAGCCACTTGGCGGCGGCGCCTTCGGTTTCGGGCGCGAAGCTGATCGAGCCGCCGACCTGGATGACCATCTCGGGCACACGGGCGCGCACGCCGGCGATCAGTTCATTGAACTTGGACAGGCGCTTGGACCCCTTGCCGTCCAGCTCGCGCACGTGCAGGTGCAGCACCGTGGCGCCGGCGTTGTAGCAGTCCACGGCCTTCTGGATCTGTTCTTCCATCGTCACGGCGATCTCGCCGGGGAAGTCCGAAGGCAGCCAGGAAGGGGCGTAGGGCGCGGCCGTGATGACCAGCGGCTGCTGGTTTTCGGGGAAAAGGTGTCCGTCGAGGAAGTTCATCGAAAGCTCCGTGAGTGCGCGAGTCGGGTTGAAGCGGAAGGTCAGAAGGTCGGCGTGCCGATGATCCCGGCGCGTTCCATCTTGCGGTGGCAGGGCGGGTAGTCCATCACGGCGTAGTGCTGCGTGGCCCGGTTGTCCCAGATCGCCACGCTGTCGGGTTGCCAGCGCCAGCGCACCTGGTATTCGGGAATGGCGGCCTGGCTGATCAGGTACTGCAGCAGCGACGACGAGCCCTGCGTGAAATCCTGCCCGTAGCGCACGTTGGCCGGCGTGTGGAAGTTGGTGAAATGCGTGGTGAAGCCGTTGACGAACAGCACCCTTTCGCCGGTTTCGGGGTGGGTGCGCACCACGGGGTGCTCGGCATCCGGATACTGGGCCTTGAGCGCGAGGCGCTTCTCGATGGGCATGGCCGCGCCGAAGGTGCATTCGATGCTGTGGCGCGCACGCAGCGGCGCGATCAGCTCCTTGACGTGCTCGGGCAGCCGCTCGTAGGCCATCGCCATGTTGGCCCAGATCGTGTCGCCGCCCACCGGCGGGCATTCGACACAGCGCAGCACGCAACCCATCGGCGGCGCCTCGCGCCAGCTCGCGTCGCTGTGCCAGCTGTTCTCGTAGCGATCGTTGGGCGCGTCCGGCGTCTTGTAGATGCGCACCAGCCCCGGATGCTCCGGATCGCTGCCGGCGACGGGGTGGTTCTCCAGTTCGCCGAAGCGGCGGGCGAAGGCGATGTGCTCCGACCGACTGATGTCCTGATCGCGCAGGAACAGCACCTTGTGCCGCAGCAGCAGCGCCTTGATCTCCGCGAACAGGCCGTCATCCCGCGCCGCATCGGCGAGGCTGACGCCGCTGAGCTGGGCTCCGATGACGCAGGTCAGTAGTTCGACTCGCATGCTTGTCTCCATGTTGGCGAACGACAAGCTGCGGCCTGGGCCCCGCAGAACATCGTGTCGTCGCGCGTTTCTTGTCTCATCCGCCCTCTGGTTCGTGGACCCAGGGGCATGGGAGGAACTGTAGAAGTGCGGGCTCCGTAGTGCTTTGCATTTCGTGCCACTGGCTTGACATTTGATGCCAGAATGGAACCACGCAGAGAGGCTCGACCATGACGGCTTTGGTACGTGCGGCGGCGCTGACGAACTTCTCGGAGGTGGCGCAGGAACTTGGCTACGACCCCGGTGCGGCTTTGCGCAAGGCGGGGCTGCGAGCGCAGCTGATCCGGCAGCCGGACCAGCTGGTCGAGGCAGACCGCGTGGCTCGGCTCCTCGAGGATGCGGCTCGCGACACGGCTTGCGAATCTTTCGGCTTGCGCATCGCAGCCCGGCGCCAGCTGTCAAACTTCGGCGTGATCAGTCTGCTGCTCATGCACCAGCCCACGCTGCGGCAGGTCCTGCTCACGCTGATCGAGCACCTGCACCTGCTCAACGAAAGACTGGCGATTCAGGTGGAAGACGTCGGCGGACTGGTCATCCTGCGTGAAGAGCTGGCGATGTCCGTGGCTGCACGGCAGTCCATCGAACTGGCGATCGGGGTGCTCTACCGGATGTGCGAGGTGCTTCTCGGGGACCGGTGGCAGCCAGCCAGCGTGAGCTTCACCCACGGCCCGCCATCCAGTCAGGCCTTTCACCGCCGATTCTTCAAATGCCGCATCGAATTCGACGGCGCCTTCAACGGGCTGGTGTGCCAGGCGGCGGACCTGGACGTGCCCAATCCGGCAGCCGATGCCGTCCTGGCCGACTACGCCCGGAAAATGATTGCGGACCTCCCCGACGATCGCCAGCGCTCGGTCGACCAGGAAGTGCGCAAGGCGATCTACCTCATGCTGCCGACGGGGCGTGCCACCTGCAAGTCCGTGGCGCTGGGCCTGGGCATGAGCATGCGCACGCTGCAACGCGAACTCGACGCGCGCACGCTGACCTTCAAGCAGTTGATCAATGAGGTCCGCCAGGATCTCGCCCGCCGCTATGTGGTCAACGGCCGCTACAGCCTGGGCGAGGTGGCCGCCATGCTGGGCTACAGCTCGCACAGCGCGTTCACCCGGTGGTTCGGCGCCCAGTTCGGCTGCTCGCCGGAATCATGGCGCAGCCGTTCGGCCCGATCGCCCCATCGTGCTGCTCGACCGCAAGGATCACGCGCCGGGCAGGAAAAGGCTTAGCGCCGCGATCGAGCTGTTGGCAAGGCTGGATCGCGCTATTCATCTACTTCGCGCTGCTCGGCTTCGCCATCTTCCTCGCGCCTCCCGAGCGCGAGCCCTTCATGTTCTTTCTGTTGTTCACTGCGCTGAGCCTCATGCTTGTCGCCGTGTGCTGGCTCAAGGGGAGCCGCCTCGATGGTGAAGGGGCAAGGACTGAGTCTCTCGAGGGCGAACTCGTCCAGGTCCGCGGCGCAGCCGGCGCTCATGCGCCTCGTGCGATGGCCGCCGCTGTCCCGAGATCGGCTCCGGCAAAGGGCGATCGCGGCACGCGGGCGTTCGACATCGAATCGCCTCCATGATTGCGCCAGATCACAGAGCGGTCTTGAAGCTTTGCGACACCGGACCGCGATCGCATCGCGCTGCTACTTCGGCCGAATCGCGTCCGCCGTCCCCTGGATGAAGGCCTTGATCTTCTCCACATCCTCCGCACTCAGCTTGCCGCTGAAGTCCGGCATCCCGCGCTCCATCGCCGGGCCCTTGAAGACGAACTTGTCGAGGTTCTCGATGTAGCTCGCGTTCATGTAGCCCAGGTTCGGGATGTTGCCGCCGCGGTCCACGCCCGGCACGCCGTGGCAGAAGACGCAGTTGCTCACGTAGAGCAGCGTGCCGTCGGGCACCTTGGCCGGGTCGTACTTCACGCCCTGCAGCAGCTTGTCCATGCGGTACTGCACGAACTCCGGCTTGGGCGCGTTGCCGCCGACCACGAAGGTGTAGACCGTGCCCGGCCCCTGGCGCTCGGTCGCACGCGCGGCCAGGCCGTAGACGCCGCCCCAGCCGACCGCGATCGACACGTACTGCTTGCCGTCGACCATGTAGGTGGCCGGCGCCGCAACCACGCCGGTGCCGGTGGCGGTCTCCCAGAGCTTGTCGCCGCTCTTCGCGTCGTAGGCCGCCAGCCGGCCGTCCGCCGTGCCCTGGAACACGAGGTTGCCGGCGGTGGTCAGGGTGCCGCCGTTCCAGGGCGAAACGTGCTCGACGCTCCAGGCCTGCTTCTGCGCCACCGGGTCCCAGGCGACGAGGCGGCCGAAGGGCTTGCTCTTGGGCGGCTCGGCATTGATGAACATCGCGGTGTTCCAACCGAGCGCGGCATGCGGCCGGGCCGGCATGTTCTCGTTGAACTTCCAGGCCTTGTCGTCCATCAGGGAGAGCGGGATGTTCTGCGCCGGCAGGTAGGCCAGGCCGGTCTGCGGATTGAAGGACATCGAGTGCCAGTTGTGGGCGCCGAAGGGGCCGGGGATGCTGTCGCCGGGCTTCTCGTTCTGGCGCGCGGCGGCGATCTCGATCGGGCGCCCCTTCTTGTCGTAGCCGGTGGCCCAGTTGACCTCGACGAAGTTCTTCGCCGAGATGAACTTGCCGTTGGTGCGGTCGATGACGAAGAAGAAGCCGTTCTTCGGCGCATGCAGGATCACCTTGCGCGGCTTGCCCTCGATGTTGAGATCGGCCAGGATCATCGGCTGGGTCGAGGTGTAGTCCCAGTTGTCGCCGGGCGTCTCCTGGTAGTGCCAGACGTACTTGCCGGTGTCGGGGTTGAGCGCGACGATCGAGGCCAGGTAGAGGTTGTCGCCTCCCTTGGGGCTGCGCTTGCTGTGCGCCCAGGGCGAGCCGTTGCCGGTGCCCACGTACATCAGGTTGAGCTCGGGGTCGAAGGCGAGCGTGTCCCATGCGGTGCCGCCGCCGCCCGCCTCCCAGTATTTGGCCGAAGGGTCCCAGGTCTTGGCGGCCTTGGCCATCGAGGCATCCTCGAAGGGCTTGGACGGATCACCCGGCACCGTGAACCAGCGCCACTTCTGCTCGCCCGTGGCTGCATCGTAGGCCGTGATGTAGCCGCGCACGCCGTACTCGGCGCCGCCGTTGCCGATGATCACCTTGCCCTTGAAGACGCGCGGCGCGCCGGTGATGGTGTAGGACTTCGAACGGTCGACGATGGTGTCCTTCTCCCAGACCGGGCGGCCGGTGGCGGCATCGAGCGCGATCAGGCGGCCGTCGTACGCCGCCACGAACACCTTGCCCTGGTGGAGCGCGACGCCGCGGTTGACCACGTCGCAGCAGCCCTTGAAGCCCCTGGACTTGTCGACTTGGGGGTCGTAGCTCCAGATCTTCTTGCCGGTGCGCGCGTCGATCGCATGCACCACGCTCCAGGAAGCGCTGACGTACATGATGCCGTCGACCACCAGCGGCGTCGCTTCCACGCCGCGTGTGGATTCGAGGTTGTACGACCATGCGAGGCCGAGCTCCTTCACGTTGCCGGCGTTGATCTGGTCGAGCCTGCTGAAGCGCGTTTCCGCGTAGTCGAGGCCGTAGCTCGGCCAGTCCGGCGTCTTCTGCGCGTTGCTGCGGATGAAGTTGCCGTCCACGCGCTGCGTGACGGCCTTGATGTGCTCGGCGGAGCCCTTGCTCTGGGCCGACGCGGGCGCCGCGGCCAGGCACAGCAGCGCGCCGAGCGCGAGCGCGGCGTGGATCTTGTTCATCGTGCATCTCCTTCGTTGTGGAACGAAGAATGGTTTGCGCGCCGGCTTTGTTCATCCTCGGGATTTCCCTAGACCCCCACTGTTCCATTGCGGAACAAATTCGGCCTCCACATCACCAGGAGACGGCCATGCCCCCGACCCGCGCGCCGCGGCAACTGTTCGCCAACACGCAGGCCGAGCGGGTGGCGCTGGCGCGGCAGCAGTTCTTCGAGGAAGGCGTGCGCCCTTCCGGCCTGGTCGGCGAAGCGGTGATCCAGTCGTGGATGCGCTGCACGCGCGCCCATGCGAACACGCGCCGCATCATCGCCTTCGACCCCGTCACGCCGAGCCGCCTGCACGCCACGCTGGGCCGCAACCGCGAACTGCTGGAGGCCGCACGCGGCGAGCTGGCGAGCATGGAAAGCTCGCTCGCCGGCACCGGCTCCCGCGTGATCCTGACCGATGCGCAGGGCGTGATCGTTTATGTCACGCACCAGCCCGCCGCGGCGCAGCAGCCGATCCTGCAGAAGACGGCGCGCCTGGGCGTCAACATCGCCGAGAGCGCGGTCGGCACCACGGCGCCGGGCATCGTCGCGAGCACCGGCCAGGCCTGCACGGTCCATGGCGCCGAGCACTACTTCGAGTGCCTGCGCGAGATGCAGTGCGCGGCCGCGCCGATCCGCGACGTGCAGGGCCGGCTGGCGGCGGTGCTCGACATCACGGCCGAATCGCGCCGCTTCGGCTTCGACGCCGCATCGATGGTGGCGCTCTACGCCACCACGATCGAGAACCGGCTGCTGCAGGCGCAGTCGCCCGACCGGCTGCTGCTGCGCTTCCAGGCCAGCCCCTCGCTGCTGGGCACGCCGCTGGAGGCGCTGGCGGGCATCGGGCCGGACGGCACGGTGGAATGGCTCAACACGGCCGGCGCGCGGCTGATCGGCCGCTTGCCCGAGTCGGGTCCACGCGATGTCGAGCAGCTGTTCGGCCTCGATCTCGCGGGCCTGCTGCGGCTCGGCCGCCGCGAGGCGGCGCAGCCCGTGAGGCTGGCGAGCGGACTCGGCGTCTGGCTGCAGGCCTCGCTGCAGGCGCACGACGGCGTGGATTTCCGGCACGCGGTGAGCGTGCCGTCGGTCGCGCCGGTGGCGGCCGCGAGCCCGCCGGTCGATGCGCCGCCGGCCGGCGAAGCGCCCGCGGCCGCGGCCAGCGACGGCACGCTGCGCGGCCACAGCCGCAAGCTGATCGAGGAAACGCTGGCCGCGCATGGCGGCAACATCTCGCACGCCGCGCGCCAGCTGCGGGTGTCGCGCGGCACGCTGTACCGGCGGCTCAAGAGCTGGGAGAGCGACGCGCCCGGCTGAGCGGGACCTGTTTGGTACGATTTTCGGCAGCGCGGATGTGTGCTGCGCCGGAGACAACATGGACCTGCCGATTCCCGAGCCCGCGCGCCGCGCGCTCTACCGCACGATGCTGCGCATCCGCGCCTTCGAGAATGCCGCCGAAGCGGCCAGCCAGGGCGGCGTGAGCGCCTACGGCCAGGAGGCCGCCGGGGCCGCCAAGGTGCGCGGCCCGCTGCACCTGTCGACCGGCCAGGAGGCGGTGCCCGCCGGCGTGTGCGCCCATCTGCAGCCGACGGACTACCTGACCTCGACCCACCGCGGCCACGGCCACACGCTGGCCAAGGGCGCCGACCTCGTGCGCATGATGTGCGAGCTGTTCGGCAAGGCCAGCGGCTGCAACGGCGGCAAGGGCGGCTCGATGCACATCGCCGATTTCTCGGTCGGCATGCTGGGCGCCAACGGCGTGGTCGCGGCCGGGCTGCCGATCGCGGTCGGCGCGGCACATGCCCAGAAGCTGCAGAAGAAGGACGCGATCACGGTCTGCTTCTTCGGCGACGGCGCGATCAACCGCGGACCCTTTCTGGAATCGCTGAACTGGGCGCGCGTCTACCAGCTGCCGGTGCTCTTCGTCTGCGAGGACAACCGCTGGAGCGCGACCACCGCCAGCGGCCCGATGACCGCCGGCGACGGCGCCTCCGCGCGTGCCGAGGCGATGGACATCGCCGCCACCCAGGTCGATGGCAACGACGTGTTCGCCGTGCACGCCGCCGCGGGCAGGCTGGTCGCCGAGGTGCGCGCCGGGGGCGGGCCGCGGCTGCTGCATGCGCTGACCTACCGCGTGAAGGGCCACGTGTCGGTCGACCTGGCTGCCTACCGCGACGCGGGCGAACTGGCCGCCGCGCTCGAGACCGATCCGGTCGCGCGGGCGCGCGAGCGGATGCTCGCCCTGGGCAGCGATGCTGCCGCGCTCGATGCGATCGAAGAGGAGGCAGAGGCGGAAGTCGCAGCCGCCCTCGCCGCTGCCGATGCGGCGCCCTGGCCCGAGCCCGGTGCCGCCTTCACCGACGTGCAAAGCACCGGAGCGGGCCAATGGACATGACGAGCGACATGGCAAGCGGCCGCGCCGCGCTCGGCACCGTTCGCGAAATGAGCTACGCCGAGGCTGCCGTGCTGGCGGTGCAGCGCGAGATGGAAGCCGACCCGCGCGTGGTCGTGCTCGGCGAGGACGTCGGCCGCGGCGGCATCTTCGGCCAGTACAAGGGGCTGCAGCAGCGCTTCGGCGCCGAGCGGGTGATCGACACGCCGATCTCCGAGGCCGCCATCATGGGCGCCGGCGTCGGCATGGCGCTCGCGGGCCTCCGGCCGGTGGTCGAGATGCGGGTGGTCGACTTCGCGCTGTGCGGCATGGACGAACTGGTGAACCAGGCTGCCAAGAACCGCTTCATGTTCGGCGGCCAGGGCCGCGTGCCGCTGGTGGCGCGCATGCCGGGCGGCATCTGGGATGCTTCGGCGGCGCAGCATTCGCAATCGCTCGAAGCCTGGTTCGCTCACCTGCCGGGCGTGGTGGTGGTGTGCCCTTCGACGCCGCAGGACAACCATTCGCTGCTGCGCGCCGCCATGCAGTGCGGCGACCCGGTGGTCTACATCGAGCACAAGACGCTGTGGGGGCTGCGCGGCGAGGTGGACGAGGCGCTCGCCGTGCCGCTCGGCAAGGCCGCCCACCTGCGCCGCGGCAGCGCGTTGACGCTGGTGAGCTGGGGCCGGCAGCTGCAGGCCTGCGCCGCCGCCTGCGACATGCTGGCGGCTCTTGGCATCGAGGCCGACCTGCTCGACCTGCGCACGCTGTGGCCCTGGGACCGCGACGCGGTGCTCGCCTCATGCGGGCGCACCGGCCGGCTGCTGGTGGTGCACGAGGCGGTGCAGGCGGCCGGCTTCGGCGCCGAGATCGCAGCCAGCGCGGCGGAGGCCACTGGCTGCAGGGTCGCGCGCCTGGGCGCGCCGCGCATCCCGGTCGGCTATTCGCCGGTGCTGGAAGCGCAATCGCGCGTCGGCGTCGAACGGATCGTCCAGGGCGCCAGGGCCTTGTGCGGATGAGCTCGGCGCCGGCCGGCGCGCATGCTCAGGCTGCGAAGCCGCCGTCGATGTTGAGGCCGGCGCCGGTCACGAAAGCCGCTTCCGGGCTCGCCAGGTAGGCCACCATGCCGGCGATCTCTTCGCCGCGGCCGTGCCGGGGCAGCGCCATGAAGCCGTGCATGGCTGCCGCCATCGGGCCGTCGGCCGGGTTCATGTCGGTGTCGACCGGGCCGGGCTGCACGTTGTTGATCGTGATGCCGCGCGGCCCGAGGTCGCGTGCAAAGCCTTGCACGAGGCCGGTGAGCGCGGACTTGCTCATCGCGTAGACGCCGCCTCCCGGAAAGGGCATGCGTTCGGCGTTGGTGCTGCCGATGTTGATGATGCGGCCGCCTTCGCCCATGTGGCGCACGGCGGCCTGGATGGCGACGAACACGGCGCGCACGTTGACGTTCAGCGTGAGGTCGAAGTCGGCGAGCGAGATCTCGTCGACGGCGCCCAGCTTGAGGACGCCGGCGTTGTTGACCAGGATGTCGAGCCGGCCCAGGGCGCGGGCGCTTTCGTCGACCGCGGCGCGCAGCGCGTCGGCATCGGCGCTGTCGACGCGCAGGGCCAGCGCGCGGCCGCCTGACGCTTCGATGCTGCCGACGAGTTCCTTGGCCGCGGCCTCGTTGCTGGCGTAGCTGAAGGCGACGGCCGCGCCGTCCCTGGCGAGACGCCGCACGATGGCGGCGCCGATGCCGCGCGAGCCGCCGGTGACGAAGGCCGCCTTGCCGGCAAGGACGGGCTTGGAAGAAGTGGTGGAGGACATGGTTGCTTTCGAAGTGGTGATGGAATGCCTGTAGTTTCGGGATTGCATTGCGGTGCCGGTAGCTGCAAAAGTGCCCTATCAATCTCAACCCGTGGTTGAAAATAGCCAGCATGCAGCCCCTGAGTCACCTCGAGTCCTTCGTCCGCAGCGCCGAAGCCGGCAGCTTCTCCGCCGCTGCCCGGCAGCTCGGCCTGACGCCGGCCGCCGTGAGCAAGAACGTCGCGCGGCTCGAAGCGGGGCTGGGCGTGCGCCTGTTCCAGCGCAGCACGCGCAGCCTGACCCTGACCGAGAGCGGCGAGCGGCTGCTGCAGCAGATCGGCGGCGCGCTCGGCACCTTGGCCGACGCCATGGCAGGCGCCGCCGAGGCCGGCGGCCAGCCGGCCGGCACGCTCAAGGTCAGCATGGGCCAAGCCTTCGGGCGCACGTACGTGGTGCCGCTGCTCGGCGAGTTCCTTGCGCGCTATCCGGCCGTGCTGCCCGACTGGCATTTCGACAACCGGCAGGTCGACCTGGTCGGCGAAGGCTTCGACGCCGCGATCGGCGGCGGCATCGAGCTGACGCCGGGCGTGGTGGCGCGCGAGCTGGCGCGCATCCATATCGTTGCGGTGGCGGCGCCCGCGTACATGGCTGGCAAGCCGACGCCGAAGCACCCGTCCGAACTGGCCGCCTTCGACGCCATCATGCGGCGTTCCTCGCCCACCGGGCGAGTGCGTGCCTGGACACTGCGCAACGCGGCCGGCGACGAAGGCGCGGCCGATGCGAAGCCGCGCCTCGTCTTCAGCGACCCCGAGGCGATTGCCCACGCCGCCATGATGGGCCTGGGCATCGCGCTGATGCCGATGGCCTTTGCGCTGCCCGGCCTGCAAAGCGGCGCGCTGGTGCGCGTGCTGCCCGGCTGGTATGCCGACTCGGGGCCGATATCGCTCTACTACCCGAGCAAGAAGCTGCTGCCGGCGAAGACGCGCGTCTTCGTCGATTTCGTGGTGTCGAAATTCCGCGAGCAGCGCTTCGCCGAGCGCATGCGAGGCATGTGAGCACCGCCGGCACGGGGTTATTACGCGGCGGAAGCCGAGCTCTGCCTGTAAAAATCCAGCCATACATCAACAGGAAACACGCATGACTCTCTCGTCCCCATCCCGCCGCCGCACGACGCTCGCGCTCGCTGCGCTCGCCGCCCTGACGCTGGCCGCAGGATCCGCAGCCGCCCAAGGCAGCTGGCCCACCAAGCCGGTGCGCATCGTGGTGCCCTTCGCGCCCGGCGGTACCACCGACATCCTCGCGCGCGCCGTGGCGCCCGAGCTCTCCAAGGCCTTCGGCCAGCAGTTCATCGTCGACAATCGCGCGGGCGCCGGCGGCAACGTGGGCGCCGAGATCGTCGCCCGGGCGCCGAACGACGGCTACACGCTCCTGATGGGCACGGTGGGCACGCACGGCATCAACCGGGCGCTCTATCCCAAGCTGCCTTTCGACCCGATCAAGGACTTCGCGCCGATCACGCTGGTGGCCGCCGTGCCCAATGTGATGGAAATGAACGCCGACAAGGCCAAGGCGCTCAACATCAACAGCGTGGCCGACTTCATGAAGTACGCCAAGGCGAACCCCGGCAAGCTCAACATGGCCTCGAGCGGCAGCGGCACCTCGATCCATCTCGCGGGCGAGCTCTTCAAGACCATGACCGGCAGCTTCATGACGCACATCCCCTACCGTGGATCGGGCCCGGCACTGCTGGACCTGGTCGGCGGCAACGCCGACGTGATGTTCGACAACCTGCCCTCCTCGATGCAGCAGATCAAGGGCGGCAAGCTGAAGGCGCTGGCGGTGACCAGTTCGAAGCGCTCGCCGGCCCTGCCGGACGTGCCGACGGTCGAAGAGGCCGGCGGCCCGATGCTCAAGGGCTACGAGGCCAGTTCATGGTTCGGCCTGCTGGCCCCGGCCGGCACGCCGCCTGAGATCGTGAACCGCATTCAGCAGGAAGTGGCCAAGTCGCTCGGCACCCCGGCGATCAAGGAAAAGATGCTGGCCCAGGGCGCCATCCCGAGCGGCAACACGCCGGCCGAGTTCGCCAAGCTGATCGACAGCGAGCACGTCAAATGGGCGAAGGTCGTGAAAGCCTCAGGCGCGAAGGTCGACTAGACCTCCCACATCACGTCCTTCTTGTCGGCGAGCGAGTCCTTGAGCATGTGAAGCAGGGGCGTCGCGCGCTGGCGCAGCCCGACGTGATGCTTCTCGGCGTCTTCGTCGTGGCCTTCGACCGCGTAGTCGTCGTCGTTGTGGACGTTGCGATGCTCGCGCGCCATGGCTGCCTCGAGCGCCGCGATGGCGCCCGGCATCTGCTCCACCGTCACGATGCCTTTGCGCTCCGGTGTCTTGCCGATGATGTCGAACAACTGGCGCGCGTGGACCTCGAGCATCACGAAGGGAGGGCTGGCGCGTGATTTGAATCGATAGAGCATGGTGTCACTCGTTTATTTGTAGATGTGGTCGCGGACAAAAGGGTACACCGATTGCGCGCCGCGCAGCGCGCCGCCTTCGACCTTGCCGTCGGGCCGGGTGGCGAGCACCTGGTGCAGCGAGATCCAGCCCTGCTCGAAGCTCATCGCCGAGCCGGCCAGGTACAGCCGGTAGGCACGCAGGATGCGTTCGGCGTTCGCGCCCTGCCGGCCGCCCGCGCGCTGCAGCACATCGCGCGCTTCGTCGAGCTGGGATTCGAGCGCATCCGACCAGGCCCAGAGCGTGCGCGCATAGTGCGGCCGCAGGTTTTCGGTGTCGACCATCTCGAGGCCCGCGGCCACGGTCTCGCGCAGCACGTGCGTGATGTGCAGCAGTTCGCCGCCCGGGAAGATGTACTTCTCGATGAAGTCGCCCATGCCGGCGCCGAGCTGCGTGTAGTCGAGCTGGCCCGAGGTGATGCCGTGGTTCATGACCAAGCCGCCGGGCTTCAGCAATGAATGGATCTTGCGGAAGTAGGTCGGCATGTTGACGCTGCCGACATGCTCGAACATGCCGACCGAGGAGATCTTGTCGAACGGCTTCTCGCTGTCGAGCTTGCGGTAGTCGAGCAGCTCGACACGCACCCGCCCCTGGAGGCCCTTCTCTTCGATCAGCCGCGTGACGTGCGCATGCTGGTTCTTCGACAGCGTGATGCCGGTTGCGTCGACGCCATAGTGCTCGGCCGCCCACATCAGGAGCGCGCCCCAGCCGGAGCCGATATCGAGATAGCGCTCGCCCGGCTGGAGCATGAGCTTGCGGCAGATGTGGTCGAGCTTGGCCTCCTGGGCCTGCGCCAGCGTCATCGCGGCGTCACGGAAGTAGGCGCACGAATAGACGCGCCGCGGGTCGAGCCACAGCGCATAGAAGTCGTCCGAGACGTCGTAATGGAACTCGATCTGTGCCGCGTCCTTGCCCAGCGAGTGCGAACCGCGCGACTTGGCACGGCGCTGCATGCGGCTCCACCAGTTGGTGTTGGTCTCGGCGGGGTTGCCGGGCAGGAGGCTGACCGCGACATCGACCAGGTCCCGCATCTTCCCTTCGATCTGGACTCGCCCCTCGACGTAGGCCTCGCCGATGGCACCGATCTGCCGGGCGGTGAGCTTGGCGAGCGCCGACCATTCTGAAAAGGCCAGCGTCACGCGTGAACCCGGCTTGGCGACCTTCCGCCCATCCGGCAACTGCAGCGTGACAGGAACCGGCAACGAGGAAAGCTGGGACTCGATCTTCGGCAACAGGCTTGGCATGGCAGATTTTTGCCAGCAGCAGGGAGGTTCGTCAACCGACCCCCTCCGAAAGCCCTTCGGAGTTGACAACAGATCGTTTAGGCCTAAACTATTGATCCATGAATAGCTTCGCAACAGATCTGCAGCGCGTGCTGTGCATCGGCGGCGGCCCCGCCGGTCTCTACTTCGCGCTCTTGATGAAAGCCCGGCAACCGGCGCTCGAGATCACGGTGATCGAGCGCAACCGCCCCTTCGACACCTTCGGCTGGGGCGTCGTGCTGAGCGACCAGACGCTCGCCAATCTCGCGGCGGCCGACCCCGAGACGGCCGCGCTGATCGGCCGGGAGTTTCACCACTGGGACGACATCCAGGTGTTCTTCAAGGGTCGCCAAGTGCGCTCGGGCGGCCACGGCTTCTGCGGCATCGGACGCAAGCGGCTGCTCAACATCCTGCAGGAGCGCTGCCTGGCGCTGGGCGTCAAGCTGGTGTTCGAGACCGACGCCACGGACGACCAGGCCCTGGCCGCGCAGTACGACGCCGACCTGGTGATCGCCAGCGACGGGCTCAACAGCCGCATCCGCCAGCGCTACGCGGAGGTCTTCGAGCCCGACGTCGACCTGCGCCAATGCCGCTTCGTCTGGCTCGGCACGCACCAGACTTTCGACGCCTTCACCTTCGCGTTCGAGAAGACCGAGCACGGCTGGTTCCAGGCCCACGCGTACCAGTTCGACGCCAAGACCTCGACCTTCATCGTCGAGACGCCCGAAGCGGTGTGGCAGGCCCATGGCCTCGACAAGATGGAGCAGCCCGAGGCGATCGCCTTCTGCGAGAAGCTGTTCGCCAAGTACCTCGGCGGCCACGAGCTGATCAGCAACGCCACCCACCTGCGCGGCTCGGCCAACTGGATCCGCTTTCCGCGCGTGGTCTGCAAGCACTGGACGCACCGCGTCGAGATCAACGGCAAGAGCGTGCCGGTGGTGCTGATGGGCGACGCCGCCCATACGGCGCACTTCTCGATCGGCTCGGGCACCAAGCTCGCGCTCGAGGACGCCATCGACCTCAGCGACGAGTTCGCCCGCGGCGGCAGCGTCGACCACGTGCTCGAAGCCTACGAGGCGCGGCGCAGCGTCGAGGTGCTCAAGATCCAGAACGCGGCGCGCAACTCGACCGAATGGTTCGAGAACGTGCACCGCTACACCGGCATGGAGATCGAGCAGTTCGCCTATTCGTTGCTGACGCGCTCGCAGCGCATCAGCCACGAGAACCTGCGCCTGCGGGACACGCAGTGGCTGGGCGGCTACGAGCAATGGCTCGCGGGCGGCAAGCCGCTGCCGCCGATGTTGATGCCGCTCACGGTGCGCGGGCTCACGCTCAAGAACCGCATCCTGGTGTCGCCGATGGCGACCTACAGCGCGGTCGACGGCGTGCCGCAGGACTTCCTGCTCGTGCATCTCGGGGCGCGGGCGCTCGGCGGCGCGGCCATGGTGTTCGTCGAGATGACGAGCCCGACGCCCGAGGGCCGCATCACGCCGGCCTGCACCGGGCTCTACAACGATACGCAGGCTGCGGCTTTCAAGCGCATCGTCGATTTCGTGCATACCCAGAGCACCGCAAAGATCGGCATGCAGCTGGGCCACAGCGGGCCCAAGGGGTCGACGCAGGTGGGTTGGGAAGGCACCGACGAACCTCTGCCCGAGGGCAACTGGCCCCTGCTGGCCGCCAGCGCGCTGGCCTACGGCGAACAGAACCAGTTGCCCGCCGCCATGACGCGTGCCGAAATGGACCTGCTGCGCGACCAGTTCGTCGCCTCGACGCGGCGCGCGGCCGAGGCCGGCTTCGACTGGCTCGAGCTGCACTGCGCGCACGGCTACCTGCTGGCCTCCTTCATCAGCCCGCTCACCAACCTGCGCACCGACGAATACGGTGGCAGCCTCGAAAACCGCTGCCGCTATCCCCTGGAAGTGTTCCGCGCGATGCGCGCCGCCTGGCCGGCCGAGCGGCCGATGAGCGTGCGCATCTCGGCCCACGACTGGGTGCCCGGCGGCAACACCGACGCCGACGCGGTGGTGGTGGCGCGGCTCTTCAAGGAAGCGGGCTGCGACTTCATCGACGTCTCTTCGGGCCAGACCACGCGCACGGCGAAGCCGATCTACGGGCGCATGTACCAGACGCCCTTTGCGGACCGTATCCGCAACGAGGTGGGCATTTCGACCATCGCGGTCGGCGCCATCACCGACGCCGACCAGGCCAACAGCATCATCGCCGCGGGACGCGCCGACCTGTGCGCGATCGCGCGGCCGCACCTGGCCGACCCGGCGTGGACCCTGCACGAGACCGCCAAGCTGCAAAGCCGCGATGTCGATTGGCCCAAGCAGTACCTGAGCGGGCGCGACCAGATGTACCGCGAGATCGCGAAGCAGCAGCAGCTGGCGGCGGCGATGGCGGCGACGGCCGCGCCTCGCAACACCGAGGAGGAGCAATAGCATGGACCTCGAAGCAAGAGCCCACAGCGAGCACCCCGACGAGCTGCGCCTCTGGCTGCGGTTGCTGACCTGCACCCAGCTGATCGAGAAGCAGGTGCGCAACGAGCTGCGCGAGCAGTTCGCCACCACGCTGCCGCGCTTCGATCTCATGTCGCAGCTCGAGCGTTCGCCGGACGGGCTGAAGATGAACGAGCTGTCGCGCCGCATGATGGTCACGGGCGGCAACGTCACCGGCATCACCGACCAGCTGGTGACCGAGGGACTGGTCGAGCGCGTCGACGTCGAGGGCGATCGCCGCGCCTGGCGCGTGCGCCTCACCACGCGCGGACGCAAGCTCTTCAACGAGATGGCGCAGCAGCACGAGGCATGGATCGTCGATGCCTTCGCGGGCCTGAGCGCGAAGGAGATCGCGCAGCTGCACAAGCTGCTCGGCAAGGTCAAGCAGCATTCACATCAGCAATTGGCGGAGGCCCTATGAAGCACTACATCGGCGCAGGCAGTCCCATGCGCGCGCAATTCGAGCCGAAGGCCGGCTACGAGGCCGAGCATTTCAGCTGGTCCTTCGAGGACGGCATCGGCACCGTCACCCTGAACCGGCCGGAGCGCAAGAACCCGCTGACCTTCGATTCGTACGCCGAGTTGCGCGACCTGTTTCGCGCGCTGAACTTCGCGACCGACGTCAAGGCCATCGTCGTGACGGGCGCAGGCGGCAACTTCTGCTCCGGCGGCGACGTGCACGAGATCATTGGTCCGCTGACGCAGATGCGCATGCCCGAGCTGCTCGAGTTCACGCGCATGACCGGCGACCTGGTGAAGGCGATCCGCCATTGCCCGCAACCCATCGTCGGCGCGATCGACGGCATCTGCGCCGGCGCCGGTGCGATGATCGCACTGGCCTGCGACCTGCGCTACGGCACCCCCGCGGCGCGCACCGCCTTCCTGTTCACGCGGGTGGGGCTGGCCGGCGCCGACATGGGCGCCTGCGCCTTGCTGCCGCGCATGATCGGACAGGGCCGGGCCTCGGAGCTGCTCTTCACCGGCCGCGCGATGACGGCCCAGGAAGGCCATGCCTGGGGCTTCTTCAACGCGCTGCATGAAAGCGACGCGCTGCTCGGCGCCGCCACCGCCGTCGCGCGCGAGCTCGCGCAGGGTCCGAGCTTCGCGCACGGCATGACCAAGACCATGCTGTCGCAGGAATGGGCCATGACCATCGACCAGGCGATCGAGGCCGAGGCACAGGCGCAGGCGATCTGCATGCAGACCGAGGACTTCAGGCGCGCCTTCGATGCCTTTGCCGCCAAGCGCAAGCCGGTGTTCGCTGGAGACTGAAACGATGGCTGCATCGCCCGCACCTCCTTCCACGGCGCACCTGGCGCTGCCCTTCTTCGATGACGCGCATCGCGCGCTGGCCCGCGATCTGCTGCCCTGGGCAGCGGCCCAATCGGTGGACGAGCGCGACGATCGCGCCGCCTGCCGCGACTGGGTGAAACGGCTCGGCCAGGGCGGCTGGCTGCGCTATTGCGTGCCGGCTGCTTCCGGCGGCGCGCTCGAGCGCCTCGATTCGCGCGCGCTGGTGCTGCTGCGCGAGACCCTCGCCTTCCATTCGCCGCTGGCCGACTTCGCGTTCGCGATGCAGGGCCTGGGCAGCGGCGCCATCACGCTGGCAGGCAGCGCGTCGCAGCAAAGCGGCTACCTCGGCGCCGTGGCGCGCGGCGACAAGATCGCCGCCTTTGCGCTCAGCGAACCCGAGGCGGGCTCGGACGTGGGCGCGATGGCGATGCAGGCCGTCGCCACGCCGGATGGCTGGCGCCTCGCTGGCGAGAAGACCTGGATCAGCAACGGCGGCATCGCCGACTTCTATTGCGTGTTCGCGAAGACCGACCCGGCGGCCGGCTCGCGCGGCGTCACGGCCTTCGTCGTCGATGCGAACACGGCCGGGCTCGACACCTCGGCCCACATCGAGGTGATGGCGCCGCACCCTCTTGCCACGCTGCGTTTCGACGGCTGCGTCGTTCCGCGCGAGGCCCAGCTCGGCGAGCTGCACGGCGGCTTCAAGCTCGCGATGCGCACGCTGGACATCTTCCGCGCCTCGGTCGCCGGCGCCGCGCTGGGCATGGCGCGGCGCGCGCTGGCCGAAGCGGTCCACCATGCGAGCCACCGGCGCATGTTCGGCCAGACGCTGGCCGATTTCCAGCTCACGCAGGCCAAGCTCGGCGAGATGGCGGCGCTGATCGACAGCGCGGCGCTGTTGACCTACCGCGCCGCCTGGATGCGCGACGACAGCGAAGCCCGCGGTGCGCCTGCCGTCGGCGACCTCACGGCCGCGGCGGCGATGGCCAAGATGTGTGCGACCGAGAACGCGAGCCGCGTGATCGACATGGCGCTCCAGATGCACGGCGGTCTCGGCGTGAAGGTGGGCACCAAGGTCGAAAGCCTCTACCGCGATATCCGCTCGCTGCGCATCTACGAAGGCGCGACCGAGGTGCAGCAGCTGATCATCGGCAAGTCCGTCTTGCGGAGCCAGAAATGAGTGCGCAGACCGATCGCTTCGTCCACGACCGCCTGCCGCCGGCGGACCAGCTGCCGATGTTCCGGTACGACCGGCCCGAGCTGCAGCTGCCCGACCAGCTCAACCTGGTGGATGTCCTGTTCGACAAGGCCATTGCCAGGGGCCTGGCGGACCAGCCGATGCTGCGCTCGCTGGCGCGCACGATGAGCTATGCCGAGGCCGCGGCGGAAGTCGACCGCATCGCGCAGGTGCTGGTGGACGACCTGCATCTGGTGCCGGGAAACCGCGTGCTGCTGCGCGGCGGCAATTCGATCGCGATGGCGCTGGCCTGGCTGGCGGTGGTCAAGGCCGGCCTGATCGCGGTCGCCACCATGCCGCTGCTGCGCGCCAAGGAACTGGGCGACATCATCGAGAAGTCACGGCCGGTGGTCGCGCTGTGCGACGGCAAGTTGCAGGGCGAATTGCAGATCGCACAGCAGGCGCATCCGGTGCTGCAGACCCTGATCGCCTTCAATCAACCCGACGCTCCGGACTCGCTCGAGGCGCGCGCCGCCGCGAAGAGCGGCGTGTTCAAGGCTTGTCCCACCGCCGCCGACGACATCGCGTTGCTGGCCTTCACCTCGGGCACCACCGGCAAGCCGAAGGCACCGGTGACCACGCACCGCGACGTGCTTGCCATGTGCGAGACCTGGCCGCGCCACGTGCTGCAGGCCCGCAGCGACGACATCGTGCTGGGTTCACCGCCGCTGGCCTTCACATTCGGCCTGGGCGGTCTCCTGGTCTTTCCGATGTGGGCCGGCGCCTCGGTGTACTTTCACGACGCTCCCTACACGCCCGAGACGATGGTCAAGGCAATCCGCGATGTCGGCGCCACCATCTGCTACACGGCGCCCACCTTCTACCGACAGATGGCGCCCTTCGCCAAGGCTTCCGGCGTCCCGAGCCTGCGCATCTGCGTGAGCGCGGGCGAAGCCCTGCCGGATGCGACCCGCCAGTTGTGGAAGGAAGCCACCGGCATCGAAATGCTCGACGGCATAGGCGGCACCGAGGTGTTCCATATCTACATCTCGGCGGCCGGCGACCAAGTGCGGCGCGGCGCCGTCGGCAAGGTGGTGCCCGGCTTCACAGCCAAGGTGGTGGACGACGAAGGCAAGGAGGTGCCACGCGGCACCGTCGGCAAACTGGCGCTCATCGGCCCGGTCGGATGCCGCTACCTCGACGACCCGCGCCAGGCCGACTATGTGAAGAAGGGCTGGAACTACCCCGGCGATGCCTTCGTGCAGGACGAGGACGGCTACTTCTTCTACCAGTCGCGTGCCGACGACATGATCATCACCGCCGGCTACAACGTCGGCGGGCCCGAGGTCGAAGACGCGCTCTTGAAGCATCCGGCGGTCGCGGAATGCGGCGTGATCGGCAAGCCGGACGAAGAGCGCGGGATGGTGGTCAAGGCTTTCTGCGTGCTCAAACCCGGCCACCATGGCGACGCGGCGCTGGTCAAGGCGCTGCAGGACCACGTCAAGGCCACCATCGCGCCCTTCAAGTACCCACGGGAGATTGAGTTCGTCGCGGCGCTGCCGCGCACCGAGACCGGCAAGCTCCAACGATTCAAACTGAGGCAAATCACACCATGATCAAACTTTTGCAACCGCCCGGCTGGGCACCTCCGAAGGGCTATGCGAACGGCGTCGCCGCGCGCGGCACGATGGTGTTCGTCGGCGGCCAGGTCGGCTGGAACGCGCAGCAGCAGTTCGTGTCGGACGATTTCATCGAGCAGACGGGCCAGGCGCTGCGCAACATCGCCGAGGTGCTGCGCGAAGCCGGCGCCGGCCCCGAGCACATGGTGCGCATGACCTGGTATGTAACCGATCGCGACGAATACAACCGGCGCCTGGGCGAGCTCGGGCCGGTCTACCGCGAAGCAATGGGCCGCAACTTCCCGGCCATGACCTGCGTGCAGGTGGCCGCACTCGTGGAGTCGCGCGCCAAGGTGGAGATCGAAGTGACCGCGGTGCTGCCCGACTGAGCAGCGATTCGCGCTAGAGAACTTCTTCGTGAGGCGCCGTTTCGGCGCCCGGATCCGACAGGATGAGCGCCGCACGGTAGGCGGCGCGGCCCGCAATCTTGGTTTCGGCTGCGAGCTTCTTCCACAGCTGTTCCTGCTCCACCGGCGAAAGAGAAGCAGGCTGATCGACCAGGGAGTGGGCGATCGCGAGCAACGAAATCGCCGAGGTCAGGCAGAAGCTCAGCGCCGATGTGGTCGGGCGGCTGCGGTAATTCGCCTGCTCGCTGCGTCGAATCTGGTCTTCCTCGCTCGGGCTCAGAGAAAGAAGATCGGTCGTCGAATGAAAAGGAACGGCCGGCTCATCGTTGAAGATATGGTCGACCGCCTGCTCGACGGCGCCCATGGCGTTTTCGATCAGATTCCGCGAAATCGAAGGATCGATCATGAAAGTCCTTTTATTGCGCAATTCACAGACTTTTCGTCCTTCAGCTGTTCTCGGATCGGCCGCATGTTACACATGTCACGGCTGCGCCTCCGTGATCTTTGTCACGCGCCTGAGTGGTTTTAGTGCCTTGCTTCGAAGTGCGGCGCCGCGTCATTTATTCACGCGCGCAAAAAGCAAAACGCCCGCAAAAAGCGGGCGTTTTGGTGATCGCGGCAAGACCTTTCGGTTCGCCGGAAATTTGGTTGCGCGAGCAAGATTTGAACTTGCGACCTTTGGGTTATGAGCCCAACGAGCTACCAGGCTGCTCCATCGCGCGGCAAGATGGAATTATAGCTTATTCTTCGCCGGCCTGCTCGTCAGCAGGGGCTTCCGTCACTTCGGGACGATCGACCAGTTCGACCAGCGCCATCGGCGCGTTGTCGCCCACGCGGAAACCCATTTTCAGGATGCGCGTGTAGCCACCCGGGCGTGCCTGGTAGCGGGGACCCAGTTCGCCGAACAGCTTGACGACGCTGTCGCGGTCGCGCAGGCGGTCGAAGGCCAGGCGCTTGTTGGCGACCGTCGGCTTCTTGGCCAGGGTGATCATCGGCTCGATGACGCGGCGCAGTTCCTTGGCCTTGGGGACCGTGGTCTTGATGACCTCATGCTCGATGAGCGAGTTCATCATGTTCTGCAGCATCGCGAGGCGGTGCGAGCTGGTGCGGTTGAGTTTGCGGAGTCCGTGTCCGTGACGCATGGTGCTTTCCTTACTTTATAAAAACAGGCAGCCGTACAAGGTACTGCCCGGTGCACTGCGGCCCAGGGCCGCGATTAACGCTTGTCGAGACCAGCCGGCGGCCAGCTCTCGAGCTTCATGCCCAAGGTCAGCCCGCGCGAGGCGAGCACTTCCTTGATTTCGTTGAGCGACTTGCGACCCAGGTTCGGGGTCTTGAGCAGCTCGTTCTCGGTGCGCTGGATCAGGTCACCGATGTAGTAGATGTTCTCGGCCTTCAGGCAGTTGGCCGAACGCACCGTGAGTTCGAGCTCGTCGACCGGACGCAGGAGGATCGGGTCGAACTGCTGGGCGCTGCGGGGTGCCGGCGTGTCGAACGCAGCCAGTTCGCCGCCTTCGAGCTGTGCGAACACGGCCAGTTGCTCGACCAGGATCTTGGCCGAGGCGCGAACCGCGTCTTCGGCGGTGATCGCACCGTTGGTCTCGATCTCGACCAAGAGCTTGTCGAGGTCGGTACGCTGCTCGACACGGGCGCTTTCGACCGTGTAGCTCACGCGCTTGACCGGCGAGAACGAGGCGTCGAGCACGATGCGGCCGATCGACTTGGTCGGCTCGTCCGCATAACGCCGCATCGTGCCGGGCACGTAGCCGCGACCCTTCTCGACCTTGATCTGCATGTCGAGCTTGCCGCCTTGCGACAGGTGGGCGATGACGTGGTCGGGGTTGATGATCTCGACGTCGTGCGGGGTCTGGATGTCCGACGCGGTGACCGCGCCTTCGCCGTCCTTGCGCAGGCTCAGCGTGACTTCGTCGCGGTTGTGGAGCTTGAACACCACGCCCTTGAGGTTGAGCAGGATGTTGACGACGTCTTCCTGCACGCCATCGATCGACGAGTACTCATGAAGCACGCCGGCGATGGTCACTTCGGTGGCGGAGTAACCGACCATCGACGACAGCAGCACGCGGCGCAGCGCGTTGCCGAGCGTGTGGCCGTAGCCGCGCTCGAAGGGCTCGAGCGTGACCTTGGCCTTGTTGGCGGCCAGTTGCTCGACCTGGATGGTCTTGGGTTTCAGCAGGGTGGTTTGCATTCAGACTTCCTCTCAATACCCCCGGCTCGTTACGCCGGTAAGGCTGGTGAAGTGCCCGGTCGCGGTGCCCGCGACAGGGAACAAAAATCAAAGTTCGGGCCGCCGAACGGCGGCACCTTATCGCCTGTTACCTTGAATACAGTTCGACGATCAGCGATTCGTTGACGTCGGCCGCGAATTCGTCGCGATCGGGCACCTTCTTGAAGGTGCCTTCGCCCTTGTCGGCATTCACCTCGACCCAGGCCGGAATGCCGACCTGCTGGGCGAGCTGCAGCGCTTCGGCGATGCGGGTCTGCTTCTTCGATTTGTCGCGCACGGCGATCACGTCGCCGGTCTTGACGAGGTACGAAGGGATGTTGACCGATTGGCCGTTGACCGTGATCGCCTTGTGCGAAACCAGCTGGCGCGCTTCGGCGCGCGTGGAGCCGAAGCCCATGCGATAGACCACGTTGTCCAGCCGCGATTCGAGGATGAACAGCAGGTTGGCGCCGGTGTTGCCACGGCGACGGTCGGCTTCCTCGAAGTAGCGGCGGAACTGCTTCTCGAGCACGCCGTACATGCGCTTGACCTTCTGCTTCTCGCGCAGCTGCAGGCCGAAGTCGGAGGTGCGCTGGCCCGAGGTGCGGCCATGCTGGCCGGGCTTGGAGTCGAACTTGGCCTTGTCCTGGATGGAGCGGCGGGCGCTCTTCAGGAACAGGTCGGTGCCTTCGCGGCGGGAAAGTTTGGCCTTGGGGCCGAGGTAGCGTGCCACTTGATCTTCCTTTGTGTCATCTGCCGCAGAGGCTGTCTGCGGGAGCCGTCAGCGGCGTGCTGGCGGCGGTGGGCTTGTTGAAAAACAAAACGCGCAGCCGGCTCGAAAGCTGACTGCGCCGGGCGTCTTCGCCTTAGATGCGACGGCGCTTTTGCGGACGGCAGCCGTTGTGCGGAACCGGCGTCACATCGGCGATCGAGTTGATGCGGATGCCGAGCGCGGCGAGTGCGCGCACCGACGATTCGCGTCCCGGGCCCGGGCCCTTGATCTCGACGTCGAGGTTCTTGATGCCTTGTTCCACCGCAGCGCGGCCGGCGACCTCAGAGGCGACCTGCGCGGCGAACGGCGTCGACTTGCGCGAGCCCTTGAAGCCCTGGCCACCCGACGACGCCCACGACAGGGCGTTGCCCTGGCGATCGGTGATCGTGATGATGGTGTTGTTGAACGAGGCGTGCACGTGCGCGACGCCGTCCGCCACGTTCTTGCGGACCTTCTTGCGAACGCGTTGCGCTGCGTTGTTGGCAGGAGCTTTAGCCATGCTGATCTATCCTTACTTCTTCAGGGATTGCGCAGCCTTGCGCGGACCCTTGCGGGTGCGGGCGTTGGTGCGCGTGCGCTGGCCGCGCATCGGCAGGCCGCGACGGTGACGGAAACCGCGGTAGCAGCCGATGTCCATCAAGCGCTTGATGTTCATCGTCGTTTCGCGACGCAGGTCACCTTCGATGGTGAAGAGCGCGATCTGGTCGCGGATCTTCTCCAGATCGGCGTCGGTCAGATCCTTGATCTTCTTCGAATAGTCGATGCCGCTCGCTTCGCAGATCTTGCGGGCGCGGGTGCGACCGATGCCGAAAATGGCGGTCAGGCCGATCTCAGCGTGCTTGTGCGGCGGAATGTTGATGCCAGCAATACGTGCCATGTGCGTCCTCTAATACTCTTTCAATCAACCCTGGCGCTGCTTGTGGCGCGGGTCGGTACAGATCACGCGCACCACACCCTTGCGGCGGATGATCTTGCAATTACGGCAAATGGTTTTGACCGAAGCCGAAACTCTCATTTCATTCTCCTAAAACTCTGTTCAACCCGGCGACTCATTTCGCCCGAAACACAATGCGCGCCCGGCTCAAGTCATAGGGCGTCAACTCGATGGTGACCTTGTCACCTGGAAGGATGCGGATGTAGTGCATCCGCATCTTTCCGGAAATATGTCCCAAGACGGTGTGTCCATTTTCCAGCTTCACCCGGAAGGTCGCATTCGGCAGGTTCTCCAGAACCTCGCCCTGCATCTGGATGACATCGTCCTTCGACATCTCGTCAATCGCCCTAGGAAGTCTTGAAATTAGCCTTCTTTAGCAGCGATTCGTACTGCTGCGACATCATGTAGTTCTGTACTTGGGCCATGAAGTCCATCGTGACCACCACGATGATCAGCAGGGAGGTGCCGCCGAAATAGAACGGCACGTTGTATTTCAGGATCAGGAACTCGGGCAGCAGGCAGACGAAGGTGATGTACACCGCGCCGGCCAACGTCAGGCGAACCAGGATCTTGTCGATATAGCGCGCGGTCTGGTCACCCGGGCGAATGCCCGGAATGAACGCACCGCTCTTCTTCAGGTTGTCGGCTGTCTCGCGGCTGTTGAACACGAGCGCCGTGTAGAAGAAGCAGAAGAACACGATCGCGGTCGCATAGAGCAGCACGTAGATCGGCTGCCCCGGCGTCAGCGCGCTCGCGATGTCCTTGATCCAGCGCATGCTCTCGCCGGTGCTGAACCAGCCCACGACCGTGGTCGGCAGCAGGATGATCGACGACGCGAAGATCGGCGGGATCACGCCTGCCATGTTCAGCTTCAGCGGCAGGTGCGAGGACTGGCCGCCATAGACCTTGTTGCCGACCTGGCGCCGCGCGTAGTTGACCAGGATCTTGCGCTGGCCGCGTTCGACGAACACCACGAAGTAGGTCACCAGGATGACCACCGCGACGATGAACAGCGCAATGATCACGTTCATGGCGCCGGTACGCACCAGCTCGAGCAATCCGCCGATCGCGCTCGGCAGACCGGCCGCGATGCCCGCGAAGATCAGGATCGAGATCCCGTTGCCCAGGCCGCGCTCGGTGATCTGCTCGCCGAGCCACATCAGGAACATCGAGCCTGCGGTAAGGCTGATCATTGCCGTCAAGCGGAAACCGAAGCCGGGCGAAATCACCAGACCGGCCGACGATTCCAGTGCGACAGCGATGCTGAAGGACTGGAACAGCGCCAGCGCCAGCGTGCCGTAGCGCGTGTACTGGGTGATCTTGCGCCGGCCGGCTTCGCCTTCCTTCTTCAATTGCTCGAAGGTCGGCACCACGTAGGTCATCAACTGCATGATGATCGACGCCGAGATATACGGCATGATGCCCAGCGCGAACACGGTGAAGCGCGACAGCGCCCCGCCCGAGAACATGTTGAACAGGCTCAGGATGCCGCCTTGCTGGCCCTGGAACAGCTGCGCGAGTTGGTCCGGGTTGATGCCCGGCACCGGAATGTGAGCTCCGATGCGATAGACCACGAGCGCGAGCAGCAAAAAGACGAGCCGGCGACGCAGGTCGCCGAACTTGCCTGTTTTTGCGAGCGTTGCCGCGTTGGTTGCCACGAAGACTTCTTTCGATCCGATCAGGCCACGCTGCCGCCGGCTGCTTCGATCGCAGCCTTGGCGCCGGCGGTCGCACCGATGCCGGTCAGCTTGACGGCCTTGGTGAGCTCACCCGACTTGATGACCTTGACGACCTTGGCGATCTGGCCCACCAGACCGGCTTGCTTGAGCGCCAGCAGGTCCACTTCGGCCAGGCCGAGCTTCTCGAGCGAGGTCAACGTCACTTCGGCGTTGTACTTGAGCAATTGCGACTTGAAGCCACGCTTGGGCAGGCGGCGCTGCAGCGGCATCTGGCCGCCTTCGAAGCCGACCTTGTGGAAACCGCCCGCACGCGACTTCTGACCCTTGTGACCGCGACCCGCGGTCTTGCCAAGGCCGGAGCCGATACCACGGCCGACACGGCGCTTGGCGTGCTTTGAGCCGTCAGCCGGCTTGATGCCATTGAGTTCCATATACGTCTCTCTCAGCGACTCTGTTTAGAGCACTTTGACCAGATAACTGATCTTGTTGATCATGCCGCGCACCGCGGGCGTGTCCTGCAGCTCGCTCACGCTGTTGAGCTTGCGCAGGCCCAGGCCACGCACGGTGGCGCGATGCGATTCCTTGGTGCCGATCGGGCTCTTGACCAATTGCACCTTGAGGGTTTGTTGTTGAGTCGTCATGTCGATGCTCCCGTTCAGGCGAAGAGTTGTTCGACGGTCAGGCCGCGCTTGGCCGCGACTTCGGACGCGGTCGTCGAATTCTTCAGGCCGTCCAGCGTGGCGCGGACCATGTTGTAGGGGTTCGACGAACCATGGCTCTTGGCCACGATGTCGGTGATGCCCATCACTTCGAACACGGCGCGCATCGGGCCGCCGGCGATGATGCCGGTACCCTTCGGGGCCGGGATCATGACCACCGAGGCGGCGCCCCAATGGCCCGTCACGCGGTGATGCAGCGTGCCGTTCTTGATCGAGATCTTCGCGAGGTTGCGGCGCGCTTCTTCCATCGCCTTCTGCACGGCGGCCGGCACTTCTTTCGACTTGCCCTTGCCCATGCCGACGCGGCCGTCGCCGTCACCCACCACGGTGAGTGCCGCGAAACCGAGGATACGACCGCCCTTCACCACCTTGGTGACGCGGTTGATCGCGATCATCTTCTCGCGCAGACCGTCTTCGGGGCCTTCGCTCTGCGTTCTTGCCTGAATCTTTGCCATGTTGAATCTCGTGTCCGTTTAGAACTGCAGGCCGGCTTCGCGGGCGGCATCGGCCAGCGCCTTGACGCGGCCGTGGTAGGCGAAACCTGCGCGGTCGAAAGCGACCTTCTCGATGCCGGCGGCCTTCGCCTTTTCAGCGATGCGCTTGCCGACCATGGTGGCCGCAGCAGCGTTGCCGCCCTTGCCGGAACCACCCAGCGAGGTACGCACTTCGGCCTCGGCCGTCGATGCGGTGGCAATCACCTTGGTGCCGTCGTCGGAGATGACGGTGGCGTAGATGTGCAGATTGGTGCGGTTCACCGTCAGGCGCGCCACGCCTTGCGTCGCAATGCGAATGCGGGTCTGGCGCGAACGGCGAAGACGCTGTGCTTTTTTGGTCAACATCATTTTGCTGCCCCTTACTTCTTCTTGGTCTCTTTGATCACGATCTTCTCGTCCGCATAGCGGATGCCCTTGCCCTTGTAGGGCTCGGGCGGACGAATCGCACGGATCTCAGCGGCCACTTGGCCGACGCGTTGGCGGTCGGCGCCCTTGATCACGATTTCGGTCGGCGTCGCCGTCGCCACCGTGATGCCTTGCGGCATGTCGATGTTGACCGGATGCGAGTAACCGACTTGCAGGTTCAGCTTGGCACCTTGCGCCTGGGCCTTGTAGCCCACGCCGAGCAGGCTCAGCTTCTTCTCGAAGCCCTTGGTCACACCGACCACCATGTTGTTCACCAGCTGGCGAACCGTGCCGCTCATCGCGTTGGCTTCACGCGATTCGTTGGCCGGCTCGAAGCTCAGCTTGCCGTCCTTGTTGACGACGTTGACCAGCGCGTTCAACGCCAGGTTGAGCGTGCCGCCCGTACCCTTGACGCTGATCTGGTCTTCCTTGATCGACACATCCACACCTGCGGGGATGGCGACCGGCATTTTTCCTACTCGGGACATTTCAGTTTCTCCTCGATGTCTCGGTCAGGCGACGTAGCACAGCACTTCGCCACCGACACCGGTAGCGCGCGCCTTGCGGTCGGTCATCACGCCCTTGGGGGTCGTGACGATGGCAACGCCGAGGCCGTTCTGGACTTGCGGAATGGCGGTGCTGGCTTTGTAGACGCGCAGGCCGGGGCGGCTCACGCGCTCGATGCGCTCGATGACCGGGCGGCCAGCGTAGTACTTCAGTGCGATTTCGAGTTCGGTCTTGCCGGCTTCGGTCTTGACCTGGAAGCCGTCGATGTAGCCCTCGTCCTTCAGCACCTGCGCGATCGCGATCTTCACCTTGGAAGACGGGACCGACACGGTGGGCTTCGCCACCATCTGCGCGTTGCGGATACGCGTCAGCAGGTCGGCAATGGGATCACTCATGCTCATGTTGTTTGCTCCTGCCTGGCTTACCAGCTGGCCTTGGTGACACCAGGGATGTCGCCAGCGAAAGCCAGTTCACGGATCTTGGCGCGGGCCAGACCGAATTGGCGGAAGGTGCCGCGCGGGCGGCCGGTGATTTCGCAGCGGTTGCGCTGGCGCGTCGGGTTGGCGTTGCGCGGGAGCTTCTGCAGGCCCAGGCGGGCGGCTGCGCGCTCTTCGTCGCTCTTCTTCGCGTCGTTGGCGATCGCCTTCAGTTCCGCGTGCTTGGCGGCGTACTTGGCGACCAGGTTGTCGCGCTTGAGTTCGCGCTGGATCAAAGATGCTTTTGCCACAGGTCGCCTCAGTTCTTGAACGGGAAACGGAAGCCCGCGAGAAGCGCCTTGGCTTCTTCGTCGGTCTTGGCCGTCGTCGTGATGCTGATATTGAGACCGCGCAGGGCATCGACCTTGTCGTACTCGATCTCGGGGAAAATGATCTGCTCTTTCACGCCGATGTTGTAGTTGCCGCGACCGTCGAACGCACGGCCGGAAATGCCGCGGAAGTCGCGAACGCGCGGCAGGGCCACGGTCACGAAACGATCCAGGAACTCATACATCTGCACGCCACGCAGCGTGACCATGCAGCCGATCGGCTGGTTCTCGCGAATCTTGAAGCCGGCGATCGCCTTCTTCGACTTGGTCACGACCGGCTTCTGGCCGGCGATCTTGGTCAGGTCGGCGACGGCGTTGTCGAGGACCTTCTTGTCGGCGACCGCTTCGCCCACACCCATGTTGAGCGTGATCTTGGTCAGACGCGGAACCTGCATCGGCGACTTGTAGCCGAACTTTTCGGTCAGGTCTTTCGCGACTTTTTCGCGGTAGTGTTGTTGGAGACGTGCCATGTGAGTACCCCTTAGGCGGTCTTGATTTCGTCGCCGCTGGACTTGAAGACGCGCACGCGCTTGCCGTCCGTGACCTTGATGCCCACGCGATCGGCCTTGCCGGTCGCGGCATTGAAGATCGCCACGTTGGATTGGTGAATCGGCATGGCCTTCTCGACGATGCCACCGGTCGTGCCCTTGAGCGGGTTCGGCTTGGTGTGCTTCTTGACGAGGTTGATGCCGTCGACGATCAGGTGCGAGTCGTCCTTGCGCAGCGACACCGTGCCGCGCTTGCCCTTGTCGCGCCCGGCCAACACGATGACCTGGTCGCCTTTGCGAATCTTGTTCATGGCGTTGTTGTCCTTACAGAACTTCGGGTGCCAGCGACACGATCTTCATGAACTTCTCGGTGCGCAGTTCGCGCGTGACCGGTCCGAAGATGCGGGTGCCGATGGGCTCCAGCTTGGCGTTGAGCAGCACGGCGGCATTGCCGTCGAACTTGACGAGCGAACCGTCGCTGCGACGGATGCCCTTGGCGGTGCGGACCACCACTGCGCTGTAGATCTCGCCCTTCTTGACGCGACCACGCGGAGCGGCTTCCTTGATGCTGACCTTGATGACGTCGCCCACGCTGGCGTAACGCCGCTTGGAGCCGCCGAGCACCTTGATACACAGGACGGATTTCGCGCCTGTGTTGTCGGCCACATCGAGCCTGGATTCAGTTTGGATCATTTCGTGATATTCCCAACTTGTACCGCTCGCCCCCTTGTGGAAGCTTTGCAGTCAGTCTTGGGCCCGTCGTCCGCGCACCGAAACCACTTCAGTGCGCCTCCGTTGGGCAGAAGCTTTATTCGCCTTTTGAAAAGCGAAGCCCGCGATTGTTGCACGGTGGCGCAGGGCTGTCAACCGAGCTTCGCGCAATCACGCAGCAGGCGCACCTTCAACGGTTGATTGTGAGCGCACGCTTACGTCAAGACCTCGACCAGACCGACAACGATGCCGTGCCGGCATGGACGCCTGAGGACACCGTCGAACGACGACAATTCTCATTCGCTCCAAGACAATCACGACAGCCCATGAATATCGCCGTTACTTTCCTGCCCCGCCGGGAGCCTACCCCTCTGCCGCCGATCGGCTTCATCGGCGGCGGCAACATGGCCAGCGCCATCATCGGCGGGCTCATCAAGCGGGACGTCCCTGCAGGGACCTTCGAAGTCGTCGAACCTGTTGCCGAAGCCCGGGCGAGCCTGCTGCACGACTTTGGCATCTCCGCCCAGCCCGAGGCCGGTCCCACGCTGGCGCGTTGCGCCGTCGTGGTCTGGGCCGTCAAGCCGCAGAGCTTTGCCGAAGCCGCAAGGCCGGTCGCCGGATTCACGAGTGAGGCACTGCACCTCAGCGTCGCCGCGGGCATCCCTTCCGACAGCATCGCGCGCTGGCTGGGCACCGAACGCGTGGTGCGCGCCATGCCCAATACGCCGGCGCTCGTCGGGCAGGGCATGACCGGCCTGTTCGCGCGGCCGGCAGTCGACGATGCCGGCCGCAAGCAGGTCGAGCAGGTGCTGGATGCCACCGGCGATCTGCTGTGGGTCGATGCCGAAAGCGCGCTCGACGCCGTGACCGCAGTCTCGGGCTCGGGCCCGGCCTATGTGTTCTATTTCATCGAGGCCATGACCGAGGCCGGCGTCGAACTGGGCCTCTCGTCCGAGCAGGCGCATCGCCTGGCCGTGGGCACCTTCAGCGGCGCATCGGCCCTGGCCGGCAATGCGAGCGAGCCGCCGGCGGTGCTGCGCGAGCGGGTGACCTCCAAGGGCGGCACCACCTACGCTGCGATCAGCTCGCTCGAGAGCGCCGACATCAAAGCGAAGTTCAAGGCCGCAATCCGCGCCGCGCACCAGCGCGCCGGCGAGCTCGCCAAGGAATTCGGCCGCGACTGAGACCGCGCTTTTCAGCGCAGCGCGTAGCCGGCCACGACGCCGGCGAACACGGTGAAGCCCAGCCAGTGGTTGAGCCGGAATGCCTTGAAGCAGCCGTCGCGCGTGCGGTCGCGAATCAGGCGCCAGTGCCACAGCGCCTGCGCCGCCGCGACGCCGACGGCGACGAAAAAGGCAGGACCCAGGCTCTCGTTCGCGCCGGCCGCGGCCCACACGGCCAGAAAAATCGCGTAGCTCGCCATCACGGCCGCCACATCGAAGCGGCCGAAGGTGATGGCCGAGGTCTTCATGCCGATCTTGAGATCGTCGTCGCGGTCGACCATTGCGTACTCGGTGTCGTAGGCCAGCACCCAGAACAGGTTGCCCGCGAGCAGCCACCACGCGAAGGTCGGCACTTCGGACTGCACGGCCGCGAAAGCCATCGGAATGCCGAAGCTGAATGCGATGCCCAGCACCGCCTGCGGAATCGACAGAAAGCGCTTGGCGTAGGGATAGATCAGCGTGACGGCCAGCGCCGCGAAAGACCACAGTACGGTGACGCGGTTGGTCGTGAGCACCAGCGCGAAGGCCGCCAGCGCGAGCACCGCACCCAGCGCGAGCGCCTCCTTGACGGATACAGCGCCGCTGGTAACCGGCCGCTGGGCGGTTCGCTTGACGTGGCGGTCGAAATCGCGATCGGCCACGTCGTTGACGCAGCAGCCGGCGCTGCGCATGAGGATGGTGCCCAGCACGAACACGATGAGCAGGTGCCAGCCCGGCCAGCCTCCGGCGGCGAACCACAGCGCACCGAGCGAGGGCCAGAGCAGCAGCAGCCAGCCGGCGGGACGATTCCAGCGGATCAGATCCAGATAGAGCGAGAAGCGGCCGCGCGGCGCGGCGGCAGTGGATGCAGACATCAGCCGATTTTGCGTCACGCCAAACAGAGGCTCGCTTTAGCCGCACTAGAATCCGGCGGTTCGCGCGACGCGAGCACCCTTTGCATCGAGCCGGCCACCACACCGGGACTTCGGTGCAACAGGCACCCAACCCAGACATTTCCAGGCAGGGCACATCCGGTTTCGCCATCGCTTCGATGGCCGACCGTGTGGCGCTTCGCGATCTGCTTTTGCCCTGAAGGAAATCCATGTCTCTACGCTCACGCGCGCTGCGTCCACGCCTGCGCCATCTCCCTCTGACCGCTGCCGCGCTCGCCTTGCTGCATTGCTCGGCGCAAGCCCAGAACAACACGCTGAAGGAAATCACCGTCAGCACGCAGCAGGACGCCGGCTATGCCCCGGCCGCCGGCAGCACCGCCACCAAGGGCAGCGCTGCGCTGCGCGACATCCCGCAGGCCGTCAATGTGCTGCCTGCGCAATTGCTGCGCGACCAAGGCGTCACCTCGATGCAGGATGCATTGCGCAATGCGCCTGGCGTCTCCTTCAGCAGCGGTGATGGCCAACGCGACCAGGTTGTCATCCGCGGCTTCACCGCCATCGCCGACTGGTTCGTGGATGGCGTACGCGACGATGCGCTGTACTTCCGCGACCTGTCGGATACCGAACGCATCGAGGTGCTCAAGGGGCCGGCCGCCGTGCTCTACGGCCGCGGATCGTCGGGCGGGCTGATCAACCGCGTCACGAAGAAGCCGGTATTCGGAGAATCCTTCGGCGAGGTGTCGCTCGGCCTGGGCAGCCATGACTTCAAGCGCGCGACCGCAGACCTCAACACGCCGATCGGCGAGAGCATGGCATTCCGGCTCAATGTCGCGCGCGAGAAGTCGGGCAGCTACCGCGACCAGCAGTTCATCGATCGCTACAGCATCGCACCCTCGCTGGCGATGAAGCTCAGCCCGCAAACCGACCTCCTGCTGCAGTACACCAACGCCTACGACCAGCGGCTGACGGACTTCGGCATTCCGGCGCTCAACGGCCGTCCGGTCGACGTCGCCGTAGGCACCTACTACGGCTCCGCGCTGGCCAAGCGCGACGACACGAGCACCTCCAAGGTCCAGTCCTTCACCGCCACGCTCAACCATCGCTTCAGCGACGAACTGAGCCTGCGCAACACCAGCCGCTACTACAGCTACCACCTGGACCGCTTCAACACACTGCCGAGCGGCACCACCGACCCCGTGCGTCTGACCGTGGGCCGTACCCGCGGCTTCGTGGACCGGGACGAGAGCGGCTGGTTCAACCAGACCGATCTGACGTGGCGCAACGACATCGGCGGCTTCAAGCAGGAATGGCTGGTCGGCACGGAGTTGGGTGTGCAGGACAAGCGCGCCTATTCCATCTCCTCGGCGGTCGGCTTCCAGCGCGTCAGCATCCTCAATCCGGTCTCCGTCCCGCCACCCATCCCGCTCGCCAACTACCTGGCGACGAGCGCGATTCCCAGCAACTCCACCTTCAAGACCGCGGCGCTGTATGCGCAGGACCAGATCACGCTGGCGCCGCAATGGAAGGCGCTGGTCGGCGGACGCTACGACGTGTTCGACCAGGAGACCTCGTTCGAGCGCAGCCTCCCGGCCCTGACGCGCACCGACAAGAAGTTCAGCCCGCGCGCCGGCCTGGTGTGGCAGCCCGGCGAAACGCAGTCCTACTACGTTTCGTACAGCCGCTCCTTCCAGCCTTCGGCGGAAACCTTCGCGCTCTCGGCCAGCAATGCGGACAACGCACCCGAGATCACGGTGAACAAGGAGATCGGCGCCAAGCTGGACTTCCTGGACGGCGCGCTCAACTTCACGGCCGCGCTCTTCAACCTGGAGCGCTCGGGCATCAAGAACAGCGATCCGGCCAACCCGGCGCGGCAGATCAACGTCGGCACGCAGCGCACCAACGGGCTGGAGCTCACTCTCGCCGGCAAACTGCCGGGGCGCTGGGACGTGAGCGCGGGCTATGCCTATCTGGACGGGCGGATGGTCAAGTCGGTGGCCACCGTCAGCTCGCTGCAGCTACCGGTCGGCGCACCGATCCCGGTCCTGGGCAAGGTCGCGCCGCTCACGCCGCGGCACTCGGCCTTCGTCTGGCTCATGAAGGACCTGGGCCATGGCTTCAGCGCGGGCGGCGGCCTGAACTACGTGGCCGCACGCTACGCCTCGCTGACGAACCTGGTGACCCTGCCGGGCTACGTGACGGCCGACCTGGCCGGAAGCTACAAGACGGATCGCTACGAAGTGGCGCTGAACCTGAAGAACGTCTTCGACAAGAAGCACTACATCTCGGCCCACGGCAGCGTGGATAACCTGATCCTGCCCGGCGCGCCGCGCGAGCTCCAGGTGACCCTGCGCGCCAAGTTCTGATCGGGGCAGTTCAGTCTTCCAGCAGCGATCGCAGCATCCAGGCCGTCTGGTCGTGCACCGTGCAGCGCGCGGTCAGCATGTCGGCGGTCGGATCGTCGCCGGCCTCTTCGGCCACCGGGATGAACTCGCGCGCGATGCGCGAAACCGTCTCGTGGCCCTTGACCAGGATGCGCACCATCTCCATCGCCTTGGGCGGGTTCTGCGGCACGTCCGGCACGGTCGCGATCTTGCTGAACTCGGCGTACGAGCCCGGCGCGTAGTGGCCCAGCGCGCGGATGCGTTCGGCGATCACGTCGGTCGAGCCCCAGAGCTCGGTGTACTGCGCCATGAACATCGCATGCAGCGAGTTGAAGTGCGGGCCGGTCACGTTCCAGTGGAAGTTGTGCGTGGTGAGATAGAGCGTGTAGGTGTCCGCGAGCACGCGGCTCAGGCCTTCGGCAATGGCGGCGCGGTCCTGGCGCTCGATGCCGATGTTGATGACCGGCGCATTGCGGCTGCCCGATTCCTGAGCCACTGCGGTACCGCCCTTCTTGGGCACCTTGCCGGCGGAGGCCGAGGGTGCAGCGGAGGCGGAGGACTTGGATTTCTTCACGACTTTGGCCATGGCGCGAGTTCTTTCTTCAAGTTGGAGAGCGGTCAGAAACTTTAGAAGCCGCGGGCGGCCTTCGCAACAGCCGGACTCTATCGCAGCGATTGCCCCGCACCGCGGGCGAGCGCGTGGGCCGATGGCGCAAGTTCTAGGAGAGACGTGTGACGCCGGGCAGCTCGCAGGCATAGATCGCGTTGCGCAACGCCGCGATGGCCTCGTAGCGTGTGAAGCTGCGGCGCCAGGCCAGCACCACGCGGCGCGAAGGTTCGCCGCCCTGCACGTCGCGCACGGGCAGGTAGCGCACGATCTGTTCGGGCTCCTTGCTGCGCCCTTTGGTCCTGGACTTGAGCGCACCGTTGGGCACCGACAAGCGCGGCACCAGCGTCACGCCCATGCCGGCCGCCACCATGTGCTTGATGGTTTCCAGCGATGAGCCCTCGAAGCTCTTGCGGATGCCTTCGGCATTGCTCGAGAAGCGCGCGAACTCGGGACAGACTTCGAGCACGTGGTCGCGAAAACAGTGGCCGGTGCCGAGCAGCAGCATGGTCTCCTTCTTGAGCTCGTCGGAGCTCACGGATTCGCGCTCGGCCAGCGGATGGTGGACCGGCATGGCCGCCATGAAGGGCTCGTCGTAGAGCGCCGCCATCGCCAGCCCAGTGTCGGGAAAAGGCTCGGCCATGATCGCGCAGTCGATCTCGCCGGCGCGCAGCATCTCCAGCAGCTTGACGGTGAAGTTCTCCTGCAGCATCAGCGGCATCTGCGGCGTGCGCGCGATGTTCTGGCGCACCAGGTCGGGCAGCAGGTATGGGCCGATGGTGTAGATCACGCCCAGGTTGAGCGGGCCCGAGAGCGGGTCCTTGCCGCGCTTGGCGATCTCCTTGATGCTCGCGGCCTGGTCGAGCACGCTCTGGGCCTGCTGCACGATCTGCTCGCCCAGCGGCGTGACCGTGACCTCGCCCGCGCTGCGCTCGAAGAGCTTGACCTCGAGCTCGTCCTCGAGCTTCTTGATCGCCACCGACAGGGTGGGCTGCGACACGTAGCAGGCCTCGGCCGCCTTGCCGAAGTGCCGTTCGCGCGCGACTGCAACGATGTATTTGAGTTCGGTCAGGGTCATAGTTTTCGTCAATTATGCGCAGACCCCGTGACCTCTGCCGAGCCTCAGGCTTTGAGGTATTCGGCTTTGCTGCCGAGCCAGCGGTCGACGTGCTTCTCGGCCAGCGCGGGATGACGATCGAGCATTCGCGGCGCCAGTTCGCGTGCCCAATCGAGCAGCAGCACATCGGTGCTGAGGTCTGCAAAGCGCAGCAGCGGTGCGCCCGACTGACGCGCACCGAGGAATTCGCCGGGCCCGCGGATGTCGAGGTCGCGCCGCGCGATCTCGAAGCCGTCGCCCGTCTCGGCCATCGCCTTGAGCCGCGCCCGCGCCGCCTCGCCGACGCGCCCGCCTTCGTTGGCCGCATAGAGCAGCACGCAGGCCGAGGCCGCCGCGCCGCGGCCGACGCGCCCACGCAGCTGGTGCAGCTGCGAAAGTCCGAAGCGCTCGGCATGCTCGATCACCATCAGCGAGGCATTGGGCACGTCGACCCCGACCTCGATCACTGTCGTGCTGACCAGCACCTGCAGGCGGTTGGCGGTGAAGCTCTCCATCACCGCCTGCTTCTCGGCCGTCGGCATGCGGGAGTGCAGCAGGCCGACGCCGACCTGATCGCCGAGCGCGGCAGCCAGCTCGTCGCGCGTCTCGGTCGCGTTGCGCAGGTCGACTGCCTCGCTCTCCTCGATCAGCGGACAGACCCAATAGACCTGGCGCCCTTGCACCAGTTGGGCACGGATGCGATCAATGACCTCGTCGCGACGGTGATCGGCCACCAGCTTGGTGACGATGGGGGTGCGGCCGGGCGGCAGCTCGTCGAGCGTGGAGACGTCGAGATCGGCGTAGTAGCTCATTGCCAGCGTGCGCGGGATCGGCGTGGCGCTCATCATCAGCAGATGAGGCTCAAGATCGCCGACCGCCTTGCCGCGCAACGCAAGGCGCTGCGCGACGCCGAAGCGATGCTGCTCGTCGATGATCGCCAGTGCGAGCTTGTCGAAGCGCACCTTCTCCGAGATCACGGCATGCGTGCCGATCACGAGCGCGGCCTCGCCGTTCTGGACCGCGGCCGACATCGCGTCGCGCTCCTTCTTCTTCTGGCTGCCGGTGAGCCAGGCCACGCGCAGGCCGCGCTCGGCCAAGAGCGGATCGAGCCAGCCGACCAGCTTGCCGAAATGCTGGGCCGCGAGGATCTCGGTGGGCGCCATCAGCGCGCACTGGTAGCCGGCGTCGATGCAGCGCGCGGCGGCCAGCGCCGCCACCACGGTCTTGCCGGAGCCGACGTCGCCCTGCAGCAGGCGGTGCATGGGAATTTCGCGTGCGAGGTCGCGCGTGATCTCTTCACCAACCCGCTGCTGTGCGCCGGTCAGCGCGAAGGGCAACGCGGCGAGCAGTTCCCTGTGCAGCGAGTCTCCGGAGGCGGCCACGGAAAGCACCGGCGCGCGCTGGGCCGCCCGCTCTCGGCGCGCCTGCAGCTGCGAGAGCTGCTGCGCCAGCAGCTCGTCGGCCTTGAGCCGTTGCCATGCCGGATGGCTGTGGTCTTCCAGCGTGGCCATCGCCACGTCGGGCGCGGGGTAGTGCAGGAAGTGCAGCGCCCGGCGCAGCTCCCACGCACCCGGCGGCACGAGCCCCGGCGGAATGGTCTCGTCGAGCACGGCTCGCGCGAGGCCGGAGCGCACCTCGCGCCGCAGCACCGGCTGCGCCAGCCCGGCGATCGTCGAGTACACAGGCGTCAGCGCCTGCGGCAGCTCGGTGCCCGCGGCCTTGACGGTCGGATGCATCATCTGCCGCCCGACGAATCCGCCGCGCACCTCGCCCCGCACGCGCACCCGCGCGCCGACGGCGAGCTGCGTCTGCTGCGACGGATAGAAGTTGAAGAAGCGCAGCTGGCAGGTGTCGCTGCCGTCGTCCACCGTCACGATCAGCTGGCGGCGCGGGCGGAACACGACCTCGCTGTCGACCACCACCGCCTCGACCTGCGCCGTGTCGCCGTCGCGCGTGTCGGCCAGGCGCACGATGCGCGTCTCGTCCTCGTAGCGCATCGGCAGGTAGAGCGCGAAGTCGATATCGCGCAAGAGGCCGAGCTTGCGCAGTGCCCGTTGCACCGGGCTCAGGCCCGCGCCGGGCGCAGGCGCCGCTGCTGCGGGCTTTTCCGGTGGAGGCGACTTGGCGGCGGCGGGCATGGGACAATTCTGCCCGCCTCTTCGCCCCCTCTTCCTTCCGCCTCCTTGGCACGGGCCCGTCCGGCCCTCAAGCACCATGCGCGCCTTCACGCTTTCCGATTTCGACTTCGATCTGCCGCCCGAGCTGGTGGCCCAGCATCCCGCCGCCGAACGCAGCGCCTCGCGACTGCTCGACGGCACGATCGATCCGCCGGTCGACCGCATCTTCAAGGACCTTCCCGCGCAGCTGCGCGCCGGCGACCTGCTGGTCTTCAACGACACGCGCGTCGTCAAGGCGCGCCTCTTCGGCGAGAAACCCACCGGCGGCAAGCTCGAGCTGCTGGTGGAACGCGTGCTGCAGGCCAACGAAGTCGTCGCGCACATGAAGGTCAGCAAGAAACCGCCGGTCGGCACCGTGCTGGCCATGGCAGGCGACTTCGTGGCGACTCTGCTCGGCCGCTGGCCAGACGAGAACGGGGCGCTGTTCCACTTTCGCTTCGACAGTGCCGCCGGCGAGGACCCGTACGCGCTGATGGCGCGCTGCGGCCACGTGCCGTTGCCCCCGTACATCGACCACGCCGATTCGCAGGACGACGAGCGCCGCTACCAGACCGTGTTCGCGCGCGTGCCGGGCGCGGTCGCGGCGCCGACCGCGGCGCTGCATTTCGACGAGGCCCTGCTTGCCGAGCTCGAGGCGCGCGGCGTGCAGCGCGCCAACGTAACGCTGCACGTCGGCGCCGGCACCTTCCAGCCGGTGAAGGCCGAGAACATCGCCGATCACACGATGCATGCCGAGCGCTACGAGGTGCCCGAGACGACGCAGCGCGCCATCGCCCAAGCCAAGGCACGCGGCGGACGCATCGTCGCCGTCGGCACGACCACCGTGCGCACGCTCGAATCGTGGGCCCAGAGCGGCGAAGCCGCGGGCGACACCCGCATCTTCATCACGCCGGGCTTCGCCTTCGAACACGTCGACCTGCTGGTCACCAACTTCCATCTGCCCAAGAGCACGCTCATGATGCTGGTGAGCGCCTTCGCAGGCTACGAGCGCGTGATGGCGCTCTATGCCCATGCGATCCGCGAGCGCTACCGCTTCTTCAGCTATGGCGACGCGATGCTTCTTTCGAGACAACCATGCTGAACTTCGAACTCCTCGCCACCGACCCCGCGAGCCACGCGCGCCGCGGCACCCTCACCTTGAACCACGGCGTGGTGCAGACGCCGATCTTCATGCCCGTGGGCACCTACGGCACCGTCAAGGGCGTGATGCCGCGCAGTCTCGAGGAGATGGGCGCGCAGATCATTCTCGGCAACACCTTCCACCTCTGGATGCGCCCCGGCCTGGACGTGATGGCCAGCTTCGGCGGCCTCCACCAATTCGAGAAATGGGACAAGCCCATCCTCACCGACTCGGGCGGTTTCCAGGTCTGGTCGCTGGGCGCGATGCGCAAGATCAGCGAAGAAGGCGTGAAGTTCGCGTCACCGGTCAATGGCGACAAGCTCTTCCTCACGCCCGAGGTCTCGATGCAGATCCAGACCATCCTCAACAGCGACATCGTCATGCAGTTCGACGAGTGCACGCCCTACGACACTCAGGGCCACGTCACGACCGAGGCCGAGGCGCGCAGCTCGATGGAGCTCAGCCTGCGCTGGGCGCGCCGCTGCCAGGCGGAGTTCGCGCGGCTCGAGAACCTCAACGCGCTATTCGGCATCGTGCAGGGCGGCATGTTCGAGAAGCTGCGCGAAGAGTCGCTGGCCCAGCTGGTCGAGATGAACTTTCCCGGCTACGCGATCGGCGGCGTGAGCGTGGGCGAGCCCAAGGACGAGATGCTGCGGATCATGGCGCACACGCCGCACCGGCTGCCGGCCGACAAGCCGCGCTACCTGATGGGTGTGGGCACGCCGGAAGACCTGGTCGAAGGCGTGGCGCAAGGGGTCGACATGTTCGACTGCGTGATGCCCACCCGCAATGCGCGCAACGGCACGCTGTTCACGCGCTTCGGCGACCTGAAGATGCGCAACGCGCGGCACAAGAGCGACCCCCAGCCCATCGACCCGAGCTGCACCTGCCACGCCTGCGCCGGCGCTTCGGGCATCGCGTGGAACGAAGGCGGCCGCGACGGGTTCAGCCGCGCCTACCTGCACCATCTCGACCGCTGCGGCGAGATGCTGGGCCCGATGCTCACGACCATCCACAACCTGCACTACTACCTGAACCTGATGCGCGAGATCCGCGCCGCGCTCGATGCCGGCACCTTCACGCAGTTTCGCGCGCAGTTCAAGGCCGACCGGGCCCGCGGCGTCTAGGGCGCCTTGATGGGCAGCGGCGTCGCGTAGGGCTCGACGCGCAGCAGCTCGTTCTTGAAGAGCGCGATGCGCCGCAGCGGCGCCTGCACCAGCGCGCCGCCCGCATCTTTCTGCGAGGCGTACTGCCACACGGTCAAGGGGCTCTTGTCGGCCAGCAGCGCGGCGAAACGCTGCACTTCCGGCGTGCTGCCGGTGCCGAGCTGGGCGGCCTCGATGCCCACCACGATGTCGTCGCGCGGCGAAACCACCTTGAAGAGCCGGACGGCCCCGGGCTCCTGTGCATGGGTTACGAGGCTGGCCGCCGACAGCAATGCGGCAACTACCGACGCGATATAGAGACCAGCGGCAGCATGGCGGCGAAGGATGCTCCTGAACATGATCGTGCCCTGAATCAAAGGCACCGAGCGTAGCCAGAACCCGCTCGTCCGAGAACACGCCGGAAGCCATACGCCGCACGCGGGAGTGCGGCGTCAGCGCTGCGGCAGCAGCGCCCAGCGGCCTGACAACGAGGCACCGGGCGCGAGGAGCGTGCCGCCCAATTCGCCAGGCCCATGGCGACCCCAGAGATTGAACGCGTCGGTGCACTGGCTCACCGGTTCGGCGCAGAAGTGATCCGCACCGCTCGGGCAATAGAGGACGAAGAAGTCGAGCGGCGCCTCGGCCGTCATCACCAGCGCGCGCAAAGCGGTTGGCCATTCGATGCGGGCCTCGCGCTTCCAGCCGGTGAAGTTGTTGTCCAGGTCGAGCACGTCCAGCTGCACGCCCTCGCGCAGCAGGGCCACTTCGGGCGTCGGCTCGAGTGCGACCGGCATCACCTCGCGATCGCCGCGCCACATGGCGGCGGTGTCCGCCGAAAGCCAGGTGCCCGCGCGATGAGGGAAGTAGGGATGGTGTCCGATGCCGGCAGGCATCGGCGTGGTGTCGCGGTTGGTCAGCGTGACGGTGCAACGCAGCCCCGTCGCATCGAGTTCGAACAGCTGCGAGGCTTCGAAGCGCCAGGGCCACTGGGCGTCGGCCTCGACGCTCAGCACGAGCTCGGCGCGGGTCGGCGAAGCCTGCGCCACCTGCCAGGGCTTCCGCCAACCGATGCCGTGCAGCGGGTGCCGGCCCGAAGGCCCCGCAGGATGGCCCGGCGCAATGGCGATGTCGCGCCCTGCGACGTGTGCGCGCCCATCGCGAAGGCGATTGCACCAGGGCAAGAGCGGAAAACTGGCCATGGCGAAAAGATCGTGCGCGGCCAGCGCATCGGCCGTGGCCGGCCGCAGCCAGTCGAAGCGCTGGCCGTCCTGCTCGTCATAGAGGGCGGCCACGGAGCCGCCGACCGCGGGCGCCAGCACCAGGTGCAATGCATCCGCCGCAAGTTGCACCAGATCATCGGAATCATGGGCCGGCTTCGCCCCTTCGTCGTTGTCGTTCATGGGAGTGCGCATGGCTTCAGGTCTTTGGGAACGCGGCATTCTCGGTCACACCGATGGCAGGCGTCATCGTAGACGTGGAGAATCGCAGCCCCGGCACTTCCTTCCAAGTCCATCCTCATGACGGCATCGACCTCCTCCGCCTCGGCGCGCTATCCATCGCTCGCCGGCCGCAGCGTGTTCATCTCCGGCGGCGCCACCGGCATCGGCGAAGCCCTGGTGCGCGCCTTCCATGCGCAGGCCGCGCACGTGGGCTTCTGCGATATCGACGCGGCCGCGGGCCGCGCGCTCGCCGCAGGGCTGCAGGGCGCCAACCCGGTGCTGTTCCAGGAATGCGACGTGACCGACGTCGCCGCGCTCGGTGCAGCCATTGCCGCTGTGCGTGCGCGCTTCGGCCCGATCCGCGTGCTGCTCAACAACGCCGCCAACGACCGCCGCCACGAGATGGCCGACGTTACGAGCGGGGATTTCGACGCCCTGGTGGCGATCAACTTCAAGCACCAGTTCTTCGCCGCCCAGGCCGTGGCCGATGACATGCGGGCAGCGGGCGGCGGCTCGATCATCAACTTCGGCTCGATCAGCTGGATGATCAAGGGCGCCGGCTACCCGGTCTACCAGGCCTGCAAGGCGGCCGCGCGCGGCCTCACGCGCTCGCTCGCGCGCGACCTCGGCAAGGCCAGCATCCGCGTCAATTCGATCGTGCCGGGCTGGGTGATGACCGAGCGCCAGTTGAAGCTCTGGGTCAAGCCCGAGTCCGCGGCCCAGATCGACGCGGCCCAGTGCCTGCCCGGCCGCGTGATGGCCGAGGACATCGCCAGCATGGCGCTCTTCCTCGCGGCCGACGATTCGAAGATGTGCACTGCCCAGGACTACGTGGTGGACGCCGGCTGGACCTGAAACGGCAGGCCCTGCGGCGCGGGCGCAGCCGCATCGGTCCCGCAGGCATGGCAGAAATGCGAGAACGCGCTCTTGCGCGCTTCGCAGACGCGGCAGTGGTCGAACAGGCCGATGCCGCAGTGCGGGCAGAAATCGATCTCCGTGTTCTTCAGGTCCACCGGCCGTTCGCAGCCCGGGCAGACACTCTTGGCCAGCCGAGCCAGCGCGGTGTCGTAGCTCAGCTCGTTGCGGCGCACCGTGTCCGGCTGCGCCTCGGCCAGCTTCTGGCGCGCGAGATAGCGATTGAGCGCGACGATGGCATAGCGCCCCACGAGCACCGTGACCACGATGCCGACCACGTAGCGCACGTAGCCGCCGTAGCTCGGCAGATAGGGCACGAGCTCTACGAAGAAGGCGAACAGCGCGAAGTAGATGAAGCCCCAGACGAAGGGCCACCAGGTGCTCTTGCGCTTCTTCGCGAACAGCCAGCCGGCGATCACCAGCAGCGGCAGGGTGAGAGCGAGCCGGTAGCCGAACACGCGCAGTTCGACGCGGCGGCTTTCCGCATCGAACTTCTTTCGTGCCTCGTCTTCCAGCGGCGCGAGTTTCTGTTGCGCGCTCTGGCGCGCCTGGCGGGCATCGAGCGCGATCTGGCGCTGCGCGCCCACGGCACGCTGGGCTTCGTTTTCCTTCGTCTTCAGCGTGTCGAGCGCCTTGCTGCGGGCGATCAGCTCGCTGTCCTGGTCGGGCTGCGCTGTGGCCCGCCGCGTCGCGAGCCAGTTGCCGAAGGTCTCGCGCGCCGCCCGGCTCGTCTGCTGCGCGGTGAGGAGCGCAAGCTCGGCCTGCTCGCGCTCGCGCGTGGATTCCTGCTCGGTGCGCTGGGCCTGGCGGATCGTGGCGCGCAGCGGCTCGGCCGCCGCCTTGTCGATGAAATCGTCCGGGGTCAGCATGCGCTCGACCTGCGGGAGATCGCCGACGATCGTGCTCCCCAGCCCGACCAGGAAGCTCGCGAATACCAGCGCCACGAGCCACAGGCCGCGGCGAAACCATTTTTCGGACAGTCGCAAGGACTTGCTCATTTCGTTCCTCTTCCTTCTTGTTTCTGCGACGCGATTCTGGGCTACAGCCTGAGCATCACCGGCGCCGCCCCGAGCCCCGCGCGCGGCAGCCAGTCGAACACCGAGTCGACCGTCACGGTCTCGATGCGGTCTGAAAAGCGCTTCTCGTTGGGATGGTCGTCGAAGGCCACGTTGGCCGAGCCCACGCGGCCGCCGAGCCGCGTGAGCGGCCCGAGCTTCAGCGCCGTGGGCTCGTAGCCCTTGAACTGCAGCCAGGCCTGCGCCTGTTCGCGGGTGCGGATGGTGCCGGGCTCCATTGCCGCGGCCAGCGTCTCGATCGCCCATTGGTTCGACTGCTGGTACTTGTGGCCCCAGGCATAGCTCACGACGCTGTAGGGCGCCGCGTGCAGCCGCGTGATCCGCGAGGGCGATTCGCCGAGCGCCGCCAGCAGCTGCGCCTGCACCGCCGGCGCCGGAACTGCCCAGGCGGCTTCGTAGCGCCAGAGGTCGTCGAGGAAAAACTCGCCCAGTCCTTGCCTATAGACCGCGGCCATCGCTGTGCCGCAGTGGTTGAGCTTGTGGACCACGCGCCACGTTCCCGTCTCGGTCTTGTAGGCGATGCCCATGTGCGAGTAGCGCACGCCGTACTTGCCGAGGTCCTGGCCCGCTCGCGCCAGCAACACGACCCGCGCGCCGCTGGCATCGAGCCCTTGCGCCGTGCGTTCGGCGAGCTGCATGCCCTTCATGACCGCCGCCGCGTGGGGCTTCTGCTGCTCGCAGGAACGTCCGGCGTGCGCATTGAGCGGGAACAGGAAGAGCCCTGCCAGCACGACAGCTGCCGCTGCCGCAAAGAGTTGCAGAACTGAGCGGAGCAGCCGCCGCGGGCGCGAAACCCGGCGTCGGTACTCGATCTCGTAGGAGCCGAAGTTGGTGGACATCCGACTCATGACAGCCTCTCGTTGTAGAGCAGCGCGCGGCCGACCGCGTTGGGCAGGAAGGCCAGCACCTCGCCGGCCGCCGACAGCACGACGCCGGTGCCGATCACGCTGACCGTGACCGTCGTGCCGACGACGACCGACGCACCATGGGCCGCCCGGCCCAGCACCTTGATGCTGGCCCGGGCGCCGTCGGAAGCGCGTTCGAGCAGATAGACGGTGCCGTCGACGGACGCCTCGACCGCCACCACCGTAAGGGCCGAGCCGCCGACCGAGAGCGCCGCGGGCAAGGCCACCGCAGCGCTTGCCGCACTGCCGGCCACCGACGCGACGCCGACCACCGAGGCCAGCGGCAGCATCGAGAGCGCCGCCGAGGCTTCGCTCTGTGCATGGGCGTGAAGCGGAGCGGCCACGCCCGCCACCGCGGCACAGGCCGCCATCAGAACCGAGACGAATGACTTCTTCATGATCTGCTTTCGAATATGGAAGGAAGGGGTGGACGCCTTATCCGGCGTGGCCGGCTTCGGCGCGGGCTTCGCGACGGCCTTGCAGGCGCGCTTCGGCAAGGTCGGCTTCATGGCGGTCGCGCAGGGTCTTGGCGAGGGTGAAAGCCGAGCTGATCAGGAACAGCCAGCTGACGCCGAGAAAGGCCTTGTAGGTTTCGCCGATCTCCATTCGCAGCAGGCCCCAGCCGGTCAGGCCCATCGCGGTGAAGAAGCCGCCCCAGACGACCAGCTTCCACATCGGCGTGTCGCCGGCGCCCGGGGTAGCGCCGTGCTGGTTGTCGCGCACGAACTTCGCGAGCACGAAGGCGGCCGAGAGGCAGAACACGTAGCCCATCACCATGAACGCGCGGTCCAGCGCCTGGCCCGGCAGCCAGCCGAGCCCGGTGGCGCAGAGGAACACGGCCATCCCGAAGGAGATCCAGACCTGGACTTGCCAGGCGCGGGTGTCGCGTGGGATGGAAACGGTGGAAGAGAAGGGTTGCATGAATGCCTCGCGGCGTGGTGAAGGTGTGCGAATGATGGTTCGCACCCCCTCGGCGAGGCTCAAATAACTGCACCAGTGGCAAGCTGCGGCGCCACCGGTATCTCTAATCGATACCTTGACGCACCCGGCGACGCAACAGGTCTTCGCGCGTGAAGGGCCGATCGGTGCCGGCGAGCCGCACGGCGATCACGCCGAGCGCGTCATGCGTGGGTGCCGGTGTGCCGGGGCGCAGGAAGAGCATCGGCGAGACGATGCTGATCAGCAGCAGGACCCAGTGAAGCCGCGGGGGCGGCCGGTGCTGTTGCTGCCACAGGAAGAGCGCGCTGACCGTCGCGCCCAGCGCGAAGCCGGCCGCCACCTCCGACTTCGAATGGGCATAGATCGCCAGCCTCGAAAGCCCGATCAGCGCAGCGAAGATCCAGCCGAGCGTGGCGGCGGAGACGCGCACGCGCGGCTCCCAGTGCGCCGCGGTCAGCCAGAAGGCGACCGGCCAGACGCTGGCCGAGAGCATGGTGTGCCCGCTGATGCCGGTGAAGTTGAGCATGGCGCTGCCGATGCCCCAGCCCATGAAGGCGATCTTCGAAGCCGCCACCACGGCGCCGGCCGAGCCGAACAGCGCGAGCCAGCGCCATGCGATCGGCCGTGTGACGGTGCGCACGCCCAGCCACACGGCAATCCAGGCTGCGACGGGCAGCAGGAAGCCGCTGTCACCGAACCACGTGATCGACTGCCAGAACCCGTAGGAAAAGGGCATCAGGTCGGCTGGCTGCCCAGCAGTCCGCTCACGCGCTGCTGCAAGGCCTCGGGCTGCACGTCCGCTTGCGGCATTGCGCTGCCGACATGAAGCCCCACCCGGCTGAAGAAGCCGCGTCGGAACGGACGCACCATCGCGACGTTACCGCCCTCGCGCACCTCGATGCGGCTGAAGTACGAGCCCCAGAGATTGGTCAGCGCCATCGGGATCACCGGCGGATCGATGCCCTCCGCGCGCGCGGCGTCCAGGATCTTTATTACCCCGCCCTTGAACGGCTGCAGGCTGCCGTCCCGCGTGATCGCGCCCTCGGGGAAGATGGCGAGCAGATCGCCCTCGCGCAGCACCTGCACGGCGCGCGCGAAGGCGTCCTCATAGGCCGCCGGGTCTTCCTTCTGCGGCGCGATCGGAATGGCCTTGGCGAGCCGGAACAGCCAACCCAGCACCGGCACGCGGAAGATGCGGTGGTCCATGATGAAGCGGATGGGCCGCGGGCTGGCCGCCATGAGCAGCACTGCATCGATGAAGCTCACGTGGTTGCAGACCAGCACGGCCGCGCCCTCGGCCGGAATGTGTTCTTCGCCCTTGACGTCGAAGCGATAGACCACGTGCGACAGCACCCAGGCCACGAAGCGCAGCAGGTACTCGGGCACCAGCATGAAGATGTAGAAGGCCACCACCGCATTGGCGATGCCGGTGAAGAGAAAGATCTGCGGGATCGTGAAGCCGGACTTGAGCAGCGCGCCGGCGATGACCGCGCTGGCGATCATGAACAGGGCGTTGAGGATGTTGTTGGCCGCGATGATCCGCGCCCGGTGCGTGGGCTGGCTGCGCAGCTGGATCAGCGCGTACATCGGCACGCTGTAGAGCCCCGCGAAGAGCGACAGCAGGCCCAGGTCGGCCATCACGCGCCAATGGGCGGCCTGGGCCGCGAACGTACCGAGCCCCATCTCTGCCACGGCCGGCAGCGCGCGCGAGGCGAAGTAGAGATCGATCGCGAACACGCTCATGCCGATCGCGCCCAGCGGCACCAGGCCGATCTCCACCTGGCGGCGGCTCAGGCTTTCGCACAGCAGCGAGCCGATGCCTATGCCGACCGAAAACACCACCAGCAGCAGCGAGGCGACCTGCTCGTTGCCGTGCAGCACCTCCTTGGCGAAGCTCGGGAACTGGCTCAGGAACACGGCGCCGAAGAACCACATCCACGAGATGCCCAGCAGCGAGCGGAACACGACCGGATTGCCGTGTGCCAGCTTGAGGTTGCGCCAGGTTTCGCTGACCGGGTTCCAGTTGATCGAGAGGCCCGGATCAGTGGCCGGCGCCGGCGGAATCGCCTGTGCCACCACGCGCCCCGCCAGCGCCAACAGCACGCAGGCTGCCGCCACCGTGCCGTGGCCGATCTGCGGCAGCGCGACCAGCAGGCCGCCGGCCACCTGACCCAGCAGGATGGCGACGAAGGTGCCCATCTCGACAATGCCGTTGCCGCCGGTGAGCTCCCGCGCGTCGAGCACTTGCGGGAGGTAGGCGAACTTGACCGGGCCGAACAAGGTGGAGTGCAGCCCCATCAGGAACACGCAGCCCAGCAGAACCGCCGCATCGGCGCGCACGAAGCCCCAGGCCGCGACCACCATGATCGCGATCTCGAGGTTCTTGACGAAGCGGATCATCTTCGTCTTGTCGTACTTGTCGGTGAGCTGACCCGCCGTCGCCGAGAACAGCAGGAAGGGCAGGATGAAGAGCGCGCCGATCGCAAGGCCCGCCAAGGCCGGCGGCATCCAGCTCAGCTGCAGCTGGTAGGTCACCATCACGGTGAAGGCGAACTTGAACAGGTTGTCGTTCGCGGCGCCCGCAAACTGGGTCCAGAAAAAGGGCGCAAAGCGCCGCTCGCGGAGCAAGGCGAACTGGTTGGCATGCGCGTTCGCCTGGGCGGCGCTGGCGGAGGATGCGTCGGCGGGTGTCGTCATTCGAATATCCCTTGCGGGCTCCTCAGGCCGTCACCGCGGCCGCGCCCGGATTGTGCCGCAGCGTCTGCCGGCTCATGGCTTGCAGCGCGTGCAGCACCGGCAGCGCCGCCAGCGCGGCGACCAGGTGCTTGAGGCTGTGGCCCGACACCAGCTGATGCGTCGCCTCGTAGATGGCGTGGTCCGACAGCTCGAACAGCTTGGCCAGTGCGTAGAAGAAGATCACCCAGCCGAGCCTGAGGCCAACAGCGCCGTGCAGCGGCTTGGCCAGGGCCAGCGCGAGCACCAGCGCCATGCCGCCGAACTGGACCAGCGCCCACGGCAGCAGATTGCCGTTCACCTGGTAAACGGCCACCGCCAGCAGCCCGCCGGCCAGCGTGAACCAGGCGGCCGGCCAGCCGGCGCGGGCGCTGACCCGCTCGCAGACGGCGCAGCCGATCAGGCCGGCGAAGGCGACCGCCATGCCGGCGCGGTCCGCCGCCAGCCGCAGGCCGTCGGGCTGCAGGTGATAGAAGGCCGAGCCGGCGGCGGTGAGGATCAGCCCCGCGAAAAACATCCAGGCGCAGTCGAGCGTGTTGACCGGCGGCTGCGCGACGACGTGGGGCAGTGGCGCGGAATCCTGCACGTCCTCGTGCGCCCGTTCGAGCCAGTGGAGCCAGCGCAGACCCCAGACCCCGATCGCTGCAAAAGGCAAATTGCTCAAGACGTCCATCGCGTGGGGCACGCCGTGCCAACCGCGGCTATCGGCAAAGGGCGCGCCGCCCAGTTCGGACGCTGGCAGTACCGGGCCGGCGATCGCGAGCAGCAGGAGCAGGACGAAAAGGGACAGAAGGCCGAGTTCGCGGCGGCTGAGGGAAGGCAGAGGCATGGCGGGCTCCGGGTGATGGGTGCCGCGGAATGTAGGTTGTCATCCGCTCCTGGAGCATCGAGAATCGATACGGAGTACTTTTTCACGCCCCTGGGTATCACATGACAGTACCTTCGCCATGAGCACCACCGTCGACCTCGTGCAAGCTCTCAAGAACGAGCTCAAGACCGCCCGCATGACCTACGCGGACCTCGCCAAGTCGCTCGACATGGCCGAATCCAGCGTCAAGCGCATGCTGGCCAAGGGCGACATGCCGCTCACGCGGGTCGATGCGATCTGCCGCGCGCTCAAGATCGACTTCGCCGAGCTGGCCCGCCGCGTGGCCGATGCGCAGCCGCTGCTCAAGGAATTGACGCTCGAGCAGGAAAAGGCCGTGGTCAAGGACAAGAAGCTGCTGCTCCTGGCCATCTGCGTCCTGAGCCAGTGGACGCTGGAGCAGATCGTGGCCGCCTACCGCATCAGCGAGGCCGAATGCATCGGCTACCTGGCGCAACTCGACCGCATCGGCATCATCGAGCTCCGGCCGCTGAACCGCTACCGCCTGAAACTCGCCAAGACCTTCCGCTGGCGCCCGCACGGACCGGTGATGGATTTCTTCCGCGAGAACGTGGTGCTCGACTACTACCGGGGTGGCTTCGACGGCCCGGCCGAAGGCCTGTTGCTGGTGCACGGCTCGATCAGCCGTTCCCTGGCGCCGGCCTTTCTGGACCGGCTGCAGCGCGTGGCCCAGGACTTCGCCCAGCAGCACCAGACCGACCAGAAGCTTTCCCCGAAGGAGCGCGAGGGCTACACCTTGCTGTTGGGCATGCGCAATTGGGAGTTCGAGCTGTTCACCCGGCTGCGCCGGGCGTGACGGGCCAGGAAACCGGTTTCTAAGCTAAACTTCTTACGCAGAAAAGCGGATGCATCGACATCCCACCGTTGGCGCAAACTCCCATGAACGCTCAGGTGAACCTCCCGGTTCTATCACTGCTCATTTAGTCAATTGCCGTCTGGAGAGTCATCACGCCAGGTGATGCGCCGAAGGAGCAAGTCCGTTTGCAGGTTGCAGCGGATGAATCTCTCAGGTACCGAGGACAGGGGGAGCGGCATCTGAACCCCGGGTGATGGCGACTCCGCACAGCGAGCGCCCAACCCGCCGTTCATGCCATCCCAAAAGGTTCGGACATGCGCGTGGTTGTCCTCGGCGCCGGCTTGCTCGGCGTGACATCGGCTTATTACCTTCAGCAGCTCGGCCACCAGGTGACGGCGGTCGACAGGCATGCCACGCCAGCCGCCAAGGCGCGCGGGCGCGTCGATGCGGACATCACGACCGCGGCAGCCCAGCTCCTGCGGCAATCCACCGCGCGCCGTGCCGCTCGCGCAAAGTGGGTGGGACTGTACGTGAAGCTGCGGCGGCACCTCGCGAAGCTGCTCGATCGCGCCATCGGCGAGGCGCCGGGATCCATGCCGATCGAACATCTCGTCCGGCTTGGCGCCTACAGCCGCGACATCGTGCGTGCGCTGCGCGACGAAGCCGGCGTGCCGCCGGGCCAGCGCAACCCGGGTCTGCTGAGCGTCTACACCGATGCCGAAGCCTTCAACGCGCGGCTGGCACATGCATCTCATTGGCATGGGCTGGGCTGCGAGGAGCGCCTCATCTCGGCCGAAGAGGCGCTGCACATCGAGCCGGCGCTGCAAGGCTTGCGCGGCAAGCTCGCCGGCGCGACCTATTTGCCCGACGAGCCGGCGGCGCGCGATCCGGCCCAGTTCGCAGCCAGCATGGTGTTTCTGTGCCGCGCGGCCGGCGTGCGCTTCCTGACGAAGCACACGGTGATCTCGCTGAAAGAGCGCGCCGGCCGCATCGACCACGTCGAGCTGCTCGATGCCGACGGCGAGCCCGTCGTCATGCGCGGCCAGGCCTATGTGCTTGCGCTCGGCATCTCCAGCGCGATACACGCCGAAAAGCTGAAGATCCCCATGCCTTTGCGCTTCCTGCGCGAATACATCGTGACGATCCCCCTCAAGGATGGGACCCGCGCGCCGCGCGTCGCGCTGCGCGACCGGCAGGGCAAGCTGCGCATCCGCCGCATCGAAACGCCGAACGGCGACTGCCTGCGGGTCTCGGCCACCGTGCGCGCCAGCCTCGACGAAGAGAACGAGCCCGACTCGGACCGCGTCGAGGCCATCCTGCGCCGCATCGAAACGCTGTTGCCCGGGGCAGCCGATACGGCGCACGCATCGCTCGAGACGGTCGTGCACGCCGTCAGCCGGGACGGGCTGCCGATGATCGGCAAGACGCGGCTGTTCAACCTGTTCCTCAACGCTGCACCTGGCGCGCGCGGCTGGATCAACGCCTGCGGCGCCGGCAAGTCGATCGCCCGGATCGTGAGCGGCCTCAGGCCCGAGCTCGAGTTCGCCTTCAGGAATCCCTAGCCCCGCGGCCGCCTCCCCGCCTACAATCGACGCACTGCAGGAGAGCGAGCCGCGAGAAGCGGCTCCACCGAAGGCGCAAACTCCCATAAACGCTCAGGTCGGCTCATGCGATGAGCCTGTACTGCATTCACTGTCAAAGCCGTCTGGAGAGCCATCACGCCATGTGATGCACCGAAGGAGCAAACCCGCTGCGGGTGCAGCGGGTGAATCTCTCAGGTACCGAGGACAGGGGGAGCGGCAACTTGGACCCGCGGTCCGGTTGCTTTCTTTTCGAGCTTCCGTTCCGTTGCGTTCAAGCGCTGCAACCTCAAGGGTTCTCGAAATGCGCGTGATCGTTCTTGGCGCCGGCCTGCTCGGCGTGACCTCGGCTTACTACCTCCAGCAACTCGGCCACGAAGTGACCGTGATCGACCGGCAGGCCACACCGGCCGCCGAAACCAGCTTCGCCAACGGCGGCCAGATCTCGGTGAGCCACGCCGAACCGTGGGCCAACCCGAGCGCGCCGTTGAAGGTGCTGCAATGGCTCGGCAAGGAAGATGCGCCGCTGCTCTTTCGCGTGCGCGCCGACATGCGCCAGTGGCTCTGGGGCCTGCAGTTCCTGCGCGAATGCACGCCGGCGCGCACGCGCCACAACATCGAGCAGATCGTCCGACTGGGCACCTACAGCCGCGACACGCTGCAGCAGTTGCGCCGCGATACCGGCCTCAGCTACGACCAGCGCACCCAGGGCATCCTGCACTTCTATACGACGCAGAAGGAGTTCGACGGCGCATTGAAGCCGGCCGAGCAGATGCGCGCTCTCGGCTGCGAGCGGCAGGTGATTTCGGCCGACGAGGCGGTGAAGATCGAACCGGCCCTGACCCACATCCGGCCGCAACTGGCCGGTGCCACCTACACGGCCGAGGACGAATCGGGCGATGCCAACCGCTTCGCGCGCGAACTGGTCGCTCTGGCCGCGGCGGCGGGCGTTGACTTTCGCATGAGCCACACCGTAACCGCGCTGCGCGAAACCGGCGGCAGCATCGATCACGTGGAGGCAACCGACAACGAAGGCCGCTTCCAGCGCATCCGCGGCGATGCCTTCGTGCTGGCGATGGGCTCTCTGAGCCCGCTTTATGCGGCGCCGCTCGGCATCCGGCTGCCGATCTATCCGGCCAAGGGCTACTCGGTGACCTTGCCGGTGAAGGACGCGTCCAAGGCACACCAGGTCTCGCTGACCGATGACGAGTACAAGCTGGTGTTCTCGCGCTACACCTCCGCCAGCGGCGACCGCCTGCGCATCGCGGGCACGGCCGAACTCAACGGCTATGACCGCGACCTGAATCGCGTGCGCTGCGAGGCCATCGTGCGGCGCGTGGAAGAACTGTTCCCCGGCGCCGGCGACGCCACGCAGGCCCAGTTCTGGACCGGGCTGCGCCCCGCGACGCCGAGCAACGTGCCGCTGATCGGCAAGACAAAGCTGCCGAACCTGTACCTCAACACCGGCCACGGCACGCTGGGCTGGACGCATGCCTGCGGCTCGGGCAAGTCGATCGCGCGCATCGTGAGCGGCCTCGAGCCCGAAGTCGATTTCGCTTTCGCCGGCGCCTGAGCTTCAGTCGCGCAACAGCTCCTGCATCAGCTCGCGCAGGATCGGCAGCGCCGGCGCCTCGGTGCGCCGGCGCAAGGTCACGAGCCCGAAACGCGCAACGCGGTTCAGCGCGGGTTTCATGTCCAGCTCGACCAGATCGGGCGCCGCCGCGCGGATGGCGAGCAGCACGGCGTCGCTGTGGCGCACCACCTCCACCAGGCTCGGGACCTCCTCGCACTGCAGTGTGACGCACTGCGCCGGATGCGCGTCGGGCCCGTAGGCCTCGACCAGGGTGCGCGCCACCTCGTCGCTCAACGGCGTGGAGGCGATCGGGTAGCGCTGCACTGCCTCGAAGCGCACGCCGCTGCGAATCCGCGCCAGCGGATGGCCGCGCCGGCACAGGAAAACGCCGCGCATCTCGTGCAGCGCGCTCACCTCCAGGTCGGCCGCGGGCGCGAGCGAACGGGCATCGACCACCAGCGCGTCGAGCGTGCGTGCGCGCAGCGCCTGCGCCAGCAATTCGGTGCCGCCGCGCGACACGACCACGCGCATCTTCGGGTGGCGGGTCGCCATGCGCATGAGAAAGGGCGTCATCAGCATCGCGCCCGGCCCCGAACCCATGCCGACGCGGATCACGCCACCCTGCCCTTCGCGCATCTGCCGGCCGCTGTCGCGCAACTCGTCGGCCTCGAAGACCAGCTGCTGTGCGCGCTTCAGCACTTCGCGCCCGAACGCGGTGAGTTCGTTGCGGCGGCCGACCCGGTCGAACAGCGGCACGCCCAGCTCGTCCTCGAGCGCGCGGATGCTGCGGCTCAACGCCGGCTGGGTCAGGTGCAGGGCCTCCGCGGACTTGCTGAAGGAGCCGCTCTTCGCGAGCGAGATCAGGTGCCTCAGTTGAACCAGCGTCATCGTGGGTGTCCGGAGGATGGTGAACCAAACTCATGCTAATCCAGACAACAATGCATTGGACGTTCGGCTTGGCGACTCCTACGATCCGCCCCATGAACCTCTTCCACCTACGTTCACCCGCTCTTTTCGCCGCCTTGCTGCTGGCCGCAGGCGCGGCATTCGCGCAGAGCTACCCGACGAAGCCCGTCAGCCTCATGGTGCCGTACCCGGCTGGCGGTCCCTCCGACGCGGCCGCACGCATCTTCACCGTGCCGCTCGGCAAGGAGCTGGGCCAGCAGGTCGTGGTGGAAAACCTCGGCGGCGTCAGCGGCGCGATGGCCGCGCAGAAGGTGCTGGCGGCACCGGCCGACGGCTACTACATCTTCCAGGGTTCGCCGAACGAGGTGATCCTCTCGCCACTGGCCAATGCGGCCGTCAAGCTCAAGGCCGAGGACTTCCGCCTGGTGCATCCGGTGACCGACGCGGTGATGGTCGTCGTCGCGCGCAAGGACCTGCCGGCCAACAACATCGACGAGCTGATCGCGCTGGCGCGCAAGTCGCCCGGCGCGCCGCTGAGCTACGGCAGCGTGGGCGTCGGATCGCTCTACCACCTGATCCTCGAGAACGTGCAGCAGCAGGCCGGGGTCAAGCTCGTGCACGCGCCCTACAAGGGCAATGCGCCGCTGTTGCAGGACATCGGCGGCGGGCAGGTCGACTTCGCGGTGCTGGTCTACAGCGCGGCGATGGGCGCCCTGGCCGAGCAGGGCCGGCTCAAGGTGATCGGCCAACTCGGCGCCGAGCGCTCCGAGCTGCTCAAGAACGTGCCCACCGTCAGCGAGGGCAAGGAGCTGAAGAACCTCTCCTACAAGATCTGGAGCGGCTTCATGGTGCCGAAGAACACGCCCGAAGACGTGGTGCAGCGCCTGCACAAGGCGATCGGCGCAACCCTCAAGGACCCGGCCGTGCGCTCGCAGTTGGCGGCCCAGACGCAGCTGGCTTCGGCGCCGATGTCGTTGGCGGAAGCGGCGAAGTTCTACGAAGCCGAGACTGCCCGCTACCGGGGTATCGCCAAGTCGATCAACCTGCAGCCGCAGTAAGCTGGACCGATGAACACCCTGCTCGACCAACTGCGTGCCCAGGCCGACGAATTCATCGGCCTCAGGCGCGACATCCATCGCCATCCCGAACTGGCCTTCGACGAGCACCGCACCTCGGCGCTGGTCGCCGCGAAGCTGGAAGGCTGGGGCTATGCGGTCGAGCGCGGCCTCGGCGGCACCGGCGTGGTGGGGCGGCTGGCGCGCGGCGACGGCAAGCGCCGGCTCGGCCTGCGCGCCGACATGGACGCACTGCCGATCGACGAAGCCACCGGGCTCGGCTACGCGAGCAGCCATGCCGGCGTGATGCATGCCTGCGGGCATGACGGCCACACGGCGATGCTGCTGGCCGCCGCGCACCACCTCGCCGAGCGCGGGCGCTTTTCGGGCACGCTGAACCTGATCTTCCAGCCGGCCGAGGAAGGCGGCGGCGGCGCGCTGCGGATGATGGAGGACGGCCTGTTCGACAAGTACCCCTGCGACGCCATCTTCGCGATGCACAACATGCCCGGCCTGCCCCAGGGCCGGCTGGCGCTGCGCGAGGGCCCGGCGATGGCCTCGTCGGACTACGCCACCGTCACGCTCGCCGGCATCGGCGGCCACGGCGCCATGCCGCACCTGACGGCCGATCCCATCGTCGCGGCGGCCAGCATCGTGATGGCGCTGCAGACCGTGGTGTCGCGCAACATCGATCCGCTGCAGATGGCGGTGGTCACGGTGGGCGCGGTGCATGCCGGCAAGGCCAACAACGTGATCCCGCAGAGCGCCGTGCTGGAGATCAGCGTGCGCGCGCTCGACCGCGAAGTCCGCAGCCGGCTCGAAGAGCGCATCAAGGCGCTGGTCGCGGCGCAAGCCGAGAGCTTCGGCGTCAAGGCGCAGATCGACTGGCGGCCGGGCTATGCGGTGCTGGTCAACACGCCCGAGGAGACCGCCTTCGCGCGCGAAGTGGCGCTCGAACTGGTCGGCGCCGAGCGCGTCACGCTGCAGGCACCGGCGGTACCCGGCAGCGAGGACTTCGCCTTCATGCTCGAGCGCGTGCCCGGCAGCTACCTCCTGATCGGCAACGGCGAAGGCGAGAGCCACGGCGCCTGCATGGTGCACAACCCCGGCTACGACTTCAACGACGACAACGTCGCCATCGGTTCGGCCTACTGGGTGCTGCTGGCCGAGCGCTTCCTCAGCGCCGGCGCCTGAGACAGGCTTCCTCAGTCGTTCGCGGTGAACACGGTCAGCACGCCTGTGTAGCCGTAGAGGTGATGGCGCGCGATCTCGCCGGCGGCGAAGAAGCCGACCAGCGGCACGTCGCCGAGCGCGTGGCGCACGATCTGCAGCTCGGCCCCGGGCGCACCGAAATGCGGCCCGCCGCGGCCCGAGCAGCTCACGTACACGGCACCGGCGATGCGGCGCGCCGGATGGGGCGCGGCCTCGGCCTCGCCGGCCGCGACGGCGCGCGCGGTGGCGAGCGTCTGCTCCTGCGGCTCGAGTTCTTCGCGGACTTCGGCGCACACGCGCATGAGGTCGGCCCGCGCGGCCTGCGCGTTGCGGCGGCAGAAGGTCATGCGCATGCCGGCTTCGGCCGTGTCGGCGATCGCGACGCCGCGGCGCGTGGGATCGAGGCCGATGATGTGGCGCACCAGCACGTCGGCGCCCAGATCGCCGGTGCGCCGGATGCTGTCGCTGCCGGCATCGACCAGGCCGACCAGCGTGGCACGCACGGCGTCGATCGCCTCCTGCGGCACCTCCAGCGAAACGCCGAGCTCGGCCAGCAGCACGTCGAGCGCGGGTTCACCGTCGAGCTTGAGCAGCAGGTTGCCGTCGGCCTCGGTGATCTCGCGTTCGCGCGAGACCGGCTGGCAGCCCTGCGTGACCCTGGACACCACGCGCACGCCTTCGCCGAACACCACACCCGAGAGCCCGCCCGAAAACACGCCGCCCGCGGCGCCATGGCCGCGGATGTTGCCGTTGCCGCCGATGGCGAACTGCAGCGACCCGGCGCGGCCCGAGGAGAGGCCGCCGAACAGGTAGCCGGTGTCGGTGCGCCCTGCCATCTCGGCGATCAGTTCGGCGAGTTCGGGCGTGGCCGGGTCGGCATGCACCAGCGCCGTGTGCGCCGCGAAGCCGCTCATCTCGGTGCTGGCGAGCGGCGCCACGCCCGAGAACACGCGGTACTGATCGCTCGGGAGCTGGCACAGCATCACGCTGAGTGCCGGCTCGTCGAAGTACTCGGCGTTATTGGCCGACACACCGATGCCCACGGTGCCCGACCAGTCGGTGATCTCGGGCAGCTCGGCGCCGAGGTGGTCGAGGATGTCCTGCGCATCCTCCGCGTAGTGGTCGGTGATGTAGAGCAGGCCCAGCGAGGGCGAACGTGCGTAGTCGGGCAGCGCCATCTGCGCCCGCAATTGGGCGAGCACGAGCCCGGCCGCCATGCGCCATTGCGGATGGGTGGCGTGACCGGAAGGAAACAGCTTCATGGACTCGGCTCTCTGGCGGGTTCGGTTGTGGGAAATCAGCGTTCGCGCGCTCGCTTGCGCGCCGGCGCCGTGGATTTCTTGGCCGCAGCCGGCGCCTTTTTCTTGCCGGCCGGGGCCGTCTTGCGCGCCGGCTTGCCCGATGCGGCGTCCATCGCGTTGCCGACCGCATCGGCCAGCGGCTGGGCCATGGCCGGCACCTTCAGCTGCGAAGCGTCCTGCAGGGCCGAACTGGCGATCTGCTGGAACTGCTGTGTGAGCGCGCCCCACCATTGAAGCGGATCGACCACGCCGCCGGCTGCGTCCGCCGAGGCGGCGCCGGGCGCCGATGTCTTGCTGCGTCCGTTGCTTCGGGGCGCCGCGGTCTCGATGTCTTCGGGTTCGTCCTCGGCTTCGTCCTCCGGCTCGGGCTCCGGCGCCGGCGCCGGCGGTGCCGCGTGCGGGGCGGATGCAGGCGCGGTGGCCGGCCGTGTGAACGCGTTGGCCAGGTCCTCCATGCGGACGTTCATGCCGCGCAGGGTCGAGAGCGTCATCTTCTGCACCTCGAGTGCCTGGATGGTGGCCTTGAGCGCATGGCCGTTCTGCTCCAGCCAGTACTGCACGGTCTTGAGCTCCTGGATGCGCTTGTCGACCTCCTCGACGCTCAAGGTCGGCGCCACCCAGCTCGAAAGACTCGGCATGCCGGGCACCGCGCTCGCGCTCCCTGCGGCACCGCCCGCGAGGCTTTGCAGGAAGTCGAAGCCCGGAACGAACTGGCTGAAGGCAAAAGGCTTGCTCGCTTCGCTCATGGGGAGGTCTCCTGGAGGTGGTTCTTGTGCGGGCAGCTTACTCCAAGAGAATGGCCCCTCAATGCTTGTGTGCGCCCGCTGCAGGCGCGGCAGCACCTGCGAGCACCGGCACCTTCAGTTCCAGCGCGCTCTTCTGCCCCTTCGTGTCCTCGAAATGCAGCGTCAGCGGCACGGTGCTGCCCTTGGCCAGAGGCTGCCGGAGGTCCATGAGCATCAGGTGATAGCCGCCCGGCTTGAGCTCGATGGTCTGTCGCGCCGGCAGGTCGAGCGCGGCGACGCCACGCATGCGCATGGTGTCGCCTTCCATCTTCATCTCATGCACCTCGGCGACGCCGGCCGCGGGGGTCGTGGCGCCGACCAGCCGCGCGCCGGCCGGCGCGTTGAGTTTCATGAAGGCGCCGGTGCCGCTCTGGCCCGGCACCGAGGCGCGGATCCAGGCGTCGCGGACATCGACCGCCGCCGCGCCGGACGGCAGCACCTCGAGCCGGACCGCGGGGCTGGCAAGGCCTTCGGTGGATGTGCCGCTGGCCGGCACCTGCGCCCAGTCGGCACTGCCGTTGTCGCAGGTCTGCAGCACCTTGAACCACAGCGTGCCCGGCGTGGCCGGCAGCTTGCCGCGCAGCACGAACTGGGCCCGCTCGCTGGCCGGCAGTGCCGCCTGCGCGGTCTCGGCGGTCCAGCGCACTTCGCCGTTGTTGTCGCCGGCCGGCTTCTGCACCTCGAGCTTCCAGGCCTTGCGCGCCTGCGCGTCGGTGAATGCAAAGCCCTTGGGCAGGCGCACGCTGATGCCGGTGGTGCTCTTGGCGTCCTTGCAGGCGTGGCCGACGCGGAAGGCAGCTTCGTAGTCGCTGCCGGCCGTGGCACCGCCGGGCGGCAGGGTCACATGGGCCAGGGCGGCGCCAGCGCCCGTCAGCAGAAGGATGGATGCGGCGACGCGCGGGAGGGAAATCGAAGTGTTCATTGCGAAAGTCCTTGGTCGAAAGTGGGAGTCAGAGGTCGAAGCGAAGTTCGGCGGTGTAGGTACGCTGGGGGTAGGGATGGAAGTTCCAGTACTGCTCGTTGTTGGCGTTGTCGATGCCGAGGGCCGCCGACCAGCGCCTGTCGATCCGCAAGCGCACGCGCAGGTCGACGGTGAAGTACCTGCTGGCGCCGAAGTAGGCGAAGCCGTTCACGTCGCTGTTGTCGAGATTGGAATACTGCCGGCCGCTGTAGCGCGCAGCCACCGTGAAGGCCCAGTTCGCGTCGGGCTTGTAGGTGGCGTAGGCCGTAGAGCGCCAGCGGAGCACGCGCGGCTGCCACTTGCCCACGCTGGCGGGAAAGGCGGCGTTCTGCACGATCTTCGAATCCGCATAGGTCAGGCTGGCGCCCAGGTCGAGGCCTCGCACGAGCATGTTCTCCCCGGAGTAGGCCAGTTCGACGCCGGTGGTCCGCACCTTGTCGACGTTCTGCACGCGCGACACGGCAGAGCCCGCGATGAGCTGGCTGTAGAGCGCATCGCGCGTGGTCTCGTGGAACAGCGTGGCGCGCGCCAGGCCGTTGCCCAGGTCCTTCTCGGCCGAGAGCTCGCCGGTCCATGACTTTTCGGGCGCGAGATTCGGGTCGTTGATGAACGAGAGCACGCCGCCCGAGGTGGCGCCGTACAGCTCGCCCACGGTGGGAAAGCGCACGGCGCGGCCCAGCGAGGCCTTGAGCACGGTGTCGGCGGCCAGCTGATGGGCCAGCGCGGCCTTGGGCGAGACAGCCGATTCGCTGCGCCTCGCGTAGGACTGAAAGCTGCTCGCGGTGGCGGTGCTGCCCTCGGTCGCCCGCCAGTCCTCGTAGCGCAGGCCGAGGACCGTCTTCCACTTCGGTGCGAAGGACCAGCTGTCCTGCGCCCAGGCGCTGAAGGTCTCGGTACGGCCACCGACCCTGCTGACCAGCGAGGAAGGCGTGCCGTCCTGCCAGTTGCCGAGGACGTTGCTCTTCAGGATGCCGAGCTGGTAGGCATCCCGCCCCACGCCGAAATCGACGATGTGCGCCCCGCCTGCGCCCTGCGGCCGCCATGTGCCCTTGGCCGCCAGCGTGTTCCAGCCGGTGCCGCCCTGGTCCTGCAGCGTGCCGTCGCCGCCTGCGGCCGCGAGCGGCAGCGCCACCGTCGGCGCACGCTGCCTCTCCTTCGCATAGTCGTAGAGGCTGGCCGCCACTTCCCAATCCCACTCGCCGCGCGTGTTGCTCTTGACGGAGAGGCCGTGCATCACGTGCGTCTGGCTGTCGTTGCTGAGCGGGAAGGCCGTGGGCGCGAGCGTGTAGCTGCGGCCGTTGATGTTGACCAGGCCGCTGTACACGGGCTGGCCGGCCGCGTTGCGCAGGTAGCTGTCGGGCCGGCCCTCCGACGTGTTCTGCCACCAGCCCAGCGTGTAGGTGGCGCGCAAGGTGGGCGAGAAGTCGTAGGCCAGCTTGAGCTTGGCATGGTCCTGCACCGTGTGGTACGCCGTGCCGGTGCCCAGGATGTACCACGGCGTGTTGGTGGTGTTGAGGCCCGGCACGAAGCCGGTCACGGGCGCGCCGCTGCGACCAGCGGCACCCGAGGCCACGGTGGCCGTCGTGAAGCTGAGCGGCTGGCCGCGGCTGTCGGTGCGGTTGAGGTCGATCCACCATGACCAGTCGCCGCTCCTGCTGCCGAGCGAGGCGCTGGTCTGCCAGCTGTTGAAGCTCTGGTGCGTGTTGTAGAGGTCGTTGGGCTGCGACGAATAGCCGGCCTTCACGTGCGCTTCGAGCTGGGTCGGCATGCGCGTCACGTAGTCGACCACGGCGCCGGCCGAGTTGCCGGGGTAGGCGGCCGAGAAGGGCCCGTACATCACGTCCACGCGCTCGATCTCCTCGGGCGTGACCAAGCCCCAGCGCGGCGCGTAGTTGGTGCCGTTGGCGATGCCGTTGCCGAGATAGTTCGACAGCAGGATGCCGTCGGCATACACCGCCGAGCGCGCGCTGTTGCCGCTGCCGGAGGCGCGCGTGGAAAGGATCGCGTGGTTGTAGTCGCCGATGTAGCGCTTGCGCACCAGCAGGCTCGGCAGGTACTTGAGCGCATCTTCGCTGTCGCTGGCGTTGATGCGCGTTTCGATTTCTTCGCGCGTCACGCCCTCGATGGTGGTGGGAATCTGCGTCGGCAGCGAGCTCGGCCGGCCGCCGGTGACGGTCACGACGCCAAGGGACTTGACGCGCTCGGGTGCGGCATCCGCCGGCGCGGCGCTCTGGGCCAGGGCAGGCGGCGCCAGCCACGGGAAAGCTGCACTCAAGGCGAGCGACAGCACGGTTCTCTTGTTCATGGGAAAGCGCTCCTCGGCGCGCGCGGCGCCGATGCATGCAAGCTGGGAAATCCGGTCGCGGTGCGCTACCGGTTCGAAGACAGGCTCAGAGCGCTGGCGGGCCGCGCGCAGGCAGCGGCGCGGCGGTGGCCGCGGCGATGCGCGCGGCCGGGATGGGCTGGACCGCATGGCCCAGCGGAAGAGGACTCGGCAACGCGACCACGGGCGTCGGCGGCGGCGCGCCGGTCAGCATGCACAGGGGGCAGTCCATGTGGCTCATGCCCAGCTCCTGCGCACCGTCGTCGGTCTGCACGACCACCTTGACGGCACCGGCACTGGAACAGACCAGTTCCAGCGCCTGCGGATTCACGACCGGCGAAGCGACCGCCGCGCCCAGCGAGAGTACGAACCACAGCAGCACCATGCGGCCGATGTGGCCGAAGTGGTGAACGTGGCGCAGGCAGGACATGAGGCGGCGATTATCGGCGAGGCGGCGGAGCCCCGGCTTCGACAGGCTCGGCCCGAACGGATGGAGAAGCAGCAGCAGCAGGGACAACCGCCGTCACGCGAAAGCCGCGCGCCGCCAGCAGCGCCGGCAGGCCGGTCGGGCCGACCATGTGCAGCGCACCGACCGCGCCGAACACGCGCCGGCCCCGCGCATGCAGGCGCGCGATGCCGTCCGCCAGGCCCGGGTTGCGGTCGTCGAGCAGGCGTTTCAGCGCGCGCCGGTCGGCGGGCGTGCGCACGCAATCGCACCATTGCAGGTAGCTGTCGAGCCGGGGCCAGTCGTTGCGCGCCCAGGCCTGTGCCAGCTCGCCCGCCAGCGCGCCGACGTGGCCCGATTCGAGTTCGTCGAGGGCCTGGTCGACCTGCTCGCCCTCTTCCGCCTCGGAGTCGCCGCCGAGCATCCGCAATTGGTCCGCCGCGCTTTCGAGCGCCACGATCGGCTTGCCGCGGGCGCGCGCCAAGCCCGCGAGAAAGGCCTCGCTGCCGTAGTCGCCATACAGCCCCTCGGAACGCGCCGCGAGCATCGACAGCGTTGTGACCTGCAGGATCGGCCGCAGCCGGGCCAGCGCGCCCTGCGGCAGGCAGGCGGCTGCGGCTTGCCGGTCCAGCCGGCGCTGTCGTTCCGGCGTCAGCACGCGGGCGCTGGCGGCCGCATCGGCGGGAGCGCTGAACACCGCCAGCGTCGCCGGATCGAGCAGGTCGAGCTCGAGCGCCAGCGTGTCGCTTTGCATCAGCGCGCGCAGCACGCGCGGCCCGGGGACCATCCACTCGGCCTTGCCCAGGTGCATGGTGCCGTAGAGCCAGGAACTTCGGCCGTCCTTCTCGATGCGCCACAGGAGGCCGCGGTCGACCGCCTGCTGCATCGCGCGCGTCAGGGCGGCGGGCGAGAGGTCGGGCGTGGCGGCGGGCGGCGGGCAGAAGGGCTTGGGACTGCCTTCGCCGGCGGCAGCGGCGGGCGCGGCACTCGCAGCCCAAAGGCATGCGAAGGCCAGCGCACACAGCCAGCGGCTCATGCCAGCGCCGCCGCGAAGTCGGCGATCAGCTCGTCTTCGCGCTCCAGCCCGACCGAGACGCGGATCAGCCCCTCCGCAATGCCCATCTCGGCCCGCTTCGCCGGCCCGGCCTCCCAGAAGATCGTCGGCGCCACCGGAATGATCAGCGTGCGCGTGTCGCCCATGCCCGTGGCCTTGATCGGGATCTGCAGCCGGTTGATGACCGGGATGCAGGCCTCCGGATCGCGCAGTTCAAAAGACAGCAGCCAGGCGCCCGAGCCGAAGTGCGCGCGCGCCAGCGCATGCTGCGGGTGCGATTCGAGCATCGGGTAGTGCACGCGCGCCACCGCCGGATGGCGTTCCAGGAAGCGCGCCAGCGCCAGCGCCGTGGCGCTGGTCTGCGCGACGCGCAGGGCCAGGGTCTCGGCGCCGACGGCGATGCGGTGGGCATGGTCGGAGCTGAGCGAGCCGCCCAGGTCGCGCAGCCCCTTCTTGCGCAGCTGCGCCAGGCCCCACTGCTTCGCATCGCCCTGGCGGTAGCCGGCGAAGATGTTCGGGCAGCCGCTCCAGTCGTAGAGACCGGTGTCGGTCACCGCACCGCCGAGCGCGTTGCCGTGGCCCGCGATGGTCTTGGTGAGCGAGTTGACCGCGAGGCTCGCTCCCACCGTCTTGGGCCGGAACAGGGCCGGCGAGGTGATGGTGTTGTCCACCACGTAGACGAGGCCGCGTTCGGTACAGAGCCGGCCGATGCCAGCCAGGTCGGGGACCTGCGTGCCGGGATTGGCGATGGTTTCAACGAACACCATGCGCGTCGCGGATGTCACGGCCTCGGCCACCGCCTCGGCCGAGGCCGCATCGACCAGGCTTACCCGGATGCCCAGGCCCTGGAGCGTGCCCAGCACGCTGTGGGTGTTGCCGAACAGGTGGCGGCTCGCGACCAGGTGATCGCCTGCGCGCAGCAGCGTCAGGAACACCGCGGAGACCGCGGCCATGCCGGTCGCGAAGCACACGGTACCCACGCCGTCTTCCAGCGCCGTCAGCTTGGCCTCCAGCGCGGCAGTGGTCGGCGTGCCCTGGCGCGCGTAGTTGAAGCGGTTCTTCAGCGTGCCCTGGAACACGCCGATCAGGTCTTCCACCCGCTCGTAGCCGTACTGCACCGACGCGTGCACCGCCATGTGCACGCCCCCATGCTCGGCGCCGAAACGGCGGTCGCCATGCACCAGTCGGGTGGTCGGATCAGGGGCGGGAGCGTCGGACGGCGAGGTCATGGCAGTTGTATCCAGGGGTGTCAAAGCGAAGCAGCGCGGGCTATGCTTGTTACATGCGCAGCATATTTCACCTCGCCTTCCATGTCCGCGATCTGGCCGAAGCCCGTCGCTTCTACGGCGGCCTGTTCGGCTGTGCCGAAGGCCGCAGCACCGACACCTGGGTCGACTTCGACTTCTTCGGCCACCAGATCTCGCTGCATCTCGGCGAGCCCTTCGCCACCTCGCGCACCGGGCACGTCGGCGACGTGATGGTGCCGATGCCGCATTTCGGCATCGTGCTCGAACTGCCCGCGTGGCGCGCGCTGGCCGAGCGCCTGCAGGCAGCCGGCGCCGACTTCGTGCTGAAGCCGCAGGTCCGCTTCGAGGGCCAGCCGGGCGAGCAATGGACGATGTTCTTCTGCGACCCCTTCGGCAACCCGATCGAGGTGAAGGGGTTCCGCTCGCTGGACACCATCTACGACGCCTGAACCCACTTTCACGCCGCTTCGCCCATGCCCGCTTCCCTGCGCATCGCCGGCCTCCTTGCCGTGCTCGCCGCCCTCTTTCATCCTGCCGCGCATGCGGTGCAGGACTGCGAGCTCAATGGCCGGAGCGTGAATCCCGCCAACGGCCACACCACCGCAGGAAAAACTGGCCTCATGCGCTGCAAGGACCGCAGCAGCGGCGAGCTGATGCGCGAGCAGCAGGTCCAGAACGGCGTCTTCATGGGCCTGGTGCGCTACTACGACCAGGGCAAGCTGCTGAAGGAGCACAGCCTCGACGCCACCGGCAACGTGCAGGGCCTGGCGCGCGAGTTCTCGCCCAACGGGCGCGTGCTACGCGAGGCGATGTACGAGAACGGGCACGAGACAGGGCTGATGCGCAGCTTCCATCCTGATGGCCAGGTGCGCCGCATCGCCTTCTATGCCGAACCGGGCGAGCGCGCCTCGGCCGAATTCACTGAGCGCGGCCAGCTGTCGGCGCTGCGCTGCGGCGACAAGCCGATGCTGGCGCCGGTGGTCGACGACGTGCGGCTGTGCGGCTTCGCGGGCGGACCCTCGCAGGTGGAACTGTTCGACAGCAAGGGCACGCTGCGTTCGCGGCTGGCCTACCTGGCCGGCAAGCGCGTGCGCAGCGAAGAGCTCTACGACAACGGCAAGCCCGCGGTGCAGGACGAGATCAACGGCAATCAGCGCATCGAACGCCGCTGGTCCTCCGAAGGGGTCAAGCGCCGCGAAGTGGTCTTCCTGCTGGTCGAGCGCGGCGCGATCCGGCAGCGCGAGCAGGAGTACTCGGAGAAGGGTGTGCTGGTGCGCGACCAGCGCTGGAACGCGAGCGGCGAGCCGCAGAGCGACGAGAGCTACTACCTCAACGGACAGCCGCGCAGCAAGGCCGGCTACGGCAGCAACGGCGATGCGCGCCAGCTCGAGATCACCGAATTCCACGACAACGGCCAAAGCGCGGCGCTCGGGCGCTTCCTCATCGTCGACCGGGTCCGCCGCATCGCCGTCGGCACGCACCAGCGCTTCAGCGACAAGGGCACGCTCATGGCCGAATCGGTCTACGACGACAAGGGCCGCATCACGCGCGAACGCACTTGGGACGCCGATGGCAAGCCCGAACGCGACGACGAGGTGTTCGAGGACGGGTCGCGCAAGGCCTTCCTGAAATAGCGCTGGCTCAATCCAGCTTGATGCCCGCCGACTTGATGATCGGCCCCCAGCGCTTGGATTCCGCCCTCGACAGCGCCGCGAACTGCTGAGGCGTCCCGGGCATCGGCTCCATCCCGAAATCGCTGAAGCGCTTCTGCACCGCCGGCACGCTGAAGGCGCGGTTGAGCTCGCCGTTGAGCTTGGCGACCACGGCCGCCGGCATGCCTGCCGGGCCGAGGATGCCCTGGAACGCGAACACCTCGGTGTTGGGCACGCCCACTTCGGCCAAGGTCGGCACGTCGGGCAAGAGCTTCGAGCGCGCGCCCGAGCCGATGGCCAGCACGCGCACCTTGTTGCCCTGCATGATCGGCAGGCCCGAGGCCAGGTCGAGGAACATGCACGGCACCTGGCCGCCCATCACGTCGGCCATCGCGGGCGCCGCGCCGCGGTAGGGGATGTGCGTGATGAAGGTGCCGGTGCGGTTCTTGAACATCTCCATTGCCAGGTGGTGCGGCGAGCCGTTGCCGGGCGAGGCGTAGTTGACCTTGCCGGGATTCGCCTTCACGTAGGCGAGAAAGGCCTTGAAGTCCTTGGCCGGAAAGTCCGGGTGCACCACCAGCGCGAGCGGGAACTTGCCGATGGCGCCGATGTAGCTGAAGTCCTTTTCGGGGCTGAAGGGCAGCTTGCTGAACAGATACTCGTTGAAGGCCAGCACTGCGTTGTCGGCCGACATGATGGTGTAGCCGTCGGGCTTGGCCTTGGCGACCAGGTCGGCGCCGATGTTGGTCGAGGCGCCGGGGCGGTTGTCGATGACGATCTGCTGGCCCAGCGTCTGCCGCATGGCTTCGGCGAGGGTGCGCGCGATCACGTCGGTGCCGCCGCCGGCGGGATAGGGCACGACCCACTTGATGAGCTGCTCGGGGTAGTTTTGCGCGCGCGCCCACGGTGCGGCGGTCGCGGCCGCGGTGGCGGCGAGGGTGGTGAGCAGGGTTCTGCGATCCATGAAGAGTCTCCTGGTTTTTTAAGGTGTGGGTGCGGCGGACAGTGAAGGCATGGGCAGTTCGTCCAGCGCGTGCGCCAGCGCGGCGCGGCAGCGGACTTCGTCGCCGACCTGCTCGAACAGCAGCAGCGCGAGCCGCGCGAGGAAGAGCGATTCTCGCTCTGCGCCGGCCTCGCTGATGGCACGCGCGCATTCGGCATAGAGACGGTCACGCGCCTCGGGGCTCAGTGCGCTCATGCGGCCTCCTTTTGCGCCAGAGCGGACGCACGCGCCAGCGCTTGCGAAAGCGCGCCCGGCGGCACGCGGCGCCAGCGCGCCGCCACGTGGCCATCGGGGCGCAGCAGGTAGACGGCGCCGGCCTGCGCGCCCAGGGCCGCGAACGTCGCGGCATGCGCGGCGCTCGGCGGCAGTTCGCGCAGCACGGGCGCGAGCGGGCCGGCCTGCGCGGCCGCGAGTTCGGCGTCGAAGGCCGCGTCCTTGCGGCCCATGTTGAGCACGAGCACGGTGAACACCGGCCCCAGCCAATCGCTCAGATGCAGCGAGGCCGACAGCGGTTGCTCGGGCATCGCCTCGCCGGGCCGCGGGCCGGCCGCGAGCTCGTCGCTCGCGCTCGACAACGCCGAGGCCTCGTAGTGCACCGCCTGCGTCTGCCGCGGATTGATCAGGTTCGCGATCTCGCGGTGCGCGCCCGAGAGCGAGAGCGCGGCTTCGCGCAGCAGGTCGAATCCGCGCGAAGGCGGCGACATGAACTCGGTGCTTCGCATCGCGCTGTCGGCATTGATGTGGAAGGCGGCGATGCGCTCCTGCGAGTAGCTGTCGAGCAGCGAAGCATCGGACACGCCGCGCGCCACCAGCGCCAGCTTCCACGCCAGGTTGTCGGCATCGTCGAAGCCCGAATTCAGGCCGCGCACGCCAAAGATCGGCATCGCATGGGCGGCATTGCCGGCGAAGAGCACGCGGCCGTGGCGGTAGCTGTCGAGCGTCATCGCGCCGGCGCGGTAGACCGAGGTCCAGACCGTCTTCCAGGGCAGGTGGCCTTCGCCGATGGCTTCGAGGTGCCGCTGCACGAACTCCTGCACTGCGGCGGGCTGCAGCGCTTCCTCGGTGCTCTGCCCGGCGCGCAGCTGGTAGTCGATGCGCCAGATATCGTCGGGCTGGCGGTGCATCAGCACGGTCGAGCCCGGGTTCCAGGGCGGGTCGAACCAAGCGCGGCGCTCGGTCGGGTGCTTGCTGTGCAGTTCGATGTCGATGATCACGTAGCGGCCTTCATAGGCCGTGCCTTCGAGGTTTAGGCCGAGCGACTTGCGCACGAAGCTCTGCCCGCCATCGCAGCCGGCCAGCCACTCGGCCTGCAGCGTGTAGCTGCCGAGCGCATTGCGCGCCTGCAGGGCGACGCCTTCGTCGTCCTGCGAGAAGCCGGTGAGCTCGGTGCCCCAGCGGATGTCGATCAGCCCCGGCGTCGCCGCGTTGCGGCGGACGATCGCGTCCAGCAGGTACTGCTCGATGTAGTACTGCTCGAGGTTGATCATCGGCGGCAGCTTCTGGTGCTCGTCGTGCGGCATCTCGAAGCGGAACACTTCGCGGGTCTTGTAGAAGCTGCGTCCGCCGGTCCAGGCGAGGCCCTTGGCCAGGAAGGCCGGCAGCGCGCCGAGGCGCTCGATGATCTCCAGGCTGCGGCGCGAGACACATGCCGCGCGGCTGCCGACGCAGACCGTGTCGTCGGCCTCCAGGATCACGCTCTTCACACCATGGTTGGCGAGGCCCAGCGCGAGCGCCATGCCGACCGGGCCGCCGCCGGCGATCACCACCGGATGGCGGGCGGCTTCGACGCCGCTCTCGAGCGGCGGCAGTGCCGGTGTGAAGCGCGTGTAGTGAAAGGCGCCCACCGACGGCGGCAGCTCTCCGGCCGCCGGTGGCCGCGGTCCGGTGGCGGCATCGCCGGTGCGTGCGGCGGGCGTCGGGGCGACAGCGGTGGTGTTCATGTGAAGGGATTGTCCCGATGCCTTCCCTGCGCCGATGTCCTAACTTCGTACGAAGTGTTAACCCTGAGATCTCCATGAGGCGCTGGCCTCTTCGTCCCGCCGGGCATGTGCTGGCGGCCCCTGTGGTCAGCGGCGTGCTCGCCGGCATCGGAACTCCGCACCTGGCGGCCAGCTACCTGGGCGCGATGCACCAGGTGCTGCCGGTGACCTTCTGCACCGTGTTCGCGGTGAGCGCCAGCGGCCGCATCGAAACCGTCTCGGCCGCGAGCAGCTACGGCAGTACCGCCGAACGCACAGCCGAGCGCTATGTGGCGCAGCGCTTCGACCGGCTCGATCCCAACATGGTCTGGCTCGCCGGGCGCAAGCTGCCCAAGCGCCCTCAACTCTGGATGGGGCACCAGCGGGCCGAGGAGGTGGCCGACCCGGCCTATCGCGCGGCCTGCTACGGCGACGTCGGCATTCGCGAGCGGGCCTCGATCCTGCTGCTGCTGCCGACCGGCCAGCGCACGGCGGTGAGCTTCTATCGCAGCCTGGCGCAGCCGGATTTCGGCGACACGGATTTCGCGGTGCTGGAAGCGCACGCCACGCTGCTGGCGGACGCCACGCTTGCGCACGGCCGCAGCGCCATGGCCGCGCGCGAGGCGGCCGAGCCCGCCCTGGCCACGCGCCTGCTCGCGCTGAGCCTGCGCGAGCGCGAGGTGATCGGCCATCTGCTGGCCGGCAAGACCGCCAAGGAGACCGCGCGCGAGATCGGCATCGAGCTCACGACGGTGCGCACGCATCAGTACCGCGCGTTCCGGCGGCTGGGGATCACGAGCCTGAAAGCCTTGCTGCGCGGCGGCCTGGCCTGATCGTGTCGCTGGACCGTTGGATCTGCGACAGGTGCTGGTTTATGCCGCGCCAGGCGCCGCCACCTCCTGATCGATCGCCCCGAAAACCGACTGCCCATCCTTGCCCTTCATCTCGATGCGAATGGTGTCGCCGTACTTCATGAATTCGGTCGACGGCTGCCCGTCCTGGAGGGTCTCGATGCAGCGCTTCTCGGCGATGCAGCTGTAGCCCTTGGGCCACTCGGTGCGGCCGTTCTTCTCGAGGCCCTTGTTGCTCACCGTGCCGCTGCCGACGATGCTGCCGGCGCGCACGTTGCGCGTCTTGGCGATGTGCGCGATCAGCTGGCCGAAATGGAAGGTCATCTCCTCGCCCGCGTCGCACATGCCGACCTTGCGGCCGTTCCAGCTGCTCTGCAGCGTCAGGTGCAGGCGGCCGCCCTGCCAGGCCTCGCCCAGCTCGTCGAGCGTGACGGCCACCGGGCTGAAGGCGGTCGCGGGCTTGCTCTGGAAGAAGCCGAAGCCCTTGGCGAGCTCGGCCGGAATCAGGTTGCGCAGGCTCACGTCGTTGGCAAGCATCGCGAGGCGGATGCCCTCGAGCGCCTGCGCCGGCGTGGCGCCCATCTTCACGTCGCCGGTGACGACGGCGATCTCGGCCTCGAAGTCGATGCCGAAGGCTTCGCTGGCCACCACGATGCGGTCGCAGGGGCCCAGAAAATCGTCGCTGCCGCCCTGGTACATCAGCGGATCGGTGTAGAAGCTCTCGGGCACCTCGGCGTTGCGCGCCTTGCGCACCAGTTCCACGTGGTTGAGATAGGCCGAGCCGTCGGCCCACTGGTAGGCACGCGGCAGCGGCGCCATGCACTGCGCGGGGTCGAAGGGAAAGGCGTGGCGCGTCCGACCGGCATTGAGCGCATCCGACAGGTCCTGCAGCTGCGGGCTCATGAAGCCCCAGTCGTCGAGCGCCTGCTGCAGCCGGCTGGCGATGCCGGTGGCGTAGTGGGCGCTGGCGAGATCACGCGAAACGACGACCAGCTGGCCGTCGCGCGAACCGTCTTTGAGGGTGGCGAGTTTCATGGGTGGCGGCGGATGCCGGCGCGGCATCGCTACTAAACTGATTGAACGGGCGGCAGTGTACCGAGCAGAAGCTTGGCGCCGCGTTCCGGTCCACCCCCGATGCCCACGCACACCCTCCCCGCCCTGCCACCGGTACCGCGCCCGCCGTGGCGCGGGTTGGCGCTGCTGGCGGCGGCGGTGCTGCTCGTACACCTCGCGCTGCTGGCCCTGGCGCCCATGGCCGTGGGGCCGCATCCCTCGCCGCTGGCCAACAAGTTCATCACGCGCACCATCGTGATCGCGCCGCCGGCGCCGCCGCCGCCAGCGCCTCCCCCCGAAGTCGCCGCAGCAAAGCCGCCAGCGCCCACCCCTCCCCGCCCGCGCCCCGTAGCCCGGCCGCCGGCGCCCGCCCCCACGCCAGAAAGCCCGGCCGCCGCCGAGGCGCCCGGCCCGGACCCGACGGCCCAGCCGCCTGTCGAAAACGGCACGGCCTCGGAGCCCGCGCCGGAGGCAGCCGCCCCCGCGCCCGCCGAGGGCGCACCCGCTGCGGCCGCCAACAACGGCGGCGGGGCCGGCCAGGCCGAGGCGCCCGTGCCGCAGCACATTCCGGGCTCGGTGCGGCTCGCCTTCGCGGCCACCGGGCAACAGGGCATGGCGCCGATGCAGGGCGTGTTCGGCAACCTGGTGTGGCTGCAGGACGGCCAACAGTACGACGCGCAGCTGTCGCTCACCTTCCTCTTCCGCACCATCCGCAGCCAGCACAGCAACGGCGTGATCGGCGCCAGCGGCATCGAACCTGCGCGCTTCTCCGACAAGCGCAGGAACGAAGTCGCCTCGCACTTCATGCGCGAGCAGGGCACGGTGGTGTTCAGCAACAACGCACCGAGCGTGCCGCTCTTGCCCGGCGCGCAGGATCGGCTGAGCGTGATCATCCAGCTCGGCGCCCTGATGGCCGGCGACCCGGCGCGCTACCCGCCCGGCGCTGCCTTCGCGATCCAGACGGTCGGCGCGCGCGATGCGGATATCTGGATCTTCAAGGTCGAGCAAGACGAAAAACTGAGCCTGCCGGCCGGCGAATTCGGCGCCCGCAAGCTGACGCGCAATCCGCGCCAGCCCTTCGACGACAAGGTCGAACTCTGGCTGTCGCCCGAGCTGGGTTATCTGCCGGTGCGCATCAGGCAGACGCAAAGCAACGGCGACTTCGCCGATCTGCAGCTGCGCAGCGTCGAGCCGGTGCGCCCTTGAGGTCGAACTGAGCACAAAAAATCACGGCCTGTGCCTACAAAACAACAGCCCTTCTTGAAACTGGCGCGTTGATGGCTATCTAACCAACATGAATGCCATCGACATCCTCACTGGACCCGTTATGCAAATGCTTTACGACTCCGACTCTTTCGTCGTCGTGCACGTGCAGCCGACCGAAGACGACACGCCGGCAACGCCCGACGTTCCGGTGCTCGCGCGCCACGGCTTCGAAATCGTCGACAAGCGTTCCGGCAAAGAGGTTTATCTCGACGGCTCCTGGGCCGAGCTGTTCCAGCAGCAGATTGCCGCCTGGCAGCTCAACACCCCGACACAGGAAGAAGTCGAGGACACGCTCGAGGGCTACGCCGAACTGGCGCACACGCCCGTTCTGGTCCACTAAGCGCCCCGGCGCCCGCCATAGAGCCAGCCGTACATCGGCCCGACGATCAGCAGTACCGCAACCAGCCGGCACACCTGAAACGCCGTCACCCCGGCACGCCCAGCTGCAGCACCTTCGCGGTGATCGCCATTTCGGCGATGCCGCCGGGCGAGGTGCCCAGGATCAGGGTGGCCGGATGCAGCCCCGTTCGCCACGCCAGCACCCACGCAAAAGCGCCGCAGAGCGCGATCATCGCCAAGGTTCCCAGCGTGACGGTCGCCAGCCAGCGCGGCGCCGTGTGCACGAACTCGCGGCTGAAGCGCACACCCAGGCTCACCGCGATCACCAGCTGGGCCGCATTCGACAGCCACACCGGCACCGCCGACAGTTGCTGGCCGGCCATGGTGAGCCCCATCGACACCACCAGCGGGCCCATGAACCAGGGGTTGGTGCGACCCGCAACCCGCATGAGCAAGCCGCCGATGCCGGTGGCCAGCGCCAGCACGGCCAGCCCGCTCCAGCGCACTTCGCGCACGCTGGCCACGTTGATCTCGAGCCCGTGCAGCCCGCTCCATTGCATCGCGAACGGAATCGCGATCGTGACCAACACCAGCCTCAGGCTGTGCGCGGCAGCCACCAGATCGGTGCGCGCGCCGACGCGTTCGGCCAAGAGCGTCATCTCGGAAGCGCCGCCGATCGCGCCTGCGAAGTAAGTCGTGGCTCTCATGGAGCGATCAGGCACATGCGGCATTCGATCTGCGTGCAGCTGCTGCAAGCCCCAGCCGAAGGCCCAACCCAGCGCCAGCGCCCAGGCGATGGCAAGCACGATGGCCCACCACACGCCGGCCACCAGCGCGACCACCTGCGGTGTGAAGTACAGGCCCAGCGCAACGCCGATCACCCACTGCCCGGCATTGCGCAACGGCGTGTGGCTGGCCGTCGGCGCGCCGGCAATCGACGCCAGTGACACGGCGAGCAAGGGGCCGACCATCCACGGCAGCGGTGTGTGCAGGGCAAGACACAGGCCGGCCGCCACGAGTGCAAGCAAGAGCGTGGCGAGGACGCGAATCGACAAGCGGAGGGACACGGACAGGAGATCGGGGATTTGGACGGCGGCGCGGCGCGTCCACCGTCGCATAGTATGGCCCGATGCTCTTTCGACGCTCCTTCACGCCCTCCCTGCTCGTGGCCGCGGCGCTCCTCGGCGGCTGCACGGCTTTCGCGCCGGCAAAGGAAGAATCGATCGCCCGGCGGACGATGGCGCTGCTGCCTGCGGACGCGCTGCTCCTGGGTGAACAGCACGACGCCGCCGAGCACCAGGTGATCGAGCGCGAGACGGTCGAGATGCTGGCCGCCCGCGGCCGCCTGGCGGCCCTGGCGCTCGAGATGGCGGAAGAAGGCGCGACCACGGCAGGCCTCGCCCGCGGCGCGACCGAAGCACAGGTGCAGGCCGCATTGAACTGGAACGAGAAGGCCTGGCCCTGGAGCGCCTACGGCCCGGCCGTGATGGCCGCGGTGCGCGCCGGCGTGCCGGTGATCGGCGCCAACCTGCCGCGCGAGCGCATGAAGGATGCGATGGCCGACGTGTCGCTCGACGTGCAGCTCGGCAAGGAGGCGCACAAGGTGCAGCAGGACGCCGTGCGCAAGGGCCACTGCAACCTGCTGCCCGAATCGCAGATCGGGCCGATGACGCGCATCCAGATCGCGCGCGACCGCGCCATGGCGCAGGCGATCGTCAAGGCGCGGGTGCCGGGCAAGACCGTGCTGCTCCTGAGCGGCGCCGGCCACGGCGCCAAGGCGTTGGGCGTACCGCAGCACCTGCCGAGCGACCTGGCGGTGAAGACGGTGCAGTTGCAGGCCGGCCTGCCGATGACCCCGCGCGAACCCGGCGCCTTCGATGCCGTGTGGCAGACACCCGCGCTGCCCGAGAAGGACTACTGCGCCGGCCTGCGCGCGCAGGCGGCGCCCAAGAGCTGAAGCGCCGCGCTCAGGCGTTCTTGCGGATCGAATCCGCCAGCGTGTTGACCAGGGTGTCGATATGCGACTTCTCGACCACGAAAGGCGGCGCGATCACGATCACGTCGCCGGCCGGCCGCACCAGCGAACCCTTGTGGAAGCAGTCCAGGAAGATGTCGTAGGCGCGCTTTCCCGGCAGGCCCGCGATCGGCGCGAGCTCGACGGCCGCTGCCAAGCCCAGGCTGCGGATGCCGATCACGTTGGGCAGGCCCTTGAAGGTGCCGTGGAAGGCATCGCCCAGCACCTTGCCCATCTCGCCGGCGCGCGCGAACAGCTGCTCCTTCTGCAGCAGCTCGAGCGTCGCGATGGCGGCCGCGCAGGCCACCGGATGGCCCGAGTAGGTGTAGCCGTGGAAGAACTCCACCACGTGCTCGGGCGCCTGGGTGTTCATCATCGCGTCGTACAGCTTGTCGCGGCAGATCACGCCGCCCAGCGGGATCACGCCGTTGGTCACGCACTTGGCGAAATTCAGCATGTCGGGCACCACGCCGTAGTAGTCCGAGGCGAAGTTGGTCCCCATGCGTCCGAAGCCGGTGATGACCTCGTCGAAGATGAGCAGGATGCCGTGCCTGTCGCAGATCTCGCGCAGCTTCTGCAGGTAGCCCTTGGGCGGCAGGTACCAGCCGGCCGAGCCCGCCACCGGCTCGACGATGATCGCGGCCACGTTGCTCGGGTCGTGCAAGGGCAGGATGCGCTGCTCCAGATCGGCCAGCGGGTCTTCGGCCCACACCGGCTCCTGGTTGTGGATGTAGGCATGGTTCACCGGATCGTGGATGAAGCGCATGTGGTCCACGCGCGGCAGGAAGGCCGAGCCGAACACCTTGCGGTTGCCCGGGATGCCGCCCACCGACATGCCGCCGAAGCCGACGCCGTGGTAGCCCTTCTCGCGGCCGATGAAGAGGTTGCGGTGCCCTTCCCCGCGCGCGCGGTGATAGGCCAGCGCCACCTTCATCGAAGTGTCGGCGGCTTCGCTGCCGGAGTTGCAGAACAGCACCTTGTTGAGGTCGCCGGGCGCCATCGCGGCGATCATCTCGGCGGCCTTGAAAGCCTTGTCATTGCTGACCTGGAAGGCGGTCGCGTAGTCGAGCGTGTCGAGCTGCTTCTTGATCGCCTCGTTGATGGGCTTGCGGTTGTGGCCCGCGCCCACGCACCAGAGCGAGGAGATGCCGTCGATCACCTTCTTGCCGTCATGCGTGATGAACTCCATCCCATCGGCGGCCACGAAGACGCGCGGGTCCTTCTTGAAGTGGCGGTTGGGGGTGAAGGGCAACCACTGGTTGTCCATGGTGAAGTCGTCGTGGGGCATGGGGGCTCCTCTGGGGTGAGACGCACATCGGTCTCCATGCGCGCTGTTGCGGGATGGTACGGCAGTCAACCGACGAGCCCTAGGACTTGCTGGTCCAGCCCCTGGAACCCATGCATAGCGGATCGCCTTGAGCCTTGGTGTTGATGCCGCCACAACTTGGCCCAAGTCTTGGACGGCGGGTCAAAAATACATCTTTTTACCTATATTTTTGAACCTGCGGTCGATCGTCGTTACTCACCCACGATCCCGATACCCAATGGAGACAGACGATGAGGCACTTGTGATCGCAAGAAGTACGTATCCGGAGATGGATTTCCCTCTTCCTTTTGCATCAATTTCCAGACTGGCATAAATCAAATATCGCCTTCATTTCATCACCGACAATCATGATAAATCCCGGCAAAACAACTCGTACGACCTCCCCCAACAGGGAACTCCCAGCACCTCGAGAAGATAATCTTCCCCGGGAACGAATAGGCATTAATTTCAAAAATCTTCCAATCGATCGAGCACTACTGACGCAACTTGAATCGCTTCACGAGCGGGTTGGGCACGCGGCTAAAGAACGAATTGACATTGCACCTGCTCTTCGTACGGTGCCTGAGGATATCTCCGCAGTCCGCGAGAAGATGCTTGGAATTCTAAAAAAAGAACGCAAAATCGAACATCGCTCCGCCCTAACCCGGCAGCTTCACAAGACATACAAAAACCTTACTCAATCAAAAAAACAGAAGCGAGATGAGATTATGAACGCCATCTATGCAAGAGAAGAAGCCAGGGCCTTGATAGAAAAGACCAACAATACGCTTGAATTGCATGAATCTTCAAAGATCACCATCAAGAACAACCAGCCTCAACTGGCTCGTATTATCCATGGCGCGCAAAACACCGAACCGCATATAGTTACAAAGTTTATCCTGAACACCGGCAAACAGAAGTTGGAAATTAACCCCTCCACACGCGAGCACACCTGGGTAGTTGACAAAACATCTCAAATTAAATCGAAAAAATTAAAAACCCAAAAGTCCATCAACATTTCCCAAAAATTACCTCAAAACGAGATCGATAGGTCTATCCCGGAAAAAAAACAACAAAACTGTAGATCATCATATCTCCGATTCTTTGGAAAATGGACGGAATAATGAGCCTGATGCGGTCAAAAATGCAGAAGACTCCACTGCTATACAAGATGAACGCCAAGCGACTGTGATGGACGTATATAACAAGATCGAGCACATAGAAACACTAATCCAAAAATCAGGAAATAATTTTTCACCGTCACTTTACGAAATAATAAAAGAATGCAAAGAGTCATGCGAGGATCTATGACTCAATCCAGTCGCCCGAATTCAGCCCATTTATTTTTTCTAGAGAAATTAAGCTATTGGAATCTAGAGTTGGCAATGTGCACAATGTAGTCACCAAGCGGGAAAAATTGATTGCCGAATCAGTTCACGCCGACGAAGCGTTTAGGTCATCCCGCGTCCTTGAAATGCAAAGAAATTTCCGGAAAAAGCCCGATGACCCTGAATTCAAGAATTGAATTGCCAAATATTGGATCGAAAAAATTGAGGGCATCTGCTGTCATCTCAATGATGACATTGAGCTGCCGTTCCTGACCAGCCCACAGTCCGGCATCGTTCACGCGGTGCCGGACTGGGTCGCATGGTGGCGAATAGCAACGAGGAATCAGCATCGCGCATCAACTAAAAGCAATATTTCTACGAACTGAACTCTATGGTCCGTAATTCATGCGGACCGCCACAACCACTTGAGAGCCTTCAATGGACGTACTGCAATTTCAAAATCTGTGCCGTAACGCGAGCGTGCAATTGGGCGCTAAAAATCCTGAAGAATTGGCGGAAGTTGGCCAAATCAGCATTGGCGATATCGAAGTCGGCCTGATCTTCGACGACGAGCATACAGACCGGTTGTTCTGCTACGTGGACATCGGCAGCCTGGAAGCGCTGGACTCTTCGGGCGATTGCGGCCCCGTGTACCGCGACATGCTGACGCTGAATCTGCTGCGGGGCTCCAAAACGGCCGGTGTCATCGCGCTGGACCCCGTGAGCAACCACCTCCTGCTGTCGTCCCACCTGATGGATCCGGACTCCTATGACGGCCCACGGCTGGCTGCGGCGCTGCAAGACCACGCATCAGACAGCATCCTTGCGCGCGAACTCTGGATCGCGCGACTGGAAATGCGAGGAACCAAAATGCCTGCGCATCAGATAGTCAACCTGGCATAAATAGGCGATAAGCGCGAAGCCCTGCCGGCGTCAATCCTCGACGGTCGATTCGAATACGAATCACCTCAGCTTGTTCGCCGCGCCCAAGGCGACGACTATTTGATCGACTCCATTCAATTGAGTCAGAACAAAACGAACCATCCTTCACCTCTTGCCAGGATCGAGTTCGCCCCCAAGATCCGTCCGACTACTCGTCGGAAGCCTGATGCCACGCCTGCCACAATCGCAGGCATGCCCCCCGTCTACATCCTGACCCTCTCCTGCCCCGACCGGCCCGGCATCGTTCACGCGGTGTCGGGCTTTTTGCTGCAGCGCGGCGGCAACATCGAAGAAGCCGCGCAGTACAACGACCATGGCACGGGCTTGTTTTTCATGCGCGTGCAGTTCGCCTGCGGCGACCACAGCGAAGCGGCCCTGCGCGAGCAGATTGCCGAGCTGGCCGCCGAATTCCGCATGAGCTGGAAGCTCCACACCGCTGCCGACCCGATGAAGACCGTCATCCTGGTCAGCAAGGAAGGCCATTGCCTCAACGACCTGCTGTTCCGCTGGAAGAGCGGCCTGCTCGCGATCGATGTGCGCGCCATCGTCTCGAACCACCGCGACTTCTATCAGCTGGCCGCCAGCTACAACGTGCCCTTCCATCACATCCCGGTGACGGCCGCGACCAAGGCCCAGGCCGAGGCGAAGCAGTTGGAGATCATTGAGTCCGAAGGCGCCGAGCTGGTGGTGCTGGCGCGCTACATGCAGATCCTCAGCAACGATCTGTGCACGCAGCTCGCAGGCCGCGCGATCAACATCCACCACTCCTTCCTGCCCAGCTTCAAGGGCGCCAAGCCCTACTACCAGGCCCATGACCGCGGCGTGAAGCTGATCGGCGCCACCGCACACTACGTGACGGCCGACCTCGACGAGGGCCCGATCATCGAGCAGGACGTGGAACGCGCCGACCACACCGACACCGTCGACGACCTGACGGCGCGCGGCCGCGACACCGAGAGCCAGGTGCTGGCGCGCGCCGTGAAGTGGCATGCCGAGCACCGCGTGCTGCTGAACGGCCACCGCACGGTGGTCTTCAAGTAGAGTCATTTCGATGAATGCGCCCGCCCAAGCCTCCGAACGCCAAGCGCAGGTGGTGCGCGCGCTGCAGGCTCAGCTGCCCGCGCACGCCCTGATCTGGAACGCCGAGGACACCACGCCTTACGAGTGCGACGGTCTCACGGCTTACCGCCAGCGCCCCATGGCCGTTGCGCTGCCGGAAACCGAGGCGCAGGTGGCCGCCGTGCTCAAGACCTGCCACGCGCTCGGCGTGCCCGTCGTGGCGCGCGGCGCCGGCACCGGGCTCTCGGGCGGCGCGATGCCCAACGCAGTGGGCGTCACGCTCTCGCTGGCCAAGTTCAACAACATCCTGAAGATCGATCCGGTCAGCCGCACCGCGGTGGTTCAGTGCGGCGTGCGCAACCTTGCGATCAGCGAGGCGGCTGCGCCTTTCAACCTCTACTACGCGCCCGACCCGTCGAGCCAGATCGCCTGCACCATCGGCGGCAACGTGGCCGAGAACTCGGGCGGCGTGCACTGCCTGAAGTACGGGCTGACCTTGCACAACGTGCTGCGCGTGCGCGGCTTCACCGCCGAAGGCGAGGCCATCGAGTTCGGCAGCGAAGCGCTGGACTGCGCGGGGCTCGACCTGCTCGCGCTGGTGATCGGCAGCGAGGGCATGCTGGCCGTGACCACCGAGGTCACCGTCAAGCTGGTGCCCAAGCCGCGGCTGGCGCGCTGCATCATGGCCAGCTTCGACGACGTGCGCAAAGCCGGCGATGCAGTGGCGGCCGTGATCGCCGCCGGCATCATCCCGGCCGGCCTCGAGATGATGGACAAGCCGATGACGGCCGCGGTCGAGGACTTCGTGCGCGCGGGCTACGACCTCGAAGCCGAAGCCATCCTGCTGTGCGAATCCGACGGCACGCCCGAAGAGGTCGAGGAAGAGATCGGCCGCATGAGCGCCGTGCTGCGCGATGCCGGCGCCACCGCGATCTCGGTGAGCCGCGACGAGGACGAGCGCCTGAAGTTCTGGAGCGGGCGCAAGAACGCGTTCCCGGCGTCGGGCCGCATCAGCCCCGACTACATGTGCCTCGACTCGACCATCCCGCGCAAGCGCCTGGCCGACATCCTGCTGGCCATCCAGCAGATGGAGAAGAAGTACGGGCTGCGCTGCTGCAACGTGTTCCATGCCGGCGACGGCAACCTGCATCCGCTGGTGCTCTTCGACGCCAACGACCCCGACGAGCTGCACCGCTGCGAGCTCTTCGGCGCCGACATCCTGGAGACCAGCGTCGCGATGGGCGGCACGGTGTCGGGCGAGCACGGCGTGGGCGTGGAAAAGCTCAACAGCATGTGCGTGCAATTCACGGCCGAGGAGAACGAGCAGATGTTCGGCGTCAAGCGTGCCTTCGATCCCGCGGGGCTGCTGAATCCGGGCAAGGTCATTCCCACGCTGCAGCGCTGCGCCGAGTACGGCAAGCAGGTGTTCCGCGCGGGGCAGGTGCCGCACCCGGATCTCCCTCGCTTCTAAAAAAAGGGCCGCAGACGATGAACGGCTTGCGCGGACTGGCCTGGCTGCTGGTGTTCCAGTCGATCGGCGAGCTGCTGTCGCGCGGCTTGTCGCTGCCCTTGCCGGGTCCGGTGCTGGGGCTGATGCTGCTGCTCGGCGCGCTCTACTTCCCGGTCGTGCGCGAGCCGGTGGCGGAATGCGCGAACTTCATGCTCGCGCACCTGTCGCTGCTTTTCATCCCGGTCGGCGTTGGCGTGATGACCCATCTCGCGCTCTTGAGCCAGTACGGCGGACGCATGCTCTTCGTCGTCGTGCTGTCGACCTGGATCGGGCTCGGCGTGACGGTGCTGGTGCTGTACGGTTTCCGGCGCGGCGCGAACACGAAGGAAGAGCGCTGACCATGCCGCGCTTCGTCGAACTCTGGATCTATCTCTCGGCCACGCCGCTCTTCGGCCTCACGGCCACGCTGGTGGTGTACCTGCTGGCGAATGCGGCCTACGCGAAGCTGGGCAGCGCGCCCTGGGCCAACCCGGTGCTGTGGTCGGTGATCGTGCTGGCGGGCGGCCTGCTGGCCACGGGCGTGGACTACCCGACCTACTTCGCCGGCGCGCAGTTCATCCACTTCCTGCTCGGGCCGGCGGTGGTGGCGCTGGCCTGGCCTCTGTGGCAGCGGCGCGCCGAGCTGCGCGCGCGCTTCGGCCGGCTCGTGCTTGCGGCGCTGGCGGGCGGCATGGCTGCAGCCGGGTCGGCCGTGGCGCTGGGCTGGGCGGCAGGCCTGCCGCACGACGTCGTGCTCTCGCTGGCGCCCAAGTCGGTTACGGCGCCGGTGGCGATGGGCATCTCCGAGAAGATCGGCGGCATTCCGGCGCTGTCCGCCGTGTTCGCGGTGCTCACCGGCATGATCGGCGCGCTTTCGGGCAAGTACCTTTTCGATGCGTTGCGCATCGGTACCGATGCCACCGGCTATGCGGCACGCGGCTTCGCGCTCGGCACCTCGGCCCATGGCATCGGTGCAGCGCGCGCGCTGCATGTCGATGCCGATGCCGGCGCCTATGCCGGCCTGGCGCTGGGCATGCAGGTCGTGCTGGCGGCGCTCCTGATGCCGCTCGTGTTTCGGCTGTTCTAGAAAAGGAAACGCCCGCCAAGGCGGGCCTTTCTCTTCGGGGAACACCGCGGAACCGGCTTCGCCGGGCCGCTGGTGTTGCCCCCGGTAGGGGGTGGGCGGCTACACGAAGTGAGCCAACCTGGGGGCGAGCAACGAAGTGAGCCAACCTGGGGGCGAGCACTAGCTCCGATTCGGATTGTTCGGCCGGTTGTCGTAGCGGTTGGGCACGCCGTCGTTGTCGCGGTCGCGGTCGTAGCGGTTCGGCACACCGTCGCGGTCGCGGTCCCAGCGGCCTCGGTTGTATTCCCAGCGTCCATCGCGTTCGCGCCATTCCGGCGCGCGGTAGGCATAACCCGGACGCGCGCGGACGTATTCGCCGCGAACCCAGACATGGCGCCCACCGCGCCACTCGTAATGGCCCGGCGCCCAGACGTAGCCGCGGCGTGGCGGCGGCATGCGCTCGGCGCGCGGCGGCGGCGGCGGGGTCTGGATGATGACCGCGGGCTGTGCCTGCGCGGTGGTCGGTATCGTCACGGCGGCGCCCAGCGACAGAAGCGACGCAGCGCCTACGGCAAGAGTGACAGCGAGTTTTTTCATGGGGGTGCTCCTCATGAGTTGTTGGAGCCTTCATCGTCTCCAGCCGATGTGAAGCCGATGTAAGCGTCGGACCAAATTTTGTGTAAAGCTGTATCGCCTATTCCTGCAGTACGCGCAGGTCGATCGCATCCGCCATCGCCGCATAACCCGCATTGCCGGGATGCAGGTGGTCGCCGCTGTCGTAGTGGGGATGAAGTGCCGCGTGATCGGCCGGGTCGCGCAGCGCGGCGTCGAAATCCACCACGGCATCGACATCCTGCCGGCCGCGGATCCAGCGGTTCACGGCTTGCCGGCGCGCCTCCTTTTCCTCGGTCCAGGTCGCCGCGCCCTTGAAAGGCGTGAGCGTCCCCAGCAGCACCTTGACGCCCCTGGCATGGGCCTCGTCGACCAGCTGCTGCAGGCCGGCCGTGATCTGCTCGGCGCTGGGCGGCCGGAGCACCGGCGCGAGTCCCTGCATTGCAATGGGCAGGCTGAGCCCGATGTCGTTGATGCCGATGAGGATCAGCGCATGGCTGACGCCGCTTTGCGCCAGCACGTCGCGCCGAAAGCGCTCGATGCCGCGCGGTCCGACGCCGTCGGTGAGCAGGCGGTTGCCTGCGATGCCGGCATTGATGATTGCCACGGACCCTGCCTGGCCGGGCTGCTCGCGCACGCGGGCGGCAAGCCGGTCCGGATAGCGCGAGGGCAGCGCCTGCGACTGTTCGACGCCCACGCCCTGGGTGATGGAGTCGCCGAAGCCGACCACCACGCGCGGCGTGCCGGGGCTGGCAACGTCGAGGCCGGTCACGACATGGTTCCATGATGAAGGCGCCGCATCGCGCCATTGCGGCCGCATCAGCGCGGAGCCCGGCACCAGCGTGGTGGTGCCGAGGTGATGCACGGTTGCGAAGGGCGTGGGCGCCTCGAGTTGAAAGCTCACCGCCACCGCCTGCCCGGGCTCGACGCCGAGCCGCGCGCCGTCGCTCCAGCGCTCTTCGCCCGGCGCGATGGTGACCTCGTCCGCGTCGCCGAAACGCAAGCGCTGCAAGGTGGCGGGCGAGACCGCATCGGCGCCGGTGCTGCGCGCCACGCTGGCGCCGAGGATGCGCAGAGGCCCCTTGCCGAACAGGTTGGAAAAGCGAACGCGAACGCGCTCGCCGCCCAGCGTCGGCGACACGCGCTGGCGCAAGCTCTGGTTGCCGAAGACAGGCACGGGCGCACCCGGCGGCGAAGTCTGGATGCCGGGCAACAAGGGCGCCTTCAGATAATCCTGCGGCGCGGCGGCCCAGCTGGCAACCCAGCGGGCTTCCGCTGCGGCTCGCGGCGCGGCCGGCAAGGAAAGATGCAAAAAGGCCAGCAGCAGGACGCTCGCGCAGCGCGCGCGTCCCGCACGGGTGAGGAATCGTGAAGCGGGGTTCATGCGCAAAAGCGCCCCAGTTTACGAAAAGTCTTGGCAGCCCTCGCGCGATGCGGGGGACTCGCGCGCCTCACCAGGTGTCGACGTAGGGCGCCGGCGGGCGCTGTGCGGCAGTGGACGATGCCAATCCGCGCACCAGCCAGGCGCGCGTGTCGGCCGGATCGATGACGGCGTCGATCTCCAGCGTCTGCGCCATGTGGATCGCCTCCCCGTTCGCATACTGCTGGGCCACCAGCTTCTTGAACAACGCATCGCGTTCGGCGCCCTCGGCCGCGGCCTCGAGCTCCTTGCGGAAACCGAGTCGCACCGCGCCCTCGAGCCCCATGGCGCCGAATTCGCCGGTGGGCCAGGCGACGGTGAAGACCGGCGCATCGAAGCCCCCCGCCGTCATCGCCTGGGCGCCCAGGCCATAGCCCTTGCGCAGCACCACGGCGAAGTACGGCACGCGCAGGTGCGAGGCCACCATGAACATCCGGCAGACATGGCGCACCTGCGCCTGGGCCTCGATCTCGGGACCGACCATGAAGCCCGGCGTGTCGCACAGCGCGACCAGCGGCAGGCCATGCGCATTGCACAGCTGCATGAAGCGCGCGGCCTTGTCGGCGGCGTCGACATCGATCGCGCCGCCGAGATGGTGCGGGTTGTTCGCGAGCAGGCCCACCGGCTTGCCCTCGATGCGCGCCAGCGCCGTGACGATGCCTGCGCCGAAGCCGGCGCGCAGCTCGAGCAGCGAGCCGGTGTCGGCCACGCCGCGCATCGCCGCGCGCACGTCGTACACGCGCAGCCGGTTCTCGGGCACCGCATGGCGCAGCGCGCGCGGGTCGGCACACTGCCAGTCGCTCGTCGTGCCCTGGAAGTACGAGAGGTACTGCTTGGCTGCGGCCACCGCCTGGGCCTCGTCCTTGACGAGGATGTCGATCACGCCGTTGCGCGACTGCACGCTGCTCGGGCCGATCTGCTCCGGCGCGAAAGTGCCCAGCCCGCCGCCTTCGATCATCGCGGGCCCGCTCATGCCGATGTTGCTGGCCTCGGTGGCGATGATCACGTCGGCGCAGCCGAGGAGCGCCGCATTGCCGGCGAAGCAGCGCCCGTGCACGATGCCCACCACCGGCACCTTGCCCGACAGCGCCGCGAACTGGCTGAAGGTGTGGTTGTTGAGGCCCGCGACGATCGGCATGTCCGTGTCGCCCGGGCGCCCGCCGCCGCCTTCGGCAAACAGCACCACCGGCAGTTTCAACTGGTGCGCGATACCCAGCATGCGGTCGGTCTTCTGGTGGTTGCGCATGCCCTGCGTGCCCGCCAGCACCGTGTAGTCGTAGGCCATCACCACGGCGCGCGATTTATCCAGGCCGAACTGCTTCGCGTTGATGCTGCCGATGCCGGTCACCATGCCGTCGGCCGGCGTGTTGGCGATCAGGTCCTCGAGCGTGCGGCGGCGCGTCTGTGCCGCAATGGCCAGCGCGCCGTACTCGGTAAAGTTGCCGGGGTCGTCGGCCAGCTCGCAAAGGTCCGCGATGTTGGCGCGCGCCGTGCGGCCGCCCTGCGCGTGGCGCTTCGCGACGGCGGCGCCGCGATGGGCGTCGAGCGTCGGCGCATGCCGGTCGATCACTTTCTGCAGATCGGGCCGGATCGCATCGAGGTCCTGTTCGGCGCGCGCCTCGGCCAGGGCCGCCTGCGCGTCCACCGCTTCGAGCCGCACCAGCGACTGGCCCTCCACCAGGTAGTCGCCGGGCGCGGCCAGCAGTGCGAGCACGCGGCCGGCCGCAGGCGCGTGCAGCAGGTGCTCCATCTTCATGGCCTCCAGCACGCCGAGCTGCGCGCCGGCCGGCAGCACGTCGCCGACCTCGACTTCGAACTGCACCAGCCGGGCGGGCATCGGTGCCTTGATCATGAGGCCGCTGTCTTCATCCAGCGATGGCGTGGCAGCGGCGTCCATGCTTGCGAAGGCCGGCGCCGGCCTCGCTGCACTCGCGCCGAGGTGCGCGGCCGCAGCGAGCAGATCGGCCAGGTGTTCCTCGACGAAGCGCGTGTGCACCTTCTGCGCCGCGAACTCCGGCGTGAGTGCGATCGCGCGCAGCAGCGGCAGGTTGGTCGCGAGGCCGTCGATGGCGCATTCATCGAGCGCGCGCAGCGAGCGCCGCAGCGCATCGGCGAAACGCGGCGAGGACGAGTGCACGACCAGCTTGGCGAGCAGCGTGTCGTAGTGGGGCGAAGGCGAGAGGCCCGCGTAGCCGTGCGTATCGATGCGCACGCCGGGCCCGGCCGGCAGCTCGAAGCGCGCCAGCGTGCCGCCCGAGGGGCGGGCATTGCCATGCGCATCGAGGGTCTCCGCATTGATGCGCCATTGCACCGCGAAGCCGCGTTGGGGCGCGGTGCGGCCGGCATCGATGCCGAGTTCCGCGAGCGATTGCCCGGCCGCGACGGCGATCTGAAGCTGGACCAGGTCGAGCCCGGTGACGGCCTCGGTCACGGTGTGCTCGACCTGCAGCCGCGGATTGGCCTCGATGAAGACGAAGGGCAGGCTGGCCGAATCCTCATCGACCAGGAACTCGAAGGTGCCCAGCCCCTGGTAGCCCACCGCCTGCGCCATGCGCAGCGCGGCCTTCGTGACCTGCTCGCGCAGCCCCGGCGAAAGCGCGGGACTCGGTGCGATCTCGACCAGCTTCTGGAAGCGCCGCTGCAGCGTGCACTCGCGCTCGCCCAGGCTGGCGACCGCATTGCCGTCGCCGAGCACCTGCACTTCGATGTGGCGCGCATGGCGCATCAGGCGCTCGATGTAGACGCCCTCGACGCCGAAGGCGGCCCGCGCTTCGGACACGCAGCGCGCATGGGCTTCGGGCAGATCGCCCGCGCTCAGAACCGCGCGCATGCCGCGGCCGCCGCCACCGCCGATGGCTTTGACCATGACACCGCTGGCGCCTTGCACCTGCTGCACCGCAAAGAAGGCCCGCGCTTCGGCCAGCGTGACCGCGCCGGCGCTGCCGGGCATCACGGGCACGTCGCAGCGCTCGGCCAGCGCACGCGCGCGCGCCTTGTCCCCGAAGAGGGCGAGCTGGGCGGGGGTCGGACCGATGAAGCGAAGGCCGGCATCTGCGCAGGCTTGCGCGAAATCGGCGCGCTCGCTCAGGAAGCCGTAGCCCGGATGCACGGCATCGCAGCCCTGCGCGCGGGCGATGTCGATGAGCGACGCGCCATCGAGGTAGGCCGCCGGGCCCGTTGCGGCCAGCGGCACGGCCGTGTCGGCCAGTTGCACGTGCAGCGCGTTCGCGTCGTCCTTCGCATGAACGGCGACGCTCGCCAGCCCCAGGTCGCGCAGCGCGCGCACCAGTCGCACCGCGATTTCGCCGCGGTTGGCAATCAGAACCTTTCGGAACATCAGGCGCGATCTTTCAGCAGGCGGCGCAGCACCTTGCCGGCGCCGGTGGTGGGCAGGGCATCGATGAAGCTCACCGTGCGCGGTGCCTTGTAGCTGGCCATGTTCTCGCGCGCCCACGCGACCAGCGCATCGGCATCGAGTTGCGTACCGGCCTTCTTCACGACGAAGGCCTTGACGACCTCGCCCTTCTCCGCATCGGGCACCCCGATGACCGCGGCCTGCGCGACCGCGGGATGCTTGATGAGGATGGTCTCGACCTCTTCCGGGAAGACGCTGTAGCCCGAGACCTTGATCATCTCCTTGAAGCGGCCGATGAACGTGAGGTAGCCATCGGCATCGAGCTTGCCCATGTCGCCGGTATGAACCCAGCCGTTGCGCAAGGTCGCAGCCGTGGCTTCCGGCTTGTTCCAGTAGCCCTTGAAGGTGCCGGGACTGGTGAGCACGATCTCGCCGACCTCGCCCACCGGCTTGCCTTCCCCCGTGTCGGCATCGACGATGCGGATCGTCACGCCCGGCACCGCAACCCCCTGCGTGCCCCAGCGCGGCGCGTGGTGCGGCGTGTAGGTGTCGCAGGTGTGGGTTTCGCTCAAGCCGTAGGCCGCTTCGAAGGAGGTGCAGTTCCTCGCGAAGCCGCGCCACCGCGCAGCGAGCGGCTCGGTGAAAGTGATGCCGAAGCTCGTGACGGGATTCATGCGCAGGCTCGACAACTCGAAGCGCGCGATGTCTTCCACCTGCATGCAGCCGACGTTCATCGGCGCGATGCTGTACCACCAGCTCACCTGGTAGCGCTCGATGGCCTGCAGCACCGCACGCGGCTCGAAGCGGTGCAGCAGCACCGAGGAGGCACCCGTGAGCACCGGCACGTTGACGCCCATCAGCATGCCGGCGATGTGATAAAGCGGCGCGATCGAGAGCAGCACGTCGCTGGCGGCCACGCCGTTGCAGTCGGCCGCGGCGCGCGTCTTGAAGAGCGCGTTGCCGTAGCTCAGCATCGCGCCCTTGGGCAGGCCGGTGGTGCCGGAGGTGTAGGTCATGAGCGCCACGTCGTCCATCGACAACTCGACCGGCGATGGGCGTGCGCCGCTTTGCATCACGGCGAGAAAGTCCTCGCAGCCCGCCGGCACGACGCGCGCCTCGCGCTGCGCTGCGGCGAGCTCGGCCGGGAGATCGATCGTCGTGGCGGCGGGCAGCAAGTCGGCGTAGTGCACCAGGAACACATGCGCGAGCGCGCTCGCCGGCTTCACCCTGTCGACCACCGGCAAGAGCGACGAGGCCGCCACGATCACGCGCGCCTTCAGGTCATTGACCTGGTAGGCCAGCTCGTGCTCCTTGTTGAGCGGCCCGCTCGGGCACACGATGGCACCGATCTTCTGGATGCCGAAGTGCGCCACGAGATACTGCGGGCAGTTGTTGAGAAAGAGGACAACCGGATCGCCCTTCGCGACGCCGATGGCCTGCAGCCGCGCGGCGAAGGCATCGCTCGCGGCATCGAGCTCGGCATAGCGCATCGTGCGGCCGTACCAGATGCAGGCCGCATGATCGCCGCGCTCGCGTGCGTGCATGCGCAGGTACTCGTGCAGAGGCTGCTGGGGGCGATCGGGAAGCGCGGTGATTGTCTCCATGGCGTCAGTCTCACAGGGTTATCGATAGGGCGTCTCGCTTGCCATGGCCGCATGGTGCTCCAACAATCCTACCCATGGGTATAACTTCGGCGACACCGCACAAACCCCACCTGCCGCAGGGCACCGGCCGCCAGCGCGCCGCGACGCAATCGACCGATGCGCAGCGCGAGCGGATCCTCCAGGCCGCCACCGATCTCTTCGCGCGGCAGGGCTACGCCAACACCACGATGGCGCAGATCGTGCGCGCGCTCGGCGTGACGAAGCCCTTCGTCTACTACTACTTCCGCGACAAGCAGGAGATCTTCGAGACACTCTCGTGGCGGCCTACGGTCGACTGCTTCACCTCGCTGGACTTCGCCGAGGGCGACGCGCGCCCTGCGGTCGAGAAGGTGAAGGAAGGCATCGAAAGGCTGATACGCGCCACGATCGCGCACCACCCCTGCGCCTTCTTCGCCTACCGCGAGCCGCAGGTCTATCGCCCCGAGTACGTCGCCGCGCAGAAGAAGCTCGCGCACCATTTCTACGACCGGCTCTTTCCGCTGCTCGAAGAGGCCCGCAACGACGGCGCCCTCGAGTTCGGGGACACCCGGATCACGGCCTTCGCCGCACTGAGCCTGCCGGGCTTTCTCTACAGCTGGTACCGCTCGGACGGCCGCCTCTCGCCCGATGCGGTCGCTGCCGAACTCTCGACGCTCGCCTGGCGCGTGCTGGGCCTGCGCGAGCGCGCGGCCTGAGCCTTTCTCTTCCATTCATACCGGAGACAGACCCATGAAGCTCCCCTGCCTGCTCGCGCTCCTCGCCGTGGGTACTGCCCACGCCCAGCAGACCTACAAGATCGCCTACATCGACCCGCTTTCGGGTCCGTTCGCGAACGTGGGCGAATTGATGCTCACGCACATCCAGTACGCGGTCGAGGACCTCAACGCCAGGGGCGGCGTGCTCGGTGGCACCAAGCTGCAGCTGCTGCAGTTCGACAGCAAGCTCTCGGCGCAGGAAAGCCAGAGCGCCCTGCAGGCCGCCATCGACCAGGGCGCGCAGGCCATCGTCACCGGCGGTTCGGGCTCCTCGGTGGTGACGGCGCTGGTGCAGTCGGTGAACCGCTGGAACCAACGCAATCCGGGCAAGGAACTGCTGGTGCTCAACCATTCCTCGATCGATCCCGAGATGACCGGCAAGGCCTGCAGCTTCTGGCACTTCCAGACCGAGGCCAACACCGCGATGAAGATGAAGGCGCTAGCCAACTACATCAAGAAGACGCCCGACATCAAGAAGGTCTACCTGCTCAACCAGGACTACGCGCACGGCAAGCAGTGGGCGAGCTATGGCCGCCAGCTGGTCGGCCTGGCGCGGCCCGACATCCAGTTCGTCGGCGAGGCACTGCACCCCATCGGGCGCGTGAAGGACTTCTCGCCCTACCTCGCGAACGTGCGGCAGGCCGGCGCCGACACGGTGATCAGCGGCAACTGGGGCCAGGACATGACGCTCCTGCTCAAGGCCGCGGGCGATGCCGGCTACAACCTGCGCTACTTCAACCACAGCGCCGGCTCGGTGCCGGGCACGGTGCTCGCGGTGTCGCAGGCCAAGCTGGGCCAGCTGACCTGGGTCGCCGAATGGCATCCGGGCCAGGCCGATACGCCGAAGGCCGATGCGCTGGCCAAGGCCTACAAGGCCAAGACCGGCAAGGACTTCCTCGCGCCGCGCATCGAGTTCACGCCGCGCCTGCTGGCCGCCGCGATCGACAAGGCCGGCAGCACCGACACCGTGAAGGTCGCGCGTGCCCTCGAAGACCTCCGCTTCGACTCGGTGGTCGGCCCGGTGCGCATGCGCGCCGAAGACCACCAGCTGCTGCTGCCGCAAGTCGTCAACACCATCGCGCCGGTGGACGGCAAGGCGGTGAAGGTCGGCTGGGAAGGCACGAACTACGGTTTTCGCACCGACGCGGTCTACACCGGCAACGAGCTCGCCCAAGGCACCGAATGCAAGATGGCACGACCCGGCGCCTGATGCCTGGCGCTAAGGGATAGCCCTGCCTGCCGCCTGCTGCGGCATCGAGATACTGCGATGTCGCTCGCACAGGGCTCGCCCGAGGCTGAAGAACATGGCAGGCAAGAACGCGCTCTACCCGATCCCTCATCCGGCGAAGAAGCCCTTCGTCGGCAATATCCTGTCGATCGGCTCCGAATCGCCGGTGCTCGACATGTGGAAGATCGCGCAGGAGCTCGGCGCCATCTACTGGCTCGACATGCCGGGCATGCCGGTGATCGTGGTGTCCTCGGCCGCGCTGGTCGACGAGCTGTGCGACGAGAAGCGCTTCGACAAGAGCACCAAGGGCACGCTTCGACGACTGCGCGCGCTCTCGCACGGCCTCTTCACTTCCGACACGCACGAGTCGACCTGGTCGAAGCCGCACAACATCCTCCTGGCCAACTTCAGCCAGCGCGCGATGCAGGCCTACCACCCGATGATGCTGGACATCGCCGAGCAGCTGGTCACCAAGTGGGAGCGCCTCAACTTCGACGAGGAAGTGGACGTGGTGCGCGACATGACCGCGCTCACGCTCGACACCATCGGCCTGTGCGGCTTCGGCTACCGCTTCAACTCCTTCTACCGCGAGGGCTTCCACCCTTTCGTCGACGCGATGGTTCGCACGCTCGAGACGGTGCAGAACCGGCGCGGCATCCCGCTCGAGGAGCTGATGCTCAAGAAGGAGCTCGCGCAGCAGCGCAAGGACATCCGCTTCATGCACAAGATGGTGGAGGACATCATCCAGGAGCGGCGAGCGAGCGGTGCCGACATCGCGACCAAGCCCGACCTCCTGAGCTACATGATCGCCGGCGTCGACAAGAAGACCGGCGAACAGCTCGACGACAAGATGATCCGCGACGAGTGCATCGAATTCCTCATCGCGGGCCACGAAACCACGAGCGGCCTGCTCTCCTTCGCGATCTACTTCCTGCTGAACAGCCCCGAGGCCATGGCCAAGGCGCAGGCCGAGGTCGACAGCGTGTTCGGCGCTGACCTCTCGGTGAAGCCCAGCTACGCGCAGGTGAACCGGCTGGTCTACGTGCTGCAGGTGCTCAAGGAGTCGCTGCGCATGTTCCCGACCGCGCCGGCGATCGCGATGGCCGCAAAGGAAGACACGACCATCGGCGGCCAGTACACGATCAAGAAGCGCAACATGGTCATCATGCATGCGCTCGCGCTGCATCGCGACAAGACCGTGTGGGGCGAGGATGCGGACCGGTTCAACCCCGACCACTTCAGCCGTGAGGCCGAACGCGAGCGGCCGGTCAATGCCTTCAAGCCCTTCGGCAACGGGCAGCGCGCCTGCATCGGGCGGCAGTTCGCGTTGCAGGAGGCGGTGCTCACGCTGGGCATGATCCTGCAGCGCTTCACGCTGGTCGATCACACGGGCTACAAGCTCAGGATCAAGGAGGCGCTCACCATCAAGCCCGAGGGCTTCAGGATCAAGGCGCTGCTGCGCGACCCGGCCACGCGGGCACGCAGCGAGGCTTCCCCGGCACCGGCCGCCGTCGAGCGGCCCGTCGCCGCAAGGCCGCAGGCCGCGCGCCACGGCACTTCGCTGCTGGTGCTGCAGGGCTCCAACCTCGGCACCGCCGAAGACCTGGCGCGCCAACTGGCCGAGGCCGGCGAGATGCGCGGCTTCTCGACCCAGCTCGCCTCGCTCGACGACTACGCCGAGCGGCTGCCGGCGAACGGCGCGGTCGCGATCGTCTGCGCGTCGTACAACGGCGTGGCGCCGGACAACGCGGCCGAGTTCCACCGCTGGCTCGACAAGGCCGACGATTCGCTCAGGGGCGTGCGCTTCAGCGTGTTCGGCTGCGGCAATACGGATTGGGCCTCGACCTACCAGGCGGTGCCGCGGCGCCTCGATGAGCGCCTGGCCGCGCTCGGTGCGACCCGCGTCCATGCACGCGGCGAAGGCGATGCGCGCGAGGACATGGACGGAAGCTTCCAGGACTGGAGCGACGCGCTGTGGCCGAAGCTCGCCGAGGCCTTCGATCTCAAGCAGAGCGCCGATACGCCGGCCCAAAGCGAGCCGCTCTACACGATGGAAGAGCTGCCGCCGCCGCAGAAGAACGCGCTGGTCGATGCGTTGGGCGCGGTCGGCATGCGCGTGCTCGAGAACCGCGAACTGCAAAGCGCCGGCAGCCGCGACGTCGAGGGCCGCTCGACGCGCCACGTCGAGCTTCAGCTGCCCGAGGGCGTGAGCTACCGTCCCGGCGACCACCTGAGCGTGGTGCCGCGCAACGGGCCGGCGCAGGTGGAGCGCGCGATGGCGCGCTTCGGCTTCGAGCCCAAGGCGCATGTGCGGCTTGCGGCCCAGCCGGGGCGCAAGGCGGCGCTGCCGGTCGACGAAGTGATCGCGGTCGACCGCCTGCTCGGCGACTACGTCGAACTGCAGGACGTGGCCACGCGCAAGCAGATCGCCCAGCTCGCGGCGCACACCGAATGCCCCTTCACGAAGCCGAAGCTGGCGGCGCTGTCGGCGGCCGACGAAGCCTCGGCGGCGCTCTACAAGAGCGAGGTGCTGCACAAGCGCAAGTCGGTGCTCGACCTGCTCGACGAGTTTCCGGCCTGCCAGGTCCCGTTCGCGGTGTTCCTCGAGATGCTGTCGCCGCTGTCGCTGCGCTACTACTCGATCTCCTCTTCGCCGGCCGTCGATGCGGGGCGCTGCAGCGTCACGGTGGGCGTGGTGAACGGGCCGGCACGCTCAGGGCTGGGCCAGTTCGAAGGCGTGTGCTCCAGCTACCTTTCGCGTGCCGAGGCCGGTGAGGTCGTGCACGGCGTTGTGCGCGAGACGACCTCCGAAGGCTTCCGCCTGCCCGACGATCCGCAGCGGCCGGTGATCATGGTCGGGCCGGGTACCGGCCTCGCGCCCTTCCGCGGCTTCCTGCAGGAGCGCGAGGCACAGATCGCCAAGGGCGCGACGCCGGCCAAGGCGCTGCTGTTCTTCGGCTGCCGGCATCCCGAGCAGGACTTCATCTACGCCCAGGAGCTCACGGGCTGGGCCGAGCGCGACGTGGTGCAGCTCCACACCGCCTTCTCGCGCGCCGGCGATCGCAAGGTCTACGTGCAGGACCGCATCCGCGAGCAGGCGGGCGAGGTCTGGCGCCTGCTGGAACAGGGCGCGATCGTCTACGTGTGCGGCGACGGCTCGCGCATGGAGCCCGACGTACGGCGCGCACTGTCGGACATCGCGCGCGAGCATGGGCAGGATGGTGCGGCTTGGCTGGATCGAATGATCGACGAGAAGCGCTATGTGCTGGATGTTTGGGCGGGGAACTGAGGTCCCGTGTCATCGGGTGCGCTTGCGCGCCGAGACCTCCATCTCGACGTGAGCGCGGCCGCCATCTCGATGGCCATCGGCCGCGTCTCGGGTATCAGCGCGCTCCGCCGCGCGGCCTCACGAACTACCGTCTCGCCCCGCCGTAACTCGGCTTTCGGTGCTGATGGCGAACGACGAGTATGAGAATACCGGTATCGAGCTCGCGATACACGATCGTGTGCGGATAGACACGCAACGGAAAGGCCCTGCGTCCACTCGCTGTTGGCGTGCCGAAGCCCGGATGTTCTACCAGCAACCTGGCGACCCGCTCAAATTCGGCGACAAAGCGTTGCGCGACGATCGAACCTGCGCGCTCGGCGTAGAAGTCCAGAATGCCTGCAATGTCCTGCTCAGCACCAGGATGCAGAGACCAAGTCACGATGAGAGTCTTGATCGGAGACGAGCCATGGCCTCCTGCTCAGGAACGGCCGTGACGGCACCGGAATTCAATTCCGCTTCCCGCCTGTCTGCCTCGCGCTCCCAGGCTTCCTCGATGTCAGGATCCGTATCGAAGCTTGCGATCAGTCGCTCGAGAAGGTGCGACCTATCGGAAGGGGCAAGCTTCAATACCTCGGCTTCAAGGGCTTCCAGGTCGGTACTCACGCTGATCTCCACTGGTCGACAAGCGCGTAGCTTGCCACAACCTGTATGTCTACTCCGCCCGCGCCGGATCCGGAAACACCAGCGGCCCGAGCACGCCTCGATCGAAAGGCTTCCACGCCCCTTCCGGCTGCGACAGCCGATCCGCCAGCGCATAGAACACGGCCGGATGCGCGCCCAGCCCCAGGTGGCTGGCCACGACTTCGATGTTCTCCGACTGCGGGCCGGTCTCTTCCACGCTGCACTGCCACGCGACCACGCCATCGCTGCGGCTGAAGACTGAAGTGGTGGGCACCCTGGGCGTGGGCCGCACGTGCTTCATGCGCCGCGGGTCTTCCGAGCTCTGGCCGCTCACGCCCTCGTAGACGCGCCACGCGTGGGTCGCACGCGCGCTGCCGGTGAAGGGGCTGCCCAGCGTGATCACGCTGCGCACGAGTTCGGGCCGGCTCGATGCGAGCAGCCGCGCATAGACGCCGCCCAGGCTCCAGCCGATCAGGCTGACCTTGCGGCCGCTTTCGGCATGCAGCGATTCGAGCTTCTGCAGCATGCCGTTCTCGATGCCCTTGCGCGGACCGAGGTTGCGCCCCAGGCCCCAGCCGTGGGGCTCGTAGCCACGGCTCTGCAGGAAGTGGCGCAGCAGCTTGGTCGATATGTCGCTCGCCACCAGGCCCGGCAGCACCAGGACCGGATGGCCGTCGCCGCGCGGCGTGAACTGCAGCAGCGGCCACAGGGCCACGGCAGCGCCCGCCTCCCAGACGGCGCGTGCTTCGGCGAGAAGCAGCAGGCGCGAAGGCGGTGCGATCCGGTCGTGGGTGGCTGCCATCATGAACATATCCCTTGTCGTTATGGGTGACTCTGCGGCCGACGTGATTCCAGTCCCGTCGGACGGCAAGCTCATTTATCCGAGGTATTTGCCTCGCAAGTAATCGAGGTAAGCCCTGGATTCGCGGGAAACATAGGGGGCAACCAGCGTGAGCGTATAGAACGCCGCCAGCCCCGGGTCGGCCTGCTGCAGGGCTTGGCGGCCCGGCACCAGCCGCTCGAAGGAGAGCCAGCAGGTGGTGGTGAACACCATCTGCAACGCGAGCATCTGCGCCTCTTCGGCTGTCGCATCGATGACACCGCCGGCCAGCAGCGTCTCGCACAAGGCTTGCGCCGCCAGCAGGTTCTGCGCCGTCAGCGCCTGCGCCCGCTGCCCCAGCTCGGGGTACTCGCCGGCAAGGTAGGCCATGTCGCGATAGACGAAGCGATAGGCATCGATGGCCTCGAAGCGCAGGTGCAGCGCGAGCCAGAGGTCGTCGATCGCGCGCACGGTATCCGACGATGCGTTGAGCAGTTCGAGCCGGTCCTCGAAGCGCCGGAACAGCCGATCGACGATCAGCTGCTTGGCCTTGAAGTGGTAGTGCAGGTTGCCGGGGCTGATCTCGAGCTCGGCCGCGATCCGGTGCGTCGACACCGCCGGGAGTCCCTGCGCATTGAACAGCGCCAGACTGGTCTGCAGGATGCGTTCGCGCGTCGTGTTGGAGTTGGCCACGGGCTGAAAGGCGCGAAGCGTTGAGCCTCAGCGCTTGCGCCGGCCGGATTCGATGCGCTCGAGGTGCGCGAGCAGCTGTCGCATCTGCTCGCGCAGTTCCTGGATTTCCTGCGCGCTCGGCATGCCCAGCCGCTGCATCGCCGTGGCGACGCGCTGGTCGAACACGTCCTCGAACTTGCGGATACCGAAGCTGTCGAGTCCCGGGAACCCGCGCGCCGGGGCATCGGGCTTGGGCTGGGCGATGCCGAGCAGGCTTTCGATGACGTTGGCCTGGCGCTTGGCGACGTCGTTGCGCACGTTGTCCAAGGCCTTCAGGCCCGCGCGCAGCAGGCCTTCTTTCTTCGCCGGTGCGGGCACCGGCGTTTTCGTTTTCTTGGCGGCCGCCGCCTTGCGCGGCGCCGTTTTCCTGGGTGGCGCCGTCTTCCTGGCGCCGGCCGCCTTCTTCTTCTTCACGTTGTCGGTTTCATCGCGGCGAGTCGCCATGCGTGGCTCCAGGGGACGTTGTGGAAGAAAGGCGGCGCTGCGCCACCTCGATCAGGCCTTGCGCGCGCTGCGCACCGTACGGCGAACCACCGGCTTGGCCTTGGCCTTCACGGTCTTGGCGGGGGCCGTTTCGCCGGCCACGCGGCTTTCGATCTGCTTGGCGCCGGCGGCGATCTTGTCGGCGATCTGCACCGAGACATTGGCGATCGGCATGTGCAGGCTGCCCAGCGTGCCCAGTACCGAGTTGCCCAGCGGCGACCCGACGCGCGCGGTGGCGTTCGCAACCGATTCGATGCCGCTCGTGGTGCCGGCAGCAACGCGGTCCATCACCGAGACGACGCGGCTGGTGTCGATGTCGAGGCGGTTGGCCAGGAAGCCATTGACCTTCTCCTGCGCGCCGATCAGCTGGGTCTTGATGCTGTCGTTCAAGAGCGGCAGCTGGCGATTGCCGAGGAAGGCGCTGGAGCGCGAAGCGGCGCCGTTCAGCAGCCGATGCACGCCGGTGCGCCAGGCGCTGACCAGGGTCTTGCCGGCTTCGTTGTACTGGCCGACGACGTGGATGGCGGCGGTGGAGATGGTTTGCGTGGTCATGAGAGGGAGTCCTTGTGAAGTTGATGAGGTGATCTTCTTCGCAAAGGCCTAGGCGTGAAAAACTAGAACGGTTCGATAGTTAGTCCAACTGCCCCAATTCTCTTGGGCCTCAAGCTGTATCGAGCCCTCGGGCTTACCCGCTATCCGCGGCATCGGACATTGCGGATCATTTTCCTCCCACGACACGGGACACCCGAATGAAACATCTCAGCGGCCTCGACGCGACCTTCCTGCACACCGAGACGCCCGAGACGCCGATGCACGTCGGTGGCCTGCACCTCCTGGAGCTGCCCGCGGGCTACAAGGGCGACTTCTACGAGGACGTGAAAGCGCACATCGCGGGCCGCATGCACCTCTCGGAGATCTTCACGCGCAAGCTCGCGCTGATGCCCTTCGAGTTGTCGAACCCCGTGTGGGTGGAGGACGACGACGTCGACCTCGACTACCACGTGCGGCGCGTCACGCTGCCGCGGCCCGGCACGATGCGGCAGCTCGAGCAGTACGTGGGCCGCCTGCATTCGACGCTGATGGACCGCAGCCGGCCGCTGTGGGAGTTCTTCATCATCGACGGCCTGCAGGGCGGCGGCATGGCGATGTATTCGAAAGTGCACCATGCCGGCGTCGACGGCCAGGCCGGTGCCGCCTTCGCGCAGGCCATCATGGACCTGACGCCGAATCCCGATCCCATCAAGGCGCCGCGGCAGATCGCGCGGCGCCGCAACTACCAGTTGGGCGTGGCCGAGCTCGCGGGCGCAGCCTTCACCAACACGCTGCAGCAGTACGTGAAGCTGGTGAAGACGCTGCCCGACATGGCGCGCGCGGTGCGCAGCCTCATCGTCCCGCAGCCGACCAGCGAGGGCAGCAAGCCCTGGGCGCTGCCGAAGAAGCTCAACGTGCTCGGCCCGCGCACGCCGCTCAACGTGGCGATCACCAACCAGCGTGCCTATGCGGTGCGCTCGATTCCGCTGGCCGAGGTCAAGCAGGCCGGAAAGAAGCTCGGCGCCAGCCTCAACGACGTGGTGATGGCGATCTGCGCGGGCGCGCTCCGGCGCTACCTGTCGGACCACGGCAAGCTGCCGAAGAAGCCGATGAGCGCGGCCATTCCGGTCACGCTGCGCGCGCCGGGCGACACCTCGTCCAACAACCAGGTCTCGATGACCGTCATGACGCTGGCGACCGACGTTGCCGACCCGATCGAGCGCATCAAGGTCATTTCCGAATCCTCGGCCGCGGCCAAGAGCCTGATAGGCAGCATCAAGGCCGCGATCCCGACCGACTTCCCCTCCTTCGGCGCGCCCTGGCTGATGTCGGGCCTGGCATCGATGTACGGCCGCTCGCGGCTGGCGGACCGGCTGCCGCCGGTGGCCAACGTGGTGATCTCCAACGTTCCGGGCGCGCAAGCCGCGCTCTACTTCGCCGGCGCCAAGCTCCTGACCTACTACCCGGTGTCGATCCCGAGCCACGGCATGGCGCTCAATATGACGGTGCAGAGCTACAACGGCATGCTGGACTTCGGCCTGATCGCCTGCCGCCGCGCGGTGCCGGACGTGGAGGACATCGCGGACTACCTGGTGGCCGAGCACCGCGACATCCTGGCGCGCATCAAGGCGCTGGAGGCGGCCGAGGCGACGCCGCACGTGGCGGCTGCGACGGCCGCCAATGCCGCCATCGTTGCGAAGGCGCGCAAGGCGCCGGCCGGCAAGAGAGCCGCGCCCGCCAAGGCCGGCGCCACGGCCCGCAAGGCTCCCCGCGGCAAGAGCGCCGCGGCTGCCGCAGCTACGCGCTGACGCGCAGGCTGGCCGGCCCCGCTTCCATGCGGCCGATCACGCGCGCGGCCTCGAAGCCCTGTGCATGGAACACGGCCAGTACCTGGTCGACGGTGTCGGGCGCGCAGCTCACGAGCAGGCCGCCGGAGGTCTGCGGATCGCTCAACAGGTCTTGCGCCACGGGCGGCAGCGCCGCATCGAGCGCGACCTCGGCGCCATAGCCGACCCAGTTGCGTCCCGAGGCGCCGGTCACGAAGCCTTGCGCCGCCATCTCGGCCACGCGGGGCAGGAGCGGCACCTGCGCCCAGTCGATCACCGCCCTGAGACCGGCGCCGCGCGCCATCTCGAGCGTGTGGCCCGCGAGGCCGAAGCCGGTCACGTCGGTCAGCGCATGCACGCCCCCGAGCGCGGCCAGCGCGATACCGGGCTTGTTGAGCTGCGTGGTGTTGGCGATCAACTGCGCGTAGCCCTCGGCATCGAGCTTCTCCTTCTTGAGCGCCGCCGAGAGTACGCCCACGCCCAGCGGCTTGCCGAGCACGAGAAGGTCGCCGGCCTTCGCATCGGCATTGCGCCGCACCTTGCCGGGATGCACCAGGCCCATCACCACCAGCCCGTAGATCGGCTCGACCGAATCGATGGTGTGGCCGCCCGCGATCGGAATGCCCGCTTCGCGGCAAACCTCCTGGCCGCCACGCACGATCTCGCCGATCACCGCCACCGGCAGCTGGTTGACCGGCATCGCGACCAGCGCGAGCGCCATGATCGGCGTGCCGCCCATCGCATACACGTCGCTGATTGCGTTGGTCGCCGCGATACGGCCGAAGTCGAAGGGGTCGTCGACGATCGGCATGAAGAAATCGGTGGTGGCGATCAGCGCCTGCTCGTCGTTGAGGCGATAGACCGCGGCATCGTCCGCGGTCTCGATGCCCACCAGCAGCTCGGGCGGGATCAGGCCGCCGCCGCTGTTGCGCAGGATCTCCGACAGCACGCCCGGCGCGATCTTGCAGCCGCAGCCGCCGCCATGGGAGAAGCTGGTGAGCCGGATGCCGGGAAAGGTAGGAAGCGGGGAGGCGATGCGATCATTCATGTGGCGCTTTCGTGGTCACGAAGATTATGGTGGCGCGAGCAGATCGCGCAGCAGGCGGCGCACGCTTTGGCGTTCGGCCCGTGGGGTGAAATCGGGCTCGCGCAGCGCGCACTGCGCTGCCAGGCGCGCCGCGAACGCGGGCTCGGCCGCGAAGCGCTGCATCAACGCGGCCAGGCCCGCATCGTCGCCGACCGTGAAGCAGCCCTCGTAGTCTTCGCCGAGGAGCCCCAGGTTGCCGCCGATGCGGCTCGCCAGCACCGGCACGCCCGAGCGCACGGCCTCGATCACCACCTGCGCGCCGCCTTCCATGCGGCTCATGTGCACCAGCGCGCCGGCGCGCGCGATCCGGCGCCGCGCGGCCTCGCGCGGCAGCCCGCCGAGCCAGCGATAGTGCGGGCATTCCGCCATGGTCCGGCGCGCCGCTTCGCCCAGCGCCGGCGTCAGCGCCTCGCCGATGTGCACGATGCGGATCGGCGTGTCGGCGGGCAGCCGGCGCGCGGCGGCCATCAGCGTCAGCGGATCCTTTTCGTCGCGCAGATGGCCGACAGCGACCAGCTCGAGGCCGCGGGCGGTGTTGCGCAGGCGCATGCGGCTGGCCGATTGAAGAATCACGCGAGTTTTGGTACGCGCACCGGCATCCAGGCGATCGAGCGCATCGGGCTGCAGCACCACCAGTTGGCTGGCACACTGGAGCGAATGTTGCGCCTCCCTGTTGTCGTCGATGTCGCGGTACACGTCGGTGCCGGTCAGGATCAGCGCGATCGGGCATTCCGGTCGTGCCGCGTGGAGCCGCGCAATCGAATCGGCCGATCGGCGCGCATGCAGCGCGATCATCGCGTCGCAGGGCGCGCCCTCCCAACTGCGGCCGATGCCGACCTCGGCCACCGCCGACAGGAACTGCTGCCAGCGCGAGGCGGTGCGCCAGTTGCCGTTGTTGGCCTCCGCCAGTGCGGGCGAAACGATCAGCACATGCGGCTTGGCCATCGCGGCATTCTGGCAGACCGACGCAGGCTGCAAGGCCATGGCTGAGGCGCGAACTCTCGCGGGCGAAGCGCTCGCGGCCGCGCTGCGCGACAGCCGCGAGCGCACGCGCGCCTGGACCTTCGATCTCGACGATGCGCAATGGCGCGTGCCTCAGCAAGCCGGCGTGAACCTGGTCGCATGGGAGCTGGCCCACGTGGCGTGGTTCGCCGAATTCTGGATCCTGCGCGGCCCGCACGCGCTCGACAGCGCCGGCCGCGTGCGGGCCGCGCAGCCCGCGCGCCTGGCGGGCCCCGACGCCCTGTTCGACTCGGCGCGCCTCGCCCACATCGCGCGCTGGGCCGCGCCACTGCCTTCGCGCGACGAACTCGGCGCGCGGCTCGACGCGCAGCTCGACGCCTGCCTCGAAGCGCTCGCGAAGCAGGACGACAGCGACGAAGCGCTCTACTTCCATCGCCTGGCCCTGTTCCATGAGGACATGCATGGCGAAGCTTTTGCATGGCTGCGCGCGACGCTGGGCTACGGCCCGCCTGCCGGACTGGCGCCGCCCCGCCTCGCAGCAGCGGCGCCGGCCATCAGCGTGCCCGGCGCGCAGGTGCGCATCGGCTGGCCGCCAGCGCGCAGCGGCTTCGCTTTCGACAACGAGCTGCAGGACCACCCGGTCGAGCTCGCCGGCTTCGAGATCGATGCCGCACCGCTCACGGCGGGCCAGTACCTGCGCTTCGTCGAGTCCGGCGGCTACGACGACCCGGCCTTCTGGCCCGGAGAGGCCGGACGCTGGCGCGCGACGCAGCCGCGCAGCCATCCCGCCCGCTGGCGCCGGCAGCCGCAATGGCAGGTACGGTGGTTCGGCCGCTGGCTGCCGCTCGATCCCGAGCAGCCCGCGATGCACCTCAGCGCCTGGGAGGCCGAAGCCTACGCGCGTTGGGCCGGCCGCCGCCTGCCCACGGCCGACGAATGGGAGCATGCAGCCGCCTCGCAACCCGCCTTCTCATGGGGCCACAGCGTATGGGAATGGACTGCCAGCACCTTCCAGCCCTATCCGGGTTTCGCGGCCGGCCCCTATCGCGACTACTCCGCGCCCTGGTTCGGCGACCATCGGGAACTGCGTGGCGGCGCCTTCGCCACCCACGAGCGGCTGCACGATCTGCGCTACCGCAACTTCTTCCAGCCTGATCGCTGCGACGTCTTCGCGGGTTTCCGGACCGCGGCTCCTTAAACTGCGGCTCTTCCTTCAGCGGCAACCCTTCATGAAACGACAACTCCTCCAGCTCGCCTTGTTCTCCCTGCTGGGCTTCGCCGCCGGTCTGCCGGCGCATGCGCAGAGCGGTGCGCTGCGCGTGTCGGCCATTCCCGACGAGGCGCCGACCGAACTGCAGCGCAAGTTCAAGCCGCTCGGCGACTACCTGAAGAAGGAGACCGGCCTCGACGTGCAGTTCACGCCCGTGACCGATTACGCCGCCGTGGTCGAAGGCCTGGCCACCAACAAGATCGACCTGGCCTGGCTCGGCGGCTTCACCTTCGTGCAGGCCAAGCTGCGCACCAACGGCGCGGCCGTGCCGATCGTGCAGCGCGCCGAGGACGAGAAGTTCACCAGCAGGTTCATCGTGCCGACCGACAGCAAGGCCAGGACGCTGGCCGATCTCAAGGGCGCCACCTTCGCCTTCGGCGCGCCGTCCTCGACCTCGGGCCACCTGATGCCGCGCCATTTCCTGCTGCAGGCCGGCATCGACCCCGACAAGGACTTCAAGACCGTCGCGTTCTCGGGCGCGCACGACGCCACCGTGGCCTTCGTGGCCGCGGGCCGGGCCCAGGCCGGCGTACTGAACGCTTCGGTGATGGACAAGTTGGTCGAGTCGGCCAATCCCAACGCCGCCAAGGTTCGCGTGTTGGCGACCACGGCGCCGTACTACGACTACAACTGGACCGTGCGGCCCGGCCTCGATGCCGCAACGACGCAGAAGCTCAGAGATGCCTTCCTCAAGCTCGACGCATCGAACCCCGAGCACAAGGAGATCCTGGCGCTGCAGCGCGCCTCGAAGTTCATTCCGACCAAGGCCTCGAACTACGACGGCATCGAAGCCGCCGCCAAGTCCGCCGGCCTCATCAAGTAAGGACCTGGGGCATCCGTTGACTGCCGAAGCCGCACTGGCGCTCGAGGATGTCGGCCTGGTGCATCCCAACGGGCAGCGCGCCCTGCAGGGCGTGACGCTGGCGCTCGGGCGCGGCGCACGGGTGGCCGTCATCGGCCCCTCGGGCGCCGGCAAGACCAGCCTGCTGCGCGTGGCGGCGACCGCCCTGCGCGCCAGCGAAGGGCGCGTGGAGCTGCTCGGCCAGCGGCCCTGGCAGCTCTCGGCCGGCGCGCTGAAGGCCCTGCGCGCGCGCATCGGCATGGCCCACCAGGCGCCGCCGATTCCACCCCGGCTGCGCGTCATCACGGCCGTGCTCGCGGGCCGGCTCGGCGTCTGGTCGGGCTGGCGCGGCCTGGCATCGCTGCTGGTTCCTAGCGACATCGCCGGCGCGCAGGCTGCGCTCGCGCGGCTGGACATGGCCGACCGGCTCTTCGACCGTTGCGACCGGCTCTCGGGCGGCCAGCTCCAGCGCGTGGGCATGGCGCGCGTGCTGTACCAGGCGCCCGAACTGCTGCTCGCCGACGAGCCGGTGTCCGCGCTGGACCCGGCGCTGGCCGACCTGGCCGTCGGCGAGCTGGTCGCGCAAAGCGAGGCCACGGGCGCGACGCTGGTGGCTTCGCTGCACGCCGTGGACCTGGCGCTGAAGTGGTTCGACCGCATCGTCGGCCTGCGCGCGGGCGTGATGGTCTTCGACGCACCGGCCTCGGCCGTCAGCCGCACGATGCTGCAGGAGCTCTATGCCACCGAGGGCGGCATGCTGCCGACCCAGGCGCCGGGCAGCATCGCCGTCGAGCGCGGCATCGAACGGCAATCGGCGTCCGCCTGCCGATGAGCGCCGCGAATCCGCCCGCCTTGCGCGATCCGCTGGCACGCCGCCGGCTCGGCGTACTGCTGCTCGCGCTGCTGGTGCTGTGGCCGATGCTGGTGATCGCCGAGTTCAGGCCGCAGGCGCTGCTCGATCCGGCCGGCCTGCGCGTGATGGGCGGCTTTCTGGCCGGCTTCCTGCCGCCGACGCTCACCGGCGACTTTCTGGGCCTGCTCGCCCGCGCGACGCTCGAGACCCTCGCGATGGCCACTGCCGGCGTGGCGCTGGCTTTCGTGCTCGCGGTGCCGCTCGCCTTCGCGGTGACGCAGGCGCTGTCGATCTCGCGCATCGGCCCAGGGGCCGGGCGCTGGCGCGGGCAGGCGATCCGCACGCTGGCTCGCGGGATCCTCACGGTGCTGCGCGCCATCCCCGAGGTGGTGTGGGCGCTGGTGCTGGTGCGCGCCCTCGGCCTCGGTCCGGCCGCCGGCGTGCTGGCACTTGCGATCACTTACGGCGGCATGCTCGGCAAGGTCTACGCGGAAATCCTGGAATCGGGCGACACGCGACCCGCGCGCGCCTTGCTCGAGGCCGGCAGCGGCCGCGTCGCGGCGCTGGGCTACGGCCTGTTGCCGGGCGCGGCGCAAGAGCTCGTCTCCTACACCGTCTACCGCTGGGAATGCGCGGTGCGCGCATCGGTCGTGATGGGCTTCGTCGGCGCCGGCGGGCTCGGGCAGCTGATGGACCAGTCGATGAAGATGCTCAACGGCGGCGAGGCCAGCAGCATCCTGATCGTGTTCCTGCTCCTCGTCCTCATGGCCGACGGGCTGAGCGCAATGCTTCGCAAATGGCTCGCATGAAGATCGCCGCCTCCGAACGCGCGCGCGCCGCGGCGCCGTGCCTCGGCTGCATCTTCGCCACGGCCGCGATCGCGGCCGCGGTGCTGGCGAGCTTCCTCTACCTCGGCATCGACTTCCGCGCGCTGTTCGCCGGCGAGTCGCTGGCGGCGATGGCGAAGTTCGTGGCCGAGTTCTTCCCACCCGACCTGTCGCCGGCCTTCCTGTCGAAGACGGCCTGGGGCGCGCTGCAGACGCTCGCGGTCTCGGCGCTCGGCACGCTGCTGGCGCTGGCGGGCGGTGCACTGCTGGCGCTGCCGGCCTCGGGCCGCTTCGGCCGCGCGCTGCAGCGGATGGCGCGCTTCATCCTGAACCTGCTGCGCAGCGTGCCCGAACTGGTCTGGGCCGCGCTGATGGTGCTGGCTGCCGGGCTCGGCCCCTTCGCGGGCGTGCTGGCGCTCGCGCTGCACACCACCGGCGTCTTCGGCCGGCTCTTCGGCGAGACGCTGGAGAACGTGCCCGAAGCGCCGGAGCGCGCGCTGCGCGAGGCCGGCAGCGGCGCGGTCGCGGCCTTCGCCTACGGCAGCCTGCCGCTGGTCTGGCCCCAATGGCTGGCCTATACGTTGTACCGTTGGGAGATGAACATCCGCATGGCGGCGGTGCTCGGCTTCGTCGGCGCCGGCGGGCTCGGGCAGATGCTGTACTTTCATCTTTCGCTGTTCCAGCAGGCGCAGGCAGCGACCGTGATCGGCGCCATGTTCGTGCTGGTCTTCATCGTCGACAGCGCGAGCAGCCGGCTGCGCCGCGGACTCGCGCCCGCCTATGCCTGACCCGACCAGGAGCCTTTGCCCATGAGCACTCCCACGATTCAACTGATCGGCGCGCCGACCGATGTCGGTGCCAGCGTGCGCGGCTGCGGCATGGGGCCCGACGCGCTGCGCGTCGCCGACATCGCCGGCATGCTCGCGCGCCTGGGCTTCGCGATCGTCGACCGCGGCAACCTGGCCGGGCCGGCCACGCCCTGGGCCGAGCCGACAAACGGCTTGCGCCACCTCGACGAGGTGGTGGCATGGAACCGCGCCGTCTACGACGCCGTCGACCACGCGCTGGGGGCCGGCCACCTGCCGGTGCTGATGGGCGGCGACCACTGCCTCGCGATCGGCTCGATCAGCGCCATCGCCTGGCATGCGCGCCAGCGCCGCAAGAAGCTGCGCGTGCTGTGGCTCGACGCCCACTCCGACGTCAACACCGACCTCACCAGCCCCAGCGGCAACATCCACGGCATGCCAGTGGCCTGCCTGCTCGGCCACGGGCCGGCGGCGCTGACCGGCTGGAGCGGCGAGGCCGGTGCACTCGAGCACGATGCCATCCGCTTCATCGGCATCCGCAGCGTCGACGCCGACGAGAAGGCCGCGATCCGAGCGCTCGGCCTGCACGTGTTCGACATGCGCCACATCGACGAGCACGGCATGCGCACGACGATGACCGAGGCGCTGCAGGACATCGACGAGGACACCCACCTGCACGTGAGCTTCGACCTCGACTGCCTGGACCCCGACTACGCGCCTGGCGTGGGCACCGGCGTGCGCGGCGGGCCGACCTGGCGCGAGATGCAGCTGTGCATGGAGATGATTGCCGACACCGGGCGGCTGGCTTCGCTCGACGTGGTCGAACTCAACCCGGCGCTCGACGTGCGCAACCGCACGGCCGAAGTGGCGGTGGAACTGATCGAGAGCCTGTTCGGCAAGTCGACCCTGGCGCGCTGAGCCGCTTCGCGCAAAAGCGCCCGGACCGTGACTTTTCACCTCGGCCGAATAGACACATCGTCTTACATTCTTTAGTACTCATTTTGAAAACGGAGTACTGAGATGGACGTACGAAAGATCGGCTTGCTGGTGGAACAACCCTTCGATGGTTCCTACTACTGGGTGATTCACGAGGACGTGCGCCACGATGGCCATTTCGAGCCGTTGCACCGCGCCGAACGCGCCTTCGCCACCTATTCCGCAGCGCTGGCGCAGGGCTACGGCGTGCTCCAGCGCCTCTGCGGCCTGACCGGTCTCCCCGCCTACGCCGCGCGCTCCGTCGCGCTCTGAGATCAGCCCCGCAGACGAAGGGGGCCGGGCCAGCTTCGTACTCGGGCTTCGTCCGCACAAACTGGCGCAACCCAATACCAGGGATACCGCGGAACCGGCTTCGCCGGGCCGCTGGTATCGCCCCCGGTGAGGGGGTGGGCGGCTACACGAAGTGAGCCAACCTGGGGGAGTTCAAGGATACAGTCCGCGTTCCTGCCGAGCCATCAGGATGCGCTCGCAGGCCACCGCAAAGGTCGCGGTGCGCAGCGTGATCCTGTGCTTGTCGGCCGTGTCCCAGATGTGGTTGAGCGCGTTCATCATGATGCGGTCGAGCCGCACGTTGATCTCGTCCTCGTCCCAGAAGAAGGACGAGAAGTCCTGCACCCACTCGAAGTAGCTCACCGTCACGCCGCCGGCGTTGCAGATCACGTCGGGCACCACGAGCACGCCGCGCTCGGCCAGGATGTCGTCGGCCGCCGGCACGGTCGGGCCGTTGGCACCTTCGAGCACCAGCTTGGCACGGGTCTTTTGCGCGCGCTCGGCGGTGAGCTGGCCTTCCAGCGCGGCCGGGATGAGGATGTCGCAGGGAATCTCCCAGAAGGCTTCGTTCGCGACCACGTCGCCGCCCTTGAAGCCGACCACGCCTTCGGTGCGCGAGAGCGGCACGAGCTCTTTCAGGTCGAGGCCCTGGCTGTTGACGATGGTGCCGGTGTGGTCCTGCACCGCGACGATCTTGGCGCCGGCCTCGGCGAACAGCTCGGCGGCGACCGAGCCCACGTTGCCGAAGCCCTGCACCGCGATGCGCGCACCGCGCAGGTCGAGCTTGAGGCGCCTGGCGGCCTCGCGGCCGGTGACGAACACGCCGCGGCCGGTGGCCTTGACGCGCCCCAGCGAGCCGCCCAGGTGCAGCGGCTTGCCGGTGACCACGCCGGTGGCGGTGCCGCCGACGTTCATCGAGTAGGTGTCCATCATCCACGCCATGATCTGGGCGTTGGTGTTGACGTCGGGCGCCGGAATGTCCTGCTGCGGCCCGATGATGATGCCGATCTCGCTGGTGTAGCGGCGCGTGACCTTTTCGAGCTCCTGCTGCGAAAGCTTCTTGGGATCGATGCGGATGCCGCCCTTGGCGCCGCCGTAGGGCAGGTTGACCGCCGCGGTCTTCACCGTCATCCAGGCCGACAGGGCCATCACTTCCTCCAGCGTCACGTCGGGGTGGAAGCGCACGCCGCCCTTGCCCGGGCCGCGCGACATGTTGTGCTGCACGCGGTAGCCCTCGAAGTGGGCGATGGTGCCGTCGTCCATCTCGATCGGCACGTCGACGATCAGCGCGCGCTTCGGCCGCTTGAGGGTCTCGACCCAGCGGGCCAGTCCGCCGAGGTAGGGAACCACGCGGTCGACCTGCGAGAGATAGGTGCCCCACGGGCTGTTCGCAGTGGGCTGGACGTAGGACAGATCGGCGCTCATGGCACTCCTGGTTGCTGTTGGGATGCGGCGGACGATAGTCGCGCGCACCCCGGAGCGCCATGCTCTATGCGCGATGCGTTGGGCCTTATGCGCTTGCGGCAAGCAGCGCCGCGTTGCCGCCGGCGGCGGTGGTGTTGATGGTGAGCGTCTGCTCTGCGCAGAAGCGCAACAGGTAGTGCGGCCCGCCCGCCTTCGGGCCGGTGCCGCTCAGGCCCTCGCCGCCGAAAGGCTGTACGCCGACCACCGCGCCGATGATGTTGCGGTTGACGTAGATGTTGCCGACGTGGGCGCGCGCCGCCATGGCCTGCGCGCGGCTGTCGATGCGCGTCTGGATGCCCAGCGTGAGGCCGAAGCCCAGCGCATTGATCTGGTCGATCACGGCCTGCGGCTCGCCCGACCAGCGGACGATGTGCAGCACCGGGCCGAAGATCTCGCAGGTCACGTTGTCGATCGAAGGGAGTTCGTAGGCGTGCGGGGCAATCAGGTTGGGCAGCGCCGGCGCAGCGACAGCCGGCGCCACCAGCACGCGGGCCTCCGCGTTCAGCCGCTGCAGGTGGCGCTGGATGCCTTCGAAGGCTTCGCGGTCGATCACCGGGCCGACATCGGTCTCGAGCGCGGAGGGGTCACCCGCCACCAGCTCCTTCGCGGCACCCCCGATCATCTCCACCACGTGGTCGGCGATGCCTTCGTGCAGCAGCAGAAGGCGCAGCGCCGAGCAGCGCTGGCCGGCCGAGCGGAAGGCGCTCTGCACCACCGCATCGACCACCTGCTCGGGCAGCGCACTGGAGTCGACCACCATCGCGTTGATGCCGCCGGTCTCCGCGATCAGCGGCACGATCGGGCCGTCCTTGGCCGCCAGCGCGCGGTGGATGAGCTTCGCCACCTGGGTCGAGCCGGTGAACACCACGCCGGCCACGCCCGGCGCGGCCACCAGCGCCGCGCCGACGGTGTCGCCCGGGCCGTGCAGCAGCTGCACCGCCTCGGCCGGCACGCCGGCCGCGTGCAGCAGCCGCACGGCTTCGAGCGCCACGGCCGGCGTCTGCTCGGCCGGCTTGGCCAGCACCGTGTTGCCGGTCGCGAGCGCGGCCGCGACCTGGCCGAGGAAGATCGCGAGCGGGAAGTTCCAGGGGCTGATGCAGACCCAGGGGCCGCGCCCGGTGAGCCGCAGTTCGTTGCTCTCGCCCGTGGGGCCGGGCAGCACGACCGGCCGCATGAGGCGCTCGGCCTCGTCGGCGTAGTAGCGCAGGAAGTCGACCGCCTCGCGCACCTCGGCCACCGCGTCGCCCCAGGTCTTGAAGGCCTCCTTGACCAGCAGCGCGCAGAAGCGCGGCAGCTCGGCATCGAGCGCATCGGCCGCGCGGCGCAGCACCGCGGCGCGCTGCGCGACCGGGGTCTTGCTCCATGCGCGATACGCTGCCGTCGAGGCGGCGACGGCATCGGCGGCGCGCTCTGCATCGAACTCGGCCACGACGGGCACCGCGCATGCGGCGTAGGCCGCGAACAGCGGTGCGCGCATCGATTCGACCGCCAGGTCCACGCCCTTGCTGTTGCGGCGTGCCGGCGGCGGACCGTAGAGCGCGGCAGGCAGCGGCAGCGAGGCCTCGCGCTCCAGCCACAGCGGCGACACCAGCAGCTCGTCCAGGCCGATCGACTCGTCGCCCAGCTGGTTGACGAAAGAGGAATTGGCGCCGTTCTCCAGCAGCCGGCGCACCAGGTAGGCCAGCAGGTCCTTGTGCTGGCCGACCGGGGCGTAGATGCGCACCGGTGCGCTCGTGCTCTTCATGACCTCGCGATAGATGCCCTCGCCCATGCCGTGCAGGCGCTGCAACTCGAACGGGGTGTCTCCGGCCATCTGAAGAATCGCAGCGATGGTGCCCGCGTTGTGCGTCGCGAACTGCGGGTAGACGGCATCGGGCGCGGCCAGCAGCGCACGCGCGCAGGCCAGGTAGCTCACGTCGCTGTGGTGCTTGTGCGTGAACACCGGGTAGTGCGGCAGGCCCAGCTCCTGGGCGCGCTTGATCTCGGCATCCCAGTAGGCGCCCTTGACCAGTCGGCACATGAGGCGCAGCCGGTACTTGCGGGCGATCGCGGTGACATGCTCGACCAGTTCCAGCGCGCGCGTCTGGTAGGCCTGCAGCGCCAGGCCGAAGCCGCGCCACTGCGGCCGCTCGGCCGCCACCTTGGCAGCCAGTGCCTCGAATACCTCGAGCGAAAGCTCGAGCCGGTCGACCTCCTCGGCATCGATCGTGAGGTTGAGCTTCGCATCGGCGGCGAGCTCGCACAGCTGCCACACGCGCGGCACCAGTTCGCGCAGCACGCGCTCGCGTTGCGCGTCCTCGTAGCGCGGGTGCAGCGCGCTGAGCTTGATCGAGATGCCGTCGTTGTGCTCGGGCGTGCCCGCGCCGCCGGCGCCGGCCGCGATGGAGCGGATCGCGTCGACGTAGCTGTCGAGGTAGCGCCGCGCATCGGCGTCGGTGCGCGCGCCCTCGCCCAGCATGTCGTAGCTGAAGCGCAGGGCCTCCTGCTTCCGGTGTGCCGAGCGCGCCTCGGCCATGGCTTCCTCGATGGTCTGGCCCAGCACGAACTGGCGGCCCAGCAACTGCACCGCGCGCAGCGTGGCGGCGACCACCGTGCGCGCGCCCAGGCGGGCCATCAGGCCGGGTTCCGATCCCGGGTGCCCGGGATCGGGCAGGAAGCGCTTCGACAGCGCGATCGCCGACGACGACAGGCGCGACAGGGTCGAGTCGGCGGCGCCGTCGAAGTCCGCGCGGCCGAGCTGGTCGGCGGTGAGCGCGATGGCGGTCTCGGCATCGGGCACGCGCAGCAGCGCTTCGGCAAGGCGCATCAGCGCCAGGCCCTCGGCGCTGGAGATCGGGTATTCGCGCAGCAGGCTTTCCATGGCCCAGAAGGGCGGCGGCCGGTCGCGCACGGCACGTACCCAGGGGGCGGCGACGGCGGCGGCAACGGCCCAGTCGAGCGCCCCTTTCAGTGCGGCGAGGCGGTGCGAAACGATGTCGGCTTCGGGCCGGTAGGGGGTTGGCAGGCGCATGAGATGACTCCGGTGGCGATACAGCGATGGTCCGACTTTCACCGCCGAGTTATTCACCAAATATCGGTGCTGCGCTGGATAATTCTCCACTCATGAACACCGAAGCAAGCAATCTCGATCGAATCGACATGAAACTCCTGAAGATTCTTCAGGAGGACGGCCGGATTTCCAATCTCAAGCTGGCCGAGACCGTCTCGCTCTCGCCCACCGCCGTGTTGGCGCGGGTGCAGCGCCTCACGCGCGAAGGCTTCATCCAGGGCTACGAGGCCCGGCTGGACCCGCACAAGCTCGGCCGCGGCTTCACCGTCTTCGTCGAGGTGTTGCTGGACCGCACCACGCCCAACGTGTTCGACCAGTTCAAGGCCGCGGTGCAGGTGCGCGACGAGATCATGGAATGCCACATGGTCGCGGGCGGCTTCGACTACCTGCTCAAGACCCGCATGGCCGACATGGCCGCCTACCGCGAATTCGCCGGCACGGTGCTGTGGCAACTGCCGGGCGTGCGCGAGACGCGGACCTATGCGGTGATGGAAGAAGTGAAAAGCAGCGCGCGTATTCCGCTCGGCGACTAGCGCGCGCCGAAGATCGCGGTCCCGACCCGCACCATGGTGCTGCCGGCGGCGATCGCCGCTTCGAGATCGGCTGACATGCCGAGAGACAGCGTGTCGAGCTCGAGGCCCGCCGTCCGAAGCGTCTCGAAGAGAACGGCCGCCCGCAGGAACACCGCGCGCTGCGCTTCGAAATCCGGCGCCGGCTCGGGGATCGCCATCAGCCCGCGCAGCCGCAAACGTGGCAAAGCCGCGACAGCCTGCGCCAATTGCAAGGCTTCCTCGGCAGGCACGCCGGACTTGTTGGGACCGCCATCGACGTTGACCTGCAGGCACACCGAAAGCGGCGGCAGATGCGCCGGCCGCTGCTCGGCCAGGCGCTCGGCGATCTTGAGCCGATCGATGCCGTGCACCCAATCGAAATGCTCGGCGACAGGCCGCGTCTTGTTGCTCTGCAGAGGGCCGATGCAGTGCCATTCGAGCTCGCCGCGAAGATCGGCCAGGGCCTCGATCTTGGCCACGCCCTCTTGCACGTAGTTCTCGCCGAAGGCAATCTGTCCGGCGGCGCGGGCCTCGCGCACCGCCTCGGCCGGGAAGGTCTTGGACACTGCAAGCAAGCGCACGCTCGCCGGATCGCGGCCGGCCGCCGTGCATGCCGTCACGATCCGGGCCCGAACTTGCTGGAGCTTGTCACCAATCATCGTCATAATCGTCAGAAGCGTATCAAAACGTCACCGAGGAGCTTCGTGGACATCACCCAACTGCTGGCCTTCAGCGTCAAGAACAAGGCATCGGACCTGCACCTGTCGTCCGGTTTGCCGCCCATGATCCGGGTCCATGGCGACGTGCGGCGCATCAATGTCGACGCGCTCGACCACAAGGCAGTGCACGCCATGGTGTACGACATCATGAGCGACACGCACCGCAAGCACTACGAAGAATTCCTCGAGGTCGACTTCTCGTTCGAGATCGACGGCCTGGCGCGCTTCCGCGTCAACGCCTTCAACCAGGCGCGCGGCGCGGCGGCGGTGTTCCGGACCATTCCCTCGAAGATTCTCACGCTCGAGCAGCTCAACGCGCCGAAGATTTTCGGCGACCTGGCGCTCAAGCCGCGCGGGCTGGTGCTGGTGACCGGGCCCACCGGCTCGGGCAAGTCGACCACCCTGGCCGCGATGGTCAACTACCTGAACGAAACCGAGTACGGCCATATCCTGACGGTGGAAGACCCGATCGAGTTCGTGCACGAGTCGAAGAAGTGCCTGATCAACCAGCGCGAAGTCGGGCCGATGACGCTGTCCTTCGCCAATGCATTGCGCTCGGCCCTGCGCGAAGACCCGGACGCCATCCTGGTCGGCGAAATGCGCGACCTCGAGACCATCCGCCTCGCGATGACCGCGGCCGAAACCGGCCACCTGGTGTTCGGCACGCTGCACACCTCCTCGGCGGCCAAGACCATCGACCGGATCATCGACGTGTTCCCGGGCGAGGAGAAGGAAATGATCCGCGCCATGCTGTCGGAGTCGCTGCAGGCCGTGATTTCGCAGACACTGTGCAAGACCAAGGACGGCCAGGGCCGGGTGGCGGCGCACGAGATCATGCTCGGCACCTCCGCGATCCGCAACCTGATCCGCGAAGGCAAGGTGGCGCAGATGTACTCGACGATCCAGACCGGCCAAGGCCAGGGCATGCAGACCCTCGACCAGAACCTGACCGACCTGGTTCGACGCAGCGTCATTTCCGCCGCCGAGGCGCGCGGCAAGGCCAAGATTCCCGAGAATTTCCCGGGCTGAACCACAGCCCCGTCCGCACCGGAGTACCGACATGGAACGCGATCAGGCCAGCCAGTTCATCAACGAACTGCTCAAGCTCATGGTGAGCCGCAACGGCAGCGACCTCTTCATCACGGCCGAGTTTCCGCCCGCGATCAAGGTCGACGGCAAGGTCACCAAGGTGTCGCAGCAGGCGCTCGGCGCGCAGCACACGCTGGCGCTCACGCGCTCGATCATGAACGACCGCCAGACGGCCGAGTTCGAGCGCACCAAGGAGTGCAACTTCGCGATCTCGCCCACCGGCATCGGCCGCTTCCGCGTCAACGCCTTCGTGCAGCAGGGCAAGGTCGGCATGGTGCTGCGGACCATCCCGGCCAAGCTGCCGACCATCGACGCGCTCGGCATGCCGCAGGTGCTCAAGGACGTCTCGATGACCAAGCGCGGCCTGTGCATCCTGGTGGGCGCCACCGGCTCGGGCAAGTCGACCACGCTGGCGGCGATGATCGACTGGCGCAACGAGAACTCCTATGGCCACATCGTGACGGTGGAAGACCCGGTGGAGTTCGTGCATCCGCACAAGAACTGCGTGGTGACGCAGCGCGAGGTCGGCATCGACACCGACAGCTGGGAAGCGGCGCTCAAGAACACGCTGCGCCAGGCGCCCGACGTGATCCTGATGGGCGAGATCCGCGACCGCGAGACCATGGAACATGCGGTGGCCTTCGCCGAAACCGGCCACCTGTGCATGGCCACGCTGCACGCCAACAGCGCCAACCAGGCGCTGGACCGGATCATCAACTTCTTCCCCGAAGAGCGGCGTGCCCAGCTGCTGATGGACCTGTCGCTGAATCTGCGCTCGCTGGTCTCGCAGCGGCTGGTCCCGACCGAGGACGGGCACGGTCGCATCGCCGCGGTCGAGATCCTGCTCAACACGCCGCTCGTCGGCGACATGATCTTCAAGGGCGAAGTGGGCGAGATCAAGGAGATCATGAAGAAGAGCCGCAACCTCGGCATGCAGACCTTCGACCAGGCGCTGTTCGACCTCTTCGAAGGCAACGCGATCTCCTTCGAGGAAGCGATCCGCAACGCCGACTCGGCCAACGACCTGCGCCTGCAGATCAAGCTCAACAGCCAGCGCGCGCGCAGCACCGACCTGTCTGCAGGCACCGAGCACTTCGCGATCGTCTAGATGGCCCTGGGTTCACGGGCGCTAAGCTAGCGCCCATGAGCAGCCTCAATCCCAAAACCTACGATTCCGTCCCCGCGCACAAGGTCGCCTTTCTCGGCCTCGGCGTGATGGGCTACCCCATGGCCGGCCACCTCGCGCTCGCTGGCCACAGCGTCGCGGTCTACAACCGCACGACCACGAAATCCGCCGACTGGCAGAAAGAGTTCGAAGCCCAGGCCAAGGGCGCGCTGCGCCATGCCGCGACACCGCGCGAAGCGGCCGTTGGCGCCGACATCGTCTTCTGCTGCGTCGGCAACGACGACGACCTGCGCTCGGTGGTGCTCGGCGACGACGGTGCCTTCGCCGGCATGGCCAAGGGCGCGGTGTTCGTCGACCACACGACCGCTTCGGCCGACGTCGCGCGCGAACTCTCGAAAGCCGCACTCGAACGCGGCCTGCACTTCATCGACGCCCCCGTTTCCGGCGGCCAGGCCGGGGCGCAGAACGGCGCGCTGACGGTGATGTGCGGCGGCGACGCCGCGGCCTTCGCGCGCGTGCAGCCGGTGATTGCGACTTTCGCCCGCGCTGTCACCCTGCTCGGCGTCAGCGGCGCGGGCCAGCTGGCGAAGATGGTGAACCAGATCGCGATCGCCGGCCTGGTGCAGGGCCTGTCGGAGGCCATCGCCTTCGGCCAGCGCGCCGGCCTGGACATGAACGAGGTGCTGGCCGTGATCGGCAAGGGCGCCGCGCAGAGCTGGCAGATGGACAACCGCGGCAAGACCATGATCGAAGGAAAGTTCGACTACGGCTTTGCCGTCGACTGGATGCGCAAGGATCTGGGCCTGGTGCTCGACGAAGCCAAGCGCAACGGCGCGCGGCTGCCGGTGACTGCGCTGGTCGACCAGTTCTACGCCGACGTGCAGCAGGCCGGCGGCCGGCGCTGGGACACGTCGAGCCTGATCACCCGTCTCAAGTAGGCCTCAGCGAATCGGCGTGGCGGTCGCACCGCCGGCCGGCGGCGCCCCGGCGGGCGGCAGCGGCTCCATCGGCGGCAGCGGCACATTGGACCGCGAGGCCGGCGCCGGGCCGGTGCCGCCCTGCTGCGCCTGGTTCGCGAGCTCCGACTCGCTGACGATCTCGACCACGCGCACCACCTTCTCCACGCCCGAGACGCCGCGCGCGATATCGGTCGCGCGATCGGTCTCGCGGCGCGTGGCCAGACCCATCAGGTAGACCGTGCCGCGCTCGGTCACGATCTTGAAGGAGTTGGCGAAGACGTCCTTGGCATCGAGCAGCGAGGCCTTGATCTTGCCGCTGATGAAGGCGTCGTTGGAGCGCTGCTGGAAGGTGCTCGGCGGCCCGACCGTCAGCTCGTTGACGACTGAGCGCACGTTGTCGACCCGGCGCACCACCTCCTCGACACGCCGGCGGTCGGCATCGCTGCCCACCGCGCCGGTCAGCAGCACCTGGCGGTTGAAGCTCGTGATGCTGACGTACATCTGGTCATTGGCGATCTCGCGCACCCGCGCGCCGCCGCGCAGCTCGATGCCCTGGTCGTCGATCTGCGCGCCGGAGCTGCGGCGATCGGTCGCCACCATACCCGCGCCGACGGCCGCGGCGCCTCCGACCACCAGCGGCACGCAGGCGGAAAGTCCGGCCGCCAATGCGGCGCCGGCGGTCAGAGTCAACGCGATGCGCCGGATGGATGTCTTCGTCATGTGGAACCTTCCTGTTCTCCGAGTAGCTGGGCGTCCACGCCGTCGCACAGGCAATGCAGCGCGAGCAGGTGGACTTCGTGGATTCGCGCCGCACGTTCGTGCGGCACGCAGATCTGGACATCGGTCTCGCGCAGTGCGCGCCCCACCGCGCCGCCGGGGCTGCTGCTGGCGCCACCGCCCGCGGCATTGCCCAGCAGGGCGACCACCGTCATGTCGCGCGCATGTGCCGCTTCGACCGCCGCCAGCACGGCGGAGGACTGGCCGCTGGCGCTCAGGGTCAGCAGCACGTCGCCGGCCTGGCCCAGGGCGCGCACCTGGCGCGCGAAACGGTCCACATCGCTGGCGTCGGTGGTGTCCGCGGCGGGGTCGGTGGTGTCGCCTGGCAGCGCGATCGCGCCCAGCTCGGGGCGCTCGCGCTCGAAGCGGCCGACGAACTGCGCGGCGAACTGCGCGGCAAGAAGCCCCGAGACACCCGAGCCGCACGCCAGGATCTTGCCGCCGCTGGTCACGCAGGCGAGCAGGGCCTGCATCGCCTGCCCGATCGGTTTGCTGAGGAGCGGGCCTGCCTGGTATTTGAGGTCCGCGCTGTCGATGAAGTGCTGCTGGATCCGTTGCTCGAGCATGGGCCGGGATGATAACTGCGGGTTGTGAAACAAGACGTAGGTGCTGCGCTTGAGTATGAGGCCGCCCGTGGGGTTCCATCGATCGCTCAGTCCGCGTCGAACGCGGCCCGGATCCACGCGATGCGCTCCTCCACCAGCACCACGTCGAAGCGGCAAGGCGGCAGCGTGCGCAGGCGGCTCAGGTAGTGCCGCGCAGCGAAGACGATGCGACGCTTCTTCACGCCGGTGATGCTGCCGGCCGCGCCGCCATGCGTGGCGCCGGCGCGCTGGCGCACCTCCACGAACACCAGGGTGCCGTCGCCCGGATCGCGCACGATCAGGTCGATCTCGCCGCCGCCGCGGCCCGGGGTTCGATAATTGCGCGCGACCAGCACCAGGCCGGCCGCCTGCAGGTGGGCGAGCGCGGCGTCTTCCGCCGCATCGCCGCGCTGCTTGGTCGTGCCGCTCCCTGCCGTCTTGTTCTGGAGAAAACCCATTGACCTCCCTCGCCCCTGCTTCCTTCGGCGCTGCCCTGCAGGCCGCGCGCGATGCCGCGGGCGCACAGCATTATCCGGAAGGTGCGCTCTACGTGGTCGCCACGCCGATCGGCAACCTGGCGGACATCACGCTGCGCGCGCTGCAGGTGCTGCAGTTGGTCGATGCCGTCGCCTGCGAGGACACGCGCCACACGCAGAGCCTGCTGCGCGCCTACGGCATCGATCGCCCCTCGGCGCAACTGCTCGCCCTGCACCAGCACAACGAGGCCGAGGCGGCGCAGGCGGTGGTCGCGCGGCTCGCGCGCGGCGAGCGCATCGCCTACGTCAGCGATGCCGGCACGCCCGGCGTGAGCGACCCGGGCGCGCGCCTGGTCGCGGCGGTGCGCGGGGCGGGCCATCGCGTGCTGCCGCTGCCCGGCGCGAGCAGCGTGACCACGCTGATCGGCGCAGCCGGGCTGGTGGCCGCGGGCGATGCGAGCAGCGCCTTCGTGTTCGCCGGCTTCCTGCCCAGCAAGTCCGGCGAGCGCGATGCCGCCGTGCTGGCACTGGCCGCCGAGCCGCGCAGCGTGGTGCTGCTCGAGGCGCCGCATCGCATCGAGGCGCTGGCGCGCGCGCTGGCCACGCTCGGCGAACGGCAGGTGACCGTGGGCCGCGAACTCACCAAGCAGTTCGAGGAGATCGCCACCTTGGCCGCCGCCGCCCTGCCCGCATGGTTCGCGGCCAGCCGCGACCGCACGCGCGGCGAGTTCGCGCTGGTGCTGCATCCGAGGGCCGTCGCGGAAGACGAGGGCAACGCCGAAGGCGAACGCGTGCTGCGCCTGCTGCTTGCGGAGCTGCCGCTCAAGAGCGCGGTGCGGCTGGCCGCCGAGATCAGCGGCGCACCGCGCAATGCGCTTTACGACAGCGCGCTGCGCCTGCGCGAAGAGCCGAGCGACTCCTAACCCCAGTGCAGCACGTGGTGCGCGCGCGCCCGCGTCGCGGCGATCCGGCGCGCATTGGGCGCGTCGGTGCTCGCGACCCAGTCGCGCGCGGCTGCGGGGCTGCGGCCGAACTGCTCGTGGCGGCGCACGAGCCGCGCCTCGCGCAGGACATCGTCGACCTCGACATACCAGACCTCGTCGAGCAGCGCCGCCACGCCGGCCCAGGGCTCCTCGTCGAGCAGCAGGTAGTTGCCCTCGGTGATCACGAGCTGGGTCTGCGGCAGCACCGCGATGGCGCCGGCAACCGGCTCCTCGATTTCGCGGCGGAACTCGGGCGCGTAGACGGTCTCGTCGGCGCGCTGCCGGCGCAGACGCTGCAGCAACGCGGCGTAGCCGGCGGCGTCGAAGGTGTCGGGTGCGCCCTTGCGCTCGGCCCGGCCGAGCCGAGCGAGCTCCACGTTGGCCAGGTGGAAGCCATCCATCGGCACCACCTGTGCCCGCTCGCCCACGAACTGCTGCAAGGCCAGCGCGACCGTCGACTTGCCCGCACCGGGCGCGCCGACCAGCCCGAGCAGCTTGCGCCGCCCCTCCGACATCAAGGCGCGCAGACGGGTTTGCTCGAGCTCGGGAATGGCGAAGGTCGAAGAAAGAGTTGGGGTCGGCTCGGACATGCCTCGAGTAGAAACAAAAATTCGGAACAGTCTGCACTCATCCGGCTTGCCACCAGGAATCACAGAGCCCTTGGCAACCCGCATGAATGCCGGACCTGGACGACTTCGGCTTCCGGATACGCCCCTATCGACGACCATTCAGGACCCCGTCCAAGCCCAGCAAGCTCGCGAACGGCAGCCAGTCTTCAAGGCCCAGGCGTCGGAAGGTTTGCGCCGGGCTGCCATCCGACGATCAGTATCGACAAATCCTACAAGCTGCTTCGGTCCAACAGTGAAACAGTGCTTACATCGATATCAATTGCAGGAGGTTCAGCATGAAGCAGGAACACGTCAAAGGCAACTTGGACAAGGCAAAGGGCAACGTCAAGGAAGCACTCGGCAAGGCCACGAGCAATGAGCGCCTGGAAGCGGAAGGCAGGGCTGACCAAATGTCCGGCAAGGTCAAGAAGAAGGTCGGCGATGTGAAGGATGCCGTGGAGACGGTCACGAAAAAGCCCTGACTGCGCGCGAGAGCGAAGCTGTCGCCGGCCTCGGGCCGTGCGGACGCACTCATCCCGGAGGTGCGCCCCGCAGGCCTCCCCGCGTCACTTGTAAAAACTGAAGAGGAGCAAGTGCAGCGCCTTCAGCGGCGTGTGCTTCTCGGCCTCGTCGATCCAGTTCTCCAGCAAGCTGGCGGGCCATGCTTTTCCTTGGTCGTGGCGGAATGCCGTCTGTTGTCAGAGGGAAAGAAAGTGATGCACCTCGGGCCTGCCCGGGCCGATGTGGAAGCGCACGGCTTCGCTCTGCAGGTCGGCGTCGGCGTGCGACACGCGGTGGTGCTGCCGCAGGTGTTCCGCCCACGATTCGACGAGGAACCACTCCATCACGCGCTCGCCGTCGCCGGTGTGCTCGGTCACGCCCCATGCATAGGCGCCGTCGCGGCGGCGCTCCAGCGACAGCCGCTTCATCGCGTCGAGGAACGCGGGGCGGTCCTCCTTGCGTATGCGGTACTCGACCTGGATCATCACCGGGCCCCGGTCATGCGCAATCGGTTCGGCCACCAACGGCTCGGGCCAGTGGTTCGAGGGCTGCAGGTCCAACTCACCCGTGGGCAGCCGCGCGCGATGGAACAGCAAGGCCACGATCACGAGGCCGACGGCGCCCACCAGCAGCGTGTAGGGCACGCCGATTTCCTGCGCGACCAGGCCCCAGCCAAGGCTGCCGGCCGCCATGGCGCCGTTGAACACCGTGAGGTACACGGCCAGCCCGCGCCCGCGCACCCAGTTCGGCAGGATCGACTGCGCCACCCCGTTGAGCGTGGTGAGCGCAATGATCCAGCCCAGGCCCAGCAGCAACAGCATCAGCACCGCCAGCCATTGCGGCGGTGCGAACACCAGCGCGCCCATCACGGCGGCGGTGATCACCGAGGCCAGCAGCAGCATGCCGTCGGCATCGAGCCGAACGCGCAGCCGCGGCATCACCAGCGCGCCGACGATGGCGCCCGCACCCACGGCGCCCAGCAGAATGCCGTAGAAGCTCGCCGTGCCGCCGAGCATCTGGCGCGCCACCAGCGGCAGCAGCGCCCACACCGAGCTCGCGAACAGGAAGAACAGGGCCGCGCGCAGCAGCACGCGGTGCAGTTCCTTGCTGGCGCGTGTGTAGCGCAGGCCGGCGCGGAAAGCGCCGAGGAAGTTCTCCGACAGGCCGCTGTCGACCGCGGCCGGGCGCTTCCACCAGATCAGCGCGGCGATGACGAACGCGTAGCTCAGCACGTCGGCGCCGTAGGTGACGGCCGCACCGAAGCTGGCGAGGATCAGGCCGCCCGCGGCCGGACCGATGGAACGCGCGATGTTGATGCCCAGCGAGTTCAACGCCACCGCGCTCTTGAGGTCGGACCGCGGCACCAGCTCGGGCACGATCGACTGCCAGGTCGGCGCCATCAGCGCCGCGCCGATACCGCCGACGAAGGTCAGCGCGATCAGGTACTCGACAGTGAGCGTGCCTGTGTGCGACAGCACCAGCAGCGTGCCGCTGACCGCCGCCAGCACGAGCTGCACGAAGATCAGGAAGCGCCGGCGGTCGAGGATGTCCGACAGCACGCCCGCCGGAATGGCCAGCAGGAAGATCGGCAGCGTGGCGGCCGTCTGGATCAGCGCCACGGCCGCGGGGCTGGCCGAGAGGTCGGTCACCAGCCACGAGCTGGCCACGTCGCGCATGAAGCTGCCGATATTGCCGAGCACCGTGGCCGCCCACAGCACGGCGAAGACGGGCTGGCGCAGCGGCGCGAAGCTGCTTGCGCCTTTGGCGGACTCAGCCATGCTTACGCTCCTGCAGGTCGTGCCAGGCCACCAGCAAAAAGCCGCCGACCAGGCCGAGGTGCTCGAAGAACGAGTTGGCGGCCATGAAGCGCTCGGGCTGCGGCATCTCCCAGAAGCGCAGCGCCACGAGGGTGGCGAGCAGCGTGAAGCCGCCCAGCGCCAGCGCACCCAGCCAGCGGTAGAAGCCCGTGAGGATGAGCGCCGCGGCGCCCAGTTCCAGCACGATCACCGCAACGGCCATCGGCGCCGCCGGCGATAGGCCGAAGTGGTTCATCTCGGCGACGGCCGATGCGAAGTCGGTTGCCTTGTTGAAACCACCCTGCAGGTAGGCCGCGCACAACAGCAGCAAGGCGGTCCAGCGCAGGACCGGTCCGGGTTGCCAGCGCATCGCCATCAGACCGCCCAGCAGGCGCAGCCGAGCGCGCCCCAGAAGCTCTTCAGGTCGGCAATGGGCAGCTGGCTGCTCCAGGCCGTCGCGTGCTGGTGACCGTGGATGTTGCAGTCGTTGGCGCAGGCGCAAGCCATCGCGGCCCGGTGCAGCGTCTGTTGCAGCGGCCGGCCTTCCTTGTCGCCCCAAGCCGCATAGCCGCCGAAGGCGCGCACCGGCGACCAGTCGGGCATGGCCGGCGGCGGATCGCCTTCGTCGTGCGGCTTGAACGCGCCGGCGGCGTAGACCACCTTGCCGCCCACCATCGTGAAGAGCGAGAGCGTGTCGGCGATCTCCGATTCGGGGCAGGCGAAGAAATCGCGATCGGGCACGATCAGGTCGGCGAACTGGCCGATCTCGATGCGGCCCTTCTTGCCCTCTTCGTTGGAGAACCAGGTCACGTTCTCGGTCCACATGCGAAGCGCGGCCTCGCGGTCGACGCAGTTGCGCTGCGGATAGAGCTGCATGCCGCCCACCGTCTTGCCGGTGACCAGCCAGGCGAGCGAGACCCAGGGGTTGTAGGAGGCGACGCGCGTGGCGTCGGTGCCGGCCGAGAGCTTGACGCCTTTTTCCAGCATGCGCTTGACCGGCGGCGTGGCCTCGGCCGCGCCGAAGCCGTAGCGCTCGACGAAATACTCGCCCTGGTAGGCCATGCGATGCTGCACCGCGATGCCGCCGCCCAGGGCGGCGATGCGGTCGATGGATTGCTCGGAGATGGTCTCGGCATGGTCGAAGAACCAGTTGAGGCCGGCGAGCGGAATGTCGCGGTTCACCTTCTCGAACACATCGAGCGCGCGCGTGATGGTCTCGTCGTAGGTCGCATGCATGCGCCACGGCCACCGGTTCTCGGCCAAGATGCGCACCACCTCCTCGAGCTCGCCTTCCATCTCGGGCGCCATGTCGGGCCGTGGCTGGCGGAAGTCCTCGAAGTCGGCGGCCGAGAACACCAGCATCTCGCCCGCGCCGTTGTGGCGAAAGTAGTCGTCGCCCTGCTTGTAGCTGGAGCTCGCGGTCCAGTTCAGGAAGTCCTGCTTTTCCTGCTTCGCCTTCTGCGTGAAGAGGTTGTAGGCCAGTCGGATCGTCAGCTGGCCGGCATCGGCGAGCTGCTGGATGACCTGGTAGTCCTCGGGGTAGTTCTGGAAGCCGCCGCCGGCGTCGATGGCGCCGGTGACGCCGAGCCGGTTGAGCTCGCGCATGAAGTGGCGCGTCGAATTGAGCTGGTACTCGATGGGCAGCTTCGGCCCCTTGGCCAGCGTGGCATAGAGGATCGCCGCATTGGGCTTGGCCAGCAGCAGGCCGGTCGGGTTGCCTGCGGCATCGCGCACGATCTCGCCGCCCGGCGGCGCGGGCGTGTCTTTCGTGTAGCCGACGGCACGCAATGCCGCGCCGTTCAGCAACGCGCGGTCGTACAGATGCAGGATGAACACCGGCGTGTCGGGCGCGACGGCGTTGAGTTCCTCGATGGTCGGCAGCCGCTTCTCCGCGAACTGGTGCTCGGTGAAGCCGCCCACCACGCGCACCCACTGCGGCGCCGGCGTCACGGCCACCTGGCGCTTGAGCATGCCCATCGCGTCGGCCAGGCTCCTGACGCCGTCCCAGCGCAGCTCGAGGTTGTAGTTGAGCCCGCCGCGGATGATGTGCAGATGGTTGTCGATCAGGCCGGGCAGCACGCGTCGGCCCATCAGGTTGATGACGCGAGTGCTGCCGCTGGCCAGCGGCAGGATGTCCTCGTCGCGTCCGACGTGGGTGAAGCGGCCGTCCTTGATGGCCACGGCACTGGCCGCCGGGTTGGCGTGGGCCAGCGTCGTGAAGCGGCCGTTGTGCAGGATCAGGTCGGGGGCGGTGTGGCCTGCCATATCGGATTTCCCTGGAGCGGTGGGTTGGGCCATTACCGTGCCAGCAAGGGCGGCGCCGAGCGTGCCCAGGCACAGCCGGCGGCGTTGTTCGTCGAATGCATCGCTCATGACTCTTTGCGAGCAACAGCGACAGGGGCGGGGGGGTCGGCCTTGGCGCATTGCGGCAGCTCGCCGAACACGTGCGGCTTGACCTGGTGCTGCAGCCACGAGGTGGCCACGGCATCGGGCTTGATCACGCTCTTGATGAGCGGCGGGATCTGCTCGCCGAGCAGGATCCCGAGAAGCCCCACGAGGGCGATGACCGGCGGGGCCGGCGAGCGCACCTGGAACAGTGCGTAGATCACGCCGACCAGCAGGCCGAGCGCAAGCGACAGGACGTAGGGCTTCATCTTCTTGCTCACCGGCGGGTTCAGCCTTCGTGCGCGCCGAACATGGTCTTGGCGTAGGTCACGCCCAGACCGTAGGCGCCGCCGAACTTCTTGGCGATGCCGGTGGTCATTTCGTACGTGTCGGTGCGGGCCCAGTCGCGCTGCAACTCGAGCAGGTATTGCAGCGAGGTCATCGGCTGCGCGCCGGCCTGCACCATGCGGTCCATCGCGCGGTTGTGCGCCTCGGCCGATACGTCGCCGCAGGCGTCGGCAATGACGAACACCTCGAAGCCCTGGTCGAGCGCCGACAGCGCGGGGCCGACGATGCACACGCCGGTCCACAGGCCCGACAGCACGATGCGCTTCTTGCCGATCTCGTTCACGCGGTCGATTACGGCCGCGTCTTCCCAGGTGTTCATCGAGGTGCGGTCGAGCATCTTCTGGCCTGGGAACGCTTCTGTGATCTCGCTGAACATCGGGCCCGAGAAGCTCTTCTCGGCCACGGTGGTGAGGATGGTCGACACGCCGAAGCCGGCGGCGGCGTTGGCCACCAGCGCGGCGTTGTTGCGCAGGTTGACCGCGTCGATCGAGTGCGTGGCGAAGGCCATCTGTGACTGGAAGTCGATCATGACCAGCGTGTGGTCATTGGGCGTGAGCAGCTTGGCGCCGGCGGTAGGGGTGGCTTTGATGGACATGAAATAACTCCGGATTGAGATTGGTGGAGAAAAGGTTGGGGTTACCCGCGGGGTGCATCCTCGTTACAGCGAACACCAGCACCTCGGCGCCTTCGCCGTGCGCCAGTTTTTAATTCGATTGAATTCACAATTCGCTTCGAAATCATTTCCGAGACATGGCATAAATTTTCGGGCTTCGCGCAGGGCCTGTTAGCGAAATCTTTTGCCGTCTACCATCGAATTTTTCGAACATCGATTTTCAAGGACGCGCCGTGCTCAAACTCAGCCTGGAAGCCATCGAGGTCGTCGATGCCGTCGACCGTTACGGCTCGTTCGCGGCGGCCGCGGCCCGCTTGAACAAGGTGCCCTCCACCATCTCATACGCCGTCGGCAAGCTCGAGGAGCAGCTCGGCATGCTGCTGTTCGAGCGCAACGGCCCGCGCGTCACCCTCAACGGGGCGGGCGAAGAAATGCTCAAGGAGGGGCGCTGGCTTCTCGGCGCCGCGAACGAGCTCGAATCGCGCATGCGGCAGATCGCCACCGGCTTCGAGTCGGAGCTGCGGCTGGTGCACGACTCGCTCATCCCGACGCAGGCGCTTATCGACGACATGCGCGCCTTCGAAGACCTGCGATGCGGCACGCGGCTGCGCATCTGCTGCGAGGCGCTCACCGGCAGCTGGGAGGCGCTGCGCGAGGGGCGCGCCGACCTGATCATCGCCGCGGGAGAAGGTCCCGCCGGCGGGGGCTACCAGTCCGTCACGGTAGGCAGTCTCGACTTCGTGTTCTGCGTGGCGCCCACGCACGCCCTCGCCCGCGTGGGCCGGCCGCTGCAGCGCGGCGACCTGCTGGAGCACAACGCCATCGTGGTAGGCGACAGCGCGCGCACGCTCTCGGACCGCACTGTCGGCCTGATGGCCGGCCAGCCCCGCATCGCGGTGCCGTCGATGCCCGCGAAGATCGCCTGCCAGGTCGCCGGGCTCGGCCACGGCTTCCTGCCGCGCGCCTGCATCGAGAGCGAGCTGGCGCGCGGCACACTGGTCGAGCTGCAGACCGAGGAGCCGCGCGCGCCCGAGGCCTTCTGGCTGGCCTGGAAGACCGGCGCCAAGGGGCAGGCGCTGCAGTGGTGGGTGAAGCAGCTGAATCGGCCGTTGGTGCCGGCGTTATTGCCACGCTCGACATGGATGCCGTGAGCCGCGGTCGGAAGCCCGCGGAGCCACCATAGGAGTGCAGCACAGGGGCCTTCAATGCCAGCGTGAGGCGATCGACAAACAACCTGCTCACCTCTCCGGGCTGCATCAATGCCGGCAGCATCGCGCGGCCGAGGCTCGCCACCAAGGTGTCGACCGTGCCCGAAAATCGCGACAGCCGCCGGCATCGAGGAACCGCCCATGACGGACCGGGCGCCGAAGCAACCTCTACCAGCGCCGGCTGGCTGCACCAAGAGTCTGACTTGGAAAACTTAGGCCAGGCTGAGCGCCATCAAGCCTTTCGTGTCCCTTCGATCGGCGGCCGGGCGCGCAGCGCCCGCAGGCGGGCCTCGTCGCCGCATTGCGCGCGGGCAGGCATTCGACAACCCTTCTATGGGGACTCTTTTGTCAAACTTTTTTTTCAAAGGTGTTCATGGCGGCCCCTGGGTGTTGCTGAGCGGATAAGACGTTGATGCATCCTGATCCGAGGTCGGGGTGTGGCGAGCGTTCGAGCCAGTAATGCTCGAACGACCTTCTATCCGTGCAGGACGTGAACATCCTGCACCTCATGCTGCATGCGCGCGAAGCGCACTGGCAAACCCCGGTTACCGGCGCGCCCCTTCTAAACGGACGGTCACTTCTATGCAGTGACCCAGACCTTTGATCATGATGGATGCGTTCCTTGGCTTCGTGCGTTGGAGCAAAGCTGCTCGGGACTTCATGCAGCGGCCGGCTTGAGCGAGGCCCCAGCCGGGATCTCGCCGGACTGCAGATAGCGCCACAGGGCGGTTGCCAGTCTTCTCGCCAAGGCGATGATGCCCACTCTGCGCATGCGCTTGCCTCCGCCGGCGAAGCGCCGATTGAACCAATCGGTCAAGGAGCTCCCGGGCTGCAGGCGCAGCCAGTTCCACGCGAGCTCCACCAGCAACGTGCGCACTCGCTTGTTGCCGGCCTTGCTGATGCCTTGCTCGATCTGGCCGTCGCCGCTGGCATAAGGCGTGGGTGCCAACCCCAGGCAGCCGGCCAGTTCGCGCCGGTTGGCGAAGTGCCGCCAGCCGAACACTTCCTTGACCAACACCCAGGCGCCCTTGGGCCCGATGGCTCGTAGCTGGGCCAGTTGCGCCACCTGCGGCTGCTTGCTGGTCGCCACCTGCTCACGCTGCACGGTCTCCAGCATCTTGACCTGCTGCTTGACCAGCGCCAGGCGCGCGCTCTCGCGCTCGATCTCGGCGCGCAGCAAAGGCGGCACCTGCTCGCAATGGTGCTCCCACCAGGCGGCCCAGTCGCGTCCGCCGACGATGACGTGCGGGCGCAGGTTGTGCAGCACCAGCAGCGAGCCGATGCGGTTCGTGTGTGAGGTTCGCTCCTTCGTCAAGCGGGCGAATTCGCGGTGCGTGCGGCGCGCGTCTTCGTCCTCAGGCGTGGGCTCATGCACCACCGACCACACCCGCTCGCCGCGATGATGGCGCAGCAGCATTGCCAACAGCTTGTCGCCATCGATCCGGTCGGTCTTCGCCCGCCTGGCGTGTCGGTTCACCTCGATGCTGGAGGAGTCGACCACGATGTTGTCGACTCCCTGCCCGATAAGCCAGCGGTGCAGCCACCAGCCGTCACGGCCTGCTTCGTAGCACGAGTGCACCCTGGCAGCCTGTGGGTCAAGCTTGCAGCGCTCGCGTGCCTTGCCGATGCAGTGGGCAACTGCGGCTGTGTCGCCGGCGTCCACGTTGTACCGACTCGGGCCGCGGCCGCCATCGCTGGCCGTCAATGTGGGACTGCTTGAGTTGTCGAAATTTCCATCTCCTTTGCCAAGAAGTTAAGGAAATCCCGTTGTAGCTAAACGGGCCTCGCTCTGGTAGTCCCACATAGCATCTAACTAATGCACCAGCGCCACTCCGGCGCCCCGAGCAACGGACATTCGCGATGGCCTTCGGCAATGGACTGGTGCCAGCTGCGGCGTATGTCTGCACGGCGATGGATCCAGCGCCCGATGATTCGAAAGGCCGATTGACGCTGCTCGGCCCGCTTCTAGCCGGCGACGCAGGATTTGACCGTGTAGGGGGCCGGGTCGCCGCCGAAATAAGCGTTCGTGCAACTCGCCGTGCCATTCACGGACTTGCTGATCCAGCGTGTGTCGGCCCCATACCTGACCAAGGTCTCGGTTGCCACTGTGAAGGTGCCGCCTTCCGGGGCCAGCACAGTGCCAGGTGCGGGTGCGGGTGCGGGTGCAGGTGCAGGAGCAGGAGCAGGAGCAGGAGCAGGAGCAGGTGCAGGTGCCGATGCCAGGTCCGAATAACAGGACTTCGCCGTCATCGGCGCCGGGTCCAGCCCGAAGAAGGGGCTGGAGCAGCTGGCGCTGCCCGAGACCGTCTTGCTGGTCCAACGCGTGTCCGCGCCGAAGCTCACCAGGCTCGGGTTCGCCATGCTGAAGCTGCCGCCCTCGTTGGCAACCAGCTTGTCGCCCGAAGGCGGCTGGTTGCCCGGCACGACGCCCGCGGCTTGCGGCGCCAGCACCTCGCAGGCCTTGGTCAGACCGGGCGCGGGATTGGCGCCGAAGAATTCGTTGTTGCAGGCCACGCTGCCGGATGCGGTCTTCTGCACCCAGTTGCTGCCGCTGCCATAGCGCACCGTGGTCGCCGTCGGCAAAGTGAAGCTCTGTCCCTGGTCGACCGCCTTGGCCCAGCTCGCATCGACCTTCATGATCTTGGCCACCGAGGGCACGCCGGCGCTGTCGATCACGAAGAGCATGTAGTAGCCGATCGGCAGCACGTTCGGCCCTTCGTTCAGCGTGATGCTCACGTTCGAACTGCCCGCATCTTGCGTGAAGGGCAGTTCCAGGAAGCGTTGCTCGAAGTTGGTCGAGTGGGTCACGGAGCCGGTGCGGACCAAGGTCACCCGCTGGATCGCCCGGCCCGATGCCACCGTGATGCCGAAGGTCGAGCCCAGATCTACCTTGGACGGAGCGGAATTGATCAGCGGACGAGACTGCCTCTGGCCGCTGCTGTCGAACAGATACGGCGGCGAGTAGATCTCGGCGTTCAGGTTGACCACCGGGCCGGGCGAGCCGCCGCCGACGGAGAGCACCGTCGCGTCGGGCAGCAGGATCGCCGACGAGTGATAGAGCCGCGGCTTGGCGGCCGATGCACCGGTGGTCCAGCCGTTCGTCTTCGGGTCCCAGATCAGGGTGGAGAAGGCGGTGTCGACCAGGACGTTGTCTTCCGACGAACCGCCGGTCACGGCCACCTTGCCGTCGGCCAGCACGGTCGCCGTGCTCCATACGCGATTCGTTCCGGGGCCTCCGATCGGCGTGACAATCGGCGTTGCGCCATTGACGTCGACCACCATCGCACCGCCCTCGTCGTCCACCATCATCATGCGGCCGCGATCGAACAGCGCCCAAGGCAGAGTCCAGTCGGTGTTCTTGGGCAGCGTTCCGATGAGGTCCATCGTCTCCGCCTCGGTATCGAGGCTGAAGAGGCTGCTGCCGCTCGCGATCACGACCTTGCCGTTCGGGGCCAGAAAGCCGCGCGGGTAGTACCAGTCGGCCGGCCAGTCGGCGATCTTCGAAAGCGTCTTCCAACCCGAGCCCGGCGTGTAGATCTCCGGCGGTCCCGCGCCGGCGCCGTTCTGGTCGATGCCGGCGGCCGTCAGCACGCGGCCGTCCGCCAGCGGATACAGCGAGCCGTACCAGCGCGCGTACTGCATCGGCGTTCCGGAAGCCTTCAGTTCCAGTAGCAGCGGATCGAACAGGTTCGTGTCGCGCACGCCCAGGTTGGGCGGCGTACCGTCGTTCAGGCCGCGGGATCGCCGCCCGCCAGTAGCACCTGTCCGGTGGTCGGCAGCATCACCTGCGCGTTGCAGAACAAGTCGGTGCGTGTGGCGTGCTGCAGCAGGCTGTGGGCGCTGGTCGCCGGATTCCACACGTCGTAGTAGAGCTGCGCGCCCTGGTTCCCGTCCGGGTCGGTGCCGTAGCTCATGATCTTGCCGTCCGGCGTCAGGATGGCGTGAATGGCGTTGAGCGGCCAGCTGCTGGCGGAAGACCACTGGCCCTGGGTCCCCGTGTCCTCCACGCTGCCGGCCTGCAGCGCGGACTTCTTGCTCTTGGGGCCGTCGCCCCGATCGATCGGCGCCGGCACCTGGCGTTCGCGCGCGCGCTCGCGCTCGATGTCGGCCAAGGTGCGGACCGCGCGACGGCTCTTGGCGGGTTTGCCCGGCGCGGCGGCGGCGGTCGCTTCGGCGCCGACCGCGGCGGCCTTGGCGCCGGACGCCGGCTGTGCGTTGAGTCCCTCGCTGCTGCCGCCGCCGCATGCCGACACCGAGGCAGCCACGGACAAGGCCACAAGAGTGAGGCGGAAGGAGGGCTGGCGTCGACAGGACATCGGAGTAAGCGGCAGAAATGAGTGCTTTAGTTATATCTTCCGCTGCACACGAAACTTACATCTCGACCTACGTTGACGGGTTGCCATCTTGCAACGCGTGGTCCGGCGCGGCATGACCACGGCGGACAGGAGGTTTGTGAAAGCGGTTCAGGCTCCTGCATGAGCGCTGCATTCGCACTCTTCCCACGCTGTCTCGCTACGCCGTCTTACATCCACTTTGCCGCAGCAAACGAAAGTCAAAGTTTGTAGCGTTCAAACTCTTACACCCACGGATTAGAGGAGAGAGCACGGGAGCCCGATCGCCACCCAAGCACAACAACAACAGTAAGGATTGCTTCGTGAGAGACGCCCGGCAGAGGGTCGACAAACCAGACCCGGACACTTTCGATCCATTCGCACTCGGAGACGTGGAGGCTGTGATCGCCACCACGGAGGCTCAGCGCGAGGTTTGGCTTGCCGATCGTCTGGGCGCTGAAGCCGCTCTGGCGTACAACGAGGCGAGCGCGCTGCAACTAGCAGGTCCGCTCGACAAGGACGCACTGCAGCGCTCGATGGACCGCCTGATGGCACGCCACGAATGCCTGCGCGCGACTTTTTCGCCCGACGGCATGCAGCTCTTCATTGCGCCGGCCCCGTCATCTGTGCTGCTGCTGGTCGACATATCGCAGTTCGATGCGGCGCAGCAAGAGCGCCGGCTCGCGGCGGCCTTCCACACGGCAGTCCATGAACGCTTCGTCCTGGAGCAGGGGCCGCTTTTTCGCGCAGCCCTCTATCGCGCCGGCTCGGAAGACCACACGCTCCTGATCAGCGCCCACCATGCTGTCTGCGACGGGTGGTCCTTGAGCGTCATAGGCGCTGAACTGGGCGATCTCTATGCGGCCGAGCTGGGCGGGGGCCCGTCGCTGGCGCCAGCGCCCCGGTATACGGACTACGCGCTGTGGGAAGCCGGCGAAATGGCCAGTCCCCGTATGCAGGCGCACGTCGACTACTGGCTGGAGCGTTTCGCCGGCGGGAGCGTGCCGATGCTTGAACTGCCGCTCGACCGGGCGCGTCCGCCGGTGCGGACATTCCGATCGCAACGGATGGACGGACTGCTCGACGCCAAGCTGGTGGCCGGCGTGCGAACGGTGGCGGCCGGATTGGGCGCGAGCCTGTACGCAGCGCTCTTCGGCATCTTTGCCGGCCTGCTGCATCGCCTCACCGCGCAGGAAGATCTGGTGATCGGCATCGCCGCCGCCGGCCAGCTCGCCAGCGAGATGCCCCGGCTGGTGGGACATTGCGTCAACCTCCTGCCGCTGCGTGTCTCGGTGAATGCCTCGATGGCCCTGCACGAACTGGCAAGCCAGAGCCGAGGCCTGTTGCTGGATGCCTTCGAGCATCAGAACATCACCTACGGCACGCTGCTCAAGAAGCTCTTGGTTCCGCGCGACCCGGGTCGTCTGCCGCTGATCAGCGTGCTTTTCAACGTTGACGCCGGCACCGAGCAAGCTGCTGGCAAGTTCCCCGGCCTGCGTACGCAATCGCGAAGCATCCCGCGCGCGTACGAGAACTTCGAACTGTTCCTCAACCTCACTCCTGTCGCTGGTGGCATGCAGTGGGAAGTTCAGTACAACGTCGACCTGTTCGATGACGAAACCATCCGTCGCTGGCTGGGAATGTACGAACGGCTCCTGACGGCGGCTGTGTTCGATCCTTGCGCGGCGCTCGGCGCCGTCGATCTGCTCACCGCCACCGAGGAAGCGCGGCTTCTTGCGCTTCAGCCGGCACCCACTCCGCTGTTGCGCAACGGCCTCGTCCATGCAGGTTTCGAGGAGACTGCGGCGCAGCAGCCCGACCGCGTGGCGCTGCGCCACGGCGCGCAGCAATGGACCTACCGTGAGCTGGACCATCGATCCAACCGGCTGGCTCATGCATTGCGCGCTCGCGGCATGGGGCGCGGCGAGCGCGTAGGCTTGTGCCTCGAGCGAGACGCGGAGATGGTGGTTGCCGTGCTGGCCGTCCTCAAATGCGGCGCAGCCTACGTGCCGCTGGACCCCGACTTTCCGAAGGCTCGCCTCGACTATCAGGCCGGCGATGCGCGGCTCGGTCTGCTGATCACCGCATCCAAGATCGCCAACGCGCCCAGCGCCTGGTGCGACGACCCCGACAAACAGGTGCTCCTGCTGGACACCGACACCGGATGGCTGGAAGCGCCGGCCGGCGCGCTGCCATTCGGGCCGCAGGACGCAAGGCCCCGCGACATGGCTGTCCTCATCTACACCTCCGGCTCGACCGGCAAACCGAAGGGCGTGGGCATCTCGCATGGTGCCGTTGCCAACTTGCTCGAAAGCATGCGCCGGGATCTTCGCATCGGGCCCCAGGACCGCGTCGCGGCGGCGACCACGCTGAGCTTTGACATTTCGATGCTGGAGCTGATCCTTCCGCTCGACGTCGGCGCAGAAATAATCCTGGTGGCACGCGACACGGCCAAGGACGGGCAGGCGTTTCGCGAGCTGATCGAGAGTGCGAACATCACGGTGCTGCAGGGCACGCCGACCGCTTGGCTGCTGCTGCTGGACGCGCAATGGCGAGGCGATCGCGGATTAAAGGCGATCGTGGGCGGCGAGACCATGTCCCGCGAACTGGCACTGGGCTTGAGCTCGCGCTGCGGCGAGGTCTGGAACATGTATGGACCCACCGAGACGACTGTCTACTCGACCGTATGGCGCGTGGACGATGCGCAGGTCGTGCGCAGCGGCGTCTCCATCGGCCGACCCATAGCAAACACCAGCGTCTGGATCCTTGATCCTCGAGGCCAGCGCTGCCCCATCGGCGTGCCGGGCGAAATCTGCATCGGCGGCGCTGGTCTCGCCATCGGCTACTTCGACCGCCCTGAACTGACGCAGAAGCTCTTCATTCCGGACCCGACTTCCAGTACAGGCGGGCGACTCTACCGCAGCGGCGATCGGGGCCGCTGGCGCAACGATGGGCTGCTGGAACACCAGGGCCGCCTCGACCACCAGGTCAAGGTGCGCGGCTATCGCATCGAACCGGGAGAGATAGAAGCCTGCTGCAACGACGTGCCCGGAGTGGGCGCGAGCGTCGTGGTCGCTCGCGAGGACCAACCGGGGGACGTGCGTTTGATCGCCTATCTCGTCGCGGCAGCCGGCGCGCAGGTCGATATCTCGGCCGTGAACCAGGCACTGCGTGCGCGCCTTCCGCAGTACATGCTGCCGCAGCACCTTGTCGTGCTGCACGCATTTCCGCGGCTGCCCAACGGCAAGCTCGACAGACAGGCGCTGCCCGCACCTGGCGCTGCGAAGGCCACCCACCCCATGCACGTCGTCGCACCGCGCGACCGGCGCCAGCAAATGGTGCTTCACGCAATGGAGCAAGTGCTGAGCCTCCCGGGCCTGGGCATTCAGGATGACTTCTTCGCCCTCGGCGGCCATTCGCTGCTGGCCTCGCGGCTTGCCACTTTGCTGACTCGGGAGTTCGGCGTGGCTGTGCCGCTGCGCACGCTTTTCGCGGCGCCAACCGCGGAGCGCCTGGCGGCGGCCGTGGGCGAACTGCAGGCGAGCGGAGCCGCTCCGAGCGAGCCGATCCCGCACCGCGTCCAACGCAGCAGCGCGCCGCTCACGCCGATGCAGGAGCGCATTCTCTTCCTCGAAGAACTGCATCCCGGCCGATCCGTCTACAACACGCCCTCGGCCCATCGACTGATGGGCCCTTTGAATGCCCAGGCCTTTCATGAGGCGCTGCGCGAGGTTGTGCGCCGCCAGCCCGCGTTGCGTACCGCATTCAGTAGAGCGCCGAAGACCGGCGAGTTCGTCGCATCGATCGCAGCCGAGGTGTCGGTCGATCTGATGCGGATCGACCTGGGTGGGCTGCCTTCCGATCAGCGCGAAGCGGAGCTTGCGGAGAAGCTGCAGGAAGTGGCGGATCAGTTGATCGACATTCATCATGCGCCGCTCTTCATCGCCGCCCTGATTCGCGTTGACGAGGACGATCATGTGTTCGTCTTTGTTCCGCACCGCCTGGTATGGGATGGGGCATCGGTCGATTTGCTCATCAACGAGCTGTCGGTGATCTATCAAGCGCAGCTGGCTGCAGTGCCGCATGATCTGCCTGAACTGGCGGTGACGCACGGTGACTATGCCGAGTGGTACCTGAACTGGTTGGGCTCGGCGCAATGCGAAGAGCAGTTGAGTTTCTGGAAAGAGCGCTTCGCCGCCGTGTCTCCGCCCAAGGCGTTGCGCACCGATATGCCGCGGCGAGCGGGTATGACCGGCCAAGGCGGCACCCACTGGATGGCCCTCGATGGTGTGTTGACGCGACAGCTGCGGAGCGTGGCGCGCCGCCACGAAGTCACGCTCAACATGCTCGCGCTGGGTGTCTACGTCCTTCTGATGAGCAACGTGGCCGATGCGCGCTCGCTGGTGGTCGCAACGCCGGTGCGCGGTCGTCAATTTCCCGAGGTTGAAATGGTGATGGGATTGTTCGCCAACCTGTTGCCGCTGCCGGTGGAGATCGATATTCGGCAGACGCTGGGCGAGTTCATGCAATACCTGAAACATCAACTGGTCTGGGCATTGGACAACCAACAGGTTCCTTTCGAGCACTTTGCAAGCGAGCCTGAGTTCTCCGGGCGAGCAAAGGGCGTCGGGTTGTATCAGGTGCTCTTCTCTTTCGAGGACGCGCGTGAACGCGCTCGAACCATAGGGCCGCTGCGGCATCGGCAGATTCAGGTGTCGCAGCGCGGCGCCACGGAGGACCTCGGCTTGTGGCTGACCGAGGTGCCTGGGGGACTCGAGGGCGGCCTTAGCTACAACGCAGACATCTACCGGCGCGAGACCGCCGCCTCCTTGCGCACCCGTTACGTCGCGCTGCTGCAGCATGCGGCCGAGAACCCGGATTCCACCTTGGCGACCCTGCTCGCCGCGGACGATTCGCCTGCGGCGGTGCATCTCGAGCAACGGCCTCCCAGCGACCCGGCCGACCCTGCAGGCCGAGAGCGGGCCGAGCATCCAGCGAGCCTTGCCGCGGAGGCGTCGCCACCGGCGGTGCTTGCCCCCGCGCAACTGCTGTTGGCTCAGATCTGGGCCGACGTGCTCAAGATCAAGGTCTCCGACATTCGGCCGAGCGACAATTTTTTCGACCTCGGTGGCGACTCGCTACTTGCCATGCGCGTCATACGGTTGGCGGAAAAAGCCCTGGGCTTCCGTGCCGCACCGCCGAGATATGTTTTCGAGACCCTGGGTCAACTTGCTTCCACAGAGGCCGCATCGACCCGCGGCGGCGCTGGATTCAAGGAAGCATCGGGCCGAACCCTGCTGGGCAGGATATTCCCCAGTTGGCGCAACAGACGAAGCTGAGTGGCGCGAGCACTCCCTGTCGGCATACCGCACCGGCACGAGGCACCTTTGACTCCTCTCGAGAAGGTCCAATGGCGCGGAACCTGAATGATCTGAAGTTCCGTGGCGGGGCGGCATGGGCGGCGTCTAGCAGTTGGCCTGGACGCTCTGGATCAGAGTCTGCTGCAGAACCCGTTCGGTTTTTACTCGGGCGACGCCTTCGCACGCGGTTCTGGACGCCCGATACCTGTACCTGACTTCGACAGTGTCGGAATCGATCTGGCGAATCGATCGAACGAAAAGCGGCTCCTTGAAGGAGCCATAGAACTTCGACATGCTCGATTCGTTGAAGGGCCCTATGCCGCGCTTGGCAGACACGATCAGCGCTGCGGCGCTCTTGCCATCGGCGGCGGAGAGTGCGCGATAAAACCTCGACACCACTTCCACGGGCGCATCGCCTCCTTCGATGCGGGTTGGGCCCGTCGATTCGGCGCCGCTGCGTTGCACTGCGGGCACCACGCCGTCAGCCTCTGACGTCCAGCCGCGGGGTTGCAGGTTCGAATCTGCGGCATTGCTCTTCATCGACTCATCGGCCTGGTTCTGCGTTGCAGGAGGGGTGACCAGCGCCTTCTCCTGCGCGGACAGCTCTGTCGCTATCGGCCGTCCTCCGCGTCCGCCTGAAATATGGAGATACCAGCCGGTGAACCCGATCATCATCGCGAGGCCCAGCAGTCCCAGCCGCCGCCAGAGCGACAGCGTCTGCGTAGGTAAGTCAAGGTATCGGGCGTCCGTCGGCTCGGTCGTGGTCCGACGATGTGCCTGGTAGGCTGAACGAGGGTGCGTGGTCCTCATGGCTTCCAGCGCGGAGGGTCCCGACGGCGCAAAGCCGGGCAAACGACCTGCGCACCCGATGCAGAACATGGCACCGGGCCGATTGGATGTTCCACAAGCAACGCAAACGACCGTCATGAGAATGGCGCGCGAAGGGGAGGCCCATAAAACTTACATCAGTTCGCGAGCACAGGTATCAGGTCTATTCCCAACCTGGCTGGAAAGGACGGTGAAGGATGAACACGGGCTGACAGAAGCGAGGAAGTTCAGGAGCTTGAGTTGAACGTCAGGGCGCCCCGACGGCCGCTTCGGAACGCGGCCCATCCCAAGATGGCACGCGCACCTACGGTCGGGTCAGGGCAACGAGCTTCCGATGTCGGCTCCAACGCTCGGAAAGGTGCTCGACCATGCGCGCCCTGACAGTGGAACCCGGCCGTGCCGATTCAGCGCAGCTCGACAAGGTGCCCGAGCCGCCGCTCGAGGACGGCGCGGTGCTGGTACGAACGCTGGCCGTCGGCATCTGCGGCACCGATGCCGAGATCGTCGCGGGGGGCTACGGCGCCGCGCCTGCAGGACGGTCGCGACTCATCCTTGGACACGAATCGCTCGGCCGCGTCGAGGCGGCGCCCGTGGACTGCGGGCTTGCCGCTGGGGATCTGGTGGTCGGCATCGTCCGCCGGCCGGACCCAGAGCCATGCCGCTACTGCGCGGCCGGCGAGTGGGACATGTGCGCGAACGGCCGCTACACCGAGCGCGGCATCAAGGGCCTGAACGGCTACGGCAGCGATTACTTCCGCATCGAACCCGAATTCGCCGTGCGGATCGACCCGGCTCTGGGCCTGGCCGGCGTGCTGCTGGAGCCGGCGAGCATCGTGACCAAGGCCTGGGAGCACGCGGAACGCATCGGGCGCCGCTCGGCGGCCTGGCAGCCGCGCACGGTGCTGGTCACCGGCGCCGGTCCCATCGGCCTGCTCGCCGCACTGCTCGGCGCGCAGCGCGGCCTCGAGGTGCATGTGCTGGACCGCGCCACCACGGGGCCCAAACCGCAGCTGGTGCGGGATCTCGGCGCCATCTACCACGCCGGCCGGCTGCCCCAGGCCGACGCATTCCGTCCGGACATGGTGTTCGAATGCACCGGCGCGCCGGCGCTCGTTCTCGACGCGATCCGCCGCAGCGGCTCTCCAGGCATCGTCTGCCTGGCCGGCCTGTCGTCGGGACAGCACGAGTTCAACCTCGATCTCGCGGCGCTGAACCGCAGTCTGGTGCTCGAGAACGATGCCGTCTTTGGCGCGGTCAATGCCAATCGCTCCCACTACGAGAAAGCTGCGGCGGCCCTGGGCGCCGCCGATCGCAGCTGGCTGGCGCGCCTGATCAGCCGGCGCGTCGCACCGGAGCACTGGGCCGAGGCCCTGCGGAAGCAGCCGGACGACGTCAAGGTCGTCCTCGACTTCACGCAGTAAACACGTGGCGGTGGCTGGGCGCGAGGACTACGCACTGCTGGGCGACTGCTACAGCAATCGGGGAACTTTCCGCAGGCCTTCTCCCACTTCTCGCTGCTCGGCACGGCCCACAATCTCGGCCGTGCCGCGAAGCCGGCCACGCAGCGCGCGGGCGGGGCCGAAGGTGCTGCAGGATAGACAACCGCTCCAGGCTCTCGGGGCATCGGCAGGCTTGTCGCGGTATTGCGCTACCAGTCGCGGCCTGCCACCCACCCGATGGCGGCGGGTTCCTACAGACAAGCCGATGGAAGCTGGAATGCTGCGGTGGTCGCCACTCGGATGCGGGATGCGAAATGGATGCTTGTACGTCACCAGCGCGGCACGGACACCTGGTGCAGTTTTACGAAGACGAGGCATACCTCGCCGGCGAGGCGTCGGCCTTTCTGCGGGCCGCGATCGACCAGGGCGGACGCAGCCTCGTCCTCGCCACGCCCTCCCACCGCGCGGCAATACGCAGTCGGGTCTTGAATGGGCTGCCCAAAGGCACGCTGCGCAACCGGCTGGTGCTGCTGGACGCATCGGACGTTCTCGCGCGCATTCGTAACCGCGGCGGGCGCGTCGATCGCGCGCGCGTCCAGCGCGTCATCGGCGGCCTCCTGGACGAGGCCGCCTGCGACGGGCCGCTGCGCGTGTATGGCGAGCTCGTCGCGCTGCTGTGCGAAGAGGGCCGGCACACGGAGGCGGTGCGACTCGAGAACCTCTGGAACGAACTGGCGCGGACCCGCCGTTTCGAGCTCTTCTGCGGCTATCCGATGGCAGCGTTCGCGCGCAGCGAGGATGCGCGCGCGTTCCGCCAGGTGTGCCATGCCCATACGCATGTGGCCCCGGCGGAGAGCGCCAACGGCCTGCGCTGCGCCGACGGTACCGCGCTTGCCGTGCTGCAGCAGCAGGCACGCTCCGTCACGGAGGAACTGGCCAGGCGCAGCGAGGCCGAGGGTGCATTGCGGGCGCACGAGCAGGATTTGGCCCGACTGCTGCGGGAGGCGCCTGTCCCGGCCGCGCTGATGCTTGGGCCGCAGCACCGCTTCGAGCTGGTCAACGATGCGTTCAGGGACTTGTTCGGGCAAGAGGTGCTCGAGGGGCGGGCGTACCGGGAGACCTTTCCCGCGCGGGCGCATGCCGACATTGCACGGATCTTCGACCGGGCCTTCGCGACGGGAGAGCCTTGCGCGGCGGAGGAATATGCGCTGCAGCTGCACCGCGACCGCGCGGCGGGTCACTTCCTCAAGCTCAGCGTCCAGCCCCTGCGTCGTGCTTCAGGAGATGTCTACGGGCTGATGGCGATCGCTGTGGACGTCACCGACCTGGTGAACGCCCGGCGCAACCATGAACACGCCCGGGCTGAGCGCGAGGCCCTCCTGAAGCACCTGGAAGCGGCCAACCGCACCAAGGACGAGTTCCTCGCGATGCTGGGCCACGAGTTGCGCAATCCGCTGGCGCCGATCGTCACCGCGCTGCACTTGATGAAGCGGCGCGGCGACATCAAGACCTCGAGGGAACAGGAGATCATCCACCGCCAGGTGCGGCACCTCACTCGCTTGTTGGACGATCTGCTGGACGTGTCGAGGATCACCCGAGGCAAGATCGTGCTGCGCCCAGAGACCGTCGAGCTCGGCGAAGTCTTGGCGCGCGCTGTCGAAATGGCGAGCCTCCTGATCGAGCAGCGCGAGCAGGCGCTCGAGGTGGACTGTCCGGCGAGCGGCCTGCCCTGGCGCGGCGACGCGACGCGCCTCGCGCAAGTGTTCAGCAACCTGCTCACCAATGCCGCGCGCTACACCCCGCCGGGGGGCCGGATCCGGATCGACGTCCGGCGCGAAGGCCAGGGCGCCGAGATCTCGGTCAAGGACAACGGGCGCGGCATCTCGGCCCAGATGCTGCCGAGGGTGTTCGATCTCTTCTACCAGGGCCCGCAGAACCTGGAGCGCGCCGAAGGGGGGCTCGGCGTCGGCCTCGCCTTGGTCAAGGCTCTGGTCGAGATGCACGGCGGGTCCGTCGACGCGAGGAGCGACGGCCCCGGGTCCGGCAGCGAATTCGTCGTGCGCCTACCGCTCGCGGCCGACGCGGGCGCGGATGCGCCCGTGCCCGTGCCCTGCGCCACGCGGCAGGCCAAGGCCGAGTGCCTGCGCCGGGTCCTGATCGTCGACGACAACAAGGATGCGGCCGATATGCTCGGCGAGCTCGTCGCCCACGGCGGCCATGAAGTCAGGGTCGTGTACGACCCCGCCTCTGCGCTCGACCTGGCGCAAAGCTTCGCGCCCGAAGTCGCGATCCTCGACATCGGCCTGCCGGTGATGGACGGCTACGAGCTCGCCCTGCAGCTGCGGCGCGAGCTCATGGACGCAGGCCGGCGCCTGCGCGTCTTTTCGCTCACGGGCTTCGGCCAGCCCGCCGACGGCGAGCGCAGCCGCCTCGCGGGTCTGGACGGGCACTTTGTCAAGCCCGTCGATCCCGAAGCGGTGCTGCAGGCCGTCGAAAACAATCCCCCTAGCCCTGAAGCAGAGCCACCAGGTAGGTCTGCATTGCCGTTGAGACCGGTCGTCGGTGCCGGGATCTCCTTGGCACCTGGATGACCGCATTCGGCATCACAGCTTGAATTCACCAAGCCGCCGAGACGGACCGGGATGGGCTGCGGATTCAATCCGGGGTAGACGGCGGCTTGTCGCTGTCCGCTGGAGCGGGACAGTCTGCACCCTTGGACAACGGGCGCGAGGCATTGCAGCGCTCTGCGCCGAGCGCCAGCCCAGCTGAAAGCAGCCCTGGCGGCCTCGTGCGCGCATGAAAAAGCCCGCTCGCGGCGGGCTTCTGGAATGTGGCCGTGGGCACTTACGCGGCCCACGTTACGGCATGTTCACTTGCAGGAGCCACCTATCGTTTTTCTCGTCGTGGCAGCTCTTGTTCGACGTGCCGTTGTGAGATCCGGCTTTGCCTGCGCAGGCGTTTGCCCAGAAACTTGGGCAACCAATAAGTATAGCACAGGTCGGGGCGTCTCAGGAATGGCAACGGACGAGGTGCCGACCTCTTCGACGGTCTGCCGATAGGTACCAATGCTAGGGGCGCCCCGGTTGACAAGCAGGCGCCCGGTACATTTAATTTCTCCATTGGAGAAACTAATTGAACACTGAGGGCACGACAGTGAAAGGGCAGCTGCTGCAGTTGATCCGCGACAGGGGGCCCATGTCGCGGAGCGAGCTCGCCCGCCGGCTGGAGCTGTCCGCCACCACCGTCACCCGAGTCGTGAACGACCTCGAGGCAGATAAAGTGCTCATCGAAGGCGCTGCGCTGGCGCCTACCGGTGCCGGCCGTCCCGCCATCACGCTGCACATCCGTGCCGACGCGTGCTTGGTCGCCGCTGTGCAAGTTGGCATCGGGGTGGTCCACATCGGGATCTTCAATGCACGGGCGGAGCGGCGATCCGAGAGTCACTTCGGCTATTCCATAGGCGCCAGCCCCGAATCGGTGCTGCGCCGAATAGCAGACGGTATTTCTGCGTTGTGCGAGTCCAGCGGCGTCAGCATGGGGCAGCTGCTGGGCGTCGGCGTTGCAGTACCGGGTCCGGTGGATGCGGCGGGGCGGCGCATGCTCATGTCGATCCGCCTGCACTGGCGAAACGTCGCGATCGCAGAGGAGCTGGAGGCCGCTACCGGCCTTTCCGTCACGGTCGAGCACAACGTGCGGTCGATGGCGCTGGCAGAAGCTCGTTTTGGTCAGGGGCGTGGCCTCGGCAGCGTGGCTTTCGTCTACCTGCGCTCGGGGCTGGGCGCGGGCTTGGTGGTGCGCGGACAGCCGTTCTCCGGCGGCGTACACGGTGCGGTCGAACTCGGGCACCTTGCAGTGATCGACGCAGGCGCCGTCTGCGTCTGCGGTGGACGAGGTTGTATCGAGACGGTGCTGTCGGAGTCTGCACTGAAAGCGACGACTGAGCGCCTGCGCATCGCACCGAAACCCGATGCGCTGAGCGCGCTGTGGTCTGCCGCTCAGCGACGGAAGGATGCCATGCGGGCGATAGACGCCATCGTCACACCGTTGGCTACGGGGCTGAGTGCGCTCACGACGCTTCTGAATCCCGAGCTGGTTCTGCTGGGCGGCGCGCTCGCCGACATCCCCGATGCGCTGTTCGACAGGATCGTGGAGGCTACCTGGCGAGGCGCTTTTCCCCTGATCCGCGAATCGATCCGCATCGAGCGATCCCAACTCGGCACGCAGGCCGGATTGGCAGGGGCTGCGACGGTCGCTCTCGATCACTTTTTGTACGCATGAACAAGTCGACAGGAGACCCGATGAAAGGCACGTTGAGCCCACCCTCCCCTACGCCAGGGAATCCGGCGACGGGCATTAAGGCCGATGCAGGAAACGGCTTGGACATTGCCGCCGCAAGTGCGCCCATGCGGGAGATCCGCATGACTTGGCTGTACCTTGCAACGCTGACGCTAGGCATCGCGGCCTGGGCAGCGGCGGCCGCAGCATCGAGCAACACGCTGTTCCCGAGCCCGCGCGAGGTGCTGCTCGCCGGTTGGGGTCTGCTGCTGGACGGTACATTGTTCGAGAACGCCATGGCTAGCCTCGGCCGGGTGGCGGCGGGCTTCCTGCTTGGCGTGGCACTGGCCATCCCCGCCGGCTTCTTGATGGGCTGGTACCGACTGGCTCGCGGTCTGGTCGAGCCGTGGGTGCAGTTCCTGCGCACCGTCCCCCCTTGGCCTTGATCCCGCTGGTGATCGTGGTGCTGGGCATCGGCGAGGACGCCAAGATCTTCGTCATCTTCCTTGCAGCCTTCCTCGCCTGCGTGCTGGCCACGTATCAGGGAGTACGCAACGTCGACAACACGCTGATCAATGCCGCACGTGTACTGGGTGCCGGCGACTTCACCATCTTCAGCCGCGTCGTCGTGCCCGCTTCCACGCCCTTCATCTTCGTCGGCATGCGGGTGGCGCTCGGCTCCTCATGGGCCACGCTCGTGGCCTCCGAACTGATCGCAGCGCCTACCGGCCTCGGCCGGATGATGCAGGTGGCCACCCAGTTCCTGCAGACCGACCGAATCATCGTGGGCATCTTCATGATCGGCCTGCTCGGCTTCGCGATGGACCGCTTCCTGTTGTGGGCCGAGCGTCGGCTGACCGCCTGGCAGGAGGTCAGGACATGAGTCCCCGTTCGGCCGCATTCGGCAAGCAGCGCGTCGCTCTCGGCAGCGCGATCACCCACTCTGCAGCCCTTCGGGCGGAGGTCATTCAATGAGCAGCGCCGCGATCTCCGTCCGGGATGTGTCCAAGGTCTAAGTCACTGGGCGCGGGCGCACGGTCAGCCTGGACCGCGTCAGCCTGGAAATCGGCCGCGGTGAGTTCATCACCCTGGTCGGGCCCTCGGGCTGCGGCAAATCCACCATGCTCAACCTCATCGGGGGGCTGCTCATGCCCAGTTCGGGCGAAGTGCTGGTTGATGGCCGGCCGGTCAAAGGGCCGGGACCCGATCGCGGCGTTATCTTCCAGCAGTACGCGCTCTTTCCCTGGCTGACGGCCCAGCAGAACGTCGAGTTCGGATTGCGTCTTCAGGGGCTCGCCCGGCGCGAGCGCGCTGAGCGCGCACTGCACTACCTGCGCTTGGTGGGCCTGCAGGACTTCGGCCATGCCCTGCCCAAGGAATTGTCTGGCGGCATGAAGCAGCGCTGCGCCATTGCGAGAGCCTACGCGGTCAACCCCTCACTGCTGCTGATGGACGAACCGTTCGGTGCGCTGGACGCATTGACGCGCGTGCAGATGCAGGATGAGCTGTTGGCCACCTGGCAGCAGGAACGCAAGACGGTGGTCTTCATCACGCACGACGTGGATGAGGCAGTCTACCTGGCCAGCCGCGTCGTGGTGATGAGCCCGCGCCCGGGGCGCATTAGCGAAGTGATCGACGCGCCACTGCCCTATCCCCGCAACGAGGAGCTGCGGCTGTCACCACAGTTCGCCGAGATCCGCGCACGCGTCTGGCGCGGCGTTCACCACCGCGACGCAAGCCTGGCCACCACCGAATCCACTTAGAAGGAGACTGCCATGAATCTGAACAAGCGCCTCGCCCTACAGGTCGCGGCAATTGCCGCCGCGGAGTTCGCCATCCTCGGGCCCGCCCGTGCGCAGGGCGCATCCACCCGGCCCCGGGTGAGCCTGAACATTGGCTACATCGACACCAGCATCAATGGCGTCGGCGTGATCGCCGCAGCGAACAAGCTGGACCTGTGGAGCAAGGCAGGCATCGACGCCAAGCTCATTCCCTTCACCAACGGCCCGACGCAGATCCAGGCCATGGCGGCCGGATCGTTGGACATCGGCTACATCGGTGGCGGCGCGATGTGGATGCCCGCATCGGGCCAGGCAGTGGTGATCGCGCCCAACGAGAAGACCTACGGCGACTTCGTGCTGGCGCGCCCGGAGACCGGCATCAAATCGGTCAAGGACCTGCGCGGCCGCAAGGTTGGCGTGCCGGACAGCGGCTCGGGCGAGATGATCCTGGCACTGGCACTTGAAGCCGCCGGCATGGGCTTCAAGGACATCCAGCGCATCCCGCTCGATCCGCCCAACGTGGTGTCGGCTTTCGTGGCGGGCCAGATCGAGGCGGCCGCCATCTTCTCTCCCATCGCCGACCAGATCCGCGAGCGCATTCCGGCCACGGTGGTGGTGGCCAACAACAAGGACTTTCCCAACACCAAGTTCGTCGGCGCGTGGGTCGCCTCCAACCAGGCCGTGGCCGGCAAGGCGGAAGCGGTGACCCGGTTCCTGGAGGTCTGGCAACAGGTGAATGACTACCGTATCAAGAACACCCGCGAAGTCGTGCAATGGGCGTCGGCGGCTTCGGGCGCGCCGGCCGCGCAACTGCAAGGGCAGGCCAACGCCCTCGAATGGTGGCCCTCCAGCCAGATCCTGGCGGACAACCGCAGCGGCCTCACGCGCAAGCGCATCATGGCGCTGCAGGACCTGTTCGTGAAGCTGGGCCGCATCAAGACACCCGCCGCGCCGGACAGCTTCATCAACATCGCGCTCTTCGACAAGGCCATGGAGACGCGCAAGTGATGGACCTGCCGGCGCAAGCGCGGCCGGTACGCCTTGCCATCCTCGGCGCTGGCTTCGTCGCCGACTTCTATCTGCGCGCCCTGCAATACGTCCGCGGCCACGAGGTGGTGGTCGTCATGGCTCGGTCTCCCGAGAAGGGCCGCCTGCTCGCCGAGCGCTACGGGGTGCCCGAGGTCGCGGGCACCGTGGCCGATGTCGTGAACCGGGACGACATCGACCTGGTGCTCGTCGCGCTGCCGCACGACCTGCACGTCGAGGTGGTGCGCGAGATCACGGCGGCGCGCAAGGCCCTGGTCTGCACCAAGCCGCTGGGCCGCAACGCGGCGGAGGCAGCCCAATGCCTGAGGATGGTGCGCGAGGCCGGCGTCTGGCACGGCTATGCCGAGACCGAAGTGTTTGCGCCAGGTCTGGTCAAGGCCAAGGAACTGGTGGACAGCGGCGCCATCGGCAAGGTGCTTTCGGTACGCGCCCGGGAGGCACATGGCCACCCCCACGCGCATGCACGGATCCCCGAGCGTATGGGCGGAGGCCCGCTGCGCGGCCTGGGCTGCCACTGCGTGGCCATCGGCCGATGGTTCCTCGGCCCCGACAACCCGCCGCTGGAGGTCATGGCCTGGGGCGACCGCCTCTATCGCGACGACGTGGCCTCGGAGGACAACGCGGTGGCCATCGTGCGCTTCGCCGACGGCCGCATCGCCCAGGTGGAGGCCGGATGGACGCATGTGGCCGGCCTGGACGTGCGCAATGAGATCCATGGCAGCCACGGCTGGATCGGCACCGACGAGACCGGCTCCACCGGCGTGAACGCGTTCGCGGGTCGGGAGGCCGGCTACGTGCTCGAGAAGGCCGGAGCCTCGACCGGATGGATGACGCCGGTTGCCCAGGAACCCTGGGTCTACGGCTATCACGCCGAACTCGCGCATTTCATCAAAAGATTCGCCGCGTCGGCACCGCCGCGCCAGACCTTCGAGGACGGCCTCATCGACAACGCCGTGATCGACGCCGCCTACCGATCGATCGCATCGCGCACCTGGGAGCGCGTCGATCTCTCGGCCCTTCAAACGAGTCCCTAGAGACCTCACTCGAACTTCCAAGCAATGGCTCCATCCCGCCGCCCCAACATCGTCTTTGTCTTGACCGACGACCATGCCTCGCATGCCATCGGTGCTTACGGATCCGTGGTCAACAGACACCCCGCATCGATGATCTGGCCCGCAGCGGCGCGCGCTTCGAGAACTGCTTCGCCACCAATTCGCTGTGCACGCCCAGCCGTGCCAGCATCCTGACCGGGACCTACAGTCATATCAACGGCGTTTCGACGCTGGTGACGCCGATCGATGCCAGCCAGCCGACCTTCATCTCCCAGCTCAAGGCCGCCGGCTACCGCACGGCCATGGTCGGCAAGTGGCACATGGGGGATGGACCGGGCCACGATCCGCAAGGCTTCGACTACTGGGACGTGCTGATCGAGCAGGGCGAGTATCACAACCCGAGGTTCCTCGGTGTGGACGGTCTGCGGGAGGTGGAGGGCTACGCCACCGACCTGATCACGGACATGTCGCTCGATTGGGTGGACGGCCTTCAAGGGGATGCGCCCTGGTGCGTGCTGATCTGGCATAAGGCACCTCACCGCCCCTGGCAGCCCCACCCCCGGCACATGCACATGTACCGCGAGCCGGTCCCCCTGCCGCGCACGTGGAGCGACGACTACGCGACGCGAAGTTCCTCGGCACGCCGCGCCGCCATGCGCATCGCCGAGCATCTGAGTGTGGAGGACCTGAAGCAGGATCCGCCCGAAGGCCTGGGCTACGAGGCCGAGGCATTGTGGAAATACCAGCGCTACATGGAGGACTACCTGCGTTGCGTCGCTGCAGTGGACGACAGCGTGGGCCGAGTGATCGACTGGCTGCGCGCACGCGGCGACTTCGAGGACACGCTCTTCCTGTACGCCTCCGACCAGGGCTTCTTTCTCGGCGACCACGGCTGGTTCGACAAGCGCTTCATGTACGAGCAGTCATTGCGCATGCCGCTGCTGCTGTCCTACCCGCGCTTGGTACCGGCAGCGCAGGTGCACAGTGGCATCGTGACCAACGTCGACTTCGCGCAGACCATCCTCGACTTCGCCGGCGTGCCCGCGCATCCCCGCATGCAGGGCCGCAGTTTCGCCGGCGACCTGGTCGGCGCGCCCAGTTCGCCGCCAGCCGAGGGCATGTACTACCGTTACTGGGAACACGACGACATTTTCCACAAGGCTCCGGCGCATTACGGCTACCGCAACGAGCGCTACAAGCTGATCTATTATTACAACGACGGCATGGGCATCCCTGGCACCGGCATGTTCACCTACCCGGGCGAGTGGGAGATGTACGACCTGCACGCGGATCCGGACGAGCTGAACAACGTCTTCCACGATCCGGCCTATCGCACCGTGCGTGATGCCATGCAAGTCAAGCTTTGGGAGGCGCAGGCGGCAGTCAAAGACCAGCCCCACGCATCGCAGGGCGGGGCGCCGGATTCGAAAGGCCCTCTCGCGCGACACCTTCATCCGGATTGATCCGGAGGAGTGGCAATCGCCAACCTGGCTCTTTATTCACTGTACAGCGGTCCGACGTGACGCCCGACGGCCCTTCCCACGCGGCCGTTCAAACCTGCCTGAGCGCGTTTGACATAACTGTCAAAGCTGTGCGTTGACATGATCCGCCTCGTAGACGTTGATACAACCATCGACCGCGAGTTCGGCGCCGGCGACATGCGCCCCCGCGTAGCATGTGGTCTAGAGGCAATACTGTTCGGTTATG
>NZ_JAGGNU010000108.1 GCF_018614915.1 Variovorax paradoxus | reverse complement strand
TGGACATCCATATATCTCTGGGTGCTGGAGCTAAATGGATACCCCATATAAAAATACAGTGTCATGACATGCTCCTGCCAAAGACAAAACTTCAGCCCACGGTGCGCCTCACCTGAACCGTCGCCTCCAGGCCCTCGTAGGCGTCGGCCTTGCCGTACCAGCTGCCGCTGATCGGCGCGGCTTGCGAGGGGTCGCGTGCCACGCCGACGCGGATCAGCTGGCCGCTGCCCATGAGGTTGTTGGTGGGGTCGAAGGCGACCCAGCCGGCACCGGGCAGGTAGGCGTGCAGCCAGGCATGCGTCGAACCTGCGCCCGAGACTGCGGCCCCCGGCTCGGCGCTGCCGGTGTCGAGCGCGGCGTCGTAGATGTAGCCCGAGACGAAGCGCGTCGCCACGCCGAGCCGGCGCGCGGCTTCCATCATGAGCAGCGCATAGTCGCGGCAGCTGCCGCTGCCCAGCGCCAGCGTCACCAGCGGCGTCTGCGTGCCTTCCTCGTCGCGGGGTGCGTAAGTGAGGCTTTGGCCGATGTGCGCGTTCATGCGCGTCAGCACCTCGCGCGTGCTGTTGGGCTTGTCGACATGGAGGAACTGGTGGGCCCAGCGGATCAGCGTGCCCTCGGGGTCGTCATGGTGGGGGCGCAGGTAGTGTTCCAGGTCGAGCCGTTCCTGCACCGAATAGGCGAAGGGCAGGAACTCGGCGGCTGACTCCAGCGCCAGTTCGTCGATCGGTGCCGGCACGTGCTCGATGGTGAAGGCGCAGACGATGCGCAGCTCGGTGGCTTCGCCCATCGGCTGCACCAGGGCGACCGAATTGGAGTGCGGGTCCTGGATCATGCGCACGTAGGCATCGGGGCTGACCTGCAGGTCGGTGGCGAGCACGCGCAGGTCGTGGCTGTCGCGCGGCCTGAACATCACGCGGTGCAGGCCGAAGCTCACCGGCTCGTTGTAGCGGTAGACGGTGGTGTGGGTGATGTCGTAGTGGATGGGCATGGCGAATTGTCTACCGTCAATGAGGTAGACACCGTCTGTTTGGAGAGCGCTTTCCGCCGAACGACACATTGTGAAGTCGAAGTCGCTGCCTAGACTGCAAATGCCGACATCAGGCGGCGCCACGGTGCTGCGTCGCCCCCCTTTGGAGGGCCCCAGCCCCGTGCGTGATCCGAAGAGGATCCTATGGACAAGGATTCGAAACCCGGACTCGGAAGTTTTTCAGGCAACAGCATCATCGCGGTCGTGTTGCTGACCATAGGCGCGCTCTTCGTTCGCGAGCTACCGCTCGAAACCACCCGGCTGCCGGTCAACGAGGCCCGGCTCGCGCAGCATCAATCGCTGCAGGACATCGATGCGCGCCTCTGGCAGGACCCGTTCAGCGCCGTTGCGAAGGCACGTGCCGACGCCCGGAAGAAGCAGCCGGACAAGGCCGACGATGAAGAGCGTAGGCGCAGAAGCCACCAAGAACTTCTTGGTGACATCAAGAAGAGGATGGATGCGAGGAGCGTGCAAGACCTTCAGCGCCGCGCAGCCGCGAATTCATTCGGCGCAATCGAACAAAGACCCCAGCGGGTAGAGATCCTCGCCATCATGCTGCCGGGCGGACCTTACTCGGAGAACGTGGAAAGCCGAAGGCGCGCGCGCTACGCGGTGCTTGCGGGCCTCAATGCCAGTCGGCTGGCCCCTGCGGATACCGAGCATCTTGGCTATTTCTTTCCGCACTCCGGTTCGGACGCGGCGAGTTCGCCGACGGAGCCTGTGCCCTTCGAATGGTTCGAGCCGGCGCTGGATGTCCGCCGGCGGGAAGCGGGCGCGCTGCCGCCCCTGGTGCTGGTGATGTGGCTTCAAAGCGAGGCATTCAGCAGCGAGCCGCTGCGCCGGATGAAGGAGCTGGCGGAGCAGTTCTGCTGGCCCGGCGTCAGCTGGCGCGTGCTCGGGCCTAATGGGTCCGACGGACTCAAGGCCATGATCGACGAGGCGGCAGAGCCCGGCTTCACGGAGAGGGTCGACATGTCGAGCGTGCCGATACGCTTCTATTCGCCCTATGCCACGGTGCCCGATCGCGTGCTGCTTGCGGACCGGCCAGCCGAAGAGAAATCGCTGAGCCTGGCTGCGTTCTTCGAAACCAGGCACGTCAAGCTGGTGCGCACCATCGGCGACGACGGCAGCCTTGCCGATCGGCTGACCAGCGAACTGAAACTGCGAGGCCTGACGCCCCGGGAACTTGGCCGGCTCGAAGACGGCGACGATGCCGTCAGCTATCGCGAGGCCTGCCTCGCGCGGGCCGATGGCAGGAATCCGTCGCCCAGCCATATCGCCGTCGTGGCCGAATGGGATACCTTGTACGGCCGCAGCCTGCGCCGCGAATTCAGGGCCTCCGAAGAGGAGCCGGGTTTTTGCGTCAGCCGCTTCACCTATGTGCGCGGGCTGGACGGCCAGATGCCGGCGAGCGGCGACGGCGCCGCGAATTCGGCCGGCAGCAGCAAGCAGAGCCAAGGCGACAAGGATGCGGGTCGCCGCAAGGACGGCAGCTTCACGGAGATGGCCGAGGGCCAAAGCCAGTTCGACTACCTGCACCGGCTCGCGATGCAGATGCATGCGCAGGACCGTCGCATTCGGAAGTCCAGTGCGGATGGCCTGGGCTTGCGCGCCATCGGGGTGCTGGGCAGCGATCTGCACGACAAGCTGCTGGTCCTGCGGGCGCTGCAGCCGGAGTTTCCGAACGTGGTCTTCTTCACCACCGATCTGGACGCACGTCTTCTTCATCCCCGCGAGCAGGCCTGGACCCGCAACCTGGTCGTCGCGTCCAATTTCGGCTTGCAGCTGGCAGAGGGCTTGCAGGGAGGCGTGCCGCCGTTTCGCGACAGCTACCAAACCTCCACCTTTCTGTCGACCCGGCTCGCCATCGACGACGCTCAGCGTCTCGCGCGGCCCGTCGATCCTGCGGTGCCCGACAAGTCGGAGCCGCTGTCGCAAGCCCGGCTCACGAAGTGGTTCTCGAAACCGCGCGTCTTCGAGATCGGCCGCACCGCAGCGTTCGATTTCAGCACCCCTGCCGAGGGCCCGCGGGCGCGCGCTGCGGCGTCCTGCCGGACTTCCGACTGGACCCAGTGCAAGCAGATCCATCCGCCCGGATCGGCGCGCTTTCCGGCGCCGAGAGAGGCCGTGCTGTTCGCGCTCTTCAGTCTCGTCGTGCTGGCGCTCTGGGCACCGGCGCTCCTTGTCGTCGCCCGCGAGAGCAGGAAGGCGTTGCTGCGCTTCGTCAGGCGGGCCTCCGGCCCCTGGGCGAGTGCCGCGCGTTTCGGCGTGCTGGCAGGCCTTGTTGCGTTGCTACAGATCGCGCTGCCGTTCTGGATGGCGGCGAACTGGCCCGACTTTGCCGAGTGGCTCACGCGCGAGGGCAAGCCCATGCTGGCCTTCGAGGGAATCAGCCTGTGGCCCACGGAGGCCACCCGACTGTTCACCCTGCTGTTGTGCATCTACCTGGTCTTCAGGGGCTGGGTGACGCTGACCCACAATCTCGACGAGATCAGCCGCACCTTGCGCCTGGGCAAGACGCGGCGTCGCCTGCTCTGCGAGCAACGGCGGATCGACAAGAGGCTGCACTGGTGGCAGAGGCTGATCCAGATGTTCTCGATGCGCTTCGCTCCCTCGCCGGCGCCCGAGCATGAATCGGCGCAGGACATGCCGGTGTGTGCACTGGTGTTCTGGCAGCGCTATGTGGTGCAGAACAGGATCGGTGCGAGGCTCATCCGCACACTGGCTTACGTGGCGGCGGCAGTGCCGTTGAGCTGGCTGCTGGTGCTGGCCTTCGGCGAGGACCGCTTCGTGCCCGAGCGCGGCGATTTGTCCCGCATGGCGCACGATGGGTTGCGCATCCCCGCGCTGGTGATGATGTACTTCCTTGTCTTCTTCGTAGTGGACGCCACCGCTTTCTGTGTCGGCTTCGTGCGTGGCCTGCGCCACCAGACGTCCAATTGGCCCGACACCACCCTGAAGTTGTTCGAGCACAGGCTCGGCGTTCGGCGCGAATACCTCGACAACTGGATCGACCTGCAGTTCATAGCGCTCAGAACGCGTTGCGTCACGCGCCTGATCTACTACCCGTTCATCGTGATCTCGCTGTTGCTGCTGTCCAGAAGCCCGGCCTTCGATCATTGGCCGCTGCCTGGAGGCACCCTCGCGCTGGCGGCCATCGGCGCGGCCGTTGCGCTGGGCTGCGCGATGGCGCTCCGGCTGGCGGCGGAGGCATCGCGTCGAAAGGCGCTTGATCTCGTCAAGGATGCACTGATGCGTGCGAACGGCAAGCCGCCTGCAACGTCGCCACTCGCCGATGGCACGTTGCTTGACCAGCCCACGGCCAAACAGCTCGAGCTGCTGCAAGCGCACATGCAGAACCTGCGCGAGGGCGCGTTCGCGCCATTTTGGCAGCAGCCGCTGCTCAAGGCCGTGCTGCTGCCATTCGCGACGATCGGCGGCACGACGCTGCTCGACTATCTGGCGCTGGTCAACATCTGAGCCGTCCCGCGCAGGGCGCGCCGGGCATCCAGCGCCTGCGCGAGAGATGCCGGCAAGGGCAAGGGCTCGCCGTGCCAATGCGCCGCCAGCAGTTCGGCGCACAAGACGGCGAAGCTGAGGCCGCGCGAACCCATGGCAGTGCAGAGCCATACGCCTTCATGCGACACGGGGGCCAGCGGACCGACCAGCGGCCGGCGGTCGCCCGACGCGCAGCGCACGCCGGCCCATGCCTTCGCGCCGCCGCTCTCGAAGGCCGGCGCGAGCCGCAGCGCGGCATCGGGATGGAGCCTGGCGAGGCGCTCGCGGTTCGATGCCGTGTCGGCGTCGCGCGGCGCGCGGTCGCTGCTGTCGCGATCGAAGGTGGCGCCGGTGAGCCAGAGCGCGCCCTCGGGATCGGGCACATGGGCGATGAGGTGGCCATCGCCGTTGATCGGCACCCGAGGCAGCTGCATGCCGGCGGCCATGCGCCCCCAGGCGACTTGGCCGCGCACGGGCTGCAGCGCCAACGCCGGCGCCAGCACTCGGCTTTCGAAGCCGGCCGCGATGACCACGCGCTCGGCTTCGGCCAGCAGGGTGCCCTGGGCATCGTGCAGCGCCCAGCCTGCGCGCCCCTGTTGCACCGCTTCGATCCGTGCCACGCGCCGTTCCGTTTCGAGCGCGATGCCGGGCTGCGCCAGCCAGGCGTCGACCAGCCGCGCCGGCTTCACCCAGCCGGCGCGCGCATGCCAGAAAGCGGGCGCATCGTCCGGCAGCCCGGCATCGCGAAGTTGCGCGGCCGAGGCATGCCAGGACTCATTGGGTCCGTCGGCCGTCCAGCCCACCGGCAGTCGGTCCTGGCCCGCGGCGCGGCGTTCGAGCACGCCGCAGGCCCGCCAATCGCTGTCTGCGGCCAGCAGCGCTTCGAGCTGCTGCCAGGTGGCGCGCACGCCGGCGCGGGTCAGGCGCGACAGCAGCGCGTCGTCGGGCGATACGTGCGGCGCGAGCACGCCGACCGGCAAACCCGAAGCGCCGGCGGCACCGCGGGCGCCGGCCTCGAACACCCGGACCTGCCAGCCGCGCCGCGCCAGGCTGGCCGCCACGGCGGCGCCGGCCAGGCCCGCGCCGATCACGCCCGGCACCGCGATGGGCGCCGCCGCCGGCGCGCGGCGCCGGATCTGCCATGGCGGATCGAACACGCCTTGCAGGGCATCGCGCTTGGGCGGCAGGCCGGGTGCCTTGCGCACCTGGAAGCCGAACTGCGCGAGCGCGTCGCGCACCGGCCGCGCGACGGTCCAGCTCGCGACGCGGGTGCCGCGCCGTGCGAAGCGCGCCACGGCCT
>NZ_JAGGNU010000107.1 GCF_018614915.1 Variovorax paradoxus | reverse complement strand
GAGCTAAATGGATACCCCATATAAAACCACAGATCGGCGCTGTCGGACAAGCACCACACGCGGCGCCAGATGGCTCGTGCGGTGAGCTCGTGGATTGTTGGTGCCGTCACCCGAGCGCGTCTCGCTCCGGGATGGTCCGCGCCGCGCGGCGCAGAGCCTCACAGGCGCCAGCGCATGCCTGCGACGACACCGAGACGCCACGCCGCTCGCCTCGCATCGATGCGCGCCGTCGCCCGGCCCCCTGCCATCGTCCGCATGATCCGGCAAGCGACGACCACGCATTCGATACCCCCGTGCGCGGGCTCACCGACATCACGCATGCGGTCGACGAGTGGCTTCGAGGCTCTCGGCTGGAGACGGGCCTGCTCACATTGTTCATCCGGCACACCTCGGCGAGCCTGATCGTCCAGGAGAGTGCGGATCCCGCGGCGCTGGCCGATCTGGATCGCTTTCTTGCGCGTCTGGTTCCAATTTCACGGGATTGGCGCCTCCGTTTCTCCGCCGAACATGGGATGATCCGCCCCGACGATGTCATCGCCGGCGGAGGACGGATTGCGGTTGCGCGGTCGTGCCCTGCACATGCAATCCTGACGCCGCCTTCAAGTGGACGGAGGTGTTTGCCGCGACCGATCCCGCGGGTCACAACAAGCCGCCATGAAATTTCTCCTGTTGCGTCCGGGAACGGAGATTGCATACTTGCATCTGAGAAGTTCACATGTTGAACCATAGATGAATACACAAGCGTTCCCTGGACATGCCCCCTCCGCTGCCGCTTCACCGGACTGGTCAATGGAGATGGGCGTAGACGGTTTCGGCGAAGGTGTCGCTTACTTTGCCGACGTGAAGAGGAACGGCCAAGAGATGTGCCGTATCACCCTCGCCGGGGGTGTGTCCAATGACATAGAAGCCCGCAAGGCACTAAAGGCCAAGGCGCGAATTTGGATTGATGAGTTCCAGCGCCGAGAGGGGCCGGCCGCCGCCGCGGACCAGCCGCTCGTCCTACGCGAACCCTGAATCAAGCGCCTGCCCGCGCTCCCTTTTGTCCAAACAGTTCCGCAGCGCATTGCATCCCGCTTTCCACGCAACCTGGCGCGTCAGAAATGTGAGTTCGGAACGCGCAATAACGGAGAAATTAGACGAATCGTCGAAGGATTCAAACAGCGCCCACTGAAAGGCGCCGGACTCCAGGATTTCAATCTCCATGACGAGAAAGGGAAAGCGGCTCATGGAAGCAACGCTGGGGCGCGCAGATTGCCTCTGCCGTCGGCCGGCACTGACGTTTGATGGAAGGAAAGTCGCCGTTGCCGCAGAACTCGGCAGGCCGATCGGGCATATGTGCGAGTGGACGATGGCGTTCATCTCAGAGTGGCATCGCCCTCGCCGAGGTCTAAGCTGACCTTGAGCAGACGCCAGATGCTGCGAACGAGTTCTATCTCTCCAACCGAGAACACGACCCGGTTGAAGTGGCTAGGCTTGATCCGCCCGTGGCGGCTCAGCACGAGGCGGCTACCAGAATTGATAGCTGCAGCGGATCCGCGTCGGCACAAAGCGCATCCATGAGGGCCCACCTCAACGGCCTTTCGACGGAGCGAATGGTGGCCATAGTGGATCGACGTACGCTTACAAACCGAAATCGTTGAGGAGTGCAGCTCGATCTGTGGGCAGCAATGCATACGCAATTTGGTAGATGTCGGTTTGGTAAGTTCTCTATACGATTGGCCTCGCCTCCGAGCCGACGGGAGGGCACGATGGGATGAGGACGTCCATTGACTCAGCAGCCAACCGTGATCGATTGCTCCCCGCGCCGATCGGCGCGCGTCGCCCTGGCTTGTTGGAATGGGTCCGCCTTGCAATGGAGATGGGCAAATGAAGGCTGAGATCTTGGTGAACAACAGACCGGAGCCGGCCTCGCGCTACTTGAGTTGGGCGCCTTCGCCCGCCCGCATTCGCCTGTCGGATGCCACAGGAGCGACCCAGGCCGTCAAGGTGACTCTCAGCGCAGAGTCATCGCCGAATGGCGGGGGTCTGGTCTTCTTTTCGGCGCTTGCGTCGAACCCCAAAGCGACGCTGACGATCCAACTGCCGCTAGACGGCAGTACGGTCACCTTCTTCGTGGCAGGCAAGTTCGGAAAACCGAGCCGGTCGGATGGTGACGTTTCAATCGTGGCGAAGTCAGGCGCCAACAAACTCGCATCCGTCGCGGTCATGGTCCGGATCCGAAAGAATGCCGCGACCCTCACGCCGGCCGAACGCGATCGATTCGTCGACGCCTTTGCTCGTCTGAATAATCGTGGCACAGGACGTTTTGCCGATTTTAGGAATATGCATGTAAATGGCGCTGCCTCGGCCCAGGCACATGGCAACCCTGGCTTTCTTTCTTGGCATCGTGCCTACCTCCTCGACCTGGAGCGCGAGCTTCAGAACATCGACCCTGGCGTTGCCCTTCCCTACTGGCGCTTCGACAAACCGGCGCCGTTCATCTTCACGCCCGAGTTCCTGGGAACCTCTGACCCGCTGGGCACGGTCTCCTTCGCCCAAACCAATCCGCTGCAATTCTGGTCAACCGATGGTGTTCAGGGCATCAACCGAAGACCCCTGTTCAACACGGCGACACAAGGCGGCATCAATCTTTTGACGGAGGCGCAGACGCTGGCGCTCGGAGCTGACTTCGTGGACTTTGAAAACCTGGAAGGCGATCCGCACGGCAGCGCGCATGTTTCCTTCGGTGGTTCGATCTCCAGTATCGGAACTGCCGCGAAAGATCCCTTGTTCTTTCTGCTGCACGCCAACGTCGATCGATTGTGGGCGAAGTGGCAGCGCAAGTTTGGCCGCTTTGACCCTTCAATGGCGGCAGCATATGACAGTTCCCCAAGCAATCCAATCGGGCACAGGTTGCCAGACACCATGTGGCCCTGGAACGGCGTGACTGGAGCTCCGAGACCGACGACTGCTCCTGGTGGTGCGCTTGCCGCGTCCCTCTGCACTGCCTCGCCCGGACCCAAGCCTCGCGTCATGGACTGCCTAGACTACCAGGGCGTGATCTCGCCAAATGCCCGGCTCGGATTTGACTACGATGACGTGCGTTTCCGCTGAATCGCTCAGCGCAGGAGGTCACCACCATGGCAACCACTCCGACTAAATCGCCTCGCAAGCGTCCATCCAACGCTGACGCCGCGAAGCTTGTAGCGCATTGGAACGTCGTGGTCGACAACAAGAAGAACGTGAAACAGCGCATCGCCGCGCTGACTGCAGTGGGCTGGAATCTCACTGCGGACAAGCAGCACCTTCGCGCCGCCCTAGGCATACTGAAGGATCCCGAGGAGGCGATCGAGCTGCGATTGGCCGTGCTGGCTTTGCTGCAGTCCATGACCTTCGACCCGAAGCGATTCGAAACCTTTCGGGCGGACTACTTGCGCACACTGCGTACTGTCTCCTCGGATTCCGATCCGGAACTGCGACAGCGAGCGCTGGGCGTGCTGGCGCGCGAACACGATCCGGCCACACAGGAAAAACTGCTGGCCGGACTCAAGGATCCGACGCAGGCCCTGGTTGCGCCAGAGAAGGCTCTACAGCTGCTCAGCTACGACGTGCACACTGACGCCTATCCATTGGCACGCGCCATTGTGAAAAAGCCGCCGAACGGGACGGCACGCAGGGAGGCTTTACGCCTGCTCGCTGCGGACGGGAGTTCTGCCTCGATGTTCGAGACGATCCTGATGGACAAGACCGAGTCAAGCGAGATCCGTCAGTTGTCCGCCTCGGCACTGCACAGCCTCGCGCCCGAGCGCCTGCAGGCTTGCGCGCGGGAAATCACGTTGGATTCGTCTGAGCCGAACGAAATTCGGTCGGTCGGCGTGACCGCTCTGACGCACTTTGCCGATAGCGCGAAAGTTCGTCAGGACGACGTGCTCAACAATTACCTGAAACAACTGGGAGAAGATGCAACGTCCGATGACTCGAGTCTTAAGACTGCGGCTCGCCAGTACGTCGCCAAGCGCCTCGCATAGATCTTCTATATTGATGCAATGACTCTCGACGTCGCTGCAATCGAGGTGCCCGAGCGAGACTTTGCTCAGATGGTGGATGCGCTGGACGAGCTTCCAACGCGGCAGTTCGAGCTGATCGCACTTTTGAGCGAGGCGCATCACGTCTACCGGCAGCGCAGCGCTTCCGCTGTCGCGCGGATGCGCGGATGGACGCTGCTGGCGATTGCCCGCCAGCCGTTGCCGGACGCAGCGATGGTTTACATCCTGGAGGAATTCGAGACGGGGCGATCGCCTTACTCCGTCGCTTGCGCTGCGCGCGCTCTGCGCAGCGCTCCATCTCCCACGCCAACGATGGCGATCTTCCTGCTACACGCGGCTGCCAACATCCGCGGCACCGATGACTATGTCGATCTGGTCCGGTATGGGGGAGTTGCGGACGACGATGGCGACGCGACCGCGTTCTCTGAACTGATGGTGACGCTTCGGTGGCTCGGCGGGGCAGTGGCTGGCGTGGCAGACATTGTTGAAGCCTCCCTCAAGTCCAACGACCACTTGCTGTCGCACGAACAGATTGACAGCGTCACGGATTGTCTTGCCGCGACTCGGGCTGACCGATCCGAGCCGTCCTCATGTTGCGGTGCTCCTGAGGCCTGGTCAGGGCTGCAAAGGTGGGTACAGCGCGGCTCGATCGACCTAAGCGGCGTCGAATTCGAGGATCAGGACGGTCTCCGTGTCCGCTACAACGAGTTCTTTTTCGGCCAACCTTCCTTCGTGGTGTTTTTCTACACCCGGTGCGACAACGAAGGAAAATGTTCGCTGACGGTGACCAAACTCGCTCGCGTCCAGGTCCTGCTCGACGCGGCCGGAATGAGCGGCCGCGTCCGCACGGCTGCGATTACCTACGATCCCGAGTACGACCTGTCGCCTCGCTTGCGTGGCTATGCGGAGAGCCGCGGCGTGAAGATGAGCGCAAATAGCCGCGTCATGCGCGCCGTGACCGGCGCTGCCAGTCTGCGCGCCTACTTCGAACTGGGCGTCAATTTCATCGAGTCCTTGGTCAATCGGCATCGCATCGAAGCGTTCCTGCTCGACGACAGAGGCGCGATCACAGCCTCGTTCGTACGCCTTCAGTGGAGCGAACTGCGTGTCGTCGCAGAGATCCTCAAACTCGCTGAACGTTGCGAGATCTCGCATGACGGAAATGAAAAGACTGACGCGACAGCCACCACGCCGGTCGACAGCGTCGGCCCGCGGAGCATCCGATCCGAATCCCGCCGGATGCTCGCGCCAGTGCTCTATGTTGCCATGGCTCTGCTGCCCAAGTGCCCGATTTGTGGCGCAGCGTACGTGAGCGTGTCGGGCATCATGGCCCTGCCGCAGTTGCCGAGCGTGTATTGGTTGGTGCCCGCTCTCACGGTCCTATCGGTCGTCAACCTCATCAGCCTATGGTGGCTCGCACAAACCAGCCGCGACTGGAGCGGCTTTGTATTTGCGTTGGTCGGCGCCACGATCACGATCGGATGGGGCATCGCGCTCGACTGCCCTCCTGCAGCCGCGATCGGTGGCGTTGTGACGCTCGCGGGCTCCGTGCTGGGGGTGTGGCGCGGCTCTACCGGTGCGGGTCGCCGCCGCGCTAGACGATACCTGTCGTTTGCCGCTGAGACGCTGCGAACGCTGAGCAGGCGCAGCGCTAGATGAGCACCACGTAGCTTGGCCGCTTCAGGGTTGTTATTGCCGATAGGCTGAGCTTTGCGCTCGAGGACGCTACGGATCTGACCGTAGTGCCTGGCCCGCCGCCTCTGTGAGCGGTTCGACCTGGATGACGTTTCTGCAATTGCCGCAGCGCGGCCAGAGCCTTGGAATGGAGTGGCTTTTTTCCGCGCCGTGTTGCAGTTCAACAAGCGTAATGACCGACATCGCGAGCCTGCACGGCCCCTGGGCCACACGCGCATGTCCTAGGGCTCGGCGATGCGCTACTGGTGCGCCTGGTATGCCGCGCGCTACGGGCACGCGCTCGCGCTCCGCTGCCGGTGCCGGTGGTGGTGGTGGTCCAGTTCATCGCCGACCATACCGGCACGCCTGCACGAGGTTGGCGACAGCGCGGCCGGCGAAGCCGCCCACGACTCCCAGGACGAGCCAGCGCCACCCCCAGTCAGCCGGCGACGCAAGCCCGGCGACCTGGTCAGCGAACTTCCGCTTGACGTCGACCAGGCGCTGGTCCAACACACGGCTACAAGGCGTGCCCGAGGCCGCCGACACTGAACAACCTGGTGCATCGCGCGGTGCTGTCCAAGGCGCACCAGATGGTCCGGGCAGATTCGGCGGATTCGACGGCCACTTCCGAAAAGTCAGATAGGTCGGTCGCCGCGCCGCCGATCGGCCCAGGCCGCGCCACATCGGGCCAGCAGCTCGTGAATCCCTGTGCGGACCCGTGGTGCGCGAGCTCCTGGCGTGCACCGTCGGCCCTGTGCCCAGCGCGGCGCGCGGCCGCGCAAGCAGCGCGCGCTCACCAAAGATCCGCTGCAGCTGTTGTTGGGCCACCTCGACGAGTCGCTTCACAGGACCATCATCAAACTGAGACCACCATCCCGAAGCCACCAGCAAGAGCGGCCGCGACAGCGAGTTCATTTCGCTCGAACAGGACGATGAGGTCCGTGACTGGACCAAGACCCTCCCAAGTGAAGCAGGCCGCCTGTCTCAGGACGGTAGCCGGTGGTCGATCGTTTGCCGAAGATGGTTCAATGCACCAGCCTCTTGGCGATCGCCTCCCTCTGAATGTCGATTGCATCGAGAGCGCGGACGAAGGCACAACGCAGCGGATCGGTGATCCTTCGGCCCGACCGCAAGGGGCTTCGAGCGGCGGGAGCTTCGCAGACATTCCTTGCCGAGGCCGCGGGCCTCGCCCGTGACGTGTCGCAACGCGATTCGCGTTACTGGACGAGCACCTGGGCTATACGGAGAGCAGCTGCGAGCCGCCGGCATCGCCGCAGCACGCGCTTGGCCGACAGTGCCAGCGGCTCGCTGAACTGAGGGGATGTAGTAATCCGCTGCCCTTGCCCGATCACGATACGGGTGGGGGACCTATCGTTGATCTGGTGCCTTGCGCAAAAGCATCCGAAGTGCCCGTCTGTGCGTTGCACGCGCCAATCCGGCACAGCCCTGGCACCTACAAGCAGCAGTGTTGGTTCCTCACATCATTGTGTTCGTCGATCGGTCTAGCGTTAGCGGGCAGCCTCAAGCAGGGGTTGCCCACTTCTAGGAGACATCATGAAACAGGCCATCGTCGCTGCAGCTGCCCTCGTCGGCTTCCTCAGCCTATCAAACGTCACTTTTGCCCAGACCACCGCAGTACCTGCGGCGCCCGACCCCGCTAAAGGTGGACAGGCCAGCACAAAGACGCCTGCCGGAGCCGTGAACCCGACCCAGCGTCCCGATGGGAGCAATCCAGCGTCACGTGAAGCCGTGAAATCGGAGGCCCGTGCGGAGAACCGCAGCCCGGCGAACACGACGGTCCCAAAAGGAGAACCTTCGACAATGACCAACAATCAGCCAAACGCCCCTCGGTCTACGGGCGCCATGACTCGAGCCGAAGTGAAGCCCAGCAAGAACGACCTGAAGCCGCAGGCGGGCGTGAAGGGTGAGCGGCCGGACGTTCCGACTAACCCCAAGGAGAAGACCGGGACCCCTCAATAGTCAATACTGTTCGGATATTGAGA
>NZ_JAGGNU010000106.1 GCF_018614915.1 Variovorax paradoxus | reverse complement strand
CATAACCGAACAGTATTGCCTCAATAGTGCGTTTCTGACATTGGCTCGGCGCAGAGAAGGCAGGAGCCTCAAAGTGCGAGATGCGCAAACCGCGTGGCTCAGACTTGCGCCAATTTCTTAAACCAATGTAAAAGCAAAGTGCGAACCGACGTGATGCATCTAGATGCGGCATCGACAGCGCGCGCGAAACCGTGAACGCTTCGGAGCATTCCTCGTTCTGACTGCTTTGCCTCCGGCCTCCCGAAACCTATTCTCCGCGATCGGGCAGGGGTGTCATCCGCGAGGCGCGCCTTCAAGCTGCGCACTGGTCAAGGGCATTCCCGGTTCGGCTGGGGCTGCCATTCCCCGCCTCCCAACGCCCAGCGGCAATGGTTGGTTGATCAGCATGTGGGCCGAGCATCATTTAGGAAGCTTGGTGCCGGCGGGTCCCCACGGCCGCCACGCCAACCAACAAGATTCGATTCTCGCGGAGTCCTGTGTGCGCGAAGCGGCTACAAACGAGCTGCGCACAACGGGTCGCGGGTGACGCCGCCGGCCGTTGCTGGCCTTCGTTGCTGGCCTTCCTCCTACGCAGGATCCGTGAATTCTCCTTCTTGGTGCATACCCCGTTTGCAGACCATCACAACATCAGTTTGGAACTGCATCGGAGGGACACCATGAAACCGTCCGTTTCCCTTATTTGCAGCGCAACCATTGTGGGGTTCACGTTCCTGGCTGGATGCACATCGGTTCCCCGGCGTGAGGCACAGTGGATCGACCCGGGAATCGGAACACAGTCCAGGTTTCTGCAGGGTGAAAAAATCCTCGTTGCCTGCGACACCTACGACCCAGCCCTCCGACAGATCTGCCAGGACCGGCTGTCTCGCGATGTCCTGGCGAAGGGGGCCAGTCCGGTAACCGCGCCCGCGGGAACCACAGTGCTCAACGACCGCGAACTCGACGGTCAACTGATCCCGGCAGCTGCAGCCCTCGGTGCGAAGGCCGTCTTCATCGTATCGTTAACGCCAGCGACCACCATTGTCGGGTCGGGGGCATCGTTGGGCATCGGGGCCTTCAGTTTCGGCGGGGGAGGAGGCGGCGGCGTCGGGCTGGGAATACCGATCGGTGGGAGCCGCCCCGATACAGGTTTCGCCGCCAACGGTCGGGTGACGGACGTCCGCAGCGAGCGACTTGTTTGGACCGCGACCGTGATCGCGGCACCCTCGGCAGATCTCGAATCCCAATTGGACAGCCTCTCTCGCTCATTGCTCGACTCGGCGCAGGAGGCTGGCCTATTTTGACTACGGCAAGTTAAAGGACCTCTTTCCGGTTCAAGTCGTGCGCCGCACTTGCTGTCGAGACTCTCCCGAATCTCGCTGGCTACGGTACCGGTAGCTCGGATCGCGACCGGGGCGTCATTCGGGGTCGTCGCTGTCCGGTGATGCCTCGATGGGACCAGCGAGTTCATCATCGACATAGGACAAGAGCGCCTCGTTGCCGGCGTCGTAGGCGTCGCGCCAGCTCCCGAAGGTGCCCTCACCCGTCTCGAGATCAAGCCAGACCGCGGGATCGTCCGTGCTTTCCAGGAGGATCCAGACGAAGCTGCCCGGACCCGGTCGATCCACGAAAACGGCGAGGCGGCGGTATTGATCGGCCATGTAAACAGGGTAGCGCCGACCGCGACCGAATGCTAGAGGGTGATCTATCTGGATGTCCGCACCGGCGTGCGCAGCTGATCGAATAGTGCAGGATCGTGTGTCGCGCAAGTGTCCACGGCCACATTGCACAAGAGCCCGCCAGCTCGAGCTTTTTCATGCCCGCCTGAACCTCTCCGTCGGGATCGCCCCCTTCCGCTTGTTCTTCACTTACGCTGTCGATCGGAAGCCTGGCTGATAGAGGCTGTCGGCACGTTTCGCCACCAGCCCTTCTAGCTTAAGCTGGTGAACGGCGCGGGCCCAGATCTGGCGAGTCTCGGCGCCGGTGTGGTGCCCCCTCAGAAGGCAGCGCTCCGGCTGCTGCCGACGGCGAGCAGGTCGGAGTGCAATAGGTGACGCCCGGCCCGACTCGAGGTCGGCCCTTTTCCGCGCCATGAGCGCGTTGAAGTCACTCACCCTCAGCTCATTCAGCACGGAGACCTCTCCATCGGTCGTGGGATCACCCTGAGCGCGCGTCAGCGCCGCCGTGAGTTCGGGATACCACTTCGTCGCATCGACGCCCTGGCGCGTGCGCAGCTCACAGGTGCCGCAGGCCGTGGTCGGATGCCAAATCACGAGGCTGAGTGCGACTACAAAGCGTTTCAGTTCCGCCCAACAAAAAAGCCTTCTGACGCGGTGCGGGAGGCAGCAAAGTTCACGACGGTGGTAGCGGTTGTCCATAGCGACGCGTTGTACATCTCGCAGTCCTCACCGGCCGCCGTGACTTCAAGGGGCGGCCCCGCCAGCGCTCAGATGGGAGGCATGGCTTCGAGGGCCTTGGCGGAGCGGGAAAGGCCAGCCAGAACCCTGTCGGAGACAGCCTGCGGAAACGCCGTGGGCAAGCGAGCGCCGACGCGCTCGATGACGCCTGGCGTCGCGGCCAGTACGCGCTGAATCAGCAAGTCCGCATCCGAGCCGTAGTGGCACTTCACGGCCGTCGCATTGAAGTGGCGACGTTGGATGTCCTTGAAGCGGTAGTGCTTGTTCCTCCCCAAGACGGCCATCGCCAACTTGGCGTCATGCCTGGAAAATTGGTTCGCGCCAGTGCCCTCGACCGGCCAGATGGACATGACGCCCAAGACGGCCATCGCCAACTTGGCGTCATGCCTGGAAAATTGGTTCGCGCCAGTGCCCTCGACCGGCCAGATGGACATGACGTCGTAGATGGGCGTCATCCGGTACCGGCCCTCGGGAAGGAGCGCGATGCTGAAGTTCTTTGCATGCCCGTCTGGGGCTCCCAGCATCCAAAAAAGCAGCTCTGCCGTGATGAGCGTACCCAGGTCCTCGTGAGCTTTCACAGAATTGCGCAGCACATTGGCCAGGTCGATCAGGCCTGGCCCACCGTCGGCCTCGTACTTCAGGTGCGAGGGCTTGCCAAGCGCCTGGCAGAAGTCCTCCTGCGGCAAGCGCAGCAGCCACTTGCCCGACGAGTGCATGCGGCGGTCGAAGCGCTCGACCGCAAGCACCTTCTGCATCCCGAAGTGCAGCATCGCGGACCGCGGCACGGGGATACCGAACTCCTCGAGAATGGTCAGGCAAAGCCACTCGTTCTCCACGGACGTGGTGAAGTCCGCCTTGCGGTGCCCCACCAGGCCCAGCGGCAACTTCAGGATGTGGGTCGTGGGCGTTGCGCCATGAGGAAGGAGCCATCGCCCTTTGTGCCACAGAAGAGCAGTTTTCTCCTGCGCCCCGGCCAGCGAAATGCGCAGCCCGTCCTCGGGCCCCATGCGTGCGCCGAAGCCGCCTGGCGCGACTGTTTGCTGGAGCAGCCGCTCTACGTCAGCCTCGCCCATCGGCGTTCCCTCGATGCGCTCGACGTTGGAGGGCACATCGTCCTCCCCGAGCAACTGGATGGCTCCCACACAGTCACGCCCAATAGCCTGCAAGAGGTCGAACGCGCCCGTCGACTGCGTACGGAACCGCTGCGCCAGGCGTTCCCGAATGTGCACGCTGTCAGGCAGCAGGTTGTCGAAGTAGCTCTGGACCACAGGGCCCTTGTGGGCGTCACCGCGAATAAGCGGCAAAGACAGCGAGAGCGGCCGGCCACTGTCCGACTCCAGCCAGCCCTCGTCGTAGTGCAGCTCGTCTGCGCCACGCCCGGGGACCCGCCAGGTCCCCACGCGCTCGCCATTGGCCCAGATGGTGTGGCTTGACTGAAAACTTTCCGGGGTGGCCAGATCCAGCTCCGCATCGATGCTGAGCGTTCCGGCCCTCCACCTGCAGGTGCAGCTTCTCCTTCGAAACGCCGGGCAGGTCGGCATACAGGGTGACGCCGTTTGCGTCCTCGATCACATCGACGAGCGGCATCAGCGCCGCATCACTGTAGCGCCTCTCATCTGACTGTTGCATTTCAGAGACGGCGGTCGATCCGGCGCCATCTGGGCACGAACGTCATTCATTCATTCTCGGCTCCATTCTTCCACTGAATCGCGTCTCCATCGGTGGGACCTTGACATCCTTCGCAGCACCGCCGGTCCTGATGGTCGCGTCGACCTGGAACTGGGACTCCTACTTCATGCTGAGCGTCTTCGGATGGAAATCCGCGCTTGCCGTGTTGGTGAACGCGACGTTCGCCACGATTACGCTTCGGCGCCACCTTCATGCAGCACCGGCGGAGGGCACTCGTCCCGCCGAGGTCGAGCTTCCGCCGGCGGTGGTGGCCGTTCATCTGGCATTTCTTGCAGCGGTCGTGGCGCTCGCCCACCACCCTGTCGCATTCCTTGGGCTGTTCCTGTTGTTCATGGGCTTCACGCAAGCGTACGAGCGCTATCAAAGTCCGCTCATCATCAAGGAAGCGTTGCTGGTGGCGTTCTTCCTTGCCGGCCTGGTCGTGCTCGGCGGCATGCAGCAGTGGTGGCTTCAGCCGCTCGTGTCGGGCATGTCGCCGCAGTTGCTCTTCTTCGGAGCCACGGCGCTGACCGCCGTGACGGACAACGCAGCCCTGACCTACCTGGGCTCGCTGATCACGGGCATCTCCGAGGAGGCCAAGTACAGCTTGGTGGCCGGTGCCGTCGCCGGGGCGGCTTGACCATGATTGCCAATGCGCCAAACCCCGCCGGGGTGGCGCTCTTGAAGCGAGGCTTCTCCGATGAGACGATCAGCGCGGCCGGGCTGCTTCTCGGCGCATTGCTTCCAACCTTGGTCGCTGCCGGGGCACTCATGCTCTAGGGGCGGGGATCGACATCACTTCAGGAGTCACAATGCTTTCGCGCCGGCATCTGATGGCTGCACTTCTCCTGGTGGGGACCTCGGCAACAGGTCGCTCGCAATCGAGCAAGGATGCGAGAGACGGATGGCAGTTGTCGTCGCCGAGTGACCAAGGCCTGGACAAGGCGATGCTGGACGAGCTCGCGCGCGAGCTCGCATCGGAACGCAAGTCTGTGAGGAGCGTGGTGGTCGTGCGCCATGGCCGACTCGCGTTCGAGTACTACCGTGAAGGACTGGGTCCTTCGAGCTTGCACGACATGCGCACCGCCACCATGAGCGTGATGTCAACACTAGTGGGCGTTGCCATTCACAATGGCCTTATCAAGAACGTCGACCAGCCGATCTCCGAGTTTCTCCCCGAAGCGACTGGCGAAGGCGTCGACTCGCGCGTGAGAGCGATGACTCTCGAGCACCTGCTGACCCTGACCGCAGGATTCGATCCCGACGTCAAACAGATCGGCAGGTGGGCCTTCCCGGTGGAGTTCGCCCTGCGACGACCCTTGGTGAGCGATTCCGGCGCGAAATTCAGCTTCGATGTCGGAACGGCGCATCTGGTGGCGAGGGTCTTGGTGAGTGCAACCCAGCAAAACGTGTTGCAGTTTGCCCAGAAGCAGCTCTTCGGGCCCCTTGGGATCCGGCGCTATCTTTGGCAAATCGACAGGCCAGGTGGCGGCGAGCTCGGCTACGGCGGTCTGCAACTCACTGCCCGGGATATGGCAAAGCTCGGCCAACTCCAGCTGCAGCGGGGCGCATGGAATGGCGTAGCACTGATGTCGCCCGCCTATGTCGAAGCAGCGACGCGCAAGCAGAGCAGCGGCGGCCCGCCGGTACACTGGGCTTACGGATACTCATGGTGGATCGCCCCGTCCGCAAGATCTCCCGCGCCGTTCATGGCTGGAGCAGATGATGGTCAGCGAATCTACGTCAATCCGAGCATGAGCTTGGTGGTTGTCGTCACGTCAGAGGCCGTGCGCAGCCGCAGCAGAGTCCAAGCGGACGCCGACCTGGTCATCAACGACATCGTTCTTCGCGCCGCAAAAAGATAGCCAGCTCTGCCATTGCCTGCACATAGGAGCAGGCGCAATGCACGCATTCCAACGCCATGGGTACACGATTGCAGGCTCTGGCAGAGCGGGTGACTGCCAGTGACGCGTCGGGAGCTGAGCTGTGTGCCTTCGCTCAGCTCTTGTAGTGCAGCGCCCAGAGCCAGAGCGGCCGCGGCGTCAGCAGCATCAGGAGCACCAGGCCAGAGCGGAGGGACGCCCGCTCATCCCAGGGCATCTCCGACGAGAGGAACGCCTGCCATGCGCTGATGCGTTCGCCATCCCGCGCATAGCGCACGGCGACCACCAGCATGTTCCGGTAGAAGCGCCGGCGCTTCACGGCTTCCATCTCGGGCGGCACGCGCAACTGGCGCGCGAGCTCGAAGGCCCGATGCGCATCCACGCCGCGCCCCGCGCTGGTGACCGATCCAGCCTGCACCCTGTAGCGCGACA
>NZ_JAGGNU010000105.1 GCF_018614915.1 Variovorax paradoxus | reverse complement strand
AGGGGCGCGTTCATATAGAGCCTGCACGTGCTGGCATACAACCTGAAGCGAGTGATCTCGATCCTGGGTATTGCCAAAACGATGAAGGCGATGAGATTGTTGGGCGCGTGAGCCCCTTCAATGGCCTTTGCGACTTACGCAGCGACTCTGTCGCGGGCCAAACCGAGTGCCTGTGCGACGAGACCACTGGATGACTCCGTGGCGCCAATGACGACCACAAGGCCCGCGCGTTCGGCATACTCGCAAGTCAAAAGCCGTTTACACACAGCCTCGGCCAGGAGCCGACCTTCGCGACAGTCGGCTGCAGGCGAAGAGGCCGGCGATCAAAGCGCCCCGCAGGCTCTCAACGTACGACCTCGTCGGCGCGCAACAAGAGGCTACTGGGCACCGCGACACCGAGCGCAACGGCGGTCTTCAGGTTGATCAGCAGTTCAAACTTGAGCGGCTGCTGGACTGCGAGGTCGCCGGGCTTGGCGCCCTTGAAGATTCGGTCGACGTAGCCGGCGGCGCGGCGCGCCTGCGCGGCGATGTCCGCCCCGTACGTCAGCAAGGCGCCACCGGCGTGGTGGTAGCGCTCCGCGCCGAAGGTCGGCAGGCGTGCCTGCGTCGCTGCGGCCACCAGTTCGGCGCTCGAGTAGACATGCCAGGGCGCCGGGAGGATGAACAACGCGTCGGTGCGCGTGCGCCCTAGTGGCGGGATGACAGCCACGATGTCCTCGACACGGTTCAGCTCGACCCGCCGGATGCGGATGCCGAACCGAGGTGCCAGCGTCTCGATTTGCGTCAGCTCGTTGCGCGAGACCACCATGTCGGGTATCCACAGCACCGCGACCTCGCGGGCCTGCGGCAGCAACTCGCGCAGCAACTCGAGCCGCTTGCCGTGCAGCTCGTCGTCGACGGCCGACAGGCCGGTGAGGTTGCCCCCGGGGCGCGCCAACGACGGGACCAAGCCGCTCGTGACCGGATCGCTCAGCCCCGAGAACACGATCGGGATCGTGCTCGTCGCACGCTTCGCGGCCATCGCCGCGACGGTGGTAAAGCACACGAACAGGTCGACGCCGTCCGCCACCATCGCGACGGCGTGCGCGTCGAACGCCTCCGGCTTGTTGCCCCCGGTGACCCGCCAGTCCATCACATAGTCGCGGCCCTCCTCGTAGCCCTGCTCGCGCATGCCGGCGAAAAAGGCATCGAAGACCGGCACGACGCCGGAGCTTGGCCGCGGAAAAGGGGAGAGGTAGCCGATGCGCCGCGGGCGGGCGGCTGGCCAGACGCCAACCGCGACGCCGGCGGCCGCACCGAAGACGATGAGCCGGCGTGCAACGCCGGCCGGACGCGGATTCATGCGCCGAGATTACCCCCGAACGCCCTCACCGCAAAGCGGGTGCGGGGCGACGGAGCGCTCAGCTGGTCGGGGTGGTCTTCGCAGATCCAGCCACTGCCTTAGCACAAGGGGCAGCTCGAACGCCAAGCCGTCGTCTCGGAGATGGGTGCTGGCTATGGTGTCGGCTTGCGGGCTGCCGGCAGTAGCCCACTCGCCGGGCCCTTCCGGCAGGTTGCTCATCTCAAGCGAGCTGACTGTCGGGCTCCGCGCCAGGGAAGCGCTGCTGCGCCTTCTCGCGTGACAGGCGCGTTATGGAATCGGAGCATAGGGCGCATGAAGGTCAAGGAATGCCCGCTACCTTCGCGAAGGACGCGGCCCTGAGCTGCTAACTAATGCTTCGTTGGCCTGCGTCCGCTTTGCGGAGTCGAACTAAGGTCGGCGTACGTCTGCTCTGGGTCGGGTACAGCCGATCACTTCGGACGCAAGTAGTCGATCGTGAACCGCCACCCGGCCGGCCATGGTCGAGCGACCGATGACGAAGTTGTACCGGTCGCTCGAGGCTATGTCCGCGAACGACCGGTGATTGCCGCAGCTGCCGTTCAGGCCCTCGATCTCGAGTGACTGGGTCCAGTCTGAAGCGGGCACTCGTTGCCATTGGGCGCACAGTTCACCGAGCTTTTCGCAAATTTCGCGCGAACAAGTGCGCGCACAAGCCTCGCAGCCAACGGTTTGCCGGATCCTGGTTGTATCGGGCGTGCCAGTGCTGCTTGACTGTGAAAGGCGGTACGGGCACGGGGCAATCGAACACCGATAGGCCGGTTGTCCGTGCCAGCGTCTCGCCGATCTGTCGCGGCACCGTGGCGATCAAGTCGGTGGTCGACACGATCGCGGCCAGCCCGAGAAATCCCGGGAGTTCCAGCAAGATGCGTCGCACCACGCGGTGACGCTGCAGCGCTGCTTCCAGCAACTGAACGCCGGTTCCACCCGAGATGCCGACGTGCGCTTCGGCCCGATATTCGCGCAAGCCCATGCGCTTGCCGTTCACACGCGGATGTTTGGCGTTGACCAGGCACACCCAGTCCTGCGGATAGAGCACCTGTTGGAAGAAACCTGACTCGAGCCAAGGCACAAGGCCGATGGCCAGGTCGGCTTGGCCCGATTGCAACGCCGGCCCGGTCTGCTCGTCGATGCGTGCGGCCTCCAGGACAATGCCCGGCGCAACCGCGCGCACGTGCGCCAGCAGTTGCGGCAGCAATGTGATGTGGCTCGCATCGGTCATGCAGATGCGGAAGCGCCGCGTGGCGCTGGCCGGATCGAAGGCCGGCTCGGGCGCAGCGACACGACGCAATGCCGCCAGGGCCTCGCGTACGGGAACGATGAGTTCCGTCGCGCGCGGCGTTGGCTGCATGCCGTCGACGGTGCGCACGAAGAGTTCGTCCCCGAGTTGCTTTCTCAAGCGGCCCAGCCAATTGCTCACGGTCGGCTGGCTCTGGCCCATCTGCTCACCCGCGCGCGTCACGCTGCGTGTGCTGTAGACGAGGTCGAACAGGCACAGCAGCTTGACGCTCACCATGCCGGTCCCCGTATCCGTCGAATAGTCGTCCGCTTCCATTTCAAAACGAAATGTAGATCATTTCATCCATGTCATTGGCGATATGAACTGAAAAAACTATCGTTGCGTCATCCCATCAGGAGACACGCATGAAGATCTACTTTCTGGGCGCCGGCGCCCTCGGATGCGCCATCGGGGGCACCCTCGCGGCGGGCGGCTCCGATGTGACGCTCATCGATCCGTTCCAGGCCCACGTCGACGCCATCCAACGCTATGGCCTGCGCATGAAGGATGGCGACAACGAGCGCATGGTGAATGTGCGCGCGGTCACCAGCGTCGAAGGTTTGCCTCCGGCCGATCTGGTGATCGTGCTGGTCAAGTCCTTCCATACGCGTGCAGCCATCGAAGGCTCGTTGTCCGTCGTCGGTCCGGACACCGCCGTGATGTCGTTGCAGAACGGAATGGGGCATGAGGACATCCTGGCGGAGGTCGCCGGCGCGGAGCATGTGCTGGCCGGCAAGACCTATGTCGGCGGCGTTTTCCTCGGGCCGGGCCACATCATCGCGGGCACACGCAACAAGCGCACGGTGATCGGCGAACTCGATGGCCGCATCAGTGCACGGGCTGCGGCCATTGCCGCGGAATTCGAACGCGCTGCGCTGCCGTGCGAGGTCAGCGACAACATCATGGGCGTGATCTGGGACAAGCTCCTCATCAACGTCTCCACGGGCGCGTTGAGTGCGATCACGGGGCAGGTGTACGGCAGTCTTTACGCAGTGCCGGAGATCGAAACTGCAGCCCTTGCAGCGGTGGGCGAAGCAATGGCTGCTGCTGAAGCAGGCGGCGTGAAGTTGTCCATCGACACGCCGCGCGACGCCTGGATGATGGCTGCCGAAGGGCTTCCTTACGAGTTCAAGACCTCGATGCTGCAAAGCCTGGAGAAGGGTTCCATCACCGAGATCGACTTCATCAACGGCGCCGTTGTGCGCGCGGGCCTGAAACACGGCGTGCCGACGCCCGTGAATCAGACGCTGGTCGCTGCCATCAAGGGCATCGAACGCCGCATGGAGGCGAAATGACCCGTCCGCGTGCTTACGTCGAACATGTCGCCATCTGGGTGGCAGACATCCATTGGCACATCCGGTTCTTTCACGAGGTCTGCGGCATGACGATGCGTGAGGTGCAAGGCACCGTCGAGGACCCCATCCAATACTGGACGCTCGGCGGCATGCAGTTCATGGCCAAGCCTGACCACGCCGGACCCGAGGGCCGCCTCGGCCACCTCGGCGTGATGTGCGAAGACCTCGAGGCCGCACTCGCCGCTGCCCAAGCCTTCGGCGTCACCGAGATGCCGCAAGGCCGCAACTGGCTGCGCCTGCCGGATGGCCTGGCCGTCGAATTCATCCAGGCCAGCGCAGGCACCGTGGCCCGCGCGCTCGCCATCGATCCACGCGCCTGAACCTTTCAATCCAAGAGAGACACTCATGACATCACTGACCATCGAAGACAAGTATTGGGACGACGCCGTCGTCGGCGCCACCTGCGTCAGCCCGCCCTACGAAGTGACGGAGGCGCGCGTGATGGCTTACGCCGACCTCAGCGGCGACCACACCCCCGTGCACACAGACGAGGCTTATGCCCGCACGACGCCGTTCGGCACCCGCGTGGCACACGGCCTGTTCGGCCTGTCGATTGCCGACGGCTTGAAGACAAAAGGCGACATGCGCTTCATGCCCGGCATGTCGCTGGGCTGGGAATGGAGCTTCGTTGGCCCGATCAAGCTGGGCGACACGGTGCGAGTGAGGTTCCACGTGGGCACCAAGCGCGAATCGAAGAGCAAGCCGGGCTGGGGCATCCTCGTGTTGCCGTCCGAACTGATCAACCAGCGCGATGAGGTCGTGCAGAAGGGCGAGCACCGTGTGATGGTGCCAAGGAGGCCGGCATGAGCGCGTCATCGCAACAGGCGCTGCCGCTGGCTGGCATGCGCGTCATCGACTACAGCCACTTCCTGGCCGGTCCGTATGTGGGTCGCTGCCTCGCTGCACTGGGTGCGGAAGTCATCAAGGTCGAGCGTCCGGGGTCGGGCGACGCAGGCCGCCAGCATGCTTGGTTCGTCGGTGACCACAGCGGCTACTTCCTGCAGCAGAACATGGGGAAGAAGGGGTTGAGCGTCAACACCAAGGATCCCCGCGGCCGTGCACTGATGAAGAAACTCGTCGACAGTGCCGACGTGTTCGTCGAGAACTACCGGCCCGGTGCACTCGACAAGCTCGGCCTGGGGTATGCCGAACTGGCCGAGACCAACCCCGGCCTCGTCTACTGCTCTATTTCGGCCTACGGCCATACCGGCCCCGACTCGCACCGCGCCGGTTTCGGCCTCATCGCCGAAGCCAAGAGCGGGATCATGCAGATGGTCGGCAATCCTGGCGAAGCGTCGCCTCTGCTGCGGATCTCGCTAGGCGACATGTACACCGGCATCCATGCGGTGGCTGCCATCAATGCGGCCCTCCTCGGGCGGGTGAAGTCGGGGCGTGGGCAGCACATCGACATGGCGCTGTACGACACGTTGGTGTCGATGCACGAGTACGCGGTGCAGTGCTACACGCTGTCAGGAGGCAAAGAAGTACCGGTGCAGACCGGGCACGACATGCCCAACTCGACGCTCTACGGCGTGTTCCGCGCGCAGGACGGCGACGTTGTCATTGCGGCGCAAGTCGACGATGCCTGGAAGAGGTTCGCTGCGTTGGTAGAACAGACAGGTGGCCCGGCAGGCTTCGGCACCGACACGCTGTTGCACACCTCGGCGGGTCGCAACGCACAGCGCGCCGGCATCCTCGAAGTGGTGAAGCCCTGGGTCTCGGCAAGGCCGGTCGCGGAACTTCTGAAGATGCTGGACGGCATCGACGTGCCGGCCGCCAAGGTCCAGCGCATCGACGAAGTGCTGGCTGACCCACAGATCCAGGCGCGCGGAATGGTGGTCGAGCAAGACCACCCGGTGCTCGGAAAGATCCGCCTGCCGAACCTGCCTTTCCGCATGTCGGGCTGCGATACCTCGATCACGCAGGTCGCGCCCGAGCTGGGCGAGCACAACGCGGAAATCGCAGCCAGCCTGGGTTTCGACGCCGCACAGATCGCAGACATGCAGGCCGACGGCGTGCTCTACAGCGCATGAGGAGCTTCTCGAGATGACCGACAAGTACGCCGTCATCGGCAGCCCCATCGGGCACACGAAGTCGCCCTACATCCACGGCAGTTTTGCGGCCTCGACCGGACAGGACATCGACTACAGCGCGATCGAAGGCTCTCTCGATCGCTTCGCTGACGATCTGCATGCATTTCGCAACGCTGGCGGACGCGGCATGAACGTGACTGCGCCGTTCAAGCTCCAGGCCTTTGCCTTGGCCACGGAAAGGCTTGAACGCGCGCAACTGGCAGGCGCGACCAATGCACTCAAGTTCGAGGGTGACCGCATCGTGGCCGACAACTTCGACGGCCTGGGGCTCACCAATGACATCCAACGCAACCTTGGCTTCGCGCTCAAGGGGGCGCGCATGTTGGTGCTCGGCGCAGGTGGTGCGGTCCGTGGCGCACTGCTTCCGTTTCTCGAACAGCAACCTGCGGTGCTGGTGCTCGCGAACCGTACGCAGGGCAAGGCGGACGACCTTGCAAGGCAGTTCGCGGCTCACGGCAAGGTCGAGGGATGCGCCTACGGCGATCTTTCGGGCGAAAAATTCGACATCGTCATCAACGGCACCTCGGCCAGTCTCAGGGGCGAGTTGCCGCCCTTGCCAGTCGAGGCCCTGCAGGGCGCGCGCCTGGCGTATGAATTGGCCTACGGCAAAGGGCTCACTCCCTTCCTGCGTTTGGCGAAAAACGCCGGCGTGCCAAGGCTGGCCGACGGTGTCGGCATGCTGGTCGAGCAGGCCGCGGAAGCCTTCGCATGGTGGCGCGGCGTGCGCCCTGACACTCGCGCCGTGATCGATCACATGACCATTCCCTTGGCCTGACAGCTCATTTCGGAGACGCATCATGAAGATCCTCATGCTTCACGGCATCAACCACAACATGTTCGGTAAGCGCGATCCGAAGCAGTACGGCACGACAACCCTCCAGGAAATCGAGCAGCGGCTGCAGGCTCTGGGCAAGGAGCTGGGTGCCGGGATCGAGAGCTTTCAGACCAACAGCGAGGGCGAGATGTGCGAGCGCATCCATCGCGCCTTCTCGGAGGGCGTGGACGCAGTGCTCATCAATGCCGGTGCATGGACGCACTACAGCTACGGAATCCGCGATGCACTGGCAATTCTGACGGTGCCCGTCGTGGAGGTGCACATGTCGAACATCCATGCGCGGGAGAAGTTCCGCCACCACTCGGTCTTCGCAGAGATCGTGCGGGGACAGATCTGCGGTTTCGGCGTCGACAGTTATGAGTTGGGGTTGCGCGCAGCCGTTTCCGCTGCGACGCCAGCGCAGAACTGATCCTCAGCTTGTGCGGGAAGCGGAGGGCGGCTTTGCAGCGGTTGCGGACGGTGGCCGCCGGCGGGCAAACTCACGCCGACTGGCATCAAGCAGCCGTTTGGCCTGGTGACTGCGGGCGGCGCGGATGTCAGCTATTCAAGGTGCTGCAGTCGTAGCGCTCCGCCGATGCGGCCGGCGCTGCGCCGCCGACCGCTTCCCCATCGCCCGAACTTTGGGTAGGCCACGAGCAGGCCACGAGCGGTCGCTCGCAATCGACTACTTGATGCCTCCCCTTTTCTCAAGCATTCGACACAGTGGTTGGCGCGTATTTGTCGCCAACCCGCTCGCGGAGCGGATGCGTGTCGTAGACGATGTGCATGCTGGCAATCCGATCGCTGACCAATCGGAAACCGAATACATCCACGCACGTAAAGTCGACCAACCTACCGTCGCTCAGGGTCCAGTCGTAGCGGAAGTAGGCTGCCACGCGCACGGTGTCGTCCGCAAGCTGTACCGAGGCGAACAGGTCGATCAGAGTGATCACGCTCTGGCTCGATGCCTGCGCAAGCCTTGGGAAGAACTCGCGCGCTTTCATCGTGCCGAGAAACGGCGAGTGCACGACTCCGTCCTCCTCAAACGAGGCTATCAGTCCAGCTGTATCGCTCGCGTGCAGACGCTGAAGGTACGTCCGCACCGCATCCAGTTGACGTTGACTCATGAATGGTCTCCTTGTGACTTCATGGGTTAAATGATTCCCGACTGCTTGTCTCCAGACAAGTCACAATGGCTGTCAAATGATAAATGGCGTTTATGAATTTGCGCTATCTGCACTACCTCAGACTCGTGATCGACCAGGGCAGTTTCGCTGCGGCGGCGCGTGTCGCCGGCGTCTCGCAGCCGGCGATCAGCCACGCCATGAGGCAACTTCAGCAATCGTTCGACACCCCGCTGTTCGTCACGTCAGGGAGAAAGCGACTGCCTACCAAGGCAGCTTTGCAGGCGGCGCTGAGAAGCAAGGACCTCGCCGAGCGCGTCAACGCCATCGCCGCGACAAGTGCGACGCCGATCCAAAGAGACACGCTGCGCGTAGGCGTCACTCCCTCCGCCGCCTTGGTGTGCGGCCCGGCCTTGTACGCCAGTTGGTGTCTGGATCGCCCTCGCCGGCGGCTGGATATGTCGAGCAGTGACGAAGGACGTCTGCTTGCCAGGTTGCAGGTTGGCGAGTTGGATCTGGTCATTTCACCGCGGCCACGCCGATATAGTCTCGCTGGTCTGGCCCCAATACTGTTCGGATATTGA
>NZ_JAGGNU010000104.1 GCF_018614915.1 Variovorax paradoxus | reverse complement strand
CTCACCACTTCGGAATGAAGGCGCATATTGGCGTGGACGCCGACTCGGGCCTGGTGCATACCGTGGTGGGCACAGCGGCCAACATCAGCGATGTCACCCAGGCCAGTCAGCTCGTGCATGGCAAAGAGGCCGATGTCTTTGCTGACGCGGGCTACCAGGGAGTGGCCAAGCGCAAAGAGAACAGAGGCACCAAGGCCCACTGGCATGTGGCCATGCGTCCGGGCAAGCGACGGGCATTGGACAAGGCCAGCGCGATGGGCGCAGTGCTCAACCGAATCGAGCATCTCAAGGCCAGCGTGCGGGCGAAGGTGGAACATCCGTTTCGAGTCATCAAGCGCCAGTTCGGTCACGTGAAGGTGCGCTACAAGGGACTGGCAAAGAACACGGCGCAACTCCACACCCTGTTTGCCTTGAGCAATTTGTGGATGGCGCGGCGTCGGCTCTTGAGCGAGGCGCAGGCATGAGTGCGTCCGCACTGGGCCAAGTGGCGGCAAGCCACGGCGTAAGTGGCCCGAAGTGGCCCCGTCAAACGCCTGCAATCGAGCGAAACGATGCAGCCACTTCATACGCCGGCAATCTGACTGTCAGACCGCGTCGCCAGCGGCGTTTTGAACACCATCCCTAGAAGGATCGCCTCCGGTTTGAGGTCGACCATGTCCTTGATGACGAATGGAGTTCGGCCCGGCTGAACTTCCAGCCGCGTCACATACGTGTCGAGGAACACGACCCGTCCCTGAATGGACGCAGCAAAGCTGGAGTTCGACAGCCAGGAGAAGATGACCTTGTCTCCAGGCAATTTGCCGGTCTCGGCATCGACGTTCTCTACGCCGAACACCTTCTGCCTCGCGGCAACGACGGCGTCGTCGGCGCGCTTGGCGTACACAGGCGCGATGGCCATGATGGCAATCGAGAAACCTGAAAGCACATTCTTGAGGCTCACTTGTTGTCTCCTGGTTCTGACGTTCTTCTACGGATGGGCAATGCATCTCTTCATGGGCTGTCCCTGTGTGGGGGAGGACGAATTGGGTAATGTAAAAATTCGGCGATGCGTTTGGATCGATGCCAAAGTAAATCCGGCATTTACCAGAATTCAACAGTGGGAGCCCAATGACCAGCGGTGTCCGGCCGAGGCAGTCGCGATCAGCGCGATTTCAGCCAACTCCTCCCGAGTGGTTCCCAGCTTCCTGGCAGCACGTGCGTGAACGAATCATCTGCCGCGCCAATGCCAAGTCGGATGGCCTGAGGCCAGTTGGCGCGTCGTCGAGCGCTCAAAACGACAGGCGGTCCCGCTCGCCGCCGGCGGGCACCAGCTTGCCGGCGATGGCCGCGTCCACGTTGCGGTGGAAGCGAAGCACCTCGTGTTCCAGTCGGCCGAGCTGCAATGCCGTGGCGGCGCCGCTGGACAGGCCGCGCTGTATGGCCACGGCGGTGGCGATGTCCTCCTGCTGGAAGACGGTCTGCTCGATGAGCGCGAAGGTCTTCTCCCAGTGGGGCGTCCAGTCCTCGCCGCTGCGCTCGGGCGGGATCAGCATGGTGTGCACCCAGCGGACCTCGTCGGCGGCCGGCGAGAACATGCCGATCAGGCTCACGTAGTCGGGGTGCCAGATGAGAAAGGTATTCGGAAACAGCAGCTGCGTCGGGGTGGCCAGCCGGCACAGTGCATCGCGGTCGCCCGGCGGGGCGAAGGCATCGAAGGCGGCGCGCCGCGCCACCAGCGAATCCTGGTGCGGGCCCGCATGCATGTTCACGGTGTATGCATCGGCGAAGAAGGGGTAGATGGTGTCGCGATGCAGCACGCGGATGTGATAGCCCTCGAGAAACGCATCCACCGTCAGCTTCCAGTTGGCCCGGTACACGCGGTCGACCTTGCGGAACACGGTCATCTGGGGCAGGCGCAGCCACAGCAGGTGCGCGTCGAGCCCGTGCAGAAAGTCCGCGGCCGAGAAAGCCGGGCCGGGCGTGCGCTTGACGAAGATCAGCCCGCCGGCCTCGTCGCAAGGCAGCTCCACCAGGTTCAGCGTGGCCGGGTCGATGCCATCGAAGGTCTCCGCGTGCAGGCGGTGGCGCAGCCGGCCGTCGAGCTCGTAGGCCCAGGCATGGTAGGGGCAGACCAGCGCCTTGCAGGTCTTCGCCCGCGTCGGTTCCGCCCCGCCGGACGCCACCAGCGCCATGCCGCGATGCCGGCACGCGTTGAAGAAGGCACGCGCGCGGCCATCGTCCGCCCGGGTGACGACGATCGGAACGCCAAGAGCGTCGAATGGAAGGACCGATCCGACCGGGACCTCGGAACTGTGGGCCGCGACGACAGGCCACTGTGCGAACAACGATGTCTGCTCGTGCTGCCAGTATTGCGGGTCGGTGTAGCGGCTGGCGGGCAAGGTGCCTGCCTCGTTTCCCATCTCCCGCTCGCCGGTGAGCCGGGCCCGGTCGAGGCGGTGAACCAGATCGGCCAGTGTGGCGGGCAGGGGTGCAGTGCTCGGCTGGTTCATGTCGGCGCTTTCATTCTGTCCCTGGCCCGGCGCGCCATTGCTCGCCTGGGGTGATCCGCGGGATGGGAGCAGCTTAGACGCTGGCCGTCCGGGCGGCGCAGGAAACCGGCAGGCGAAGCGCGCGGGCGCCTTGACGGGCGCGTGAAGCCCCCTCGGCTTGCCGATCTCTGCTGGACAAGCCCGCTACGGTTTCGCCGCGGCCGCTTGTTGAGTGAATGAAAGCGCCAGGAAGTCCACGAAGGCCCGGACCCGGGCGGCCAGCTGGTGCCGCTGCGGGTACACCGCATAGATGTCCGCATCGGGCGTGAAGTACTGCGGGAGGACCGGCACCAGCCGGCCGTTGCGAAGATGGCGTTCGATGTCCCACTCGGCCCGCATCAGGATGCCGTGGCCGTCGAGCGCCCAGTTGACCGCGATCTCGCCATCGTTGGTCGCCAGGTTTCCCCGCGTCTTGACTGCTTCGGTGTTTGCGCTGCGGCCTCTCCCGCTTGCCAGCCGCCAAACTCCGTAAGCTTCTTCGCCCTGGCGAATGCCGATGCAGTTGTGCTTCGTGAGGTCGTTCGGAACCTTCGGGATGCCATGCTTTGCCAGATAGGCCGGCGCCGCGCACAGCAGGCGACGGTTGGCTGCGATGCCCCTTGCAATGACCCGACTGTCAGGCGGGGCGCCGAAGCGCACGCAGACATCGAAGAGGTCCTCGGTCGGCGCCGGAGGGTTGACCGACAACTGCAGTTGCACCTCGAGTTCCGGGTACTTGCGCACGAACCTCGAAATCAGCGGCGCCACGTGGCTGCGCCCGAAACCCAGCGTGGCGTTCACCCGCAACAGGCCCTTCGGCGTCGCCTTGGAAACCCCAAGAAGCTCCTCCATGCTGTCGATGTCGCCAAGGATTCGGCGCGCGTGCTCGAGGTACACATCACCTTCGGGTGTCAGGCTCATGCGGCGTGTCGACCGGTTCACCAGCGATACCCCCACGCGTGACTCCATCAGCGCGAGGTGCTTGCTCACCGCGGGCGTGGTGACACCGAGCTCTCGCGCTGCAGCGCTGAGACTTCCGGCACTGGCCAGGGTGGAAAAGAAGCCCAGGTCCGCTGGCAGGATTGCACTGGTCATTGGCACTCCACTGTTGAACGCAGGTTAACAATGGATTCACTTTAGCACCGTGCCGAAAGGGCTCGAATTCCTACAGTACCTCCTACTGCTTCACCACCACCCACGGAAACAAACCCATGAAGACGTACAAGATCGCAACCATCCCCGGCGACGGCATCGGCAAGGAAGTCGTGCCTGCCGGCCAGCAAGTGCTGGAAGCCCTTGCCTCTGCCGGCTGCAGCTTCAAGTTCGAGTTCGAGAACTTCGACTGGGGCGGGGACTACTTCCGCGAGCACGGCGTGATGATGCCGGACGACGGCCTGAACGCCATTCGCGACAAGGATGCGATCCTGTTCGGCTCGGCCGGCGATCCGCACATTCCTGACCACATCACGCTCTGGGGCCTGCGCCTGAAGATCTGCCAGGGCTTCGACCAGTACGCGAACGTGCGCCCGACACGCATTCTTCCCGGCATCGACGGCCCGCTCAAGCGCTGCGGCCCGGACGACCTGAACTGGGTCATCGTTCGCGAGAACTCCGAAGGCGAATACGCCGGCGTCGGCGGTCGTGTGCACCAGGGCCACCCGATCGAGGCTGCGACCGACGTGTCCATGATGACCCGCGCCGGTGTGGAGCGCATCATGCGATTCGCCTTCAAGCTGGCGCAGTCGCGCCCCCGCAAGCTGCTCACGGTTATCACCAAGAGCAACGCCCAGCGCCACGCGATGGTCATGTGGGACGAAATCGCCGTGCAGATCTCCAAGGAGTTCCCTGACGTCAAGTGGGACAAGGAGCTCGTCGATGCATCGACGGCCCGGATGATCAACAACCCGGCATCGCTCGACACCATCGTGGCGACCAACCTGCACGCCGACATCCTGAGCGACCTCGCCGCCGCATTGGCCGGCAGCCTGGGCATCGCGCCTACCGGCAACATCGATCCGGAGCACCGCTATCCGTCGATGTTCGAGCCGATCCACGGCTCGGCATTCGACATCATGGGCAAGGGCCTCGCCAACCCGGTCGGCACCTTCTGGTCGGTCGTGATGCTGCTGGAGCATCTCGGCGAGACCGATGCCGCCAAGCGCGTCATGCAGGCCATCGAGAAAGTCACTGCCGACAAGTCGCTGCACACGCGCGACCTGGGCGGCACGGCGACGACCGCCCAAGTCACCAAGGCCGTGTGCGATCAGGTGGCTGGCAGCACGCAGCGCAAGGCGGCCTGAGGGGCCCTGACCCCGGCCAAGCGCTGCCTCTCATCCCGAAGCGGCCGCCAAGCGCCGCAGGGGCGAACCCGTGCCCATACATCCACCAGGAGACAACCATGAAGACATCCAATTTCGGCCCTCGTTGCGCCTTGACGGCGCTCGCCTTCGGCTTCGCCGCATCGCTTGCCGCCGCGCAGGCCTGGCCCGCGAAACCGATCACGCTCATCGTGCCTTTCCCGCCCGGCGGAAGTTCGGACGCACTGGCGCGTGCCATCACCACGCCGCTTTCGCAAAGCCTCGGACAGCCAGTAGTCGTCGAGAGCAAGCCGGGAGCAGGGGCGACGGTCGGTGCCGACTACGTGGCGAAGGCGAAGCCGGACGGCTACACCCTGCTCATGGGCGCGGTGCATCACACCATCGCCACCAGCGTCTACAGGAAGCTGCCCTACGACTTCGAGAAGAGCTTCGCGCCCATCACCACGGTGGCGCTGGTGCCCAATGTGCTGGTCGTCAATGCCAAGTCGTCGGCGACCGACGTCAAGAGCCTGGTCGCGCTGGCAAAAGCTTCGCCTGGCAAGCTGTCGTACGGCTCGAATGGCAACGGCACCGTGCAGCACTTGATCGGCACGCAGTTCTCGAGCATCGCCGGCGTGGAGCTGCTGCACGTGCCCTACAAGGGCAGTGCACCGCTGACTACCGACCTGCTCGGCGGCCAGGTGGACATGTCCTTCGATACCTTGACGCCGCTGGTCCAGCACATCAAGGCCGGCAAGCTTCGCGCCTTGGCGGTGACCACCGCGAAGCGCTCGGGCACGCTGCCCGACGTGCCGACGCTGGCCGAGGCGGGCATGAAGGACTTCAACCAGGGCACGTGGTTCGGCATCCTGGCACCGGCGGCGACGCCCAAGGACGTGGTCGCGAAGCTCAACGCCGAGATCGTGAAGATCATCCAGTCGCCCGACTTCAAGAAGCGCATGGAAGAGATCGGCGCCGAACCGGTCGGCGACACACCTGACCAGATGGCGGCCCAGATCAAGGACGACACGACCAGGTACTCCAGGCTCGTCAAGGACGCCAAGGTCGCGATCGAGTGATCACGTCGGCATTGCTGCAAGCGATTGGCCAAGCTTGCGCAGATGCGCGGCGCCATCGCCAGACCAGGCGCTGCCGTGCATGCAGGCGAGCGTCACGGGCTTCAGCCGTGCCAGCTTTTCGATCTGTGCCGGCGCGTTCAGGCTGTGGGAGAAATAGTCCAGGCGCCTCCTGAAGGCCTCGCTCGATTCCACGAGATCTTCCTGGACGAGCGCCTGCTCGCCGGTGCCGGGTTGGGTGAACAAGTCGCCGCAGAACAATGTCCTGGACGATTCATCGAACAAGTAGCCGCACTCCCACCCGTGCGGCAGATGGGGCACGGATTGCCACACGAGCTTGTGGCGCCCGGTGTCGAGCGGCTGCCCATCGCTGAGTGCGATCGGCTCGACATCGACCATGTCGCTTACCGACACCATGGCCGCGATGTCGCTGCACGCGGGCCGCGCCTGCGGTGCGGCGGCGAGGAACTCCGACAGTGCGCCGCACTCGTCGGCCTCGATGTGCGAGAAGGCGATGAAGCGCAGCTGCTCGAGCGGCAGCACCTTCTCGATCTGCTCGCGTACCAGCGCAAACAGCTTGCGCGGGCCGGTATGGAACAAGAGCGGCTGCTCGTCGACCAGCAGGTACTGATTGAAAGAAAAGCCGCCGGGAATGAGTTCCGGTGGCATGGCCACGCTGATGCGGTGGATGTCGGGAGCGATCTCTGCGATGGATGCGCTTGGCTTGTTCATGATCGTCTCCGCGGGCCGGGGGGGCTGGATTGCTTTCACATGGATCCAGCTGAATTCTGCGTTGGTCACGACGGCGCGTCGAGCGATGCCACTGGTGCCCGCATGGCAGCGCCTATGATCCGCCCGATGCACGATTCACCCGACGCCGCACCCAGTGCCTGCGTACCGCAGCTGCCGCACGCGCCCCTGCCTGCCTACTACGGCGACGAGGAAGAGCATCAGCGCTACCTGCGCCGCATCTTCGACGACACGGCTGGCGACTACGACCGCATCGAGCGCGTGCTGGCCCTCGGCAGCGGCCCCGCGTACCGGCGCGCCGCGCTGCGGCGAGCCGGGCTCGCAGCAGGCGCGCAGGTGATCGACGTGGGCATCGGAACCGGCCTGGTCGCCCGCGAAGCGCTCGCGCTGATCGGCCCTGGCGGGCGCCTCACCGGCGTCGACCCGAGCGCGGGCATGTTGAAGCAGGTCGCGCTGCAGGGCGTGCAGCTTTGCGCCGGCCGGGCCGAAGCATTGCCGTGCGCCGACGGCACGGCGGACTTCCTGAGCATGGGCTATGCGCTGCGGCATCTCTCGGACGTGCGCGCCGCCTTCGCCGAGTTCCATCGCGTGCTGCGGCCGGGCGGGCGGCTCCTGGTGCTGGAGATCACGCGTCCTGCCAGCCGGATCGGCACCGCGCTGCTCAGGGGCTACATGCGCACGGTCGTGCCGGTGATCGCGCGGCTCGCCGCGAAGCAGCGCACGACGCCCGAGCTGTGGCGCTTCTACTGGGACACGATCGAAGCCTGCATCCCGCCGGCGACGGTGATCGCCGCGCTCGAAGCCGCCGGCTTCACGCAGGTCCAGCGCCACGTGGAGCTGGGCATCTTCTCGGAGTACACCGCCGTCAGTCGCTCTTGAGGATCGTCTCGCCCCTGAGCTGGCCCATGTCGCGGATGTTGTAGCGGTGCCGCTTCCAGCCCGCGAGGGTGCGGCGCCAGTTGATCACCGAGACGAAGTAGTACACCACCTTGAACATGAACAGCGAGCCGCGATAGACCCATCCCTGGTGGATGTCGGCGGCCAGGAGCGACATCAGCCCCTGCTTCACCTTGAAGTTGTTGTTCGGGTGCATGAACATGTCGCGGATCGTCGGGTTGGTCACCCGGTAGATGAACCACGAGTAGTCGCGCGGCCCGAGGCGGATGCGTTTTTCGAGCACGCGGCGCGCGGCCGGCAGCTCGGCGGGCCGGTCCAGCGCGGTCTCGACCAGGCGGGCGCCGTCGAATGCGCTTTGCATGGCCAGGAACACGCCCGATGAAAACATCGGGTCGATGAAGGTGAAGGCGTCGCCCACCATCAGGTAGCGGTCGCCCGTGGCATGGGTGCTGGAGTAGGCGAAGTTGCCGGTGGCATGCACCATGTCGTCGACCAGGGTCGCGTTCTTCAGTCGGTCATGCAGTTCCGGGCACATCGCGATGGTGTCGAAGAAGTAGTCCTTCAGCGGCTTGTCGCGCGCCTTCAGGTAGTAGGCCCAGCACACGGCGCCGACGCTGGTCGTGCCGTCGGCCAGCGGAATGAACCAGAACCACCCGTGCTCGAACCAGCAGATGCTGATGTTGCCTTCGCGCCGGCCCTCGAGCCGCCGGGCATTGCGGAAATGGCCGAACAAGGCGGTGCTGTTGTGCTCCGGGTTCTTCTGCTTGCTCTTGAGCTTGCTGGCCAGCACCGTGTCGCGGCCGCTCGCGTCGACCACGAAGCGGGCACGCCAGGTCTGGGGGGCGCCGTCCTGCAGCACGGCCTGTACGGTGGCTCCTTCGTCGTCGAAATCCACCTGCCGGACCTTGGCGCCCTCGATCGCCACCGCGCCCTGCGTGGACGCATTGCGGAACAGCAGCTCGTCGAGTTCCGAACGGCGCACCTGCCACGCCGAATCCTTGCTCGGATCCCAGCCCTCGGAGAAATCGACATAGCTGCGATCGTCCAGATCCGGTGGCACGAACTCGATGCCGAACTTGGGCATGCCGATCTTCTCGACCTGCTCGCGCACGCCGAGCGCTTCGAACAGCGCGACGTTGCCCGGCAGGAGCGATTCGCCGATATGGAAACGCGGATGCTGGTCTTTCTCGAGCATCACCACGCGGCGCCCCTGGCGCGCCAGCAGCGTGGCCATGGTCGAGCCCGCGGGGCCGCCGCCGATCACCAATACATCGCAGTCCTGGCTTGCTTGCATGTTCCTTGTCATCCTTTGTCGCGAGCACCGGCAAGCGACATCGCTGGGGTCTCGGTGACGCGCGACGATGGTAGCCGCAAGCCGGGATGGCGCCCGGATGGGGCGGGCCGCCAGGGTCTTCGTGCTCGGTGCATGTCGCCCGCTTGAAGTGCAATTTACTGTGATGAAAGCCGCCCCGGATACAGAGGCATACGAAAGCGCCGCTCTGGGTCATGCGCCGCCACAACAATCGTCCCGTCAGCCTGCATGCACCCTGTCGCGATGCCACTGACACCTCACTTCCCGTTCAGACCCGCAAAGGACTTTCAAATGTCAGACGCATCCATCCTGCACAGGCGCTCATTCCTGGGAGCCGCGGCAATCGGCGCTGTTGCCGCCCAGCTCACCACCACAGCCGCTTTCGCGCAGACCGCAGCTTCGCCGAACACGCACCTGGCATCGCCGCTGAAGCGCCTCGAGCCGCTGAAGAATGTCGACGCCGGGGTACTCAACGTGGAGTACTTCGAAGTCGGCCCGGCCGACGGAGCCCCCGTGATTCTTCTGCACGGCTGGCCCTATGACATTCATACCTATGTCGACGTCGCTCCGTTGCTGGCCGCGGCCGGGCATCGGGTGATCGTTCCGCATCTGCGTGGGTACGGCAAGACCCGTTTTCTTTCGGACAAGACCGCTCGCAATGGTCAGCAGAGCGCGGTCGCTGCCGACATCATCGCCCTGATGGATGCGCTGAAGATCGAGAAGGCAACTGTTGCAGGCTGTGACTGGGGAGCGCGGACAGCCTGCATCATGGCGGCGCTTTGGCCAGCGCGCGTGAACGCACTGGTCTCCGTCAGCGGCTACCTGATCGGCAGCCAGCAAGCCGGCAAGATTCCCTTGTCGCCGCAGGCCGAATTGCAGTGGTGGTACCAGTACTACTTCGCCACCGAACGGGGTCGTCTGGGCTACGAGAAGAACCGCAACGAGTTCGCCAAGCTGATCTGGCAGATCGCATCGCCGAAATGGGCCTTCGATTCCGCCACCTTCGAACGCAGCGCGAGTGCTTTCGACAATCCGGATCACGTGAGCATCGTGGTTCACAACTATCGCTGGCGCCTCGGCTTGGCGGAGGGCGAAGCGAAGTATCGCGATCTTGAGACGCGGCTTGCGCAGGGCCCGGTCATCGGCGTGCCGACCATCACTCTGGAAGGAGACGCCAACGGTGCACCGCACCCGGAAGCCAGCGCCTACGCCAAGAAGTTCTCGGGGCCTTACGAGCACCGGCTCATCACCGGCGGGATCGGGCACAACTTGCCTCAAGAGGCACCTGAGGCCTTCGCGTCGGCGGTCGTGGATGTGGCGCGCCTTTAGCTCCAACCGGTACGCCGCAATGTCTCAAGCCAACTCCGACATCGGCCTCGCCGGAGGCGCTTGAGGTCTGCGGCTGATCGGCAACCGGTGTAGGTGAACACCGGCAGAGGCGAGAGCTTGCCCCTTGCGCCGCGATGAGCGGCACCGCTACGGGTGCATCTGAATGGAGAGCGCAGCCTTCGGAAACGTCACTTGGACGTACCAAAGGAGACTCTGATGAACAAGCTCAAGGATGATTCGGATTCGAAGCCAGTTGCCACTGGCGTGGGCGCGGTCGTGGGCGGTGCGGCCGGCGGCGTGGCCGGTGGAGCGGCCGCTGGGGCGGCCGTGGGTGGCATGACCGGGCCGGTCGGTGCTGCCGTCGGCGCCGCCGTCGGTGCGGCGGCTGGCGCCCTTGCCGGCAGGAGTGTGGCCGATCCTGACGTTGAAGATGCGTATTGGCGCGACAACTACTCGAGCCGCTCTTACATCACCGGTGGGTCGAGCTATGACGACTATGGGCCGGCGTACAGGTATGGCGTGGACGCGTACTCGCGCTACCCGGGCCGCACCTTCGACGAGGTGGAACCGGACTTGAGCAGCGGTTGGGGCAGCGCTCGTGGGCGCTCCTCCCTCGAATGGGAGCGCGCCAAGCACGCCTCGCGCGATGCGTGGCAACGCCTCAGTGACACGGTGGAGCGGGCGGTACCGGGCGACTCGGACCGCGACGGTCGTTGAGTGGCGATCTCAGCGATGTAGCAAGTTCAGGAAGTCCACCAGCGCGGCGTTGACGGCAGCAACTTCTTCGTGATGCACCCAATGGGTGGCATCGCGAAGGTGGAGCACCTGCGCATCGTCGCAACAAGCCGCGCCGGCTCCGGCCAGGCCCTTTTCGAGTGCGCTGTCGCGGTCGCCCCAGATGATTCGCACCGGCACTCGAATGCGCGCGGCGCTCGTTCTCGCGATCGGCATCGCGCGGTACCAGTTGAGCATGCAGGTCAGCGCGCCATCGATCGACCAGGCGGCGCGGTACTGATCGAGTTCGGCGTCGTCGAAGGTATCGGGGCGACTGGTGCTCGTCAGTGCCAGTGCCAGCGCGGAACAATTGCGCGCGCTCAGCAAGGTTTCAGGCACCCACGGCAGCTGGAACAGCGCGACGTACGCGCTTCTCATCGCCTGGAGCGGATGCGTCAGCGCGTAAGAGGCAAAGGTCGCCGGGTGAGGCGCGTTCAGGATGGCGGCGCCGATCAAGTCTTCGGAGTTTCGGCTCGCAAGCTGCCACGCGACCATGCCGCCCCAGTCGTGTCCGACAACGGCAAAGCGCCCGGCCCCGAGCGCGATGGCCATTGCCGCCACGTCGTCTGCCAAGATGTCCAACGCATAGTTGTGGACACCTTTCGGTTTGTCGCTTGCGCCGTAGCCGCGTTGATCCGGCATGGCGACACGGTATCCCGCCCCTGCCAGCGCATCGACCTGGTGACGCCACCCGTACCAGAACTCCGGAAACCCATGCAGCAGCATGACCAGCGGTCCTTCCCGTGGCCCCGCGACGGCCACATGAAAGCTCAAGCCGTTCGCCGAAATGCGGGTGTGCACGAGGGACATGGCAGCATGCTGCGACGCCGTCGAGCGAGCCCGTGTAGGACTTGGCGATCGTGCTCGAAGGGTGGATGCCTGCTCGGTGATCGTCGATGCGCCGGTCGCAACAAGGAAGCCGATGCGCCGACGGCCGGAGGCGACGTCCGCCGACAACGCGAACCGCCGCGCCGACGGTCCCGCGCACCGGTGATTCGCGAAGAATGGGTCGCCATGAGCGATGGTTTCCCGGCAACGCTGTCGTGGCCTTCGGCGCTCGCTTTCGTGCTGGCGCTGCTGATCGTCGTGCTGGGCCTCGTCATCTGGTCGATCCGCCGCCATCGCGATCCGCGGCTCTTGATCGAATGCGACGCGCCGGTCACCGAGCTGCTGCCGTCGCTTTCGGGCCTGACGCAGGGCACCGTCTACGAAGGCAATGCGGTCGAGCTGCTGGAGAACGGCGCCTTCTTCGATGCCATGTTCGAGGAGATCCGCGCCGCCGCCTGCTCGGTGCACTTCGAGACCTTTCTGTGGAAGGACGGTGTGCTCGGCACGCGCCTGGTCGATGCGCTCGTCGAACGCCGCCGTGCCGGCGTACCGGTGCGCGTGCTGGTCGACGCCGACGGCGGCAAGAAGATGGGAGAGGGCGCATCGCGCCGCCTGCGCGAAGCCGGCTGCCGCCTCGAGATGCACCACCCGCGCCACGTGCGCAACATCGGCGTCTTCAATGACCGCGACCACCGTAAGCTGGTGGTGCTCGATGGCAAGGTGGCGCTGGTCGGCGGCCATTGCATCGTCGACAGCTGGCTCGGCGACGGGCAGGACAGCAGCCACGTGCGCGATCTCGGCGTGCGGCTGCGCGGCCCCATCGTGCATGCGGTGCAGGCCGCCTTCAGCGAGAACTGGGTGGAAGACACCGGCGAGCTCTTCGTCGGCGACCCGGTGTTCCCGCCGCTCGATCGCGTGGGCGAGGTGGCCGTGCACGTCGCGAGCATCAAGCCCGAAGGCTCGCCGCCGGCGGTGAAGATCCTGCACCACCTGGCGGTGTGCATCGCGCGCAAGCGCATCCGCATCCAGAACCCCTACTTCCTGCCCGACAGCGAGGCGATCGATGCGCTGTGCGAAGCGGCGAAGCGCGGCGTCGACGTGCGCGTGATGGTGCCGTCGACCGAAGCGTCCGACATGCCCATGGTGCAGCACGCCGCGCATCGCAACTTTCATTTGCTGCTGGCCGGCGGCGTGCGCATCTTCGAGTACCAGAAGTGCCTGCTGCACCAGAAGGTGATGGCGGTGGACGGCGCATGGTGCGCCATCGGGTCGAGCAATTTCGACGACCGTTCCTTCGAAACCAACGACGAGATCACGCTCGGCCTGCGCGACGACGCGCTGGCCGCGCAGCTGGAAGCAATCTTCGAGCGCGACACGCGCGACTGCATCGAGTTGCAGGCCGACGCGTGGGCGCGGCGCGGCCTGTGGCACCGTTGCAAGGACAACGTGCTCTACGCGTTCAACGAGCTGTTGTGAGAGAGCCGGACCGTCTCTTCGCTACAGCCGCAATGTCATGAACACGCTGTTCGGGTCTTCGACATAGTCACCAAAGGGTCCGCAGCGAGCGAACCCGAAGCTCTCATAGAGTCGGTGCGCAGGCTTGAATGCTTGCTGCGCGCCGGTTTCGAGGCTCAGTCGCTGATAGCCGCGAGATCTCGCGACGTCGATGATGTGGACGAGGGTCGCTCGTCCGGCGCCTTGACGACGAAGGGCGCTCGGCGTGCGCATCGACTTGATTTCGCCGTGCTTCGAATCCAGTTCCTTGAGCGCGCCACAGCCCACCAGGACCGAACCGTTCCAGGCCGACCAGAAGGTGATGTCCGGCCGGCGAAGCTTGTTGAGATCGAGCGCGTGAACGCTCTCGGGCGGTGACAGCGCATGCATGTTCTGCAGATGCTCATCGAGCAGGGCATGTATTTCGGGGCGCGAGAGGTCATCGATTTCGATCTTCATGGTCGCGATTCTCAGCCATTGGAAAAGCCCGCAGCGTGCGAGTGCTGCCGGCGTTACGCACCGGCAGCGCGACCAGGCCGCGGTACACCGCGTTGCCGCTCCAGCGCGGCTGCGCATCGACCAAGCGCAAGCCGGGCCATCGGCGAAGCAGCCGGCCGAAGACGATCTCGGCCTCCATCAGCGTCAGGCTTGCGCCGATGCACACATGCACCCCGGCGCCGAAGGACAGCAGGC
>NZ_JAGGNU010000103.1 GCF_018614915.1 Variovorax paradoxus | reverse complement strand
CTCCTTTGCCGGCAGCGGCTCGAGCATCATCAGCAGGCGCTCGGCGGGAAACTGGTTCAGGAAGTGCCGCGACCGCTCTATCGGCGCGTCAAGCACGTGGCGTCCTCACAGGTGCACGAGTCACAGCAAGCGGGCACTGTCGCCAGGAAGTGCGCTCAGTTCACGAGAGGCTCGCAAGGGGTGCGCACCGATCAGGTGGAATGCGCAGCGTTGCTTAATGGGTTCATAAGCGGATGGAACGCGGGGATTGCGCGGGGCGTCCGGTCCGCATTTGTGCTGGACGCCGAGAACTTGGCAACGACCAAGGGTATCGACGACGTCTCAGCCAGAGTTCTCGCTGTCCGCCCTGGGGCGCAATGCACCGGCGCATCTGGAATCAACTTCACGCAATTCATGGAACGCTACATCGCCTTCACCGTGGCAAGGCCGGGACGGCAACAAGAGCCCTTCTACGATCTCCCACCGAAATGATCGAGAACACGCTTTGTCGGCCTAAATAAGCTGGGGCGAACCCACAACTCCTGCGCAATGCGAGGGAGCGCTGGCGCACATAGAAAAGGCCCCGTAGGCCAGCCTGAGTGTCTCCTACAAGCCGATCGAGATGGCTTTGCGTTTCGGCCCGCAGTTGAAGCGCTGCGCTAGGATGGCGCCGTTCCGCCCTATCGGTTTTCACAGTTGCGCAAGACGACGATCGGCGTAGAAGGGCGAGCCATGACGCTCTCGCCCTCCCCCCTACCAACCCTGCGGCCCACCCGCATCCCCCCTGCAGCCCGCCCCCGGGCGAAGGCGGGTCCCGCCCCTCGCGATCTGTCAATGGCTGCGATCGGTGCCCAGATCAAGGCCCTCCGAGCCGCTATCGAAATAAGCGGCGGAGAGCTCGCGGGGCGGTCGGGTGTCTCCGCGTCGATGCTGTCCCGGATCGAGCGCGGGCTGGTCTCACCTTCCGTGCAGACGCTCGAGCGGATCTCTAACGCACTAGACGTGCCGATCTCCCGTTTCTTCGCCGACCAGGTGGACCGCAAGGATTTCAGCCACGTCCGCGCAGGCAAGGGTCTGAAGGTGCATCGCCAGGGTGCCGTGGATGGCTACGAGTAGCTCGGACACCTGCTCTCTGGCAATCTGTTCGTTGAGCCCTACCTGGTCACGCTGCTGCCGGAGGCTGAGCCCTACGTCACCTTTCAGCACCCTGGTCTGAAGTTTGTGCATGTGCTTTCCGGCAGGTTGCGGTATCAGTACGGCCAAACGACTGCGGACGTGGCTGCCGGCGACTCGCTGCTCTTCGAAGCGTCAGCTCTCCACGGGGTGGCCGCCATCGAAGAAGGGCCTGTGTCGTACCTCTCTGTCGTCTTCACGCTGCGCAGATAGCAGCCGGCCCTGCGCGGGAATGCTCAGGCGGCAGGTTTCTCGCGCGTGATGGACTTGGCTGGCTTATCGGTGCGCAGGCCTTTGAACGACGGATGCCGGATGCGACCGTCTGGCGTCCACTCGGTGAACACCACCTCGGCCACGAGCTTCGGCTCGACCCAATGCGAGCGCCGGTCGTTCTCCGTCGGGTCTTTGAACGGCCGCTGGTCCGTGGCCAGGGCCTGCATGCGCTTCAGGAGATCGCGCAGCATCTGCTCGTTGAACCCGGTGCCAACCTTCCCCGCGTAGATGAGTGCGCCGTCATCGTAGTAGCCGACCAGCAGGCCGCCGAAGCCGGTGCGCGAGCCCTGCGGGTCCGTGTAGCCGCCGATCACGAACTCCTGCCGCTGGCTGCACTTCAGCTTGATCCAGTCCGGCGATCGGCGCGAGGGGTAGCGGCTCGCCTTGCGCTTGCCGATGATGCCCTCGAGGCCGAGTTCGCAGGCTGAGGCGATGATGTCCTGCGGCGGCGCGTCGAAAGCCTCGCTGAAGCAGATCGGCTCCGGCGGCTTGGCCAAGATCGACTGCAGCAGGGCTCGGCGCTCGACCAGCGGCACGGCGCGCAGGTCATAGCCGCCATAGAACGGCACGTCGAAGAAGAAGTAGATCATCCGCTGCGTGCGTGCGTTGTCGAAGGCGTTCTGCAGGGCGTTGAAGTCCGTGAGCCCGCGCTCGTTCAGCGTCACGACCTCGCCATCGAGCCAGCCGGGCCGCAGCTTCATGCCTTCCAGCGCGTGCACCAGGTGCGGCATCTTCGAGCTCCAGTTGAGGCCGTTGCGGCTGATCAGGCGCACCCGCAGCATCGATTCGCGCCAGCATGCGGTAGCCGTCGAACTTGATCTCGTAGAGCCATTCGTCCGGCCGCGGCGGCGGCTTGTCGACCAAAGTGGCCAGCACCGGCGAGAGCTTCGTCGGCATGTCGGCCTTGACGGCCTCCGGCGGCATTCTGGGTGAGGTGCTGCGGGGCCTGGGCATGCGACAAAACGTACCGTGCAGCAAGCCCTCTTGCAATCCGCCTACGCCCATGTCGAGGAACGGATGCCACCTACATCTAGGAAGCTCGCTCGAAACCAGATTTACATCACCCTTTTCAAGGAGCAGCAACATGAAAGCATTGCTTGGTTTGGCAGTGGTGTTGGCGCTTTCCGGGTGCGCTCAGATGCAAAGAACCTTCGGGTTTGGGGAAAGAGCGGAAGCCTGCCCGTCGGGCGGCTCCTGCTGCTGCAAGACCACCGGCGCCAGCGACTGCAGAATTCGATCGGCAGGATCAGCATGTCCTGCTGAGCGGCCGGTCCCCATCGCCCAGCCTCTCAGGAGATAAATCGCAGCATCCAGCCCATGAGCGATCCGAAGTGCCCCCTCTGCTTAGGCTCCGGCTGGGTCTGTGCTGCCTGGCCGCGGGCAAAGGCTCAAGATTTGAGCGCATCGCCCTAAGGCGTGCGCCCTTCCCTAAGGTGTAGCCGCGCACCGAGTAGGTACGTAGGACTACACGGGACTGGTGTGGGCGAGCGAGGCCTCCAACATCCTGGGGCCTCCGGCCATATAGCATCGCTCTAGTTCTAAACCCAGTCCCGTTGGGCCGCTCGGCTTCCCTTCTGCAAAACCCATCCACCTCCGCTTTGCAGGACCGACGAACAATCCTACAGAAGGACGGCCCGAGTGCTGATCAATCTTAAGCCGCCGTTGCAAGATGCTTTGTTGCTGGGCTTTAGAGGTCGAGGCCGGCATCCCCAGCCGTGCCGGTCACTCTTGGAGCATTCGCATGGCTATGACCAGTTCCACCAGTGATGTCATTTCATCTGACCGGGTTGAGGGGACTACCGTCTACAACGCGGCAGGTGAAAAGCTCGGAACGATCGATGATCTCATGATCGACAAGATTTCGGGCCAGGTTCGCTACGCAGTCATGGAGTTCGGCGGTTTCCTGGGGATGGGCACTGACCGATACCCCGTCCCGTGGAGCATGCTGAAGTACGACACTTCGCAGGACGGGTACGTGGTGCCCTTGGACAAGGCACAACTGGAAGGCGCGCCGCGATACCCTGGCGACAACGTGCCGGACTACGACGACGCTTACAACACGAGCGTGAACAAGTACTACGGGCTTTGAGCCCGTGTTGCCACCGTGGTGAAGGCGCGGCCTGGCAACATTGCCGCGCCGAGCGCGAATGGTTGCAGTTCGATGTGGAGGTCGTGATGGCTCTGGCGGCGAAATCAGAATCGGCGGTGAATTCGCAACTGGACCGCCCGCCGGCGCCCCGCTTTCGGGGCGTCACATCGACAACACCGACGTCTTGTCCCTCTCCGCGCACATGGGCGAGTGCCGGCAAGCGTTGCCTTCTAGGTATCGACTTCACATGACCATCGAACGCGGGTGCGCGTTCATGCGGTCGCACATTGTGACCGCCATGTGTGTGGGTCTGGCAGTCGGTGCGGCGCTGGGGTGGGTACTCAGCAGCTTGATCTGAACGGAGACGCTGCTGCGACTGCCCTTCTGCTACTCCCAGGTCGTCGAGGTTGCTGCGAACCGCAATATGAAGCCCGCAACCGCGACGATCGGGTGGACGACGATAAGTCACTTGGGCCACGGGGAACTGCGTCCAGCGATAGTTCAGATTCAGCATGACGCCCGCGCCAGCTGCTGCGATGAGCGCCATTCCCTGCAAATCAACAGTCGCGGCTGCATGCAGCAGCAAGGTGATCGCCGCGGCAGCCAGAAAGCCATGCAGCATGGCAAGAGCTGCGGGCGGCCGGCAGTCGCCTGCCCCGGCGAAGCGAATTCCCCGGCATGACGATTCCGCCCACGGCCGCGATGACCAGCAGGACCGTCGACGTACGGAGTATCAGTGCAGGTTCCATGTGCCCTCCTATGAAAAGGGGAACTTGCTCGCCCCTATACAAATCAAGGCCTTGCGTGCAGATTGACCAAGCTACGCATCGTGGCGAGCGCTGAGTGTCTCGAGTTCGGCCTTGGGCAAGGTGCATGAATGCGGCTCGCTCCATGCGCGGGTCTTCCTCCGACCTCGTGATGTTGCCGCGCGATCCACTGCTGGCGGCTCCCGGCACCGCATCCGCGGCTTTGCGCCGGCTATGCAGCGTGCCGAAGCGCGGCCATGACCTCCGCCGTCGGCGGCAGTTCGGTGGTGCGCCAGACCAGCCTGGCCTCGCGGTCGAACACGTGGACCTGGCCGGTATGGCGGTCGCCCGCGGCAGCTGAGCCCTTGAACAGCGAGAGCATGCCCTCAAGCGCCTCGTGGGTGGGTGCGGCCGCGCTCCATGCAGGACCTGCGCCGAAGCGTCGCAGCCAGGCACGGAGGGCAGCGGGGTCGTCCGCCAGCGGGTCGATGCTGAGCGACAGCAGGCGCAGCGTCGTACCGTGCTCGGCCGCCATGGCAGCCTGCAGCGCTGCGAACAAGGCGCCCTGGATTGGGCAGACGGTGCTGCAGCCTGTGAACATCAACTGGACGGCGGTGACGGCTCCACGCAACTGCGCCGCCAGCGTGCGCGCGGCGCCGTCGTGGCGTCGCAGCGGCAAAGCCGGGGCCGCCACGGCCGGCACCACCGGCCCCACGCCGACGGCGGCACGGCCCGTCGCGGGCACCCCCAGCAAGGCCAACGCGCCGGCTGTCAGCAGGCGCCGCCGACCCGGCGGCGCCTGCCGATGTCGGGCGTGAGGCGGGCGCGCGTTCATCTGCGGACCTCCTGCGTCAGGTAGTCCCACAGGGCCGCGCATTGGACATCGTCGACCTCGAAGCGCGGCATCGCGCGCGGCAGCACGACATGAGCCGGATCGACGCCGGTGCGCAAGGTGCGGCAGAAGGTCGCCGCTTCGTAGGCCACGGGCGGACCGCCCCGGCGCGGCCGGGCTTCGCGCAGCTGGCGCCGATCAAGCGGAGGAGCGAAGGAAGAGCCCGTTGCAGCGGGCGCCCCCGGGCCGGCATGGCACTGACTGCAACGCGTCGCTGCGGCGGGCAAGGGCGCGCAGTGGCCCGACAGCGTGCCGGCGAGCGGCTCGGTGCCATCGAAAAGGCGCGCGCCGCGCAACACCGAGGCCGGCACGGAAGGCTCTTGCCATCCGAACCCGGCGCGCCCCGTCAGCGCCATTGCGAGCCCCAGCGCCATCGTCAGTCCCGGCTTGCGAGCGTCGCGGGTCACTACTGGATGTTGAGCGTGCGCGCCACACTCGGCACGCCCTTGGCGTCCAGTGCGAACAGCATGTAGTTTCCCGGCAGCACGACTCCGCGCTCGACCGGAATGCTTAACTGGTAGTTGCCCTCCGCGCCGCTGAAGGAGAGCGGAATGCGACGTTGATCAGTGTTCACCGAATGGGTGACGGAGCTCATGCGCACCAGCGCGAAGTGTTCCACCGCCCGGTCGGTCTGCACGGTGATCTGGCTGCCCCAGGTGACCGTGGCCGGCGCGGCCGCGATGGCCGGGCGCGGAGCCGGCGAGCCGTCGGGTGCCAGCAGATAGGGCGGCGTGTAGATTTCCGCATCCGGATGGTCCCCGCTGCAGGCGCACAGGCCGCCGCCGCCCGACAGTACGCGGCCGTCCATCAGCAACAAGGCCACGCTGTGGTAGTTGCGTGGCTTCTGCATCGGCGGCAAGCTGATGAAGCTCATAGTCGCCGGGCTCCAGAGCTCGGCTGCCAGCACGCTGTACGCATCGGAAAAAATCAAGGGCTGCGTCTGGCCGCCGATCACGACGACCTCACCGTTGGGCAGCACCACGCTGTTGACGAACGTGCGGCCGTATGCCATTGGCGACACCTTGCGCACGGCGGGCGCATTCGGCGGGCCGGCAAGGATATCAATGATATAGGCCGTGTTGAAGGCGACGCCGCTGTCGTGGTTGGGCGCGCCGCCGAGCTTGAGTATTTTGCCCGTGTCGTACATCACGGCGCTGGCGGTCATGGCGTAGGGGTCGTCGCCGCGTAGGCCGGCCTGCACGATGGCACCGCTGCCGCGCGTGTCGATCCAATGCATCGCGGCGGCGGGCCCCGCGTGGAACACCCAGCCGTCGGCCGCGCCGAACAGCCACATGTGGTTGTCGCCGCGGTACACCCCGGCCGCGTCGGGGCCGTTCAGCGGGGGGTCAGAAGCATTGGCCGCGCTCGGCATGTCGGACGGCACGCCGGCCAGTGTGCGCCAGGTGCGGGTGCTGGCGGACCACAGCTCGCCCGACTTGCCGCCCTGTCCGCCGTCGAACGAACCGCCGACCGTCAACACGGAGCCATCGGACAAGATCGTGCTGGCGTTGTAGGCGCGCGCGATCCCGAGCTGGGCGCCGACCGCCCAGCGTCCCAGCGCCGGGCTGTACAGGGATGTCCGCGTCGCATTGCTGCCGCCGCTGACTAGGATGCTGCCGTCGGCCAGCATGCTGAGCCCGGGACAGAACATCTGGTGGGCGGTGGCCGTGATCGAAAGGCCGCCGGCCGCTTGCGTCGCCGGATCGAACACCGAGGTGAAGGTCCAGGCGTGCCAGCTGCTCTTGGAAAAATCGTAGGGCGAACGCCCTGCCCACAACAGCAGCCTGCCGTCCGGCAGATGGGCGGCTGCGGCGGGCACCAGCGGCAAGGGAATGAGGTCGGACCAAGGCTTGCTTGCAGCGGTGGACTGCGCCGCCGTATAGCCAGCGGCCGTGAAGCCGTACGCATTGGCCGCCAGCCATTCCCCGTCGACGCGGGACCTGAGCCGCACCACGATCTCGGCGCCGTCGGCCGGCAGATCGTGCACGCTCAACGAGGTGGAAGTCGTCACGATGTCGTGCAGGGGCGGGGCCCCAGGGGGCGACTCGATCGTGAGGCCGTATTCACTGGCGCCCCGATCGGACCAGACGAAGGTCGCCGTGCGGCCGGACAGCTTGCTGCCCGGCGCCGGGCTGATCAGGGCGGCGCCCGGTTCCGTGGATGCCGTCGGCTTGGCTGCAGAAGCGGTTGCCCCTTGCACCTTGCCTGCAGGAGCGGCAGCGCTGCCCTGCGCGCCGATCCCGTCGCCGCCGCTGCTGCCACCGCCGCACGCAACCAAAAGTGCGAGCGACACGGAGCCGAGTCCACGGAAGGCTCGCATGGATGGAACGTTTCTCATCGCTCATCCTTTCCGTCGTCATGCCGGTGAGAAGCTTAAACCTCGGACGCGCGCGATACAACCGAACAAGTCGTCGGGCCTGCCGCTGCGGTGCCCACTCATCCGGGAGCTCGAGATCGCCGAGAGTCAGTCTCAGCCGCAACAAAGCCGCAACAAATCCGGTCTCGGAGCAGATCCGCTGACGGATATACCTGGAGCCGCGACCGCGGCCGGCGTCGGGGCTTCAGTCGGATTCACGAGCCGGCTTCGGCAAAGCCTCATTGCAGCCCTAAAGCGCCGCGCGATGGAACGCGGTCATGCTTCGACTCTCACGGCGAGCCCAATTCATTGGGCCTTCGCCACGGGGCGCTGGTTCCAGCGTTCTCGTGGCGCTCGTGTCGTCACCGCTGCCGCATGTTCCCAGCAGGTAAGCCAGTCAGTGATCCTTCAGTAGCCGTCGCCCGAACCGGCGAGGTCCGAATGCAGCCGGCAGTCGGTAGCCGTCGCGCTTGATTTCGCAGGAGCCGTCCAGATCGAAGGGCTGTTCATCGTGAGCAGCATTGGCTTGAGCCGGCAAGCAGCGAGATACACCTTCAGCGGCTCGTCGGCCACCGGCAGCAGCGGCGGACTTTCAAATCTCTTCGTCGGACGTACGGCGCCTATCTCAGCGCGCTCCTACGCTGCTGTCGAGCAAGGGTCGATGACCCTCGAAATGCCAGTCTTCGCCTACCTGGGATCATTTTCAACAACATGTTGTAGGTAGAGAATCTCGTATCCCAAGTTGTGTTTGACAACTCACGAGGTGGGCCGCGATGGCAACCGAATCCGGCGGCAAGGCCGAACGGGCCGGCGACAGCGCGTCGCTGAAGGTGCTCGCCCGCGTTGGGTTGATCGCGTACGGCGTGGTACACCTCTTGATCGGCTGGCTGGCGCTGCAAATCGCGTGGGGCGCGCCGGCCGGCGAGAGCGCCGACATCTCTGGGGCGCTGAGAACTTTGGCTGATCAGCCCTTTGGCAAGATCCTGCTGTGCCTGGTTGCGATCGGCTTGGTGGCGCTCGCGCTCTGGCAGGCCAGTGAAGCCATCTGGGGCTATCGCAACCGCGTAGGTGCCAAGCGGGTCCGCAATCAGGTCACCAGCGGGGCCAAGGCCGTGATCTACGCGGCCCTGGGAGTCAGCGCAGCTTCGGTCGCTCGGCTGGGGATCGTGGGACTCGCAGTCCCAGCAGCAAACCACCTCAGGTGTGCTGGCGTGGCCCGCCGGGCGGGTGATCGTCGTGGCCATCGGGCTGATCATCATTGGCGTCGGCGTGGCCGGGGTGGTCAAAGGCTTGAAGAAATCCTTCAACGAGGAGATCGACACTTCTTCGATGTCCCCAGTTGCCCGGAAGGGCGTGGCACGACTGGGCCAAGTCGGCTACATCGCCAAGGGGGTTGCTATGGGCGTGGTGGGGGGCCTGCTCAGCTATGCGGCGCTGACCTTCCACCGGCAGAAGGCGCCGGGGCTGGACGGTGCGCTGCATGCGATGCTGGCGCAGCCGTTGGGGAGGTTTCTGCTTACGGCCGTGGCGCTTGGATTCGTGGCCTTCGGCTTGTTTGCGATGTTCGAGTCGCGCTACCGCCGGATGTAGCCCTTCTGGACCGCGTGAACGTAGGCCTGGTTCCGCAGTCGGGAGCGGGCGCGCGTCCCGACCGCCATCTCCAAGCTGTCGCGGCGCAAGGCATCGCCCCTGCTGTCGTACTCGAACAGCCTGGCGCTGGGCCGGTTGGTCAACGACCATCTGAGCGGCAACCTGAAGCCAACGCGGCTGCACCCGACCATCGAGCTCGACTCCGCCGAGGCGGCGCACGAGTTCGCGCTGCGCGGCTTCGGCATTGCGTGGCTCCCGCGCTCGAAGATGGCTACGGACTGCCGCCTCGGACGGCTGCTCCAGATCGGCGACCGCAGCGATTCGCGCTGCCGACGATCGTCGACGGATCCCAACCGACCAGGAGAAACTCCAATCGATCGATTTCACCGCGCCCTGCTCCTACTCGGCGCACTGTGCACGCTGGCCGGGTGTGGCCGAACTCCCGGATTCCAGACATCCCAGAAGCGGCATCCGCCGGCGACTCCTGCTCCACCTCGGGCTTTGAGAAAGACTCCAGGTCTGGCCGCCACGGACTGCTCACTCGTGCGCACCCCTCGACTTAAGTCGCAGCTCCCGAAGCTGATCGTGAGAGTGCTGCGCGTCCTGTGCCTGGCGTTCCACAAAGCTCCGCACCTCGGGCGGGAGATTTTGTTCCAGCGCCGTGCGATAGCGCGCCAATGCTACGTCCTCCGCGCGCTCGCATTCCTCCAGCATGGACAAGCCGCTGTTTGCGCCGACCTCGCCCTTCATGCGAACCCAGCCGCGATGCATCGTGCCGCTGACCGTGCTCCCCTCGGCTGGAGTGCCGCCAAAATGCCGGATCAGCTGGACCAGCTCGTCGGCGGCTTGGTGGCACTGCTCGGCGCGGTGATGGAATACCTGCTGCAAGCTCGAAGCCCCCACCTCGTCAGCGCAGGCTTGGAAGCCAAACTCGCTGTCCCGTGCGGTTTGGAGCAGAGCGTTGAGCATCTCCACCACGTCCTCGTTGTCCAACACCTCTCCCGTGGCAACGCTGTCGTCGTCTGGATCGCCACTAGCAAAGTAAGTGCTGTCCGCACGCTCCCAGGCCGCGCGCGCCGCAGGACGGGCCTGTGCCCAATCCAGGCTGGAGCTGCCGCGCCTGACATTCCACTGCGCCGCCAAGGCCGGCTCCAGCGCGTCGAAGTCGCTCTCGCTCACCGCGCGGGTGGACCAGCCCAGTTTGTACGCAGGGCGATAGTCCTCGTAGCTGCGGCCCGCTTCGTAGTAAGGCTCGCCGGCGTAGTTCTCGCGCCAGTAGTTGGTCTCGGCCGTGGGGTTCACGCGTTCGGCGACTATCCCGGGTCCCTGGCAAT
>NZ_JAGGNU010000102.1 GCF_018614915.1 Variovorax paradoxus | reverse complement strand
TGATTCCGGCGGCGGTCTTCGCGCAGGATCCGCGCACGAACCTGACCGCGCGGCTCGGCGTGCGCCTGGTCGGCGACTACGCGACGGGCGCGGGGCGATTGAAGCCCTACGCGCGCTTGAACCTGTGGCACGGCTTGGGCGACACGGACCGCATGCTCGTGGCGGGTCCGGGAGGCAGCACGGGGATCGACACGAAGCGCGGCTACACCTCGGCGGAGATCGCCGCCGGCGGCACCTGGGCACTGAGCCAGAAGGTCAACGTCTACGGGGAGCTCGGGTACTCGTCGCCGGTGGGTGGCGACCAGCGGGTGAGCCTGCGCCCCTCGGCTTCGGTGGGCATGCGGGTGAGCTGGTGACGCTTGCGATGAACAAGCCGACCGCAGCGAGCGAGGCGCCAGTTCCAAGGAAGATGCGCACCACGATGGATCTCCTGGAGCTGGCGCTGGAGAACGGCAATCTGCACGCTCTGTCGCTCGCACTCGGCCTGCACGCAGAAGCTTTGCGCACAGCTCGAAGCAGGGGACGGCTTTCGCCTGTCCTTGCAGGGTGCTTGGCCTTGGAGCTTCAGCAAGACCCGGCGACTTGGATGGCGATTGCAGCGCTCGAGATCGAGCGCGAGCGCGCGCCCAAGACAAAGTTGCTCCGGCACTTCAGGCAAGAATGACGCGACGTTTGAGCTTCAGCTCGGAAAATTCAATCTATCGTGAGAATGCGGGCCGAACATTCAACTGTGCTGCAAACGCAGTTCAAGCTAGCTCGGCGAGCGCCGAGCTTTAAGTCTTTGATCGACAAACAGCCCGGATCAAAAACTCCTGCGCAGCGACAACGCCACTGGCCTTCGTTGGCGCGCCACTCAACGTTCGGGCGGGGGTGGCGGCGCCAAACCCGCTCGGGCACGAAGCGGAGCCGGCAGGGCAGGGCAAGGCGGGGGTAGGGCGGCGCGGGGCGGGGCAGCGCAGAATGCGGCCGACAGCCGGAACCTGGAGCAGCCGGTCGATGGACGTGCCAGATAGCGGCCGCTCGGCGCCGCTCTGGGCCCACAAGCGACATTCATTGGCCAAGAATTGAAGGCCCAAAGCTGCCGTTCGTCCGCGCTGAGTGCGGGCGAGCGCCTCCGACCGAAGGGAAACTAGATCGCCGCGTTCTCAAACGCGCCCTTCAACATGGGCGTCGATGGTGGGAGGCGCGGGCGCCACGGCGACCAGGTTCTCGGCCGGCGCGAAGGCGGTGAGTGTCTTGCCGTCGTAGTAGTACTCCGAGGCCGGGGCCGTCGCCGAGGGTGATCACGCGCAACTTGTCGGGTGGCCGCCTTGGCGGGTGGAGACTGCTGGGCATGGGCGCCCGCAGCCAGCGACAGGCCCAGCGCGAGCAGCAGTGCGCCCGGCGACGTTGAATTCGGAGCATCACGGATCCCCTTGCGTACTTTCTGCACCTTCAACACCGGCTGTGGCGATCAGGTCTTTTTGAGGACCAACGGCGTGTCGGGCTTCGGCCAGTACATGCGCAGCATCGGGATGAACTCACCCTTCGGCGTCGGCAGCCAGTTGTTTTCCTTGTCCTTGCCCGGCGACTCGTTTCTGGAAGTACACCGTCAGCGAGCCATCGGAGTTGAACTTGGGGTTGTCACGCGGGCTGACCGTGAAGCGATTCAGCGGATTCGGCACGAACCAGCAGCCGCCGTCGACGAGATACATGGTGATCGACCAGAAGCCTCCCTCCCCGTCGCGGCGGAGTCCTATGTGCGACACCGCACGGATCGCGAATTGATTCAGCAGTACTGTTTCCTGTGCGTTCACCCAGCGCATGGAGCATCGCCCATGACCACCTCCGAATTTGCCGCAGAATCCCTGGTTCGCACATACCTGAGCGGCCGTACCATGGAACCAATCCTGTTCAGGGCGGTTGTGTGGATGGCTGAAAAGCGGCTGACCAGCGGGATGATGCCGGTACTGGACGCGACGATGCGGAAAGACATCGACAACCAAGCCGGAGCAACGCAGTGGCGCGGCCACTCTTCTCAGGCATGGTCCGAAGCACCAACCGTCTGTGCGCTGCTGCATCGTGCCTACGTGCTTTCTCCGCCGATGCCAGACCCGATCAGCACCCTCTTGCACCGGGCGTCCCACAGGACGGTTGGACGCAACTCTGAGCGTCATTCCCGAGGGTAAGTCGGCAAAGACCGTTCTGCCCCTGAAGCTATCCGTGAGTCTGGGCTTCGTTGGGCGGCACCGCCCCCTCAGACGACATGCATGCCAAGTCCATTGCCGGCACGTGCAGCCGGGTCAGGTAGCAATTTTGTTCGGTAGCAAGCGATCAGTCTCGCGCTTCACCACCTCGTAGCATTCGCACACGTGCCGTTCGAGACCCGGGCGGTCCAACACGGTGATGTGGCCCCGAGAGTACTGAATCAGGTTCAGGCGGTGCAGCTTACCGGCCGCCTCCGTCACCCCCTCGCGTCGCACACCGAGCATGTTGGCGATGAGTTCCTGCGTCATGACCAATTCGTTGCTCGGCAACCTGTCAAGGCTCAACAAGAGCCAACGACACAACTGCTGCTCGAGCGAATGGTGTCGATTGCATACCGCCGTTTGCGACATCTGGGTGATCAGCGCCTGGGTATAGCGCAGCAGAAGATGGAGCAACGGTCCGCCCTGCTCGACCAGTTGCTTGATATGGCTCGCGCTCAGGCGAAACGCATAGCCTGCACTTTGCACCACCGCCCGGTTCGGTGTGCTGCCTCCGCCCATCAAGAGCGAGACACCGACCATGCCCTCGAACCCTACGACCGCGATTTCGGCGGATTGTCCGTTCTCGAGCACGTACAACAGCGACACGATGCAATCGGTCGGGAAGTACACATGCTGCTGGACCACCCCCGACTCGTAGAGGACCTCGCCCAATTTGAGCTGGACCAGTTCGAGGAGCGGCGCCAGACCGGCCCGCATATCCAGGGGCATCACTTCCAGCAGGCCATTGCGCGCCGAAGGTGGGCGCTGCGAAAACGAGTTCGGAGTCGATGTCATGACAAGCGGAGCCCCAGAAATGCATCATCTGTGTCTGAATGTAGCGCAGCCTGTGTGCTGTTGCAAAACCCACTTTTTTTGACGGCAGTTTCATGGCCGTACGTGCGACACCGAGCGGAGAACGCTGCCCACGTTCGCGCGTGGGCACGGCAACGGTTCGATTTGCAATTTGGTAGACGCAGAACCCGGCAGCTCGTTCATGCCCAGCACGGCGCAACCGGCACAGGGCGGATTCCCACCGGCGCCGACGAGGTTGGGGCGATTCACGCTGGGCCTTCAGCAGGCGGCCCGCGATACTGATTTCAGCGCCGCGACCCGCCAGTACGCGCCGCCCGCATTTGACGTTTGTGCGCTTGCGCACAGACGTGAATGAAAAGGTTGACGATATTGGCATCGGCAGCGCATTTCTGCGCGGACTCTCGACAAGGTGCCCGCGCGATTTCAGAACCAACGGGTCCCGTTCTCAACCGCTTGCTCGAAGCGCTACCGCCAAAAGGCAGAGCGCGCCTGCTCGGCAAATGCGACAGAAAGGGGAAACAAAAATGATCAAGATTGGAGTCGTGGACGACCACGCCATCGTGCGCTCCGGCTTGCGCCAGTTCTTCTCGGAGTACGTCGACCTGCGCGTGACAGGCGAAGCAGCCAGTGGTCGCGAAGCTATCGAGCTTGTGCGCACCACCGAACTTGATGTGCTCGTCATGGACCTCGCGATGCCCGGGCAAAGCGGCATTGACGCGCTGGCGATGATCCATGCCAAGGCGCCGGACGTCGGCGTTCTGATCCTGAGCGGCTACCCCGAGGAGCACTACGCGATGAACCTGATCCGCCAGGGCGCGAGCGGCTACCTCAACAAGGAATGCGAGCTGATGGAAATCGTGAACGCGATCCGCACCATCGCGATGGGCCGTCGCTACATCACGCCCGGCGTGGCCGAACTGCTGGCGCGCCATCTCGGCCGCAAGGACGATGCCGCGCCGCACGAGCAACTGTCGGAGCGCGAATTCCAGGTGTTCCTCAAGCTCGCCAAGGGCGAGACAGCGGGGGACATCGCGAAGACCCTGTGCCTGTCCGTCAAGACGATCAGTACCTACCGCACGCGGATGATGGAGAAGATGAATCTCTCCTCCAACAGCGATCTCACGTACTACGCCTTGAAGAATAAGCTGATCGATTGAGCCTCGGCACAGGTTCGCGTCCGACAGCAAGGACGGCCAAGTACCACTCATTGGAACGGGTGCGCCCTATCGAAACCACAGCGGTGGGTTGAGTTGTTGACAAGGCACGGAACAACGCCTTACGGTCGCGGTTTGAAACACCGAGGACGGGCACTCATGCTTGAACGAAAGCCGGACTTCCTGGATCTTCCACACCAGCGCCAGCGCGACAAGGCGCTTTCGAGATCAGAAAGCAAGGGTGGCGCGGCGCCCGGCTGCCGGCAAGAGGGCTCGATCCCGGGCGAAGTGCAGACCGACGTTCCACCGTTGACGAATGCTGAGCTGGTACAGCTCCACATCCGCGTGATCGCGCTGGAGAACTTGGTAATCGCGCTCCTGGCAGAGGCGTCTGATCGGCAGCTCGAGCTTGCTCGCGAAATGGCAGCCTATATTGCCCCGAGGCCAGGGTTCACTCGCCATCATCTGACGGTCGATGGGGCAGCACAGATGATCAGTCTTGTTCGACAGAGCCCGACATTTCCGGGGCATCCCATGAAGCACCTCCGGTTTCATCTTCCACCTTAACAAGGTGTCTTTGAGACCGGCAGCAGCCCAGTCGGGCCTCGCTGACGCCGTAACTCGCTTTAGCTTGGGCCTTGCGGATCACTCTGGCGTAGAAGCGTCAAGGTGGGCCACCGGACGCTTGCTTTCTAACAGCATGCTAGGCAGAAAATCTCGGATCCCAGGTTGTTGTGTTTGACAACTCACGAGGCGGCCCCGCGATGGCAACCAAATCCGGCGGCAGGTCGAACAGGCTGGCGACAGCGCGCCGTTGAAGATGCTCGCCCGCGTCGGGTTGATCGCTTACGGCGTTGTACACCTCTTGATCGGCTGGCTGGCGCTGCGGATCGCATGGGGCGTGTCGACCAGCAAGACAGCCGACATCTCCGGGGCGCTAAGAACATTGGCTGATCAGCCCATTGGCAAGATCCTGCTATGGCTGGTTGCGGTAGGCATGGTGGCGCTCGCGCTCTGGCAGGCCAGTGTAGCCATCTGGGGCTATCGCAATTGCGAAGGTGCCAAGCGGGTCCGCAAGCAGGTCACCAGCGGGGCCAAGGCCGTGATCTACGCCGCGCTGGGGGTCAGCGCAGCGTCGATCGTCCTCGGCTGGGGATCGTGGGACTCGCGGTCCCAGCAGCAGACCACCTCAGGTGTGCTGGCGTGGCCCGCCGGGCAGGCGATCGTCGTGGTCACGGGGCTAGTCATCATTGGCATCGGCGTGGCCGGGGTGGTCAAGGGCGTGAAGAAATCGTTCAGTGAGGAGATTGACACTTCGTCGATGTCCGCAGCAGCTCGGAAGGGCGTGGCGCGATTGGGCCAAATCGGATACATCGCCAAGGGGGTGGCTCTGGGCGTGGTAGGGGGCCTGCTCAGCTATGCGGCGCTGACCTTCCACCGGCAGAAGGCGCCGGGGCTGGACGGCGCACTGCAGGCGATCCTGGCGCAGCCGTTCGGGAAGTTTCTGCTTACGGCGGTGGCGCTTGGATTCGTGGCCTTCGGCCTGTTCGCGATGCTCGAGTCACGATACCGCCGGATGTAATTCTTCAGCACCAAGCGAACGGACGCCCCCGGTTCAACAGCGAAGCTGTCGTCGATGAGATGCACGGATGACGGTGGCACGTTGAGTCTTCGTGCCGCGAGCAGGCTCTTCGGCAACGCGCTAAATCTTTCCCATCAACAACAGAACGACCAGGACCAGCAGCACCAGCCCGATGCCACCGCTGGGACCGTAGCCCCATCCCCGACTGTGAGGCCAGCTTGGAATCGCGCCGATGAGCAGCAGGACCACGATGATCAGCAGAATTGTTCCCAATGTCATTTCATGTCTCCAGTCAGTGAGTCGTAGCAGCGCAGCGTTCGAGAAAACTCACGCAGCGCACCGATGCCGCTTGCCTCGGCGCGCCGGCACCAGGTTTCCAGCTGTTTCACCAACTGCTCCTTCGAGGCGGCAGATCGGCTCCACAGGGCAGTGAGATCCTGCCGCATCGAATAGATGGTGCGCAGCACGGAGCTGGAGTCCAGCGTCTGTTCCAGGACCGCGCGCTGCGTCGCGGGCAATTCCCTCGCATCTCTTTGCAGCAGGTACTTGACCGGGTCCAGCGCCTTGAAGTCCGTCGAACCTGGAATCACGCTGGCTCGCAGGCTGCGAATCTCCTCCACCGCCGTCGGGCGCAAGAATCGGGCGAACTTGGCCAGCACGTCGTAGCGGTGAGTGATGACGGCCTGCAGGGTACCCACGTCGCAACGGGTCTTGGATGTGTCGTAGCGAATCGGGGGCGCAACGTTGCGCACCTTCGCCAGGTGAATCATTTCCAGCATGCGGATGTACATCCAGCCGATGTCGAACTCCCACCACTTGTTGGACAGCCTGGCGGAGGTGACATAGGCGTGGTGGTTGTTGTGCAGCTCTTCGCCGCCGATCAGAATGCCCCACGGGACGACATTGGTGGAGCTGTCGTTGGGCGCGAAATTGCGGTAGCCCCAATAGTGACCGACGCCGTTGATGACGCCCGCGGCGAAGAACGGAATCCACAGCATCTGCACCCCCCACATGCTGAGTCCGATGGGGCCGAACAGGACGATGTCGATGATCAGCACGAGGCCGATGCCGACTCGGGTGTGCCTCGCGTACAGCTTGCGCTCGATCCAGTCGTCGGGGGTGCCGTGGCCGTATTTGTCGAGCGTCGCGGCGTTCCTGGCTTCCAAGCGATAGAGCTCGGTGCCTTCGAACAGCACTTTCCTGATGCCATGGATCTGGGGGCTGTGGGGGTCTTCAAAAGTTTCGACGTTGGCGTGGTGCTTGCGGTGAACCGCTGCCCATTCCCTGGTCACCATTCCGGTGGTGAGCCACAGCCAGAAACGGAAAAAATGGCTGACGAGGGGATGCAGTTCCAGCGCGCGATGCGCCTGATGTCGATGCAGGAAGATCGTGACCGCCGCGATGGTGACGTGGGTCGAGCCCAGCGTGACCAGCACAAGACCCCACCAGGGCAGATCGAGCAGACTGAGTTGCATCACAAGGTCCGTTATGGGACGACGCGATGCCCGCCGCTGATCTCGCCGGTTAACGCGATGCCCCGCCTGCAATGCTAGTCAAACGATGGCGATCGTCTGTGCGCTCGCGAACATACAAGGCGGTATCGGCAGCCTATGCTCCTGCAAGCGCTGTAGAAGAGCACCACCACGGTAATCCTCGAAGCCAGACCTACCCTGGAGCTCAGCGATGGCCGTTTCGCCCGACCCAAGAAAGAACCACCTGCTCGCCGCGCTGCCGGAGGCCGAATGGCAGCGCTGGCTGCCGCAACTTGAATGGGTCGAGATGCCGCTGGGCCAGGTGCTGTACGAGTCGGGCAGCACGCTCAGCCACGTTTATTTTCCGATCACCGCCATCGTCTCTCTGTTGTACGTGATGGAGAACGGCGCCTCCGCCGAAATCGCCGTCGTCGGTTATGAGGGCATCGTCGGTATCTCACTGTTCATGGGGGGCAATTCCACGCCCAGCCGCGCGGTGGTGCAAAGCGCAGGCCAGGGCTTTCGGCTGAAGGCACAGACGATGAAAGACGAGTTCAACCGGGCCGGGCCGGTGCTGCACCTGCTGCTGCGCTACACCCAGGCGCTGATCACGCAGATGACGCAAACGGCGGTGTGCAACCGGCACCATTCGCTGGATCAGCAACTGTGCCGCTGGCTGCTGCTGAGCCTGGACCGCCTGAAGGGCAGCGAGCTCGTGATGACGCAGGAGTTGATCGCCAACATGCTCGGCGTGCGCCGCGAAGGCGTGACCGAGGGGGCGCTCAAGTTGCAGCAAGCCGGGCTGATCCGCTATGCCCGCGGGCGCATCTCAGTGCTGGACCGCCAAGGGCTGGAACAACGCACTTGCGAGTGCTATGCGGTGGTCAAGAAGGAGTATGACCGACTACTTCCCGGGAAACTGGCAACGTAAAGCTTCGGTGCGCTGCCGCGGATGCGGTTGGTCTGTTTGACGCAGCAATTCCTCTGCTGCTCTGTGCGTTAGCAGACAGTCGAAGCGTGTCTCCTGGTGCAGACTGGCTGCACAAGTCGGACCCGCGTTCAACCGCAACGCAATCTACCGTCGCCTAGGGAGACGCTGAACAATTG
>NZ_JAGGNU010000101.1 GCF_018614915.1 Variovorax paradoxus | reverse complement strand
AGCGTGGTGGAAAACTGAGATGGCATCGAGGCGCCAAGGTCATTCTTTGGCAGAATCGGTTCCCCGTTCAGCTTGGCGCCTTAGTCAACTTCGTCGCGTGGCCGGGGACCACCCACGCGGACAGTGGCGCCCCTGCGACCGCAGCACCGCAGCACCGCAGCACCGCAAGTATCAGGTGGTCGATTACAAAATCGCGGTATCCAGAACAACACAACCAGAGCATGGAAAACATCTATGAAGCCTTGCGTGAAAGTCATGAGCTTCAGCGGAAGCTTTGCCGGCAACTGATGCGCATCAAGCCGGGCACCTCACGCGCAGTCGAGACCTTCCGCGCACTGCGTATCGAGCTCGCCGCGCACGCTGCTGCGGAAGAGCGGTATCTCTACGCGCCCATCTTGATGGACGATAGAGGCCTGGATTCGTCGCGGCATGCGTTGGCCGAGCATCACGACATCGATGAGTGCGTCGAAGACCTGGGAAAGGCGAAGGAGCATGCCGAAAACTGGGTCGAGCGCGCCAAGAAGCTCTCCCGTGAAGTACACCATCACCTCAGGGAAGAGGAGCGGAAGTTCTTCCAGATATCAGGAAAGATCCTCTCTGACGCACAGAAGAACACTCTGGCGATCAAATATCGTCGGGATCTGGTCCGGATGCGCAAGGTTCTAGCAAGCTCGTAAGCGCGCAAAGGGTTGCCATGACTGCTCAGCCGCAATCGCGGTGTTGAACTTCGCTCTGATGCCGGTTGCGCTGGCGCGCTTCCTCGCTTTCTTGCTGGCGCCCATAGTCAGCTGGATGCAGGGCCTCGGTGCCGGGGTGATCGTGCGTTCCGTGTAGTTTGATACGGTTTTCCTTCGGAGCCTTTGCTGGCGCGGCTTCCGAGCCCTATCGCTTTGTCGGCCTGGAACGAGCCGTCTTTCTGGCATGGGCCTCGCGGCTGGCGCTGCCCAGGAGAGTCGAGTGCTGGAACGCGTGGTGCTGCGCGTGATCACTGGCAGACGAAGCTGGCTGCGCTTTCGATGTCCCCCGTACCCTTGTAGCGCGCTATCTTGGGATAGGAACACAGCGGGCGTGTTCGTTGCGCAGACCAGTCCGCAGGGAGTTCGGCATTCACGCCGCCAGGGTTGCCGACGCCACGCGCGCTTGCAATTAAGCCGTCAGGCGCCTGCCCTTTCTCCACCCAGTTCACAAGCGCCGTCACCAGGTCGAACTGATCGGCGGCCGGTCCGCCACCGCAGTGGTTCATGCCGGGAACAAGAAAAAGCCGGGAGAAGTCGTTCACGTCACGAACGTTGGCCGCACGCAGACTTTCGTACCAGGCTGTCGTGTCGTCGGTGGAGAAGGTCCCGTCGGCCAAGCCGTGGTAGATGATCAGTTTGGCGCCCCGATCTCGCAGCCTGGAAAGATCGTTTGGATTGGGAGGCGTCATGAACGCCTGCGCCGACTCCGTGTAGGTCGCATTGCTGGCGTTTATCTTGGGGGCGTCGATGTCCATGTCGAAAGCCAGGGCAAAACCTTTCTGGTCGTTGAGGACGCTGACCGGTTTGGGAGGTGTCTGGAAGATGAAGGCCATGTTGACCGCAGACAGCGTGATGGGGAAAACGAATCTCCAGCTTTTCCAATTGCTGCTGGTCAATCCCGGGTCGTATGGAAACGACGTGTAGAGCGCCGCTCCCGCGCTATCGCGCGGGCCGTTGAAGACGTTGCGGACGGCGGTTTTCTGCGCTGCGCTCAGGCAGGAGCCGTCGCGCGCGCCACTGCAGGTAAGGACATCGCGGTCGAGCACGAATGCGCTTTGGCACGCCTTGCTGTCGTGCACCATCCCATCGACGGCGCCATCCAGCGCATCGCATTTGTCCAGGATTTTCCTGGAGACCAGGTTACGTTCCGTCTGGGTAAATGCGCTGGAGAGATCTTGTGGGTCCGTGGCCACTGTGTTGAACTGCTGCGCCGTGTGCAGCATGGCGATATTGGACTTGGGCAGGTTAAAACCGGGGTGCCCAGCGAGGATGCCGTCATACTGGTCCGCGTAGCGTGCGGCACCCACCAAGGCATGCCGCCCTCCGTTCGAGCAGCCCACCAGGTAGGAGCGATCGGGGTCTTTGCCATAGGCGGTGTGGATCACCGACTTCGCCATGGGTGTCAGCTTTCCGACGGCTTGGTATCCGTAGTCCAGCCGTGCTTGAGGGTCGAGGCCGAACAAAGGGTTCTGACTGCTTGTGTGGCCGGCATCGGAGCTGAGCACTGCGAATCCTTGGCGCAGTCCATTGCTCAATAATGGTCCCCCACCGCCGATGCCGCCGGACGCGGTCACGATATTGCCGTCGGTGCCGCCGTTGGTCTGGTGGAAAAACCGTCCGTTCCAGTTCTTCGGCAGGCGCATCTCGAAGCCGATCGCGTAGGTCTGACCGTCAACTGGACCGACCCGTTCATGCATCCGCCCGGTGATCTTGCAGTGCTCTTCCACCAGGGCTCCGGCCACGGTGATGGAGCCGGCAGCTTGCACCGAGGCGGAGGTGATGTTGGTATTGGGAAACGCAATCCGGCCGGCCAGATCCGCGCAGGACAGCAAGCTTGCCGGTGCGGCGGCTAGCTGCGGCAAGGTTGCTTCCGAACCGCCACCGCAGGCAGACAGCATAGCTGCCAGAATCGGCAGCGTTGCATGAAGCACTTGGGGGTTTCGGTGTTTCGAATGGCGCATGGCTGTCTCCTCGTATGTGTCGAGCGGTGACTGTAGAAGTGGGCACATATCGGGAGCAAACGGAGAACGCGACATTTATCCAGCATATGGAATCAAACGCAGAACAGCTTCCGCCGCCGCGCGACGCTATCCCTCACCCCGACCTGCGCACAAAATACCCCGTGGTCACAAGTCAGCGCGCCATGCCGCCCGGCGCAGTGCCGGCGGCCCTCACGGGAAGCATGGAGCCCGAACTGGCAACGCTCGTAGAGCGCCTGCCATCGCGGTGACTGGCTCTACGAAATCAAGTTCGACGGATATCGGATGCTCACTCGCGCGGACACGCGCAAAGGCATGCGCCTCGTGACCCGGAAGGACAACGACTGGACCGCCCGGTTCCAGCGGCTGCAGGCCGAGTTGATCGCGGCCAAACTTCCGCAGGCTGCCACGACGGCGAGATCGTGTACTACCTGTTCGATGTGCCGCTCATGGACGGTTCTACTTGGACAAGGTTGGAACCGGCTTCGCACTCCGCGAATCGCATTGCGACGCCCAGACCGTGGCCTTCGCCGAGTAGTCGAAGGACACACTACGCCATTCGGTCGCAGACGTGCTGGGCATCCTGGCCAAGATCGCATTACCCATGCCGAATTCGAAGCGCGGAAGAAAAAGGTTCTGTCGCAGTAGCCCGAACTGCCACGAGGGCGCACGCGAACCCGCCTGAGCGTGGCGCCGGCTACGCTGGCGAATGCGCCGCTGTCGGGGGCCGTTGCCGTCGCTACCGGTGTGAACGCGCAGGTGCGCGTTCGCCGAGGCGCTTGCCGATGTTCTCGGCCTGCTCGGTCATGGCCTTGACTACTTCCGCCACCCGCGTCGCCGACAGGCGGCTGGTGATGGTGGCGATGGCGAGGCCCGCAACCGTCTGGCCTTCCGCGTTGCGCACCGGCACCGCGACGGCGCGCGAGCCCGGCACCACGCCGACCGGCGCATAGGCATAGCCCTGCGCGCGCGCCGCCGCGGCGCGTTCAAGCAGCTGCGCGGGATCGACGCCCATCGCCTTCAGCCGCGACGCGTTGCGGCGCGCCACCTGCGCAGCCTCCGCCGGCGGCAGCGATGCGAGCAGCACCAGACCACTCACGCCCACGCCGAGCGGGCGGCGGGCGCCGACCTCGATCGAGAGCACCTTCACCGGGAAGCTGCCGGGCCGCCGGTCGATGCAGATCGAGTCGTCGCCGTTGCGGATGGTGAGGAAGGCGGTGTCGCCGAGGGTTTCGCTCAGGTGGCGCAAGTGCGGCTCGGCGATAGCGCGGATCGGAAAGCGCGCCATGCGCGCCAGGCCCAGCAGCGAGACCTCGCTGCCGATGAGGTAGCGGCGCGTGGCCGCGTCCTGCTCGACGGCGCCTTCCTCCACCAGCACGCGCAGGATGCGGTGCGCGGTGGGGCGATTCAGGGCCGCGCCGCGGGCCACGTCGGTGAGCCGCACGCCTTGCTCCTGTCCCGCCGCCACGATGCGCAGCACCGCGAGCGCGCGGCGGATGCTCCGTGCGCCCTCCACGGGGCGCGGCACCGTCTCGTCGTCGTCGGGCTTGTGCGCTCGGCTCATGGCCCGGGTGCCTCAGCCTGCCGGGATCACCGTCTTGGCCGTCTGCGCGACCGCGCGCCGGCCACGCCCTACAAGAGCATCGGCGAGCTGCTGGCCGCGGGCAAGGCCAAGGGCAACACCCTGACCATGGCATCGCCTGGCGCCGGCACCACCAACCACCTGGTGAGCGAATACCTGCAGACGCTCAGCGGCGCGAAGTGGACCACCGTGCACTACAAGGGCAACGCGCCCGCGACCACCGACCTGCTGGGCGGCCAAGTCAATTTCAACTTCGACCAGCTCTCGGTCGCGCTGCCCTTCATCCAGCAGGGCCGCACGCGGGCGCTGGCCGTGACCTCGGCCAAGCGCCAGCCGCAGCTGCCCGACGTGCCCACGCTGCAGGAGGCCGGCTTCAAGGATTTCACGGCCGAGACCTTCACCGGCGTGCTCGCGCCCGCCGCGACGCCGAAGCCGATCGTGGCCAGCCTCTCGGCCGCGCTGCAGAAGATCCTGGCCGACAAGGCCGTGCAGCAGAAGTTCGAGACGCTGGGCGCCGAAGCGCGCGGCAACTCGCCCGAGCAATTTGCCCAGTTCCTGAAGAAGGAGGACGCACAGTGGACGCCGATCATCAAGCAAGCCAACATCACGGCGGAGTGAAGCTCGGCCGCACGGCGCCGGCCGCGCGCACCAGCATCTACGTCGAGGGCTTCAGCCACAAGAACCCGATTCCCGCGGGCTGCCGCGTCGGCCCGCTGCTGATGAGCGGCAGCATCCAGGGCAACGACCCCGCGACCGGCAAGCCGGCCGCCACCATCGAGGCGCAGTGCGAATACATGCTCGCCAACGTGCGCCGCATCGTCGAGGCCGCCGGCGGCAGCACCGGCGACATCGTCAAGCTCACCGTCTGGATGAAGGACCGCAGCCAGCGGCCCGCGCTCAACAAGCCCTGGCTCGAGATGTTCCCCGATGCCGCGAGCCGCCCGGCGCGCCACACGATGCAGGCCGATCTCGACATGGGGAAGCTCGTCGAATGCGACTTCACCGCCTGGATCGCCTGATTCCTACTCACATCACCATGCCCCACTACCTTCCCTTCGATCCGGAGCCGCGCGCGCCGGTGCCGCTGCCGCCGGCCGGCAGCTGCGACAGCCAGTTCCACGTCTTCGGCCCACGCGAGCGCTACCCGGTGCGCCCGGGCGCCGCCTACGAGATGCCGAGCGCGACCTGGCAAGTCGCGCAGAAACTGCATCGCACGCTCGGCATCACGCGCGGCGTGATCGTGCAGGCCACCACCTACGGCGCCGACCACACGGTGGTGCTCGACGCGCTGGCCGGCCTCAACGGCGAGGGCCCGCGCAACTACCTCGGCTGCGCCAATGCCGCCGTGCTGACCGAGCTTCACCCGCGCGGGCCTCGGCATCAGCCTGTCGGCGACCGAACAGGCGCGCGCCTTCGCCCGCGTGAAGGAACTGGGCTGGTACATCAAGGTCCAGCCCGAGCCCTCGGGCATCGCCGAGCAGATGGCCGCCTTCGAGCATCTCGACGTGCCGATCCTCATGGACCACATGGGACGCATCGACCTCGCGGCCGGCGATGACGACCCGGGACTGGCGCGCGTGCTCGAGCTGCTCCAACGCAACAACGTCTGGGTCATGCTCTCGCTGGCCGAGAAGATATCGAAGGCCGGCGCGCCGTGGGACGACGTGGTGCCGCTCGCGCAGCGCCTGGTCGCCGCCGCACCCGATCGCTGCGTGTGGGGCAGCGACTGGCCGCATCCCGTCTCCGTCAAGCAGCCGCCCAACGAGGGCGCGCTGCTCGAGCTCTTCTACCGCTTCGCGCCGGACGCCGAAACGCGCCGCCGCATCCTGGTCGACAACCCCTCGCGCTTCTTCGGATTCGACTTATGAAACTCGTCACTTATTCCATCGGCGGCCGGACGCACTGGGGCGCCGCCGTCGATACGGGTCTGGTCGACCTCGGCCGCCGCTTGCCGCACATCGCCTCGGTGCGCGCCCTGCTCGAAGGCGGCGAGGCCCCGCTCGCGCAGGCCCGCGCCGCTCTCGAAGGCGCCGCGGCGGACCACGCGCTCGCCGACGTGCAGCTGTTGCCGCCGGTGCCCCAGCCGGGCAAGATCTTCTGCATCGGCGTCAACTACGCGCACCGCAACGCCGAGTACAAGGACGGCAGCGACCTGCCCAAGTACCCCAGCATCTTCATGCGCGTGCCGGACTCCTTCGTCGGCCATGGCGCAGCGCTCATCGAGCCCTTCGAATCGAAGCAGCTCGACTACGAAGGCGAGATCGGCATCGTCATCGGCCGCAGCGCGCGCCGCGTCGGCGTGCGAACGCGCTGGCGTGCATCGCGGGACTCACCTGCGTCAACGAAGGCACCATCCGCGACTGGGTGCACCACGCCAAGTTCAACGTCACGCAGGGCAAGAACTTCGAAGCCTCGGGCTCCTTCGGCCCTTGGCTGGTCACGGCCGACGAGTTCGACGGCTATGGCGAGCTGCGCGTGCGCACCCGCGTCAACGGCGAGCTGCGCCAGGACGACACGACCGCGCACCTGATGTTCGACTTCGCCTACCTGATCGACTATCTCTCGACCTTCATCACGCTGCAGCCGGGCGACCTGGTCGTCACCGGCACGCCGACCGGCGCCGGCATCCGCTTCGATCCGCCGAAGTTCCTGCGGCCGGGTGACGTGGTGGAGGTCGAAGTGAGCGGCGTGGGCGTGCTCTCGAACACCGTGCGCGCCGAAGCGGAGGCCGCCGCATGAGGCCCGAGCAGCTGACCGAGGCCGCGCACCGGCTCGAAGAGGCCGAGCGCAGCCGTGTGCCGTGCCGGCAGTTCTCGCTCGACTACCCCGACATGCGCATCGAGGACGCCTACGCGATCCAGGACGCGTGGATGGCGCTGAAGATTGCCGGCGGCCGCGTGCTGAAGGGCCACAAGATTGGCCTGACCTCCAAGGCCATGCAGCGCGCCGTGCGCATCGAGGAGCCCGACTACGGCGCCTTGCTCGACGACATGTTCCATCGCGACGGTGCGGTCATTCCCAGCGATCGCTTCCTGCAGCTGCGCATCGAGGCCGAGCTGGCCTTCGTGCTCGACAAGCCGCTCGCCGGCCCGGACTGCACGCTGTTCGACGTCCTCGACGCCACGGCCTACGTGACGCCGGCGCTCGAGATCCTCGACGCGCGCATTCAGCGCGTCGATCCGGCGAGCGGCCGCAGCCGCACGGTGCTCGACACCATCTCCGACAACGCCGCCAACGCGGCGCTGGTGCTCGGCGGCCGGCCCTTCAAGCCGGCATCGGCGAGCTTCGACATGCGCCGCATCGGCGCCATCGTGAGCAAGAACGGCGAGGTCGAGGAAACCGGGCTCGCCGCCGGCGTGCTCAACCATCCGGGCTACGGCGTGGCCTGGCTGGCGAACCGTCTGCACCGCCACGGTGTGACGCTTCAGGCGGGCGAGGTGGTGCTCGCGGGTTCGTTCATCCGCCCCATCGATGTCGCCAAGGGGGACACAGTGGTCGCGGACTACGGCGAGTTCGGCACCGTGTCCTGTTACTTCGGCTGAAGGCGCGCCCCGTGCAAATTCTTCCCAACCATTTCAAGCGCGCGCTGGCCGCCGGCACGCCGCAGACAGGACTCTGGTCCGTGCTGCCGCATGCCTACGTGTCCGAAATCGTCGCCGGTGCCGGTTACGACTGGGTGCTTCTCGACACCGAGCACGCGCCCAGCGACGTGCCGCTGATGCTGCAGCAACTGCAGGGGGTCGACTCCGCAGCGGCGCGCGCGGGCGCGGGCCATGGCACCGCCGCGGTAGTGCGACCGGCCTGGAACGACCCCGTGCTCATCAAGCGCTATCTCGACATCGGCGCCCAAAGCCTGCTGCTGCCCTTCGTGCAGAGCGCCGACGAAGCGCGCGCCGCGGTGCGCGCGACGCGCTATGCGCCCGAGGGCATGCGCGGCATGGGCGGTTCGACCCGCGCGTCCGGCTTCGGCCGCATCAAGGACTACGTGCAGTGCTGCCGCGACGAGCTCTGCGTGCTGGTGCAGGTCGAGACGCGCGAGGCGCTGGACGAGCTGGAGGCGATCGCCGGCGTCGAAGGCATCGACGGTGTCTTCATCGGGCCAGCCGACCTCGCCGCCAGCATGGGCCACGCGGGCAACCCGGACCATCCCGAGATGCGCGCCGCGATCGACGTTGCGATCCGCCGCATCCTCGCCTGCGGCAAGGCGCCAGGCATCCTGATGATCGATGAGACGCGGGCGCGCGAATGCTTGGCGCTCGGCGCGCTCTTTGTTGCGGTAGCGATGGACCTGCTGATCCTCGCGCGCGGGGCCGAGGCCGCCGCGGCGCGCTTTCGGCTAGCGCCCGCCGCCGCATCCAAGAGTAGCTACTGAGCGGGCTGGGGGCGGACCTGCGCCCATCAGCCAGTCGCGGAACAGCGCGAGCAGCGGCCGGTTGTCCGGGTTGTCCGGCTATTCGCGCGTCACCGGGAAGCGGTTGCACTCGCCGGAGAGCGGCCGATCGCTGGACAAGGTCGAGTTGGGGTAATCGCATTTTTCAGCGAATTGACACGGTCGTCTCCCGCCGGCCGCCAACCGAGCTTTCCTGCGACATCCGGCGCCACGGACACGCTGGATCGGCCCGGCACGGCCGAGATCGCGTTGGCCAACCCCTTCGCCGGGATCAAGGTCCGGGGTGCGAGTGGGCCATCATCCAGGCGGTGGGCCAAGGGCTGGAGTGGGGCCATGGATGGCAAGCACCGGCGGCGCGGCGACTTCGATTTGTGCTCGATTTTGCGTACGCCACACGTCTGCGCATCGGTGAGCTGGTGCGCGCCACGCTCGGGCAGATCGAGGTCGACGCACATGGCGATCACTGGCTGCACTTGGTGGGTAAGGGCAGCAAGGCGGGCAAGGTGGCGCTTCCACCCTTGACCCGGGCAGCCCTCGATCAGTACCTGATGCAGCGTCAGCTGCCGCTCACGCCGGCGCGATGGGACCCAAAGACCCACTCATTGGGAGCCTCGAGCAGGACAACTCCGCCGGCATCACCACCACCCGGTTGTGGAGCGTCATGCGCCGCTTCTTCACGAAAGTCGCCGACGTTATCGAGGCCGAGGCTCCGGCCACGCCAGAGAAACTGCGGCGAGCCAGCCCGCATTGGATGCGTCACACCTATGCGACCCACGCTCTGGCGCGCGGGGCTGAGCTGACGCGTGCCCGGCGTCAGCTATTCTGAGCGCGCAGTGACTCATCAGAATTGCTACGGCGCCGGGATTTTTCCTTTCCCCAGAAGCCGGCCATCGCTTGCAGGCGTGCGACTTCCTCGGTGCTGAGGTATTCGGATGTGGTGGCGATCGACGAATGGCCAAGATTGTTTTTCACGACTTGCAGTGGCACCGGCGCATGCCCTTGCCTGCCGTTTAGAGCGTGCGACGCGTGCGTATGGCGTAGCCAATGCGTGGTGGCCTTGCGAACGCGCGCGGCGTCGCCAGCCTCGAGCTGAAGCGCGCAGCGCTCCATGAACGCGTGAATCGCTTTATAGAGGCCAGAGGCTGACCAGGCGGCCGGGGTCTCTGTTTCTGCGCCTTCCTCGAACCTGGCCAGAATCGCCACGTCCTGATTGCTCTCTGCGAGCGGATCTCGGGGCCGGCCGGCGCGGGCGAGCTCGTCGCCGAGCTCGTCGACCAGGTCCTGCGGCACGGGCACGTCCCGCTCCTTTTCGCCTTTCCCCATGACGTGGAGCATCCAGCCGCTCGCCGGCGAGCCGTCGGCATCGGTGAATTCGATCCGGGTCAGATCCCCACAGCGCGCGCCGACGATCTCAGCGAGGCGCAAGCCTGTCGCATAGAGCCAGCGGATCGCGCGGGCCCGGCGCCGCGCTACCTCGGTCTTCAGATCCTTGTCCAGCTGGCTGTGGATGAAATCCCATTGAACGAAGGTGAGCGTCCTCCGTGACCCCAGCTTTCGACTTGCTCCGCGAGGCAGAGCAATGCCGGCGAAAGGGTTGCCGACCACATAGTTCTGCGCAATCAGGTACGTGTACATGCTGCGCAGGATGATCAGCGCCTGGCGCAGCGCGGCCGGGCTCAGAGGACCTTCCAACGGCCGCCAAAGCGGCGACCAACGCTGTTGGTACCGCGGACCGCACCAGCGCGCCGGCGGCGCCGCAAGGAAGGCCTTAGGCGTTCGCATCCTCGACGGCTAACGACGAGAGTGCCTTGCCGTGCTCCAGGATGGCCCAGAGCAACAGTCGCTCTGCTTCCTTGCGGTATGCGCGCTGGGTTGCGGATTCCTTGTCCTCGTCGGCCCGTTTGCTTGCAAGCCAGGCGCCGATCGCTTCGTAGTCGTTGTTGGCCAAGAGCAAGCATTTGCCCATGGCGCGGAACTGGCCTTCCGTACCGTCGAGCTCTGCCGGAATCAGGAATTTCTCGAAGGGCACGAGACCCGTCGCGCGAGGAACAACTGTGTTGAGTTCGGCGGGTTGCAGCTGCGTGCGCGGCTTGGCCACATGCGAGCCGATCGACATGCCGATCGAGCCTTCATGCATCTGCAGCCACTCGACAATCCGTGAACCCTTGAGCTCGCCGATGCCGGCGACGTTCGACCACCACCGCGCGCCCACGCCGTTGATTCTCTCAACGAGCGCGAAAAGGGTCGGCATGCCGGCACGCTCGATCCGATCGGCCAGCGCCGGTGTCAGCCAGGCGCCGACCGCGTCGCCAGGCTTTGGATCCTGCGCGACCAGGTCCTCGAGCCAGCGCAGCGCCTCGAGCTGGCGATTCACCAGCTGAGCCCGTCTCGACGTGCGGCGTGTTGCGCCACCGAATTCGGCTCGGAATGCCTCGGCCTGCTCCGCCTCTGAGAAATCTTTCATGCCGCGTTGCCGGGCGAATTCCTCAAGGGTGGGGCGCTGCGCGGCGTCCCCGATCTGCATGGCATCTATGAGGACCAGGCGCGCGGTCCCGGGCTTGGCTTCGCGTCGTGCCGCAGCCGCGAACTCCGTCCGAATCCATGCAATCGTGCTGGCAACCTTGCGAGCGTCGACGTGCTCGCCTGCGAACCGCAGGTACCGATCCCAGGCTGCTCGCGCATCGAGACCTTGGACGACGGCCCGCATGAAGGCGAAATGCCCGCTGTGCAGCTTCTGTGCGCGCTCGGCGCGTTGCTTCTTCATGGTCGCAGCTCTTACATCCCCATGCGAGGCCGCTGCCCCTGCTCATCATTCTCTTCGGCAGAATCCTCTTGCAAGGCTGCAACCGCTGCCGCGGCAACGGCGGCGTTCATCTGACCCAGTGCTGCCCGCATAGTCGGCTGCATGGGCGCAATGAATTCGCCGCCTGGCCCGTAGACCTCATAGCCGTGACAGATCTCTCGCCACCTTCATCGGTTTCGATGACGGCATAAGTGGCGAAGCCGGCGTTCGACCCTACGGGTTGTCGGTGGCGGCCTCGTCGCGGCTTGATGTTGATCGTGTCCATGGGTTCGTTTTGTAAAACAGGGGGATCAGCAATCCGGCGTTGGTGATGGGCTGCGTTTGTTCTCATGAGGGCCAGTCGAGCGCAACCAGCTCGGAATAGGCGCTCGTAGTGCGAATCGCGTCCGCCTGCCTGCCGAGGGCCACCATCGTGCGAACTTCGTTGGCCAGCACTATTCCGCCGAGCTCCAGGTCTGCTTGCCCGACACTCAGCGGCTGGCTTTCGTCCCAACCGTCCGCTGCGATCGGCCACGGAACCATGATGGCTCTCTCGTCACGATGCCGAACGATGACCCCACGCGGTGCGGTCCTTCAGCCCATAAAAGATCAGGGTCGAGCGCGGCTTGCGCCAGGCTTCCCACGGAGAGTCGTCTTTGGGCGCCGGTGCCGGTGGTGCAGGCGGATCCGGTGGCTCCCTTGTCTGCTGCCGTGCCCCCATGGAATGCAGCCACCGTACTTTCCTCTTCGACCTTTTGGAGGCCTCGGATGCGAGCGTCCAGGCGCTGTTGGGCCGCCGCTGCCAGTCCTTGGACATCCGGTTGATGAATCCAGATGAACTGCCCAGTCAGGGCTATATGGCGATGGGCGTCATCCAGTGCGCGCAGCTGGCCGAGCGAAGGCAGTGGAACCAAAAAGAGGAGCTTGCCAACTGACCCGGTGCTGGCCAGGCGTTGCGCGCCGCTCTGGTCGACCTCGATATGCAGATCCGCCTCGGCGCCGCTATCGAGCTGCAGCCTCGCCGCAGGCGCGTGCTTGGCCGCATGGCTGTTCCATCCATCGATGCGCACTGGCTGGGCGCTCCATTCGGCAGATTCGGTAATGAGGGGCAAGGAGAAGGAGGTCGACAACGAGATCGGGCCTGCAGATGAGCGCTTCTCGACTGCGGGCTCGAGATCGCCGAGATGATTCGACTGCACGCACCAGCCGTTGTGGCACCGCTCGTAGAGCTTGGCGCTATCCGCCTGCGTGCCAGCCGCTCCTGGGCTGATCTTTTCCTCATTTTTGGACCGTTCTCTTGCGATGTCATGATTTCTCGATGCCTTTGATCCGGCGGATAGCCGTTCATGCTGTGTGCTCCCATGGGTTGGCGACCTTCAGGCCGGCCATCTTGAAATCGCCCACGTTGCGCGTCACGACGGTGAAGCGGTGTTCAAGAGCCGCCGCGGCAATCATCGAATCCCGGAACGACTTCTTGTGGGGGACGTGCAGGGGTGCGCAGAACATCGCCGTCTGCTCCGAGAAGCTGAGCACTCGCCCCTCGAACTCAGCGAAGACTTTTTCGTTCCATGATCGCAGGATGCGGCCCTGGGCCGCGTCTCGGCGCTCCATCAGCTGGGCACCGATCTGCATCTCCATCACCGTGATGGCAGACAGGTACAGCTCGTTGCCGGGCTGTGCCGCGGCCCATTCCCGCACCGCCTTCGACTGTTGGGCCTTGCCGCTTCGCAGCTCGGAAATGACATTGGTATCCAGGACGTACATGCGTCCCCTTAGTCGAATTCAACGGGTTTGAAATCGCCGTCGATCCGAGGCGGCTCGTACTCGAATTCGCCTCCGGGGATGGCGTCCATGATGTCTAGCAGGCTTCGCTGCTTGGTGTTCGTCAAGGCGTAGTAGTCCTCGATCTTGAGCAACGCAAAGGCCGGCTTGCCACGGTCGGTGATGAACACCGGCCCCTCAGTGGCCAGGCGTTTCGCATTACCCACGTCGCGCGCGAAATCGCGGCTCGGTACCGTATGGATGGACATGGCTTGTTCCTTTCGATTCAGGCCGGTGCCGTCATGCGGCAGAAGGTGCCAGCGGGTATTCGGCCTCTTTGTCGATGACATGCTTGCCGCGTGTCTCGCGCGCCTCGCAGTCGGCCGCCGCTTGGGTGAAGGCGGCGGCGAGCTGGCGCAGCTGGTCGGGGGGATGCTTCCATCCCCTCACCCGGCATGTTCAGCACGATGGCCAGCGGCTTCTCAAAGCGGTCGCGTGTGTGTCGGATGCGAAGTGTCTTGATATTCATCGTCTGCTCGGATGCGTTCAAAGGGTGACGGGTTTGAACCCGAGCTTCTCGAGACTCGTGAACAGGGCTTCCCGTGTCGGCCCGCCGAACAGCAGGTGCCCGCCGGCGGTGGTGACGATTCGCATCTGATCGTCGGCGCACAGGTAGGCGTGCATCGGCCCGTTCTGGATGATCGGAAACACCGCCGCCTCTTGGACCTCGATTTCGGCGCCGGGCGGCAACGTATGCAGATCGACTCTTTTCACGATGGCGCTCGCGCTCCTTGCAATGACTGTATGTTACGACACTGCTGCCCTGAGCGCAAGCGGTTCGGGACGGTGATCCCGGCCGAAAATGTTGGGGCCCAGACAGAGGTGAGGCCGTTCAGCGCGGCCCCGACCGAACCCCGCCGCGAGCCCGCCGCCAGCAAGCTCGTCGCGGCGATTCAAAAGGAGTGGGGCATCGAAGCTGGTGAGCCGAGGTGGGCCGCAAGCGAGAACGGACGCTGGACCTTCGCCAAGGCGCTACTAGACACTTTTCGAGTGGCCTTGGTCGCAGGGCGGCAGACTGGGGCAGCACCGCGTCGGAGCCCGTTCGTGCGGTACGTCGAACCGAGCACCTGTGGCCATAGCGCTGTTTGCGAACACGCTCGCGGCCAGGTTGGGGGGAAGTGGCATCAGTCGCGACCGGCACGGTGCTGAACATCCAGTTCTTGAGCAATGCCTTATGGCGATGCGTCGCCGCCGTCACAGGTGTGACGACGAGGCCAGCCCTGTCCTACTAGTAAGCGGGGGTATTCTATGTAAGAAACTGGTACTACACTCGGCGTACAGGCAACTATGTCAAAGCCCGTAACCCACAGGAGGAAATGCGGCCGCCAAAAGAGGCGGTGTTTCGTTGCCCTGCGGCCGGCACGAAATTCATCCGGAGAGCGGGTATGACGAAATTCTGCGAGTCGTGCCATACGCCCAATACGGACCGCGCCAAGTACTGTTGCGGCTGTGCAGGCAAGTTTTCGGGCATACGCTCAGGCACGACAACGTTCGACACCACCGTGAGCGAGCCGCGCTGGGTGCATACGGCGCCGCGCGCGTCCTGGCCGCTAGAGCCAGTTGCCCCCGAGGAGCGGAGCGCCACGACGTCGAGACGCATCGGCTTTATCCCGGTGCCGTCGGGCATCGACGTGTCCATCGTCTGGTTGTTGATCGTGCTCGCGCTGTTGCATGGCGCTTTCGTCTTTTGGTACTTGGGGCGCGATGCGACGCGCGCTCCTTCGCCTTCGAGTGCGACCCCTCTGCAGTCGGCCAGCGTGCCTGCGGCACAAACGGAGGCGGCACCTCCTCAGTCGCGTGTCGTGCCGGTGGACTCCTCAACGGCAGTTCCTCCACTGCCGCCTGACGCATCCGCGCACCACGCGGCGCCAAGCGCTCCTCAGCCGTCCGTCGCCTCTGTGGATCAAGCAGCGGCAGCATCTCCTCCGCCGGCGGAAGCGGCGTCTGCGGACCAGACAGTGGCGACCTCTCGACCGGCTACGGCGGCAACGGAAGGTACAGAGCAGTCCGGATTGCCGAAGACTCCATCTAGCCCCAATACTCGTCACT
>NZ_JAGGNU010000100.1 GCF_018614915.1 Variovorax paradoxus | reverse complement strand
CGGATTCCAAGGGCAAGGTCACACCAAGTCATCCTGTACGCGGGCATCTCTCGCAATCGGCTGCAGGACAGGTGGCATCTGTTCAATGGCTACGATGCAGGAACGGGATCTCTCTTGGTGGGAAAGCAGCTTTTCCATCGCGAGTGCTGGCCTCACTTCGAGAGCGAAAATGCAACCAGGCCTGAGAGTACGTACGAGGTGCGGTGTATCGACGGAAAGGACTTGGCGCAGGTCCTTCAACGCCTTGGGTTGCCACTGTCGGACATAGGCGTGTTTGGTCGCAGTGATGCATCCGTCATCTCGGGCGTAGAGCGGTGGATGTCACGAAGCGTTGAACTGGCGCCGTGGAACCGGAGCAGGGCGCACTCTTGACCATGAATGCGACGACGAGTCTGGACTTGGCACAGCACGTCGCATCGCCGCCCGCCCACGTCTGGGTGCTCCACGGGAAGTGCCTCGGAACGCGCTGAGTGCGCTAACGAACGGACGGCCCATGCGGGCGCATTTATAACGACCCCGAAAGGTGTCACCTTCCGGCACATAGGAGCCAGTCCGTTTCCGGCGTAATGGAGCCAGTGGATTTCCGCCGTAATGGAGCCACTGGGTTTCCGGCATATAGGAGCGCCTGGGGTTGAAGGGCACCTCGATTTGAAGGGTCGTTGCGTGCTGAAGTGGGGACTTCGAAGTCCCCACGGAGGCAGCGATGAGCCGCAGGAGAATCGAGATGTTCCAGTACCGAACCGTGCTTGCGCAGATGCGCCGGGGCGCCTCCGAGCGAGAGATCGCGCCGGGCCACTACATGGGCCGGCGCAAGCTGGCTGCGCTGCGCGAGTTGGCCGATGCGCACGGCTGGCTCGACGCACAAGCGCCTCTGCCCGAGGAAGCCCAGATTGCCGCCGCGCTGGGCACGCCCAAACAGGCGGCATCCACGGTCTCGACGCTCGCGCCGCACCGCGATCGCATCGCCGGCTGGCTCGACCAGGGCGTGAGCGGCACGACCATTCTGGCGGCGCTGCGCCGCAATCACGGCTACCAGGGCTATTCGTCGGTGTACCGCATGATCGTGTCGATCCGCGGCGAGCGCCCGCCCGATGCGACCGTCCCATTGAGCTTCGCCCCCGGCGAGGCCGCGCAGGTCGACTTCGGCGCCGGTCCCATGCTCATGCATCCGGCCGGTGCGCTGCGGCGCACCTGGGCGTTCGTGATGACGCTGTGCTTCAGCCGCCACCAGTACGTCGAGTTCGTGTGGGACCAGACGGTGGCGACCTGGCTGGGCTGTCACCGGCGCGGCTTCGAATGGTTTGCCGCCGTGCCGCGGCGGCTGATCATCGCAAGATGACGCGCCCTACGCAACGGACATATTTCCGAGAGCTCCACCGGTTCAAAGCGGTGGATCAAATGGGCGTTGAGCACACGGTGGTCGGGCGCGCACGCGAGATTCGGAAATTCAACTGGGCGGTGTTGGTCAACGTGGAACCCGCGGAGGGACTGCCGCTGTTCCACTCCGCCATAACCGGCGATGTGAGCATCCTGACGGCACGTTGCAGACGGCCGACGATCGCTTGCGGCTGACCAGATGCTGATTCGGGTGCGGTCTGCGAAGGCTGCGAGACCGTCCCTCGACCATGGTCACAGATGCCAGGTGCGACTGCGGCGGCGCTGCGGTGCCTTGCGCCTGCAATCCTGAGGCTGCCTTCGAGTGGGTGGAGGTGTTTGCAGCGGCCGATCCCGCGGGTCACAACAAGCCGCCACGGAATTTCTCCTTTTGCGTCCCGTGCATACTTGCATGTGCGAAATTCGCATGTTGGGCCATAGATGAATACACAAGCGTTCCCTGGGCATGCCCCCTCCGCTGCCGCTTCACCGGACTGGTCGATGGAGATGGGCGTAGACGGTTTCGGCGAAGGTGTCGCTTACGTTGCCGACGTGAAGAGGAACGGCCAAGAGATGTGCCGTATCACCCTCGCTGGGGGTGTGTCCAATGACATAGAAGCCCGCAAGGCACTAAAGGCCAAGGCGCGAATTTGGATTGATGAGTTCCAGCGCCGAGAGGGGCCGGCCGCCGCCGCGGACCAGCCGCTCGTCCTACGCGAACCCTGAATCAAGCGCCTGCCCGCGCTCCCTTTTGTCCAAACAGTTCCGCAGCGCATTGCATCCCGCTTTCCACGCAACCTGGCGCGTCAGAAATGTGAGTTCGGAACGCGCAATAACGGAGAAATTAGACGAATCGTCGAAGGATTCAAACAGCGCCCACTGAAAGGCGCCGGACTCCAGGATTTCAATCTCCATGACGAGAAAGGGCAAGCGGCTCATGGAAGCAACGCTGGGGCGCGCAGATTGCCTCTGCCGTCGGCCGGCACGTAAGCGTGGCCTCAAGGCCCTCTTGACCGTGGAACGACGAGGGGACTACAGCTGATCGCTCTGACCGTCGTTGACCTCGTCGATGAACATGTCATCCGACCAAGCCAGGCCGATGGCCTTGTCCAGGCGCTTCAGCAATGCGTTGAGGCTCTCGCCATCGCGACGCACGAGCATGGCGAGGCAGTTGCTGCCATCGGCGGCCGTGGCTGCGCACTCGTGAGGGGGCAGCGCCCCGAGCGTGATCTCGCCACCTTCGTCGATCAGAGCCTCGATGTTCTTCATCACTTGAACCATGCGCCGCTCAGAGCTTGATCTCGGCGAGCCGATCGTTGACCTCAATGGTGTCGAAGGCCGCAGGGTCCCAGGTGTCGGTGCCGATCCATTCGGCCAGGTTGTCGTGTTCGGGGTCGTCAGGGTTCGCCATAGCCTGCACGAACTCGGCATAGCCCGGCACGCCGCCGCAATCCTCGGGCGGCGCTGCACATGCCCCCCCGGCGCAGAACGGCAGCACCAACTCCGGGATTGGCGCGAGCGTCTTCTCCACCTTGATGCGGTGCTCCCAGTAGTCACCGAAGTCGTAGACGTAGTTCAACGTCGCCTTGCGCAGTGCCGTCGTCAACCGAGTGTTCTCGCTCGTGATCGATCCAGGGGCGTCATACATCGGATTGGGCGTGCCATAGCGCTCGCCGTCGCCCGCGATGAACTCGTGCAGGTGCGAGTGGCCCCAGCCGAAGGCGGCCTGGATCACCAGGTGCAGGCGCAGCAGGGTGATCGTGTCAGGCACCAGCACTCGGCGCCAGACCTTGGGCTTGGTGCCGCGCAATTCGATGTGCAGTTGAAGGATCGCCGTCGGCGCCTTGATCCGTTGTACCTTGGTCGCCATGCTCAGGCTGCTTGTCGTTGGTCTTCGTCACGGCGGCCGAGGTTTCACGGCAGCAACTCGTCGATGCGGTTGATGGGATGGTCGGCAATGCGCGTCAGCACCTCGCGCAGGTACGCCTCAGGATCGAGCCCATTGAGCTTGGCCGTCTCCACGAGGCTGTAGATCGCCGCGGCGCGTTCGCCGCCCGCGTCAGACCCCATGAAGAGGTAATTCTTGCGCCCCAGGCTGATACCGCGCAATGCGCGTTCGGCGGCATTATTGTCGATCTCGATGCGGCCGTCGTCGAGGTAGCGCGTCAACGCCCGCCAGCGCGTGAGTGAGTAGCCGATCGCACCGGCGATCTCGGACTTCGCCGACACGCGCCCCACCATGCTGCCCAGCCACGCGTGCAGTGCCTGCAGCAGCGGCCCGGCGCGTGCCTGGCGTTGGCCCTCGCGTTCGCGAACAGGTATGCGTGGTGCGCGCGGGCTTCACCGAACACCTTCACCACGCGCGCCAGCGCGGTGTCGGTTCCGCATCGCATGTCCAGCGGCACCGTAGACAGCCACACGGCCTCGATGCGAATCATCGGCGCGCTCACTTCAGTCATTCACGCAGCCACGCACCGCATTCGGCTGCTCCGGCCAGCGGCCAGATGACCGTGGCGCTCGTCGCACCGCGACGCAGCTCTACACGGATGTCCGGCTGCGAGGCATGCACTGGTGCCTCGGTCGACTCCGGCTTGCACCGAGGCGCCGCCGGCAGCGCCAACGGCATGAACTCGCCAACGACTGCGGGCACTGCGGCCGCGCGCGTACTCAACTGGTGGCGGCGCCATCGGTGCACGAGATTCGCATTCAAGCCACGCGCCTGTGCGATCGCCGCCACCGACGCGCCTGTCGTCTCACATTCCGCGAGCACTGCGATGCGTCGCGCGCTACGCTCGCTGATGCCGGCCTTGGCCGCAGCCAACTCCTGGGACTTCTTCTTGCGGGTGTTCATATAGAGGCGTACCTGCTGATCGGTGATTCGGGGACCTGACATGGGGCCGACCTCTTCTTGAGACCTGAACCCGCCATCGTGAACCCCGCCCACCCGGCGCCGCCGGTGGCTCGTCGTCTATGGCGGCTACGCCGCCTCCGACTCCTCACCACCGGCCATCATGGATGTCGTTCAGCCGGACAAGATGAGTGTCGCCGTCCAGTCCCCGCGCAGACGGCACAGGCAAATGCCGAAAAGCGGGCCGGCGGCCGTCGTAGAGGCAGCGCTCATGGAGTTGATGCAACGCAATACGCCGATGCTTGTTCTTCTCGATCTGGGCCTACCGGGCGAGGACGGCTTCGTCATCGCGCGCCAGCTGCGCGCACACACTGCCGCCGCGGCCTCGTGATTGTCACAGGCCGGGGGCAGCGCAGGCGACAAGGTCTCTGATGCGATCTCCGCACCACCGTTGAGCTGAACCATGCAGAAGGTGCCGGCGGCAGTCGGGATGACTCCGCAGTCTCAATCGACGGCCGAATTCACAGCTTCGTCCGCTAGTCGTTGCTTCTCGCGCCGGAGCCGACCGCGTCGCATGACAAGTCCGCGTCCTCGATCCGCTCGAAAGGCGAAGATGCCGCACGCGCGGTACCGATGGAAGCGCCGCCCCGATCGACCGAAATCTGGACAGAGTCTTCCAGGAGGAACGCATCGGGATCCTTTTGCCGGATCCGGACTTCCCTTAAACATTGGCGAAGGAACGTCATGGAATACTCCCTGTAGGACGGGCATTTTGCGAGTCCAATCAACTTCAGGCAGGTCTCAGCTACTCATCTGCCACTCAATCGTCAGGCAGCGATCTTCGCGCGAGCCCGGCTTGGCGATCCCGCGCTCGACCTTTGGCGACGTCGACCGGCTGCGGCGCGCACCTGACGCCACTGATGGATGCGCTCTGGCAAGAGGTGCGACGCGCCGTGCATGCGGACGAGACGCCGGCGGCGATGCTGCATGGTGTTCCTCGCCTCAGCGCGCCCGGCGCAAGACCGTCGCGTCGAACCCGCGTCAAGAAGTCGATTCATCGAAATGCCCTTGGGGACGCAGTCTAAGAATAGACCCGATAACTTTCCAATGAAGATTTGCAGATGAAGAATGCCAGAATCGGCATCCCAGGGCGGCAGTGGTCGATCCCTCTACGTAGCAGGGATCGGCACCACCTGCGAAACGGAAGCGATCGGCAAGCACGCCGACCGGATCGACACTGCGACCCCCACGATGTTGCGACCCACATAGAGCAGCCAGCCCGGCCAACTGCGCCGACGCACGGCACCCATCGACGAAGTCAGCAGTTGGGTCGCCGGAGGATGATCAGGCTGTGCGAGAAGTCTCCGTGCCGAAACCACACAACGGCTGGATCGCCTTAGCCGGCAGCCGGCTTCAGGCCTTCCGTAGCTATGATCAGACGATTCGCCTTTGCCGCGATCCTGCTTGCGATGGCAGCCGCCATGGCGGCACCGGCCCGAGCACAGCAGGCGAAGGTCTACGACAAGCCATACGACGTGGTCTGGCAAGCTTCGCTCGATGCCGCGAGGGCGTCGGGGCTGGAAGTTCTTTCCGATGACCGGCAGAAAGGAGTCATCGTTGGGCGCAGCGGTGTCAGTGCCTTCGGCTGTGGCGAGAGCGTGGTCATCAACCTGGAGCGCGCGAAGGGCCGCAACGTCTTACCAGTCTTCGACCAGCATTACACGAAGAAGTAGCTCTGGAATGTGGGCCGGGTTGGCGTCGAACCAACTACCAACGGATTCGCGGTTTGTGTCCATGCGGGAGTCAACTTTCAGTCCGTCAGCGTCGTTCACTGTCCGCCGGCGAACGTCCGCACGTCCGCAACCAAGTCTTCTGCTGTCACCCGTTGTCGCAAGCTGACCGACGGCAACGGGCGCGAAGCCGGTGCTCAACCTTGCAGTTTGAACGACTCAGACCGGGGCCATTAGCTGCCACTCGAAGGCCGAAGCCCGGCCAGGGTGGCTCACTATTGAGCCGGCATTGAATCA
>NZ_JAGGNU010000099.1 GCF_018614915.1 Variovorax paradoxus | reverse complement strand
GCCAGCCGAAGCTTTGCTGGTAGTACGGATGTTCCGTGAGCGCCAGGTAGTGCACGCCGACGCCGATCCCCTCGGCGGTCATGGCGTCGAGAAAGGCATCGCGCGAGATGCCGCAGCGCGCCGGGTCGATTTGCACGCTGAAAAGATGGTGCGCATGGCGCGTGGCCGGCGCCGGCTGCGGCGGCAGCTCCAGCGCAAGCGCGGCCAGTTCATCGATGTAGCGCGCCCAGATCGCCTGGCGCCGCTGCCAGTAGCTCTCGACGCGCGCCAGCTGCTTCAGGCCGATCGCGGCCTGCAGGTCCATCATGTTGTACTTGAAGCCGGCCTCGACGACGTAGTAGTGCTTGTAGCCTTCGTCGCCGAAACGCTTCCACGCATCCTTGCTCATGCCGTGCAGCCCCAGCACCTTGATGCGGGCCGCGTCTTCTTCCCTTTGCGCCAGCACCATGCCGCCTTCGCCGGTGACGATGTTCTTGGTCACGTAGAAGGAGAAGCAGCCGAAGTCGCCGATGGTGCCGACATTGCAGCCGTGATACTGCGTCTCGATGGCGTGCGCGCAGTCCTCGATGACCTTGAGTCCGTGCTGCCCTGCCAGCGCCATCAGCGCGTCCATCTCGCATGGCCGTCCGGCGAAGTGGACCGGCACGATGGCGCGCGTGCGGCTGCTCAACCTGGCGCGCACCTGCACCGGATCGATGTTGAGCGTGCGCGGATCGATGTCGGCCAAGACCGGCGTCGCGCCGGCATGGATGATGGCGTTGACCGTGGCGCAGAAGGTCAGCGGCGTGGTGATGACCTCGTCGCCCGGCCCGACGCCGGAAGCCAGCAGGGAAAGATGGAGCGCGGCGGAGCAGGAATTCAGCGCCACAGCATGCGGCGCGCCGCGATAGCGGCCGAACTCGCGCTCGAACTGCGCCACCCTCGGCCCGGTGCCGAGCCAGCCCGAGCGCATGACCGCTTCGATCTCGCGGATCTCGGCTTCTTCGATCTTCGGCGAGCCGAAGACCAGAAAGTTGTCCTTGCCTCGTATTGGCATCGAGTTCTCCCCATATCGAGGCAGACCTGTGAGGCCGCCTTCCAAGCGTGCGCCCGGGGCAGAACTTCTACCGAGATCTGACTGGCTGCTGCTCTCTCCCTGCGCAATGCTAGTTCCCAGTGTTCCGGTCTTGCGATGATGGATAACACCGATGCGCATCAACCGGTGCGCGTGGTTCATCGGGCGTGAGCTCGGTCGAGGTGCCAGCGCGCGCAACCGCTCGACCGTCCTCAAGTCTTCGCACACCGCAAACACCTATGCGGACTTGCGCTCTCGCGTTCGAATCAACGAGCTCGAGACGGGCGAGTATCACGACACGGTGAAGGCCGCCACGGCCCCTGGTGAGTTGCTCACTTTCCGGCCGCTGGAAATTGGAGAGGCGTCGCACATGAGCGTCCCTTCTGCACGGTTTGGCGGGGTGGGCGCGGTGCGCAAGCTCGAAGAAGCTCGGCCTCGCAAACAAGCGCCGAGCTTGAAGGTCTTGTCCCACAAGCAGGGGGGCTTCGTGCTCACTTTGAACCATGCGCTGCCGCATGCAGTGTCCACTTTCAACTGTGGGCGAAATGACACTCAATGCCTTCTTGGTTGAAGACAGCGTATGCGTCCGGCAAAGTCATCTTGACCCGGCGCTGGCGGCCGGTCAGGCGGTGTTGCCAGGCTTCCAACAGTACGGCAGCAGCTCTCTGATGCGGCTGTCCGGCTGAGTCGGCAATCGCTCCAGCACGTCCTTGAGGTACTGGTAGGGGTCGTACCCGTTGAGTTTGGCCGTGTGCAGCAAGCTCATGATCGCCGCTGCCCTCTGACCCGCTCGAAGGCTGCCGGCTGTCGATGCTCAGGTCCCCGTCGTCGATGAAGCGCGTCAGCGCTGCCCATCGTTTGAGGCTGTAATCGATGGCCTTGGCGGTGGCGGCGCCGTCTGGCACCTTCTGTCGATGTGCCATCAACCAGGCATGCAGTAGGTCGGCCGCAGGACGCGCCTTGAGCTGTCGGATGTGCAATCGCTCGTCGGATGCCAGGTCCTTGATCTCCCGCTCGATGTCATACAGCGTCCCGATCAACTTCAAGGCTTGTTCGGCCAGCGTGCTGCTGTGGTTGGCCCACAGCTCATGGAACTTGCGTCGGGCATGGTTGTTATGCGGAGCTCCGCATAAGGCGCACGCGCGTCGACCGTTCTGGGCCCTGCATGAGAGCCAGGGCTTCGTGCCGGGCTCGATTGCCGAGCAGGCGCTGCAGCGCATTGCAGCGCTGTACGCGATCGAAGCTCGGATCCGGGGTCAACCTCCCGACGTGAGACGCCAAGTGCGACAAGCGCGCGCCGGACCGCTGCTGGAAGACCTGCGTGCCTGGCTCGCGAGCATGCTGGGTAAGGTATCAACGAAGTCGGAACTCGCCAAGGCCATCGGCTACTCGCTGGCACGCTGGAAATCGCTAACCCGTTACCGTGACGATGGTCGCATCGAGTTGGACAACAACGCGGCCGAACGCGCCCAGCGCGGCGTGGCCCTTGGAAGATCCAACTATCTCTTCATGGGCTCGGACGCCGGGGGCGAGCGGGCCGCGGCGATCTACAGTCTGGTGGAAACGGCCAAGCTGAACGGGCTCGATCCGCAGGCGTATCTGCGCGATGTGCTCGCACGCATTGCCGACCATCCCATCAACCGCATCGACGAGTTGCTTCCGTGGAACATCGGCGGGCACCACGTCGAGCAACGACTGGCAGCCTGAACCACACGCGACCAGGCCGCGCAACGAAGGAAGACGAGAGTGAACCTGCAAGGCACCGACCCGCGGATGATCGAAGCCCTCGAGGGCGCGAGCAGCTTGCAGCTCTACCAGCTCAAGGCATTGATCGAAGGCATGCTGGCCGACCCACGCCGTGGCATTGCCGCCCGTGCGAACCTTCATCTTGGCCAGTCTGTGCACTTCGTCGACTTCCGCGATGGTCAGATGCGCCGCGGCAAGATCATTGCCATGAGGGACACGCAGGCGACGGTGCTGGAAGAAGGCATCAAGCGAACCTGGAAGATCCCATGCTTGGCGATGCAGGGCTATCACGGTGCAGAACGTCGCGACGAGCAAGCTCCCTATGAGCCGCCGCCCGAACCCGCCCCGGCGACAACCCATACGAGCGAGTTCCAACGCGGAGACACCGTTACGTTCGACCGAGAGGGTCGCAACATCACCGGCGTGATCGTGCGCATAAACCAGCGCACCGCCACCCTCGGCACCGGCGATGGCGGCACTTGGCGAGTACCGTTCCATGCACTGCGCCGCGTGCTCGACGTCTGAGCATCGTCGAGCTCTTCAACCAGTCGGAGTCAAGAGGGCCTCGAGGCCGCGCTTACGCCATAGACATGCTGGAACGCGCGGCGATCAACTATGGCCGGCTCACGGGGCAGCAACCAGATCTCATCGTGCGTTCTCGAAGCGACCCTACCTTCCTCGCGATTCAGCAGGTTCGTCCGCGGACTAAGGCCGCCTGACGTCCATCCTCTGGCGAGACCAGTACAACCCATCGAGGCGGTCAAGCCTCACTTCCCCGCCCGTCGAAGGCGCATGGACGAATCGCTTCTCGCCAACATAGATGCCCGCATGTGTGGGCCGGCCACCGCCGAACACCACCAGGTCTCCCGTGCGCAGTTCATTGCGCGGTACCGGCTGCCCAAACCCAGCAAGCTGCGCCACGGTGCGCGGCGTGGGCAATCCTGCGCTTTCGCGGTACACATAGGCGATCAGCCCGCTGCAGTCGAAGCCACCGTCGACCGTGTTGCCGCCGTACCGGTAGGGCGTGCCCACAAGTCCCATCGCATGGATCGCTGCATCCGTGGATTGCTGGGTCGAGATCAGCGATGGCCGCGCGTTCCGTGTCGTCTGGGTCGGCGCGCTGCTGCAGGCTGCAAGCACCAGGCAAGCGGACAGAATGATCGTAGATTGCAAGTTCAGCATCCTTCGCAGAGTACCGCGCCACGTCCCGGCGAGACCATGGCTGTCGACCGCAAGAATGTACCCGCCAGGCGAACTGATCTCCCTGGAACTGTGTTCGCCGGCGGCACCTCTTCCTCGAGCTCGAGGCGAGTGGGCGGCGCAGGTTCACCGCGCTCGACCGCTGCGGCCTCTACTTCGGCCACTTTGCACGCGTGACGACAAAAATGCCCTCGTGTTCAAGAAGCTTCCGGTCGGAAGCCTCGCATACGGGGAGTACAAGCACGATCACAGACGGGCCGACCGGCAGACAGTCGCGAAGGGCCTTCAAGTCGCGCAGCATTTCCCCCATGACGACGATCTTGCTCTCGGTTTCGTGAAACCGATCGAGCTCACGAAGCCAATTCTCTGCGATGGCCTCCCTAACGGGATGCTGGGCCGCCCATCTGAGGAGCTTTGGCGCACCAAGCCGTTTTGCTTCTGTATCGAGCAACGGGATCGGATGTTCGCCGCGTAGGCAGCATCCACCTGCTCGACGCTCAGGACGCCTTTGGAGCGAAGTTCTCGCAGGACAGAAGGAAACCCCCAGGTCCCCAGGTCGACGATCTCCAGGGCGTTCAGGAACGTGATCTCGTACTCGCGCACCTCGCCATCGCCGCCGGCGACGTCGTGCAGCCGGGCTTCGGCCGCGGCGATCGTGCCGAAGTGGGCGCCGAGCACCCCAGCTCGTGTCGAACAAATCGAACTCCTCGGTGGTGCCGTGCCAGAGGCGGATCGTCGTCATCGCCCGCCCCAGCCTTTGAAGCGGTCGGCCTGCAACTCCCAGTCGACTTCGTCCTCGCTACATGGCCCCGTGAGCCACCTCGCGGTGGGGAGGCTCGGCTTTCGAAACGAAATAGGTCCCGCCGCTGAGGGTCGTCCGCAAACGCGAGGTCGCGGATCACGGTGACAGGCTCCTCCTGTTCCAACGCGCCGGCAGGCTCGGGAAAGTCCAACAGCTTGCCGTCGGCATGCCAGGCCCAAGCTGCGTCGGCATTGTCGAAGAGCGGCCTCAAGACCATGTCGACGGTTCCATTCACGACCAGGTACAGGCGATGGCCGTCTGAGAACTCAACGACTCCGAGGTTTCGCGCCATTCCAAGTTTCCTTCCCAGGGTTTGCGGGCTTCTGCATGGTCACAATTCTCAGGCGATCAAGGGCATCGCCATCGGTGGCGTTTCGGTTGATTCTCCAATCGCGCAAGAATTTCTCGCAGAAGAATTCCAACGCGAAGCCATCAAATCTCACACGTCGTCGGCGCAGCGTGCTTGCATGTCATGTCCGGCTGGACGACAGTAGAACGTCATGTACCTTGAACTGATTCACCTGCAGGAGAGGGCCGCTGCGGTTGTCGCCGGGGGCCGCGCGGTGTGGGCCGAACAGTCGCCCTCCGAACAGGTAGCCGTGGCACTGATCTTGAACCGTCCGGATTGGCTGGCAGCTATCGGGTACACCTTGTGCGAGGCGATCGAGAGGCTAAGCCCGATGTGGCGCGAGCTGGTGCCGGTCGTCGAGCGACAGCTGCGCCTTGAGGGGGCCGTCGAGCGCAGCGAAACGAGTCGCCCGCGCCTAGTCAGCGTCTGACGCAGCGCGACTCCGGCGCTTCATCAGTACGCGCCGGCCCGGATCATCGCCTGGTGCCGGGCGTTGATCTCCATCGCTGCCTGGTCGCCGCGCGACATGGCACTCAGCATGAGCTCGTTCGACTTCGTGAACCTGTGGCCGATACGCACGCCGTAGGCCCGGGTGATCCAGGCGACGAGCCCCTGGAAGTAGACGGCCTCATCCAGGTCACGCCACTTCACCCCGGCGACGCCGCGGCTCCAGGGGAAGACGCCGGCGTAAACCCACACGCCGGCCTCATCAACGTAGAGCTTCACGCTTCGGATCATCAGCATCTGGTACCCGAAGTACGCCACGACCAGTGCGCCGGCGCCGATGGCCCCTCGCCAAGAGAAGATCTGGACGAGCAGCGGGACCGCTACCACCAAGATGAGAGAACAAGCGAGTACCGGCCCGACGTAAGCGAGCCAGGACTTCCGGCTAAGGATCGCGAGTTGGCTGCTCATTGCGTTGCTGTTCTCTTCGCTCATTTCTCAGGTGCTCTCGATGGGTTTGCGGCTGATGGTTCCAAACTCGAACTGGTGCTGGGGGAACCTGGCCCGCCAGGCGGCCACCTCCTCTTCGAGGTCGAGCTGAGATGGGGGCTGCGGCGCGCCGCGCTGAGCAGCCCGAATGGCTCGATATGCGCTGGCGATAGCCACGGTCAGGCCGGGAGCCTGCGTCGACGCGCCGCCGGAGGTGCAGTGGCGAACGCCTTCCGTGGCGCGGCCGTGTCTGTTGGCGACCTGGACATACCAGTCGCCATTTCCGCCCTGGAAGATGACCAAGGTGCGCAGCTCGTCGGGGGGCAGGTCCCGATCGTCCGTGAGGTAGACAGCGGACTCGCTCATCCTGGGAACCTCAGGACGATGCGACGGGGCGCCGGGTCATGCGGCTCAGGCTCGATCTCATCGTCGGGAGCCACAATGCGCTCTGCGCGTCGCTGCGCCAGGAACGATAGAAGGCGCTCCTCTGCGCCGTCCCGCGAGAGGTTTAACACCGGAACCTCGCGCTCGGAGGCCAAACGGATGGCGCAAGATCAACGCGCTGTGCGAGGCCTACAGCGTGCCGGTGATCCCGCACGCGGGCCAGATGCACAAACACCACCTGACCATGAGTACGCTGGCCTCGCCGATGAGCGAGTACTTCCCGATGCACGACGTGGAAGTGGGCAACGAGTTGTTCTACTACATCTTCGATGGCGAGCCAGTGGCCGAGAACGGCTTCCTGCAGCTCGACGACCACAAGCCGGGCCTCGGTCTCACGCTGAAGACCGAGTACCTCAAGGACTTCAACATCGTCGAATGACGGCACGCCCTGCCATGTTGTCCCCGACGCTCCAGCCAAACGCACGCGTGATCCGCCTGCATGCCCAAGACGATGTCGTGATCTCGCTCGACCAGCTGGTCTCGGGTACGCACATCGAAAGTGAAGGCATCGCCGCGGCCGGCCTGATTCCGCCGGGCCACAAGATGGCCACGCGCGCGATCGAGCCGGGCGCCGCCGTGCGCCGCTACGGGCAGATCATCGGCTTTGCGAGCCAGCGGATACGTGCAGGACAGCACACGCACAACCTATCGATGGGTGACTTCGTGCGCGACCATGCCCATGGCGCCGAGGCGCGGCCAACGTTCCGCACCGCCGAGCCGGCGAGCTTCGAGGGCATCGTGCGCGAAGACGGTCGGGTCGCCACGCGCAACTACATCGGCATCCTCACTTCCGTGAACTGCTCGGCCACGGTGGCGCGCGCGATCGCGGACCACTTTCGCCGCGACATCCATCCCGAGATGCTGGCGCCGTTCCCGAACGTCGACGGCGTGGTGGCGCTCACGCACGGCGCCGGCTGCGCGGTCGATCCGGAGGGCGAAGGTCTCGCCATCCTGCAGCGCACGCTGGGCGGCTACGCCTGCCATCCCAATTTCGCGAGCGTGCTGGTCATCGGCCTGGGGTGCGAGACCAACCAGATCCCGAGGCTGCTCGCGACCCAGGGCTTGCAGCACAGCGACCGGCTGCACAGCTTCACAATCCAGGACACGGGCGGCACCACACGCACCATCGCGCACGGCATCGAGCGGATCAAGGCGATGCTGCCGCAGGCCAACGCCGGCCGGCGGCAATCCGTCTCCGCGAGCCAGCTTGCGATCGGCCTGCAATGCGGCGGCTCCGACGGCTACTCCGGCATCTCGGCCAACCCGGTGCTCGGAGCCGCTGTCGACCTGCTGGTGGCGAACGGCGGCACGGCCATCCTGTCGGAGACCCCGGAGATCTACGGTGCCGAGCATCTGCTGACGCGGCGCGCGCAGACCCCTGAGGTCGGGCGCAAGCTGGTCGAGCGCATCCGCTGGTGGGAAGCCTACGACGCGCGGTTTGCGCGGGGTCAAGGAAGCGGGTGGGTCGAGCTGCCAGCGTGCGCGCCCGTTTTCTTGGTGTGCGGGATGGACCTTCGAATCCGCCGCGGGTTTCAGACATCGAAGTAGAGGTGGAACTCCCACGGGTGCGGGCGCAGCCTCACGGGATCGACTTCGTGCTTCCATTTGTATTCGAGCCACGTCTCGATCACGTCCTTGGTGAACACGTCTCCGCGCATCAGGAAGGCATGATCCATTTCCAGCGCGCGCAGCGACTCGTCGAGCGATCCGGGGACCTTTGCGATGTTCCTTGCCTCTTCGGGAGGCAGGTCGTAGATGTTCTTGTCGAGCGGCGGGCCCGGGTCGGTCTTGCTGGCGATGCCGTCGAGGCCCGCCATCAGCATCGCCGCGAACGCGAGGTAGGCATTCGCGGTCGGGTCCGGGCAACGGAACTCGACGCGCTTCGCGTTGGGGGAGTCCGAATACATCGGAATGCGAGCCGCGGCCGAGCGATTTCGCTGCGACATCGCGAGATTCACCGGCGCCTCGTAGCCCGGCACGAGCCGGCGATACGAGTTGGTGGTCGGCGCACAGAACGCCATCAGCGCGTGTGCATGCTGGAGCAGCCCGCCGATGTACCAGCGGCACAGCTCGGAGGTCAGCGCCCAGCCGTTGGCGTCGTAGAACAGATTGCTCTTCTCGTTCCACAGGCTCTGGTGGCAGTGCATCCCGCTCGCGTTGTCCGCGAAGATCGGCTTCGGCATGAACGTCGCGACCTTGCCGTGCCGGCGCGCGATGTTCTTGACGAAGTACTTGTAGATCATCACGTTGTCGGCCATCCGCACGAGCGGCGCGAACTTCATGTCGATCTCGTTCTGGCCCGCGGTCGACACCTCGTGGTGATGGACCTCGACCTGCACGCCCGCATTCATCAGCCCGAGCACGATCTGCGAACGGATGTCCTGCAGCGTGTCGTGCGGGGGCACCGGGAAATAGCCTTCCTTGTAGCGCGGCTTGTAGCCGAGGTTGCCGCCGCCGAACGCGCCTTCGTCGCGGCCCGAGTTCCACACGCCCTCGATCGAATCGACGTAGTAGTAGCCGCAATGCGAGTTCTGATCGAAGCGGATCGAGTCGAAGATGAAGAACTCGAGCTCCGGGCCGAAGTAGCATGTTTGCGCGATCCCGGTGTTTTTCAGATGAAGCTCGGCCTTGCGCGCGACGTAGCGCGGGTCGCGCGAGTAGGGCTGCTTGAGCACCGGGTCGATCACATCGCAGATCATCGAAAGCGTCGGGGTCTCGCACATCGGATCGATGAATGCGGTGGCCGGATCGGGCTTGAGCAGCATGTCCGACTCGTGGATCTCCTGGAAGCCGCGGATCGACGAGCCGTCGAAGCCGATGCCGTCGTCGAACAACTCGGCGCTCAGCTCCGGCAGCCCGATCGAGAAGTGCTGCCACAGTCCGGGCAGATCGGTGAACTTGAGGTCGACGATCTGGATCCCGTGCTCGCGGACGAGGTGGATCACCTCCTTCGCATTCCTGGGACGATTCACCCGGTAGCTGCCGGACTCGAAGTGGGCGATCGGGTGTCTCTCGGTAGCCATGGTCCTCTCCTTCGGTCGGGGGTGCACGAAGAAACGCGGTCCGGCGCGTGCGCCGCGCTAGGCCGCCTGAACAGCTCGCGCAAAAGCTCTACTGTAAGTCGCCGCGCGGCGGGTGCTCGCGGGAAATGATGGTGGTGCGAAGCAGCCTCGCTGTGCGCCTGAGGGCGCTCTTCGCCTATCGCTGCCCTTCCCTCGCGCCCGCGTAAGGCCTGACGCTGATCTGCTCACTGTTCTCCAGGATCGCGAAGTGCATGTGCTCGATGCTGGAGAGCTCGAAGGTATGGTGGCGAAGCAACTGGCCAGCACGTACCAGCCGGGCGTACGCACAACGGACTGGGTGCAAGTGAAGCGCAAAGGTGCGATCCCTGCGGAGCGGTTCAAGCGAGGGCCCAAATGAGCAGGAAGGCGGCGCAGCGCGAGTATCTCCAAGCGGTTGCCGAGTTTCAGCGGGCTTGTCGGGCGTTCTCGCGCGGTATGGAGCGAGTCCTTCCGTCAGCCGAAGACACGAGCGCACGCAGGACATGGGCGAGCTCATACGCCATCTTGGGTCGAGCAAGCCAGCGAAGCGCGCGCCTCGCGCGCACCAAACGACCGCTACCAAAAAAGCTTGATGACGGCCCCAGGGCCGTGCCGGCCCCGGCTCCAGCGGCCCCGAACAAGCTTCCCTGCAAGCCTCATTGGATGTCGAGGATCTGTGCCTGGGCGTTCGCGCGCGGATTGGTCGAACCGGTGCGCACCACTTTTCCGGATTCACTGAAGTAGTACACGCACCCGTCATTGGTGCTGCGAGCCGCGTGCCACTGCACGCAGAAACGTCCGTCGTCGTCGAGCTTCCAGGCTCCGTAGCCCACGTTGCCATTCGTTTGATTCTTGTAGAAGACATTGCCGTCGCTACGGACGTACCACTTGATGGTGCTGCCTGTGCGGAAGTGGATGAAGGTTTGATTCTTGCCCACGAACATCTGCTCCAACTCGCTCTTGCGCAGGAGTCGGCGTTCGCTGGAGGCAGACTTCTGCACCGAGCTTGCCAGTGCCTCTTTAGCGGCGGCTTGCAGCGCGGGAGGCGGTGGCGCAATCGAGGACACCAGATCCTGCCGCGTAGTATCAAGCTCGGCCTGCAGTTGGCCAATGCGATCGGCGGCGGCAGGTAGCGGCGGAGCGGGGAGCGGCGCGGCGACGACTGCCCCTGGCGCTGGTAGCCCGGCGGTTGGGCATTGCGCTGGAAGATCGCGGGGAGTTTGCGTTGTCCTCGATCAACCAGACATGGCACCTCTTCCGTGCGGCCGGATAGAAGGCGATAGCGAAAAGGCCACGTCGATCCCTTGAGCGGCTGACGGTCGACCAACCTTTTCGCGCTGCCCGGTGGTCGCGAATCTTCGAGAGTCTTTTTCGAAATCTTGCCGCAGAGTGCGGGACGTCGAGACAAGTCCTCTGAAGGCTGACGCACCCATCGAGTTCGCCGTCACGGCGCAAACGATTGCCACCTGGGTCGCAACAGAGCCGTTTCGCCGTGCAAGGAGCCGTCGCCAAGGACGCGCTGAGCAGCGCCGAGCGCGAAGAGCTCGTAAGCCCGCGCCGCCAAGTGCGTGCACCGAAAGCACGGAGTGCCTGGAAGAGGCGGTCTTGCAAGTGCCTATCAGGCTTAGAGTTTCTTGGACTCAGCGTGTCAATCTGCAGGAAAATTACGATTACCCCAATGCGCACCATGGCCAAGACCTTGTTGATCGTCTACCACTCGATGACAGATGGCACGCACCAAATGGTCGAGGCGGCCCGGGAAGGCGCTTCGGCCGAGGCGGGCGTGGGCGTTCGGCTTCTGCATGCGTCCCTGCTGGGCCGGTGGACGTTCTGACGGCCGACGGGTACATCTTCGCCATGCCGGAGAATCTGCGGCCATAAGCGGCCAACTCAAGGACTTCTCGACCGCACCTACTATGCAGCGCTCGACCAGATATCCATCGGCCGGCCCTACGCTGCATTGATCTGCGCCGGCAGCGACGGGAGCAACGCTGCCCGGCAAATCGCGACGCCGGACACGCCGGCGGCAGCTTGCTCAGCGGCCGTCCCTATTTCAATCGCGTTCGCGCGTCGCGCAGCGAACCAGCGACCTCGGGGAGGCCCGCGCGTTCGCAGGTGTGCTCGAGTTCCTCGATCAACAAGTCGATCTGGCCCAGGAACGCTGCCTTGTCCAGCGGCAGGCGCTGTGTGCACAAGGCCCACGACAGCTCAGCCAGGCGCCGCTCGTCCGCACAACGAGCCCATGGACGTATTCCGCAATAGCACAGCGTCGCAAGGTGCGGCAGATCAAGGTTGCGGCGCGCATGCAACGCCTCCGCCGCGAGATCCTCGAGGGCGAGAAGAAGGTTTGCCGGACAAGGTCGGAGCGCTCATGTTGCAATGCAGCATTCTGAGTGCCCGCAGTCCGACGTCAAGCTTGAAATCCCGTTCTAGCCTGGGGTGGTGAGCGAGGGCTGTCGTTGCACATATGGCGCGCTAGCCACTGCGTTCCTCCGGTGACGTCAGCGCGATACCAAGTGCACCACTTTGCTCGTCAACGGGCGCTATTTCGACGTTATGAGCCCCATCCTGGCGTTGACGGTGTGCCGCGAGGGGTCTGCAGAACCATTCGGACGGCGAGTGCTCGTCGCCGGCGGCGATGACGCCACGGGCCGCCGGTTGATTCGAGGCGCCCGTCTGCAACTGTTTGTAGCGGGGTCGCGAACGCGTGGTTCGTAAAATGGACCGACGAACTAGCCGGGGGCCCTGTGAACGACTCAAAATGCGCAACCACCGTGATCGGGGCGCACAGCGTGCCCGACTGGTATGAGGCGCTGGATCGATTGATCGCGGTGGGCCACCTCTGGTCAGTGCCAATGAGCGACCCGAAATGACGAATCCCAAGGTGCCGTCTGAAGAAGACCCAGCGCAGCATCCCGTCGAGCCGGAATTCCCGACAGACGACGATCCGGTCAACCCTCACTCGGACGAAGGGAAGCCCGGCGCGGACGAGAACGCAGCCGGGATCGTGAAGCCGAAGCTTTGACCGCCTTCGGTCTGAGGTGGGCGGTCTGAATCAGGTCCGGCAGGAGCTCCTCTGCGGGGCCTCCCAGCACTACGGCCGCGACGTCGTCAATGAAGGGGTAAGCGTACCTTCGATGCAGAAAGACACGGCAGGGAGCGAAAGCTCCCTTGAAATCAAAGGCGGCATCCCATCCGCTGGGCCACTGGGGCGACGGCTTCGCGATGGCGCAAGCACGGCTCGGGCCGGTCGAGTCCACCATTGCGTGCGCACGATCGGCCAATGCGAGCTGGCACTCGCCATGGCCGGCGAGCGATCTTGACCGTTGGCACTGGGCCGATTCGAATGCCGCAGCGCGATCGTGTCGATACCGTCGTCCTCGGTGCCCTACCGCTGAAGGATTGACAACTATTGATAGTCGCCCGATCATGGTCGCCATGAGCACGAACACCATGAGCTTTGCCCTGCCCGAAGCATTGCGCAGCTATGTTGACCAGCGCGTGCGCTCCGGCCAGTACGGCAACACAAGCGAGTACCTGCGTGAGCTGATCCGACGCGATCAGGAAGAGCAGGCCAAGAAACGCCTGCGCGAGTTAATCGAGGAAGGGTTGAGTTCGGGCAGCGGCCGTGTACTGACACCGAGGGTTGCCGCCCAACTGAAGGAGCGAGCCCTGGGCGGCGGGCGTTGAAGCCCGCCAAGCTTCGTCCCTTGGCGGAGGATGACCTGGTGGAAGCCGCGCGCCACTACGCACGAGAGGGCGGCGTGGCTCTCGGTGCGCGGATGTTCGACGCCGCCCTGGCGGCGCTGAAGCCGATCCAGCGCATGCCGGCCATGGGCTCACCGCGCTTGGGTCTATTGTGCGAGATCCCGGGTCTTCGAGCCTGGCGGGTCAAGGGCTTCCCGCTGCAGTGGCTGTACTTCGAGGCCGAGGACCATCTCGACGTCATCCGTCTGCTCGGCGATCGGCAGGACATCGCCGCCATCCTGACCGAGGAGGACTGACGTGGCAGTCTCGGGACCTGAGCACGCAACGCCATCGGGTCGGCGAGTGCGCAGCACGAACAGAAGCCTATGGTGAAGCAGTCGGCGGCACCGGCAACCGCTTGGGCCTTCCGGGCTCGCTTTCGCCGTGGCGCCTTCGGCTGGCGCGGCACCCAACTCGCGACCTCGCGCCTCAGCGAAGCGCTCTCGGAGATTCGCGCAGTGGCACGGCACGACCCAGCGGCGGCGGGCGAAGGCGCAGTCCTGCTGCTGGAAAAGCTCTCGCCGGCCTTGAGCCAGGTGGACAACTCGTCCGGCACGCTGGGCAGCGCCACGTACTCGGCCATCCAGGAACTGGTTCCCATCATCGCCGGAGCGCCGGTGAGCATCCCCGTGCGCAAGAAATGGCTCGAGCGCCTGTTCGAAGCGATCCAGGAAGACGATCCACCGTACATCGAGTCTCTGGGCGAGCGGTGGGGCGATCTCTGCCGAACGCCCAAGCTCGCATCGGCCTGGGCCGACGAGTTGCTGCCGACCCTGCTCCGCGTTCAGCAGGATCGCGAGAACGGCATCTATGCCTTCTTCTCCGGCACGAGCCTGTGCTACAGCGCGTTGTTCAAGGCCGGCCGCCACGACGAGTTGCTCGAACTGCTGGCCACGGACCCGCGCCCGATCTGGCCGTACCTGGTCTGGGGCGCTCACGTGCTCGTGGCGCGCGGCCAGGTCGACCAGGCCATCGCCTATGTCCGAGAACGCGCTGGGAGCACCACCAGCGAAGAGACGGTGGCGCACTTTGCGGAAAATGCGCTGCTGAAGGCAGGTCGGCGCGCCGAAGCGTTTGATCAATATGCCCTGCTGGCCAACCAGGCCAACTCGAACTTGGCGAGGTTCAGGGCCATTGCCAAGAAGTACCCGGAGCTTGCACCGGACAAATTGCTGGGCTTCCTCGTTGCATCGACACCGGGCGAGCCGGGCAAGTGGTTCGCCACTGCCAAGACACTGAAACTCTTCGACCAGGCGACCTCGTTGGCCTGGGCATCGCCCTGCGATCCCAAGACCCTGACGCGCGCGGCGCGCGACCACTTGGTCAGTCACCCGATGTTCGCCATGCAGTCGGCCCTGGCGGCGTTGCACTGGATCTCGATGGGCTACGGCTATGAACTTACAGGGCTCGACGTCCTTGAAGCTTGCCGTCTTGCGACTGAGGCCGCGTGCTGCGCCAATCAGGTCGCCCAGGCTGAGGACGTCATCAAGCAGGTGCTGGCCCTCGACCGGCCCCGGGCCCCATGGATGCGGCAATCGCTCGGCATCGGGACATCACCACCCGGCGGGCCGCAGCGGACCTGAAGTACTCGCGCGACGCGCAGCCGCCGTGGGAGGCATGGGCGGCTTCACGACAGCCGTCAGCGCCGGGCCGCGGGACTTTTGTCCGGGGTGCGCCGCTGCACCAGGGCATCTGCGCGTCGGACGAGAATTTCAGCACCTGTTGCCGCCTCTGTCCGAACCGAAGGTGCTCACTTATGACGGCTCCGAAGCGTCTCTCCGGGCAGAGACCACCGGCTCGCAACGCCAGTGTCACCGTGTCCTCATATAGGCTGCATACAGCGACGGATGGGCGTCGCGCAGTGCCCTGCGGCGCGCGACCAGGTCTTGGTGCCGGCCCTGCCGCTCCAGACCGAGCAGCTCCAGCAGAAGTCTCATCGCCTGTTCGGGCTCGGTGTGAAGCGAGCGCTGCGCTTCGCCCAACAGGCGTGACAAGCCGGGTTTTTCCGTGAGGACCCAGGCTGGAAACCAAGCCAGATCACGCACGTCGCCATGCCCCTCGAACGTCGCGTCGAACCTCTTGCGAAGTTTCTCCAGCAACGGGTCGGCGAGCCTCTTCGTCAGCAGGTCAAATCGATCGGCTGACAGCCAGGCGAGCTCGGCGAGCAGGCTCCAAGCACCGTCAAGATCGTGCACGCGGTAGCGCGCCTCCGCCATCCATGCGAGCGGTGCCGGAATTCGGCGCCACGATTCGATACGTGCCACGGCATCGTTCGCCGCGGACCAGTCACCGGCCCGCAGCCACAGCGCGGCGGCGTGGTCAACGCTGCGCTCGGGGCGGAATGGAAGCTGCGAGGCCCGCTGCGCCATCTCGCGCCACAGCGTGGCGAGCCACGCGGCACCTGCGCGCTCCCCAAAAATGCGCAGCGCGGCGGGTTCGATCACTTCGCTCAATGCACGACACGCATCGTGCATGGACTCGTGATCCTGGAACGGTGCAGCCGCGCGTTGCTCGAGCACGTCCACGAGCACGGAAAGCGGCGCCAAGGATTCGTGGTTTGGGAATTCTTCGGCGAATATGCCCCACGCCGATCTGGCGCTGATCGCGTCGCGACGCTCGAGGGCGGCCGCGACGTCGTTGCACAGCACGGTGTCGCGACTGTGATCGAAGATGTCCAGTTGCTGCGGGTGCATGGTCTCATCCGAACAGGTTGTCCTTGGGTGTGACTGTAAATCAGCTCGTGCTGAGGGCAAGTTGTAATCCCGCCGCAGGCCTGGCGGCGCTCGATAGGACTACGGCACCCCGAGAGGGATTGGAAGGCAGCTCCTCTGTGCCCACGGCTATCCCAGACGGCGTTCCGCAAGGAGGGGGTCGTACTTTTTCGTGCAATTGATACCGCTTCTCCGCCAAGTGCGCTGGCGCTTTGAACCAGAATCTCATGCCAAGCGTTGAAGGACGATGCCATGGAATACGACGAGGCCAAGATCGAAGAGGTGTTTCTGGCTCTGCTCGGTGTCTTCGAATTCGAGAACGGGCGGGTGTGGAAGCGCTATGACTTTGCCACGATGGATGCCCTGCATGCCAAAGGTCTCATCACCGAACCGCACGGTCGGCAGGAATCGATCTACCTGACCGACGCAGGCATGTGCCTCGCCAAGGAACTTGCGGCCAAATACTTCGGACCGCAACACGGCGGCACGGAACGCTGACCGCCTTGGCAGATTCGGCAAGGACTCCAGTCGGCCAACAGCTGACCTTTGCGACGGTCCGCTTTGCGGAAGGTGGGCAGGTTGGCGGCACTCCCCAGCGCGCAGCGACGGCAGAAAGGGCGGCTGGGCTGATCGATGCTGCGCGGTTTTGCGAAGCTCAGTTCTCGTTCAGCGTCTGTTCATCCGCGCGACCTACGTTGACGCCATGTTGGCGCAGATTCGTCACCTTGTCGCGAGCCAACACGTATGGTGGTGTGTCATTGGCACGCTCCTCGCCACATTGCAGCCCTTCATCAGCGCGCACTTTTGCCAGGATGGACTTGAGGACGAAGGGGACTTCCAGGTCCGCAGCATGAGCATATCGGTGGAGTTCTACCCCGATGAACGCGCCGAGCGTGCACCCGATCTAGAGACCACGCTGTTCCTGCCTTCGGCCGCGGGCATCGACCGACCCGGTGCACTTCAACATGGCCTCGATGCCTTGATGGCGCTTGTGCTTCTCCTGTTGCCGCTGACGGTCGCCTTGATGCGCCTGGTGAAGACGTTCGCGAGCGTCGATCCCCAGGCAGTGCCCCACACCAGCGGCGCGCCCCCTCCTCTCCCCACAGCGCCTTGGCGACGACTGCCGCCAGAGACTGCACCTCCACTCACGACCTGACGGACGGCGCCAGACACGGCGTCGAGGCCCTGCTGCGCGCCGCGCAGCCGGCTCTTCTGTTCGTGGTTCGGAGGTTTCAATCATGAGTACAGCTCGATCCTGTTCTGACGAAGGTTCAACGGTCCTCACGCGCACGCATGCGTGCCTCGCGGCGGTCGTCTTCCTGTTGTGCCTTCTCTTCGGCGCCCATGAGGTCCGCGCCGACTCGCAACGGCGCGCCGGCGATTTCCTGGCGACTGCCATACCCCTCGCGACACTCGGCACGGAGCTGTATCGAGGCGATCGGGAAGGCGCCTGGCAGTTCGCCATGACGTTCGCGGCGAGCACCGCCGCCACCGACGTGCTCCAGCGGGTGACCCACGTCGCGCGGCCCGACGGAACCAACCATCATTCCTTTCCGTCGGGCCATGCGGCACGCGCCTTCTCGGCGGCCGCCTACGTGCGTCGGCGCCACGGATTCGACGCCGCGTGGCCGCTGTACCTCGCGGCTCTGTACGTCGGACACACCCGCGTGGCTGCCGACCGCCACCGCTGGGGTGACATCGCTGGCGCTGCCCTGGTGTCGAAGGCGGCTGCCTGGTGGCTCGTGGAGCCCGAATCCAAGGTAGTCGTCATGCCGGTGCTCGGCCACCGCTACGTCGGCGTGCAGGTCGCTGCACGCTGGTGAAGTCCCATTCCTCGCGACGCATTCAGCCCCGGAACTACAGCCGTCGGTCGCTCGTGCTGCGCGGTGATTGACCGCTTTGCAGACGTCAATACTGACTGCCGAAGGTCAACAACGGCGCGCATAGCGGGCGCTCGTTCTGGGAATGTCGCCACCCGTGACGGCGGAAGTCGCGCTACGTGTTCCTCGCCTCTTGCGCCCCTTTGCAAGGGAAGTCAGTTGCGGCGGAGCCATCATTGCGATTGTGCTATTTCGATAATCTTTCAATCGTTCTTAGCTTGATACCAGCATTCGTTGCCCCCGTTGGGAGCTGGTTGGCCCCTCCTCCAATCGATCACGATGCGCACTCGAGAAACGAGAATCGACGAGGCGGCTCCGCGGCAGTGAGATTGCTCCAGACGCCAAGTCATTCGCGGAGAACGCGTTGGCAGGCAGTCGCGCTGCGATCCTGAGGAGCCCTGAGCAATCGCCCGAGTTCCATCCGCGCCCGTAAACATCTATGCCTCACCCCTCCCCAAAGGGTAGTAGCAAGCCACAACCGGGAGGCTGGCGACTTCCACCTCACGCGGCCGCATCATCGGAAGCCTGCGATGTCTCTGATCGCAGTTCTGGCTTGGGCAACCGCCCTGCGCTGGCAAGTTATTGTAGCTACAATAACCTCATGCTAGTGACCTTTGATCCCGTCAAGCGAGCCAAGACGCTCGCGGAGCGGGGCCTGGATTTCGCAGATGCCGCCCTGGTGTTCGAGGGTGACACCTTGGAGGTTGAAGACGACCGCAGGGACTACGGCGAAATTCGCATCCTGTGCTTCGGCCTGCTGGCTGGGCGCATGGTGGTGGTCGGCTACACCCCGCGTGGCGCGGATCGCCACATCTTCAGTATGAGGAAAGCCAATGAACGCGAACAAGAGCGGATCGGCCCGCAGCTTGGGCTCTGACCTGGCGAAGGTGGATGCTCACAAGGTGAATGCATCGGAATACGACGAGTTGCCGGAGCTGACGGACGGCATGCTGGCGCGGGCAACGGTGAACCGCGGTGGCCGCCCACGCTCGGAATCAAGCAAGGTGCTCTTGTCGGTCCGTTACAGCCGAGAGGTCGTGGATTTCTTTCGCGCAACTGGCGAGGGCTGGCAGTCCCGCATGGACGGTGCGCTGAAAGAGTACGTCGCGCAACACTCACGAAGGTAGGGGTGGTACTCGCAACTGTGGCTCGCGCCTCTGAAGGCTCACCAGCTGCTGTCCGGTAGACCAACGGACGTAATCATTCTTGCGCGTCCCTGGCTTGGAGTGGGAGGCGCCTGCAGCGACCTTGCGCCGGAACAAGCCACGGCGCCGCACACTGGGCTGCTGCCGGTTTCGTGGACACCGACCTAAGCTTGAGCTTTCTCGAACAAGCCCCTGCGTTTCGTGGCGCCCATCAATCCTGGTAGCGGCGCTGAATCGATCTTGCGTTTTCTCGCTGAGCGCATGGCCACGGTGGTGGGTCAGCCCACCTACGTGGACAACCGGCCGGGGGGAGACCACCTGGTCGAGGTTCAGAACATCCTGAACTCGCCAGTGGATGGCACCAGCATCCTGATGATCGGGACGGCAACGATGTTCCTCAATCCGGAGATCACGAGGAACATCCGGCCACTCATCAACGTCGCCAACGCTTCCGCGGCCATCATCGTGCCTGCCGGCTCTCCGTACAGGAGCCTGGACGAGCTGCTCGCGGCCGCCCGCAAGTCGCCCGGAGAAGTCAGTCTGGCGAGCTATGCGCTGTCGTACCAGGTTGCGCGGCTCCTGCTGGAGGACACGGCGAAGGTCCGCTTCACCTACATCCCGTACAAGGGCGCCAACCAGATGATGAGCGACCTGATTGGCAACTCCCTTGACGCCGGCGTGGCCGACGTCGGCGGTGCCCTGCCACTGATCCGCACCGGCAAGGTCCGCGCGCTGGCCGTCACCGGAAATGCGCGCCACCCCGATCTGCCGAACGTCCCGCCGGTTGGTGAAACTGTGCCCAACTTCAGCTACTTCGCCGAGTCGGCCTGGGCATTCACAGCAAGACGCCTAAACCTGTCGTCAAGTCACTGGAATCGGCCTTGCTCCAGGTGATCGCGCAGCCCGAGTTCAGCGCGTTCGCCGCAAAGAACGGCGGCTATGTCGCGGCTGGTGAGATCGGTGCGAAGTCCGCCAGTCTCATCGATAGCGAGCGCGAGCGCTTCTTGCCGCTTCTCAAGCAACAGGGCTTGGTCAAACACTGAAAAGGCACACCGGGCGGCTGCCGGCCCAGCTCAATGCGGCAGGACCTCGAGTACGCACGCGACCTGGAGATGGACCTCGTGGGTTTTCTGATGATGAGCAAATGACGACGCCGCAGAGCCTGGCGGCACAGGCGAAGCTGATGGAGAGCTACGACGCCGGCTGCGTCTATGCGCGTCCTCAGGTTCTGTCGCAAGGCCGTCGCTGGGAAGCTGGGGCGAGATTGACGACGAGATGAAGACATGATCGAAGGGTTGCGCAAGGTGATCAAGCGGAGGCACTATCCGCTGGAGGTGATGCTCACCTGCGTTCGCTGGTACGCGGCCTACCGCTGAGCCAGCGGCACATCGAGGAGATGATCCAAGAGCGCGGCGTCTTCGTCGATCACGCTACGGTGCATCGCTGGGCGCTCGGCTCGCGCCCGGCTTCATACACGGCAACCGCGATGCTGTCCTTGTGCGCATCCAGACCAACGAAGAACTTGATACTCTCGTCCATGGCTCGTCTCCATACGGTTTGCGGCTGGCTACGCTCGCCGCATGTGGCTCGGCGCACTCTCAGAGTGCGCAATCCACGATACCGGAGACGAGCCTTCCTTCGCCTATCGAGCGACCATCATGTCTAATCTACGACGCCGTGTGCCACCCCGCGACCTGGAAGAGGCGGTGCGCATCGCTGCACCGGCCGGCCGAATCGGCGTGCTGGGCTTTTCCAGCACGCCCTCGGCGATCCCGCAGCAGGAGCTGACCAAAAAGGAGTTGACGCTGTACGCCTCGCGGCTGAATTGCGCGATGTTCCCCACGGTCATCGACTGGATCCAGACAGGGCCTGGTGGATCCGGGCCGCATCATCAGCCACAAGGTCGACTTCCGCGATGTGACGGGCGCCTTCGATATTGCGGAGAAGAACCCGCGCTACAGCTGCAAGGTGTTACTGGATTTTGGCAGCGGGGATGGAGAGCGATCCGGATCGATTCAGCTTCCTGCGCGCGATCCTTGTCAATACCGACCCTCCGACTCCTGACCGTGCGCATGCTCGCTTGCGTTGGAGGACGCCACCATGCGCACCCCGCTGCCCGCGTCGAAAAGATGGGCCGCTGCCGCTTTCGGTCGCAGGTGCAGCACGTCGCCCGGCGCCACGGCCAGACGTTCGTGGAACAGCGCGATCACCTGCGCGTCGCCAAGGCGCAGGCCGAGCTGCGTCTCGGAGCCCAGGGGCTCGACGAGCATCACCCGCGCCGCCACGCCCTCGCCGGCGGCGCAGGGCTCGAAGTGCTCGGGCCGGATGCCGTAGGTAGCATCGCGCCCTGCGTGCGCGTTGCCGGCACCAGCGGGAATGGGCAGCATGACGCCAGCGGCCGCGAAGCCTTCGGGCGTGCAGCGGCCGGGGATGAAGTTCATCGCTGGTGAGCCGATGAAGCCGGCCACGAACTGGTTGGCAGGGCGGTCGAAGAGTTCGAGCGGCGAGCCGACCTGCTCGACCCGGCCCGCGTTGAGCACCACGATGCGATCGGCCATGGTCATGGCCTCGACCTGGTCGTGTGTGACATAGACCGTGGTGGTCTTGAGCCTCTGGTGCAGGCCCTTGATCTCGCCGCGCATGACGATGCGCAGCTTCGCATCCAGGTTGGACAGGGGCTCGTCGAATAGGAACACCTGCGGATCGCGCACGATGGCGCGGCCCATGGCGACGCGCTGGCGCTGGCCGCCGGAGAGCTGGCGCGGATAGCGCTCGAGCAATTGGGCCAGCCCCAGGATGTCGGCCGCCCAGCGCACGCGCTCGGCGATCTCCGAGCGTGGCCGGCCGCGGTGCTCCAGCGAGAAGCCCATGTTGGCCGCCACCGTCATGTGCGGATAGAGCGCGTAGTTCTGGAACACCATCGCGATGTCGCGGTCCTTCGGATCCAGGTCGGTCACGTCGCGCCCGCCGATGTGGATGCGGCCGAGCGTGACGGCCTCCAGCCCGGCGATCATGCGCAGCAACGTCGACTTTCCGCAGCCCGAGGGGCCCACCAGCGCTACGAACTCGCCGTCGTGGATGTGCAGATCCATCCCGTGGATGACCTGGACCGCGCCAAAGCGTTTCTGGATTCCGGAGAGAAGGACTTCTGCCATGAATGGGATTGGATGAGGAAGCTCAGCCTTTGAGCCCCGTGTGGGCCAGGCCTTCGACGAACTGCTTCTGCGCCAGCACGAAGACAATCAATACCGGCAGCGCCGTGAGCGTGGCAGCGGCAAGCTGGATGTTCCACATCGGCCCACCGTAGGCGTCGGTGTACTGTGTAAGCGCCTGCGGCAGCGTGAACTTGGAAGGCGTCGACAGGAACACGATCGGCTCCAGGTACAGGTTCCAGCTGTGGAGGAAGGTGAAGATCGCCACCGACGCCAGGGCCGGCCGCGCCAGCGGCAACGCGATGGTGCGAAAGATCTTGAAGCGCCCGAGGCCATCCACCCGCGCGGCTTCTTCCAGCTCCTGCGGTAGCGCGATGAAGAACTGGCGCATGACGAAGGTCGCGAACACGCTGGGCGCGCCGAAGATCGGAATCAGCACCAGCGGCCAGTGCGTATTGACCCAGCCCAGCTTCAGGAACATCCGGAACAGCGGCACGATGGTCACTTCGGATGGGATCAGCAGCCCGGTCAGCACGACGACGAACAAGGCATTGGCGCCCGGAAAGCGAATGCGCGCGAAGGCATAGCCGGCCATCGACGAGACGGCAAGCGTGGCGGTCGTCACCACTGCCGCGATCCAGGCGGAGTTCCAGTACTGCTGGGCGAAGGGCTGGATCGTGAACACCTGCTGGTAGGTGCTCCAGTCCGGACGCGTCGGAAAAAGCTGCGGCGGAAACACGAAGATGTCGCTGATCGGCTTGAGCGACGAAGTCACCATCCACCAGGTCGGGAACACGAAGGGGATGAGCAGCACGCACATCAGCCCGTACAGGGCGACCTTCATGCGCGCGGAAATCTCACTGTTCATGGAAGACGAACTTCCTGCGCATCTGCCACTGGGCCAGGGTCAACAGCGCCACGATCGCGAACAGCACGATCGCCAGCGTCGAGCCATAGCCGAAGCGATGGAACTGAAAGGTCTGCTGGTACAGGTAATACACCAGCACCGTGGTCGATACCCCCGGCCCGCCTTGCGTCAGCACCGCGATCTGCGCGAACACCTGCAGGGATCCGACGATGGTGATGATGGAAGTCAGCAGGATGGTGGGACTGATGAGCGGCAGCGTGATGCGGCGGAATTGCCTGAAGCGCGATGCGCCATCGATGCGCGCGGCCTCGTACAGCTCGCGCGGCACGCCCTGCAGCGCGGCCAGGAAGAGCACCATGTTGAGCCCCACGTTCTTGAACACCTGCACCACGATCACCGAAAGCATCGCAGTGGTGGGTGTGCGCAGCCAGTTCGGCCCTTCGATGCCCAACAGTCCGAGCATGCCGTTGATGCCGCCGTTGTGCTGCAGCAGGAAGCCCCAGACGATGGTCCAGGCCACCAGCGAGACCACCACGGGCGAGAAGAACAGCGTGCGAAACACCGTGATGCCCGAGAGCTTCTGGTTCAACAGCACAGCCAGGAGCAGGGCCAGACTCATGTTCAGGACCACCAGCCCGCCGGAGAACAGCGCCGAGGCCAGCAGCACGCCGGGCAGGGTGGAGTCGTCCAGCAACTGCTCGTAGTTCCGGGCGCCGGTGTAGTTGAAGGTGTTGGCCAGCACGTTCCATTCATGGAGTGAATACCAGAACACCAGCACCAGCGGCACGAGCACGAACACGAGCGTGCCCGCCAACTGGGGCGCGGCGAACAGCAGGCCCGCCACGCTGTCGCGCCGCGCGATCGTCCAGAACGGCCGCGTCGCGGCCGGCGGCGGCGCGGACGAAGGATCGCGTGTGCGGGCCATGGCGTGGCTGCTAGGCGTTGAGCGCTTGCGGCGGCCCCTTATTGCGCGAGCAGCGGGCCGATCTGGGCGCAGATTGCGCGCGTCGCCGCCGGGATGTCGGCCTTCGGTTGCCACACGGCATCGAGGCCGGAGCGCACCATCTGCTGCAGGCGCGCGAAGTCCGTGTGCGCCGGCATCACCTTGCCGGTAGCGATGCCTGAGACCACGACCTTGTCGAGCTGTGCCGGCGAGAGCAGGGCGTTGGTCTTGCCGAGCACTTCGGCGTTGAGCAGTGACTTGCGCGCCGAGGGGAAGAACTGCGCCAGCTTGGCCGAATTCTCCGGGTTGGTCATGTAGGCGACGAACGCAGCCGCCATGGCCGAGTCCTTGCCGGCTTTCAGCACACCGATGCCGGCCTGGCCGACGATCGCGTAGTCGCCCATCGAGCCCTTGGGCAGCGGTACCAGGTCCCAATCGAAGCGCTTGTCCTTGGGCAGCAGCGAGGCACGGCTGATCTGCGTGATGGTCATGGCGGCGTCACCGGCGAAGAAGTCGACATTCTGGCCTGGCCCGGGGATCGCCTTCTTCACGAAGATCGCGTCGTGGATGAAGCCCAGGGCGTCGACCATGGGCTTGTCGGCGAACGTGCAGCGCTTGCCGTCGGCACTCCAGGGCGCCGCGCCCCAGCCGTTCCAGACCGAAGACAGGTACTGCCAGGCCTGGTAGTTGAAATCGCGCACCACCAAGCCGCCCTTGCCGCCCTGCGCCACTGCCTGGGCCGTCGCGATCGCATTGGGCCAGGTCCATTGCCCAGCGGCGATGAGTTCCGCCGGGGTCTTGGCGCCGGCTTTGCTGATGAGGTCGTTGTTGACGAACACTGCGAATGGCGAGGTCGAGAAGGGATAGGCGTAGAGCACGCCGTCCCTCGACCAGCGTTCGGTGGCAGCCGGGCTGATCTCGCCTGGGTTGTAGCCCGGAGTGGCAGCCAGCGTCCTGGTGAGCGGCACGAGTGCACCCGAGTTGACGAAGTCGTAGGCGCTGGTTTCGAAGATCCACGCCATGTCGGGGGCGTTGCCGCCGGCGAGCTGCGTGGTCAGCGCGGTGGTGTAGGTTTCGAAGGGCAGCGGCTCGAAGCTGACCGTGACCTCGGGGTGCTCTTTCTTGAAGCCGTCGGCGATGCCGTTGAAGAGCTTCAGGTGCGCTTCGTTGGCGCTCCAAATGGTCATGCGCAGCTTGGTCTCGGCCGACGCGCCGGCCGCGAGCGCGAGTGACAGGGCCAGGCCGCCGGCGATGGCGCGGAAGCTCGCGAAGTTCTGGTGGTGGAACATGGTGGTGGTCTCCTGTCTGCGAAGCGGTCGATATTTCAGTAGGCGCGCACGTCGGGCCAGCGCATCTCTACGCCGGCGTGGGCCAGCCGCGCCCGGAAGGTGGCGAGTTGCGCGTCCTCGGCCTGCACCTGATGCGGCGAGGCGTTGTTGTCGAGGCAATGGGCGGCCAGCATCCCGGCCACTTCGCCCACGTTCCATTCCACGGGGTGCAGCCGGTAGCAGCCGTTGGTGATGTGCGTGGTGGCGATGTTCTTGCCGCCGGCCAGCAGGTTCGTCATGCGGCGCGGCAGCAAGGCGCCCAGCGGAATCTCGAAGGGGCAGGACGGCACGTCGATGTAGTTGTCGCCGCCGGTTGAAGGGTGCAGGTCGATGCGGTACATGCCGACCCCCACGCTGTCGCGATAGCGCACCGCACCTTGGTCGCCGCGCACGGCGTGCGACAGGTGCTGCTCGACGATGCGCGTCACGCCCAGGATGCGCCGGCTCTCGCGGACGTACGGCGCCATGGCCAGGCCGTGCGTTGTGCCGGTGACGTCGCCGCGCAGGCGCAGCCCCGGAAAACCCGTGCCGCCATCGGCGCGCGGCGCCTCGGTCTGCAGCCAGTAGAGGGCCGCGTACGACAGCTCGGCCGCGGCTTGCAGGTGGCGCGACTTCTCGGCCTCGGGCACGTCGAGGATCGAGCCCTCCATGTAGTCGATCATGGGCCAGTTCACCAGGCAGATGTCCGAGGCATAGGCGCCGGGCGTGAAGTTGCGCCGCGCCGCGATGCGCCTGAAAGTCCACAGGTTCTGGTCGCCGCCGCTCTTGCGCTGGTCGGCATCGACCAGCAACGGATCGTCATCCGGATTGGGCGTGAAGGAGCGCTCGGCGATCTGCAGCGTGCGCGGATTCGGCGCCTTGAAGCCCAGCAGCGGCCCGCCCCAGAAGTGCGGCCTGTAGGTGCGCCAGAAATCGTAGTTGCGCGGCTTGTCGATGGTGTGGTCGCCGTCGACATGGTCGATCGCAAAGCAGATCGACACCGCCTGCACGTTGTGCAGCTGTGCCGTGGCCGGCGCGCTCGGCTCGCCCGTGTCGACCTGGCTTTCGAAACCGGTCACGTAGTCGCAGCCGGTCAGCGGCAGCAGGTCGCCCAGTTCGGTCGCGTCGATCACGAAGGCGGCCGCGACCGTGATCTCGTCACCGGTGTCGCGATGGCGCAGCGTCACCGCGCGCACCGTGTCGCCCGGCGCGTCGGCCGCGATGGGGCGGTAGGGTTGCAGCACTGTCAGGCGGCCGGCGCCGCGATAGGGCGCCAGCATGGCTTCGAGCACCGCCAGGCCGACGCGCGGCTCGGCGCAGAGGCGGCTGACCCAGCCCGCACCCGGATTGAGCTCGTCCCACGCCCGGCTGGCCGCGGTGAGCGGGTAGTGGTCGCGGTAGTAGCGTCGAATGCCGTTGCGCAGTGCGCGATAGCGGCGCGTGACGCCGAATTGCTCGACCCAGCTGTGCTCGTCGGGTGGCACCGCCTGGCTGGTGAGCTGCCCGCCGATCCAGTCGTACTCTTCGCTCATCACCACCGTGCGGCCGGCTTCCAGCGCACCCAGCGCTGCAGCCACGCCGCCCAGGCCGCCACCGACCACCAGGATGTCCGTCTTCATTTCTCGCATGCGTCGTCGTTCCGGTTGGTGGGTTCAGTGCGGCTTCGCGGGGCCGAGCGTTTCGCCGCGGATCGGCTCGCAGGGGAGCAGCACCTGTTGCACCGCTTGCGCCATGCCGCCTTCGACCCGGCGCACGAGCATGGCGGTGGCCTGGCGGCCCATCTCCTCGCGCGGAATGGCGAACGAGGCGAAGCGCGTGCCGCTGCCCTCGGTGCGGATGTGCGAACCCAGTGCCACCACCGAGAGATCGGCCGGCAGACCCAGCCCACGCATCCTGGCCGCGCGCTCGAGGCGCACCGCATCGGCCAGTTCCACACAGAAAGCAGCGGTCGCGCCACTGGCCAGCAGCCCATCGAGCAAGTCACCATCGTTGGCTGGGGTGTCTGGCAATTGCAGGACCAGTTCCAGATCGGCGCCGAGCGCAGCGGTGAAGCCCTTCCAGCGGTCGAGCGGCGACTCTGCCGGGCCAATCGGCCCGATATAGGCCAGGCGCCGATGCCTCAACTCACGTGCCTGCCGCACCAGGGCGCCGGTGGCAGTCGCGTAGTCACCGCCGACGAAGGGCACGGACCCGCCCGCATCCTCGCGTCGGCCGATGGCGACGAAGGGGTAGTCGCCCGCCACCAGCCGCGCGAGTTCCGTCCGGTCGAAGGTCTTGCCCAGCACGATGCAGCCGTCGGCGATGCGCAACCGGCTTTCCTCGGCGAATATCTTGCGCTGCGCGCCTTCACCTGCGCCGGTCAGAAGCAGCAGGTCGTAACCACGCGCCTGCGCTTCCTCCTCGATGCCGAACAGAAAGGGCAAAAAGAAGTCGGCATGCGCGTTCGGAAAAGCCGGCTCATAGGTGAACACGCCCAGGATCCGGGTCGAACCCTTGGCCATGCGGCGGGCGATCGGATCGGGCACGTAGCCGGTGTCGCGAATGATCTTCTGCACCCGCTCGCGGGTTTCCGGCGGAATGCGCGCCAACGCGTTCTCGGCGCCGTTGAGTACCAGGGATACCGTCGCCTGGCTCACGCCGGCGAGCTTGGCGATGTCTTGCTGCGTGAGGCGGCGAACGGCGCGCATGGAACTTTGCTGATACGTATTACTGAAATGGTAATGCGCATTATCAGCAAAGTTCTTGTGAATTCGAGGCGGCAGAGGGGAGGGATTTCCCGGGGCAACGGCGATGACTGCAACCAGCGTCCCCTGTCTGTTCCCCTCTCGTCCATCGCCGACCCTTTCAATCATTCAGCGGACTCGCAGCAGGAACGCTCGAGGCGATGCGGATGCAATTGATGAAGCTCGCCGCTCAGTACAGCACTACGCCGCGGATCGACTCGCCGCGTTTAAGCAGGTCGAAGCTCTTGTTGATGTCCTCCAGCGGCATGGTGTGGGTGATCAGGTCGTGGGCGGCCGCCAAGCGGCTCCGCCGAGAGAAGGGATCGACATGAGCCAGTTTGCAGATTTCAGAGGTCGCGGGATTCAGGAAGCCGACGTCTTCGCGGCCGCAGATGCGCTGCTGGCCGAGGCCAAGCGGCCAACCATCGAGCGCGTGCGCCTGAAGATCGGGCGCGGCTCGCCCAACACCGTGAGTCCGATGCTCGAGCGCTGGTTTGCGACGCTCGGTGAACGGCTGGTGGGATTCAGCTCCCATCGACCTGCGGGCAACGATCCGGACGGCATGCCGGTGGGCATACGCAATGCAGCCAAGCTGCTGTGGGAGACAGCCCGGCGCGAGGCCGAAGAAGTGCAGCGCGGCGAGTTGGCTTCGGCGCTCTCGGAACTGCAGGCGGGTGAAGAGACGTTGGCTGAGGCGCAAGCCATGCTGGCGCAGCGGGAGGAAGCCTTTACGCAGGCACGGGTGAGCCTGGATGCGGCCTTGGCTTCCTCGCAGCAGGCGCGCGAGACTCTGGAGCGTCAACTCAGAGAACACGCCATCGAGGCGCAACGGGTGCGCGCAGGCCTGGAAGACGAGATTGGGCGGTTGACCGCGCTCCTCTCCCGGGCGGCCGAGACGCAGGAGCGAATGGCAGCGTCCAAACGCAAGCAGAACCAAACCGCGCTAGACAATCTCGCGCTTTACCTCGCCGTCGTGCCTTGGCCTCAAGAGGCCGCGCAGCACTACGCCGAGATTCGCCTGGATCTGAAAAAGCGCGGCGCGCAACTCGGCGCGGCTGATTTGATGATCGCGGCACATGCTCGCGCCATGGACGCCATCATGGTGACCAACAACACGAAGGATTTCAGCCGAGTCAAAGGACTGCAGGTCGAGAACTGGACGAAGTAAGAGAACAAAAAAGGGCGGCAGCCGACCCACAACCAATGAATACGAAGGGACTTCCCACTTTCGGGCAATGGCATCGGATGCCACGATTGACGTGCTGGAGGTCAATCTGCAACCCTTTGAAGCCCCAAGATTCTTCGAGTGGGCGTCGTTCCTGGAATGGTGCGTTCAGCTACCAGCCGGCTGCGTGATCGCGATGGAAGCGAGTTCTGGCTCTCACCACTGGTGCCGCAAATTGCTGGCTCTGGGGTTTGATGCCCGAATCATTCCGGCGCAACTGGTGGCTCCGTACAGGCAGCAAGGTCGAGGCGGCAAGAACGACGCGAACGATGCCGCGGCGATTTGTGAGGCGGCTTCGCGCCCACAGATGCACTACGTGCCCATTGATTCACCAGCACAACTGAACCAGTGATCACGAAGAATCTTGAGCCACTTGTTAAGGCAATGCTGAACAAGC
>NZ_JAGGNU010000009.1 GCF_018614915.1 Variovorax paradoxus | reverse complement strand
ACGCCTCGAACGTGCCGTGACGGGCTCGATCGCATGCCACGCGGAGTGAAGCTGCCGGGGCAGCACCAGCTGCAGCCGCTTGGCGCGCATTTCGGCCGTCTGGCTGATGGGCGTCAGCCGCGCCGGGCCGCTTCGATCGCTGCGATGTCGATCTTTCTCATCTGCATCATCGCGTCGAAAGCGCGCTTGGCCGCGGCGCGATCAGGATCGGTGAATGCGGCAGTGAGGGCGCGTGGCGTGATCTGCCACGACAGGCCCCACTTGTCCTTGCACCAGCCGCAGGCGCTTTCCTGGCCGCCGTTGCCCACAACCGCGCTCCACAAGCGGTCGGTTTCGGCCTGGTCGTCAGTCGCGATCTGGAACGAAAAAGCCTCGTTGTGCTTGAACGCCGGCCCACCGTTCAGGCCGAGACAAGGGATGCCGCATACGGTGAACTCGACCGTCAGGACATCGCCCTGCTGGCCTGCGGGATAGTCGCCGGGCGCGCGATGGACCGCTCCCACCGAGCTGTCCGGGAAGGTCTCGGCATAGAACTGCGCGGCGTCCAGGGCGGTGCCGTCGTACCAAAGACAGATGGTGTTCTTGGGAATCACATTCGTTCTCCAACTCGTGAATGGGTACATGCATACTACTCGCGCAGGTGCTACTCGCATGTACATCAGAGCCGGCGGCTGCCAGCGAGCGAGATACTCGGCGAGTGCTCCAGTCACGCCACCGGCGGCAGGCGCTCCAGCAGTTTGTCGAGCGTGATCGGGTAGTCCCGCACGCGAATACCCGTCGCGTTGTAGACGGCGTTGGCCACCGCGGCAGCAACCCCGCATATGCCGAGCTCGCCCACGCCCTTGGCCTTCATGGGCGAGGAGATCGGATCGGTCTCGTCCATGAAGATCACTTCCTGATGTGGGATGTCTGCGTGTACCGGCACCTCATAACCGGCCAGATCGTGATTGACGAAGAAGCCGTGCCGCTTGTCGAGCGCGAGGTCCTCCATCAGTGCGCCTCCGACCCCCATCGTCATCGCGCCGATCACCTGGCTGCGCGCCGACTTGGGGTTCAGGATGCGCCCGGCGGCGCAGACTGCCAGCATGCGCCGGACCCGGATCTCGCCGGTCGCGGCGTCGACCCCCACCTCCACGAAATGCGCACCGAAGGTCGACTGCTGGTACTTCTTGTCGAGGTCACCGTACTCGATGCCGTCCTCGGCCACGAGGCCGTTCGCGCCGGCCGCCTCGGCGAGCGGCACCGCGCGCTCGCCGGCGCGCACCATGCCGTCCGAGAACTCCGCGTCGCCCGACGCGATGCCGAGCTTCTTCACCACGGCCTCGCGCAGTTTCATGCAGGCCGCATAGACACCCGAGGTCGAATTGTTGGCACCCCACTGCCCGCCGGATCCGGCCGAGACGGGAAACGCCGAGTCGCCGAGGCGCACGACGACGCTCTGCAGCGGCACGCCCATCGTTTCGGCGGCGGTCTGCGCGATGATCGTGTACGAGCCGGTTCCGATGTCGGTCATGTCGGTTTCCACGGTGACGATGCCGCGGTTGTCCAGGCGCACGCGCGCGGCCGACTTCGTCAGGAGGTTGTTGCGGAATGCCGCAGCGACCCCCATGCCTACGAGCCAGCGTCCGTCGCGCTGCTGCCCCGGTCGTGCGTTGCGCCTGCTCCATTCGAAGCGCTCGGCCCCGGTGCGCAGGCATTCGATCAGTTTGCGCTGAGAGTACGGGCGCTCCGGCTTCTCGGGATCGACCTGCGTGTCGTTCAGCACGCGAAACTCCACCGGGTCGAGCGCCAGCTTCTCCGCCATCTCGTCCATGGCGATTTCCAATGCCATCATGCCCGGCGCCTCGCCGGGCGCACGCATGGCGTTGCCCTCGGGCAAGTCCAGCACCGCCAGCCGCGTGGTCGTCAACCGGTTCGCGCCGGCGTACAGCAGTCGTGTCTGGTTGACGGCGGTTTCCGCGCCACCGCCCGGCAGGTCGCCGGACCAACCCTCGTGGGCCATGGCGGTGATCTTGCCGTCCCGCGTGGCGCCGATGCGGATGCGCTGGATCGTGGCCGGCCGGTGCGTGGTGTTGTTCATTATCAGCGGCCGCGGCAGTGCCACCTTCACCGGTCGCCGGGCCGCCCGCGCGCCCAGCGCGGCAAGCACCGCATCCGCCCGCACGAACAGCTTGCCGCCGAAGCCGCCGCCAATGAAGGGCGAGACCAGGCGGACATTGGCCTTGGGGATGCCGAGCGTCTTGGCCACGTCGCCGACGCCCCAGGCGATCATCTGGTTCGATGTCCAGATGGTCAGCTTCTCGCCCTTCCAGGCCGCGACCGAGGCGTGCGGCTCCATCATCGCGTGCGACTCGTCGGGCGTGGTGTAGGTCGCATCGAACTGCACGGGAGCTGCGGTGTACGCACCGGCGAAATCACCCACCTTCGTTTCCGGCGGGCCGGAGAAGGCGTTGGGTTTGGGCATTTGCGCCGCGTCCTTCTCCGCGGCCAGGTCGAAGCGCCCCGGCGCTCGCGTGTACTCGATGCGCACCAGCTGTGCCGCGGCGCGCGCCTGCTCGAAGGTATTGGCCACGACGAGCGCCACCGCCTGGTGGTAGTGATCGATCTCGGGCCCGCCCAGGAGCTTGGCCGTGTTGAAGTCGCCCTTGCCGAGCTTGCCGGCACTACGCGCCGTGACGATGGCCAGCACGCCCGGCGCCGCACGGGCGGCACCCAGGTCCATCGAGGCGATGCGGCCTTTCGCGATGCCGGCGCCAACGACGTACCCGTAGGCGGCATTGGGCGCTTCGGCGTTGCGCTCATAGGCGTAGCGTGCGGAACCCGTGGTTTTCACCGGTCCATCGATCCGGTCCGTCGGCTTGCCGATGACCTTGAGCTGGTCGATGGGATTGGTCGTGGCGGGCGTGTCGAATTTCATTGTCAGCTCCTCGCTTGCACCAGGGCCGCGGCCAGCGTGCGTTCGGCCAATGGCAACTTGAATGCGTTCTCGTGGGTCGGCTGCGCGCCGGCCAGCAGCTGGGCCGTCACCGCCTTGGCGCCCTGCGGCATCGCGGCTTCCGCGGCCTCCAGGCGCCACGGCTTGTGGGCCACGCCGCCGAGCGCCACCCGCCCCGACCCATCACGCTGCACGATCGCCGCGACGGAGACGAGCGCGAAGGCATAGGAGGCACGGTCGCGGACCTTCCGGTAGATCTGGGTCCCGCCGACAGGCCGGGGGAGCGTGACGGTGGTGATCAGCTCATCCCGCTCCAGCGCCGTCTCTACGTGGGGCGTGTCGCCGGGCAGCCGGTGGAAGTCGGCGATCGGAATCACGCGCGTGCGGCCATCCGGGCGCACGGTCTCGACCGTGGCGTCGAGAACGCGCATGGCGACTGCCATATCGCTCGGATGCGTCGCGATGCATGCCTTGCTCGCGCCGATCACCGCATGTTGGCGGGTGACGCCGCCCATCGCACTGCAACCGCTCCCAGGCTGGCGCTTGTTGCACGGCTGGTCTGTGTCATAGAAGTAAGGACAGCGCGTGCGCTGCAGCAGGTTGCCCGCAGTGGTCGCCTTGTTGCGCAGCTGGCCGGAGGCGCCGGCCAGCAGCGCGCGAGACAGCACGCCGTAGTCGCGCCGCACGCGCTCGTCGGCGGCCAGGTCGGTGTTGCGCACCAGCGCGCCGATGCGCAACCCGCCCTCGGGTGTCGGTTCGATCTTGTCCAGGGCCAGGCCGTTCACGTCGACCAGGTGCGTCGGTGCTTCGATCTGAAGCTTCATCAGGTCCAGCAGGTTGGTGCCGCCGGCGATGAACTTGGCGCCCGGGCTGCGGGCAACCGCTGCCGCGGCCTGCGCGGGAGACTGCGCGCGCTCGTAGGTGAACGGCTTCATGTTCTGCTCCCCGCCACTTCGGTGATTGCGTCGACGATGTTGGAGTACGCGCCGCAGCGGCAGATGTTGCCGCTCATGCGCTCGCGCAGCTCTTCGGCCGACAGGAGAGGACGCGCGGTGAGATCCGTGCTCACGTGGCTCGGGACCCCGCGCTGGATCTCGTCGAGGACCGCGACGGCCGAGCAGATCTGGCCAGGCGTGCAGTAGCCGCACTGGTAGCCGTCGTGCTTGACGAATGCGGCCTGCAGCGGGTGCATGCGCTGCGGCGTGCCAAGCCCTTCGATGGTGGTGACCTGCGCGCCTTCGTGCATGACGGCGAGTGTCAGGCAGGCGTTGATGCGCCGATCGTCGACGATCACGGTGCAGGCACCGCACTGCCCATGGTCGCAGCCTTTCTTGGTGCCGGTGAGATGCAGGTGCTCGCGCAGGGCGTCGAGCAAGGTGGTCCGCGTGTCGAGTTCCAGCGTGCGGTCCTGGCCGTTGACTTTCAGCGACAGCTTGGTCAAGGGCACCGCTGCGGCCGATGCTGCCGGCGCTGCCGCAACGGGCGCGCTGGACGACACTGCCGCGGCGGCTGCCGCGCCGACGATGAGTGCGTCGCGTCGCGAGATCAAGGGGGATTCGGGACTGTCCATGTCAGCTCCTGTCGTTCGTGGGTTCAGGCGTCATGCGAAGTCGACGAGTGTCCTCCCCGAGGCCCTGGGGCGCTTGTCAGATTTGCGCCTGTTCTTGCCTGAAACTACGACTCTGCGTTGAAAAGAGGAAGCTGCGTGCCACGGCGCGTAAACTTTTCGAAACATGCTGGATTCGGCATTGCCGAAGTTCGACAAGATGCCCCCGATGTGAAGGCCCGCCGTGATGGCGTGAGCGGCTACGGCAGCGGGTACCCGGACGGCACGGCGTCTGGAGCGGCATATCGCATGGGCATCAATGCTCGTGGGACTTGGACGCCTTCTCCGGGACAGTAAAGCTGACGGTATCGGCAGCGACGATCTTGTGATCTGGATCGGCAAGTTCGATCAGCATCTTGTGCATGCCAGGCTTGAGTCCAACCAAGATGATGGGATCTCCGCTGGTGTGGCCCCAGGTTCCGGGCCAGTCATCCACGGTCACGTGAAGGTGGCCGAGACGCGGCGACACATTCACGGCGTTCTTTCCGAATACCGGGATGACGCGCGTGTTCTCGGTCCGGTACTGAATGACGACGACGCCACGGGCCAGCGGTGCGGCCAAGGGCGGATACACGAAGAGCTTCGGCGGCGCTTCCGATTCGAGCGGAATGACAGGCGCAGGACGGCTGGCATCCGTGGCAGTTTGCGCCCAGGCTGCGACGCAGAAAACGGCGCCGACAGCGGCGACGGCAAGGTGTCTGAATGCGGGTGGCATGGTGTTCCTGGATCGATGAGGGTTGACTGGAGAACAGCCGAATCTTCAACGAGGGTCTGCTCCGAAGGAGCAAAAGACGTACGCCTCTGTATCGCCGCGACAGATCAACACAGTACGTTTCACTTGCCCGCGGGCGCGCCGAAGAAGATGCCGACTCGGCATCCGAAACGAAATCCCATGCCGCAGCGCGGCCCCAGTTCGGCTCCGAAACGCAGAAGACGGCACCTATGCTCAGCTTCACCGCATCCACGCCACCACCGGAGCTTTCACATGTCCCTGCAAGATTTCAAGGTTCTCACTTTCGACGTCGTCGGCACGCTGATCGATTTCGAGGGCGGCATGCTCGCCTACCTGCGCTCGGCCGTGCCCGAGACCCGGGTGACGGACGAGGACTTCCTCGCCGCCTACCGCTATGCCCGAGCCGATGGCAAGGCCGGCTGGTACCCCGATGACCTGGAACGCTGCTGGCACGCCATCGCACCGAAGCTGGGCCTGCCCGACACCGAGGCACTTGCGCAAGGCCTGCGCGACTCGGTCGCTCGATGGCCGGCCTTCCCCGATTCCGTCGAAGCGCTGAAGCGGCTCGGCGAGCGCTTCAAGCTGGTGACCATGACCAACGCGCAGCAATGGGCGCTGGCCCATTTCGACAAGACGCTGGGCTCCCCCTTCGACATGCTGCTGAGTTGCGACGACGCGCTGTGCGAGAAGCCCGATGCGCGCTACTTCGCCTACGCCCGCGGCCGCTTCGAGGGCGCCTGGGGCTACAAGCAGGCCGACAACCTGCACGTCGCGCAAAGCCAGTACCACGACATCGGCATCTCCAAGCAACTGGGCATCACCACCTGCTGGATCGAGCGCCGCCATGCACAGAAGGGCTCCGGCGGCACGCTCGAGTCCAGGCACGCGGTGCCCGACTACCACTTCCACACGCTGGCCGAGCTGGCCGACGCGGTCGAGGCCGGGCGTTGACCCTGCACGCGATAGCCGCGCCGGTCGCCGACCTGCTGCCCGAACTGGTGGCGCTGCGCCGCGACCTGCACGCACATCCCGAGCTCGCGTTCGAGGAGCGGCGCACCGCCGGCGTGGTGGCGCGGGCGCTGCGCCTTCTTGGCCTCGAGGTCCACGAGGGCCTGGGCGGCACCGGCGTGGTGGGCACGCTGCGCTGCGGCAGCGGCACGCGCAGTGTCGGCCTGCGCGCCGACATGGATGCGCTGCCGATGGTCGAGCTGGGACGCGCCAGCCATGCCAGCCGCACGCCGGGCGTGCACCACGGCTGCGGCCACGACGGCCACACCAGCATGCTGATCGGCGCTGCGCGCCAGCTGGCGCGCACGCGGCGCTTCGACGGCACGGTGCATTTCATCTTCCAGCCGGCCGAGGAGGGCAAGGGCGGCGCACGCGCGATGATCGAGGACGGCCTGTTCGAGCGCTTCCCCTGCGACACCGTCTACGCGCTGCACAACTGGCCCGACCTGCCGCTGGGACAGGCGCAGACCCGGGCTGGCCCGATCATGGCCGCGGCCGACCGCTTCGACATCGTGCTGCGCGGGCGCGGCGGCCATGCCGCCCAGCCGCATCACACGCCCGACGCGATCCTTGCCGCGAGCCAGCTGGTCGCGCAGCTGCACACCATCGTCTCGCGCCGCATCGATCCCGGCGAATCGGCGGTGCTGTCGGTCACGCGCATCGAAGGCGGCCACAGCCACAACGTGCTGCCGGCGGAGGTGTCGATCACCGGCACCGTGCGCAGCTTCGATGCCGCGACCCAGGACCGCATCGAAGCCGCGCTGCGCGTCACCGTCGACGGCGTGGCGCTGGCCGGCGGCACGCAGGCGGAAGTCAGCTACCTGCGCTACTACCCCGCCACCGTCAACACCCCGGCCGAGGCCGCACTAGCGCTCGCCGCGGCAAGGGCCATCGGACTGCAGGCCGACATGGCGCCGCGCGCCGCCTTCACCTCGGAGGATTTCGCCTTCATGCTGAAGCAGCGACCCGGCGCCTATTTGTGGCTGGGCCAGGGCCGCGCAGACCCCGGGCCCGACGGCGAACGCGCGCTGCACCACCCCTGCTACGACTTCAACGACGACGCGCTGCCGCTGGGCGTGCGCTGGTTCTGCGAAGTGGCCGAACGTGCCCTCGCGCCGGCAGCCGATTCCGCATCCCCTCCCCCTTCTTCTCACTCCTCTTCATCCACTTCCTCCACATGACCATCACCGTTCTGCACCAATCGGCCACCATCGGCGGCCTGCAAGACCAGGGCACGCCCGCGCGCCCGCTGAGCGAGCCTCCCTGCAGGCTGCGCGGCATCGACGTCGAGCTGGCGGGCGCCGGCGCCAACAGCGGCATCTGGGAATGCGAGCCTGGCCGCTTCGAACGCCAGCTCGCTAACGCCGAGGTCATGCACATCCTCGCGGGCGCCTGCACCTTCACGCCCGAAGGTGGCGCCGCGCTGGACATTCGCGCGGGCGACACGCTGTTCTTTCCCGCGCACACGCGCGGAGAGTGGCATGTGCACCAGACGCTGCGCAAGGTCTTCGTCGTGATGGCCGCTTAAGGGCCGCCGTCCCGACCATGACCCAGAACAGCGCAGACAGCGGCGCCAACCTGCGCAGCGCCCGGTGGTTCCGCAAGAATGACCTTCCCGGTTTTGTCGATCGTCCCGAGGCCTTGGGGCTCGCGCTCTCTGGGTCGAGTCTGGTGCCGTCCACGGATGAGCGCCGTGGCCAGTTCGCCAGGCAGGTGGGCCGCCGCGCCGTCGAAGCGGCATGCAGATTTATGCCGAAACCCTGGCAAAAAAAAGTTCAGCGTCCCGATTCGGAAGGCCAAATCGGTACCGAACCCGAGAGCGCACTGCCTACGATCAGTTCATCCCAATGTCCTGATTCGAATATTCAAAAGGAGCTTCCATGACCATCACCTTCCGGCCCAAGTACATCAGCTTCGATTGCTACGGCACGCTCACCAACTTCCAGATGTCGTCCATGGCGCGAAGACTCTTCGCCGACCGCGTCAATCCGGAAGGCATGGAGCAATTCTGCAAGGACTTCGCCGCCTACCGGCTCGACGAGGTGCTCGGCGACTGGCAGCCCTACTACGACGTCGTCTACAACTCGGTTCTGCGCACCTGCAACCGCTGGGGCGTGCCGTTCCGCGAGGCCGACGTCTCGGAGATCTACAACGCCGTCCCCACCTGGGGTCCGCACCCGGACGTGACCGCAGGCCTCGCCAAGATCGCCGACAAGATCCCGCTGGTCATCATCTCGAACGCCATGGACGCGCAGCTCGTGCATAACGTGAAGCTGCTCGGCGTTCCCTTCCACAGGGTCTATACGGCGCAACAGGCAAAGGCCTACAAGCCCCGCCTGCGCGCCTTCGAATACATGATCGACTGCCTGAACGCCAAGCCCGAAGACTTCCTGCATGTGTCGTCGTCGATGCGCTACGACCACATGTCGGCGCGCGATGTGGGCATCAAGGACAAGGCCTTCGTCAACCGCAACCACGAACCCGGCGTGCCGGCCTATGGCACGACCGAGATCTCCGACATCGGCGGCCTGCCGGCACTGGTCGGCCTCTGAGCCCGAACGCGATCGCCCTTCATGCCGGCGATCGCAGACATCCTCGCACCTGAGGCCTGGTCGGTCTGCCAGGCCCCTCCCCCTTTTAAGCCGCCCGTCTCTCCGAAGCCGCTGCAAAGCGCGCGATCGAAAAGCTCTCGATCGGCGTCGACGTGCGGCCGGTGGCGATCAGCTCGGCCATGGTCTCGCCCACGCCCGGGCTGATCGCGAAGCCCTCGCCGCAGAAACCGAAGGCGTAGTGCAGGCCGGGCACGCGGGCGCTCGGGCCCATCACCGGCTGCCAGTCGGCGATGTAGCCCTCGATGCCGCTCCACACGCGGATCAGCTGCACATGCGCGAAGGCCGGCACCAGGCGGCGCAGCTCGCGCATCTGGCGCAGCACGTTGTCGGGCTTGACGTAGGCGCGGATCCGGTCGATGTGGGCCGGCCCCTTGAAGCCGCCGCCGAAGACGATGTTGCCGCGCGAGATCTGGCGGAAGTACAGCCCCTCCAGCTCGATCGGCGACGAGACGCCGATCGACGGGCCGATCGCATAGGGCAGCGGCTCCGTCACGCCCATCTGCGGACCACGCGCCTCCATCGGCACCGGCTCGCCGAACTGTTCGGCCATGCGGTTCGACCAGGCGCCGCAAGCCACGAGCAGCTGCGGCGCGCGAAAGCGCCGGCCGTCCGCCGTGTGCGCCACGAAGCCCGCGCCGTCGCGTTCGACCTGCATCACCTCCGCATGCTCGACGATGTTCGCGCCCGCGCGCCGCGCCGCGCGCGCGAAGGCCGGTCCGGCCAGGCGCGGGTTGGCGTGGCCGTCGTTCGGAGAGAGCGATCCGCTCACCACCTCGGGCGCGAAGATGCCCCAGCGCTTGCGCAGCTGCGCGGCGCTGAAGAGCTCCAGGTCGAGCCCCAGCGGCTTCACGTCCTTCACGTGCTGCTCGAGCACCGCGGCCTGCTGCTCGGTGTAGCAGACGCGCAGGTGGCCATAGGGCGCGAACTCGAGGTCTTCGCCGAGCAGTTCGTTCACGCGGCCCCAGACGGCACGCGCACGGTTGGCCAGCGGCATCTGCGCCAGCACGCGGCCCTGGCGGCGCACGTTGCCGAAGTTGGTGCCGCTGGCCTGCCGGCCCACGAGCTCGCGCTCGAGCAGCGTGACCGACAGGCCGTGCTGCCGGCGCAGGAAGAAGGCGGCGGTGGTGCCCATCAGGCCGCCGCCGAGCACCAGCACGTCGGTGTGGGTGGTTTCGCTCATGGGCTCACCTCGCGCGTATTCATCATCAATGGCTTGACCGGCGCCTGCGAGCGCAGGCGTCCTACCAGTTGCACCGGCACGCCGCTGGCCTGCGCCACGATCTCCGCCGACGCATGGCCGCAGAAGCGGCCCTGGCAACGCCCCATGCCGACGCGGCTGAAGGCCTTGGCGCGATTGACCTCGTGGCTGTCCATCTCATGCACGCAGCGTCGCAGCTCGCCGGCCGTCACCGCTTCGCAGCGGCACACCACGGCATCGTCGGGCAGCGCCGCGGCCTGCGCGTGCGGCCAGGGAAAGGCGCGCGCCAGGCCTTCGCGGAAGCGGTCCATCTGCGCCAGCGTGCGGCGCAGCGCGCCGAACTCGGCGTCGTAGAGCGCGCGGCCAGCCGCATGGCCGAGGTCGGCGAGCGCCGCCAGCGCGGCCAACCTGCCGGCCGCCTCGGCGCCGTCGGCACCGAGGATGCGGGCGCCATCGCCGGCCAGGTACACGCCGCGCGTGCTGCTGCGCCCGTCGGCATCGATGCGCGGCAGCCATTGCCGGCTCACGGGTTCGAAGTCGAACTCGCAGCGCGCAAGATCGGCCAGCTGCGTCTCGGCGCGCAAGTGCCAGCCCAGGCCGACGGCATCGCACGCGAAGCGCTGCTCGCGCCCGCGGGCATCGCGCACGGCAACGGCCTGCACGCCCCCGGTGTCGTCGCCATCGATGGCGAGTGGCGCCACGCCCTGCAGCACCGGCACGCCCGCGCGGCGCAGCCCGCGGATCAGCGCCAGCCCGCGCAGCGCGAGCCGCGGCCGCGCGAGCAGCCCGCGCACGGCGCCCCAGGGCTTGGCAGCCGGCGCGGTGTCGAGCACCGCCGCCACCTGGGCGCCGGCCTGCACGTATTGCGAGGCCACGAGGTACAGCAGCGGGCCGCTGCCGAGGAAGACCACGCGCGAGCCGATCGCGCAGGCCTGCGCCTTCAACGCGATCTGCGAAGCGCCCAGGCTGTAGCAGCCGGCGCGGTGCCAGCCCGCCACGGGCATCAGGCGGTCGGTCGCGCCGCTGCAGACCAGCAAGGCATCGAAAGGCAGGATCTGCGGCTCGCCCGCATGCACGACATGCAGCGCGCCCTCGCTCACGTTCCAGGCCAGCGTCTCGCCGCGGTAGTCGATGTGGGCGCGCAGCGCATCGAAGTCCTGGTGCAGCGCCTGCGCCTTTGCGGCTTCGGTGCCGTAGAGCTTGGCATAGGGCCGCTTGAAGCCCTCGGGCTGGCGACGGTAGATCTGGCCGCCGTCGCGGCGCCCTTCGTCCACCACCACCGGCCGCACGCCGGCGCGCACGAGCGCCTGCGCGGCGCGCACACCCGCGGGGCCGGTGCCGACCACGACGATGCGCGGCGAAGACGCAGGCGCCGCGCTCACCGCACGGCCTCCACGGCACTGCGCGCCAGCAATTGCTGCAGGTCCGGCGTCGCGGGCCAGTGGGCCGCGGGCGGCCGCGTGAGCACCGACATGCCCGCCTCGACGGCCGTCGAGCAGGCGCGCAGCCGCTCGCCCCCCGGCGTCCACACCCAGCAGTCCTGGCAGGCGCCCATGAGGCAGAAGCCGGCGCGCGGTCCGTCGCCGAACTCGCTGTCGCGCACGCGCCGGCCGTTGCTCAGCAACGCCACCAGCAGCGTATCGCCGGCCAGCGCGGTGCGCGCTTCGCCGTCGATGTACAGGGTCAGCGCGGCCCGGTCGGTTTCCGCGAGCCGCACGAAGCGGCCGGGCGAATGGAGGGGAGGACGGTCTTCGGGCATGGACGGATGAAAGCGCCGTTCAGCGCTGGTTGGGAAACAGCCGTTCGATCGGACAGTGCGTCTTGATGAAGGGCGACTTGATGACGATGTAGCTGAAGTACTTCGAGATGCCGATGTTGCGTTCGAGCAGTTCCTCGATCACTTCCTGGTAGTGGTTCACGCCGCGCGTCAGGAAGCGCAGCAGGTAGTCGTAGCCGCCGCTCACCAGGTGGCATTCGAGCACCTCGTCGACCTCGCGGATCGCGGCCTCGAAGCGCACGAAGTCCTCGCGGTGGTGGTCGGACAGCGTGACCTCGGTGAACACGGTCAGCGTGTCGCCGAGCTTCTCGAGCCGCAGGTGGGCGCCGTAGCCGGCGATGTAGCCGGCCTGCTCTAGGCGCTTCACGCGGATCAGGCAGGGGCTGGGCGACAGGCCCACCGCGTCCGCGAGGTCCACGTTGGTCATGCGCCCGTTCTTTTGCAGCTGCGCCAGGATGCGCAGGTCGAGTCGGTCGATCTTGAAGGCTTCTGACATGGTGGCGCCGAAAAACGAAGAGAGTCCGATTCTGCGTCGGTCTCGATGCGTTGCGGTACGGCAGGCGGGCTTTCGCTCAGGCCGCCATCGCGGCGCGAACGTCGGGCGCATCGAGCACCTCGTCGAGCGTCTTCGCAAGCCGCGCGAACAGCTGCGCGAACTCGTCCTCGGTGAAAGTGAGCGCCGGCGCAAAGCCGAGGATGTGGTCGCCGAAGGAGCGGAACACCAGGCCGTTCTTGTAGCCGGCGGCGAAGATGCGGTCGGCCAGGCCGAGCGCGGCATCGAAGCCGCGCTTGCTCTGCTTGTCGCTCACCAGCTCGAGCGCGCCGAGCAGGCCGCGGTGGCGTGCATCGCCGACCAGCGGATGCGCGCGCAGCGCATCCAGCCCGGCCGCGAAATGGGCCGCACCGCGCTGGCCATTGGCCAGCACGCCGCCTTCTTCATAGAGGCGCAGGACCTCGAGCGCGACCGCGGCGCTGACCGGGTGCGCCGAGTAGGTCGCGCCGTGGCCGATCGGTGCGCCCGCCGGTGCGCCGTCGGCAATGCCGGCATAGACCTGCTCCGACATCATGGTCGCGCCCATCGGCACGTAGCCGGCGGTCAGGCCCTTGGCCATGGTCATCAGGTCGGGCTCCACGCCCTCGGCCTCGCACGCGAACATCGGGCCGGTGCGGCCGAAGCCGGTGATGACCTCGTCGACGACGAAGAGGATGCCGAGTTCGCGCGTGGCCTCGCGCATCGCCTTCAACCAACCCTTGGGCGGCACGATGACGCCGCCCGAGCCCTGGATCGGCTCGCAGAAGAAGGCGGCCACGTTGTCCGCGCCCAGCTCGGCCACCTTGGCGCGCAGCGCCACGACCGACGCGGCGATCAGCGCCTGCGGGTCGCCCGTTTCATGGCGGTAGGGATTGGGCGAAGGGATGTAGTGCTGCGTGGGCAGCGGCAGGTCGAAGCCGCGATGGAAGACCGGCAGCGCGGTCAGGCCTGCGCCGGTGGACGACGAGCCGTGGTAGCCGCGCTCCAGCGCGATGAACTGCTTCTTGGACGGCTTGCCGATCGCGTTGTAGTACTGGACGATGAAGCGCACCGCCGCATCGACCGACTCGGAGCCGCCGAGCGTCAGGTACACGCGGGTCAGCGAGGCCGGCGCGAGCTGCACCAGCTTCTGGGCCAGGCGAATGGCCGGCTCGCTGCTGAAGTGGAAGTAGCCGGTGGCATAGGGAAGGCGGCGCATCTGCTCGGCCGCGGCCTGCACCACGCTCTCCTGCCCGTAGCCCACGTTCACGCACCAGAGGCCCGCGAAGGCATCGAGCAGTTCGTGGCCGTTGGCATCGGTGAGCCAAGCGCCGCGGCCCGAGGCGAGCACGGTCGGGCCGCGCTCTTCGTGCACGCGCCAGGGCGAGACGGGATGGATCAGGTGCGCGCGGTCGATCGCGTCGAGCGCGGCCTGATTGGGCAATGCGGTGGGGTGCGTCATGAGGTAGCGGTGTCGGGCCTTTGGATGTCCAAAAGCTTAGGCCGCGTACCCCTCGCGCGGGTGCTGCATTGAGGGCCTTGCACAAAGCAGGCTGCGGTTGTGCGAGTCGCTACAGCAGATCCTGCCGTCGTCCATACGTCATGGGCCTTCACATCGGGCGCACTCGACCGGTGGCGGCCACGCCCAGCACCAGGGCCAAGACACCCATCAGCACGAGTCCCAGCAACTGACCCGCAGGTGTCTGCGCTGACCGGGCCGACGGGCTGAAGCGCGGCTGGGCGGCGAAGTCGCTGAGACCGAAGCGCACTTCGTTGAACAAGTACGGGTAGTAGTAGGCCCGCAACCGAGCGTGGAAATCTGCGATGCGATCCTGATACGCGAGCTGCGCCTGCAAATCGGTATCGGCTTGGCGATGCAGCGCGGCCTGCGCGCCGACGCCCGGCAGCAGCCAACCCAGGCGTGCGGTCCAGCGCTGGCGCGCGAGCAAGCCTTCGCGGTAGGCCGCCACCTGCGGCGCCACGCTCTCATCGCCGAGCTGCTGGAAGGCGTAGTACCACTTCCAGTGAAAGCCCGAAGGCAGTGGTGCGGTGTGCTTCCATTCGGGATGCGTGCGGAAGAACTTCTCCATCGTGGCCTCTGGTGGCAGGTCCCACGCGCCGTGCACGGTCTGGCGCTGCGCCAGCATCAACTCCACGCCCTGGTGCACCGGCACGGCGCGTGCAAGCGCGGCGTTGGCGATGGTGGGCAGGACGAGGGTCAGCACCGCCCAGCAGCCCATGAGTGCCGTTGCGTTGGCGGCAGAGCTTGCGCTTCGTGTCGCCACGATCAGCGCCAGGCCGCTCCAGACCGCCAGGTAGGCCGCTGTGACCAGCAGTGCGGTGGCCAGGGCTGTCATCGTGGTGCCGCTGCAGAGTCCACCGGCCAGCACCGGCAGCGCGAGGCAACCGAAAACCAGCGCCGCGCGCAGGCCGGCACGACGAAGCCACAGGCGGCGGCCGGCGCCGGGCATGGCCAGCAGCGTACCCAGCCGGCCCGACCGGTGCTCGCCCGAAACCAGGTCGTACAACAAGGCAATCAGGAACAGCGGCGCCAGGTACACCAGCACGAAAGCGAAGTCGAAGCGTCCGGCCAGTGCCAGCTCGGGATTGAAACTCTCGCCTTCGTGCAGTTGCGCCTGCAGCGCCAGTGCGCGCACGCGCAGCACATAGGGTGCAGCATCGCGCAGCCCGAGCGCGAGAAAGGCTGTGGGAGACGGCGCATCCCAGGTGCTGTGGAAGGTGTAGTAGGCGGCGGCGCCGGCATCACCGCCGTGGGTGTACTTGCGCGCCTGCGCAGCCAGATCATGCTGCTGCAGCTCGGCCAGGCGCGCAATCGTCTGCTGCTGGCGCGCAAGCTCGCGCGTGCCCGACAGCACAGCCAGGACCGTCAGCACCAACAGCAATGCCAGCGCAGTCAGAACCAGTCGTGATCGCACCAGCAGGCGCCATTCGTGGGCAAGCCAGCTCATCGCGTGATCCTCCCCAGACGGCGCGTGGCCGGCGCCAACAGGCCGGCGAGCGCGGCCAGCCAAAGTAGCAGCACACCCGCAGCCGGCGCCGCGTGGCGCAGCGCCTCGCCGGGCCGCGCGGCTTCGTAGCGAAAGTCGGCGAAATCGTGCCAGTGCGCGTGGCTGATGCGACTGTCGCGGCTGGAACGGTCGCCAGCGAAGCTGAGCTTCTCGGCCTGCAGCCGATTGAGTTCCTGCACCAGTCGATAGCGATGGTGCTCGGCCTGCTCGACGAAGCGACGGTAGTTCTGCAGGTCTGTGCCTGCGGCCGCCATCGAGAGGCGGCGCAACGCGATCACCGGGCTCAGCAGCGCAAAGCGGTGGACCCGGCGCAACTGTGCCTCTTGGCGCTCGAAGCTGGCGTTGGCGTAGCGCTCGAAGAGCGCGCTGGTCAGCCGCTCGCCCTTCATGCCCAGCAGGCCTTTGTAGTTGACGGGAAGGTCTTCCACTTTCGAGACGCCGTACTGCGCGAGCACCTGCTTCCTGAAGCCGGCGAAGTAAGGGTCGTCGGGGTCGTGGCTGTCGCCCAGTGCCGCCAGGTCGCGCGCCACCGCGATGTCGGTCTCGAAGCGCATCGGCAGCGCCAGGGCCGAGGCTGCGAGTTCGGGCGCCAGGCGCGGCACGAGCACGACACTGACCGCCCAGACTGCCAGCAATGCCACCAGCGCGTCGCGCCCGCGCACGAACCATGCCGAGAGACCGACGATGCCGACGGCCCAGATCAGCAGCCACAGCCCGTAGCCCACCGCCAGCAAGAGCGCCAGGCCGGCTGGTGCCGGTGTTGCGGCGCCGATCCAGCTCAGCGCCAGCAGCGCCGGCAGCAGCACCAGCGCGGCCACGCCGCTCAGGGCCAGCAGCTTGCCCGCCACGATTTGTCGCGGTCGAACGCCCTGGCCCAGCAGGATGCGCAGCGTGCCCGACTCGCGCTCGCGCGCCAGGACCGCATGGCCCACGAAGATGAGCAGCAGTGGTGCCAGCACCTGCAGCACGAAGGCCGGCGTGAGCTGGCCGAAGCGCAGCAGCAGCGAAGACTGCCGCACATCGCCGAAGTTGGCGCTGTTCTGTCGATGTCCCTCGAGGAAGAGCGTGTGGCCCGTGTAGGCATCCACCCCGGAGTCGAAAGCCGCCAGCGGATTCAGCGGCCGGAACACGAAGTGCCCGTAGTGCACCATGCGGTGCGGGTGCCGGTCGGGCTGGGCCTCGAACTCGTGGTCCACCCGTGCCTGGTGGCGCGCGCGCTCGGCGTCCGTCGTGCGGCGCTGTTCCCAGGCCGTGGATGCAGCCACGGCCGTCAACAGCAGCAGTGACGTCAATCCGAGCACGGCTACGCGGTCGCGCCGCAGCAGGCGCCATTCCTCGCGCGCGATGCTCAGTACCGCGCTCATTGCTGCGCTTCCTGGCCGGCGTAGCGCCGGTGCAATGCACGGACGTCGAAACGCGCCGAGCCTGACGCTGCGACTTCTTCGACCAGCCGTCCACCGTCGATGAAGCCGATGCGATCGGCGATGTCGGCGGCGCTGAGCAGGTCGTGCGTGACCATGAGGATGGCCACGCCCTGCGCGCGCAGCAGCCCCAGCAGGCGGTTGAATTCGGCCGTGGCCTGCGGGTCGAGTCCGGAGGTGGGCTCATCGAGCAGCAGCGCCGGCACCTTGCGCGCCAGCGCCAGCGCGATCGACACCTTCTGGCGCATGCCTTTGGAAAACCCCGACACGCGCCGACCATGCGCCGCGGCGTCCAGGCCGGCGGAGGCCAGGGCCTGGTCGATCGCCTGCACGCCGGCGGGCTGGCCCGCGAGGTCGAGCAGGTAGGCGACGTTCTCGCGCGCGCTCAGATGCTCGTAGAGCGCCACGTTCTCGGGGATGTATGCGAGCTGGCGCCGCGCAGACCTCGGGTCGGCCACAGGGTCGGCGCCGTTCACGCGCACGCGTCCGCGCCCGGGCTGCACGAAGCCCAGGAACAGGCTCAGCGTGGTGGTCTTGCCGGCGCCGTTGGCACCCAGCAGCGCATAGATTTCACCGGCTTCGACCCTGAGGTCCAACCCGTGCAGGATGGTGTGCCCACCGTAGCCGGCGACCACGCCGGAGGCTTCGAGGGCGGGATGGGCCGCGGCCGTGGCGCGCGGCGGCGGAAGGTCGGTCAAGGGCATGGTTTGCATTCGCTCGCGTTCAGAACTTGGCTTGCAAGCCGATGGTGATGGTGCGCGCCGTCCCCGGCGTCACCCAGAGGCGGCTGTAGGAGCTGGTGTAGTAGGTGGTGTCGAACAGGTTGTCGACGTCCAGCGTCGCGCGCAGGCTCGGGTTGATGCGCCAGTAGGCGACCAGCTTGGCGGTGGTGAAGCTCGGCAGATCGAAGGCAGGCGTCGCGGCATCGGCTTCGGCCTGCGTGCGGGCCTGGCCCAGCCGCTTGCCCACGTGCGTGACGCCGCCGCCGATGCCATAGCGCTGCCCGTTGCCGAACGCGTTCTCGTAGACCGCGAGCACGCTGCCGTTGACACGAGGAACGTTGAGCAGTCGGCCGCCGACTTCCAGCGTGTGGTCCTTCGTGATCTCCACGTCGTTGAGCACCAGGCTGGCATTGAGGCGCCAGTTCGTCGTCAGCTGGCCCGCGAAGTCGAATTCGAGGCCGCGGCTGCGGATCTCGCCGGCGGCGACCGAGTAGCCGGTGTTGGCCGGGTCGGCGGTCAGCACGTTGCGCTTGCGGATGTCGAACAGCGCGGCGGTCGCACCCATGCGCCGGTCCGCGCTCTCCCACTTGGTGCCGAGCTCGAGCGCGCGGCCGGTTTCCGGCTCGAAGCCCTGGGCGGCGAAGTCGGACCCGACGTTGGGGCGGAACGAGCGGCCGGCGTTCGCATAGAAGGTCCATTGCGGCGATGGCAGCCAGCTCAGGCCGATGCGCGGCGAGGTCGAGGACGGATCCTGGCGCGCTGTGGTGTTGGTGATGCGGTTCTCGAGCGACTGGCGGTAGTTGTCCACGCGCGCGCCGGCGACCAGGCGCCAGTCGGGAGCGAGCTTGATCGCGTCCTGCACGTAGAGCGCGGTGTTGCGCTGGTGTTCCAGCGTGTCGGTGTTGCGCGTTGGCACCGGCTGGGCTTGGCCGTAGACCGGGTTGTAGATATCGATCGCATACGGCCGTGCCGCCGTCGGATTGGCGCGCAGCATGAGGGAGTCCATGCTGAAGCGGAAGCTCTCCAGGCCGAACAGCAATTCGTGCTCGATGGCGCCGGTCTTCACATTGCCTTGCAACTCGGCCTGCAAGGCGATGTCGTCCGAGTCGAAATCGCGGAAGCGCCGCTGGCGCGTGAGCGTCGCGTTGTCGGCGCGCAGGGCCGCAGCCTCGGTCGAAAACCCGTTCACCGACGTCTCGCGGTAAGACAGGCCCAGCCTGCTGCGCCACGCGGGATTCCATTCGTGCGACAGGATGAACTGGTGGGTCTGGTTCTCCACTGTCACGTTGCCGTCGGCGGGCTCCCCCAGGAAGCGGCTGCGCGGGATCGCGCCGAGGCGGTTGTTGACTGCGACCACGCCACGGTCGAGCGGAGTGGCATGCCGCAGGAGCTCGCCCGAATACTCCAGCACGGTGTCGCGGCCGAGCTTCCAGGTGAAGGCCGGTGCGATCACGCGCCGCTCGGCGCTCACATGGTCGCGGAAGCTGTCGCGGTCTTCCACTGCGACATTGAGCCGGTAGGCGAAGTTCTCGCCCACCGGCCCCGTGCTGTCGAACGCACCGCGCTTGAGGCCGTCGCTGCCGACATAGCCTTCGACCGAATGCGACGCCTTCCACAACGGCCGCTTGGACACGATGTTGAGCGTGCCGCCGGGCTCGCTGCTGCCGTAGAGAGCGGCCGCCGTCCCCTTGAGGAACTCGATGCGCTCGACACCTGCCAGGTCGCGCGGGGCGTTGAAGCCCCGGTTCGATGAGAAGCCGTTCAGCAAGGTCGCCATGCCGGTGTTCTCGTTGCCCGGCAGGCCGCGGATGGCGATGTTGTCCCAGAGGCCGCCGAAATTGTTCTGGCGCGAGACGCCGCCGACGTAGTCGAGCACGTCGTCGAGCCGGGTCGCGCCGAGATCGTCGATGGCCTGGCGCGTGACGATACGTACCGACTGGGGCAGCTCGCGCAACGGCAGATCGGTCTTGGCGCCGGCGGCTTCGTCGGCGTGGTAGGCACCCGACTCGGTGCGGCCGACCACTTCGACCGTGGACAGCTGGGCGGCCTCGGGGCCGGCTCCGGAAGACTGGGCGATCGCAGGGCCGGCGAACAGCGCTGCGACCGCGAGTGCCAGAGGAAGGGGCGCGCTGGGCCCCGGGCGTTGAATGGAAATCATGAGGAGACTCGGCAAGGCAAGAAGGGGGGGGCGCAGCGGCGAGCCCGGCAAGGGCCGGACACACGCCGCCCGTGGCGCGTGACTTCACGCCGGGCGACGGGACTGCGGAGCGAGCGAAGGCGCCGCCACAACGGCGGACTTCAGGAGATGGCGTGAGGCGGGTCGCGCGAGGCGAAGGGCCAACGGCCGGGGCTGGGGACGAATGTCCCCGGTGCATGCGGCCGCGGAAGGCCGGCTTGCACGGCCAATGCATGCACGGCCGGCGACGATGTGGGCGCGATGCCCAGCTGCACATGGGCGAGGCACCACGCGCACGCGCCATGAGCCTCGTTGCCATGCTCCGAGGCATCGGCCCCTTCGTCCGCCAGCTGGCCCGACAGTGCCGTCACCGCAGCCGCGGCCTGCTGCAGATGCCCTGCTTCGTGCGCAGGCATGCCGATGACCGTGTTGAAGAACACGGTCAGCAACAGCAGTCGGATCAGTAGGCGGCGCAGAAGCATGGCAGGGCTTGGGGCCGGAATCATACTGTTGGGCCCGGATTCCTCTGCGGCGAGAAAGCGCCAGCGTCCGATGCCGTGCTAGCCGAGCACACGGTCCAGCGCTTCCACGAAGCGCTGCAACTCGGACTTCCGGGTGTAGACATGCGGCGAAACTCGCAAGCCTTCGATCGGCCCTATGCGCCGGTACTTGCAATGCGGTCGCGGCGCGCGATCAACATGCCGTTGCCAACGGGAGCGCCCAGCCGCTTGTGGAGGCTGGTGACGAAGAAGTCGCAGCCGAGCGTTCGGAAGCTGACGGGCACCTGCTCCCAGCGCCCCCTCGTTGGCGTCGAGCGCGGCTTGGTCGGGCAATGCGGTGGGATGCGTCATGAAGGTCAGTACCCGCGCGCGCGATCGACCAGGCCGACCATCGGTTCGCCCGCCTCGAAGCGGCGCAGGTTGTCCAGCACCACCTCGGCCGCACTCAGCGGCTGCGTCATGCTCGCGATGTGCGGCGTGAGCTGGATATGGGGATGGCGCCAGAAGGCATGCTCCGGTGGCAGCGGCTCGGGGTCGGTCACGTCGAGCACGGCATCGCCGATCTGCCCGCTGGCGAGCGCGGCCAGCAGATCGGCGTCCACCAGCTGCGGCCCGCGTCCAACCTGCACCAGGCCCGCACCGGCCGGCAGCATCGAGAACAGCCGCGCATCGAGGAAGCCGCGCGTCGAATCGGTCAGCGGCAGCAGGCACACGAGGATGTCGGTGCGGGCGAGAAAGGCGGGCAGCTCGTCGGCGCCCGCGTGGCATTGCACGCCGTCGACCGCATGGCGCGAGCGGCTCCATCCCGCGCAGTCGAAGCCCAGGCCGACGAGTTGCGCCAGCACGGCCTGTCCGAGCGAGCCGAGACCGAGCACACCGACGCGCCGTTCGGCGGCCGGCCGCACCGGCAGCGGGCGCCATTGCCCTTCCTGCTGCTGGCGCCGGTAGCGCGGCATGTCGCGATGCAGGCCGAGCACCGCGTGCGTCACGTACTCGACCATGCCGCGAACGATGCCCGGCTCGACCATGCGCACCACCGGCAACGCCGGCGGCAGCGCCGCGAAGTCGAACTGGTCGACACCGGCACCCGAGGAGAACAGCAGCTCGAGATTTGGAAAGCGCGCGGCCAGGTCCTCCGGCGGCTCCCAGGCCGCGAGGAAGCGCACCCGCGCCGCATCGCCGATGTCGGGCCAGATACGGAAATCGATCTCGGGTGCGCGGCGCCGGAACACCTCGGCCCACTGGCGGCCGCGCGCCGGGTCGGACTTGTAGAGGAAGGTGGCGGTGCCCATCGCCGTCTTCATCAGCCTACCGCCTGAGTCACGATCGCGAACAGCGCGGGCCCATCCGGCGACTGGGCCAGCGGCGCGCCGCGCACCATCGTCGTCGGCGCGTCCACGCGCAGCAGGCCGATGCTCTCGAGCCATTCGGCCAGCCCGCTCGCGAAGTCGATGTCGATGCGCGTGAAGTGGCCGGCGTTCAGGCCGGCGAGATGCGCGATCAGCGCCTTCGCGCCCTCGGCATCGGGCGCCACCACCGGACCGATCGCATGACCGCGCCCGAAGCGGCGCAGCATCGCGAAGCCGCGCGGCTCGTTGTCGTGGTCGAGCACCACGCAGGCATCGGCGCTGTCGAGCAGATCGGCGATCAGCGCATCGCGCGGCATGCCGCGCGCCGCAGCGTCGAGGGCCTGCAATGCCGGCGCTTCGTTCAGGCCGGCCGGCCGCAAACGCCAGCCCGACGGCAGCGCGACCAGCGGCGCCGGCTGCGCCATGCCCTGGTGCTGGCGCAACTCGCCGGTGCGCACGAAGCCCAGCCGCTCGTACAGGCCGCGGCCGTCGGCCGTCGCATGCAGCAGCACCGTGTGCGCGTCCAGCCCGTCGAGCAGCGCGCTCATGAGGCGGTGGCCGAGGCGGCGGCCCTGGCAGGCCGGCGCCACGACCACCAGGCCGATGGTGGCGTGGCGCTCGCCCCAGCGCCAGCGCAAGGCGGTGGCGACGAGCTCGCCATCGCGCTCGGCGACGATGCCCTCGGCATGCGCGAACACTTGCTCCCAGTCCGCCGGGCGGTGCGGCCAGCGCAGCTCGGCCGTCAGCGCATGCGCGAGCGGCAGGTCGGCGGCGGTCATCGGTCTCAGCACCACGCCGTCGAGAGCGGGTGCGTTCGGTGTCTGAGCAGGCATCGGGAAGGTCTTTGTGCGAGGAAAAGGCAGGTCATCTTGGACGACATCCGCGCCTTTCGCCAGACCGAATCAGTGCTTCGCCGCAACTTGCAAGCTTCGCCTGTCGCGGCCCCGGGTTTCGCAATTCGCTGCGGCAACGCGCGCGCTTACGCACACAAATGCCGCGCCAATCTGCCTAGCATCGAGCGCCGTTTCGCGAGCTCGCGTTTCGGCAACAGATTTCCATCCAAAGTCCACCATGCAAGTCTTCGACCCGCGACAAATCCACGTGCCTTCGGGCCATTTCATCGGCGGGCGCCTGGTCCCCGATGCCGGCCGCATGGTCGTGCAGCGGCCCTCCGACGGCCAGCCGCATGCCGAGCTCCCGCTGGCCGATGCCGCCACGGTGGATGCCGCCGTGCGTGATGCCTGGAGCGCATGGCGCCACAGCGACTGGGCACGCCGCGCGCCGCGCGAACGTGCGCGGGTGCTGCGCCGCTGGGCCGAGCTGATCGAGGCCGACGCGGCGCGGCTCGGGCCGCTGGAGGCCGTGTGCTCCACGCGGCCGGTGCGCGATGCCATCGCGTGGGACGTGCCGTTCACCGCCGAAGGCCTGCGTTTCTTCGCCGAGTACGCGGACAAGCTCGGCGGCGAAGTGGCAGCCACGCGGCACGACCATCTGGGCATGGTGGTGGCCGAGCCCTATGGCGTGGTCGGCGCCATCACGCCATGGAATTTCCCGCTGGTGATGGTGTCGTGGAAGGTCGGCGCGGCGCTGGCCGCGGGCAACGCGGTGGTGCTCAAGCCGTCGGAGCTGACTCCGTATTCCGCGCTGCGCCTGGCCGAGCTGGCCGTCGAAGCCGGCGTGCCACCCGGGCTCTTCAACGTCGTGCAGGGCGACGGCCGCACCACGGGCGACGCGCTGTCGCGCCATCCGCTCGTCTCGAAGATGACCTTCACCGGCTCCACGAGCACGGGCGCCGCCATCATGGCCGCCTGCGCCCTGACCGGCCCCAAGCCGGTGACGCTGGAGCTGGGCGGCAAGAGCCCGCAGCTGGTGTTCGACGATGCGCCGGACGTGGACCGCCTGGCCGGCATGATCGCCGGCGCGATCACCGGCAACGCGGGACAGGTATGCGTCGCAGGCTCGCGTCTGATCGTGCAGCGCGGCATCGCCGAAGCGCTGGTCGAGCGCATCGCGGCGCGTTTCGAGGCACTGCGGCCCGGCGCGACCTGGGACGACGCGGCCACGCTGCCGCCCATCATCTCGGCGCTGCAGGCCGGGCGCATCCAGGGCATCGTCGACCGGGCGCGCGAGGCGGGTGCCGCCGTGCGCTGCGGCGGCGGCCTGTTCGAAGGCGGCCCCGGCGGCGCCTACTTCCAGCCCACGCTGGTCGAAGGCGTGGATGCCTCCAACCCGGCGGTGCGGGAAGAGATCTTCGGGCCCGTGCTCACGGTGCAGACCTTCGGCGACGAGGAGGAAGGCCTGGCCCTGGCCGCCCACGAGCACTACGGCCTCGCATCCGGCGTGCACACCGCCGACATCGGCCGCGCGCTGCGCGCGATGCGCGGCATCTCCGCCGGCACCGTCTGGATCAACCGCTACGGGCGCAGCAACGACTTCGTCATCCCCACCGGCGGCTACCACCAGTCGGGCATCGGCAAGGATTTGGGGCGCCAGGCGGTCGAGGCCAACCTGCGCTTCAAAAGCGTGCTGATCGACTTTGGGACATGAGCTCTCCCCCAGGTTGGCTCACTGCGTGTAGCCCCCACCCCCTCGCCGGGGGCAACACCAGCGGCCCGGCGAAGCCGGTTCCGCGGTGTTTCACCAACGGGCCCGGCTTCGCCGGCCGCAGGCCGCCCACCCAGGTCCCTCGGTGTTCCTGGAATTGGGCGGTTCGCGCCTGTGCGGTGCATCGCTGCACGCATCGAGGGCGCGTGGCATTGCATGCCGTCGCCGGCCATGCAAACCGCAGCTTCGGTGCGGCAGGCGCCGTATTTCCCTACAACTCGAGCGCTTGTGCGTGCTGCAATCGCTTCGTAATGAGTTTGTCGCATTAGCCCTCTGAAAGCAGGATTCGAGACCATGACCTTCCGTCCCAAGTACGTGACCTTCGACTGCTGCGGCACCCTCACGCGCTTTCGCATGGGCGAGATGGCGCGCGACAGCGCGACGCATTGACATGAAGCTCGTTTCCTACTGGACCGACTCGGCGCCTGCCTTCGTGCCGCAGGCGCGCGAGCTGCCGGCGCAGGTCGATGTCGCAATCGTGGGCGGCGGCTTCACCGGACTGTCGGCGGCGCTGGCGCTGGCCCGGCGCGGCGCCAGCGTGGCAGTGCTGGAAGCCGGCGAGCGCGTGGCAGCCGAGGCGTCGGGGCGCAACGGCGGGCACGTCAACAACGGGCTCGCGGTGGACTACGCCGATGTCGCCGCCAAGGTCGGCATCGAGCGCGCGCGTGCCTGGTACCGCGCCTACGACGACGCGGTGGACACGGTGGCGCGGCTGGTGCGCGATGAAGCGATCGACTGCGACTTCCTGCGCCACGGCAAGCTCAAGCTCGCGACGCGCCCCAACCAGATGGCCGCGCTCGAACGCAGCGCCGAGCGCCTGGTGGCCGACGGCGTCGACAGCGAGGTCGAGATCCTCGACGCGGCGCGCGTGCACGCCGAGGTGCAAAGCGATCGCTTCCACGGCGGCCTGCTCTACAAGCGCAGCGGCCAGATGCACATGGGCCGATTCGCCCAGGGCCTGGCCGCGGCGGCCGAGCGCAGCGGCGCGCAGATCCATACCGGCACCGCCGTGCGCCGCCTCGAGCGCCTGGGCCAGGGCCATGCGCACCGGCTGCACACCGCGCGCGGCACCGTCGGCGCGCAGCAGGTTCTGCTGGCCACTGGCGCCACGCGCCACGGCGGCTACGGCAGCTTCGGCTGGCTGCGCCGCCGCATCGTGCCGATCGGCAGCTTCATCGTGGTCACCGAGCCGCTGGGCGCCGAGCGCGCGCAGGCCCTGCTCGCCGCGCGGCGCTCTTACACCACGGTAGCCAACATCCACCACTATTTCCGGCTCACTGCCGACCACCGGCTGGTGTTCGGCGGGCGCGCGCGCTTTGCGGTCTCCAGTCCTCAGTCGGATGCCGCGAGCGGCGAGATCCTGCGCGCGCAGTTGGCCCAGACCTTCCCGCAACTCGGCGCCGTGCGGCTCGACTACTGCTGGGGCGGCCTGGTCGACATGACGCAGGACCGCCTGCCGCATGCCGGCGAGCGCGACGGTCTCTATTACTCGATGGGCTACAGCGGCCATGGCACGCAGATGTCGGTCCACATGGGCGAGTGCATGGCGGCCGTGATGGGCGGCGATGCGATCGCCAATCCCTGGCGCGACCGCGACTGGCCCGCCATTCCCGGCCACTTCGGCCCGCCGTGGTTCCTGCCGGCGGTCGGCCTCTATTACAGGCTCAAGGACAAGATGGCCGTCTGAGCTCTATCCAAGTCTTGCAGCCTTTCGAGCCCCCTGCGTTTTTTTCACCTAGCCATCGACCCACCAGAGGAGTAGCCACCATGAGCGACAGCAGCAGCAACAAGAGCTTCGAGAAGCTCGTCGGTCCCGACGAAAGCCTTCGCGTGATGGAGTCGCTCCGGCGCGGCGCCACGCGGCGCGACATCCTCGCGATGCTGATGGCCGGCGGCATGCAGGCCGGGCTCGCCGGCGGCATCGCCGGCGCGGCGATGTCCGCCCATGCGCAGACGCCGAAAAAGGGCGGCCGCATCCGCGTCGCCGGCGCGACCGCCGCCGCGACCGACACGCTCGATCCGGCCAAGCAGTCGAACCAGACCGACTACTCGCGCTGCAACATGATCTACAACGGCCTGACCTCGCTCGACGGCAGCCTGACGCCGCAGCCCGCGCTGGCCGAGTCCTTCACCACCAAGGACGCGAAGACCTGGGTCTTCACGCTCCGCAAGGGCGTGACTTTCCACGACGGCAAGGCGCTCTCGCCCGCCGACGTCGTGTTCTCGGTCATGCGCCACAAGGACCCGGCCACCGCCTCCAAGGCCAAGATCCTTGCCGACCAGATAGAGAGCGTCAAGGCGACCGGCCCGAACGAAGTGACCTTCGTGCTGAGCGCGCCGAACGCCGACCTGCCGGTGATCCTCGGCACTTTCCACTTCCACATCGCCAAGGAAGGCACCACCGACTTCAACGCCGGCATCGGCACCGGCCCCTACAAGCTCAAGGAGTTCAAGCCCGGCGTGCGCTCGCTGATGGTGCGCAACGACGCCTACTGGAAGCCCGGCAGGCCCTACCTCGACGAGATCGAGTTCGTCGGCATCGGCGACGAGAGCGCGCGCGTCAACGCGCTCCTGTCCGGCGGCATGGACCTGGTGGGCTCGGTCAATCCGCGCTCGGTCGAGCGCGTGAAGGGCACGCCCGGCTTCGGGATCTTCGTCACCCAGTCCGGCCAGTACTCCGACCTCGTGATGCGCAAGGACGTGGGCCCCGGTGCCAATCCGGACTTCGTGCTCGGGATGAAGCACCTGTTCGACCGCGAGCAGATGAAGAAGACCATCGCGCTCGACTACGCGGTGGTCGCCAACGACCAGCCGATCGACCCGACCAACCGCTTCTACTTCGCCGGCCTGCCGCAGCGCCCCTTCGACCTCGACAAGGCGAAGTTCCACCTGCAGAAGTCCGGCATCACGGGCAAGGTGCCGATGGTGGCGTCGCCCGCGGCGCTCTACTCGGTGGAGATGGCCCTTTTGCTGCAGCAGACGGCGCAGCGCGCGGGGCTGGAGATCGACGTCAAGCGCATGCCGGCCGACGGCTACTGGTCGAACCACTGGCTCAACAGCCACGTAGGCTTCGGCAACGTCAACCCGCGTCCGAGCGCCGATGTGCTGCTGACGCAGTTCTTCCAGTCGGGAGCGGCCTGGAACGAGTCGCGCTGGAAGAGCGAGAAGTTCGACCAGCTGCTCTTGGCTTCGCGCGCCGAGACCGACCTGGCCAAGCGCAAGCAGATGTATGCCGACATGCAGACCATGATCCACCAGGAAGCCGGCATCGGCATCCCGCTGTTCCTCGCCAGCATCGACGGCCACACGTCCAAGCTCAAGGGCCTGTCGCCGATCCCGCTGGGCGGCCTGATGGGCTACAACTTCGCCGAGAACGTATGGCTGGAGGCATGACGCCTGCCCAGCCGCTCGTTTCGCCCCACGGAGCACCAAGATGAACCATGTAATCCTGAAGCTTCTCGCCCAGCGCATCGCGCTGGCGCTGCTGTCGCTGCTCGTGGTGTCGGTGATCGTCTTCTCGATCACCGCGGTGCTGCCGGGCGACGCCGCGCAGGAACAGCTCGGCCAGGACGCAACGCCCGAGGCCGTCGCCGCGCTGCGTGCGCAGATGGGCCTGGACGTGCCGGCGCCCGAGCGCTACGCGAAGTGGCTGCTCGGCATGGTGAAGGGCGACCCCGGCCGCTCCGCAACCACGCAGATGCCGGTGGCCGAGCTGGTCGCGAGCCGCCTGCCCAACTCGCTGCTGCTGGCGGCTGTCACGGCGCTGTTCTCGGTGCCGATCGCGCTGGCGCTCGGCATCGCCTCGGCGGTGTGGCGCGGCTCGTGGTTCGACCGCGCAGCCTCGACGACGGCGGTGGGCGTGGTGTCGGTGCCGGAGTTCCTGGTCGCGACGCTGGCGGTGCTGGTGTTCGCGGTCAAGCTGCGCTGGCTGCCGGCGCTCTCCTTCGTCAACGACATCGAGTCGCTCGGCCAGTTGCTGCGCGCCTTCGCGATGCCGGTGCTGGTGCTGTGCTGCGTGATCGTCGCGCAGATGATGCGCATGACACGTGCCGCGGTCATCGACCAGCTCGAGGCGCCTTACATCGAGATGGTGCGGCTCAAGGGCGCCTCGCCGATGCGCATGGTGCTGGCGCATGCGCTGCCCAACGCGGTGGGGCCGATCGCCAACGCCGTGGCGCTGAGCCTGTCGTACCTGCTCGGCGGCGTGATCATCGTGGAGACCATCTTCAACTACCCGGGCATCGCCAAGCTGATGGTCGACGGCGTGTCGCAGCGCGACATGCCGCTGGTGCAGACCTGCGCCATGATCTTCTGCTGCGCCTACCTGATCCTGGTGACGACGGCCGACATCTGCGGCATCGTCGCCAACCCGCGGCTGCGGCACCGCTGAACAAGAGGCAGGCACCATGGAATCCTCCACCCCTTCATCGGTCGTGAACGCCACGGCTTCCGTCGCGCCGCCGCCGCAAGGGCGCCGGCGCGGCCCGCTGCGCTGGCTGTCAGGCTTCAGCGCCTCCGGCCTGCTCGGCCTCGCCGTGCTGCTGTTCTGGCTGCTCGCGGCGCTGCTCGGGCCCTGGCTGCTGTCGCACAGCACGGCGGCCATGGGCACCTCGAACGTCTTCGCGCCGATCAGCGCGACGCACTGGCTGGGCACCGACTACCTCGGCCGCGACATGTTGGCGCTCATCATCGAAGGCGCGCGCTACACGGTCGGCGTCGCGCTGCTCGCCACGCTGCTGGCCAGCGGCACCGGCACCACGCTGGCGCTGCTTGCCGCGGTCAGCGGCCGCTGGATCGACGCATTGCTGAGCCGCGGGCTCGACACCCTCACGGCGATCCCGAGCAAGATGTTCGCGCTCATCATGGTCGCAGGCTTCGGCTCCTCGGTGCCGATGCTGGTGGTCACGGCAGCGATCATCTACGTGCCGGGCGCCTACCGCATGGCGCGCTCGCTGGCGGTCAACATCAATGCGCTCGACTACGTGACCGTGGCGCGCACGCGCGGCGAGGGCACGCTCTACATCATGCTGCGCGAGATCTTGCCCAACATCCTGGGGCCGATGCTGGCCGACCTGGGCCTGCGCTTCGTCTACGTCGTGCTGCTGCTGGCGAGCCTGAGCTTCCTCGGCCTGGGCATCCAGCCGCCTGCCGCCGACTGGGGCTCGCTGGTGCGCGAGAACATCGGCGCGCTGGCCATGGGCGGTGCCTCGGTGATCGTGCCGGCACTGGCCATCGCGAGCCTGACCATCGCGGTCAACCTGGTGATCGACAACCTGCCCGGCCGTGCCGCGCACGAACGAGGAGCACGCTGATGGGCGCACCGCTGATCGTCAAGAACCTGAGCATCTGCGCCGGCGCGAACACGCTGGTCGACAGCCTGAGCTTCTCCGTGCAACCCGGCGAGGTGCTGGCGCTGATCGGCGAGTCGGGCTCCGGCAAGACCACCACCGCGCTGGCGCTGATGGGCTATGCACGCCACGGCTGCCGCATCTCGGCAGGCCGGGTGCAGATCGGCGACACCGACGTGCTGGCACTCGAGGCCGCGCAGCAGCGCGCGCTGCGCGGCCGCACGGTCTCCTACATCGCGCAGAGCGCGGCCGCTTCCTTCAATCCTTCGCGCACGATCATGGACCAGGTGGTCGAGCCGACCGTGATCCACGGCCTCTGCAAGCGGGCCGAGGCGGAGGCGAAGGCGGTGCAGCTCTTTCGCGAGCTCGCGCTGCCAGATCCGGAGACGATCGGCGCGCGCTACCCGCACCAGGTCTCCGGCGGCCAACTCCAGCGCCTGATGGCCGCGATGGCGCTGATCGGCGACCCGGAGCTCGTGATCCTGGACGAGCCGACCACCGCGCTCGACGTGACCACGCAAATCGAAGTGCTGCGCGCCTTCCGCCGCGTGGTGCGCGAGCGCCGGGCCACCGCCGTGTACGTGAGCCACGACCTGGCCGTGGTGGCGCAGATGGCCGACCACATCCTGGTGCTGCGCAACGGCTGCATGCGCGAGCTGAACGCGACCGGGAACATCCTCGCGGCACCGGCCGACGACTACACGAAGTGCCTGCTGGCCGCTGCCCGGCCGGTGACGCGCGCGTCGGGCAAGGCGGCGAACGACGATCCCGAGCTGCTGCTGCACGTGCAGGGGCTCTCGGCCGGCTACGGCCCGGTGGATGCGAAAGGCCGTCCGGCCAAGCCGATCCTGCAGGACATCGACCTCCAACTCCACCGCGGCCAGGCGATCGGCGTGATCGGCGAGTCGGGATCCGGCAAGACCACGCTGGCGCGGGCGGTGGCGGGCCTGCTGAAGCCCAGCCACGGCAGCGTGCTGTTCCGCGGCCGCGAGCTCGCGCCGACGCTGCAGCAGCGCGACCGCGACGAGCTGCGGCGCATCCAGATCGTGTTCCAGATGGCCGACACGGCGCTCAATCCTTCGCAGACCATCGAACGCATCCTGGCTCGGCCGCTCGTGTTCTACAAGGGCCTGAGCGGCGAAGCGCTGAAGCGCCGCGTCCGCGAACTGCTGGAACTCGTGCAACTGCCGCACTCGGTGGCCGGGCGCCTGCCGGGCGGGCTGTCGGGCGGGCAGAAGCAGCGCGTGAACCTCGCGCGCGCGCTCGCGGCCGACCCCGACCTCATCTTGTGCGACGAGGTGACCTCCGCGCTCGACACGGTCGTCGGCGCGGCAGTGCTGGACCTGATGGCCGAGCTCAGGCGCGAGCTCGGCGTGTCCTACCTGTTCATCAGCCACGACCTGCACACGGTGCGCGCGGTGTGCGACGAGATCGTCGTGATGCAGCACGGCCGCAAGCTGGCGCAGGTGGCGCGCGCCGACTACGAGCGCGGGCCGCACCACCCCTACTACGAACTGCTGGCCCGCTCGGTGCCCGAGCTGCGCCAAGGCTGGCTCGACGACATGGACCGCAAGACGGCACTCGCGACATGAAAGAGACCGACATGACACCCACCTTCCGCATCGCGCTGATCGCCGGCGACGGCATCGGCAAGGAAGTGATGCCCGAGGGCCTGCGCGTGGTGCAGGCCGCAGCGGCGCGCTTCGGCTTCGAGCTCGACTGCCGCACCATCGACTGGGCCAGCTGCGACTACTACGCGCAGCACGGCCAGATGATGCCGGACGACTGGAAGGCACAGCTGCAGGGCGTCGACGCGCTGTACTTCGGCGCCGTCGGCTGGCCTGCGACCGTGCCCGATCACGTGTCGCTGTGGGGCTCGCTCTTGAAGTTCCGCCGCGAGTTCGACCAGTACGTCAACCTGCGCCCGGTACGCCTGTTCGAAGGCGTGCCCTGCCCGCTGGCCGGCCGCCAGCCAGGCGACATCGACTACCTGGTGGTGCGCGAGAACACCGAGGGCGAGTACACCTCGCTCGGCGGCGTGATGTACGAAGGCACCGAGCGCGAGATCGTGATCCAGGAATCGGTCTTCTCGCGCCACGGCACCGACCGCGTGCTGAGGTACGCCTACGAACTCGCCCAGGCGCGCAAGAGAAAGCAACTGACGGTGGCCACCAAGAGCAACGGCATCGCGATCAGCATGCCCTGGTGGGACCGGCGCGCCGACGCCATCGGCCTCGACTATCCCGAGGTGCAGGTCGACAAGCAGCACATCGACATCCTCTCGGCGCGCTTCGTGCTGCAGCCCACGCGCTTCGACGTGGTGGTGGCGAGCAACCTGTTCGGCGACATCCTCTCCGACCTCGGCCCCGCGACCACCGGCACCATCGGCCTGGCGCCCTCGGCCAATCTCAACCCGGAGCGCAAGTTTCCCTCCCTGTTCGAACCGGTGCACGGCTCGGCGCCCGACATCTACGGCCAGAACATCGCCAACCCCATCGCCATGATCTGGTCGGGCGCGCTGATGCTGGACTTCCTCACGCAAGGCCAGGGCGCGGGCCGTGCTGCGCACGACGCGATCCTCGCCGCGATCGAGGCCGTGCTGCGCGAAGGGCCGCGTACCCGCGACCTGGGCGGCACGGCCTCGACCACCGAACTCGGCATCGCGATCGCCGAGCGCGTAGGGAATTGATTCACCCCCAGGCTTCGCGCACTTCGTGTCGCTACGCCAACCCCCTCGCCGGGGGCAACACCAGCGGCCCGGCAAAGCCGGTTCCGCGGTGTTCCTGGAAGGAACCTCCGTGCCGTATTCAACAACCTTCGGATCGACCATGACACTCGAACTCGAACACCAAGACCTGATGCCCGGCCGCCACTTCATCGATGGCGCATGGCGCGAAGCAAGCGATGCGCGCCGCCTCGACGTGAGCGACCCCGCGACCGACGCCGTCTTCGCCAGCGTGCCCGACGGCACGGCCGCCGACGCCCGCGCCGCGGTCGATGCCGCGCATGCCGCCTTCCCCGCCTGGCGCGCCGTGCCGGCGAAGCAGCGAGCGCAGATCCTCAAGCGCTGGAACGACCTCATGCTGGCGCACCAGGAAGACCTGGGCCGCCTGGTCTCGCGCGAGCAGGGCAAGCCGCTGGCAGAGGGTCGTAGCGAGATCGCCTATGCGGCCAGCTACGTCGAGTGGTTCGCCGAGGAAGCCACGCGCGCCAACGGCGACCTGATCCCGGCGCCGGTGACCGGCCGCCGCATGCTCGCATTGAAGGAGCCCGTGGGCGTGGTTGCCGCGATCACGCCGTGGAATTTCCCGGCCGCGATGATCGCGCGCAAGATCGCGCCGGCTCTTGCGGCAGGCTGCACCGTGGTGTGCAAGCCGGCCGAAGACACGCCGCTCACCTCGCTCGCACTCGTCCGGCTGGCCGAAGAGGCCGGCGTGCCGCCGGGCGTGCTCAACATCGTCACCGCATCGCGCGAACGCACGCCCGAGGTGGTGGACGTGTGGCTGGCCGACGCGCGCGTGCGCAAGATCAGCTTCACCGGCTCCACGCCCGTGGGCAAGCACCTCGCGCGCGCTTCGGCCGGCACGCTGAAGAAGCTGTCGCTCGAGCTCGGCGGCAACGCACCCTTCATCGTCTTCGAGGATGCCGATATCGACGCCGCGGTCGAAGGCCTGATGGCGGCCAAGTTCCGCAACGGCGGCCAGACCTGCGTGTGCCCGAACCGTGTGTTCGTGCAGGCCCGGGTGCACGACGCCTTCGTCGACAAGCTGGCCGCGCGGGTCGGCGCGCTCAAGGTCGGCCCGGCCAGCGAGCCCGATTCGCAGATCGGCCCGATGATCAACGCGCGTGCCGTCGACAAGATCGAGCGGCATGTGCGCGATGCCGTCGCGCGCGGCGCCCGCATCGTGGTGGGCGGCAAGCGGCTGCGTTCCGCGCGCTGCGACGGCCCCAACTACTACGCGCCGACGGTGCTGGTGAACGCCGACGCGACGATGGAATGCAGCTGCGAAGAGACCTTCGGGCCGGTGGTGCCGGTCACGCGCTTCGACAGCGAGGCCGAAGTCATCGCCGCCGCCAACGACACGCCCTTCGGGCTCGCGGCCTACTTCTACTCGAGCGACGCGCGCCGCATCTGGCGGGTGACGGAGGCGCTGGAGTCGGGCATCGTCGGCGTCAACGAAGGCGCACTGGCAGCCGAGGCCGCGCCCTTCGGCGGCGTGAAGGAGTCGGGCTACGGCCGCGAGGGCTCGGTGCATGGCCTGGACGACTACATGCACACCAAGTACATGTGCCAGGGCGGCCTTGGATGAAAGCGATGCGCCGGGTGTAGTGCCCGCTCAGCGCGGCGCCGGGGATTGCAAGCGCGCGGCATCGCGGCGCAGCTGCACCACGGACTCCAGGGCCATGGCGATCGCGAAGACGGTCTTGTCGCCTCGCAGCGCCCGCAGGCGCCATGTCAAGGCGAGCTGATTCAGGTCGCCGATGCTCAGGCGCGCGAGGCGAAGATCGCCGTCTTCCATCACGCCGTGGTCAAGAGGCGGATCAGCACCGGAACGGAAACGGCAAGAATGCCGAGCATCACGATGCGTCGCCAGCCTGCCGCAGCATGGTCGCGCTGCTCGGCCCGATAGGCCTCCAGCGCGGCGCGCGTTTCGGCCGGATCGGAATGCTCCTCCCACCAAGCGTGGGACGTCGAATTGCTGTGTGTCGTCATGTAGGCAATTGTGATTACTTCGATGCCTTCCGCGAAGGCAGTAATACACACTTTGGTTAACAACTCGACGCCGCAGCCAGTGCCATGCCGTGTCGGCGCCGAGCGTCCGATCCATGCCCCGTGTAGGCCAAGCCCTCAGGCCACATGCGGCGACGCCTGACGGCGAGCCGGCCCGGGGAGCCGGCAGGGTTGTGCGGATTCGCGTCGCCCTCGCGCGGCTTCCTCGACGAACCCATTCGGAGAGCACCCGATGTTCCTGAGAACCTGGCGCTGGCTCACGCTCATGTTCGTGGCGCTGAGCCTCGCCCCCGCGGCCGGCCACTTCCTGGAGATGCCCGCCAAGATGCGCTATGAGGGTCCGCTGTGGCTGACGATCTCGCAGACGCTGTATGGCGCCTTCGGCACCGTGGGCGGCGCCTTCGAGGTCGGCGCGATCATCACGACCGTGGTGCTAGCGCTGCTGGTGCGCCGGCGCCGGCCGGCCTTCGGGTGGACGCTGCTGGCTGCGCTGTGCGTACTGCTCTCGCATGCGGCGTTCTGGATCTGGCTCGCACCCGTCAACGCGACGGTCGCCGCGTCGACGCTTGCCACGCTGCCCGAGAACTGGATGGCGCTGCGCAGCCAATGGGAATACACGCATGCCGCGCGCGCCGTGCTCCAGGCCGTCGCGCTCGGTGCCCTCGCGATCTCCGTCCTGGCCGAGATACCGACGTCCACACCCATCAGGAACACACGATGACCGACAACGCCCGCACCGGCCAGCCCACCATCGCTCGCATCTGGCGCGGCCGGACCACCCGCGAGCGCGCCGATGCCTATGCACGCTACATCTACGAAGAGGGCATCCGCCCGCTCGAAGAGAAAGCGCTGGGTGTCCAGCTCTTTCGAGAAGACCGCGAGACCGAGAGCGAGTTCGTCACGATCTCCTACTGGGAGAGCGTGGAAGCGATGTCGCGCTTCGCCGGCAAGGACCCGCGGCGCATCCATCACCTGCCGCGCGATGCGGAGTTCCTGGTCGAGCTGCCGCGCGAGGTGCAGGTGCTGCAGATACTCGCTGGCAGCGGCAAGCGCTGACAAACCGAAACGTATAGGCTTGGCCCATTTTTCCGGGGCCGATCGATGCACGTTCAAGAGGCTGTTGCGAGCCGCCATTCCATTCGGGCTTTTCTGCCGACGCCGGTCGACGGCGAGACGATCCGCCGCGTGCTGGCAAGCGCGGCGCGCGCGCCTTCCGGCGGCAACCTCCAGCCGTGGCACATCGACGTGCTCGCGGGCGACGCGCTGGCCGAGCTCAGGCAGCGCATGCAGGCCCGGCTCGCCGCCGGCGAAACCGAGCCACCCGCCTACGACATCTATCCCAAGGAGCTGCGCTCGCCCTGGCGCGAGCGGCGCTTCCAGGTCGGCGAGGCGATGTACGCGCGCCTGGGCATTCCGCGCGAGGACAAGGCGGCAAGGCGGCGCTGGTTCGCCAACAACTACGATTTCTTCGGCGCGCCGCTCGCGCTGTTCTGCTCGGTCGATCGCTCGATGGGCCCGCCGCAATGGTCGGACCTCGGCATGTACCTGCAGACCGTCATGCTGCTGCTGCGCGCCGAAGGGCTCGACAGCTGCCCGCAGGAGTGCTGGGCGATCTATCCGGCCACGGTCGGCAGCGTGCTGCGGCTGCCGCCCGAGCGCATGCTGTTCTGCGGCATGGCCATCGGCTTGCGCGACCCGGCGCATGCGGTGAACGCGCTCGTCAGCGACCGTGCGCCCGCCGACGAGTGGCTGCGCTTTCACGGCCTCTGACTATCGCGTTCAGGGTGCCGGCACGAAGCGCGGCACGCGCCGCTCGATGTTGGCGCGCACGGCCTCGGTCTGGTTGACGCTGCCGACCAGCGCCTTCTGCTCGATCGATTCGGCCAAGAGCAGGTCGGCCGCACTGTGCGCCGTCGCCGCATTCAGAAGCCGCTTGCCGGCGCGGATCGCGTCCGGGCTCTTCTGCGCGATCTCGCGCGCCATCTGCAGCGCATCGGCCAGCGGATCGGCCGCGAGCCGCGTCGCGAAGCCGAGCGCCACGGCTTCCTCGCCGGAGAAGATGCGGCCGGTGAAGGTGAGCTCGCGCACCACGTCGGTCCGCGCCAGCTCGCGCATCAGCACCATGCCGCCCATGTCTGGCACCAGGCCCCACTTGATCTCCATCACAGAGAGCCGGGTGTCCGGCGCGACGAGCCGCACGTCGGCACCGAGCGCGACCTGGAGCCCGCCGCCGAAGGCCACGCCGTGCACCGCAGCGATGACCGGCACCGGCACTTCGCGCCAGACCATCGCCACCTGTTGCGCCGCGTTGGCGATGCCGTGCGTACGCTCGAGCAGGTCCGCAGCGGCGCCCGATCCGATGACGCCGCTCGCGCCGCCCTGCCCCATGCGCTCGAAGGATTGCATGTCCAGGCCGGCGCAGAAGGCCTTGCCGCGCCCCGCGAGCACCACGGCGCGCACGCCCGCGTCGCCGGCAAGGCGCGTGCCGGCCTCGATCAGCGCGTCGAACATCGCCGGGTCCAGTGCGTTCATCTTGTCGGCGCGCGACAGTTGAAGTTCGACCACGCCGTCGGCGTGGCGGATGGTTTCGATGCGCTCGTTCATGGGCTGTCTCCAGGTCGGTGGATGCGAGTATCGATGCTGCGCGATGATCGCGGCTGTCCCCGAGCCAACAGTAACGTCTACCAGGAGGAGATCACATGGCCATCCGCATCGTTCGCCTCGGCAGCGAGCGCGCACCCGACGAGGGCCTGCGCATCGGCACCGTGCGCCGGCCCCCGCGCGGCGTGCCGAAGACCGAGTTCGCTTCGCAGAACTGGTACGACGTCTGGTACCCGAACCTCGCACCCTCGGCCGACACCATGAAGCTGGGGCAGAACGCCGAGACACCTGCGCAGTGGGCTGCCTTCGCGCGCCGGTACCACCGAGAGATGAGCGAGAGCGACGCCAGCCGCAGCCTCGACCTGCTCGCCGCACTGTCGCACGGCAGCGCGCTTTCGGTCGGCTGCTATTGCGAGAACGAGGCGCGCTGCCACCGCTCGCTGCTGCGCGGCCTGCTGGCCGAGCGCGGGGCCGATCTGGTCGATTGAGCGCGAGCGCGCCGGGTATCAGCTGCGCGTGACTTCGATGCTGTAGAGCCCCCACGGGCACAGCGCGAATCGTTCCTTGAGCGGCTTGTCCTTGAACGCGGCGAGCGTATCGGCCTCATAGAGCGCCCATAGCGGGCCCAGCCCTCCGAGCGCGAGCGGGCCGCCGTCGATCTCGGTGGCCACGATCATGCGATAGCTGCGCGCATCGGCCATGCTCACCGGCACGACATAGCCGTCCACCGCGCGAAGGGCGAGCATCACGTCGCCGGCAGGCGCCACGCCCGCTGCCTCCAGCACGCTGGTCAACAACGGACCCGCGAGCGTATGCACCTTGGCGTCGTACTCGAGCGTCGGCTTGATGCGAACCACCGGCAGGCGACGCAATGCCTCGGCGTCGAACACGTACGCCTTGTCGAACTTGACGCCGTGCTTCACCAGCAACTGATCGAGCGCCGGATCGACAGCGCCCCGATTGGACTTGCCGACGAGTCCGCTGACGGTCAGGAGACCCGGGCCCTTGCGGGTCGGCTCCGCAGCCAATGCGCGAGCCGAAGGCAACAGGCCGGCGAGTGCCACCGTGCCCAGAAAGTGTCGTTTGTTCATCGGCCGATTGTGGCGCGATGCATGGGCATCCGTCCACGACCGCAGGCGCTAGCGCTGCGCCTTGTCCTTCTGGTTCTGCGCCTCGATGCGCTCGCGCGCCTCCTGCCAGTCGGTGTCGCTCCACTGCCGCAACTCGTAGAAATTGCCGCCGGTGGCGAGCGCGTTGCCGCCGTCCATCATGATGCTCTGGCCCGTGAGCCAGTCGCACTGGCCCGGCGCCATCAGGAAGGCCGCGAGGTTCTGCAGCTCGCTCATCTGCCCGGTGCGCGCCATCGGGTTGTGCGCCTTGCTGCGCGCGCCGGGCTCTTCGCCCGGGTTCAGGCGCTTGCTCATGCCCTCGGTCGGAATCTCGCCGGGCCCGACCGCATTGAGCCGGATGCCGTGGCGCGCCCACTCGACCGCGAGCGACTTGGTCATCACCTCGATGCCGGCCTTGCTCATCGCCGAAGGCACGACGTAGGGACTGCCGTTGTCGACCCAGGTGACGATGATGCTCATCACGCTGCGGTACGGATCGCCCGCCTTCCATTGCCCGGACTTGGCCTCGGCGACCCAGCGCTTGCCGATTGCCTGGGTGACGTAGAAGCTGCCGTGGAAGACGATGTTGGCCACGGCGTCGAAGGCCCGTGGCGACAGGCTCTCGGTCGGCGCCACGAAGTTGCCGGCCGCGTTGTTGACGAGCCCGGTCAGCCCGCCCGACTGCCAGAGTGCCTCGACCATCTCCTCCACGCTCTGCGCGTTGCGAATGTCGACGCCGAAGGCATCGATGCGCCGCTCCGGAAACTGCGTGCGCCATTCGGCCGCCGTCGCTTCGACCACGGCCTGGCGCCGGCCGCAGATCGCGACGTCGGCGCCCAGGCCCAGGAAACGCTCGGCCATCGCGCGGCCGAGGCCGGTGCCGCCGCCGGTCACGAGGATGCGCCGGCCGGCCATGAGATCGGATTGGTACATGGAAGTCTCCTTGTCTTGGGTGAGGGGCTGTGCAAGCCGCATCGTAGAGCCGCAGGCCCGAGCCGGTAAGCTCCCAAGGTGACACCGACGAGGACACCCCGCATGCCCACCTCCCCTGCTCCCGCCTTCGCAGCGCTCGCCGGCGTGCGCGTGCTGAGCCTGGCGCTCAACCTCCCCGGCCCTGCCGCGCTGCTGCGCTGCCGCGCCATGGGCGCGACCTGCGTGAAGCTCGAGCCGCCGCAGGGCGACCCGATGGCCCACTACAACAGGATCGCGTACGCCGCATTGCACGAGGGCGTTGGCATCGAGACGGCCGACCTCAAGACCGAGGCCGGCCAGGCGCAGCTGCATCGCGCACTCGCCGAGACGGATGTGCTGCTGAGTTCCTTCCGCCCCTCGGCGCTCGCCAAGCTCGGCCTGGATTGGGAGACGCTGCATGCGCGCCATCCGGCGCTCTCGCAGGTGGCGATCGTCGGCGCGCCCGGCGCGCGCGCGGAGGAGCCGGGCCACGACCTCACCTACATGGCCGAAAGCGGCCTGGTCACCGGCACCGAGCTGCCGCCCACGCTCTATGCCGACATGGGCGGCGCGCTGCTCGCGAGCGAGGCGGTGCTGCAGGCCACGCTGCGCGCCCGCGCCGAGCCGGGGACCGGCGTGTACCTCGAAGTCGCGCTCAATGCCGCGGCCGACTGGCTCGCGCTGCCGCGCACCTGGGGCCTGACGCAGCCGCAAGGCGCGGTCGGCGGCGCCCATGCGGGCTACCGCGTCTACGCCTGCGCCGACGGCCGCGTGGCGGTGGCGGCACTGGAGCCGCACTTCGCCGCGCGCCTGTGCGAAGCGGCCGGCGTGGCATCGCGCGACATGATGGCGACCGGCACGCACGAAGCCTTGGCCGCCTGGCTGCGCACACGAACGCGCGCCGAGCTGGAGTCGATGGCCGCCGAACGCGACGTGCCGCTGCTGACGCTCACAGCTTGATGCCGGCGTCCTTCACCGTCGGGCCGAGCACGCCCACCTGTTCCTTCACGAAGCTCTCGAAGCGTGCGGTGCTTTCCGGCTTGCCGACGATGCCCAGCTCGATCAGCTTCTTCTGCACTTCGGGCATGACCAGCACCTCGTTGCAGGCCGCGTTGAGCTTGGCGACCATGTCCGCAGGCAGCTTGGCCGGCCCGCTGAGGCCGAAGAAGTTCTCCAGCACGAGCTTGGGCTGGCCGAGCTCCACGACCGTCGGCACGTCCGGCATGAGCGGCGAGCGCACGCTGCCGGTCACGGCCAGCGGCACCAGCTGGCCGCTCTTGAAGAAGGGCACGTAGGCGGTGATGACGTCGATGCCGACCGGGATCACGCCGGCGATCAGGTCGGTGGTCATCGGCGCGCCGCCGCGGTAGGGCACGTGCACCATGTTGGCGCCGGTGATCTTGCGGATCAGCTCGCCGTGGATGTGGCCGATCGATCCGGGACCGCCCGAGCCGAAGTCCAGCCGTCCCTCCTTGCGCGCTCGCGCGTCGAGCCCGGCAAAGCTCGTGATGCCCGAGGCCTTGCTCGCCATGATCACCAGCGGCGCCGAGCCCAGGTAGGCGATGTGCGTGAAGGCCTGCAGCGGATCGTAGGGCTGCTTCTCCAGCGTGAAGGGACCGAGCGCGATCGGCGTCGTGTTCGAGAGCATGAAGGTGTAGCCGTCGGTCGGCGCCGCGGCCACCAGCGCGCCGCCGATGGTGCCGCCCGCGCCGGGCTTGTTGTCCACCACGACGGGCTGGCCCAGCTTCTTGCCGAGCTGCTCGGCCATCACGCGCGCCAGGATGTCGCTCGACCCCCCGGGCGGGAAGGTCACGATGATCTTGATCGGCTTGTCGGGCCACTGGGCGAAGGCCGGCAGCGCGAGCGAGGCGACACCGGCGGCCAGCAACAATTGGAGCGCGCCGCGGCGCGTGGGGCGGATGGTGGTCATGCGCCGGTCAAGCAAGAGCAATGCCCGGGCTAGGCAAGGCCGTCTAGAACGCTCGCCGCACCTTGCCCCGCCACGCTTCGCGCACTAATCTGCATACAGGGGCGGGGCCCCTCCCGCCCGGGAGACCGCCATGTACGAACGCATACTCGTCGCCACCGACGGTTCCGAGCTCTCGGAGCAAGCCGTGACCAGCGCGATCGACCTGGCCATCCTGATGAAAGCCGAACTGGTCGCCGTCAAGGTGGTGCACCACTACCCCACCGGCTACTTCGAAGGATCGCTGCTGCTGAACCAGATGGAAGTCACGCGGCTGCAGGAGCAGGCCGATGCCGAAGCGCAGCGCGTGGTCGATGCCGTCAAGGAAAAGGCGCAGGCCAAGGGCGTCGAGAGCACCAAGGCCGTGGTCATGAAGTCCGAGCTGGTCTCGGAGGCCATCATCGAGGCCGCCCGCAGCTTCCGCTGCGACCTCATCGTCATGGCCTCGCACGGCCGGCGCGGCATCAAGCGGCTCTTGATGGGCAGCGAAACACTGCACGTGCTGACGCACTCGCACACGCCGGTGCTGGTGCTGCGCTAGGGCCTGTTGACAGGCCCTGGTCAGCGCGGCGCGCCGGAGTCGCGCTGCCGGTCCTCGCGCTTGTGCGCGAGGTAGGTCGCGAGGTCGATCTCGTGCAACTGCGCCGGATAGCGCTCGATGGATTGGAACCAGTAATTCAGCCGCTTCTCCGCGCGCTTCGGAGCCGGCGCGTCGAGCCCGGCCAGATAGGCGTCGAGCGTGAAGAAATAGCGCATCGCATTGCGTTCCACCAAGCCGCGCAAGCCGCGGATGTACTCGGGCCGCCCGTCCGGCGTCTTGCCGACCACGGTGAAGCCCACCTTGTGGCTGCCGAAGGTCGCGAGGTAGGCCATGGTGGCGTAGCGCGCCATCATGTTGTGCTCGTAGGCATAGCCGAAGTGCAGGAAGGTCTGGCGCGCGCCGAGCGGCGTGGCCTCGAGCATCACGCGGTAGCGGCTGGTGCCCAGGGGGCCGCTCTCAGCCGACAGGTCGACCGCCAGGTAGTCGCGCGTGGCGCTGGCGGTGCGATGAACGAAGGGCAACTCGAACGCCTGCTCCACCGGCATGTCGTAGCGCCGCACCACGCTGAGCGTGAGCACGTCGCCGTCCGGACCCCGCGCCACGCGGCAGCGCCGGTTGTTGATGTGCAGGATCAGCATGTCGCACCACTGCGACGCATTGGCGAGCGCGGCGCGCACATGCTCCAGCGGGTGATCGACCACGGCATAGACGTCGCCTTGGAGCCCGTCCTGCGTTTCCGCCGATTCCAGATGCAGCGGCCGGTTGAGCGGGCTGCGCGCGAGCTGGCCGGCGAGCTTCTGGTGCAGCGCCCGCAAGGCCTGCGCCGAGCCGGCCTCCTGCGCAATCGCATGCGCGCCGAGCGCCCATGCGCCCAGCACGAGCCCCAGGACCAAGCGGGCCCCACAGCGACCCGAAGCGGCCAGAAAGCTGTTCATGGGCCACACCATACATCGGCTTGGCCGCAAGCCGCTTCAGAGACTCAGCGCGCCTTGCGAACCGGCTTGCCGCGCGCAGCGCCGTTGTCGCGCGGCGGCAGCCCGGTGTGCTGCGTGAGGATGCGGCCCTTGGCGGGCTGCACGGGCTTCAGCGCGACCGTGGTCGAGTTCTTGCGCCGCGCGCTCTGGTAGCTGCCGTCGGTCAGCGGCTGGTAGGTGGGAATCAGGTGGTGCTTGCCGTTGCCGATCAGGTCGGCGCGGCCCATCTTCTTCAGTGCTTCGCGCAGAAGCGGCCAGTTGTTGGCGTCGTGGTAGCGCAGGAAGGCCTTGTGCAGGCGGCGACGCTTGTCGCCGCGCACGATGTCCACCGTCTCGCTCTCGCGGGTGATCTTGCGCAGCGGGTTCTTGTTGGTGTGGTACATCGTCGTCGCGGTGGCCATCGGCGACGGATAGAAGGTCTGCACCTGGTCGGCGCGGAAGCCGTTCTTCTTGAGCCAGATCGCGAGGTTCATCATGTCCTCGTCGCTGGTGCCCGGATGCGCGGCGATGAAATACGGGATCAGGTACTGCTTCTTCCCGGCCTCGGCCGAGAACTTCTCGAACATCTGCTTGAACTTGTCGTAGCTGCCGATGCCGGGCTTCATCATCTTGGTGAGCGGGCCCTGCTCGGTGTGCTCGGGGGCGATCTTCAGGTAGCCGCCCACGTGGTGCTGCACCAGCTCCTTCACGTACTCGGGCGACTGCACGGCCAGGTCGTAGCGAAGGCCGGAGCCGATCAGGATCTTCTTGATGCCCTTCAGCGCGCGCGCGCGGCGGTAGATCTTGATCAGCGGATCGTGGTTGGTGTTGAGGTTGGGGCAGATGCCGGGGTACACGCAGCTGGGCTTGCGGCAGGCCGATTCGATCTCGGGCGACTTGCAGCCGATGCGGTACATGTTGGCCGTCGGCCCGCCGAGGTCGGAGATGGTGCCGGTGAAGCCCTTCACGCTGTCGCGGATGGCCTCGACCTCCTTGATGATCGAGTCTTCCGAGCGGCTCTGGATGATGCGGCCCTCGTGCTCGGTGATCGAGCAGAAGGTGCAGCCGCCGAAGCAGCCGCGCATGATGTTCACGCTGAAGCGGATCATTTCCCAGGCCGGGATCTTGGTCGCGCCGTCGTGGCTGCCGTTCTCGTCGGCATAGCGCGGATGCGGACTGCGCGCGTACGGCAAGTCGAACACGTGGTCCATCTCGGCCGTGGTGAGGGGGATCGGCGGCGGGTTGATCCAGACGTCGCGCGCGATCGTGCCCTCGCCGTGCGCCTGCACCAGCGCGCGCGCATTGCCGGGGTTGGTCTCGAGGTGCAGCACGCGGTTGGCATGGGCATAGAGCACCGGGTCGGCGCGCACCTGCTCGTAGGACGGCAGGCGGATCACGGAGCGGTCGCGCGGCGGGACCTTGATGCGGCCACGGCTCTGCAAGGCCGGATTGGGCACGAAGGTCAGCGGCTTGATCGCCAGGTTGACCGAGCCGGCTGCTTCCGCCGCAGCGGCCACGGTTTCGGCCTCGTCTTCCTTCGCGCAGGTCGCGCCGTTGGCCTTGGCCTGCTCCGACACCATGAGGTAGGGATTGACATGCGCCTCGACGCGGCCCGGCTCGTCGACGCTGGTCGAATCGATCTCGAACCAGCCTTCAGGCGTTTCGCGCCGCACGAAGGCGGTGCCGCGCACGTCGGTGATCTGGGCCACAGGCTCGCGCGCGGCCAGGCGGTGCGCGATCTCGACGATCGCGCGCTCGGCATTGCCGTAGAGCAGCAGGTCGCACTTGGCGTCCACCACGATCGAGCGGCGCACCTTGTCCTGCCAGTAGTCGTAGTGGGCAATGCGGCGCAGCGAGCCTTCGATGCCGCCGAGCACGATCGGCACCTCGTTCCAGGCTTCCTTGCAGCGCTGCGAATAGACGATCGCCGCGCGGTCGGGGCGCCGGCCGCCGAGGTCGCCGGGCGTGTAGGCGTCGTCGCTGCGGATCTTGCGGTCCGCGGTGTAGCGGTTGATCATCGAATCCATGTTGCCGGCGGTCACGCCGAAGAACAGGTTCGGCTTGCCCAGCGCCTTGAAGGGCTCGGCGCTGTGCCAGTCGGGCTGCGCGATGACGCCGACCCGAAAGCCCTGCGCCTCCAGCATGCGGCCGATCACCGCCATGCCGAAGCTCGGGTGGTCGACGTAGGCGTCGCCGGTCACGATGACGATGTCGCAGCTGTCCCAGCCGAGCGCGTCCATTTCCGCCCGCGAGGTGGGGAGGAACCTGGCCGTGCCGAAGCGGGCTGCCCAGTACTTGCGGTAGCTGGTGAGCGGCTTGGCGGCGCGCTGGAAGAAGGAGACGTCGACGGGGGCGTTCATCGGGGAAGAGGGGGGCGGCGGGATGTGCCGCGTGGACCGCGGTGGGCCATTTCGGGCAACCGGCGATTTTACGGGTTCGGGCTGGGTCTGTCGCCCCAAAGGCCTTGCCCCGTGCGCGGCGGCAACCGAAGTGATACTTGCTTCAGTCAATCATTTTATTTGACAATGGCAAGCATGACCGTTGAAACACCCATCTCCAGCGACGTAGCCGCCGTCAAGGCCGTGCGCCAGTTCAACCGCTTCTACACGCGCCGCATCGGCGCCCTCGACCCCTACCTCGGCAGCGAGATGTCGCTGACCGACGTGCGCGTGCTGTACGAGCTTGCGCACCGCGAGACTGCCGTGGCGAGCGAGATCGGCAAGGACCTGGGGCTGGACGGCGGCTACCTGAGCCGCATCCTGCGTCGCTTCGAAGCCGCAGGCTGGCTCACGCGCGAGACGCATCCGAAGGACGCGCGCCAGAGCCTGCTGCGCCTCACGGAGGCGGGCCATGCGGCCTTCGCGCCGCTGCAGCAGAAGTCGCGCGACGAGGCACGCGTCCTGCTCTCCCCGCTCTCGACGCCGCAGCAGCGGCAGCTGATCGACGCGATGCACACCGTGCAGGCGCTGATCGAACCCGCGGCGAACGCGTTGCCCAGGCCCCGCACCGCCGTGCTGCGCGACCCGGGGCCCGGCGACATCGGCTGGGTGGTGCAGCAGCATGGCGAGATCTATGCCCGCGAGTACGGCTGGAACAGCGAATTCGAGGCGCTGGTGGCCGAGATCGCGGCCCAGTTCCTGCGCAAGTTCCAGCCCGAATGGGAGCGCTGCTGGATCGCCGAGCTCGACGGCGAGCGCGTCGGCGCGGTGTTCCTGATGCGCAAGTCGGCCACCGTGGCCCAGTTGCGGTTGCTGATCCTCGCGCCGCAGGCGCGCGGCCTGGGCCTGGGCGCCCGGCTCACCGATGAATGCATCGCCTTCGCGCGCCAGAAGGGCTACCGGAAGATGGTGCTGTGGACCAACAGCTGCCTCGAAGCCGCGCGCGGCATCTATGCCGCAAGAGCTTTCAAGCTGGTGAAGTCCGAGCCCTACGAGGGCTTCGGCCAGCAACTGGTCGGCGAGACCTGGGAGCTGAAGCTCACTGCATGAACCAGCCGTGGCTCACCACCAGCGACTGGCCGGTCAGCGCATTGGTCGGGAAGGCGGCGAACAGCAGCGCCACGCGCGCGACGTCATCGGTGGTGGTGAACTCGCCATCCACCGTCTCGTTGAGCATCACGTTCTTGATCACTTCTTCCTCGCTGATGCCCAGCGTCTTCGCCTGCTCGGGGATCTGCTTCTCGACCAGCGGGGTGCGCACGAAACCCGGGCAGATCACGTTGGCGCGCACGCCGTGCTTCGCACCCTCCTTCGCGACGGTCTTGGCCAAACCGATCAGGCCGTGCTTGGCCGTGACGTAGGGCGCCTTGAGCAGCGAGGCTTCCTTGGAATGCACCGAGCCCATGTAGATCACGCTGCCGCCGCGGCCCTGCGCGTACATGTGCTTCAGGCAGGCCTTGGTGGTGAGGAAGGCACCGTCGAGATGGATGGCCAGCATCTTCTTCCAGTCGGCGAAGCTGAACTCCTCGACCGGGTGAACGATCTGGATGCCGGCGTTGCTGATCAGGATGTCGATGCCGCCGAAGGCCGCGGCGGCCTCTTCGACGGCGGCATCGACCTGCGCCTCGCTGGTGACGTCGACACCGACGCCGATCGCCTGCGCGCCGCCCTTTTCGAGTTCCGCCGCGGTGGCATCGGCCGCCTGCTTGTTGAGGTCGGCGATCACGATCTTCGCGCCTTCCTGCGCAAACAGCATGGCGATCTCCTTGCCGATGCCGCTGGCAGAACCGGTGATGAAAGCGACCTTGTCCTTGAGTTGCATGGGATGTCCTTTGCCTTGGGGGTGGAGGGAAAGCGGTGATGGTGCGTGCAAGCTGCGTGCCCGTGACGCAGCTTGCACCCCCAGTCTTGAACCAAGCTGACCAGTGCCCTTAGCGGGCGGCCGGAATGGCCGGCACCCGCATCGGGTGGCGAACGCGCGGCGCGCTGGGCTGGGTCAGGTCGAAGGTGGTGACGCCATTGACCTGCGAGGCGCTCTTCAGCCATTCGGGATGCGCGAGCGTGTTGCAGATGTCGCGCATGCCGGCCTCCCAGTGCTCGTCGACCGAGGCGCGCGAGAACTCGTAGTCCTTGGAATCGAGCTCGTAGGGTTTGTCGCGGTAGATCAGGTGCACGATCTCGATCGGCTCGTGCGTCAGCTGGGCGCACACGGCGGCGACGCTGGGGTCCTTGCGCAGCGAGGCCGGCAGCCTGGCGATCAGGTCGGCCACGGCCTGCTGAAGGTTCATGTTGGAGGCCATTGCATCGGTGTTCATGCGGGTGCGGCTCGAGTAGGTGATGTCCTTCTGCCGCTCCAGGGTCTCGGCGAGGGTGCGCGGCATGGTGCCGCGGGCACTGAACAGGTCGACCTGCAGCACCATCAGCTGCTCGCTGCGCGGATGCATGTCGAGCACGTACTGCAGGGGCGTGTTGGAAACGATGCCGCCGTCCCAGTAGTCCTCGCCATCGATGTGCACCGGGGCAAAGCCGGGCGGCAAGGCGCCGCTGGCCATGATGTGTTCCGGGCCGATGCGCTGCTTGCGGTTGTCGAAATAGACCGAGTTGCCGCTGCGTACGTTGACGGCGCCCACGCTGAAGCGGATCTCGTCGTCGTTGAGCCGGTCGAAATCCACCAGGCGCTCGAGCGTGGACTGAAGCGGCGCGGTGTCGTAGTAGCTCAGCACGGGCGCCGCTCCGCCGAGCAGCAGCGCCGGGCTGCGGCGCGGCGTGAAGAAGCCGGGCACGCCGAACATCGCCGTCGAGGTGGCACTCCACTGGTTGAAGAGCGTGCGGTCGCCCCAGCCTGGCGGCAGGCGCTGGGCCGCTCCCGATGAAACGAGATCCCAGAACTCGCGCAGGCGAGCGACACGAAGCTCGGGCGCATTGCCGGCGATCAGCGCGGCATTGACCGCGCCGATCGACACGCCGGCCACCCAGTCGAGCGTCTTGTGCTTCTCGAACACGCCGGCATAGACGCCGGCCTGGTAGGCGCCCAGCGCGCCGCCGCCCTGGAGCACCAGGGCCTTCCTGGCGGTGGTGATGTCGATGCGGGAGATGGAGGGGCGGGAGGCGGACGGACGCGGTTTCTTCGAGGTGCGCATGGATCGATTGGACACCATGCGCAATCCGTCGTTCCGGCTGTCTACATCTTCGGCAGCAGCTGTCCGCGGATTTCGCCGGCCGGATTGGCCGCCGTGTGGATGTTGGCGTACCACTTGCCGCCCATGAGGTCGGCAGCCTGGGCCGGCGTCAGCGTGGCCTGGCCCTCGATCGGGCTGGCCGGATTCGCGAACGGCAGCACGATGCCGGCGTTGGCGCCGGCAGCGGCCGGACCATGGAAGTGCGCCCCCGTGGCCGGGCCGCTCAGCCCGGTATAGACGATCTTGTACTTGAGGACGTTGGTGTCCTTGTTCAGCCAGGCTTCGGCCAGGCCGCTGCCGCGCGTCATGTTGGGCGGAACTTCGCTGGCCGCGTTCATGCTGCCGCTGAAATTCGCGGTGTTGGACTTCGACATCATTCCGCAGCCAGCGAGGGCCGCGGTCGCGACGCCAGCCACCAAGGCCATGCGCAAGAGGGTGCCATATCGGTTCATTGCGAGTCTCCGTCAGTTTCAAGAGCACCCAGCATAGCCAGCGCACGGCGCGGAGCGTGTCGGCCGCGAGCCCGACTTTCGGGGCACCCGGATGGCATCATCGCGCCCATGAAAGCACTGCCCCCAGCCCACGAAGTCGCGACCTTCTGGCGCGAAGCCGGACCGAAGCGTTGGTTTTCCAAGGACGATTCCTTCGATGCCGAATTCAAATCGCGCTTCGAAGCCGCCCATCACGCTGCCGCCACCGGCGCGCTCGATGCCTGGGCCGCCGACGCCGAAGGCGCGCTCGCCCTCTTGGTGCTGCTGGACCAGTTCCCGCGCAACGCATGGCGCAACAGCGCCCACATGTTCGCCACCGACGGCAAGGCACGGGCGGTCGCGCGGGCGGCGATCGAGGCCGGCCTGGACCGGCAGGTCGAAGCCGCGCTACGGCCCTTCTTCTACCTGCCCTTGATGCATTCCGAATCGCTGGCGGACCAGGAACGCTCGGTCGCGCTCAACGCCGCGCTCGACGCCAACACGCAGCGCTACGCGGTGCTGCACCGGGACATCATCGCGCGCTTCGGCCGCTTTCCCCATCGCAACAAGGCCTTGGGCCGCGACACCACGCCCGAGGAGCAGAAGTTTCTCGACCAGGGCGGCTTCGCAGGCTAGAGCCTGTTCGAGACCTTGTCGCGTGTCGGCGAGGAAGGCGCATCCGGCCGCGCGACGTTGCGCAGCGATCCGTATTTGTGCGCGTAGACCCAGGTGAACTCGGCACCCAGCAGGAAGATCTGCGCCGAGTAGTAGACCCATACCAGCACCACCACCAGCGAGCCTGCCGCCCCGTAGCCCGAGGCCACGCTGCTCTTGCCGATGTACAGGCCGATCAGGTGCTTGCCGATGGCGAACAGCAGCGCCGTCACCGCGGCACCGACCCACACGTCGCGCCATTGCACGCGCACGCGCGGCATGATCTTGTAGATCAGCGCGAAGCCGATCGTCACCATGACGAAGCTGAAGACGAAGTTGACCGCCTGCGCCAGCCCGGCCCAGCCGCCGAAGACCGGCGCCCACCATTTGCCGAGCGCCGCCAGCGCCGCGCTCGCCACCAGCGACACCATGAGCAGGAAGCCGATGCCCATGATCATGCTGAAGGACAGCAGGCGAGCGCGCAGCAGGTTCAGCACGCCCTGGCCCTCCTTGCGCGCGGGGGCGCGCCAGATGCGGTCGAGCGCGTCCTGCAGTTCGCCGAACACCGTGGTCGCGCCGATCAGCAGCAAGGCGAAGCCGATCACGGTCGCGACGATGCCCTCCTTCGGCTTGTTGACCGACTCCAGCATGCCCTGCACCGCCCGCGCGCCCTGCTCGCCCATCAGCCCCGACAGCTGCGCGAGGATCTCGCCACGCGCCGCCTCGTCGCCGAACACCAGGCCCGCCACCGAGATCACGATCAGCAGCAGGGGCGCCACGGAGAACACGGTGTAGTAGGCCAGCGCCGCACCCATGCTCGGAGCGTAGTCGGCCTTCCACGACAGCACGGCCTGTCTGCAGAGATCGAAGAGCGCACGCAGCTGCATGGCGCCAGTGTCGCAGCATGCAGGCCGCAGGTGTGTCGGCACATAATCGAGCGCAATGCACCCGCCCCCTCCCGATGCGGCGACATCCGAGCGCCCGCAACCTCATTCCCCCGGCGACCTGTTCGTATCCTTCACCTGGCTCGCACTGCAGGGCTTCGGCGGCGTGCTCGCGATCGTGCAGCGCGAAATGGTCGAGAAGAAGCGCTGGCTCACGGCCGACGAATTCCTCGAGGACTGGGCGGTCGCCCAGGTGCTGCCGGGGCCGAACGTGATCAACCTCGCGCTGATGATCGGCGACCGCTATTTCGGGCTGCGCGGTGCCGTCGCCGCGGTGGCCGGCATGCTGACCGTGCCGCTGGGCGTGATCCTGGTGCTGGCCCTGCTCTATGCCCACTTCGCCGGCAATCCGGAGGTGGCCGGCGCCCTGCGCGGCATGGGCGCGGTGGCCGGCGGACTGATCGCCGCCACCGGCATCAAGCTGATCCCGGCGCTGCGCCGGCACCCGCTCGGCTTCGGCGTCTGCCTGGGCTTCGTGGCCCTTGTTTTCGGTGCCATCGCCATTGCCCGCATTCCGCTCGGATGGGTGCTGCTGGTGGTGGGCGGTGTGGCCTGTGTGTGGACCTGGCGAAAGATCGATTCATGAGCACCGTCATGCACTGGCACGACTGGCTGGCGCTTTTTGGCCAGTACCTGCTGCTCTCGCTGCTGTCGATCAGCGGCGCCATCACCACGGTGCCCGACATGCACCGCTATCTGGTCGACCAGCACGGCTGGCTCACCGATGCGCAGTTCAGTTCCTCGGTTGCGATCGCGCAGGCTGCGCCGGGCCCGAACGTGCTCTTCGTGGCGCTGATGGGATGGAACGTGGGCCTCAACGCAGGCGGCGGCATCGGCGCCGGCCCGCAGGCCTGGGGCCTTGGCCTGATGGGGCTGGCGATCACCATGGTCGGCATCATGCTGCCGAGCACCACGCTCACCTACGTCGCGACGCGCTGGGGCCACCGCAACCGCACGCGGCGCGAGGTGCGCGCCTTCAAGCAGGGCATGGCGCCGGTGGTGGTGGGCCTGCTGATCGCGACCGGCTGGGTGCTGGCGGGCGGCAACCATGGCGGCGCTGTACCCGCCTGGCACCTATGGCTCTTGACCGGCATCTCAGCATTTATCGTCTGGCGCACCCGCCTCCACCTGCTCTGGCTGCTCGGCGCCGGCGCGCTGCTGGGTGCGCTGGGCTTCGTGTAAGACCTCGAGGAAACCATCCATGCAGCTTCGTTCCCTGGGCCGCTCCGGCCTTCAAGTCTCGCCGCTGGCTTTCGGCGGCAACGTCTTCGGCTGGACCGTCGACGAGGCGCTCTCGTTCCGGCTGCTCGATGCCTGGCTCGACGCCGGCTTCAACTTCGTCGACACCGCCGACGTCTACTCGAGCTGGGTGCCGGGCCACAGCGGCGGCGAATCGGAAACCATCATCGGCAAATGGCTGCGCCAGACCGGCAAGCGCAACCGCGTGGTGCTCGCGACCAAGGTCGGCAAGCCGATGGGCGAAGGCAAGCAAGGGCTGTCGCCGGCCTACATCCGCGAAGCCGTCGATGCCTCGCTCAAGCGCCTGAAGACCGACCACATCGATCTCTACCAGTCGCACGACGACGATGCCGAGACGCCGCTGGCCGATACGCTCGGCGCCTTCGCCGAACTGATCAAGGCCGGCAAGGTGCGCGCGATCGGCGCCTCGAACCACAGCGCGCCGCGCTTGGCCGAGGCACTGGACATCGCCGAGCGCGAAGGCCTGCCGCGCTACGAAAGCCTGCAGCCGCTCTACAACCTCTATGACCGCGCGGTGTTCGAGGACGCGCTGGAGCCGCTGTGCCTGGAGCGCGGCGTCGGCGTGATCAACTTCTATGCGCTGGCGGCCGGCTTCCTGACCGGCAAGTACCGCAGCGAGGCGGATGCTGCCAAGAGTGCGCGCGGCGCCGGTACGACGAAGAAGTACCTCAATCCACGCGGGCTGCGCATCCTGGCCGCGCTCGACGCCGCCGCCAAGGCCCATGGCGCGACGCCCGGCCAGGTTGCGATCGCATGGCAGATCGCGCGGCCCTCGATCACGGCGCCGATCGCGAGCGCCACTTCGCAGAAGCAGCTCGACGAGCTGGCGGCTGCGGCAAGTCTGGCGCTCGATGCGGAGACCGTCGCGGAACTCGACGCCGCAAGCGCCGAACCGGCGGGGCAGTAGGCACCCTCCGACATGTTTTGGCGGCCGTGGCCGCCCTGCCTGCAACTGTCGCGCAGCAAACTGTTTCGATCCCCACATCGGAGAAAGAACATGTCTTTTGCGCTCTATCTGATCGGCTTTCTGATCTTCCTGGCCGGCGTGGCCTGGGGCGCCTCCGTGGCCGGCGTGCCGACGCTCTACATCGGCATCGGCGCGCTCATCCTGCTCGGCATCGGCATCTTCAGCGCCGTGGGGCGCACGCGCAGCAAAGATCCTTCCTGAGCTTTTCGGCGCGCATCGCGCCTCTTGAAATCCGCGCCGGGCGCTCCTACTTCCTCGACCGGAAGCGCCGGAGGCGTCTCCGGCGCTCCATTTGTTTCAACCAGATGGAGGTTTCGCCATGTATCGATCCCTGTTCCCGCGCGACCTGTTCGCCGAGATGGATCGCCTGCAACGCGAAATGCAGCAGGCCTTCGATCTATCTCCGACCATTCGCGGCTTGGGCCGCGGCAGTTTCCCGGCCCTGAATGTCGGCGGTACGCCGCAAACGGTGGAGATCTATGCCTTCGCCCCCGGCATCGATCCGGCCACGCTCGACATCCAGCTCGACCGCGGCCTGCTGACGATTGCCGGCGAGCGCAAGCCCACGCTCCCGGCGCCGGACGCACCCGCCACCGTGCACATCAACGAGCGCTTCGCCGGCAGCTTCCGCCGCGTTCTCACGCTCGCGGAAGACGCGGACCCCGATAGCGTCGAGGCCAGCTACCGCGACGGCATCGTGCACATCACCGTGCAACGGCGCGCTTCCGCGCAGCCTCGCCGCATTGCCATTCAATGAAAGGAGCCAACGATCATGAACGAGCTTGACACTGTCTCCCGCAAGGACAAGGCGGGCCATGGCGACGCTGCGCTCACCCCGCCGGTGGACGTGGTGGAAGACGACACCGGCATCACGCTGTACGCCGATCTTCCGGGCGTCACCAAGGACAAGCTGCAGCTGCAGGTCGAGGCCGATACCCTCGTGATCGATGCGGAGCTCGACCTGGCTGTGCCTGGAGCGCTGCAATCGAGTCACACGGAGGTCGGCCTCGCACGCTTCCACCGTGTCTTCACGCTGAGCAAGGAACTCGACACCGAGAAGGTCTCGGCAGAGCTTGCGCAGGGCGTGCTGACGCTGCGCATACCCAAGGTGGCGCAGGCGCAGCCGCGGCGCATCGATGTCAAGGTAGCCTGAGTCCAGTGACGCGGCTGCACCCGGCGGCGAGGGCCGCCGGGCGCGCGTGTGGCGGAAGCGATTAAGCTTTCGCCTGGATCGGGCCGGCCGTCGGCCCGAACAAAATCAGAATCGAGCGAGGAAATTCATGGATCAAGACGGCGAGGTCAAACGCTTCGTCCATGCGGGCTGGGAGATCAGCGTCTGCCTGAGCGTCATGGGCGCCGACGGCCAGGCGGCCGGACACGCCGATCTGTGGCGCGACGGAGCCTACCTGTGCCGCGTCGCGCTGTCGGGCCGTTTTGCGGACGAGATGCAGGCCTGCGAAGCGCTGGAGCACAAGGCCAGGGACTGGGTCGATGACTGGAATTCGCGCGACCACTCCGGCGACACCGGTTTTGCCAGCATCTAGGCCGCCAGGCTGCGCTGGCGCATCGCCTCGTAGAGGCACACCCCGCTCGCCACCGAGACGTTGAGGCTCTCCACCGCGCCGGCCATCGGAATGCTCACCAGCTCGTCGCAGGTTTTGCGCGTGAGTTGCCGCATGCCCTCGCCTTCCGCGCCCAGCACCAGCGCGAGCGGACGCTTCAGGTCGCTCTGGTAGAGCGTGCCCGGCGCGTCGTCGCTGGTGCCCACGCACCAGATGCTGCGCTCCTTGAGCTCGTTCAGGGTGCGCGCCAGGTTGGTCACCATGAAGTAGGGCACGGTCTCGGCCGCACCGCTCGCGACCTTGGCCACGGTGGCGTTGATGCCGGCCGCATGGTCCTTCGGCGCGATCACCGCGTGCGCGCCCGCACCGTCGGCCACGCGCAGGCAGGCGCCCAGGTTGTGCGGGTCGGTGACGCCGTCGAGCACCAGCAGCAGCGGCACCGTGCCGGCGGCTTCGAGGCCTTCGAGCAGCTCGTCGAGCGAATGGGTCTGCGCCATCGGCTCCACGCGCGCGGCCACGCCCTGGTGGCCATGGCTGCCGCTGAGCTTGGCGAGGCGCAGGCCGTCGGCCTCCACCAGCCGCACACCGGCCTCCTGGGTACGGGCGACGAACTGGCGCATGCGCGCGTCGCGCCGGCTGGCATCGAACAGCACTTCGATCACCGATTTCGGCGCGGTCTTGATGCGCACGCCGACGGCATGGAAGCCGAAGATCACTTTGGGGGAAGACATCCGGGGATTATCGAGCCCGGCTCCACGCGCGGTTCAGACGCCGTTCTCGTCGCCGGGGACCACGCGTCCGGCCTCGATCGTGATGCGGCGCTCGCATTGCGCCGCGATGCCGCGGTCGTGCGTCACGAGCACGAGCGTGGTGCCGAGCTCGCGGTTGAGGTCGAACATCAGCCGCATCACCTGCTCGCCGGTTGCGAAGTCCAGGCTGCCGGTGGGCTCGTCGGCCAAGAGCAGCGCCGGCTGCACGACGAAGGCACGGGCCAGCGCCACGCGCTGCTGTTCGCCGCCCGAGAGCACCTTGGGGTAGTGGCCGAGCCGCTGCCCCAGGCCGACGCGGCCGAGCATCTCGGTCGCGGTCTTGCGTGCATCGCGGCGGTCGGCCAGCTCGAGCGGCAGCATCACGTTCTCGAGCGCGCTCAGGTTGCCGAGCAGCTGAAAGCTCTGGAACACGAAGCCGACCTTGCGGGCACGCAGCGCGGCGCGCTCGTCCTCGTCGATCGCGAACAGGTCTTCGCCGGCCAGCTTCACGGTACCGCGGGTGGGCGTGTCGAGGCCGGCGACGATCGACAGCAGCGTGCTCTTGCCGGAGCCCGAGGCACCGACGATCGCGGCCGTCTCGCGGGCGCCCAGCGTGAAGTCGATGTCCTGCAGAATGTCCAGCGTGCCGGCCGAGTCGGTGACAGACTTGAAAACATGCTCGACGGCGACAATGGCTTCGGATCGGGTGCTGGACATTGAAAGGTTTATTCGTGGTGGATCGACGTCACTTTATCTTGAGCGCAGCGCTGGCCGGCAGTACGGGGTCATGGCTGAGCGCCCACGCCCAGGCCACAGCCGGCAACAAGCCCGTGATTCTCGTCGTCGGCGACTCGCTTTCCGCCGAGTACGGGCTCAAGCGCGGCGAAGGTTGGGTGCCCCTGCTGGAGAAGCGCCTGGCCGAGCAGAAGATCGCGGCCACGGTGATCAACGCCAGCATCAGCGGCGACACCACCGCCGGCGGCCGTGCCCGGCTCGCCGGCCTGCTCGCCCAGCACAAGCCGACGCACATGGTGCTGGAACTGGGCGCCAACGATGCGCTGCGCGGCCTGCCGCTGGCCAGCACCGAAGACAACCTGATGCAGATGACCAAGGCGGCGCAGGCCGCCGGCGCCCAGGTGGTGATCGTCGGCATCCAGGTGCCGCCCAACTACGGCAGCGACTACACGCGGCGCTTCGAGGCGCTCTTCACCAAGGTGGCGGGCAGCACCAAGGCCGCGCTGGTGCCCTTCCTGCTGAAGGGCGTGGCCGACGGCCCCGATGCGGCGCAGCTGTTCCAGACCGACCGCATCCATCCCACGGCTGCCGCGCAGCCGCGCATGCTGGACAACGTGTGGCCCGCGTTGCGCAAGCTGCTCGCCGGCAAGTGATCGGAAGCAAAAAAGCCGCCACAGGCAGGGCCTGCGGCGGCTTTTTTGTGGAAGCCGTGAATCCGGATCCGAAACGGCTCAGCCGTTCTTGGTCGGCAGATCCGGGATCGTGGGTGGATCGCGTTCCAGCGAAGCCACGTCGGTTTCCGGATCGCCCTGGGCCAGGCCTTCGCTGCTGGGACTCAGCTTGCGGGCGGCCTTTTCTCTGAGCTTGTCTTCCTTCTTCTTTTTCTTGGCCAACTCCTTCTGGCGCTTCTCGTAGCCGTAATTTGGTGTTGCCACTGCTTCTCCTTGAGGCGAGGCAGTCACGATGACTGCGCGTGTCCGACTGTACGCGATAACCGGCGCGGTTCAGAGGGCCGCGAGGGCCTGTTCGAGGTCCGCGCGCAGGTCGTCCACGTCCTCCAGCCCGACCGAGAAGCGCACCAGCGTACCCTTGTGCGGCCAGCGCGCAATACCGGGGTCACGCATGAGGCCGATGTCATAGGGTACGACCAGGCTGATCGGCCCGCCCCACGAGTAACCGAGTCGAAACAGTTTCAAGCCGTCGCAAAATCGATCGACCTGTTCGGCGCTATAGCGGGCATCGAAGACCACCGAGAACAGGCCGGCCGCCATATCGCTCGCACCGCACAAGCGCAGCCAGTTCGCATGGCCCGGTGAGCCCTCGAGCGCCGGATGCAGCACCTGCGCGATCTCGGCACGGCCATCGAGCCAGGTGGCCAGTTCGCGCGCGCTGCGGTCGTGCGCGTGATAGCGCAACGCGATGCTCGGCAGCGAACGCAGCAGCGTCTCGACATCGCCGATGCCGATGCCGAAGCCCATGCGCATGTGGCTCAGCTTGAGCGCGCGGTGCAGCCGCTCGTCGCGCGTGATGACGCTGCCCATCAGCACGTCGCCGCCGCCGCTCGGGTATTTGGTGAGCGCCTGCACCGAGATGTCGGCGCCCTGCCCGGTGCCGTTGAAATCGAAGGGCGCGAAGGCGAGGCCGGCACCCCAGGTGTTGTCGAGTGCCGTGATCACGCCGCGTGCCCGGCAGGCGCCCACCAGCGCCGGCAGGTCCGGGAATTCCATGGTGACCGAGCCCGCGGCCTCGACCCAGACCAGCTTGGTGCGATCCGACAGCTTGGCCGCGAGATCGGCCGGGTTCATCGCGTCATAGAGACGATGGGTGATGCCGAAGTTGGCCAGCTCACCGCTGCACAGCGCCTTGTTGGGGCCGTAGGCGTTGTCGGGGATCAGCACCTCGTCGCCGGTCTTCAGGAAGGCGAAGGCCACCAGCGCGATGGCTGCCAGCCCGCTGGGCGCGAGCAGGCATTCGGTGCCGCCTTCGAGCGCGCAAAGCCGCTCCTCGAGCGTGAAGGTGGTCGGGGTGCCGTGCAGGCCGTAGGTGTAGCCGGCCTTGGTCTTCCAGTCGCGCGCGCGCATCGCCGCGACATCGGCGAAGAACACGGTGGAAGCCTTGAACACGCCAGGCTGGGGCGCGGCGAATTTCGCGGGCGGGACGTAGGGATGGTGGATCAGATCGGTGATGGGCTTTCGCATGCCGCCATGCTAGTCGACGCGAAAAGCCGGGTACCGGACAATGGATCAATGCTGCTGACGCGCGCGCCCGGCCCCTGGCTCCGGCCCTATGTCCGAACGATGTGGGCCATGGAGCCTGCTGCAGCTTCTTCGCAGGCGCTGCGCGAGCACGTGCTGCCCACCGGCGACATGCACCTGGTGTTCCGGCTCTCCGGTCCGCCGCTGCGCCTGTTCGCCGGTGCTGCGGACGACACGGGGTACACGGTGGGCCATGCGATCGTGGGCGGCGCTCGTTCGGCCTTCTACGCGCGCGACGTGTCGATCGCCACCCGATCGGTGGGCGCGCAGTTGCGGCCCGGCGCGGCGCGTGCATTGTTCGGCCTGCCCGCGGACGCGTTGGCGGAGCGGCACACGCCGCTCGACGCGCTCTGGGGCCCGGCGGCTGCGCATGCCCTGGAACGCGTTCATGCGGCCGGCAGCCTGGACGCTCAGCTCGACGTGTTCGAGGCCTTGCTGAGCGAACGGCTGCAGCGCCCGCCGCTGGCCATGCACCCCGCCATCGCCCAGGCCCTGGGCCGGCTGGGCGGCGGTGCCCCCATTCGCGAACTGGTGGAGGCCAGCGGCTACAGCCACCGACGTTTCATCGCACTCTTCAGGGAAGCCGCGGGGCTGCCGCCCAAGCGCCTGGAACGGGTGCTGCGCCTTCAGCGCGTGATGGCGTCATGGAGCCATGCGTCCGCCCTGCCCTGGGTCGACCTGGCCCTGCAGGCCGGCTACAGCGACCAGCCCCATTTCAACCGTGACTTCCTCGAGATCACCGGCATGACGCCACAGGCCTACGCCCGCGCCGCGCCTGCTTCGCCGAACCACGTGCGCGCCTGAGGTCAATTTCGTTCAAGACGCGTACGTCCGGCGTGCGCAGAATCGCAACCAGCCCCACAGGAGATTCCGATGGCCACCCACGACCTGTTTGCCTACCTTTGCGTGAACGACACCGCCGCCGCCATCACCTACTACGGCGAAGTGTTCGGCGCGCGCGAGAAGTTCAGGCTGACCGAGCCCAGCGGCCGCATCGGCCATGCCGAGCTCGACTTCGACGGCGCAACGCTCATGCTCAGCGACGAATTTCCGGAGTACGGCATCCTCGGCGCGAAGTCGATCGGCGCCACCGCCGTCACCATCCACCTGCACGTGGACGATGCGGATGCCGTCGTCGAGCGCGCGGTGAAGGCCGGCGCCACGCTCGAGATTCCGGTCCAGGACCAGTTCTACGGCGAGCGTTCCGGCTCCTTCCGCGACCCCTTCGGCCATCGATGGAACATCGGCCACAGCATCGAGGAGCTATCGCCCGAGGAGATGCAGCGGCGCTACACCGCGATGATGCTCAAGTCAGACTGACCACTTCTCCAGCAGCTTTTCGGCACCCATCGAATCGTAGCCCTCGAAGGGCTGGTGAATCCACGGATTGGTCTGCAGGTACTCGACCGAGTAGTCCGGCGTGAAGGTCGACAACGCCTTGGTCCAAAGCACCGCGCTGCGCAGCTCGGTGATCGGCTTGTAGTTGCTCTTGAGCATTTCCACCACCGCATGCAGCGTGTGGCCCGAATCGGCCAGGTCGTCGACCAGCAGCACCTTGCCGGCGATCTCGCCCTTGGGCGTGGTGATGTAGCGCGCGATGTCCAGGTGGCCCTGGATCGTGCCGGCGTCGGCGCGGTAGGAACTGGTGGACATGATCGCCAGCGGCTTGTCGAAGATGCGCGAGAGCACGTCGCCGGGCCGCATGCCGCCGCGTGCCAGGCACAGGATGGTGTCGAACTCCCAGCCTGACTGGTGCACCTTGATCGCGAGCTTCTCGATCAGGTTGTGGTACTCGTCGTAGCTCACGTAGAGGTGTTTGCCGTCTTCGGTCAACATGAAAAGTCTTCTCCTCGGGGTGTCGTTCAATCGGCGAGATAAGGGTGGCGCATCATGATCGTGTGATCGCGGTCCGGGCTGGTCGACACCATGTGGATCGGCACACCCGTGACCTGTTCGATACGCTGCAGATAAAGCCTCGCATTGATCGGCAGCTTGTCGTACTGGGTGATGCCCACCGTGCTCTCGCTCCATCCTTCGAGCTTCTCGTACACCGGCGTGCAGCGCTCGATCTCATCGGCGCCCATCGGCAGGATGTCGGTGTACTCGCCGTCGAGCTCGTAGCCGGTGCACAGCTGCAGCTCCTCGAGGCCGTCGAGCACGTCGAGCTTGGTGATGCACAGGCCGGAGAGGCCGTTGACCTGCGCCGAGCGCTTGAGCAGCGCTGCGTCGAACCAGCCGCAGCGGCGGCTGCGGCCGGTGGTCACGCCCTTCTCGGCGCCGACCGTGCTCAGGTGATAGCCGACCGTGCCCGGCGTGGCCCAGTCGAGCTCGGTCGGGAACGGCCCGCCGCCGACGCGCGTGCAGTAGGCCTTGGTGATGCCGAGCACGTAGTGCAGCATGCCGGGGCCGACGCCCGAGCCGGCGGCCGCATTGCCGGCCACGCAGTTGCTGGAGGTCACGTAGGGATAGGTGCCGTGGTCAACGTCGAGCAGGGTGCCCTGCGCGCCCTCGAACAGCAGGTTGGCGCCGGCGCGGTGCGCGTCGTTGAGCTCGCGCGAGACGTCGGCCATCATGGGCTTGAGCAGCTCGGCGTGGCGCATCGCCTCGTCGAAGACGGCATCGAAGTCGATCGCGGGCGCGCTCAGCACCTGCGTCAGCACGTGGTTGTGCAGGTCGAGCAGCACGCGCAGCTTGGCGGCGAAGCGCTCGGGGTGCTTGAGGTCCTGCACGCGCAGCGCGCGGCGCGCGATCTTGTCCTCGTAGGCCGGGCCGATGCCGCGGCCGGTGGTGCCGATCTTCTCGACGCCGCCCTTCTCGCGGTAGGCCTCGCGCGCGATGTCGAGCGCCGCGTGGAAAGGCAGGATCAGCGGGCAGGCCTCGCTGACGCGCAGGCGCGAGCGCACCTCGACGCCGGCTTTCTCCAGCCCTTCGATCTCCTCGAAGAGCTTGGCCGCCGAGAGCACCACGCCGTTGCCGATGTAGCACTTGACGCCGGGCCGCATGATGCCGCTCGGGATCAGGTGCAGCGCGGTCTTCACGCCGTTGATGACCAGCGTGTGGCCCGCATTGTGGCCGCCCTGGAAGCGCACGACCCCCTGCGCGCTCTCGGTCAGCCAGTCGACCAGTTTGCCCTTGCCCTCGTCGCCCCATTGGGTGCCGACGACGACTACGTTTCGTCCGGTGGTAACGCTCATGATGTTTCGCTTCAGAGGATTCAGATGGCTTGCACGTTCCACTGCCCGTTGTGCTCGACCAGCTCGCGGTCGCAGTGGAATTCGTCGATTTCGCTCTCGTGGCCCGGCAGCGCGCAGACCACGGTTTCGCCTTGCGCGCGCAGCGCGGCGATGGCCCTGCCGAGCCCGTCGGCATCGCTCCAGGGGGCGCGGATCGCGGCGCGCAGCGGCCGCGCCGGCAGCACGCCGACCAGTTCGCGCACGTCGAGGCTGAAGCCGACCGCCGGGCGGTTGCGGCCGAACACGGCCCCCACCTCGTCGTAGCGGCCGCCGCGCACCAGCGCGTCGCTGGCACCGTCGGTGTAGATGCCGAAGCGCATGCCGCTGTAGTAGGCATAGCCGCGCAGGTCGGCCAGGTCGAAGCTGACGCGGGCGCTGTCGAGCCGCCCGGCCAGCTGCCTCAGGTCCGACAGCGCGGCGCGCACGCCGGCCGTGGCAGGCAGGATCCGCGCGGCCTCGTCGAGCACCGACGCGTCGCCGTACAGGCGCACCAGCGCGAGCAGGCCTTCGCGCGAGGCGGCGGGAAAGTCAGCCGTGAGCTCGCGCAGGGTGCTCGTGTCCTTGGCCGCCAGCGCCGCATGAACGCGCGCGATCGCCGCGGCGTCGACCGGCAGGCCGGCGAACAGCGCGCGCACGATGCGCGCATCGGCGAGGTCGATGATGACGGGGCCCTGCACGCCGGCCGCCTGCAGGGAGTCGAGTGCGAGCCGCAGCACCTCGGTATCGGCCTCGAGCCCGGCATGGCCGTAGATCTCGGCGCCGAACTGGAGCGGCTCGCGCGTCGCGTGCGGACGATCGGGCCGGGTATGCACCACCGGGCCGCAGTAGCAGAGCCGGGCCACGCCGCGGCGGTTGAGCAGGTGCGCATCGATGCGCGCGACCTGGGGCGTGGTGTCGGCGCGCAGGCCCATGCTGCGCCCGGACAGCTGGTCGACCAGCTTGAAGGTCTGCAGGTCGAGCGCCTCGCCGGTGCCGGAGAGAAGGGATTCCAGGTGCTCCAGCAGCGGCGGCATCACCAGCTCGTAGCCATAGCCACGGGCGGTGTCGAGCAGCTGGCGTCGAAGTTCTTCGATGTGGCGCGCCTCGGAAGGCAACACATCGGCAATGTGATCCGGGAGGACCCAGGCGGACATGGGGATCGGGGGCGTGGTTAAACCGGGATTCTACCGGCCCCGGCTCATCCCAGAATCCAGAGCAGGACGAGACCGAGCAGGATGCTGCAGAGGCCGAAGAAGCGCAGCTGGCCGTCGCGCAGCTGCATGAGCTGGCCGAAGCCGCGCCGCCAGCCGCCGGGCGAGACGAAGGGCAGGATGCCCTCGATCACCAGCACGAGCGCCAAGGCGCTCCAGAAGGTATCGGCGCTCACGCGCGCTAGCGGCGGGGGCTGGTTGCCGAGCCCGAACCCTGCATCGCGCGGAAGAAGTCCGACGAGGGGTCCAGCACCATCACGTCGCTCTTCTTGTTGAAGCTCTGCTTGTAGGCATCGAGGCTGCGGTAGAACTGCGCGAACTGCGGATCACGGCCGAAGGATTCGGCATACGCCCCAGCGGCACGGGCATCGCCCTCGCCCTTGATCTTCTGCGCATCGCGGTAGGCGTTGGCCACGATTACCTCGCGCTGGCGGTCGGCATCGGCACGGATCTTTTCGCCTTCGGCGAAACCGGTCGAGCGCAGCTCGTTGGCGACGCGCTTGCGCTCGGCCTCCATGCGGCGGTAGACCGATTCGGTGATCGCCTCCACGTAGTCGACCCGCGTGATCCGCACGTCAATGACGTCCACGCCCCATGGCTTGGCGCCCTTCACTACGGCCAGCACCTCGCGCTGCACGTCGGCCATCAGCGCCTCGCGGCGCACCGAGATCAGGTCGCGCACGGTGCGCTTGTTGACGTTTTCCTGGAAGGCGTTGCGCACCACGCGGTTGAGCTGCATGGCGCCGGCGTTCTCGTCGAGGCCGACGTTGCGGATGTACTCCGAGGGGTTGGTGATGCGCCAGCGCACATACCAGTCGACCACCACGCGCTGCTTCTCGGCCGTGAGCATGGGCTCGGGGTCGAGGCTGGACAGCGTGAGCAGGCGCTTGTCGATGTACGACACGTTCTGGAACGGCGGCGGCAGCTTGAAGTTCAGGCCCGGCTCGGTGATCACTTCCTTGATCTGGCCGAGGGCGTAGACCACGCCGAACTGGCGCTGGTCGACGACGAAGAGCGTGGAGCTCAGGAGCGCGAGCACCACGAGGATCGACGATGCGATGAATCCGATTCTGTTCATACTGTGCTTCCTCAGCGGACGTCGCGGTCGCGCGAGCGGCCGTCGCGGGCTCGCGCTTCGCCGGATGAAGGAGGGACGACCGGGATCACCGACGACTGCGGCGGCGCAGTGCCGGCGACGTTGGGGCTGGCGCCGTCGACCGGGGTGCCTGCCGCGTTCTGGCCCGACAGCGTCATCAGCTTGTCGAGCGGCAGGTACAGCAGGTTCGAGCCCTGCTTGGAGTCGACCAGCACCTTGGTGGTGCTGGCGTAGATCTGCTGCATGGCGTCGGTGTACATGCGGTCGCGCGTGACCTGGGGCGCCTTCTGGTATTCGATGAGCACCGAGGCGAAGCGCTGCGCATCGCCCTGCGCCTGCGCGATGATCCGCGCCTTGTAGGCCTCGGACTCCTCCTTCAGCCGCGAAGCGGTACCGGTGGCGCGCGGCACCACGTCGTTGGCATAGGCCTGCGCCTCGTTCTTGGTGCGCTCGCGTTCCTGGCCGGCCTTGAGCACATCGTCGAAGGAAGCTTGCACCTGCTCGGGCGGACGCACGCCGCCTTGCTGCAGGTTGATGCCGACGACCTCGACGCCGACCTTGTAGCGGTCGAGGATGGTCTGCATCAGCGTGCGCACGCGCGGCGCGATCTGGTCGCGCTCCTCGGCCAGCGCCGCGTCCATCTTCATCTTGCCGACCACTTCGCGCACCGCCGTTTCGGCCACCTGCACCACGGTGTCGGCCGGGGTCTTGCTTTCGTAGAGATAGGCACGCGCATCGCTCAGGCGGTACTGCACGGCGAACTTGATCTCGACGATGTTCTCGTCTTCGGTCAGCATGGCCGATTCGCGCAGGCCGGTGGAGCGCACGATGGTGTCGCGCCCGACGTCGGTGGAGCGGATCTGGGTCACGATGACGAGCTCGTGGCGCTGGATCGGGTACGGCAGCCGCCAGTTGAAGCCGGCACCGACGGTCGCCTTGTAGCGACCGAATTGCGTGATCACGGCCTGCTGGCCTTCGTTGACGATGAAGAAGCCGGTGCCCAGCCAGATCAGCACGGCGACCGCGGCCACCAGGCCCAGGCCGACGCCGGCATTCTTCATGTCGGGCTTGAGCCCGTTGCCGTTGCCGCCGCCGTTGGGCCGGCCACCGTTGCCGCCGCCTCGGCCGCCGAACAGGCCGCCCAGCTTGCGGTTGAAGTCGCGCCAGAGTTCGTCGAGGTCCGGCGGGCCCTGGTTCGGGCCCTGCCCGCGCGGGCGATTGTTGTTGTTGCCGGGCGGAGGCGTCGGCTCGTCGTCGGGGCGGTTCGCATTCGGACGGTCGCCATTCGAGGAGGGCTCATCGCCCCGGCCCCATCGTCCGTCGTTCAGGTTGAACATGCCCTGAAATCGTCTCCACACTGGCTTTGCATTCATTCGGTTCTGTTCTCTCGTCAGTGAGGGGGGATTGTGCCAATCAGTTGGCGGCATCGTGCAATTCGGCGGCGTACTCTGGGGTCATGGTCTCGGTTACGGACTGCGAGCGTTGTGCGAGCTCGGCGCGCAGCGCCGGAACGCCCTCGCCGGTGTGGGCGCTCAGGAAGATGCGAGGCACCTGCACACCGTCGATGTCGATCTCGTCGCGCAGATGCAGGGGGTGTTGCGTACTTTCAAGTGCGTCGAGCTTGTTGAACACCAGCAGCTGCGGCACGGTGTCGGCGCCGATCTCCTTCAGCACCGCCTGCACCTCGGCCATCTGCTCGGGATGGTGAGGATTGGAAGCGTCCACCACGTGCAGCAGCAAGTCGGCATCGACCGCCTCCTGCAGGGTGGCCTTGAAGGCATCGATCAGGCCGTGCGGCAGCTCGCGAATGAAGCCCACGGTGTCGGAGATCGACACCTTGCGGCGGGCATCTCCGAGGTAGAGGTGCCGCGTGGTGGTGTCCAGCGTCGCGAACAGCTGGTCGGCCGCGTAGGCGCGCGCCTTCACCAGCGCATTGAACAGCGAGGACTTGCCGGCATTGGTGTAGCCCACCAGCGAGATGTTGAAGGTATCGCGCCGCTCGCGCTGGCGGCGCTGGGTGCCGCGCTGGCGCTGCACCTTGGCGAGCCGTTCGCGCGTGCGCTTGATGGCCTCGCCGATCATCCGGCGGTCCAGCTCGATCTGGGTTTCGCCCGGGCCGCCGCGCGTGCCGATGCCGCCGCGCTGGCGCTCCAGGTGAGACCAGCGCCGCACGAGCCGCGTGCTGAGGTATTGCAGCCGCGCCAACTCGACCTGCAGCTTGCCCTCGTGCGAGCGTGCGCGCTGGGCGAAGATTTCCAGGATCAGGAAGGTGCGGTCGTACACCGCCACGCCGAGCTGGCGCTCGAGGTTGCGCTGCTGCGCCGGGCTCAGCGCCTGGTCGAAGACCACCTCGCTGGCACGATGCAGATCGGCCAGCTCGCGGATCTCGTCGGCCTTGCCGCTGCCGACGAACAGCGCCGCATCGGGCGCCTTGCGTTTGCACACCAGGCGCGCGATCGGCTCGAGGCCTGCGGTCTGCGCGAGCAGGCCGAGCTCCTCGAGTTCGCCGTCGAAATGGGGCAACCCGAAATCGACACCGACGAGTACGACGGCGCCCTCTTTCCGGGAAATCAGTTCAGACAAGCGGAATCAAATGGAAGAAAGCGCAGCGGACGAACCGCCGCGCTCCGCGCCGATCAGGCGGCAGCGTCTTCGTTCTCGGCAGCCGAGAAGTTGACGGCCCGCCCCGGCACGATGGTGGAGATGGCGTGCTTGTAGACCATCTGGGTCACCGTATTGCGAAGCAACACGACGTACTGGTCGAAGGACTCGATCTGGCCTTGCAGCTTGATGCCGTTGACCAGATAGATCGAAACCGGCACGTGCTCGCGACGCAAGGTGTTCAGGAAGGGGTCTTGTAGGAGTTGCCCTTTATTGCTCACGATATTCTCCGTGTTCAAGAGTAGTTGTTGGACCGGTCACCTTAACACAGCACTTCCGCACTGCAGCAAGAAAGCCGAATGGCCTTGGAAAAATAACGGCACCTAAAGCCGGAACTTCGGATGCCGGCATCGCTCAACGGCACTCAATGGAGGTCAAGCCTCCGCGCCCGAAGGGCTCAGCCCTCCTTGTCGGCGTACGGATTGTGCGAGGTCTTGAGCTCGATGCGCAAGGGCGTGCCGACCAGGTCGAACTCCTTGCGAAAGCGCCCCTCGAGGAAGCGCTTGTAGGCGTCGGTGACGTGTTCCAGCGAATTGCCGTGGATCACGATCACCGGTGGATTCATGCCGCCCTGGTGGGCATAGCGCAGCTTGGGCCGGAACATGCCGGCCTTCTTGGGCGCCTGGAACTGCACCGCCTCCATCAGCAGCCGTGTGAGCACCGGGGTCGACATCTTGCGGGTGGCCGACTTGTGGGCCTGGGCGATCGCCTGCCAGACCGGCCCCAGCCCCTGGCGCCGGATGGCCGAGATGAAGTGCAGCGAAGCGAACTTGAGGAAGGGCAGCCGGGTCTCGATCTGGCGCTGGATCTGCTCGCGCTGGTAGCTGTCGACCGCGTCCCACTTATTGATCGCGATCACCACCGCGCGCCCGCTTTCGAGGATGTAGCCCGCGATGTGGGCGTCCTGGTCGGTCACGCCCTGCATTGCGTCGAGCAGCAGCAGCACCACGTTGGCCGATTCGATCGCCTGCAGGGTCTTGACCACCGAGAACTTCTCGATCGCCTCGAACACCTTGCCCTTGCGGCGCAAGCCCGCCGTGTCGATCAGCTCGAAACGCTGGCCGTTGCGCTCGAAGGGGACGGCGATGGCATCGCGCGTGGTGCCGGGCAGGTCGAAGGCAACCAGGCGCTCTTCGCCGAGCCAGGTGTTGATCAGGGTCGACTTGCCGACGTTGGGGCGGCCGGCGACTGCCAGCTTGACCGGCTTGTTGGCCTCTTCTTCCTCGGTCTCGTCCTCCGGCTCGGGCAAGGCGAGCGGCTCGAGCGCGAGTTCGACCAGGCCGCGGATGCCCTGCCCGTGCGCCGCCGAGATCCCGTGGACCTCGCCGAAGCCCAGCTCGTAGAAGTCGACCAGCTTGGTGCCGTCGTGCATGCCCTCGGCCTTGTTGGCCACCAGCACGCAGGGCTTGCCGAGCCGGCGCAGTTCGTTGGCGATGTCGTGGTCCTGTGCAGACAGCCCCTCGCGCGCATCGACCACGAAGATCACCACGTCGGCCTCCGCCACCGCCTGGCGCGTCTGCTTGGCCATCTCCTTGAAGATGCCGCTGCCGGCGTCGGGCTCGAAGCCGCCGGTGTCGATCACGATGAACTCGTGCCTGCCCTGGCGGCCGTTGCCGTAGTGGCGGTCGCGCGTCAGGCCGGCGAAGTCGGCAACGATGGCGTCGCGCGTCTGGGTCAGGCGGTTGAACAGCGTCGACTTGCCGACGTTGGGACGCCCGACCAGCGCAATGACCGGTTTCATGGTCGGGGCCCCGATCGTCTATTCAGGCCGATAGCCGAACACGCCGCCATTGCGGGTGACGACCACGACCGTGTTGCCGGAGAGCACCGGCGTCGCGGCGATGGCCGAGCCATCGGGGCTCAGGCGGTTCAGGGGCGAGCCGTCCTCGCGCGAGACGAAATGCAGGAGTCCGGTGCTGTCGCCGATGATCAGCGAACGGCCGACGGCCAATGGTGCCGTCAGCGTGCGGTACTTGAAATGCTCGGATTGCCAGGCGCGCTCGCCGTCGCCACGCCGCCAGGCCACGACGTTGCCGTTCTCTTCGGTGCCGTAGACGAAGCGCTCGTCGCCGCTCAGGCCGTCGGCCCCGGAAGCCGGCTTGCTCCACAGCAGTGCACCGCGCGAAGTGTCCACGCAGCCGATGCTGGCGTAGTAGGCACGGGCGCAGACGACGTCGCCCTCTCGGCTCACGCTGCCGGTCAGGTCGACCAGGCGCTCGACGTCATTGGTGCCGCGCGGTGCCGCGATCGGCGATTCCCAACGCGAACTGCCGTTGGCCGGATTGAGGCCGGCGAGCCGGCCGCCCACGCCGGTGACCAGGGTGTCGCCCACCGCGATCAGCACGCCAGGCCTCTTCAGCACCAGGTTTTCGGCGGTGCGCTGCTGGGACCAGAGCCGGCGGCCGGTCTGGCCGTCCCAGGCGCTGGTGGTGCGGTCGGCAGTCTGCACGAAGACCCGGCGGCCGGCCACCAGCGGCGCGGTGTACGACTGGGCGCCGAGCCGTTGCTTCCACAGCACCTTGCCGCTTTGCAGGGCGACGAGTTCGTTGTTGGCGGTGACGACCGCGACCAGCGATCCGTCGCTGCCCACGCCGGCCACCAATGGCGCCCCGACGCTGGCACGCCACGACTCCTGGCCCGAGCGCGCGTCGATCATGACCACGGTGCCGTCGGTGGCGGCCACCGCCACCATGTCGCCGCTCACGTCGGTCGCGAGTGGGAAGCTCACCCCCGGAATGCGCACGCTCCAGGCCTGCCGGACGCCCAGGAGCGCGGGGTTGGCCGGCAGTTCAGCGGGCTTGGGCTTTGGCGTGCCCGAGCAGGCCGCGAGCGCGGCGACCACGAGCGCGGCCGCACCGGCGCGCAGGACGAATGCAGAAGGCATGAAACGCTTGAAATTCATGGTGTGGTCTTGGCGGGGGTGGCGGTGCCGGCAGCGGCCGGTGCCAGACTCTTCGGGTCGACGCCGACGGCGTTCAGTTTGATCTCGACCAGGCGGCGGTAGTCGGTACCGGGGCCGAAAGCGGCCCAGGCCTTCTGGTATTCGGCCTTGGCCTCGTCGCGCTTGCCCTGGGCCAGGTGGATATCGCCCTTGCGGTCGGCCACCAGCGCCTCGAACTCCTTGGGCACGTTGCCCGAGAGCTGTTTGAGCGCCTCGTCGTAGGACTTGGCTTCGAGCAGTTCGGCGGCCAGGCGCAGCCTGGCGACGGCCTGGTAGCCCGGATCGACTGCATGCTCGGCCACCCAGGCAAGCGCCGCGCGCGAGGCGTCGGCATTGCCCTTCTCGTTCAGGGTCTTGGCCGCGAGCAGGCCGGCCTGCTGCGCGTAGGCGGTGCCCGCGAACTTGTCCTTCATGTCGGCCAGCGCGCGCTCGATGCGGGCCACGTCGCCCGCCTGGGCGCTGCGTTCGATCTCGTCGTAGAGCACCGATGCGCGAGCCGCCTTGTCGCGCTGGAAATACTGCCAGCCGTTCCACGCCATGAAGGCGCCCGCCGCCAGCAGCACGACCCAGGTGATCAGCGTGCCGTAGGTGTTCCAGAAATGCTTGAGCTGGTCGAGCTGTTCCTGTTCTTCGAGGTCGAGTTGGGTTGCCATGCGCTGTCAGTTGTTGGGAGCCGGGGATTGTAGGGTGGCGGCCCAGGCGGGCAGTTCGGCCAGCGGACGTGCGGCCTGCGCCCCGCTACCGTCGCGCAGCGCCTTGACCGTGAGCTCGCCGCGCGCAAGCTCGTCGGCGCCGAAGACCAGCGCATAGCGCGCACCGCTCGCATCGGCCTTCTTGAACTGCGACTTGAAGCTGCCGAGGCCGTCGGCCGTGGCGGCGTGCATCTGCACCCGCACGCCGGCCTCACGCAGCTGCTGCAGCGTGCGCAGCGCGATCGGCATCGCGGCCGCATCCGGCACCACCGCATAGGCGTCGGGCGCCGGAACCGGGATCGCGGTGTCCTGCTCCTTCAGCAGCTCGAGCACGCGCTCCACGCCGATGGCCCAGCCCACGGCGGGCGCGGGCTTGCCGCCGAGCTGCTCGAAGAGGCCGTCATAGCGCCCGCCAGCGCACACCGTGCCCTGCGAACCGAGCCGATCGGTGACGAATTCGAAGACGCTGAGGTTGTAGTAGTCGAGGCCGCGCACCAGGCGCGGATTGATGGTGTAGGCGACGTCATTGGCGTCGAGAATGGCCTTCAGCCCCTCGAAGTGCGCCAGCGACTCGGCACCGAGAAAGTCGATCAGCTTCGGCGCCGACTCCACTACCGCTTTCATCGTCGGGTTCTTGGTGTCGAGGATGCGCAGCGGATTGGTGTGCAGGCGGCGCCTGGCTTCCTCGTCGAGCTGATCGCCATGCGCCTCGAAGTGCGCGATCAGCTGGGCACGGTGCTGCGCGCGCTCGGCCGGCTGGCCCAGGCTGTTGATCTCCAGCCGCACGTCCGTCAGGCCGATGGCCTTCCACAGGCCGCCGGCCAGCAGGATCAGCTCGGCATCGACGTCCGGTCCGGCGAAACCCAGCGCTTCGACATCGATCTGGTGGAACTGGCGGAAACGCCCGCGCTGCGGCTTCTCGCGCCGAAACATCGGACCGGTGGCCCACAGGCGCTTGCCGCCGTCGTAGAGCATGTTGTGCTCGATCGCGGCGCGCACGATGCCGGCGGTGTTCTCGGGGCGCAGCGTCAGATGGTCGTTGTCGCCGTACTTGTCGGAGCGGTCCTGGAAGGAATACATCTCCTTCTCGACGATGTCGGTCACCTCGCCGATGCCGCGCACGAACAGCGCCGTGTGCTCGAGGATCGGGGTGCGGATACTGCGGTAGGCATAGCGCGCCATCAGCTCGCGCACGGTGGCCTCGAGCCACTCCCAGCGCGCCGATTCCGGCGGCAAGGTGTCGTTCATGCCTTTGACGGCATTGAGTTTTTCAGCCATTGGGTATGTCAGGCGACTTCGGTGGCGTGGCTGCCGAAGCGCTTCTCGATGTAGTTTTCGACCAGTTGATGGAATTCGGCGGCGATGTTCTCGCCGCGCAGCGTGAGCGCCTTCTCGCCATCGATGAAAACCGGCGCCGCCGGCGCTTCGCCGGTGCCGGGAAGGCTGATGCCGATGTCGGCATGCTTGCTCTCGCCAGGGCCGTTGACGATGCAGCCCATCACGGCCACCTTCATCGTCTCGACGCCCGGGTACTTGGTGCGCCAGACCGGCATCTGCATGCGCAAGTAGTCGTCGATCTGCTTGGCGAGTTCCTGGAAGGTGGTGCTCGTCGTGCGGCCGCAGCCCGGGCACGCAGTGACGCTCGGCACGAACACGCGCAAGCCCAGGGCCTGGAGGATCTCGTTGGCGATCAGCACTTCCTGGGTGCGCGACTCGCCCGGCTGCGGCGTCAGCGACACGCGGATCGTGTCGCCGATGCCTTCCTGCAGCAGGATCGACAGCGCCGTGGCCGAGGCCACCGTGCCCTTGGTGCCCATGCCCGCTTCGGTCAGGCCCAGGTGCAGTGCGTAGTCGCAACGCTTCGCGAGTTCGCGATACACCGAGATCAGGTCCTGCACGCCGCTGACCTTGCAGCTCAGGATGATCTGGCTGCCGTTCATGCCCATCGATTCGGCCAGCTTCGCGGAATCGATGGCCGACGTGATCAGCGCCTCGTACATCACCTGCTTGGAGTCCCAGGGCTCCGGCCGCCGGCTGTTGATGTCCATCAGCTCCGACAGCAGCTCCTGGTCGAGGCTGCCCCAGTTGACGCCGATGCGCACCGGCTTGTTCCAGCGCATGGCCGCGTCGATCATCTGGCCGAACTGGCGGTCGTGCTTGTCGCCCTTGCCGACGTTGCCGGGGTTGATGCGGTACTTGCTGAGCGCCTCGGCACAGGCCGGATAGTCGGTGAGCAGGCGGTGGCCGTTGTAGTGGAAGTCGCCGATCAGCGGCACGTCGACGCCCATGCGATCGAGCTGCTCGCGGATGTAGGGCACCTGCGCCGCGGCCTCGGGGGTGTTGACGGTGATGCGCACCATCTCGGAGCCGGCCAGCGCCAGTTCCTTGACCTGGATCGCGGTGCCGATCGCGTCGACGGTGTCGGTGTTGGTCATCGACTGCACGCGCACCGGTGCGTCGCCGCCCACGGTGACGGTGCGCGGCCCCCAGACCACGCTGGCCTGGCGCGAACGGCGCGGCCGCGGCGCGGCCGATTCGATCGGCAGGCAGTTCATCAGCGAATTCGATGTGCCGTCGGTCATGGCTTGACCTCGAAACGCGCGACGCCGCCCGAGCGGGTCAGAGGCGCCAGGTCGACAGGCTTGCCGCGCACCTGCACCTCGATGCCCGAGGCGCGGCCGACAACCACCGACAGCGGCGCCGCGCCCGTCAACCCGACGGTCTCGCCGGCCTGCACCGTGCGCCTCAACAAGGACTTACCGCCCGCTTCGTTCACCGTGACCCACGAATCCTCGCGCGCAACGAACACGATCAGGTTGGCACCCGGGGCGGCAGCAGGCGGCGCGACAACCGCCTGGGCAGGTGCGGCCGAAGGCGCCGCCGGCAGAACGGGCGAAGCCGGAGCCGGCGCGGCAATGATCGGCGCTGGCGGTAGATGCGCCTCAACGACGCTGCCGCCCGGCGCGGCCGCAGGCGGCGCTTCCGTCGGCTGCGATCCGTCGCTGCTTGCAGGCGTCAGGCGAGAGATCGATTCGCCGATTCGGTCGAAAGCCGACTGCGGCAGCCAGAACAGCACCGCCGCGCCGATCAGCAGCAGCACCACCACGATCAGCAGCGCGCGCGACGGCCGCCCGTTCGAGCCGACGCCACCCGAGCGCGGCGCCGCCGAGCGCAGGCTCTTGCTGATGGTGCGGTCAGCCTGCGCCAAACCCGCAGGCTGCGCGCCAGGCAGCTTGGCCAGAACCGGCGCCGGATCGATCCGCAACGCGCGGCACACGCTCGCGGCCAGGGCGCGCGCGAACACCGGATCGGGCAAGGAATCGATGTCGTCGGCCTCCAGCGCGGCCAGCTTCTGCGTCGACACCTTGAGCGCGGCCGCCACCATGTCGATGTGCAGGCCGTGGGCTTCACGCGCCTCGCGCAGCATGTCGCCGGCGCTCATGAAGCTGCTGTCGCCGCTGCGGGTCACCAGCGGCGCAGCGGCCGAGGCGCCAAACTCGCTCGCCTTCTCAATCATTGAAATTCCCGCGCTCGTACGCAATCGCCTCCCGCGACTGGGGGAAGCGCCGCTGCAACTGGCTCGCGAGTTGCGTGATCGCTTCACGGTTGTTGAGCCGGCGTTCGATCTTGATGCCGAGCCAGAGCGTCTCGGCATTGGCCGAGGGACTGTTGTTGACGCGGCGGATATAGAACTGCGCACGCGGCCAGTCCTCGCGCTGCGCCAGCAGCGAGGCCAGGTTCAAGCCGACCACCGGGTTGCCGGCATCGAGTTCGTAGGCCTGCGTGAGGCTGCGCTCTGCCTCGGCGCGCTGGCCGGCGCGAAGCTGGCACACGCCCTGCGTCATGAGCGTCTTGGCGCGGTCGCCGTAGGTCGGAACGGCCAGGGCCGCCGAGAACTGCTGCTGCGCGTCGCCGAAGCGGTTCTGCTGGCACAAGAGCCATCCGTAGTTGTGCAGGGTGTTCGCCTCGCGCGGGTTCAGCGCGATCGCGCGGCGGAAGCTGTCTTCGGCCTGGGCCGGGTCGTCCAGGCGCATGTAGACCAGGCCGCGCAGGTTGTAGGCGTCGGCGAAGGTCGGATCATTGGCCACCGCCTGCTTGATCTCGTCCAGCGCCACCGTGGTCTGCCCCTGCTCGAAGTAGCCGATGGCCAGCTCGATGCGCAGCCGGGCGCGCTTGCGGGCGTTGGTTTCGTCCGAGTCCGTGATGATCGGCGCGGCAGCGGCGGCCGGCCCCGGCAGCGACGGATCCCTGGTGGCGCAGCCGGCGAGCAGGAAAGCGGCCGCAAGGCCAAGGAGCGCTTGCATCACCCGCTGGTGCGCGATCGGAAAGGCCTTGCTCATCGGTTCATGGCTCCTGGGCAGTGGATGTGGCGATCTTCTTGCGGGCCGGATGCAGCATGACCGTGCGCCGCTGCGCCATGCGTTCGGCCGCGTGGGTCCGGTCTTTCACGTCGCCCGCCAGCTGGCCGCAGGCCGCATCGATGTCGTCGCCGCGCGTCTTGCGCACGGTGGTCACGATGCCGGCCTCGCTCAGCACCCTGGCGAACGCCAGCACGCGCGGCTGCGGCGAACGCAGCAGACCGGACGCCGGGAAAGGATTGAAAGGAATCAGGTTGAACTTGCAGGAGATTCCCTGCGCACGCACCAGCTCGACGAGCTGGCGCGCATGTTCCGGCTGGTCGTTCACGCCGTCGAGCATGCAGTACTCGAAGGTGATGAAGTCGCGCGGCGCATGCGCGAGGTAGCGCTGGCAGGCCTCGAGCAGCTCGGCAATGGGGTACTTGCGGTTGAGCGGCACCAGGTCGTCGCGCAGCGCGTCGTTGGGCGCATGCAGCGACACCGCGAGCGCCACCGGACAGTCGGCGCCGAGGCGATCGATCATCGGCACCACGCCCGAGGTCGACACCGTCACGCGGCGGCGCGACAGGCCATAGGCGTTGTCGTCGAGCATCGTGCGCAGGGCCGGCACGAGCGCCGCATAGTTCTGCAGCGGCTCGCCCATGCCCATCATCACGACGTTGGAGATCACGCGCCCATCTTGGTCATTGCTGCGCTTCAGGTGCCGGCGCAGGAAGTGCTCGGCGAACCACAGCTGGGCGACGATTTCGCCGGTCGTCAGGTTGCGGCTGAAACCCTGGTGCCCGGTCGAGCAGAAGCGGCAGCCGACGGCACAGCCGGCCTGCGAGGACACGCACAGCGTGCCGCGGTCGTCCTCGGGAATGAACACCGCCTCGACCGCATTGCCGTCGCCGACGTCGAACAGCCACTTGATGGTGCCGTCGGCCGATTCGTGCTGCGTGATCACCGGCAGCGCCTCGACGCGCGCGGTGCCCGCGAGCTTCTCGCGCAGCGATTTCGCGAGGTCGGTCATGTGCGCGAAATCGCTCGCGCCGCGCTGGTGGATCCAGCGGAAGAGCTGCGTCGCGCGGAAGCGCTTCTCGCCGAGCCTTTCGCAGAACGCGGCCAGCCCCTCGAGATCGAAGTCGAGCAGGTTGACCGTGGTCATTGCGCAGTAAGGCTCCGCCTCAGCGTGCCTTGAGCTCGGGGAAGAAGAAAGCCACTTCGCCCTGCGCGGTCTCGACGGCGTCGGAACCATGCACGGCGTTGGCGTCGATGCTGTCGGCGAAGTCAGCGCGGATGGTGCCCGGCGCAGCCTTCTTCGGATCGGTGGCGCCCATCAGGTCACGGTTCTTGGCGATCGCGTCCTCGCCCTCGAGCGCTTGCACGAACACGGGGCCCGAGATCATGAAGCTGACCAGGTCCTTGAAGAAGGGGCGCTCCTTGTGCACGGCATAGAACTTCTCGGCATCGGCCTGCGAGAGCTGCACCAGCTTGGCGGCCACGATCTTGAGGCCCGCGGCCTCGAAACGGGAAACGATCTTGCCGATGACGTTCTTCGCGACAGCGTCGGGCTTGATGATGGAAAGGGTGCGTTCGATGGCCATTGAAGTGATTTCCTGAGAACTTGGATTCGATGAGTTCCGTCAAGCCGCAACGCTTCGGTTGCGCTACCTTGACAAAGCCTCTGATTTTAACCGGCGCGCCTGGCACCACCCGTGACCGGCCGGTGAAAGACCGCGAGCGATGACCGATTTCAGCGGCCCCGCCGACGGCCGCCGCCCTGACCGCCGAAATTGCCGCCGCCGGACGGACCGCCGCCGCGCCGCGGCCCCTGCCGCTGCTCCTTGCGCTGGCGCGAGAAGCTGTCGGCGCCGATATAGCCGAGCGAGGTCTTCATCGGATCGGGCTGGTTGGCGCCGCTCGGCGGACGGTCCTCGCGGTTGCCGCCCTGGCGGTCGTCGCGGCGGTCGCGTCGGCCCTGCTGCGGCGGGCCCCCACTGCCGCCCCCTTTGCCCCGATCGCCGCGGGCCATCGGGCCGCTGGCCAACGGGTTCGGGATCGGCGGCTCGCGGCCCTCGGCCTGCGCCCCGCCGCCATTGCGGTTGCCGCGGCGCTTGCGGTTGCGGTTGTTGCGGCCACCGCCACCCTCCTGGCCAGGCCCCTTCGGGCCGCCGCCGGCGCGGGCCGGCCGTTCGCCGGCGCCGCCGGCCGCCTGGAACAACGCGCGGATGTCGCGCTCGTCGAGCTCCATCCAGGCGCCGCGCTTGAGGCCGCGCGGTAGCACCATCGCACCGTAGCGGATGCGGATCAGGCGGCTGACCGCGTGGCCGACCGATTCGAACAGGCGGCGCACTTCGCGGTTGCGGCCTTCGGAGATGGTGACGCGGTACCAGCAGTTCGAGCCTTCGCCGCCGCCCTCTTCGATGGTGCCGAAGTGGGCCATGCCGTCGTCGAGCCGCACGCCTTCGAGCAGGCGCTGCTTTTCCTCGCTGCTGAGGGCGCCCAGCACCCGCACGGCGTACTCGCGCTCCAGCCCGAAGCGCGGATGCATGAGCTGGTTGGCCAGTTCGCCCGAGCTGGTGAAGAGCAGCAGGCCTTCGGTGTTCAGGTCAAGGCGCCCGACCGACTGCCATTTGCCCTGCTGGAGGCGCGGCAGCTTGCGGAACACGGTGGGCCGGTTCTGCGGATCGTCGTGCGTCACGACTTCGCCGACCGGCTTGTGGTACGCGATCACGCGCGCCGGTGGCGGCGCGATGCGGTAGCGGATCGGCTTGCCGTTGATCTTGACTTGGTCGCCGAACTGGATGCGCTGGCCGATATGGGCCGGCTCGTTGTTGACGGAAATGCGGCCCTGCAGGATGAGCTGCTCCATCTCGAGCCGCGAACCAAGGCCGGCCTGCGCCAGCACCTTGTGCAGCTTGGGCGAATCGGCTTCCGGCAGCAACACGCGCTTGAGGGGCGGGACTTCGGGGCTTTCCTCGTCGGCGTCGAACTGGCCCGAGATGACGTCGGCGAAACGGATCGGCTCGGGCGGCGGCGCATTGCGCTGCTCGCGCTCGGCGGCGCGGCGGGCCCGGTCGAGGTCGTCTTCTTCCTCGTCCGGCTCTTCATCCTCGTCCACCTCGTCCTCGACCGCGTCCTGCGTTTCGCCGACCGCGGGCGACGCGAGCTCGACCGGCTCCGCTTCCGTCTCGACGGGAGCCTGGCCGGCGGGCTTGCGCCGGCGCGGCCGACGCTTGCGCGGCGCCTCGCCGGCGCCTTCGGAGTTCGCTTCGGTCACGCCCTCCGCGGGCTGCGCGCCGGGCGCCGCCGCTTGATCGTCGGAAACAGGTTCGGCCGGCAGCGTCGCTGCGTCATCGGGATCGGAGGGGCTCATGGTCGGGTTCCTGAGGGGACGACGGTGGTGTCAGCCTCGTCGGGAGCGGCATCGGGCTCGACGGGGGACGAAGACTGGAATTCGGGTTCGGGTTCGGGTTCGGGTTCGGGTTCGGGTTCGGGCAAGGTTTCGACCATCGCCTCGATCTCTGCCTCTGCCTCTGCCCCCGCCTCGACGGAGGGCTCGTCGATCGGCAAGGCCGGCTGGTCGGCGCCGGATGCCTGCGCGAGCGCGTTGATCAGGGCGCCCTGCTGGGCCGGCGTTTCGATGACGGGCAACTGGTCCAGCGAAGCCAGGCCGAGGTCGTCGAGAAACTGGCGCGTGGTCGCGTAGAGCGCCGGGCGGCCGACCGTCTCGCGATGGCCGATCACCTCGACCCAGTTGCGGTCTTCGAGCTGCTTCAGGATCAGCGAGTTGATGGTGACGCCGCGGATGTCTTCCATGTCGCCGCGCGTGACCGGCTGGCGGTAGGCGATGATCGCCAGCGTCTCGAGCGCTGCCCGGGTGTAGCGCGGCGGCTTCTCCGGATGCAGGCGATCGAGGTGATCGCGCAGTTCGGGGCGGCTCTGGAAGCGCCATCCGGTGGCGACGCTCACGAGCTCCAGGCCGCGTTGCGACCAGTCTTCCTGCAGTTCGAGCAACAGCGTCTTGATCGTGTCGGCGCCCAGTTCGTCGTCAAACAGCACGCGCAGTTCGCGCACCGCCAACGGCTGGCTCGAACAGATCAAGGCGGTTTCGAGAATGCGCTTGGCATCCGCCGTATTCATGGTTCGCGGTATCCGGGAAAAGGCGCCACGAGGACGCTTGATTTCAGAAGGATGGAAGAGGCGCTGCGGGCACACGGGCAATTGCAGCGCAAGGCCGGCTCGGGTGGCCGGCGCGGCCCTCGGGGCCGTCAGGCGCGATTGTAATCCAGCCCCCAGGCCTGCAAAGCCTGCACCAGATCAGGGGACGGCGCCGAATGGAATTCCATCGCCACCCCGGTGACCGGATGCACGAAGGCGAGCCTGAAGGCATGCAGCGCCTGCCTTGCGAGTCCGACCGCGGCAGTGCCGCCGTAGAGCGTGTCGCCGACCAGCGGATGGCCGATCGATGCCATGTGCACCCGGATCTGGTGCGTGCGCCCTGTCTCCAGCGTGCAGCGCACGGCGCAGCCCTGCTCGTTGCTGTCCAGCGCCTCGATCAGCGTGCGCGCCGGCTTGCCCGAATGCCGCTGCAGGTCGACCACCGCCATGCGCAGCCGGTTGCGCGGGTCGCGCCCGATCGCGGCGTCCACGTGGCGCGCGCTCGCGCCCTGCCAGCTGCGATGCGCGAGCGCGAGATACTGGCGCGCGACCTCGCGCGCCGCGATCAGCGCCACCAGCGCGTCCATCGCCGCGCGGCTGCGCGCGACCACCATCAGGCCGCTGGTGTCGCGGTCGAGCCGGTGCACGATGCCGGCCCGCGGCAGCAGCGCGGCGCGCGGGTCCAGGGCCAGCAGCCCGTTGAGCAGCGTTCCGCTCCAGTTGCCGGGCGCCGGATGCACCACGAGACCGGCCGGCTTGTCGATGACGCGCAGATGCTCGTCCTCGTGCACCACGGTGATCTGCATCCGCTCGGGCCGGAAGGCCTGGCTCTGCGGCGTGGGTCGCAGCTCGATGCGCCCGGCTTCGCCGGCATGCACCGTGGCTGCCGCCTTGGTCGCCACGCGGCCCTGGAGCGCGACCATGCCGGCCTCGATCAGTTGCTGCAGATAGCTGCGCGAGAACTCGGGCACCAGTGCGGCGAGCGCTCGGTCGAGCCGCTGCCCGTGCTGGCCCTGGCCGATCAGGAAATCGCGGATCTCGCTCGACTCCGACAGATCCGCGCCCTCGTCGTGCTCGGCTGCGCCTGGAGATTCGTCCAGGGGGTCGGCCGATATAATTGACGGCACCTGTTTCACGAAAGCCTTATGTGATGTTTCGCGCCAAATTATCGGTTGTCCCCGGCTGGCTGGCTCTTTGCACGGCCGCTTGGCTCGTGGCCGGCTGCTCGTCGACCACCGTCGATCGGACCGCGAACTGGAGCCCCAACCGCATCTACTCCGAAGCCAAGGACGAATCCAACTCGGGCGCCTACGACAAGGCCGTGCCCCTGTTCGAGAAGCTCGAAGGCCGTGCGGCCGGCACGCCGCTTGCGCAACAGGCACAGCTGGACAAGGCCTATGCGCAGTACAAGGCCGGCGAAAAGCCCGCCGCCATCGCGACCCTCGACCGCTTCATGAAGCTGCACCCGGCCAGCCCCGCGCTCGACTACGCGATCTACCTGAAGGGCGTGGTCAACTTCAACGACGACCTCGGAATGTTCGCCTGGATGACGCGGCAGGACCTTTCCGAGCGCGACCAGAAGGCGGCCAAGGAGTCCTTCGAGGCGTTCAAGGAGCTCGTCACCCGCTTCCCGGAATCGCGCTACACGCCCGATGCGCGGCTGCGCATGAACTACGTCGTCAATTCGCTGGCGCAGTACGAAGTGCACGTGGCGCGCTACTACTACACGCGCGGCGCCTACCTGGCGGCGATCAACCGCGCCCAGCTGGCGCTGGCCGACTACCGCGAAGTGCCGGCGCTCGAAGAAGCGCTCTACATCATGGTTCAGTCCTACGACGCGCTGGGTCTGACCGACCTGCGCGACGACGCCAAGCGCGTGCTGACCAGCAACTATCCGAAGAGCGAATACCTGACTCGCGGCTTCAGGGCCAAGGACGACCCCTGGTGGAAGCTCTGGTAACGCGCTGAGGCGACTCGAACAAAGGCCCGCAACGGGCCTTTGTTGATTTTCAGCCCGCCAGTTCCCGCAACGCCGCTTCGAGCTCGCTTTCGCTCTCCAGCCTGCGCATCGGCGGCAACGCGGCCAGCAGGCGGCGCCCGTAGCCCATCGCGACCAGCCGCGTGTCGCAGATCACCAGCACGCCCCTGTCGGTCTCGCGCCGGATCAGCCGGCCTGCACCCTGCTTGAGGGCCACGGCCGCTTCCGGCAAGGAGTAGTCGCTGAAAGAACTGCGCCCTTGCGACTCAAGCCGCTGCGAACGCGCTTCGACGAGCGGGTCGTTCGGCGGCGGAAAGGGCAGCTTGTCGATCACGACCAGCTGCAAGGCATCGCCCGGCGCATCGAATCCTTCCCAGAACGAAGCCGAGGCGACCAGCACGCAGCCGGCGCGCCCCTCGGCAGCGCCCTCGCGGAAACGGTCCATCAGCACCCGCTTGGGCAACTCTCCCTGCACCAGCACTTCCGGCCGGCGGGCGGCCTCCAGCCGCTCGAACTGCTGCCTGATGGCATCGCCGATGGCGCGCAGCGCACGCAGCGTGGTGGTGAGCACCAGGGTGCGCCCGCCCAGTACGCCCGCTGCCCGAGCCGCGAGTTGCGCCACCTGGGCGCTGTGCGTCGGATCGTTGGGCTTGGGAAACGTGCGCGGCACATAGAGCGCGGCCTGGCGCGCGTAGTCGAACGGACTTTGAACGCGCAGCACCTCGGCGTCATCGAGCCCGCAGGGTTCGGTGAACCAGCGCAGCTTCGGGTCGTCGCCGAGCGTGGCCGAGGTGAACACCCAGGCACGCCCCTGCTCTTCCGGATCGCTCGCGTCGGCCTTGAGCACGCGCGTGCGCACCGCTTCGGCAATATCGAGCGGCGACTCCACCAGCCGCAACTGCGTGCCCACGTCCACCCAGCGCACCGACTCCGCGGCGCAGGGCCGCGCGAAGCGCTTCGCGCGCTCCGCCAGCTGTTCCGCGCGCTCGTGCAGGCGCACGAAATCGGGCGAGAGTTCACTCATCGTGTCCAGTGCCTGCGTTGCTTCCACGAAGGCCTGCTGCAGCACGTCGAGCGCGCCTTGCCAGGCATCGGCCGGCACGCCCTCCGGCGCCGCGCCGACCCAGCGCAGCTTGGTGCCGGGCCACTGCTTGCCGGCGGCCAGCCGCAGTTCGCGCGCGCCGCGTTCGACGGCGGCCACCAGCTGGTGCCAGTCGGCCAGCCCGCGCGCCTGCTGCAGGCCCGCGGCCAGCATGTCGCGCGCGAAATCCAGCGCCTGCCCGCTGCCAAGCTGCACGCCGAGAAACTGCACGCCAGTCTCGTTGAGCTGGTGCGCTTCGTCGAACACGACCACGCGCACAGTCGGCAAGAGTTCCGCCATGCCCGATTCGCGCACCGCCAGGTCGGCGAAGAACAGGTGGTGGTTGATGACCACCACGTCGGCCGCCATCGCCTCGCGGCGCGCCAGGTTGACGTGGCAGGGCTTGAATTGCGGACATTGCGCGCCCAGGCAGTTCTCGCGCGTGGAAGTCACCAGCGGAATCAGCGGCGAGCGCTCGTCCAGGCCCGGCAGCTCGGCCAGGTCGCCGGTACGGGTGGCCTTCGACCACTGCTCGATCTTCGCCAGCGTGCGGATGCTGCCGCGCTCGGGCAGCGAGGCATCGTGGCGCGCGAGGTCGAGGCGGTGCAGGCACAGGTAGCTCGCGCGCCCCTTGAGCAGCGCGGTGCGCATCGGCAGGCCCAGCGATTCGACCAGCCGCGGCAGGTCGCGCCCGAAGAGCTGGTCCTGCAGCGTCTTGGTGGCGGTCGAGAGCAGTACGCGCTCGCCGCTCAGGAGCGCCGGCACCAGGTAGGAAAAGGTCTTGCCGACACCCGTGCCGGCCTCGACCACGAGCACGCCGCCCTGCTCGATGGTGCGGGCCACGGCCAGCGCCATCTGGGTCTGGCCCTCGCGCTCGCGGAACTGCTCGGCCGCGTGCGACAGCGCGCCGTCCTGCGCGAAAGCATCGCGTACTTCTTGCTCGAGCGACATCAGGCGGGCTCTTGCGGATCGAGCATGCGCTCGAGGCGGACGATCTGGTCGCGCAGCGCGAGCCGCCTCTTCTTCAGGCGCCGCAAGAGCAGCTCGTCCCGCGGCACGGCCTCGGCGAGCCGGTCGATGCTGGCGTCCAGGTCGGCGTGCTCGATGCGCAGTTCGATCAGCTGGCGGGAAAAGGAATGAAGATTGGTGTCCAACGGGGGCGATGCGAAGACGATGCAATGGGCGATTCGGGCTTCACTGGGGTTGACTCGATAATACGTCTTCGTTCCCAGCACACGATCCCATGAAAGACCCCGCCACCGACGCATCCGCGCCCACGACTCGAGGTTTTCGGCTCGCAGCGGCCACCGGCCTTCACAAGGGGGATCGCCCCTACCAGCAGGACCAGGTCCTGATCATGAGCCATCCGCGTGCACCGGGCTGCGTGCTCGGTGTCGTGGCCGACGGCATGGGCGGACGCAGCGGAGGACGCAAGGCCTCGGACCAGGTGCTGATGACGGCACGCCAGTTGTTCTCGCGCTACAAGCCGGGACGCGACGAGGCTGTGGCCGTGCTGCGGCAGATGCTGGAAGACGCCAACACGGTGATCAAGCTCACCGCGATCTCCAGCGAGGAGGAGCCGCACAGCACGCTGGCGGCTTTCCTCATGAATCCTGAAGGTGACTGCGCCTGGATCCATGCCGGCGATTCGCGCATCTACCACTTCCGCAGCGGCCGGCTCGTCAGGCGCACCAAGGACCACTCGTACGTGCAGGCGCTGGTGGACCGCGGCGACATCAGCGAGGCGGAAGCCAACATCCACCCGCAAGGGAACATCCTGCTCGGTTGCCTGGGCATGAAGTCCACGCCGCCGCCGATCGACATCCATCTCGTGACCAAGCTGGAACCCGACGATCTGCTGATGGCGTGCAGCGACGGACTCTGGCACTACTTCACGCCGGAAGAGATGGGCCGGGTGCTGCACGAGCAATCGCCGCGCGCAGCGGCCGAACTGCTGGTGTCGGAAGCGCGGCGCCGCGCACGCGGCACCGGGGACAATATTTCGCTGGTGGTGCTGAAGCTCGAAGCGCTGCCCGCAACTGCGGACGAAGACTGAAGGCCGGCCGCCCGGCGCGTCCTCAGGGTGGCGCCGGCAAGGACGGCGAACGGGGCTTGTCCTTCGTCTTCTCGGCGTTGCGGCGCTCGCGATCGGCGCGATGCTCCTGCGCCCTCTGCTGCTTGCGCTCGTAGGCCGCGCGCTCGGTCGGCGCCTCGGCGCGCCGGGCCGCGGCCTTGGCCTGGTCCTCGGCATGGACGCGCTGCTTGTCCTCGAACTCGCGTTTGCGCAGCGCCGCGTCGGAGGCCGCGCGGGCGCGCGTCTCTGCATGATCGGCCGCGCGCTGCTCGCGCTCTTGCTGCGACTTCAGGGACTGCTCGCGCTGCGAGGGCGTGTCCTGCGGCCGCGGGCTGGCCTTTTTCTCCTCGAGCCGGTCGAGCTCTGCCGCTCCACGGCGCTTGCGTTCGATGTCGTTGATGGCGGCTTCCTGGCGCTTGACGCCGTCGGTGACGGCGCGCCGCCGCCGGCGGCTGTCTTCCAGGCAACCCTCGACCGCAAACCTCTGGTAGCAAGCCTTCTGCTCGGTCTGGAAGCGCTCTTCGGCCAGCTTGCGCTCCTGCGCCAGGCGTGCGCGCTCCGCTTCGAAGTCGGTGTTGCCGGTGGTGGCGGTGGATTGCGCCCACAGCGGCAGCGCGATCAGGGCCATGGTCAGCGCAAGGACGGTGTTCTTCATGTGAGGCGGGTGTCGACGACGCGGCGCTCAAGGGCCAGGAATTCGGCCGACTGCATTTCGTTGAGTCTGGACACGGTGCGTGGAAATTCGTGGGCCAGCGGACCCTCGGTGTACAACGCCTCGGGCGGGACCTCCGCCGACATGATGAGCTTCACCCGCCGATCGTAGAACACGTCGACCAGCCATGTGAAACGACGTGCTTCAGAGGCCATGCGCACCGGCATGTACGGCACGTCGGACAGGAGCACCGTGTGGAACTGGGTGGCGATCTCCAGGTAGTCGTTCTGCGAGCGCGGGCCGCCGCACAGGGTCTTGAAATCGAACCAGACCACCCCGCCGGCCTTGCGGCGCGCGTGGATCTCGCGCGCCTCGATGTGCAGCACCGGGTTCTCGTCCGCACTTTCGGCCAGGCGTTCGAAGGCGTGGCGCATCTCCTTGTCGGCGGCTGCGCCGTTGGGCGTGAGGTAGAGCCGCACCTGCTCCAGCGTGCGGCGGCGGTAGTCGGTGCCGTTGTCGACGCCGATCACCTCGAGACGCTCGTTGAGCAGCGCGATCGCGGGCAGGATCCGGTCGCGGTGCAGCCCGCCGGGATAGAGATCGTCCGGCCTGAAATTCGAGGTCGTGACGAAGCCCACCCCGTTCTCGAACAGCGCCGTCAACAGCCGGTGCAGGATCATGGCATCGGTGATGTCGGCGACGTGGAACTCGTCGAAGCAGATCAGCTTGTAGCGCTTGGCGATCCGCCGTCCGAGCTCGTCGAGCGGATTGACGGTGCCCTGCAGGTCGGCCAATTCACGATGCACCTCGCGCATGAACTCGTGGAAGTGCAGCCGCGTCTTGCGCCGCAGCGGCACCGCGTTGAAGAACAGGTCCATCAGGAAGCTCTTGCCGCGCCCGACGCCGCCGTACATGTAGACCCCGCGCGGGATTTCCGGCCGGTTGATCAGCTTCTTGAACGAGTTGGAGCGCTGCGCCTTGTAGTCTGCCCATTCGCCCGCGCAGCGATCGAGCGCCTCCACGGCGCGCAGCTGCGCGGGGTCGCTCTGGAAGCTGCGTGCCTTCAGTTCAGCCTCGTAAGCGGCTTTGACAGACATATCGATGCAGGAAGTGAAGGTGATCCATCCGCCTCGCAGCGAGCGAAGCGAAGCTCGTTCGGGAAACACCGCGGAACCGGCTTTGCCGGGCCGCTGGTGTTGCCCCCTCGAGGGGGGAGGCGGCTACACGAAGTGAGCAAGCAACGGGGGTGATCAAAAATTCAGCGTGCGCTTGTCGATGGCCAATGCAGCTTCCTTCGTCGCTTCGGACAGCGAGGGATGCGCATGGCAGATGCGCGCGATGTCCTCGGCGCTGGCCTTGAACTCCATCGCCACCACCGCCTCGGAGATCAGCTCGCTGGCCATCGGGCCGACGATGTGCACGCCGAGGATCTCGTCCGTCGCCGCGTCGGCCAGGAACTTGACCATGCCGGTGGTGTCGCCCAGCGCGCGGGCACGCCCGTTGGCCATGAAGGGAAAAGTGCCGGCCTTGTAGGCGCGGCCTTCGGCCTTGAGTTGCTGCTCGGTCTGGCCGACCCACGCGATCTCGGGCGAGGTGTAGATCACCCACGGGATGGTGTTGAAGTTCACGTGCCCATGCTGGCCCGCGATGCGCTCCGCCACCGCCACGCCCTCTTCCTCGGCCTTGTGCGCGAGCATCGGACCACGCACCACGTCGCCGATCGCCCACACGTTCGGCAGGCTGGTCCTGCAGTCGTCGTCAACCACGATGGCACCTCGCTCATCGAGCTTGAGGCCCACCGCTTCGGCGTTGAGGCCGATGGTGTTGGGCACGCGGCCGATCGAGACGATGAGCTTGTCGACTTCGAGCGTCTGCGCTTCGCCCTTGGCATTGGTCCAGGCGACGCTGACGCCCTTCTTGCCCGACTTGACCTCGCCGACCTTGACGCCGAGCTCGATCTTCAGCCCCTGCTTGATGAAGGCCTTGTGCGCCTCCTTGGCGATCTGATCGTCGACCGCGCCAAGGAAGGTCGGCAGGGCTTCGAGCACCGTAACCTCGGAACCCAGGCGGCGCCAGACCGAACCCATCTCGAGCCCGATCACGCCGGAGCCGATCAGGCCCATCTTCTTGGGCACGCCGCCGATGCGCAGTGCGCCGTCGTTCGAGAGGATGTTCTCCTCGTCGAAATCGGCGCCGGGCAAGGGGCGCGGGTTGGAGCCGGTTGCCAGGATGATGTGCTTGCCGGCGATGGTCTCTTCCGCGGCGCCTGCGACCTTGATTTCGTAGCCGTCCGCGGCCTTCACGAACGAGCCGCGGCCGTGGAAGAAGCTGACCTTGTTCTTCTTGAACAGGTACACGATGCCGTCGTTGTTCTGTTTCACGACGGCGTCCTTGCGCGCCAGCATCTTGGCCAGATCGAGGCTCAGGCCCTCGACCTTGATGCCGTGGTCGGCGAAGTGGTGCCCGGCGTGGTCGTAGTTCTCGGACGACTGCAGCAGTGCCTTAGATGGAATGCAGCCGATGTTGGTGCAGGTGCCGCCCAGGGCCGGGCCGCCCTTGGCGTTTTTCCACTCGTCGATACAGGCGACGTTGAAACCGAGTTGCGCCGCGCGGATGGCCGCGACGTAGCCGCCGGGGCCGCCACCGATGACGATGACGTCGAATTGCTTGTTGGACATGAGGGTTCTTTCAGATGTTGTTGTTCGTGTTCATCGCCTCGCAACGACCATGGCACCCGCGGCAAGCGCAGCGAAGCCCGTTCGGAAGACCCCGCGAAACCGGCTTTGCCGGGCCCGCCGGGGTCGCCCCCTCGAGGGGGAGGCGGCTACACGAAGTGAGCAAGCAACGGGGGTGATCAAATATCGAACAGCAGGCGAGCGGGGTCTTCCAGCGCTTCCTTCATGGCCACCAGGCCAAGCACGGCTTCGCGGCCGTCGATGATGCGGTGGTCGTAGGACATCGCGAGGTAGTTCATCGGCCGGACCACGACCTGGCCGTTCTCGACCACGGCGCGGTCCTTGGTCGCATGCACGCCGAGGATGGCCGACTGCGGGGGATTGATGATCGGCGTCGACAGCATCGAGCCGAACACGCCGCCGTTGGAGATCGAGAAGGTGCCGCCGGTCATCTCCTCGATGCCCAGCTTGCCGTCGCGCGCCTTGGCGCCGTATTCGGCGATCTTCTTCTCGATGTCGGCAAAGCTCATTTGGTCGGCATTGCGCAGGATCGGCACCACCAGGCCGCGCGGCGAACCGACCGCGATGCCGATGTCGAAGTAGCCGTGGTAGACGATGTCGTTGCCGTCCACCGAGGCGTTGATCACCGGGTACTTCTTGAGCGCATGCACCGCGGCCTTCACGAAGAAGCTCATGAAGCCGATCTTGACGCCGTGCTCCTTCTCGAACTTCTCCTGGAAGCGCTTGCGCATTTCCATCACCGGCGCCATGTTGACCTCGTTGAAGGTGGTCAGGATGGCGTTGGTGGCTTGCGACTGCAGCAGGCGCTCGGCGATGCGAGCGCGCAGGCGGCTCATCGGCACGCGCTCTTCCGGACGCTCGCCGAGCTCCGGCGCGCGCGCGGGCGCCGCGACCTGCGGCAAGGCCGTCTTGGGCGCGCCCGTGGGGATGGCCGCAGGCGTGGGGGCCTTGGCCGCGGCGCCTGAAGCAACCGCGCCGAGAACGTCGCCCTTGGTGACGCGGCCGTCCTTGCCGGTGCCGGCCACGTCGCCCGTCGTGAGCTTGTTGTCGGCCAGCAGCTTGGCTGCCGCGGGCATGGCGACATCGGACTTCGCGCCGCCGGTCGAGGCGACCGCAGCGGCAGCAGGCGCCGCCGCCGGAGCGGCCGCCGCAGCAGCGGGTGCCGCGGCGGGCGCGGCTGCGCCGGCCTTGCCTTCGGTATCGATCTTCGCGATCAGCTGTTCGGCGACGACGGTGGCGCCGTCGGCCGCGACGATCTCGGCCAGTACACCGGCGGCCGGCGCCGGGACTTCCAGCACGACCTTGTCGGTCTCGATCTCGATCAGGATCTCATCGACCGCGACGGCTTCGCCGGCCTTCTTCTTCCACTGCAGCATCGTGGCCTCGGCCACGGATTCGGACAACTGGGGGACTTTGACTTCAACGATGGACATTGCTTATGTGCTCCGCTTCGTGTTTCTTGTAGATGTGAATGTGGTTCTTCTTACTTGCTCAGCACGAAGCCTTTGAGCTTGGCGAAAGCGCCGTCGACCAGCGCCTTCTGCTGTTCCTGGTGCAGGTGCGAATAGCCGACCGCGGGCGACGCCGAGGCGGCGCGGCCCGAGTAGCCGAGCTTCTGGCCTTCCAGCATGTTCTCGTGGATGTAGTGCTGCACGAAGAACCAGGCGCCCTGGTTCTGCGGTTCGTCCTGGCACCACACCACGTCGACGAGGTTCGGGTACTTCCTGATTTCGGCAGCGAAGGCCTTGTGCGGGAACGGATAGAGCTGCTCGACGCGGATGATCGCCACGTCGTCGCTGCCCTTCTCCTCGCGCTTCTTCGCCAGGTCGTAATAGACCTTGCCGGAGCAGGCCACGAGGCGCTTGACCTTGTCGGCCTTCAAGTCCTTGTTGTCGGGGATGACGGTCTGGAAGCTGCCCTTGGTGAACTCGGCGAGCGGCGAGGTCGCGTCCTTGTTCCGCAGCAGCGACTTGGGCGTCATGATGATCAGCGGCTTGCGCAGGTTGCGCACCATCTGGCGGCGCAGCACGTGGAAGATCTGGCTCGCCGTGGTCGGCTGCACGACCTGCATGTTGGTGTCTGCCGACAGCTGCATGAAGCGCTCCAGGCGCGCCGAGCTGTGCTCCGGGCCCTGCCCTTCGTAGCCGTGCGGCAGCATCAGCGTGATGCCGTTGACGCGGCCCCACTTCACTTCGCCCGAGGCGATGAACTGGTCGATCACGACCTGCGCGCCGTTGACGAAATCGCCGAACTGCGCTTCCCAGATCACCAGCGTGTTCGGATCGTTCGAGGCGTAGCCGTACTCGAACGCGAGCACCGCTTCTTCCGACAGGATCGAGTCGATGACGACGAAGGGCGCCTGGTTGTCCGCCACATTGGAGAGCGGCACGTAGGTGCCTTCGTCGAACTTCTCGCGGTTCTGGTCGTGCAGCACGGCGTGGCGGTGCGTGAAGGTACCGCGGCCGCTGTCCTCGCCCGACAGGCGCACCGGATAGCCGCTCGCCACCAGCGAGGCGTAAGCCATGTGCTCGCCCATGCCCCAGTCGACGTTGACGTCGCCGCGGCCCATGGCCGCGCGGTCGTCGAGCACCTTCTTGACCAGCGGATGCACGGTGAAGTTGTCCGGCGCCTTGGTGATGCGCTCGGCCAGGCGCTTCCATTCCGCGGTGGGAATGGCAGTGTCGCCGGCATCGGTCCACTTCTTGTTGAGGAAGGGGCTCCAGTCGACCGCGTACTTGCTCTTGAAGTTGGTCAGCACCGGATTGGTGGTGTTCTTGCCGGCGTCGAAGGCGGCGCGCTGCGCCTTCACCATGTCGTCGCCGAGCGCGTCGCCCAGGCCCTGGGCGGCGAGTCTTTCGGCATAGAGCTTGCGCGTGCCCGGGTGCGCCGCGATCTTCTTGTACATCAGCGGCTGGGTGAGCGAGGGCGTGTCCTGCTCGTTGTGGCCGAGCTTGCGGAAACAGATGATGTCGACCACCACGTCCTTCTGGAATTCCATGCGGAACTCGAGGGCGAGCTGGGTCGCGAGCACCACCGCTTCGGGGTCGTCGCCGTTCACGTGCAGCACCGGCGCCTCGATCATCTTGACGATGTCGGTGCAGTACAGCGTGGAGCGGCTGTCGCGCGGGTCGCTGGTGGTGAAGCCGATCTGGTTGTTGATCACGATATGGACCGTGCCGCCGGTGGAATAGCCGCGCGTTTCGGCCAGCGCCAGCGTTTCCATCACCACGCCCTGCCCTGCGAAGGCGGCGTCGCCGTGCACGATCACCGGCAGCACCTGCTTGCCGAGCGGATCGGCGCGGCGGTCCATGCGCGCGCGCACGGAGCCCTCGACCACCGGATTCACGATCTCGAGGTGCGAGGGATTGAAGGCCAGGCTCAAGTGCACCGGACCGCCAGGCGTCGACACGTCGGAGCTGAAGCCTTGGTGGTACTTGACGTCACCGCTGGGCAGGTCTTCGGGCGCCGTGTGGTCGAACTCGGCGAACAGGTCGGCCGGCATCTTGCCGAGGGAGTTGACCAGCACGTTGAGGCGGCCGCGGTGGGCCATGCCGATCACGATTTCCTGCACGCCCTTGACGCCTGCCTGGCTGATCAGTTCGTCCATCGAGACGATAAAGCTTTCGCCGCCTTCGAGCGAGAAGCGCTTCTGGCCGACGTACTTGGTGTGGAGGAAGCGCTCCAGGCCTTCGGCGGCCGTCAGGCGCTCGAGGACGCGCTTCTTCTGCTCGGTGCTCAGCTTCGGATTGGTCCGTGCGCTCTCGAGCTTCTGCTGCCACCAGCGCTTGTGGTTCTGGTCGGTGGTGTACATGTACTCCACACCCATGGTGCCGCAGTAGGTCTCGCGCAGCGCATTGAGCAGGTCGCGCAAGGACATCGTGTCCTTGCCGAAGAAGGTGTTGCTCGTGTTGAACACCGTCTCGAGGTCGGCATCGGTGAAGCCGTAGAACGAGGGCTCGAGCTCCGGAATCGAGGGGCGCTCCGCGCGCTTCAGCGGGTCGAGATCGGCCCAGCGGGCGCCGACGTTGCGGTAGGCCGCGATCAGCTGCTGGACGGCGGTGCGCTGGCGGCCGAGCTCGGAATCGGCGCCGCTGGCCTGCACCACCCTCGTGGTGCCCTGCTTCGCGCGTTCGGCGAAGGCATTGATGACCGGCTGGTGCGGTACGTCGCGCGTGGTGCTGCCGTCGGTGGCGGGCACGTGCTGCATCGCATCGAAGTACGAGCGCCAGTTGTCGGGCACGCTGCCGGGGTTGCTGAGATAGTTCTCGTACATCTCCTCGACATAGGGCGCATTGCCGCCGAAGAGGTAGGTGTTGCCTTGATAGGCGTGATAGACGGACGCTGACGGCGTCGAGGACGAATCGCTCATATTCCGCTGACCTTCGCTTCCCTGAAGGAAGCCTTAGCTGGTTTAAGAAACCTTCCGCGACACGGCTGAACCGATTGGCGGATGCGACTGTGGCTGGGGAAGGGCCTGAGTACCTTGGCATTGTGCCATGGCAGCCATGTGACGCCGAAAAGCGTCCTGACAAGCCCTCAAGGCGCGAGCAATTGCCTGATCTGCTGCAGCGCGCCGGGGTCTTCGATGGTGGTCAGGTCGCCGGGATCGCGCTGCTCGCACACGGCCTGGATCGCGCGCCGCAGCAGCTTGCCGCTGCGCGTCTTGGGCAGCGCGCTCACGAAGCGCACGCGCGCCGGACGCGCGAGCGATCCGAGCTGGTCGGCCACCTGCTTCATGATTTCCCCTTCGAGCACGAGGGCTGTCTGCGCGTCGGTGAGCGCAGCGCCGTCCCTGGGCACCACGAAAGCCATTGCCACCTGCCCCTTGAGCGCATCGGCGACGCCGACCACCGCGACCTCGGCGACGTTCGCATGGCCAGAGATCGCTTCCTCGATCTCGCGCGTGCCGAGCCGGTGGCCGGCAACGTTGATCACGTCGTCGGTGCGGCCGAGGATGTAGAAGTAGCCGTCCTCGTCGCGGATGCCCCAGTCGAAGGTGGAATACACCAGCTTGCCCGGCACGGTCTTCCAGTAGGTGTCGACGAAGCGCTGGTCGTCCCTCCACACGGTCTGCATGAAGCCGGGTGGCGTCGGGCCTTCGATCACCACCACGCCCTTCTCGTTGGCACCGGTCAGTTCCTCGCCGCTCGCTTCATGGAGGATCTTCACCTTGTAGCCGTACATCGGAATGCCGGGGCTGCCGAACTTGCTTCGCGTCTGCTCGACGCCATTGGCCACCGTGAGGATGGGCCAGCCCGACTCGGTCTGCCAGTAGTTGTCGATGATCGGCACGCCGAGGCCTTCGCTGATCCAGCGCGCCGTGGGCTCGTCGAGCGGCTCGCCGGCGAGGAACAGCGCGCGCAGGCTCGAAAGGTCGTATTTCTTCAAGAGCGCCGCATCCTGCTTCTTGAGCACGCGCACTGCGGTCGGCGCGCTGAACATCACGGTCACCTTGTATTTCTCCACCAGGCGCCACCAGATGCCGCCGTCGGGTTGCCGGTCAAGGCCCTGCGTCGGCAAGCCCTCGTACATGAGGGTCGCCATCCCTGCGATCAGCGGGCCGTAGACGATGTAGCTGTGCCCCACCACCCAGCCGATGTCGCTGGTCGAAAAATAGGTTTCGCCGGGCCGGCCGTCGAAGATGTGCTTCATGCTGGCCGCCAGGGCCACCGCGTAGCCGCCGGTGTCGCGCTGCACGCCCTTGGGCCGGCCGGTGGTGCCGCTGGTGTAGATGGTGTAGCTGATGTCGGTCGCATCCAGCCAGGTGCAGGGCACCTGCGCGTCGCGGTGCTTCTCGACCAGCGCAGCGGCCAGGTGGTCGCGCCCTTCGGTCAGGGCCATCGGCGCCAGGCCGCGATCGACCAGCAGCACCGACTCGGGCTTGTGCGAGGACTGCCGGATCGCCTCGTCGAGCAAGGGCTTGTACGCGATCACCTTGCCGCCGCGCGAGCCCGCATCGGCACTGACGACGAGCTTCGGCGTCGCGTCCTCGATGCGCGACGCCAGCGAGGCGCTCGCGAAGCCGCCGAACACCACGCAGTGGATGGCGCCGAGACGCGCGCAGGCCAGCATCGCGAAGGCGGCCTCGGGAATCATCGGCATGTAGATCAGCACGCGGTCGCCCTTGCCAACGCCGAGCGCCATCAGGCTCGCCGCGAACCGCTGCACCTCTGCGTGCAGCTCCTTGAAGCTGTAGCTTTTCTCGGTGCCGGTTTCGGTCGAGACGGCGATCAGGGCCGGCTGTTCGGCGCGCGCGGCCAAGTGGCGATCGACCGCGTTGTGGCAGAGATTGGTCGTCCCGCCCGCGAACCAGTGCGCGAAGGGCGGGTTGCTCGCATCCAGGATCTGCTGCGGCGGCGTCTTCCAATCGATGAGCTTGGCCTGTTCGGCCCAGAAGGCCTCCGGCGCATCGATCGACTGGCGATAGAACTCTGCATAACTGCTCATCGGCTTGTCTCCAGTTGCGGGGCCTGCACTCGAACTGATTAATTATTGGCAGACATTTTGCGGCAGGCTGACAACGCGCGCGCTGACGAGGTGATTCGGCGGACAATGGCCCCGCATGAAAACGGCCCCTGAAAAAGACCACTGGCAGCCTGCAGACTGGCCCGATTTCATGTCGGCTTTGGAGCCCGAGGCGTCAGAGAGCTCAGTTGTCGCTGCGGCACCAACGGACATCGCCTTGCAACGACCGTTGAACGATCTGCCTGCGTCGATCTCTGCCTGGTCCGGGGAGTGGTCAGGGTGGGCAGGCCAAGGCCGAAGCTACGACATCAAGCTGATAGTCGAGAGAGTTTCTACGCACGACGCCACGGTCGTTTGCGTACGCGCTTCCGACAGTCTGGGCGTCTTCAGCGAACGTGTGCTCGCCCAAATTACTGGTATGGGAGACGACCCGTCGCTGTTTACCAGCACGGTGACCAGCCCTACATTGGCAAAATACTTCAACGGTCGCGGCTGGATGGTCGTCTTCCCGCAGCGACGTGGGCGTGGTAAGTCCTATGGGCTTTATGACGAGGGCTTCGAACCGGATCGGTCGCGGTATTCCGACGATCCCCAATACGCTCTTCCTGGCTTCGAGCACGCGCTGCAGGACTTGGCATGCGTAGTCGAGCACTTGCTTGTGAGGGCTGACGTTGATCGCGAACGTCTGCTGATCGGTGGACACTCTCGGGGCGGCTTCCTGGCACTGGCTTGTGCGGGAGCACGGCCAAAGCTATCTGGCGGAGTCCTCAACTTCGTGGGCGGTTGGGTTGATGAACAAGGGCCCGCTTCCGAAATGATCAATCCTGTGATCGCGAGAAGGGGCGCGGCGTTCGCGGGGCCGACCGTATGGCTCTATGCGGAGAACGATCCCTTCTATAGCACTGCTCACAGCCGCAGCAACTTTGACGCCTTCGTAGCTGCGGGGGGTCAAGGACAGTTTCATGTGCTCGAAACCTTGCCGGGACAAGACGGGCACCATGTTGTTGCCCTCGCAGGCCTATGGGGGCCCGTCGTAGATCACCTTCTGGGGCGCATTTGCGATTAGACGCGCCGCGTATGTTCGTGGCGATAGCAGAGGGAATCCAACTGCGGGCACATTCAATGTCCGCTTGCGAGGAACCCGTGTCTGCAATGGAGCGCAGACCGCCTCACGCCTTCGACAGGCGCCGCCGCGCCTTGACTGCCGACGCCAGCCCCTCGAGCACCGGCACCGTCTGAGCAAAGCCGAGGCAGGCATCGGTGATCGAGACACCGTGCTTGAGCGCGACGCCAGGCTTCAGATCCTGCCGCCCTTCCTCGAGATGACTCTCGATCATGATGCCCGTAATGCGCCTTTCGCCGGCCGCGATCTGCGCCGCCACGTTTTCAGCGACCACGATCTGCCGCTGATGCTGCTTGCTGCTGTTGCCGTGCGAGACGTCGACCATGACCTGGGGCCGCAGGCCATTCGCCAGCAGCGCCTCGCAGCTGGCCGCGACGTCCGCGGCCGAATAGTTGGGGGCCTTGCCGCCGCGCAGGATCACGTGGCAGTCGTCGTTGCCGCGGGTCTCGAAGATCGCCGCCATGCCCATCTTGGTCATGCCCATGAAGGCATGCGGCGCGCGGGCCGCGAGGATGGCGTCGGCCGCGACCTTGACGCTGCCGTCCGTGCCGTTCTTGAAGCCGACCGGGCAGCTCAGGCCCGACGCCAGCTGCCGATGGCTTTGGCTCTCGGTGGTGCGGGCTCCGATGGCACCCCAAGCGATCAGGTCGGCAATGAACTGTGGGCTCAACAGGTCGAGGAACTCGGTGCCCGTGGGCAGGCCCAGGGTGGTCAGCTCGAGCAGCAGGCGTCGCGCGCGCTCCAGCCCTTCGTTGATCGCGAAACTGCCGTCCAGGTGCGGGTCGTTGATGTAGCCCTTCCAGCCCACCGTGGTGCGCGGCTTCTCGAAATAGGCACGCATCACGATCAGCAGGTCGTCCTGCAGCGAATCGGCGACCGTCTTCAGACGGCGTGCGTATTCCATCGCCTGGTCGTGGTCATGGATGGAGCATGGGCCGACCACGACGACCAGCCGGTCGTCGCGATCGTGCAGCACGTCGGCGATCGCCGCGCGGCTGCCTTCGACCAGCGCCAACGTGTTGTCGCGCACGGGCACGCGTTCCTGCAGCAGCGCAGGGGTGATGAGCGGGCGAACGGCGCCGATACGCACGTCGTCGATCCGGGTGGTGTCGAGCGTGCTGTCGCGGGAGCCGATTTCGGCGTCGTGGAGGGGGTCATCGAGACGGGGCATGGTCGTGGCTGTGATTTCGAACGGAGCTGCTCCGATTGTCCTCTCGACGGCGCCCACGGCCGACACGCTTGCGATGCGGCCGGGCTCCGGCAGGCTCGAGGGCAGGCAGAAGCAAGGTGTCGGCCAGGAAGCGGCCGCTGGGTACACTCGCTGCCGTTCGTCCCGCCAGCCCCAAGGATTCCTCGAATGCGCCGACTCGCCGAGCCTCAAGACATTGAGGCCGTGTTCTCAATCTACACGCACGAGAAGGTGGTGCCCTTCCTGACCTACGAGCCCATGTTGCTCGACGAGTTCGAAGGCATCTACGAAGAGCTTCTCGACAGCGGTTGTTTCTACGTGTGGGCAGTCGATGGCGCGCTTGCCGGCTTCTACAAGGCGACCCGCTATCCGGGTCGAGTGCGACATGTCGCCTTGCTTGGAACCTTGGCGGTAGACCCGCGACGCCATGGGCAAGGAGTGGGACATGCCATGCTCACTGATGCGATTGAGCGGCTCAAGGCCGACGGCGTCAGGCGCATCGAGCTGTACGCCGAGAGCGACAACGCGCAAGCACTGCGCTTCTATGGCAAGCTGGGTTTCGTGCACGAAGGCACGCTGCGCCAGTTCTACAAGCGGGCCGACGAGCCGCACTACGTCGACGAGTACGTGCTGGGACTGCTGGTCGCATGAACTAGGCAGGCAGGCCCTCGATTCAGTTGCTGCCGGCCAAGAGATGCGGAGCTCCTTTGCGAGTACCAAGCCGCATCCGCGTGGCGCTGCAATGCACGCGACCGACTACGGCCCGGCCCCTCATTTGACTCCGCTGCATGTCGCAAATCTATAATCGTCACGTACTGAGCCCGACAATGGGGGGCCGCATTGTTGGGCCATAACCACGCGGAGAAGCTATCGATACCTCGCCTGCTCACGCTGCCGGGCGAGCGCCCGAAAACAAGAGTCTCGATGCTGCAGCATCGAGCTCTTCGCATGGGTACTTAGGCGCCACGAGCGCCTCATTCGGGCCGTTTCGGCTGTTCCCTGCCGCGCGTAAGGTCGAGAGGGATGGCGTTCCATTCCCGTTGAGCAACCGGGCTCTTGATATTCTGATCGTGCTCGTTGAGCATGCTGGCGAGATCGTCGGCCACAGAGAGTTGATCTCGCGCGTTTGGCGCGACCTGGTGGTGGACTCAGGTAGCCTCAGGATGCACATCACCGGTTTGCGCAAAGCGCTGGGCGATGGCGAGGGGACCGCTCGGTACATTGCGAACATCCGGGGCCAGGGCTACTGCTTCGTGGCCCCGGTCAGCCGCGAGCATCACCCTCATCGTGCAGATTCGGCTCCCCTCTCCCCGGACGGCGCGGCATTGCAAACACCTGCCCTGCCGCCAGTCCTTGGGCGGATGGTTGGACGCGACGAAGCGGCTCGCGCCATTGCCGCCGACCTGACCGCCCATCGCTTCTTGACGATTGTCGGACCCGGTGGCATGGGCAAGACGACGGTCGCCGTAGCTGTCGCCCATGCCATGCTTCAAGAGTTCCCTGAAGCGGTTTGCTTCGTCAATCTGGGTGCACTCTCAGACCCGGCGCACGTGGCTTCCACCGTCGCGTCTACGCTCGGGCTCACGATTCAGACCGAGGACGCGCTGCCGAGCCTGAGGGAATCCCTCCGGCGGACACGGATGCTCCTCGTGCTGGACAACTGCGAGCATGTCATCGCAGCCTCAGCCGCACTTGCCGAGCAGATCTTCCGTGAAGCATCCGAGGTTCACATTCTGGCGACCAGCCGCGAGGCTCTGCGAGTCGAGGGCGAGTACACATACCTGCTGCCCCCTCTCGAGTGCCCGCCGCTCGATCCGGGCCTGAATGCCCTTGAAGCGCAAACGTTCCCGGCCGTCAAGCTCTTTGCGGATTGCGTCGCGGCCAGCGGAAGCAGCTTCGAGCTCATTGATGCGAACGCGCCGATCGTGGCCAGCATTTGCAGCAGGCTGGATGGAATCGCACTCGCCATCGAGTTCGCTGCAGGCCGAGTGGGTGCGTATGGCGTCGAGGGCATCGCCAGCCTGCTGAACAGTCGCTTCGGTTTGGATTGGCCCGGAAGGCGCACCGCCTCGCCGCGGCAACAGACACTCCACGCAACGCTCGACTGGAGTCACGACCTCCTTTCCGAAAGTGAGCAGGTGGTGCTGCGAAGACTGTCCGTCTTCGTCGGCACGTTCACCCTCGAGGCCGCTCAGGCTGTCGCGTGCGGGAGCGGACTCGACGAGGACCAGGTCGCCATCCATGTCGGCGATCTGGTCGCGAAGTCCCTTGTGTCGGCAGTGGCTGCGGACGATCGGGCCACACGCTATCGCCTCCTCGAGACGACCCGAGACTACGCATCCGAAAAGCTGGAACAGAGCGACGACCTGGAAGCCACCGCCCAGCGGCACGCCAAGCATTTTTTGCTGCTTCTGGGTTCCGTTTCCGCCGACGGCATCGGTCCGCACCGCGACCCCCGCGTGCTCGCTCTCAGCGAACACCTGGGGAACGTGCGGGCGGCGCTCGACTGGTGCTTCGGCGATCGCGAATCGGAACCTCGCCACGCGGTGCTCGGAATCGATCTGGCAGCAGCTGCCGCCCCTGTGCTTCTGCAACTCCTCTTGCTGACCGAGTGCCACAAATGGAGCACGAAGGCGCTGTCATTGCTCGAGGATGCTGATCGGGGGACCAGAAAAGAGATGGTTCTCCAGGAGACGCTCGCGACAGCGGCGATGTGGACGGGAGGAGCCGGCGACGACGTACGCGCTGCAATCGCCCGCGCACTGGACATCGCGCACCGGCTCGGAGAAACCTCGCATCGCCTGCGGCTGATGGTGGGGCTGCACATCCTTCTCATTCGCGCGGGAGACTTTCGAGGCTCCCTCGCCGTGGCGGAAGAGTTGAGTTCTGCGGCCCGGACATCGGCAGACGTTTCGTACATGGTCATGGCCGACTGGATGCGAGGGGGATCGCAGCATTTCCTCGGCAATCAACGGGCCGCGGAGCGCGACTTCCAAAATGGATTCGGGCGCGCCGGGCCCCGCAACCTGCATCTGTTCGGGCTCGATTACCGCGTTCGAGCGCTGGTGCCGTATGCCCGTGTCCTGTGGCTCGCCGGCCACCCGGACCGCGCAATGGCGGTCGCAAGAGAGGCGATCGGCGAGGCGGCCGCTTCCGGAAGATCGGTCGACGTCTGCTTCTCCCTCCTCTACGCCACTCCGGTGTTCCTCTGGTGCGGCGATTGGAACGCCGCGGAGAGTGCACTCGGCAAGCTGATGCAGCACACGAACTGGCAGGCGTTGCTGTCGTTTCACGCAACCGGGCTTGCCTTGAAAGGCGAGCTGCTTGTCCATCTCGGAGAGACCAACCGGGGTACGACGATCTTGCTGGATGCGTTGAAGGCCATGAAGGCCGAGAGGCATGGCATTCTCGTCAATCGAGCTGCTTGCGCGCTCGCGGATGCACTCACGAGAAGCGGACAGCTCGACGAGGCGCTCGCTGTCATCGCCGGCGCGATCGCCGAAACGCAAGACGGCGAAGAGGCGCTGGAGTTGCCCGAGCTGCTCCGGCTTCAGGCCGCCGTTCTCCTCTTGATGCCCGATAAAGGTGAGTCGCAAGCCGAAGACTGCCTCACGCGTTCGCTGGAGTGCGCGCGCCGCCAGCACGCCTCGGCTTGGGAGTTGCGAACGGCCACGTCGCTTGCACGGCTTCGAATGAGCCAAGGCCGCCACGAGGAAGGTCATGAGATTCTCGCCGGGGTTTATCGCTCGTTCACCGAGGGCTTTGAGACGCGCGATCTCAAGGCGGCCGAAAAACTGCTGAACGAGTTGGATGAATTCATGGGCTCCGCCGCGAAGCTCGGCGAGCAGGGCCGGACGGATGATCCATCTTCGCCAAAAGTTCCCTCGCGGTGACGAGGTCGGGCGTGTCATGACCTTCGGTGAACCTGCCATGGATTGGCGCAAGCACTTTCCTCGCCGCATCGATCCGGCCTTGGTTCAGCCAGAGGCGTGCGAGACTGTTCGCTGCTCGCAACTCCCATGACAATGCAGATTGGCGCTGTGACCATTGGATCGCGCCAAGAAAGCACTGCTCTGCAAGTTGCGAATCGGTGCCAGGAGTGCTCGCCAGGATCTCCCCCTTCACGCGCAGCGTCTCTGGCATATGGAGATAGCCGCCCTGTCGCTCGGTCAGAGCGATCGCTTCTTCGATGGCTGCCAGGGCCGCCGCATGTTGCTCCAGGTTGCTCAGCCCTTCGGCCAGCGCGGTGATGAATACGGCGGTCCGCATCTCGTAGTGGTTGGTACGTACTGCTTGCAGGCTGTCCCGCAGCAGGTTCACTCCAAGGTCGGGCCTTCCGCGCTTGACCTGCACCTCGCCCCTCAATCCCAAGGCGACCGCCAAGTAAGGCGACAGCGAATGCTTCGTGGCGAGGGCGACCAGCCGCTCGATGATTTCTTCCTCCCGTGAGAAGTCTCCCCGCCAGAGAAACACAGAACCCGCCCAGATCAGTGCGATGGACAGCGTCACGGGGTGATTCAACATTTCAGCCTGCTCGATCGCGTACTGGGCCACGGCCGCCGCGTGGTCGCATTCGCCTCGAAGCCAGTGGCATCGCGCCTGGCCACACAGTGCATGGATGCGGTGGTTGAAGCCGAGGCGCATGGTGCGGGTGCGGTGCGCTTCGACGGCACCCTTGAGTGCAGCCTCCCAATGCTTCTCGGCCTGGGCGATGTCGCCGGTCAGGTCCAGCGCCACGCCCAGCATGGAATCCGCCGTTCCCTGCGCCACCGGGTCATCCATCCTTTTGGCGACGGATTCGGCCAGGCGGGCAAGTTCCAACGCGCCTCTGAAGTCTCCCATCCTGAGCTGGAAGGTACCGAGCCCACCGAGCAGTCTCAACCGGAATGGGAGATCCTCGAGCGCTTCCGCGAGTTCGAGGCCGCGCCGGAAGGCGCGTCGCACTTCCTCGCTGTTGCCGCTGGCGAACATGAGCGATTGGCCGAGCGACGCCTGCAGCTCCATCTCGCGGCGGGTGCCGCGCATCGACTCCCCGAGCGAAGCGATTGCCTTCTCCATCCAGGCGCGGCATTCGTTCGGCGGCGACATCTCCAGCAGCAGCGGCGCTGCGGCTGCGGCCAGTGCCGTGCCGATTTCCACGTCGCCGCTATCCGACAGGCTCCAGTCCAGCGCGGCGCGTACGTTGCCGAGGATCTCTGCCTGCTGGACCAAGGTCCTGTCCTTGTCGGTACCGAATGCAGGCGGGGCCGCACGTTCGAGAACGCATCGGTAGTGAGAAGCGTGACGTGAGGCGACTGCGAAGGTCTCGCCGCATTCGATCAGCTTCTTCAGCGCGTAGACCCGCGTGCTGTCCAACATTCGATAGCGCATCGCCTTGCGACCGGCTTCGCCGGTGAGCAACGACTTCGCTACCAGATTGGCCACGGCTTCGACGACCTCAGCGTCCTCTGCGTCGCCCTGGCCAGCCACGAACCGGGCAGCTTCGAGCGAGAAGACTCCAACGAACACGGAAAGACGGCGCAGAACGGCGCGCTCGACGTCCGTCAGCAAGTTGTAGCTCCATTCAAGCGCAGCGCTCATCGTCTGGTGCCGTGGCACTGCAGTGCGGCGGCCGTGCCACAACACCGTGATGCTCTTGTTGAGCAAGGCTGCAATTCCTTGAACGCCGTATGCATCGAGGCGCCCGGCAGCCAACTCGATGGCCAGTGCGATGCCGTCGAGTTCGCGGCAGATCTTGGCCACGGCGGGCGCGTCGGCGTCGGCAAGTTCGAACCTGGTGGCGCCGACTGCTGCGCGGTCGACGAACAGTTTTACCGCTGCATAGGCAAGTGCCTCTTCGGCCTTCAGCGCATCGCCGGCAGGCGGGCAAGCAAGTGGGAGCAGCTGATGGACTTGCTCGCCTTCGACGCGCAAAGCCTCGCGGCTGGTGGCCAGGATGTGAACCTTCGGCGCCTCCTGAAAGATCCGCTCCACCAGCTCGGCCACTGCGCCGATGACGTGCTCGCAACTGTCCAGGACAAGCAACATGCGCTTGTCGCGCAGGAAGTTGACAATGCCCGACGCAGCGTCTCCGGAATGACCCAGCAGGCCCAGCGTCGCCGCGAGCGTGCTGGACACATAGGCGTCCTCTGTCACCGGTGCAAGATCGATGAAGCGGGCAGCACCCTCGAAGGCAGGCAGCATGGCGTGAGCCGCCGAAACGGCGACAGTCGTCTTGCCGATACCCCCGGGCCCGACGATGGTCACAAATCGCTTCTGCAGCAGATCGGCCTGGATCTCCTGGCCGGCAGCGTGGCGGCCCACCATGCGCATCAATGGCGCAGGAAGGCCGTTTGGCAAAGCGGTGTGCGCAGCCGTGCCCGCTGGAAGTACAGGCGCTTGCAGACGCGTGACGGGGGCGACGAAGCTATACCCTTGGCCGGTGACATTCGTCACGTACCTTGCACCTGATTGACCGTCGCCCAAGGCCTTGCGTACTGCGACCATGTGGACTCTAAGACTGCCCTCGTCGACCACGACGTCGGGCCAGACTCGCGCGATGAGTTCCTTCTTGCTGATGACTTGACCCGCCGAAGCGACGAGGGCAATCAAGAGGCTGAGTGCTCGTCCTCCAAGATGAACGGGGACGCCGTCCTTGTCGAGGAGCCTCGCGGCCGCGGACAGCCGGAATGAACCGAACGAGGCGACCCACGCGTCCTGGCCGGAACGCCCCTCGCTGTCGGTCGTCGGTGTTGTCATCGCCTGGGCCTCGCAAACGGAGTCGAGCGACATTCTCGGATACTCCGACGGTGCGGTAAATCGGCTTGACATTCACCCCTCTGACGCTGCATCCGGCGGGCGGTGAGAGGCAATCGCGGCTCGAAGGCTTCGAATTTCCGGGAAAGAATCGGCAGTTCGAGTGTTGAGGATGATCAACCGAGCTATCTTGTCTGCGCGTACGGCAAAGTGGAACGCGAGAACCAGGGGCCCCGGCAGGCCCGTCTTGTCGTAGTCGCCGTCCACCTTGGCAGTAACGATCACATCCCCGAAGTGCTCGACAACCTTGACGACCTTCATGGTCACCTTGTCCCCGATGATCTCCCGCTGCGCCCACGCCTTGATGGCGTCGATGTCCCAGTAGTCGCGCAACTGATCGTTGACCAACGCGCCTTCCGCAAAGCAGGCGACCAATGCATCCGCGTCGAAGGAGTTGGTAGCAGCGATGTAGGCTGCAACAGCAGTGGGTAAGCCAGCAGGCGCCGCGACCGAGGGTGGCTCGCGCGAAATAGTCATGAGGATCCTCCAGGACGTCGCATGCCATCATCAGCGCGCTCGCCGCCAGGTGCATGTTAGGCTTTGTCAAGCCTTGTTAAGACGACACCACGCGCAAGTACCTTGCGGCCTCATCGCGGTCATAGAAGCAGCCGTTCAAGGTGAATCCGGACTGCACCGAATGCTTTACCGAAGTGACCTTGCCTGCGGCGGACCTCGTAACGACCAGTTCATCGGGCAATCCGTCAATCATGTGAATCGGGGCCGGCCGGCCGTTGGCGAATCGTGACGGATAGACGCGGCCCGTTTGCGTGTTGCGAAAGGCTGGCCGGAACCCGAAGGGTCTGTTGTCGGCACTGACGCCGCCGCTTCCCTGATAGGCGATGGTTTCTTGCTCAAGGATCGACTGATTCATGTTGCTCACCTCGTGGTCGATGTCGTGGACTGTGGTCATGCTTCCCCAGATCAACCGTCTTCAGGAAAGCGATGCACTGAGGCAGATGCTAGAAGGATGAACGTGCTATCGGAAGGTAGCTCGACCACATCTTGATGTTTCCAGGAAGGCAACAGCGAGACGCGCGGTTGAAATTGCGCACGAAGCTGCATCGAGTCATAGCTCATCCATCGGCAGGCGACAAAGCCGGCAATAACGAAGCTTGACACTCAATAACTGGTCTTCGCGCCCTTCGGCGAGCAGAGTAGGCGCAATGGTTTGCATCCCGAGATCGAAATTTTTGCCTCTTCAGACCAAGAAGCCGCTCCCATGACCTCCTCCACCCTCCTCTGCCGTCCGCCCACCCCCCTCACACTGCGCGCGGACCCGCTGGCCTCCAGCTTCGCCACGAGCTATGCGGGGGTCGTCGCCTTCATTGCAGTGGTCACGGAAGGCAGCTTCGCTCGGGCCGCCGACCGCCTGGGCATCGGCCGCTCCGCGGTGAGCCGCAGCGTCCAGAAGCTGGAAGACCAGCTGAACGTCCGACTTTTCCTTCGGACCACGCGGAGCACAAGCCTGACCCGCGAAGGCGACCTCTTCTACGCAAACTGCCACACCGGGGTCGATCGAATCGTTCAGGCCGTTGAAGAGATGCGAGACCTTCGGGAGGGACCACCCCGCGGGCATCTGCGCATCAGTTCGGCGGTCGGCTTCGGCCGGAAGGTGGTTGCGCCGCTGCTCGGCGAGTTTCGAGCCGCATACCCCGACGTGTCGATCGATCTGCTTCTCGACGACAAGCCGACCGACTTCATATCGGACCGTGTGGACATCGCTTTTCGCAACGGACGCATGGAAGACGCTCAGATCATCGCGAAGCAGATCATCCCCATGCAGATGCTGGTCTGCGCCTCCCGCGAATACCAGGACGCCCACGGACTGCCCCAGACGATGGAAGACCTGGTCAATCACCAAAGCATCAACCTCCGCTTTTCGTCGGGTCGGATCTGCGAGTGGGAGTTCAAGGTGGACGGCCAGGTCCGCAAATTCCTGCCGCAAGCCAAGATCACCTACAACGACCCCAATCTGGTGTTGCAGGCCGTGCTCGACGGCCAAGGGATTGCCCAGATGGCGGGCTACCTGGTCTGCGATTCCCTCGGGTCCGGTGCACTCGTTCCTTGCCTGGCGCATCAGGCACCCGATGATCGCGGCCACTACATCTGCTACCTGAGCCGGCAGCATATGCCTTCGCGGATGCGCGTCTTCATCGACTTCATGACAACCAGGATCCGCGCAGCAGACCTTCAGTGCCTGACCAACTTCAGCAAAAAACGGACTTGAGGACCGGCGAAGCGCGGTCCGAGCCGCAATTGGTGCTCGCCATGAAACACCGTGCGGCCCTCCGCGACCCTAGCGCTGGCGCACACCCAAACCTACGATCTGTTCCGGCGCTCCCAACTCAACGCCCCTCGGGGCCACTGAAAGACCCATCATGAAAATCGTCGTCATCGGAGGCAGCGGCCTCATCGGCAGCAAGCTCGTCAACAACCTGCGTGCGCTCGGCAACGAAGTCATCGCCGCCTCGCCCGCCTCGGGCGTCAACACCATCACGGGCGAGGGCCTGGCCGAAGTGCTCGTCGGCGCCCAGGTCGTCGTCGATGTCGCCAACTCGCCGTCCTTCGAGGACAAGGCCGTGCTCGAGTTCTTCCAGATCTCTGGCCGCAACCTGCTGGCCGCCGAGGAGAAGGCCGGCGTCAAGCACCACGTCGCGCTCTCCGTCGTGGGCACCGATCGCCTGGCCGAGAGCGGCTACTTCCGCGGCAAGATCGCGCAGGAAAAACTCATCCGGGAATCGAAGGTCCCCTACACCATCGTCCACTCCACGCAATTCTTCGAGTTCCTCGGCGGTATCGCGCAGTCGGGGACCGACGGGAAGACGGTGCACCTGTCACCGGCCCTCGTGCAGCCGATCGCATCGGATGACGTGGCCGCCGCGATGGCCGATTTCACGGTGGGCGCACCCCAGAACGGCGTGGTCGAGATCGCCGGGCCGGAACGCGTGCGCCTGTCGGAGCTTGTCCAGCGCTACCTTTCGAAGACGAACGACCCGCGCACCGTCGTGGCGGACGTGCCCGCGCGCTACTTCGGCGCCGAGCTCAAGGACGACACGCTCGTGCCGGGCGACAACCCGCGCATCGGCAAGCTCGGCTTCGATGCCTGGTTCGCGCTGCCCAAGGCGCCACGCTGAATGCCATCCTCTCCGTTGAAACCGCCACCGGTCGAGTTGCTGGACAAGTTCCATGGACCGGACTTCCTTCCGCTGTACACCACCACGGTGACGGCCAGCGGCGGCGAGGCAAACCACGGACGCGCGTCCGGCGAGGTGCGGTCCGATGACGGCAATCTCGCTGTGTCGCTTCGCCTTCCGCCCGAACTGGATGGCCCCGGTGGCGGCACCAACCCGGAGCAACTGTTCGCGGCAGGCTATGCCGCATGCTTCCATGGGGTGCTTTGCCTCTTGGCCAATCGATTGGAGATCCCCGTCCAGGACGTGGTGGTACGGGTCAGCGTGGCCTTCGGACGGGATCCGGTCGATGGCCTGTTCATGCTGACGGCCGACGTTCGGGTCCATCTCCACGGCATTGAGAAGCATGTCGCGGAGGAACTCCTGCGCGGCGCCGAACGCGCTTGTCCGTACACCAAGCTGGCGCAGCAGGGAATGCAGAGCACCGTGGCGCTCGCATCGTGACGCCGCTCGCCGGCCCTCACGATGCGCTGCGTCCCATTTCGCCACGAGCTATGCGGGCGTGATGGCGTTCATCGCCGCCGTCAACGAGGGCAGCTTTGCCAAGGCAAGCGACCGCTCGGCGTCGGACGCTGGGCCGTGAGCCGTCACTTCATGTCTATCTGAGCCGGCAGAACCTGCCGTCGCGCATCCGCGTCTTCGTCGACTTCATGACCGCGCAGATCCGTGCGCTCGACCTCCACTGCCTCAGCAATTTTTCCGCGGATGCATGAGTGCCGGCCCGCCCGGATCGCGTGATTGGTGATCGGCAGGCAACGCGGTGATCCCCTCCACAGGCCTACTGCAATGGCCGGTGCAAACCTAGGATTTGGGTGCGCGCAATGACGTGACGCACACATCCACGGAAAGGCGGGGACCACCATGACGAAACATCTTCTGACTGCGCTGCTTGCCAGTCTTGCAACTTCGGCCGGGCTCTACGCGATGCAGCCGATCAGCGCTGCTGAGCCGCCCGCGCCGGACCGGCCCACTTCGCCTGCGATCTCGCCCGCCCCGTTGGACCTGGCGATGCCGCCGCCTCAAGAGCCATTCGACATGACGCCCATCACCCCGTACGAGAGCGCGGGTGCGCCTCACACGCTTTAACAAGCATCCGCGCCGTGCCTACCGCATCGGCCGCCGCATCCATTCAATCCAAGGAACCGCGACATGAAGCTCTACCACATGCCCGGCGCGCAACGGGCACAGCTGGCGGAGGTCGCCGAACGATGCCCCGTGCATCGCACGCTCACGCAAGGCACCGGCTTCGACGGCGTGACGCTCGAGCCCGCGGAATGAGCACATTGGTGCCTCCGGGACAACATCGTGATCCTGCGCACATGCCTACCGCGGCAGGCCGTCGAATCCTACGATTTGCTCCATAGCAAATGTTGCAAACGGGCTCCACAGCCGCACTGTGGTGAACCTGTCTTCGGACATGAGAGGTAGACCATGAGAAGAGTTGCAAGACACGTCATCGCGGCATTGCTGATCGCTCCGCTGGGAGCGCCCGCGCAACAGGCGAGCGAGCCGCACGCGGCGCACGACATCGTCGTCAAGCAGCTGATGACCAAGGAACTCGCGGACATTCCTGGGAAAGAGGTTTTGGCGATCACCGTGGACTACCCGCCTGGCGGCGCCGACCCCATCCATCGCCACGATGCGCACGCCTTCGTCTACGTGCTCGAGGGCTCGATCGTGATGGGCGTGAAAGGCGGCAAGGAAGTGACATTGAAGGCAGGCCAGACCTTCTACGAAAGTCCGGACGACATTCACACCGTCGGCCGCAACGCCAGCAAGACCAAGCCAGCGAAATTTCTCGTCATGCTGGTGAAGAACAAGGGCACCGAGTTTTTTCTGCCTGTGAAGTGACAGTATTGCTTCCCGCCCGTCGCAACGAAGACGACGGGTGTCAGATCGTCGAGGCGGCTGTAATGAGGCGTGCACTTTCCACCCGTTCGTGCACGGGACAGTCTCACGTCGGCGCGGAGTCCCCGCGCAAATCCGACCAGCTACACGACGACGCGACGGGTGGGAGGCGCCCCTTTTTTTCCTTTTCGACGAGAACTACCGCGGCGAGGCGGCGATGCCCTTGCCGAACTTCATGCGCTACGTCGGCGACGGCGCCATCCGCCTGGCTGCGTAGCGGCCTTGCCGTGATGCACGCATGGGCCTTTCTCGGCGTCATCGCGGTGGCGCTCGGCTCGGCCTGTGCTGTCGCCGGCGGTGACGTGGCGGATGCGGAGCTCCGGCTTGCCGCGGCGGCCGCGGCACTTTCCCCAACCCTCGGTCCCCTGAAGACCGCGAAAGACATTTCCCTCCCCTAACGCGACGATGCCCTGCACGCACCTCGACCAGCATCGACCGGGGCCGAGCCTGGCGAAAGCTGGCGCTGGTGCTACATCGACCAGGGCGAGGTCTGCGCCATGACACCCATGACTGCTGCCATCAGCGACACCGCTGCCATTCTCCGGGCCACGGGTGTCTGCGAGCGCGCCAAGCGCGAGGGCGACTTGGCCCCCGATGTGAACTTGCGCTATGCATCCGGCGCGCCGGTGAAGCTGTCCGACCTGTGGCACGGCGGGCCGCTCGTCGTGATCTTCTACCGCGGAGGATGGTGCAGGTACTGCAATCTTCAGTTGCACGCATGGCAACAGCATGCGAGTGAGCTGAAGCGACTGGGTGCCGCGCTGGTCGCGATATCCCCTCAGACACCTGACCATTCCCTCGACACGATCGAGCGCAGTGCGCTCGCCTACACGGTGCTCAGCGACTCGAGCCTGGATGCCGCCAATGGCTTCGGTATCGCCTTCACGTTGCCGCCGGAACTGATCGATCTGTACGCGTCGGCGGGTACCGACATCCCCGTGCTGAACGGCAACGCCCAATGGGTGTTGCCGATCCCCGCGACCTACCTGATCGACCGAACAGGAAGGATCCGGTTCGCCCACGTCGAGATGGACTATCGCGAGCGCATCGATCCGCAGAGCGTCATCGCGATCATCGAAGGCGCCAGGTACTAGGAGCGCACAGAGGCGCTGCTGCCGGCATTGGTGAGCACTGCACAACAGCGTGAGTTCTTCCGCGGACCTACCGCTATCGAAGTGTCGAACCTACGATTTGTTCCGTTGCGCGATGTTCGCGACACGGGTACTCAGCCGCTCTGAGTTCAGGCACACCTTGCCAAGGCCGGCCCGGCCTGACGAACGCGCGCCCAGGCGCAGAAGGAGTACTCGCCGATGCTGACCATATTGCTGCAGACCACGATCGAGGGCGATCACGACGATTGGAACATCGAGCGCTTCAGTCGCTTGAAGGCCTACTTGTCGAGCCTGCGAGACGAGGATGGCCAATTCGCCTTCCGGGTGACGGCTCGCAATCGCACGAAGCGCGGCCAGCCGGATCCCGTGCTTTCGAACTTGCATGAATCGGATACCGATCAGCTCTGGCTCTTCGCCGTCGATGTCGGAGATGGCCTGACACCCCAGGATTGCGAGGGCATCCGCCGTTTCCGACTGCAGGGTGGAACGCTGATGGTCACACGTGACCACATGGACCTGGGAAGTTCACTCTGCAACCTGGGCGGCGTCGGTGCCGCGCATCACTTTCACAGCCGAAACTGCGAATCGGACGAGGCCCGCCGTTGTCTTGACAATCCGTTCGCAGCAAACATCTCCTGGCCCAACTATCACTCGGGCGCCAACGGCGATTTTCAGCGCACCAGGCCCGTCGGAAGCATTCACCCTGTGATGCTGGACGAGGACTCGCCGACCGGCATCGTTCAGTACCTGCCCTCCCACCCGCACGAAGGCGCTGTCAGCGCTCCGCCCCATGATTCGAGTGCGCGGGTCGTCATGGAAGGAGAGAGCTCGGTGTCCGGCCGGCGATTCAACCTCGCGGTCGCCTTCGAGCGCTCCGAGCACGGTGGACGCGCGATTGCGCAATCGACCTTTCATCACTTTGCCGACTACAACTGGGATCCCACGGCCGGCAGTCCGTCCTTCGTGAGCGAGCCTGCTGGCGACGGAATGGCCAGGTTTCCCGAGGCGCTTCGCTCGACCCAACAGTACGTCCGCAACGTCGCGTTCTGGCTCAACGCCTGAAACCTCGAAGAGAAGCTTGCGATGACCTCACACCCAACGCTTTCCCGACTCCAACTGCGCGCGGGCGCGGCGTCATGCGTTGCCCTGATGTTGTGGGGCTGTGCGGTGGGTCCGGAGTTTGTGAAGCCTGAGAACGGACTGCACGAAATCGCGCTGACCCCAAGGGCGGACTATGTCGGCGCCGCACAGCCTTCCGATTCCGACCTCCCCTCTCAATGGTGGACGCTGTTCAACGACGCACTGCTGGTCGACCTGCAGTTGCGTGCGCAAGCTGCCAATCTCGATCTGCAAGTCGCGTCCACCCGCATCGAGCAAAGCCGCGCGCAACTGGGTATTGCTTCGTCAGATCTGCTGCCCAGTGTGAGCGTCGGCGCCAGCTACTCGCGTGAGGCACTCAGTGAACACGGCAAGTTCGCCGCGTTGGGCGCACCTACCACGCCCAGCGATTTCTGGCAGCTTGGCTTTGATGCCAGTTGGGAAATCGATCTATGGGGTCGCGCTCGGCGTGCGCGCGAAGGGGCAGAGGCAACACTGAACGCCGCAATGTACGACCGCGAAGCGACCCGCGTGGCCTTGTCTGCCGAAGTGGCTCGAACTTATCTGCAGTTGCGCGGGACGCAGGCACAACTGGACATAGCGCAACAGAATCGAGTCGTCGCCGAACGTACGCTCAGCCTGGCGCAAAGCCGTGAGCGCAATGGGATCGCCACGCGCTTCGAGACCTCATCCGCACGCGCGCAACTGGCGACGGTCAAGGCGCTGGTTCCCGAACTGATCCAGCGTCGCAATGCCCAGATGAACGCGCTGGCGTTGTTGCTGGGCGCAGCGCCACGCACGCTCGATGTGCAACTGCGCAACGCCATGCCCGTGCCTACGCTTCCGACCGACGTGCCGGTAGGTATCCCGTCCGAACTCGCGCGCAGGCGGCCGGACATACTGCGCGCCGAAGCCCAGCTCCATGCCGCGACGGCCGCCATCGGGGTGGCGAAGGCCGACTTCTATCCGCGCATCGGCTTGAAAGGCCGAGTCGGCGTTGAAGCTTTCGATTTCAGCGATCTCGGCAGTTGGGATTCACTATTCTTTTCTGTCGGTCCGACGGTTTTCCTCCCCATCTTCCAGGGCGGCAGGCTGACCCAGCGCCTGGCGCTGAACGAGGCGCAGCAGAAAACGGCAGCCCTCGCATACCGGCAGACGGTACTGCGAGCCTGGCACGAGGTGGACAACGCGCTGGATGCCTGGGCCGCCCAGCAGCGTCAGCACGCTGAACTGCTGATCTCCTATGAGCAGAGCATGGAGGCGCTGCGGGTTGCCGAGCGCGGCTATCAGGAGGGCGCTGCCGACTATCTGAGTGTGCTGACTGCGCAGCGCAACCTGCTGGCCAGCCAGACCAGTCTCAATGCCAGCACGACAGGCGCCACCCTGACCCTCGTGAACCTCTACAAGTCGCTCGGAGGTGGCTGGAACCCAGGAAAACTCGAACTCGCGTCGCGGCCTGCCCAAGCTGCCTCTGCGCGCAGCTTGCCGGAAGCTTCGGTCGCACGTCTTGCGCCGGCTGCCGTCTCGGCCGAGGCCAGCCCATGACCAGCACCACCTTGCAGGTGCGACCTGGCGTGCCCGTTGTCGAGGCCGCCCCCGCCAAACCCTCCCTGCGTCCCATGGGCGGACTGGTCGGCATCTTCCTGGCCGCGGTGATGGCAGGACTGAACAATCGCGTCGGCGCACTGGCGCTGGCCGATGTGCGTGGCGCCCTCGGCTTTGCCCTGGACGATGCATCCTGGCTCTCCACCGCCTATACCGCCGGCGAACTGATCGCGATGCCGTTTGCGGCGTGGTTTGCCGTCACCCTGTCCGTGCGCCGTTTTCACCTGTGGATGCTCGGCACCTGCACGGTGCTGGCCGTGGTGCTGCCATTCGTCCAGGACTTGAATCTGCTCCTGGGCCTGCGCTTCCTGCAAGGCATCAGCAGCGGCACCCTGATTCCGATCCTGATGATGGCGGCCCTGAAATTCCTGCCGCCCAACATTCGCCTGCATGGACTGGCGCTCTATGCGATGACTGCCACCTTTGCGCCCAACCTCGCGATCTGGCTGGCAGGGCAATGGACGGATGGCGTTGCCGACTGGCGCTGGGTGTACTGGCAGATCGTGCCGGGGGCTGTCATCGCCGGGCTGCTCGCGGCCTGGGGACTGTCACGCGAAGCGATCCAGATGGACCGCTTCAGGCAGGCCAACTGGGTCGGCATGGCCATCGGCATCCCGGCCCTGTGCCTGATCACCGCCGGGCTCGACCAGGGCGTGCGCCTGGACTGGTTCAACTCGCCGTTGATCACGGTGGCGCTGCTGGGCGGGTTCGCACTTCTGTTCGTCTACCTGTTGACCGAGTGGTATCACCCCTCGCCCTTCCTCAAGCTGCAGATGCTGGGGCGCCGCAACCTGGGACTGGGTTGCACTCTTTTCGTCCTGCTGCTGGTGCTTCTGCTGTCCGGCTCGCTGCTGCCTGCCAGCTACCTGGGGCTGGCCCAGGACTACCGCGCCATGCAGACGGCACCGATCGGGTTGATCGTGGCCTTGCCGCAACTGGTGCTGGGGTCGGTGGTGGCACTGTTCCTGTATCAGAAGTGGGTCGATGCACGCCTGGTGTTCGCGTCCGGGCTGGCCCTGATCGCACTGGCATGCTTCGCCGGGTCGCGATTGACGGCGGACTGGATCTGGGAGCAGTTCGCCGTCGCACAGGCCTTGCAAGCCTTCGGCCAACCGATGGCCGTGGTGTCCATGCTCTTCCTGATGACGAGCGTCGTGCAGCCCCAGGAAGGGCCTTACCTCTCCGGCACGATCAACGCACTGCGCGCTTTCGGCTCCTTGCTGGGCGCTGCCATCGTCGGGCAGTTCACGACGGTGCGTGCCCGCTTCCATGCGGAGATGCTGCTGGACCACGCGGGCCTGGTGAGCAGTTCCCTGCCGAATCCACCGGAATCCTCCCAACTGATGACGCTGATCAGCCAGCAGTCGCCGGTGCTGGCTATCGCCGATGCCTACCACCTTCTCGGCGTCCTGGCCCTGCTGATGATTCCTCTCGTGCTGCGGCTGGCCCATATCCCCGCGCCTGACCTGGGCGCCGCATCTACAACTTCTTCCAATGGATGAACTGCCATGGCATTACCGAAGACAGCCAAGATCCTCAGTGCCGCGCTGCTGCTCGCAGTGTTGGTCGGCGGCGCGCTCTATCTCAACCGCCCCGCATCCAGCGCATCCACCCAGTCCACGGACGATGCCTACGTGCAAGCCGACTTCACCACCGTGGCGCCCCAGGTGTCAGGAACGGTTGACAAGGTCTTGATCGAAGACAACCAATCCGTCAAGGCAGGCGACTTGCTCGCCACCATCGACGATCGTGATTTCGTGGTTGCCGTGAACGCGGCGAAGGCCCAGGTCGAAGGTGCCCAGGCCACGATTGCCGGCCTGCAGGCGCGCTTGATCCTGCAGGAAACCGCGATCCGCCAGGCACAGGCAGCCGTGGAGGCCAACGAAGCCTCATTCAAGCTGGCCAAGACGAACCAGGCGCGCTATCGCAATCTGGCCGCGGATGGATCAGGCACCGTGCAGGCCTTGCAACAGGCCGAAGCGCAGTTGAGCATCCAGTTGGCCGCGCGAGAGAAGGACTTGGCGGGACTGCAGGCCGCCCGTCAGCAGATCGGCGTGCTCAGGGCCGATCTGCAGAAGGCCAAGGCGGCTCTTTCCCAGTCGCAGTCTGCGCAAGCCGCCGCAGAACTCAGGCTTTCCTATACGCGCATCGCTGCGCCGCTCGACGGGACCATCGGGCAGAGGTCGGTGCGCGTCGGCGCCTTCGTGAGTGCGGGCAAGCCATTGCTGGCCATCGTTCCACTCGAGGCCGTCTACATCGCCGCCAACTTCCGCGAAACGCAACTTGCGCGCGTGGAGGCTGGCCACGCCGTGGACATCGAAGTGGATGCCTTGCCAGGCGAGGTGCTGAAAGGCGTGGTGGAAAGCCTGGGCCCGGCCAGCGGCGCCAGCTACTCCGCCGTTGCGCCCCACAACGCCACGGGCAACTTCACCAAGATCGTGCAGCGACTTCCAGTTCGCATCCGCATCGATCCGGGCCAGTCCGCTGCGGCGAAGCTGAGAGTAGGCATGTCCGTGACGCCGAAGATCTACATCGGTCAACGGCGCGGTCCAGCTCCAGCATGGACAGGACCCAACCCCTGACCCCCCAAACCGAAAGGAGCGCCTCCATGTCCATGGTTCAGCAAGCGGCCGCCGCGAACCGGCGATTCACCATCCTGAGTGAAGTGGCTGATGCCCTTCGGGCCGCGGACAGCGGCATCAGGAGCATCGAGGCGGTCATCGCCACGACCGATCTCGGTCCCCAGGAGATCGCCGACGCGTTCGGCAGCAATCACGGCCTCGTCATCGCCCTGGCGGAGATGCTCGCTGCCTCGATGCTGGAGCCGCTCGAAGGTTGCACGACAGCGGCGTCTTTCCGGAAGAAGCTCCTTGCTTTTGGCCATCGAGTCACGAACGAGCACTCGGCCTCGCAGCTGAAGAGTCTCTATCGAATCGCGCTCACGGAAGTCGTCCGGAACACCGGAATCGGCCGCGACTTCTACAAGCACGGCCCGGGCTCGTTGACGGCCGGGTTGGCCCGCTTCTTCGAGGCTGCCCAAACGGACGGCATCGATCTGGAAGAAGACTGCCACGCTCTGGCAAGTCACTTCCTGGCGCTGCTCAGAGCCAGCTTCGATATTTCCGACACTTTCCCTTCCGACGTGTCGAGGAAATTGTCATACGAACAGGGCGATGTCTCGCAGATCGTCGACCTGTTCTGTGCCGGCATTCACACAGGAGCCAACAATGCGCACGCTGCTCTCTAGGACGGTCAAGGCCTTGGGGTCGAACTGGGATCCCGTTCCGCGCGGAACCACCGATGGTCGTTCGCACGTCCCCGGCGTCCCGGACGAACTGGCCATCGAGATAGACGCCGACGGTTCGCCGATCACGGTTCATGAAGGCCATTGGTTCGTCTGCTTCGTGCCGGGACTGCAAAGGCAATGGTGGCATCGCTTCACCAATGCCAAGCACAAGCACGTCTTCGCGATGCGCCTCGTCGACGACGACACATGGCTTCTTCTGGAACCGTGGTGGACACGGATGATGGTCAACGTGCTGACGCTCGACGAAGCCATCAAGTTCCTGCGCTGGGGCGCTGTCGGCAACATTCTCAAGGTGCGCGGCGCGCGGCTGGTCGAACTGCGCAGTGCTGGTTTCATTTCTGCTCGGACGGTCATACTGGACGTGGACACCCGATGGACTCTATCGGCGACTCATGGCTGAAGCCGAAACCGAGCCGATCGAACTGTCGCAGTTCCTGTGCGACCACTTCCAATCTGTGGCGAACAAGATTGCCGACAAGACCTTGAAGCTGCTCCCAAGGCGAAACGAAGAGCCGCTCGACGAAGTATTGCTGGGTCTTGGAATCGGCGTCATGACCGCAATGATGTCGCCGTCAGCCATCAGCCTGTACAAGGCGGCCGTCTCCGATTCCAACCGATTCAGAGACGCCGCGGCCGCCTACTGGACATTCGGTCCGAAGCGGGCGATGGATCGCATCTGCGAAGTGCTGGAGGATGCAAGGCGCCGCGGTGAGATCAAGGTCGACGATTGCGCACTTGTCGCTCGCCGTTTCGTAGCGATGCTCCGGGGGGATCTGCTGTTGGAGGTCGTCTTCGGCTTGCGAGCTTCGCCCAATCCGGTCGAGATTCACGTCCATGCCATGTCCGTCGTGGCAACGCTTCTGCGCGGAGCTTGTCCGACTGGCAGATTGCAGGTGTTGCGTGTCGCCACCTAGCCGCACCTCGCCGATTGGTGCGCGCTGCACAACACCGCGCGGCCCTTCACGGATCTACCGCACTCGAACGTCCCAACCTACGATTTGTTCTCCATCGCGGTCTTCGCAAACGGGTTCCTCAGCCGCACTGGGGTCTGAGGAACACCATGACGCATCGTGTCAGTTACGTCCAGCAATCGCCTGCGCTCTTCAAGAAGTTGATCGAGTTCAACAACCTCGTGGACGACGGCTCCATCGAGCAGTCGATCCGCGACCTCGTCGCGATCCGGGCATCGCAGCTGAATGGCTGCGCCTACTGCCTGGACATGCACATCAAGCAGGCCAAGATCCACGGCGAGCGCGAACTGCGCCTGCATCACCTCGCCTCCTGGCGTGAGTCGACGTTGTTCATCCCGCGCGAGCGTGCCGCGCTCGCATGGACCGAGGTTCTCACCAGGCTGCCCGAGCAAGGCGTGCCCGACGACATCTACGACCGCGTGCGCACGCAGCTGTCCGAGAAGGAACTCTCGGACCTGACCTTCAGCGTCATGGCCATCAACGCATGGAACCGCGTGAACGTCGCGTTCCGGACCGTGCCCGGATCGTCGGACAAGGCGCTCGGCCTCGACAAGGCCCAGCTCGCCTGATCCCGCGCAAGCCCCGCTCGAAAACTCGCGCGAACGACCGCCAAGGCAAGCATGAAGAACACACGGCCTCGCGCGCTGCTCCAGTGGATCGACCGGCGGTTTCCCGTCAGTCGCCTGTGGAACGAGCAGTGGGGACGCTACTACGCGCCGAAGAACCTGAACTTCTGGTACTTGTTCGGCGCCTTCGCACTGCTGACGCTCGTCATCCAGATCGTGACCGGAATCTTCCTGGTCATGCACTACAAGCCGGATGCGGCGCTGGCGTTCGCCTCCGTCGAGTACATCATGCGCGACGTGCCCTGGGGCTGGCTCATCCGCTACATGCATTCGACCGGGGCCAGCGCGTTCTTCATCGTCGTGTACCTGCACATGTTTCGCGGCCTCATGTACGGCAGCTATCGAAAGCCGCGGGAGCTGGTCTGGATCTTCGGCTGCTGCATCTTCCTGTGCCTGATGGCCGAGGCCTTCATGGGCTACTTGCTGCCATGGGGCCAGATGAGCTACTGGGGCGCGCAGGTGATCATCAACCTGTTCGCCGCCATCCCGTTTGTCGGGCCGGATCTCGCGCTGCTGATTCGCGGAGACTACGTTGTGAGCGACGCGACGCTCAACCGCTTCTTCAGCTTCCACGTGATCGCCGTGCCGCTTGCGCTGATCGGCCTGATCGTGGCGCACCTGATGGCGCTGCACGAGGTCGGCTCGAACAACCCGGACGGCATCGAGATCAAGGCACACCTCGGGGCCGACGGCCATCCTCTGGATGGAATCCCCTCCCATCCTTATCACACGACGCACGGACTCTGGGGTGTCTGCATATTCCTCTTGGGCGTCTGCGCTGTCGTGTTCTTCGCTCCCGAGGCCGGCGGCTACTTTCTCGAGCATGCCAACTTCATCCCGGCCGATTCGCTCAAGACGCCCCCGCATATCGCCCCTGTCTGGTACTTCACGCCGTTCTACTCGATGCTGCGTGCGACGACGGATTCGATGGTCAACCTCCTGTGCGCGATCATCGGCATCGCCGCGGCTGCCGGGCTCGTCAAGGGGCGCATGGGTCGTGTCGCCAAGGCATTGCTGCTGGTCTTCGCAGTCATCGCGGTCTCGCTGCTCAAGACCTTGGATGCCAAGTTCTGGGGCGTTGTCGTGATGGGCAGTTCGGTGCTCATCCTGTTCTTCCTCCCATGGCTCGACCACGCCGCCGTCAAGTCGATGCGTTACCGCCCAGACTGGCACAAGTACGTGTACGGCGTCTTCGTCGCATCCTTCCTCGCACTCGGCTACTTCGGATCGAAGCCTCCTTCGGCGGTCGGCAACTACGCTGCGCAGGTGGGGACCATCGTCTACTTCGGCTTCTTCCTGACGATGCCGTGGTGGAGCCGACTGGGACGCAGCAAGGCGGTCCCTGAGCGGGTCGTGTACACGCATTGACTACATGCGAACGCGGTGATCCAGCAAGGACCTGGCCAAGGCCGCAGGCATGACGGCCGGCAAGCGCATCCGTGCATGGTCAGCTTTCTGAGTGTGGGTTTGGTCGCGACAGCAGAGGGTGGGGCCCTTGCCACTTCGCTGTCGGGCCGCTTCCGGCAACTGCAAGTCGCCGTAGCGGGCGCTACGCGCGGTCGCGGCGATGAACCACGCGACCGTCTTGCTGTGCGTTTGGCGGCCTGCGGAAATTATCGGAGTCCCTGGTCATAGCTCACTCAATGTGGAGCGCGCCGGTTTATGGCATGCTCACGGCGGCGGGTCGTGGATGCCTGCACGAAGGCAGTCGGACCACGCGCGCCAAGCGCCACATGAGCGCAGGAGCAGCCCCTATGCTTCCCAAGACCCGATATGCGAAAAGCGGCGGCGTCAACATCGCCTACCAGGTGGTGGGGAGCGGTTCGCGCGACTTGGTCGTCGTCCCCGGCTGGGTGTCGAACATCGATGTCTTCTGGGAGGAGCCATCGTTTGCCCGGCTGCTGACGCGCCTGGCCTCATTTTCCCGTCTGATCCTCTTCGACAAGCGCGGCACCGGCCTGTCCGATCGCGTCAGCGACATGCCCAGCCTCGAGGTCCGCATGGACGACGTGCGCGCGGTGATGGATGCCGCCGGCTCGACGCAGGCGGCCTTGTTCGGCTATTCCGAGGGCGCTGCAATGTGCGCCCTCTTCGCCGCCACTTATCCTGGCCGCGCCACAGCGCTCATCATGGGTGGCGCCTTCGCGCGGCGCACCGCAGCGCCCGACTACCCGTGGGGCCCGACGGCTGAGCAGCACCTGGCCTTCGCCGAACAAATCGAACGCGAGTGGGGCGGGCCATTTAGCATCGAAGTGCGCTCCCCGAGCATGGCGCACGACGAGCGCTACCGCCAATGGTGGGCACGCTGGATGCGGTCCAGCGCGAGCCCGGCGGCGGCGGCGACGCTGGCGCGCATGAACGGGGAGATCGACATCCGCCATGTCCTGCCCGCTGTGCGGGTGCCGACACTGCTGCTGCACAGCGTGAACGATCGCGTGATCGACATCGGCGCGAGCCGCTACATGGCTGAGCGCATTCCGGGCGCGAAGCTCGTCGAGTTGCGCGGCATCGACCATGTCCCCTGGGGCTGTGATGCTGACCGCATCGCCGACGAGATCGAAGATTTCCTCACCGGCGCGCGGCACGGCGCCGAGCCTGACCGTGTGCTCGCCACTGTGCTGTTTACCGATATCGTGGGGGCCACCGAGCGTGCCGCCAGCCTCGGCGACCGCCGCTGGCACGACCTGCTCGACAGCCACCATGCGTTGATTCGCCGCGAGTTGGACCACTTTCGCGGCCGCGAGATCGATACCGCGGGCGACGGCTTCCTTGCCACCTTTGATGGCCCAGCGCGCGCTGTGCGCTGCGCCTGCGCGATGTCTGATGGCGTGCGCGCATTCGGGCTAGAGATCCGCGCCGGCCTGCACACTGGCGAGTGCGAATTGATGGGCGACAAGCTCGGCGGAATCGCAGTGCACACCGGCGCGCGCGTCGCAGCCCAGGCGGGCAGCGGCGAGGTGCTGGTGTCGAGCACCGTCAGGGACCTCGTCGCGGGTTCCGGCCTGTCGTTCCAGGATCGCGGCGTCCAAAAACTCAAGGGCATCCCCGGAGAGTGGCGGCTTTTCGCGGTGGAGCACTGAGTTGCGCGGCTCGCAACGCGACCGATCGGCCGGCAGCTGACGGCACGCCTTCACGCGCCCTTGTCGCTTGTCACGAGTTCCGCGGAGCGGCCATTCGTGGACTTCCGCTTTTTGGCCGGCAGTGTGAGTACGCAACGGTGCCACGAAGCTGCCTCTCAGCGAGAGGGACTGGTCAAAGCGCGACCTCGTCCCGAGTTCTTGCGTCGAGCTCACAGTTCCGGCCGCCAGACCAGTCGTTCGCAAGCAAGCAGAATCCACTGCGTGCCTGACCGTTAGGACCACCGGCTTAGCCTCCGGGTGGATGCGGGCCGACAGCGAGAAGTTGCTGGCAAACTCAACTTCCTATTGCTCTCACAGGTATTCGGAATGCGCGTAAAAGCGTCCATCTTGGCAATCGCGCTGGGTCTAGCGGCTCCCGCCCTGGCACAGCCCTCGAGCCAGGTGGACAACACCGCCTGCAAGGCGGAGGAAGCTGCGCTCGAGCGCGACATTGCCCTGGCCCGCTCGAAAGGCCAGATGCTACGCCGACGGCAACTTGCGGAGGCTTTGGCCGCGCTGCAAATTCGTTGCGAGACGCTCACGCTGGAGCAGAGCCGCGCCGCGCGCATCGAGAAGCTGGAGCAGGAAATCCGGGAACTGCGATTGGAACTCGACCGTGCGGAGGAGCAACTGCGCGACCTGAAGAAAGGTGGGTCGTGACAGCTTGCCGTTTCCTTTGGAGCGGGAGCCAGGCAGCCCGACGGTGGCTGTCTTTTTCTTCAATGCGGCGCGATCCGGCTTGCCGCCGCCGTCGGACGGCAACTTTGCGGCGCGGCACAGCTTCATCAGTTTGCGGGAGTGACGCACGCGAAGTTCGCAGCATCTTCCTGGCTGCCGGTGCCCTTGTAACGCGCCACTTGCGGGTATGGACACAGGGGCCGTGTTCGACTGCTGGACCAGCCCGCGGGTAGATCGACGTTCACGCCGCCGGCATTGCCGGCGCCACGCGCGCCAGCGATGACGCTTTCAGGCGCCTGCCCCTTCTCCACCCAGTTCACTAACGGCATGAGCATGTTGAACTGGTCGGTCGCCGGGCCGCCAGCGCAGTGGTTCATCCCCGGCACGCGGTAGAAGCGTGCGAAGTTCGCCGCACTGCCCCCGTTCTCTGCCGCGAGCCCGTCGTACCAGCTCTGCGTGTCGTCGCTCGAGAAGATCGGATCGCTGGTGCCGTGATAGACGACCATCTTGGCCCCCCGGCGCTTGAGGGTCGACAGGTCAGTGGGATGCGGCGGAATCATGAATGAGAGCGCACTCTCGGTGTAGGTGGCGTTCGTGGCCGCAACCTTGGCCAGCATGTTGTCAATGCTGCCTGTGAGAGAGAAGTTCGGCCCGTTGAAAGTCACCGGATCTTCGGGCGGCACCTGCCAGATCAGGCCCACGGCGCCAGAATCGAGCTGCAAGGAATTCGTGAACTTCCAACTCGCCCAGCCCGTCGTGGCGAGCCCGGCGTCATAGGGGAAGCTCGAATAGAAGCGCGTTCCCGTACTGTTGGTCGCGCCACTGAAGAGCTTCGCAATGGACGTCTTCTGCGCCGCGCTGAGGCAGGTACCGTCCCGCGCGCCGCTACAGGTCGGCACGTCGCGACCCAAGTCGAACGCCGCCTGGCACGCCTTGGTGTCCTGGACGAGCCCATCGGCGGCGCCATCGAGCGCGTCACACTTCGAGAGGACGGCATCGGACACGAGCCGCCGCTCGGCTTGACTGAAGCCAGTGGAGATGTCCGCCGGATTGGTGGCAAGGGCCGAGTAAGCCTGCGCGCCGGCGATGTTCGCGATCGCAGCCAACGGCAGCCGGAAACCCGGGTCTCCCACCAGGAAGCCATCGTATTGGTCTGCGTACCGCGCCGCAGCCACCATGGTGTGCCGTCCGCCGTTGGAGCAGCCCCCGATGTACGAGCGGTCGGGACCCTTGCCGTATGCAATCTCGATGATCTTCTTCGCCATCGGCGTGAGCTTGCCGACGGCCTGGTAGCCATAGTCCAGTCGCGCCTGCGGATCGATGCCGAAGGTCGGGCCCTGCGACGCCACGTGACCGGCGTCCGAACTGATGACTGCGAAACCCTGCTGGAGTGCGTTGGTGAGCGGACCGCCGCCGCCAATGCCGCCGGCAGCCGTGACGACGCTGCCGTCGATGCCGCCGTTGGCTTGGTAAAAAAAGCGGCCGTTCCAGTTCAGCGGCAGACGCATCTCGAACTTGATCGCGTAGGACTTGCCGTCCACGGCACTCGTGCGTTGAAACATGCTGCCTGTCACCTGGCAATGCGCCGGCACGGAGGTGCCGGCGACTGTGAGCGTGCCGGCGTCGATGGCCTTGGCGTCCGTGATCGTCGTTTTCTCGAATGAAATCTTCGCTGCCAGCTCAGCGCATGTGCCGCTCAGAACGGCAGGCGCAGCCTCTGACAACCGGGGCAAGAACGGCTCGCTGCCTCCGGCGAGCCCCAAGCCGGCACCACCCCCTCCCCCGCCGCCACCGCAGGCGGTCACAAGCGCTGCGAGCAGCGCGGCAAGACTGATGAGCCTCAGCCGGCGTGAGAATTTTTGCATCTCTGGGTCTCCACGTAGATCGTCGAACATTGCCACCATTTAGTTAATCTACTGAAGTACTTTTGGCGCCCATATAGGATTTACCCCGACTTACCGCTCCTCATATCAGTGATGTACTTCATTTTTTAAAGCAAATGATCGCGCGCTGCTTGGCGCGACCGGCGCTTGGCACAATCGCCAGATGAGTTCCAAGTCTGTCAATCCGCTCGAGTTCACGCCCGCCGGAAGGCTCGGCGAGGCCAGCCTTCGCCGAGTTCTGGGCTACCAGCTTGCGCAGGCAAGCATCGTCACGGACTCGATCTTCGATGCCGAGGTTGCAAGCCCCCTTCAGCTGCGCCCCGTCGAATACACCGTACTCACGCTGATCGCGGAGAACCCCGGTGGCTCGCCCGCGCGGCTGGCTCGAGCCTTGGCCGTGACGGCGCCCAACATTACGGCGCTGCTGGACCGGTTGGAAGCACGCGAGCTGATCGAGCGCAAGGCGAGTGACAATGACCGCCGCTCGCAGGTTCTGGCAGTGACACGCAAGGGCGCCGAGTTGGCCCGCAAGGCGACAAACCGCATCCTCGCGGCGGAGCACGCGGCGCTACCGCTCACGCCAGGGGAGCAGGCCATCCTGACAGAGTTGCTCCACAAGGTGGCTTGTGCGCGCGACTCGAGCCGGTGAGGTTTGACCCTGACGACGTGCTAAGCGTGGCGATCCCGTTCGATTGCGTGCTGTGCCTCGGGTGGCGTTGATTTGGTCTTTGCCCGTTCCGACCTTCGCGCAGGCAGGGTTCCCTGCGGTGAACATGCCCGGCTGGGCCGGCCTCGGACCGACCGCAATGCGGCCATCCTGGGCTCCGAGGCGTGAGGGCTGTCAACGGTACGCTGCACCGGCGCCGGTTTTTGCAAACCGAGGTCTCAGCTCCACGCGGACTAAGAGCACAAATCCGAGAGCCGCACCCGCGGCAGCAGCCATCAGCATGGCCTTGGCCGGGTCTGCAGTGACATAGCCTCGCGTCGCTTCGACGGCGCCAAGGAGCTCATCCCTGGCTCGCCTGCTTGTCGTCACACGCGCAGGCAAGGTTTTCGAAATCACCTGCGCGTCATCCACCACCGCGCTGCTTTCGTCTGCAACGGTGGTTCTTTCATCCTGTTCGTTCGGGTTCATGGCGTCCTCGCTGATCGGAGCTTCATCGGGTGGGAGGCTGATGGAAGTCAGGCCAGGATGACGGCCCTTGTAGGAACAACTCCACGCCGGGGGACGAAGCCATGCGGCCGGCCGAGTGCAACCAGCACGCCAGGGACGATGCTGCCGTCGACGCGTTCAGGTCGAGCTTCAGCGCAGTTCGTCCAGCACGGCCTGCCATGCCTGCACCGCGGCCTGCGCCTCGAGGCGTGCCGGCGCGGGCAGGAAGGAATGTTCGGCGGCCTGCAGGCTCATCACCCCCAGGTCGTGCAGGCCCAGGCCGTTGTGGCGTACCAGGTCCATCGCTTCGCCGCTCATGCTCACCATCGACATCAGCCGGTTGTCGGTGTGGAACGAGACGCTCAGGCCGGCCTGCCGGAGCCGCCGGATCGGGTGGGCCGCCAACGACGCGGCGGCGCCGGTGTGGACGTTGCTGGTCGGGCACAGCTCCAGGTGCACGCCGCGCTCGCGCACCTCGTCGAGCATCGCGCGTGCCGCGCTGCCGGCCGCTGCGCCGAGCGCGTCCGCCAGCCGCACGCCGTGCCCGATGCGGCGCGCACCCAGGCGCGCTGCTTCCAGTACGCGCTCGGCCGCGTCGGCCTCGCCGGCATGGCATGTGATCGGCAGGCCGGCGTCGCGCGCCATCGCGAAGGCAGCGGCATGGCGCGACGGCGGATGGCCCCATTCGGCCCCCGCCAGGTCGAAACCGACCACGCCCTCGTCGCGGTAACGCAGCGCCAGGCCCAGCACGCGCTCGCTGTGCGCGCTGTGCTGCTCGCGCATCGCGCACAGGATCAGCCCGCTGGGCAAGGGGCTTCGGCGCAGGCCGGCCAGCAGCGCCTCGACCGCAGCTTCGGGCGGCACGCCCATCGGCTCGAACAGGGTCGGCGCGATGCGGAACTCGGCCAGCACGCAGCCATCGAGCCGCGCGTCTTCGGCCGCCTCGAAGGCCACGCGCGCGAGCGCGGCGGGGCTGGCCATGGCCGCCACCGTGAGGGCGAAGCCGCGCAGGTACTCGGCCAGGCTGCCGGCATGGGCACGCGCGCCGAACCAGCGAGCCAGCGCCTCGGCGTCCCGCGCAGGCGAGGCCAGGCCACGCGCACGCAGCAGTTCCAGCAAGGTGGCCGGACGCAGGCCGCCGTCGAGATGCTCGTGCAACAGGATCTTCGGCAAGGCCTGCAGGTGTTGCGCGAGCGCGGGAGAGAGCGGGGCCGCCATCGCCGCATGGTAGTGGAGCCCCGGGGTTGGCACGGCGCAAGTCTTGCTATCCTGATCCGAGACTCCGCGCGAGCCCCCCGAGCCCCCCGGGCCCCTTTAATGCAGCAAGAAGTCTTACCGCCGGATCGCCAACACCAAGGATGCGCACATGAAGCTCAACAAGGCCCTCGTCCTCGCTCTCGCCGCCGGCGCAACCCTGGTGGGTGCCGAGCCGGCCATCGTCTACGACATGGGCGGCAAGTTCGACAAGTCGTTCAACGAAGCGGCCTACCGCGGCGCCGAGATGTGGAAGAAGGAAAGCGGCAAGCCCTACCTCGACTTCGAGATCGCCAACGAGGCGCAGCGCGAGCAGGCCATGCGCCGGATGGCTGCGCGCGGCGCCAGCCCGGTGATCGGCATCGGCTTCTCGCAGGGCAGCAGCATCGAGAAGGTGGCCAAGGAATTCCCGAAGCTCAACTTCGCGATCATCGATTCGGTGGTCAAGCTCCCCAACGTCGAGTCGATCGTGTTCAAGGAGCAGGAGGGAAGCTTCCTCGTCGGCATGATGGCGGCGCTGGCCAGCAAAAGCGGCAAGGTCGGATTCATCGGCGGCATGGACATCCCGCTGATCCGCAAATTCCAGTGCGGCTATGAGCAAGGTGCCAAGTACGCCAACCCCAAGGTCGAGGTGAGCTCGGTCATGACCGGCACCACGCCCGCCGCCTGGAGCGACCCGACGCGCGGCAGCGAGCTGGCGAAGGCGCAGTTCGCCAAGGGCGTGGACGTGGTGTTCGCCGCCGCCGGCGGTACCGGCGCAGGCGTCTACCAGGCCGCGAAGGACGCGGGCAAGCTGGCGATCGGCGTCGACAGCAACCAGAACCACCTGCAGCCGGGCACCATGCTGACCTCGATGGTCAAGCGCGTGGATGTGGCGGTGCTCAACGCCGCCAAGAAGCCGACGCCGGGGGTCACCTCGCTGGGCCTGAAGGAAGGCGGCGTCGACTACGCCCTGGACGAGCACAACGCGAAGCTGGTGAGCACCGACATGAAGGCCAAGGTCGACGCGGCCAAGGCCGACATCATTGCCGGCAAGATCAAGGTGGCCGACTACATGGCCGACAACGCCTGCAAGCTTTGACTCGCCCCCACGATCGCGCACTTCGTGTCGCTCCGCCAGCCCCCCGACCGGGGGCAACACCAGCGGCCCGGCGAAGCCGGTTCCGCGGTGTTCCTGGTATTGCGTGGGAGCGTTCGCCTTGCGCACCGAATTCCCATGAGTGAGAGCCCCGCGCCCGCGGTGCGCATGACGCGCATCGACAAGCACTTCGGCGCGGTCCACGCCAATCGCGAGGTCGCGCTCACCGTGCCGGCCGGCACGGTGCACGGCGTGGTGGGCGAGAACGGCGCCGGCAAGAGCACGCTGATGTCGATCCTGTACGGCTTCTACCAGGCCGACAGCGGCGAGATCGAGATCGAAGGCAAGGCGGTGCAGATCCGCGGCGCGCACGAAGCCATTGCCCTGGGCATCGGCATGGTGCACCAGCACTTCATGCTGGTCGAGACCTTCTCCGCAATCGACAACATCCTGCTCGGCGCCGAGCCGCATTGGCGACTGCCCAACGCGCGCGCACAGGTGCGCACGCGCCTCGAGACGCTGATGCGCGACAGCGGCCTGCAAGTGCGGCTCGATCCGCCGGTCGAACAGCTTCCGGTGGGCGAACGCCAGCGCTTGGAGATCCTCAAGGCGCTGTTTCGCGGCGCGCGCATCCTGATCCTCGACGAGCCGACGGCGGTGCTCACGCCGCAGGAAACGGAGCAGCTGTTCGACACGCTGCGTGCCTTGCGGGCTCGCGGCACCACGGTGCTGCTGATCACGCACAAGCTCAAGGAGATCGTGGCGCTGTGCGACGCGGTGACGGTGATGCGCGCCGGCGCCGTAGTGCTCGACTGCGCCACGGCCGACACCAGCATCGACGTGCTCGCGCAGGCCATGGTGGGGCGCCGCGTGCAAATGGGGCGCACGGCCGGTGAATCCGCGCGCACCGTGAGCGACGCGCCGCTGCTCGAAGCGCACGGCCTGAACTGGCGCGACGCGCAGGGGACGCCGCGCCTGATCGACGTGTCGCTGCAGTTGCGCGCGGGCGAGATCGTCGGCATCGCGGGCGTCTCGGGCAACGGCCAGAGCGAGCTGCTGGAGGTGCTTTCGGGCCTGCTGGCGCCGCAGGCCGGCACGCTCATGCTGGGCTCGCGTTCCTTCACCCCGCAGCATTGGCTCGACCCTGAAGCCGCGCGCGAAGCAGGACTTGCCCACGTGCCGGAAGACCGGCACCGGCGCGGCCTGGTGCTGCCCTTCGCGGCATGGGAGTCGGCCGTGCTCGGCTACCAGCGGCGCCCGCGCTACAGCCGGCACGGCTGGATGCGGCAGTCGAACATGCAGGCCGATACCGCGCGGATGATGGACGAGTACGACGTGCGCCCGCGCAATGTACGCCTGGCCAGCGCCAAGTTCTCCGGCGGCAACCAGCAAAAGCTGGTGCTGGCGCGCGAAGCCGCCCCGAAGCCGCGCGTGCTGCTGGTGGGCCAGCCGACGCGCGGGGTCGATATCGGCGCCATCGAGTTCATCCACGCCCGCCTGCGCGCGATGGCCGCCGGCGGCGGCGCGGTGCTCGTCGTTTCGTCCGAGCTCGACGAGATCCTGGCACTGGCCGACCGCGTGCTCGTGATGGCCGGCGGACGCATCGTCGGCGAGCGCCCGGTCGCACAGTGCGACGAGACCACGCTGGGCCGCCTCATGTGCGGCGCGGGCGACGAGGTTGAAGCGCCGTGAACTCGGCAGGCACCGATCTGCCGCGCTGGATCGACCTCTTCGTGCTGCCGCTGCTCAATCTCGCGCTGGCGCTGCTGGCCTGCGGCATCGTCGTCGCCGTGGTCGGCCACGATCCCTGGCAGGCGCTCGGGCTGCTGGTCCAGGGCGCCTTCGGCAGCCGCATGGGCCTGAGCTACACGCTGTACTACGCCACCACCTTCGTCTTCACCGGCCTGGCGGTGGCGGTCGCGTTTCATGCGGGCCTGTTCAACATCGGCGGCGAAGGCCAGGCCATGATGGGCGGGCTGGGCACTGCCCTGGCGGCCCTGGCGCTGGGCGAGCATCTGCCGCGCTGGGCCATGCTGCCGCTGATGATCGGCGCCGCCATGCTGTTCGGCATGTGCTGGGCCGCTGTGCCGGCGGCGCTGCAGGCCTGGCGCGGCAGCCATGTGGTGATCACCACCATCATGTTCAACTTCATCGCCTCGGCGCTCCTGGCCTACCTGCTGGTCGACGTGCTCAAGGAGCCCGGCAACATGACGGTGGAGAGCCGCGCCTTCGCCGCCTCGGCGCACCTGCCCGGCGTGCACGAAGCGCTCGCCGGCATCGGCATCGACTGGCCGGCCTCGCCGCTCAACCTCAGCGTGCTGCTGGCCTTGGCCGGCGCCGTGGCCGTGTACCTGCTGCTGTGGCGCTCGCAGCCGGGCTACGCCATCCGCGCGGTCGGCCATGCGCCGGAGGCAGCGCACTACGGCGGCATGCGGCCGCGCGTGCAGATCATGGTGTCGATGGCGATCTCCGGCGCGCTGGCCGGGCTGGTGGGCATCAACGAGATCGCCGGCGTGCACGGGCGGCTGCTGCTGGAGTACGTGGTGGGCGCGGGCTTCGCCGGCATCGCCGTCTCGTTGATCGGGCGCAACCACCCGGTGGGCATCGTGCTGGCGGCGCTGCTGTTCGGCGCGCTGTACCAGGGCGGCTCCGAGCTGGCGTTCGAGATTCCCGGTTTCAGCCGCGACATGGTGTTCACGCTGCAAGGCCTGATCGTGCTGTTTTCCGGCGCACTGGCGCAGGTGGCGGCGCCGACGCTGGCGCGGCTGTGGCGCATGGCGCGCCGCGCGCCGCGCTCAGCGGCAGCACGGGGTGCGATCGATGGATGAAGTCGCGCTCGGCACCCTGCTCGCCTCGACCCTGCGCGTGGCGACGCCGCTGATCCTGTGCGCGCTGGCCGGCACGCTGGCCGAGCGCTCGGGCGTGATCGATCTCGGCCTCGAAGGCAAGATGCTGTCCTGCGCCTTCGCCGCCGGCAGCGTCGCCGCGCTGAGCGGCTCGCTGGCCCTGGCGCTGGCGGTGTCGCTCATCGTCGGCGTGGCGCTCTCGCTGCTGCAGGGCTTCGGCTGCGTGACCCATCGCGGCGACCAGGTGGTGATGGGCATGGCCATCACCATGACGGCCGCGGGCCTGACGGTGGTGCTGGGCATCGCATGGTTCCAGCAAGGCGGCCAGACGCCCACACTGCCCGACACGCTGCGCCTCGCGCCGTGGTTGACAGGCGCCGGCGAGGCGCTGCGCGCGCTGCCCTGGGTGGGCACGGTGCTGGGGCTGGGCCTGTTCGGCCACAACGCGCTGGTGTATCTCGCCATCGCCCTGGTGCCGGCCGTCTGGTGGCTCTTGTTCCGAACCCGCTTCGGCCTGCGCCTGCGCGCCACCGGCGAGAACCCGGCCATGGTCGATGCGGCGGGCGTCTCCATCAACGCCCTGCGCTACCGCGCGCTCATGCTCAACGGCGCGCTGTGTTCGCTGGCGGGCAGCTACCTGGTGCTGGCGCAGAATCCATCCTTCATTCCGCACATGACGGCCGGCCGAGGCTACATGGCCCTGGCCGCCATGATCTTCGGCAAGTGGCATCCGGTCGGCGCCTTCCTGGCCTGCCTGTTGTTCGGCTTTCTCGATGCGGTGTCGATCCGGTTGCAGGGCGTGGTGCTGCCCTTGATCGGCACGGTGCCGGTTCAGGCAGTGCAGGCCTTGCCCTACGTGCTGACCGTGGTGCTGCTGGCCGGCTTCGTCGGCAAGGCGCGAGCACCCAGGGCGCTGGGCATCCCGTACGTAAAGGAGCGCTAGAGTGGCCGTTTCCGAGATCCTGATGACACAGCTGATCGAAGCCGCCCGTGCTGCCCGCGAGCGCGCCTATGCGCCCTATTCCAGGTTCGCGGTCGGCGCGGCGCTGCTCGACGAGCACGGCGAGGTCCACGCCGGCTGCAACATCGAGAACGCCGCCTTTCCGCAGGGCCAGTGCGCCGAGGCCTCGGCGCTCGCGCACCTGGTGCTGGCCGGCGGTACGAAGGTGCTGGCGGCGGTGGTGGTCGGCGTGGCCGATAGCCCCGTCACCCCGTGCGGCGGCTGCCGCCAGAAGCTGCGCGAGTTCGCCGGCGACGACACGCCGGTGTGGTGTGCCGACCTGCACGCGGTGCGCGGCCGCTACACGCTGGGCGAGCTGCTGCCGGCGAGCTTCGGCCCCACGCATCTTCCAGTGTCATGAGCCCGCAGGAAGCCATCGAAGCCAGCGCCGCGCGCATCCGCGGCACCGGCCATGCGCCCAAACTGGCTGTCGTGCTCGGCTCCGGCTGGGACCGCGCCGCCGAGCTGGTCGAGGCGCCCGAGGACATCCCCTATCCGGAGCTGCCGGCTTTCCCGACGCTCGGCGTCGCCGGCCACGCAGGCGTGCTTCGGCTGGGCCGTATCGCCGGCCGCGCGGTCGCGCTGCTGCGCGGCCGCAAGCACGCTTACGAAAGCAACGACGCCGCGGCCATGAAGGGACCGATCCGCAGCCTGGCCGCCGCCGGCTGCCGAGTCCTCGTGCTGACCAATGCCGCCGGCAGCCTGGACGCGAGCATGGGCCCCGGCTCGCTGATGCTGGTCGCCGATCACCTCAACATGGCGCAGCGCACGCCGCTGCATGACGAGCCCGGCTCGGAGCGCTTCGTCGACATGAGCGATGCCTACGATCCCGCCTTGCGCGCGCAGGCGCGTGCCGCGGCCGCCCAGGCCGGCATCGGGCTGCACGAAGGTGTCTATGCCTGGATGCTGGGTCCGCAGTTCGAGACGCCGGCCGAGATCCGCATGCTGCACTTGCTGGGCGCGCGCGCCGTCGGCATGAGCATCGTGCCCGAGACCATCCTGGCACGCCACGCGGGCCTGAAGGTGCTGGCCTTCTCGATGCTCACCAACATGGCCGCGGGACTCTCCAGCGAAAAGCTCAGCCACGCCCATACCCTGCGCAACGCGCACGCCGCCGACCAGGACGCATCGCGGCTGCTCGCGGCGGTCATTGCAACGATCTGATTTCTTTCGGAAGATCCGGCACCATGCGCGCGCCATTTCTTGCTGCCGTCGCCACGCTGGCGTTGCTTGCTGGTTGCGCCATGGGGTCGGCCGAGCGCGCGCCGATCAGGCTGACCGTCCTGCACACCAACGACCACCACGGCCGCTTCTGGGCCAATGCCGACGGCGAATACGGCATGGCCGCGCGCAAGACGCTGCTCGACCGCCTGCGCGCCGAGGTGCAGGCCAGCGGCGGCTACACGCTGCTGCTCGACGGCGGCGACATCAACACCGGCGTGCCCGAGTCCGACCTGCAAGACGCCGAGCCCGACTTCAAGGGCATGAACCTGCTCGGCTACGACGCTTCGGCCGTCGGCAACCACGAGTTCGACAAGCCGCCCGCGGTGCTCGAAAAGCAGCGCCGGTGGGCCGGCTTTCCGCTGCTCTCGGCCAACATCTACCGCAACGGCCAGCGCATGTTCGAGCCCTACCGCGTGTTCGAGCGCGGCGGCTTGCGGATCGCGGTGATGGGCCTGACCACCGAGGACACGGCCAGGATGGTGCTGCCCGCCAACATCGCAGGCATCGAATTCCGCAAGCCCATCGACGAGGCGGCCGGGCTGCTGCCGGAGCTGCGCGCCAAGGCCGACATGGTGATTGCCGCCACCCACATGGGCCACTACACCGACGGCCGAAGCGGCGTCAATGCGCCGGGCGACGTGGAGATGGCGCGCGCCACCCGCGGGCTCGACCTGATCGTCGGCGGCCACAGCCAGAACCCGGTCTGCATGCTGAAGGAGAACCAGCGCAACGACGCCTACGTGCCCGGCACACCCTGCGCGCCCGACCGGCAGAACGGCACCTGGATCGTGCAGGCGCACGAATGGGGCAAGTACGTGGGGCGGGCCGATTTCGAAGTGCAGGCGGGCCGGGTCGAGCTGATCAAGTACCAGCTGATTCCGGTCAACCTCAAGCGCACGGTGGACGGCAAGAAAGTCACCTACACCGACGTGATCCCCGAGGACGCCGGCGTGCATGCTTTCCTGCAGCCCTTCCAGGCCAACGGGCAGGCACAGCTGACGGTGCCGGTGGGCGAGGCCGTGGGCGTGTTCGACGGCGATCGCGAGCGGGTGCGCACGCAATCGACCAACCTCGGCCGGCTGATCGCCCTCGCCATGCTCGACAAGACGGGCGCCGACGTCGCGCTGATGAATTCGGGCGGCGTGCGCGACTCGCTGCCCGAGGGCCGCATCACCTACCGCGACGTGCTCAAGGTCCAGCCCTTCGGCAATCAGCTGACCGTGGTGCGGCTCACGGGCGCCGAGTTGCTGAGCTACCTCGAAGCCGCGGCCAGGATGACGCCGGGAGCGGGCGGATTTCCGCAGACGGCAGGCGTGCAGATGCTGATCGAGGGCGGGCAGCTGAAAGACGCCAAGGTCGACGGGCAAGCCATCGACCCGCGGCGCGAATATCGGCTGGCGATCAACAACTTCACTGCCGCCGGCGGCGACGGCTATCCCAAGCTGATAGCGCATCCAGGCTACCTCAACACCGGCTTCGTCGATGCCGACGTGCTGCGCGCCTACATCGCCGGCCGCAGCCCGCTTCGGGCCGCGGACTACGCACCGGGCGAACTGATGCAGAGGAAATAGCATGAAGCCCGACACCACTCGCAATGCACGCCTTGCGCTGGCCTGCCTGGACCTGACCAGCCTCAACGACAACGACGACGCGGCCGCCATCGATGCCTTGTGCGCCAGGGCGCAAGGTCCGGCAGGCCCGCCGGCAGCGCTGTGCGTGTGGCCGCGCTTCGTGGCGCAGGCCAGGGCCGCGCTCCCGGCGTCGATTCGGGTCGCGGCCGTGGCCAACTTCCCCGCAGGCGCGCTCGACGCCGCGCGCGCGTTGGGCGATACGCAGGCCATCCTCGCCGCCGGCGGCGACGAAGTGGATTTGGTCCTGCCCTGGCGCGCGCTCGCGGGAGGCGACGCAACCGGCGCGGCGGCCCTGGTGGCGCAGGTGCGCGCGGCCTGCGCGGGCAAGACGCTCAAGCTCATCATCGAGTCCGGCGAACTGCCATCGCCCGCGCTGATCCGCCAGGCCTGCCTGATCGGGCTCGACGCCGGCGTCGACTTCCTCAAGACCAGCACCGGCAAGACGTCCACGGGCGCAACACCCGATGCCGCGCGCGTGATGCTCGAAACCATCGCCGGCCATGCGCGGCGAGACGTGACAGGCTTCAAGGCATCGGGCGGCGTGCGCACGGTGGCCGATGCGGCGATCTACATCGGGCTGGTGCGCGAGATGCTGGGCGAGTCGGCCCTCGGGCCGGAGCGCCTGCGCTTCGGCGCCAGCGGCTTGCTGGCCGACATCGAATCGCTGCTGCTGCGGCGGCAGGAAGGCTCCGAAAAGGCATCCGCACCCGGAGGCTATTGATGTTGCTGCCGGCCGAGGTCATCCGCGCCAAGCGCGACCGCCATGCCCTCTCGCCGATGCAGATCGAGGCCTTCGTGCGCGGCCTCGCCGACGGCAGCTGGAGCGAGGGCCAGATCGCCGCGCTGGCGATGGCGATCCTGCTCAATGGCATGGACCCGGGCGAGTGCGTGGCCTTGACCCGCGCCATGGCGAACTCCGGCGAAGTGCTGCAATGGCCCGGTGTGCCCGGCCCCGTGCTCGACAAGCATTCCACCGGCGGCGTGGGCGACAAGGTGAGCCTGGTGCTGGCGCCGATCGTTGCGGCCTGCGGCGGCGTGGTGCCGATGATCTCCGGCCGCGGCCTGGGCCACACCGGCGGCACCCTGGACAAGCTCGAATCGCTGGCCGGCTACAGCGTCGAGCCGCCGCGCGAGACGCTGTTCGCCGTTCTGCGCGATGCCGGCTGCGCCATCGTCGGCGCCGGCCCCACCCTTGCACCCGCCGACAAGCGGCTCTACGCGATTCGCGACGTCACGGCCACGGTCGAATCGATGCCCTTGATCACCGCCAGCATCCTCTCCAAGAAGCTCGCGGCCGGGCTGCAGGGGCTGGTGCTGGACGTGAAGGTCGGCAGCGGCGCCTTCATGCCGCGCCTGGACGAGGCACGTGCGCTGGCCTCCAGCCTGGTCGACGTCGCGGCCGGCGCCGGCTTGCGCGCGGAGGCGCTGATCACCGACATGAACCAGGTGCTGGGCCACAGCGCGGGCAATGCGCTCGAAGTACGGGAAGCGATCGACTTTCTGACCGGCGTCGAACGCGAACCGCGGCTGCTCGAAGTCACCCTGGCGCTCGCGGCGCGGCTGCTGCGCCTCGGCGGCCTCGCGCCCGACCTGCCCGAGGCCAGGGCCCGGGCCTTGCACGCACTCGACAGCGGCGCAGCTGCAGAACGTTTTGCGCGCATGGTGTCGGGCCTGGGCGGTCCGAGCGACCTTCGGCAGGCAGCGCGCGGGCTGCCGGAGGCGCCGGTGCTGCGCGATCTGCCGGCGCCGCAAGATGGTGTGCTGGTGGCGACGGACGTGCGCGCCATTGGCCTGGCTGTCGTCGCACTGGGCGGGGGGCGGCGCCGCGCCGAAGACCGCATCGATGCCCGCGTCGGTCTCACGCAGGTGTTGCCGCTGGGCAGCAGCGTCAGCAAGGGGCAGCCGCTGGCGCGCGTGCATGCGGCCAGCCAGGCCGATGCAGAAGCGGCGATCGCAGCGCTGCAAGCGGCCATGCGCATCGACGAAGACACTCAGGCATCGGCAGTGTCTTTTGAACCGGCGCCGGTGATCTGCGCGGAAATCACGCCTGCGCCGTAGTGCCTCGCGCGGCTTGCTCAGCCGTTGGCGATCCGGCTCACCAGCGCCTTGGTGAAGGCCGCGGTTCCGGCGCTGCCGCCCAGGTCGCCCGTGCGCACCTTGTCGATGTTCAGGGTCTCGTCGATGGCCTTGCGAAGGCGCGTCGCCAACTCCGGCAGCTTGCAGTGGTCGAGCATCAATGCCGCGGCCAGCAGCAGCGCCGTGGGGTTCGCGATGCCCTTGCCGGCAATGTCGGGCGCCGAGCCGTGCACCGCTTCGAAGATGGCCGCCTCGGCGCCGATGTTGGCACCGGGCGCCATGCCCAGGCCGCCGACGAGGCCGGCCACCAGGTCGGACAGGATGTCGCCGAAGAGGTTGGTGGTGACCAGCATGTCGAACTGCCAGGGATTGAGCACCAGCTTCATCGCGCAGGCGTCGATGATGACCGTGTCGAGCTCGAACTTGCCCTTGTACTTGCGCTCGTACAGCTCGAGCCCGGTCTCAAGAAAGATGCCGGTCAGCGCCTTCATGATGTTGGCCTTGTGCACGATCGTGACCTTCTTGCGGCCGGTCGCGACGGCGGTCTCGAATGCGAATTCGAGCAGGCGCCGGCTGCCCTGGCGCGTGTTGATGCCGGTGGCCATCGCCACCGCATGCGGATCGCCGTCGATGGGCACGTAGTGCTCGTGGCCGATGTACAGGCCCTCGAGGTTTTCGCGCACGACCACGAGGTCGATGTTGTCGAAGCGGCCGCCGGGAATGATGGTGTGCGCCGGCCGCAGGTTGGCGTAGAGCTGGAACGCCTCGCGCAGGCGGACGTTCGAGGAGCGATAGCCGCCGCCCGACGGCGTTTCGAGCGGCCCCTTCAGTGCGAGGCGGGTGCGGCGGATGCTGTCCAGCGTGGCCGCGGGCAGCGGGTCGCCGGCCGACTGCACGCCGCCGAGACCTGCGACCTGGCGGTCCCACTCGAAAGGCGCGTGCAATGCGTCGAGCGCGGCGAGCGTCGCATCGACGATCTCGGGGCCGATGCCGTCCCCGGCGATCAATGTGGCGGGAATGACAGCAGACATTCAGTGACCTCTGGAAGTAAAGAAGCGCCCGGGCGGGCGCGGTGAACCGGGCGATTATGAGTTCATCTCGACGTGCCGGGCGTACCGGCGCTCGACGACCTGTGGCGCAAGGCCGCTACGGCGCGACGTGTATTGGCGGATGTCCTAGCGGATCAGCGCCAGCACCTCCCGGAAAGCCGGGTGCTCGGCCGTCCGCAGCCACTCGAAACCGACCATCTCCGTGGTCACCAGCTCCGCGCCGGCGCCGGCCAACCGGTCGAAGGCCGCATCGCGGTTGCGCTCGGTGCGCGAGCCGCAGGCATCGGTCACCACCCAGACCTCGAACTCGTCCTCGAGCAGGTCGAGCGCGGTCTGCAGCAGGCAGACGTGAGTCTCGCAGCCGGCGATCACGATGGCGTTGCGCTCCTCGGCGGCGGCCGGCTTCTGCAAGTGCTTGGGCAGGCTGCGCGCATTGCCCTGCGGCGCCTTGGCAGGCGCGCGCAGCCATTCGCCGAGGCCCTCTTCGGCGGCGCTGAAATGCATCCTGGCCAGCGTGCGCCGGCACAGGGCGCGGATGTCGGCGACGTTCTCGCCGAGCTTCGAGGGGTTTTCCTCGGTACCCCAGACCGGCACCTCCAGCAGGCGGGCCATCTGGCCGAGCCGCACCGCGTTCCGGACCACGGCCTCGCCCTCGAAGATCGCCGGCATCAGGCGCGCCTGGTAGTCGACCAGGACCAGTTGGGATTGCGATGCATCGAGCAGCATGGGCGAAGGTCTTTCGGGAAATGCAAAAGGGAAAAGGGGGTAGACCGTACCACCGAACAGCCTACGGTTGCAGCCGCAGCAGCTTGCCGTCCGATTCGTCCGTGAGCACGTAGAGCAGGCCGTCCGGGCCCTGCTTCACGTCGCGGATGCGCGCCCTGCCGTCTTCCAGCAGCTTGTGCTCGGCGACCACCTTCGCGCCCTTGAGCTCGATGCGATCGAGGTAGCCGAACTTGAGCGAGCCCATGAACAGATTGCCCTTCCAGCCTGCACCGTAGCGCTCGCTGGTCAGGAAGGCCATGCCCGAGGGCGCGATCGAGGGCACCCAGTAGTGCAACGGCTGCTCCATCCCTTCCTTCTGCGTAATGCCGTCGCCGACCCTGCCGCCGCCATAGTTCTCGCCATAGGTGATCACCGGCCAGCCGAAGTTGCGTCCGGCCGCGGGAATGTTGATCTCGTCGCCGCCCTGCGGGCCGTGCTCGTGCATCCAGAGCTTTCCGTCGGGCGCCAGCGCGGCGCCCTGGCCGTTGCGGTGGCCATAGCTCCAGATCTCGGGCAGCGCGCCGGCCCGGCCGACGAAGGGGTTGTCCGCGGGCACCGTGCCGTCCTTGGCGATGCGCACGAGCTTGCCCAGGTGGTTGTCGAGCTTCTGCGCGTCTTCCTTGCGGCTGAAGCGGTCGCCCAGCGTCAGGAACAGATTGCCATCCCTGGCCTCGACGATGCGGCAGCCGAAATGGTTGCGGCTGGCCACCTTCGGGCGCTGGCTGAAGATCACCCTCAGGCCTTCGAGTCGGCTGCCGTCGGCCGACAGCTGGGCGCGTGCCAGGGCCGTGCCGTTGGCCGAGCCGCCCGCTTCGGGTTCGGAGTAACAGAAGTAGAAGGTGCGGTTGCTGGCGAAGGCGGAATCCGCCAGCACGTCCAGCAGCCCGCCCTGGCCGCCGGTGGCGATGGCGGGCAGCCCGGCCACCGGCGCACCCACCTTGCCGTCGGCGCCGACGACACGAAGCCGGCCCTGCTTTTCGGTCACCAGAAAGCGGCCACCAGGAAGAAAGGCCACGCCCCATGGGTTCTGGAGGCCGGACGCGACCACTTCAGGCCGCGGCTCGGCGATCGCGAAACCCATCGCCACGCTCGCGAGGCCTGCAAGCAAAGCAGGCCGGCAAATAGCCGACTTGAATACTTTGGATGAATTCATCGGTGATCCTTCGAAATGGATGATGGATGCAGCAGCGAAAAAGTATGACCAATAACTAAAAACTTTTGGTTTACATCACGGAAACAACTTATGGTCCATAACGGAGACCTTTACATTCCATGAAATTAGCAAATGTAAAAAGACTAGCACTGACAACGAGTTGCGTGCAAAATCCAGAAATCGCATGAAATTGACACTGCGATTTGTCGTCCATATCCTACGCGCCATGCGATTCTTCGTCCTACCCGCCTGCCTCTTGATTGCAATAGCCGCCCATGCCGCACCGCAACAAGACCGCTCCGATGATCTGGGTTCCGCGCCCGCCGACAACAGGCTGGTCACTCAGCTCCAGCAGGTCCGCCAAACGGTCGTCGATCGCACCTCCGACCTCGTCGTCACTGCCATCGGCTTCCTGGGCGTCCCCTACCGTCGCGGCGGCAACACGGTGGAAACCGGCTTCGACTGCAGCGGCTTCGTGCGTGCGATGTACAACCAGACGGTAGGCCACCTGCTTCCACGCCGCGCCGAAGAACAGGCCGCAGCCACCCAGAAGATCGATCGCAGCGAACTGAAGCCGGGCGATCTCGTGTTCTTCAACACCATGCGCCGCGCGTTCAGCCACGTCGGCATCTACGTCGGCGAAGGCAAGTTCATTCACTCACCCAAGCCCGGCGCGCAGGTTCGCGTCGAAGACATGACCGGGAGCTACTGGCAGCGCCGCTTCAGCGGCGCTCGCCGCGTGCAGGCAGCGCAGGGCGAGAGCAACGTCAACACGGGCGATTGAGGCCATAGGCCACAGGCCGTGGCCCCCCCAAAAAAAACCCGCCGTTGGCGGGTTTCTTTTTTGGGGCACCGGCTCAGCGTTTGACGGGCGGCAGGTCCGTGCAGTGGCCGTGCACCGCCTCCGCCGCCAGGCCGATGCTCTCGCCGAGCGTGGGATGCGGGTGGATCGTCTTGCCGATGTCGAGCGCGTCGGCACCCATCTCGATCGCCAGGGCGATCTCGCCGATCATGTCGCCGGCGTGCGTGCCGACGATGCCACCGCCGACGATGCGATGCGACTCGGCATCGAACAGCAGCTTGGTGAAGCCCTCGTCGCGGCCATTGGCGATCGCACGGCCCGAAGCCGTCCATGGGAACAGGCCCTTCTCGATCTTCACGCTCTCGGCCTTGGCCTGGTCTTCGGTGAGCCCCACCCAGGCCACCTCGGGGTCGGTGTAGGCCACGCTGGGGATCACCCGGGCATTGAAGGCCGCGCTCGCGAGTTCCTTGTCGCCCTTCTGCTCGCCGGCGATCACTTCGGCCGCCACATGTGCCTCGTGGACCGCCTTGTGCTCCAGCATCGGCTGGCCGACGATGTCGCCGACCGCGAAGATGTGCGGCACGTTGGTGCGCATCTGGATGTCGACCGGAATGAAGCCGCGGTCGCTGACGTTCACGCCGGCCTTCTCGGCACCGATCTTCTTGCCGTTGGGGCTGCGGCCCACGGCCTGCAGCACCAGGTCGTAGAGCTGCGGTTCCTTGGGCGCCTGCTCGCCCTCGAAGTTGACGCGGATGCCGTCCTTGGTGGCTTCGGCGCCGACCGTCTTGGTCTTCAGCATGATGTTGTCGAAGCGCGGCGTGTTGAGCTTCTGCCAGACCTTCACCAGATCGCGGTCGGCGCCCTGCATCAGGCCGTCGAGCATCTCGACGACGTCGAGCCGTGCGCCCAGCGTGGAGTAGACCGAGCCCATCTCGAGGCCGATGATGCCGCCGCCGAGGATCAGCATGCGCTTGGGCTCGATGCCGAGTTCCAGCGCGCCGGTCGAATCGACGATCCGCGGGTCCTTCGGCATGAAGGGCAGCTGCATGGCCTGCGAACCGGCCGCGATGACGCAGTGGCGGAACTTGACGATCTGCGCCTTGTCGGTCGTTGCCTTGCCATCGCCGCTGGTTTCCTGCACCTTGACGTGGTACGGATCGACGAACTCGCCGATGCCGCGCACCGTCGTCACCTTGCGCATCTTCGCCATCGCGGCGAGGCCGCCGGTGAGCTTGCCCACCACCTTGTTCTTGCGGCCGAGCAGCTTGGCGCGATCGACCTTGGGTTCGCCGTAGCTCACGCCGAGGTCGGCGAAATGCTTGACCTCGTCGATCACCGCGGCCACGTGCAGCAAGGCCTTGGACGGAATGCAGCCGACGTTGAGACAGACGCCGCCCAGGGTCGCGTAGCGCTCGACCAGCACCACCTTGAGGCCGAGGTCGGCCGCGCGGAAGGCGGCGGAATAGCCGCCCGGACCTGCGCCCAGCACCAGCAGGTCGCATTCGAGGTCGACAGAGCCGGTGTAGCTCGATGCCACGGCGGGTGCTGGTGCAGGCGCCGGGGCCTGCTTCGGCGCCGCTGCGGCGGGTGCCGGCGCCGGCGCTGCCGGCGAGGGCGCAGGCGCTGCGGCGCCTTCCGCCACGTCCAGCGTCAGCACCACCGAGCCTTCGCTCACCTTGTCGCCCACCTTCACGGCCAGTGCCTTGACGACGCCGGCATGCGACGACGGAATCTCCATCGAAGCCTTGTCCGATTCCACCGTGATCAGCGACTGCTCGGCAGCCACCGTGTCGCCCACTTTCACCAGCACCTCGATCACCGCGACTTCGTCGAAATCGCCGATGTCCGGCACCTTGATTTGCTGTTCGCTCATTTGGACACCTTCAGTTTGAGTGTGAGAACGTCGATGGGGCCGGCCGAATTGCGATCGAATTCACAGGCCGCGGCGATGCCGGCTTCCCCCACCTCGCGCGCCGAGCGCGCCTTGTCGTAGGCCGCGTGCATGGCGCCGAGCGCAAAGCTGCGTCCCGAGCCGATGCTCCAGAACTGCTTGAACTCGAAAACCTCGCGGTAGCTGTAGATCCCGTAGATGCCGCTGGCGTTGGCGAGCAGCATGGTGAATTGGCTCGATTCGTAGGGATCGTGCTCATCTTCCTTGGTCTGCAGGAAGAAGGACTCCTTCAGCACCGGATGCAACAGCGTGAAGGTGCGAAAGATCTGGTCCTTGCTGCCGAAGCGAAGCGCCTCCGCCGGCTGGGCCGCCAGCGCCTGCCGCAGCACCAGGAAGTGCGCCGCCGCGCCGGCCACCGCGAAGACGCTCTTGCCTGCCGCATCGGCGATCGTGAACAGCTTCTGGTTCGCCTCGGCGTTGAACGACAGCCGCGTGTCCCCGAAGGTCACGAGCGAATCGGCCGCCATCACCACCTGACCGCCTTTGCGGACGGCCACCACCGTGGTCATAGAAGAACGCGGCGGAAGTCGGCGAGGACTTGGCCCAGGTACGCATTGAACCGGGCGGCCGAGGCGCCGTCGATCACGCGATGGTCATACGACAGCGACAAGGGCAGGACGAGGCGCGGCTGGAAGGCCTTGCCGTCCCACACCGGCTTGGTCGCGCTCTTCGACAGGCCGAGGATCGCGACTTCGGGCGCGTTGATGATGGGCGTGAAGTGCGTGCCGCCGATGCCGCCGAGCGAGCTGATCGAGAAGCAGCCGCCCTGCATGTCGGCCGAGCCGAGCTTGCCGTCGCGCGCCTTCTTGGCGAGCTCGCCCATTTCCTGGCTGATCTGGAGAACGCCCTTCTTGTCGGCATCCTTGAGCACCGGCACCACGAGCCCGTTGGGCGTGTCGGCCGCGAAGCCGATGTTGTAGTACTGCTTGTAGACCAGCGTGTCGCCGTCCAGGCTGGTGTTGAACTCGGGGTACTTCTTGAGCGCCGAGACCACCGCCTTGATCACGAAAGCCAGCATCGTCACCTTGACGCCGGACTTCTCGTTCTCCTTGTTGGTCGAGACCCGGAAGGCCTCGAGCTCGGTGATGTCCGCCTCGTCGTTGTTGGTGACGTGCGGGATCATCACCCAGTTGCGATGCAGGTTGGCGCCGCTGATCTTCTTGATGCGCGACAGGTCCTTGCGCTCGACCGTGCCGAACTTGGTGAAGTCGACCTTGGGCCAGGGCAAGAGGCCGAGCGCTTCGCCGCCACCGCCGGCAGGCGCCTTCGCCGAGGCCTTGGTGCTGGCCGCGCCGCTCATCACCGCCCGGGTGAAGCTCTGGACGTCTTCCTGGGTGATGCGGCCCTTGAGGCCACTGCCCTTGACCTCTTCGAGCGGCACGCCGAGCTCGCGCGCGAACTTGCGCACCGACGGCGATGCATGCGGCAGCTTGCCGCTGGGCGCGACCGTTGGGTCGTGTGCGGGCGGTGCGGCGGCAGGTGCAGCAGACGCCGCCGGCGCCGCCGCAGGTGCCGCAGCCGGCACACTTGCCGGCGCCGCGGCAGTTTGTACCGGCGCCGCGGCAGCAGCGCCACCGCCTGCCCCTTCGAGCACCGCGACCAGGTCGCCGATATTGACCGTGTCGCCGACCTTGACCTTGAGCTCCTTGAGCACGCCGGCGGCCGAGGACGGAATTTCCATCGAGGCCTTGTCCGACTCGACCGTGATCAGCGACTGCTCTTCCTTGATGGTGTCGCCCGGCTTCACCAGCACCTCGATCACCGCGACATCCTTGAAGTCGCCGATGTCGGGCACCCTGACTTCGACCGGGCCGGTGGCCGCAGCGGCGGCCGGCGCAGCCGCAGCCGGCGCGGGTGCAGCGGCAGGCGCAGGTGCCGCCGCCGTCGGCGCGGAGGCTGCAGGTGCCGCTGCTGCGCCCTCGCCATCGAGCACCAGCACGACCGAGCCTTCCTTGACCTTGCTGCCCACCTGGACCTTGAGTTCCTTCACGACGCCGGCCTGGCTCGACGGAATTTCCATCGAGGCCTTGTCCGATTCCACCGTGATGAGCGATTGCTCGGCGGCCACCGAATCGCCCACCTTCACCAGCACCTCGATCACCGCGACCTCATCGAAATCGCCGATGTCCGGCACCTTCACTTCCACTGTTGCCATATCGTCTCTCCCGCCCTAGAGGCGCAGTTGATTGTTGGTTGTTGTCTACGCGTAGAGCGGGTTGATCTTTTCAGCGTTGATGCCGTACTTCTTGATCGCGTCTGCCACCTTGGCCGCCGGCAGCGTGCCCTCGTCGGCGAGCGTTTTGAGTGCTGCTACCACGATGTAGTGGCGGTTGACCTCGAAGTGCTCGCGCAGCTTGTTGCGGAAGTCGCTGCGGCCGAAGCCGTCGGTCCCCAGCACGCGGTAGGCCCGGCCCTTCGGAATGAAGGGGCGGATCTGTTCGGCGTAGGCCTTCATGTAGTCGGTCGAGGCCACGACCGGGCCGGTGGTTGCCGAAAGCTGCTCGGCCACGAAGGACACGCGCGGCGCCTCGGTCGGGTGCAGCAGGTTCCAGCGATCGGCTTCCTGGCCGTCGCGCGTGAGCTCGTTGAAGCTCGGGCAGCTCCAGACGGCGGCGCTGACGCCCCAATCCTTCTCGAGCAGCTCCTGGGCAGCGATGCTCTCGCGCAGGATCGTGCCGCTGCCCAAGAGCTGCACCGTCGGCGCCTTGGCCTTGAGCGCAGGACCCTGCTTGCACAGATACATGCCCTTGATGATCTGCTCCTCGGTGCCGGGCTGCAGGCCGGGCATCGGGTAGTTCTCGTTCAGGAGCGTGATGTAGTAGTAGACGTTGTCCTGCTTCTCCACCATGCGCTTCAGGCCATGGTGCAGGATCACGCCGACCTCGTGCGCGAAGGTCGGGTCGTAGCTCACGCAGTTCGGGATGGTGTTCGCGAGGATGTGGCTGTGGCCGTCTTCGTGCTGCAGGCCTTCGCCGTTGAGCGTGGTGCGCCCCGAGGTGCCGCCCAGCAGGAAGCCGCGTGCCTGCATGTCGCCGGCCGCCCAGGCCAGGTCGCCGATGCGCTGGAAGCCGAACATCGAGTAGTACACGTAGAACGGCACCATGATGCGGTTGTTGGTGCTGTACGAGGTGGCCGCGGCGATCCAGCTCGACATGCCGCCGGCCTCGTTGATGCCTTCCTGCAGGATCTGGCCGCTCTTGTCTTCCTTGTAGTACATGACCTGGTCCTTGTCGACCGGGGTGTACTGCTGACCATCGGGGTTGTAGATGCCGATCTGGCGGAACAGGCCCTCCATGCCGAAGGTGCGCGCCTCGTCGACCAGGATCGGCACCACGCGCGGGCCCAACGCCTTGTCGCGCAAGAGCTGTGTGAGGAAGCGCACGTAGGCTTGCGTGGTCGAGATCTCGCGGCCCTCGGCGGTGGGCTCCATGACGGCCTTGAAGATGTCCAGTGCCGGCACGGTGAAGCTCTCGTCGGCCTTGGTGCGGCGATGCGGCAGGTAGCCGCCGAGGGTCTTGCGGCGCTCGTGCAGGTACTTCATCTCCGGCGTGTCGTCGGCCGGCTTGTAGAACGGCAGGTCGGCGATCTGGCTGTCGGGGATCGGGATGTTGAAGCGGTCGCGGAAGGCCTTGATGTCCTCGTCGCCGAGCTTCTTGGTCTGGTGGACGGTGTTCTTGCCTTCGCCGATCTTGCCCATGCCGAAGCCCTTGACGGTCTTCACCAGCAGCACCGTGGGCTGGCCCGTGTGCTTGACGGCCGCGTCGAAGGCCGCATACACCTTCTGCGAATCGTGGCCGCCGCGGCGCAGCTGCCAGATGTCGTCGTCGCTCATCTTCGAGACCATCTCGAGCGTGCGCGGATCGCGGCCGAAGAAGTGCTTGCGCACGTAGGCACCGTCGTTGGCCTTGAACGACTGGTAGTCGCCGTCGTTCGTCTCCATCATGATCTTGCGCAGCGCGCCGTCCTTGTCGCGCGCGAGCAGCGGGTCCCAGTTGCTGCCCCAGATCAGCTTGACCACGTTCCAGCCCGAGCCGCGGAACTCGCCTTCGAGCTCCTGGATGATCTTGCCGTTGCCGCGCACCGGGCCGTCGAGCCGCTGCAGGTTGCAGTTGATGACGAAGATCAGGTTGTCGAGCCGCTCGCGCGCCGCCAGGCTGATGGCGCCCAGCGATTCGACCTCGTCCATTTCACCGTCGCCGCAGAACACCCAGACCTTGCGGTTCTCGGTGTTGGCGATGCCGCGGGCATGCAGGTACTTGAGGAAGCGCGCCTGGTAGATCGCCATCAGCGGGCCCAGGCCCATCGAGACGGTCGGGAACTGCCAGAACTCGGGCATCAGCTTCGGATGCGGATAGCTCGACAGGCCCTTGCCGTCGACTTCCTGGCGGAAGTTGAGCAGTTGCTCCTCGGTCAGGCGGCCTTCGAGATAGGCGCGCGCATAGATGCCGGGCGAGACGTGGCCCTGGATGTAGAGGCAGTCGCCGCCGTGGTTTTCGCTCTCCGCATGCCAGAAATGGTTGAAGCCGGCGCCGAACATGTTGGCCAGCGAGGCAAAGGAGCCGATGTGGCCACCCAGGTCGCCCCCTTCGGGCGGATGGTGGCGATTGGCTTTCACCACCATGGCCATCGCGTTCCAGCGCATGTAGGCGCGCAGACGCTCCTCGATCTCCAGATTGCCGGGGCAGCGTTCTTCCTGGTCCGCCTCGATCGTGTTGACGTAGGCGGTATTGGCCGAGAACGGTTTGTCGATGCTGTTCTGGCGGGCATGCTCCAACAGTTGTTCCAGCAGGAAATGCGCGCGCTCAGGACCCTCGCTCTCGATCACGGCGGACAGTGCGTCCATCCATTCACGTGTTTCCTGCGCGTCTGTGTCGTTCGCAGCGGAACCGAAGCGGTTCTCGGGAATTGCCGACATGCTTGTCTCCTTTTTGAAGGGTTGTGGCTGGTAATTTAGTGCCGGATGCGACGGCGCGCGGAGTTTCTCACAGAAATTTGCCAATTTCAAATGGTGCGTATCATTTTCTTAATATGAAATCAATTGAATTTCATCGATGAGGAATGAACCACGTGGCCGCGTTTGCAGTCATGGCACTGAGAGCCGCCGCATTTCCGCGGAGAGGCCTTCCCCTACACTCGTGCGATGCCCTTTTCATCCCCGATCGCGGTGGCGCGCAGCGCCGTCAGCGCGTCGCCGCTGTCCTGGTGGCGGCGCTGGTGGCGCCGGCAGACGCCGATGCTGCAGGACGCGGTCGCGATGCTGGCGCCGCTGGCGGCGGTGCTGCTCTTTCTCGCAGCCATCGTCGCGGCCTTCTGGTACCTGCGCGCAGAAGAGGTGGAGCGCGAGCAGGAGTCTGTGAAGCGCGACGTCGAATACGCGCAGCAGCGCGTGCGCCTGCGGCTTCTGGAACGACAGGAGCAGTTGATGCGCCTGGCGCGCGACGCCTCCAACCGCGAGATCGATGCCACCGAGTTCGCGAGCCGCTCGGAATCGATGGTCAGCCAATTTCCCGAGCTTCAGGCGATCAGCTGGATCGACGACCGGCGCCGCTTCAAGTCGGGCTATGCGGCGCCCAGCGTCCATCCGGCGCAGCAACATGCGGCGGGCGACGTACTGCGGCCGGGCGAAATCGAAAGCAACTATGCGCTGGCGCGCGAGCTGCGCCAGCCCGTGTTCTCGCAACCGGCAGCCGGCGGCGATCCGCCGTCGATGCTCCAGCTGCACATCCCCCTGTTCGACCAGGGCCTGTTCGCCGGCATGGTGCTCGGCGAGTTCTCGATCGACGGCCTGCTGCGCTACGGCATGCCCTCGGAAGTCTCCGCGCGCTACGCGGTGTCTCTGCTCGATGCCAAGGGCGGCCTGATCGCCGGCAACACCGTCGCGAGCCCGCGCGAGGCCGAAACCCGCCTCCTGCCCTGGACCGAACCCACCAACGAATACGAAGTCCCGGTTTCGCCGGTGGGCAACGGCCTGGTGCTGCGCGCCCAGGCCTACCGCACCTCGCAGGGCGTGGTCGGCAACGGGCTGTTCTGGCTGGTGTGCGCGCTCAGCGTGCTCACGAGCTGGATGCTGATCGGCACCTGGCGCCATACCCGGCGCCGGCTCCAGGCCCAGCAGGCGCTGGTGGCCGAAACCAACTTCCGGCGCGCGATGGAAAACTCGATGCTCACCGGCATGCGCGTGCTCGACCTCGAAGGCCGCATCACCTACGTCAATGCGGCCTTCTGCGCGATGACGGGCTGGGACGAGAGCGAGCTGGTAGGCCAGACGCCGCCCTTCCCCTACTGGCTGGAATCAGATCGCGAGATCATGAACGAGCGGCTCGAGGAAGAGCTGCACGGCCGCGCGTTGCCCGGCGGCTTCCAGGTGCGCGTGAAGCGCAAGAACGGCAGCGTGTTCAACGCCCGCCTCTACGTGTCGCCGCTGATCGACGCGCGCGGCCATCAGACCGGCTGGATGACCTCCATGACCGACATCACCGAGCCGACCCGCATCCGCGAGCAGCTCTCGGCCTCCTACGAGCGCTTCACCACCGTGCTCGAAGCGCTGGACGCCTCGGTGTCGGTGGCACCGCTCGGCAGCGAGGAGCTGCTGTTCGCCAACAAGCTGTACCGGCTCTGGTTCGGCTCCGACACGGTCGGGCACCTGGGCATGGTGGCGCAGGCCGGCGTGCCGGCCTCGCACGCGCACGACGATGCGCTCGATGACGTCGACCCCTTCGCCGGCCTGCCGATCGACCAGCTGACCACCGCGCAGCCGGCCAACAACGAGATCTTCGTGCCCGAGCTCGGCAAATGGCTCGAGGTGCGCTCGCGCTACCTGACCTGGGTCGACGGCCGACTCGCGCAGTTGGTGATCGCCACCGACATCACGCCACGGCGCGATGCCGAGGATCTGTCGGCCGCGCAAGCCGACCGCGCGCAGGCCGCCAGCCGGCTGATCACCATGGGCGAGATGGCGTCCAGCGTCGCGCACGAGCTCAACCAGCCACTGACCGCCATCACCAACTACTGCAACGGGATGATGTCGCGCATCCGCGGGCAGCAGATCGATTCCGACGCCCTGCTCGCAGCACTCGACAAGACTGCCAAGCAGGCGCAGCGCGCCGGCCAGATCATCCAGCGCATCCGCTCCTTCGTGAAGCGCAGCGAACCCAACCGCACGCCGGCCGAGGTCTCGACCATGGTGAGCGAAGCGGTCGAGCTCGCCGGCATCGAGTTGCGGCGCCGCAACGTGCGCCTCAACCACTACGTGGCCGCGCGCCTTCCCGTGGTGCGGGTCGATCCGATCCTGATCGAGCAGGTGATGGTCAACCTGCTGAAGAACGCGGCCGAATCGATCGACCTGGCCGATCGGCCGCTCGCGCGCCGCAGCGTCGAGCTGCGCGTGCTGCCCAAGGTCATCGACGGCCAGAACGCGGTCGAGTTCTCGGTACAGGACACCGGCATGGGGCTCGCGCCGGAAGTGATGGACCGGCTCTACGAAGCCTTCTTCTCGACCAAGCCCGAGGGCATGGGCATCGGTCTCAACCTCTGCCGCACCATCGTCGAGTCGCACCGCGGCCGCATGAAGGCGGAGAACATCTACAATGGCCCGGATGTCGTCGGATGCCGTTTTTCCTTCTGGATTCCGGTGTTGGACGCTATTGATTCCGTAGCAAGCAACGAGGCGAAGGTACCCGCATGAGTTTGATTCCCAAGAAGGGCACGGTCTATGTCGTCGATGACGACGAAGCGGTCCGCGATTCGTTGCAATGGCTGCTCGAAGGCAAGGACTACCGCGTTCGCTGCTTCGATTCGGCCGAATCCTTCTTGTCCCGATACGACCCGCGCGAGGTCGCCTGCCTGATCGTCGACATCCGCATGGGCGGCATGTCGGGCATCGAACTGCAGGACCGCCTGATCGAACGCCGCTCGCCGCTGCCGATCGTCGTCATCACCGGTCACGGCGACGTGCCGATGGCGGTCGACAGCATGAAGAAGGGCGCGATGGATTTCATCCAGAAGCCCTTCAACGACGAGGCGCTGGTGGCGCTGGTCGAACGCATGCTCGAACATGCGCGCGGCGCCTTCGCGCAGCACCAGCAATCGGCCAGCCGCGACGCGCTCCTGTCCAAGCTCACCGGCCGCGAGGCGCAGGTGCTCGAACGCATCGTCGCCGGCCGGCTCAACAAGCAGATCGCCGACGACCTCGGTATCAGCATCAAGACGGTGGAAGCGCATCGCGCCAACATCATGGAAAAACTCAACGCCAACACGGTGGCCGACCTGCTCAAGATCGCGCTGGGGCAAGCGGCACCCGGCAAGGCGGCCTGACGGCTATCGTCCCGATAGCGATACCGATCCCCGACGCCTGCGCAAGCGGGCGTTTTTACTTGGAAAATCCAAAACCGATGACCGCCCAACTGATCGACGGCAACGCCCTTTCCCGAACGCTGCGCGCCGAAGTGGCGACGCGGGCCGCGGCGCTCGAGGCCCGCGGCGTCGTGCCCGGCTTGGCCGTGGTCCTGGTCGGGGAGAATCCCGCCAGCCAGGTCTACGTGCGCAACAAGGTCAAGGCCTGTGAGGACAACGGACTGCATTCGGTGCTCGAGAAGTATCCGGCCGAGCTGAGCGAAGCCGAGCTGCTGGCGCGCGTCGACGCGCTCAACAAGGATCCGGCGATCCACGGCATCCTGGTGCAACTGCCGCTGCCGCCGCACATCGATGCACACAAGGTCATCGAGGCCATCGCCCCCGCCAAGGATGTCGACGGCTTCCATGTCGCGAGCGCCGGAGCACTCATGACCGGCTCGCCCGGCTTCTGGCCCTGCACGCCCTACGGCTGCATGAAGATGCTCGAGTCCATCGGCTGCGAGCTGCGCGGCAAGCACGCCGTCGTCATCGGCCGCAGCAACATCGTCGGCAAGCCGATGGCACTGATGCTGCTCGCGAAGAACGCCACCGTCACCATCTGCCACAGCGCGACTCCGGACCTCGGCGCCTTCACGCGCCAGGCCGACGTGGTGGTCGCGGCCGTCGGCAAGCGCAATATGCTCACAGCCGACATGGTCAAGCCCGGCGCCGTCGTGATCGATGTCGGCATGAACCGCAACGAAGAAGGCAAGCTCTGCGGTGACGTCGACTTCGCCGGCGTGTGCGAGGTGGCCGGCTGGATCACGCCGGTGCCTGGCGGCGTTGGCCCGATGACCATCACGATGCTGCTCGTCAACACGATCGAGGCGGCCGAACGCGCCGCCGGCGCCACTTGAACTCGAGCCCCCCGCCCGCCATCTGAACAAGACCATGACCAACCCGCTCCTCGACTTCAACGACCTCCCGCTGTTCGACCGGATCAAGCCCGAGCACATTGCGCCCGCCGTCGATGTGCTGCTCGCCGACGCCGAGGCCGCCTTGCAGACCGTGACCGCGCCCGAATTCCCGGCCGACTGGACCGCGATCGCCAAGGTGCTCGACGTCGCCTCGGAGCGCTTCAGCCGCGCATGGGGGGCGGTGGGCCATCTCAACGCGGTTGCCGACACGCCGGAGCTGCGCGCCGCCTACAACGAGGCGATGCCCCGCGTCACCGCCTTCTGGACGCGCCTGGGATCCGACGAGCGCCTCTATGCCAAGTACAAGGCGATCGATCCGGCGACCCTGAATCCCGAGCAGCGCCAGGCGCATCTCTACGCCGTGCGCAATTTCGTGCTCGGCGGCGCCGAACTGCAGGGCGAGGCGAAGAAGCGCTTTGCCGAGATCCAGGAACGCCAGGCCGAGCTGAGCCAGAAGTTCAGCGAGAACGCGCTCGATGCGACCGACGCATTCGCGTACTACGCTGCGCTTGGCGAGTTGGAAGGCCTGCCGGAAGACGTCGTCAGCGCCGCCCGTGCGGCGGCCGAAGCCGAGGGCAAGGAAGGCTACAAGCTCACGCTGAAGATGCCCTCCTACCTGCCGGTGATGCAGTTCGCCAAGAGCAGCGCGCTGCGCGAAAAGCTCTATCGCGCCTACGTCACGCGTGCCAGCGAATTCGGCGACCCCGCCTTCGACAACACCGAGCTGATCCGCGAGATCCTCGCACTGCGCCAGGAGGAGGCAAAGCTCCTGGGCTACCCGAATTTCGGCGAGCTTTCCATCGTGCCGAAGATGGCCGAGTCGGCCGGCCATGTGATCAAGTTCCTGCGCGATCTCGCAACCAAGGCCAAGCCCTACGGCGAACGCGACCTGGCCGACCTGCGGGTCTTCGCGGCCCAGCAACTCGGCATCGATGACCCGCAACCCTGGGACTGGAGCTACATCGGCGAGAAGCTCAAGGAAGCGCGCTACGCCTTCAGCGAACAGGAGGTCAAGCAGTACTTCACCGCGCCGAAGGTCATGGCCGGCCTGTTCAAGATCGTCGAGACGCTGTTCGAGGTGTCGATCCGCCGCGACAGCGCGCCGGTGTGGCATCCGAGCGTCGAGTTCTACCGCATCGAACGCGCGGGGCAGAAGGTCGGGCAGTTCTATCTCGATCCGGCGGCCCGTGCCGCCAAGCGCGGCGGCGCCTGGATGGACGACGTGCGCGCCCGCTGGCTCAGGCCCGACACCGGCGCGCTGCAGACACCGATCGCGCAGCTGGTCTGCAACTTCGCCGAGGGCGTCGACGGCAAGCCGCCGCTGCTCACGCACGACGACGTGACGACGCTGTTCCACGAGTTCGGCCACGGCCTGCATCACATGCTCACCAAGGTCAACGAGCGCGATGTCTCCGGCATCAGCGGCGTCGAGTGGGACGCGGTCGAGCTTCCAAGTCAGTTCATGGAGAACTTCTGCTGGGAGTGGGATGTTCTCGCGCACATGACTTCGCACGTCGACACCGGCGAGCCGCTGCCGCGCGCGCTGTTCGACAAGATGACCGCCGCCAAGAACTTCCAGAGCGGCCTGCAGACGCTGCGCCAGATCGAGTTCTCGCTGTTCGACATGCTGCTGCATACCGAACATGACGCCGCGACCGCCAAGCCCGGCGACGTGATGGCGCTGCTCGGCAGGGTGCGCGACGAGGTCGCGGTGATGCCTTCGCCGCCCTTCAGCCGCACCCCCAACACCTTCAGCCACATCTTCTCGGGCGGCTACGCGGCGGGCTACTACAGCTACAAGTGGGCCGAGGTGCTGAGCGCCGACGCCTACGCAGCCTTCGAAGAGACCGCCGGTGCCAACGGCGAGCCGAGCATCGAGACCGGCCGCAAATACCGCGAGGCCATCCTCGAGGCCGGCGGCAGCCGCAGCGCCATGGCGTCCTTCAAGGCCTTCCGCGGCCGCGAACCGCAGCTCGATGCACTGTTGCGCCACCAGGGAATGACCGAGGCGCAACCGGCCTGATATGGCGCAGCGCCTGCGCGGCCTGAGATACTCCGCGCCATCGGATCACGAAAGCCATCGATGAAGCTCCCCATACGCCTTCTCGGCCTCACCCTGCTGCTTGCTGCCGGCGCCGCTTCGGCGCAGTCGGTCTACCGCCATGTCGACAAGAACGGCAAGGTCACCTTCTCCGACCAGCCTCCGGCCGCCGATGCCCAGCCCGCGACGCCGCGCGCCGGCATCGCGGCAGGCGCCGGTGCCGGCCTGCCCTACGAGTTGCGGCAGGTCGCGCAGCGCTACCCGGTCACGCTGTACACCAGCGACGAGTGCGGGCCCTGCGGCGCAGGTCGCTCGCTGCTGGTGACGCGTGGCATCCCCTTCGACGAACGGACCGTCAAGAGCAACGAAGACGTGGAGGCGCTGCAGCGCCTGAGCGGCCAGGCCTCGCTGCCGCTGCTGTCCATCGGCTCGCAACAGCTCAAGGGCTTCTCGGATGCCGAGTGGTCGCAGTACCTCGATGCGGCCGGCTATCCCAAGAGCGCCCAGCTGCCCGCGAGCTACCGCAACCCGCCGGCCCAGCCGCTGGTGGCGGTGCAGCCGGCGCCCGCCGTCCAGCAGCCCCAGCGCGCGGCGCCTGCGCCGTCCACCGCGCCGGCTCCCGCCACCGGCCCGACCCCGAGCAACCCGGCCGGCATCAAGTTCTAGGCTTCGTTCCGCTCAGTCGAAGCGAAGCGTCTGCACGCCGGACGGCGTGCCCAGCAGGCATACGTTGGCCCGCTGGTGGGCGAAGACCCCTACGGTCACCACCCCCGGCCACTGGTTCACCTCCGTCTCGAAGTCGAGAGGGTCGGTGATCCGCAGGCCCGTCACGTCGATGATGTGCTGGCCGTTGTCGGTGACCAGCGCCGTGCCGTCCTTCTCGCGCACCTGGGCCATGCCGCCGAGCCGCGCAAACTGCCGTATCACGCGCCGGGCCGCCATCGGAACCACCTCGACCGGCAGCGGGAAGGCGCCCAGCGTGTTCACCCGCTTGGAAGCGTCCGCGATGCAGACGAAGCGCCTCGACTGGGCCGCCACGATCTTCTCGCGCGTGAGCGCAGCGCCACCGCCCTTGATCATGTAGCCGCGGCCATCGATCTCGTCGGCGCCGTCGATGTAGACGGCCAGTTCCTCGACCTCGTTGCTGTCGAACACCGGGATACCCAGCGCATGCAGGCGTTCGGTCGACGCCAGCGAGCTGGACACCGCACCGCGAATATCGCCCTTGATCGTGGCCAGCGCCTCGATGAACTTGTTCACCGTCGAGCCGGTGCCGACGCCGACGATCTCGCCCTTCACCACGTGGGCGAGCGCGGCGCGGCCGACTTGCGCCTTGAGTTCGTCCTGGGTCAGGGCCGAAGCGGGAGCGGGGGAAGTCATCGGAGAGAATCCTTGGGCTACGAAGTCCAGAATTATCCGATGTCCCTGCTGCTCCCCACCTCGCTTTACGGTCTTGCCCGACCTTTCCTGTTCGGATTCGATCCCGAGCATGCCCACGAACTGACGCTCGACGCATTGGCGCGCACGCAGAACACGCCGCTGGCATGCGTCTACGCGGCATCCCGCATCGAGGATCGATGCACACTGGCCGGCCTCTCGTTCCCGAACCGCATCGGACTCGCTGCCGGCCTCGACAAGAACGCCCGCTGCATCGACGCCTTCGCCGCCATGGGCTTCGGCTTCGTCGAGGTCGGCACGGTCACGCCCAAGGCGCAGCCCGGCAATCCGAAACCGCGCATGTTCCGCCTGCCGCAACGCGACGCGCTGATCAACCGGCTCGGCTTCAACAACGAAGGACTCGAGGCCTTCGTGGCCAACGTGCAGCGCGCGCGCTTTCGCCGGAACGATGCGAAAAGGCCGATGCTGCTGGGGCTCAACATCGGCAAGAACGCGGCGACGCCGATCGAGCGGGCGGTGGACGACTACCTGGTCTGCCTGGACGGCGTCTACCCGCATGCCGACTACGTGACGATCAACATCTCCAGCCCCAACACCGCCAACCTGCGCTCGCTCCAGAGCGACGAGGCGCTCGATGCACTGCTCGGCGCGGTGGCGGACAAGCGTGCCGCGCTCGCCGCACGGCATGGCAAGCGGGTGCCTTTGTTCGTGAAGATCGCACCCGATCTGGACGAAGTCCAGGTTCAGGTCATTGCCGCCACGCTGCGCCGCCACGGCATGGACGGTGTCGTCGCCACCAACACGACGCTGGCGCGCGACGCCGTGGCAGGCTTGCAGCATGCGAACGAGGCTGGCGGCCTCTCGGGTGCGCCGGTCAGGGAAGCGAGCAACCGCGTGATCCGCCAGCTGCGATCGGCATTGGGCGGCGATTTTCCGATCATCGGTGTGGGCGGCGTCCTGAGTGCCGCCGATGCGGAGGCCAAGATCGAGGCCGGGGCCGATCTCGTTCAGATCTACACCGGGCTGATCTATCGAGGCCCGGCACTGGTGCGCGAGGCGGCCCAGGCACTGCGCAAGCGCAGCGGCTGAGCCGCCTTCCGGATCAACGCATCCGCCACAGCACCGGAACGATCACGGCCGCCCAGCGCAGCAGGCGGCGCGGGCCGAGCACCGCCACCGCGGCCGCCGTCACGACGCCAGTCGCCACCGGATGCTCGCGCGCGATCCGCAGCGCCGCAGCGCTGGGGGACTCGTCGGCAGGTGGTGCGTCGGCCTTCTTCGACGACGAGGACGCAGCCTGCAGCGTCGCGACGCGCTCGCGCTGACGTGCGATGCGCGCGAGCAGCTCTTCGCGGCTGCGGGGCCTGGGCTCACGCGGTGGCGCTTCGGTCTCGTCGTCGAGGCCGAAGCGGTCTTGAACCCATTCCCAGTCGCGCTCGAACTCGCGGCGTGCCGGACTGAAAGCTTCCGAGGACTTTCGCAGCGTGGCCATCAAGGCCAATGCCGCGACCAGCCAGAGCCCGATCCACACCGCGGCCACCACCCAAGCGGCCGCGATGCGGTTTGGCGTCTCCCAGAAATGCACGACCACCGCCATCGACAGCACGGCGACAGCCACCGTCGTGAGTCCGATCACCGCGATCACCAGGACCAGCACCCGCTGCAATCGCTGCTTTTCTTCTTCCCACGCCAGCTGTAGCAGCTGGACACGGTCTTCGGCTGCCAGGGTGCCTTCGCGCGCTGCGATGCGCAGCCGGCGCAAGCGGGTATCCAGCCCGAACAGGGACAGCAGCCTCATGCGAGGCCCCCGTGCCCACCGGACGAACGACGAGGCTCAGCGGCGACCAAGCAGCAAGCCCACCAGCACGCCCACTGCCAAGGCCGCACCAGCGATCTGCCATGGCTCGTCATGGGCGTAGGCATTGGCTGTGTTGGCCGCTTCACGCGCCTTCTTGGCGGCGAGCTTGCTCTTCTCCGCCGCGAGTTCGCGTGCGATCGCCAGCTTGCTGTCGATGCGTTGGCGCAGGGCCTTGATGTGCGGCAAGGTGTCGAGGTCCTTGCTGGCGAGCACGCCGCGAACGTCGCTGGCAATGTCTTCGGCCACGGCATTGGCCGCTGCTTCGAGGTTTGAGGATGCAGTCATTGAAATCGTCCCTCCGTGATTGCACCGGCACCGCGCCGGCAGCTTCACACCGCAAACGGCGTGGCTTTGCATGGTACATGGCCGCGCGGGTCTACGGCAGCAATGCAGCCACGTGCCGGCCGATCGCCAGGCTGCTGGTCAGGCCCGGCGACTCGATGCCGAACAGATTGACCAGCCCGGGTACGCCGTGCGTCTCCGGGCCCTCGATCAGAAAATCGCAGGCCGGTTCTCCCGACCCTGAGATCTTCGGTCGGATGCCGGCATACCCGGGGATGAGCGCGCCGTCCGCCAACGCCGGCCAGTACTTGCGCACCTCGGCATAGAAACTATCGCTGCGCTGGGGATCGACCACCAGGTCGTCGGGGGAATCCACCCACTGGACGTCTGGGCCGAACTTGGCCTGGCCACCCATGTCTAGCGTCAGGTGCACGCCCAGACCCGCCCCTTCGGGCACCGGGTAGATCAAACGACTGAAAGGCGCGCGACCCGCCAGCGTGAAGTAGCTGCCCTTCGCGAAATAGGCCGTCGGGACCGCACTCACGGGCAAGCCTTCGAAGCGCCGTGCGAGTGCAGGTGCGGCCAGGCCGGCCGCATTCACGACGCTGTTGCAACGCAGGGCGGTACCGTCCTGGGCCATCAACACAATGGCACGGTCCGCACATTCCGCGCGCACCACCGGTGACTTCAGGGCGAGAACACCGCCCGCATGCTCGAGATCGCCCTGCAGGCTCAGCATCAACGCATGGCTGTCGACGATGCCGGTGCTCGGTGAGTGCAGCGCCGCCAGGCATTCCAGCTGCGGCTCCATCGCGCGCGCCTGCTCCCGCGTGAGCAGCACGAGATCGTTGACCCCGTTGGCCCGCGCCGTGGCGGCGATGGCGTCCAGCTGCGCGACCTGTGCAGGCGCCGTGGCCACGATCAGCTTGCCGCAGCGGCGGTGCGGCAGGCCGCGCTCGTCGGCGTATGCGTAGAGCATCTGCTTGCCTTCGACGCACAGCCGCGCCTTGAGCGACCCCTCGGGGTAGTAGATGCCGGCATGAATCACCTCGCTGTTGCGAGAGCTGGTGCCGGTGCCGATGGCGCCTTCGGCCTCGAGCACGATGACCTCACGGCCTTTGAGCGCGAGCGCCCGGGCAGCGGCCAAGCCCACCACACCGCCGCCGATGACGGCGCAATCGAATTCGTCCATCCCGCGAGCTTAGCGGGCTCGCGCCGCTTGCTTCACTCCGGCTGGTGGGTGAACGGGCTTTCAGGATCCGAAGGACTGCCCGGCGGCGTCACGGGGCCCTCGTCCGGCTCGACCGGGAGCTCCGGCACGTCGGGCGGATCGGAGGTGATGGGCGTCGGGAGATCTGGACTCGTGGCCATGATTGCTTCTCCTTTCCACACAGTTCTACGCGCGTGGCGACAGGCGATCGCCAGCGCAGAGCTGCATTGTGCGTCGGCAACGGCCGCCACACATCGAACGAGGAGAAAGGAATTTGGTGGGCGGTGGAGGTTTCGAACCTCCGACCCCAGCAGTGTGAATGCTGTGCTCTACCCCTGAGCTAACCGCCCCTCGACGCCGGAGCGTCGAATCGAATGCTGTCCAACGCCGAGGCGCCGGATGGATGTTCGTGCCGTGTGGCGCGAAGCCCGCAATTATGCCACAGCAATTCCGTCGAATTGGCGGAAAAGTGTCTGGCCCCTGCTCGCCTTGTCGAGCTGCAGCAGCAGCTCCTCGTGCGCGGCGAGTTCGTGCTCGGTCGCCACCAGCACGGGCAGCTCGATGCTGCGCAGATCGATCATCACCACCGCGCCCGCGGCCGGCTCGTTCGATGCGATGTCGATCAGCAGCGCATCCTGGCCGCGCGTCAGGTTGATGTAGACGTCGGCCAGCAACTGCGCATCCAGCTTGGCGCCGTGGAAGGTGCGGTTCGAGCGGTCGACGCCGAAACGGTCGCACAGTGCATCCAGCGAATTGCGCTTGCCGGGATAGACCGCCTTCGCCATCGCCAGCGTGTCGGTGATCTCGCCGACGAAGCTGCGCAGCGGCGGCAGGCCGGCGAGCTCGAGTTCCTTGTTGAGGAAGCCGACGTCGAAGGCCGCGTTGTGGATGATCAGCTCGGCATCGCGCAGGTAGTCGACGACGTCGTTGGCGAGCATCGCGAACTTCGGCTTGTCGCGCAGGAAGTCGGTGGTCAGTCCGTGCACCTTGAGCGCATCTTCATGGCTCTCGCGCTCCGGATTGAAGTAGATGTGCAGGTCGTTGCCGGTGAGCTTGCGGTTGAACAGCTCGACGCACCCGAGCTCGATGATGCGGTCGCCGTTCTCGGCCGACAGGCCGGTGGTTTCGGTGTCGAGAACGATGAGGCGCGACATCAGTGGTTTTCTTTGGCGTGGTTGATCGAGTACTTGGGAATCTCGACCGTCAGATCGGTTTGCGCGAGTATCGCCTGGCAGCTCAGCCGCGACTGCGGCTCGAGGCCCCAGGCACGATCGAGCAGATCTTCCTCGCCCTCCTCCGCCTCGTTCAGCGATTCGAGCCCCTTGCGCACGACGACGTGGCAGGTGGTGCAGGCGCAGCTCATCTCGCAGGCGTGCTCGATGTGGATGTCGTTCTCGAGCAGCGCCTCGCAGATCGAGGTGCCGGCCGGCGCGCTGATCTCGGCGCCCTGCGGGCAGTACTCGGAGTGGGGAAGGATCTTGATCGTGGGCATTGAGGTTCTAGAGGGATTCGATCTGGCGGCCGGCGAGAGCGCGTGCAATGCCCGCGTTCATCCGCTCGGCAGCAAAGGCTTCGGTGCCGTCCGCCAGGGCCTTGGTTGCGGCTTCGACAGTCGCCGCGTCGTCGGCGCTTCGCGCTTTGCGCAGCGCAGCCATCAGCGCCTCGATTTCCTCACGCTCCTGGGCGCTCAGAAGATCGCCGTCGGCATCCAATGCGCTCTGCGTTGCGAGCAGCATGCGGTCGGCATCGACGCGCGCCTCGACCAGCGCGCGCGCCTGCATGTCCTGCTGCGCGGTCGAGAAGCTCTCCTGCAGCATGGACGCGATCTGATCGTCGGAAAGGCCATAGGACGGCTTGACGATGACGCTCGCTTCCACCCCGCTGCCCTGCTCCTTCGCGCTCACGCTGAGCAAGCCGTCGGCATCGACGGTGAAGGTGACGCGGATGCGCGCGGCGCCGGCGGCCATCGGCGGAATGCCGCGCAGCTCGAAGCGCGCCAGGCTGCGGCAATCCGCGACCAGGTCGCGCTCGCCCTGCACCACGTGCAACGCCAGCGCGGTCTGGCCGTCCTGGTAGGTGGTGAAGTCCTGCGCCATGGCCGTCGGGATGGTCTGGTTGCGCGGCACGATGCGCTCGACGAGCCCGCCCATGGTTTCGATGCCCAGCGAGAGCGGAATCACGTCGAGCAGCAGCAGATCGTCGGCGCCGCCATTGCCCGCGAGTTGGTTCGCCTGGATCGCGGCGCCGAGCGCGACGACCTCGTCGGGGTTCAGATCGGTGAGCGGCTCGCGGCCGAAGAATTCGGCGACGGCACGGCGGATCTGGGGCATACGGGTTGCGCCGCCGACCAGCACGATGCCCTGCAGTTCTGCCGGCTGCAGTCGCGCATCGCGCAGCGCCTTGCGCACGGCCGCGATGGTGCGCGCGGTGAGACCCGCGGTGGCGGCCTCGAACTGCTCGCGCCGAATCTCGACCTGGACCGATGTGCCGGCCACCTGCGCCGTAAAAGTGGCGGATTCGGCGGCCGACAGCGCCTCCTTCGCGGCCCGTGCAGCCACCAGCAGCACGGCCTTGTCGGTGTCGCTCTGGGCCGCGAGACCGGCTTGCGCCAGCGCGAGATCGGCGAGCGCATGGTCGTAGTCGTCGCCGCCGAGTGCCGAATCGCCGCCGGTAGCGATGACTTCGAACACGCCCCGCGTGAGCCTGAGGATCGAGATGTCGAAAGTGCCGCCGCCGAGGTCGTAGACCGCGTAGACGCCTTCGCTGGCGTTGTCCAGTCCATAGGCGATCGCGGCCGCCGTCGGCTCACTGATCAGGCGCAATACATTGAGCCCGGCGAGCTGGGCCGCGTCCTTGGTGGCCTGGCGCTGGCCCTCGTCGAAGTAAGCGGGCACGGTGATCACGGCGCCGTAGAGCTCGTCATCGAAAGTGTCCTCGGCACGGTAGCGCAGGGTCGCGAGGATCTCGGCGCTCACCTCGACGGGCGACTTCTCGCCCGCCACGGTCTGCACCTTGGCCATGCCCGCATCGCCGCTCAGGCGATAGGCCATGGCATCGCGATTCGCGATGTCCTGCACGCCGCGCCCCATGAGGCGCTTGACCGAGGTGATGACGTTGGCCGGGTCCACCGCCCGCGCGGCCAGCGCCTCGAAGCCGATCTGGCGGCGATCCTTGTCGAGGTAGCGCACGGCCGACGGCAGCACCACGCGGCCTTCGGCGTCGGGCAGGCATTCGGCCACGCCGCTGCGCACCGCCGCCACCAGCGAATGCGTGGTGCCGAGGTCGATGCCGACCGCGATGCGGCGCTGGTGCGGATCGGGCGCCTGGCCGGGTTCCGAAATCTGGAGCAATGTCATGGCTCTATTGTCCCCACTGCTCGGACTTGGCTTCGACGTCCTCCGCAAAGCGCTCTATGAACATGAGGGCTCTCACCTGGCGCGCGGCGCCGGGGTAATCGCCTTTCTCGTCGATCAGCCTATCGAGCGAAGACAGCGCACGCGCGCGGCCGGCTTCCACCTCCGCACGGAGTTTTTCGATGCCGGCGGCGTCGTGTGCCTCGTCGAGTTCTTCCCGCCATTCCATCTGCTGCATCAGAAAGTCCGCCGGCATTGCCGTGTTGTGCTCGGCATCGATGGGGGCGCCGTTCAGCGTGCACAGGTAGGTCGCGCGCCTGATCGGATCCTTCAGCCGCTGGTAGGCCTCGTTGATACGTACCGACCACTGCATTGCCACGCGCTGCGCCGCCGCACCCTGGGCCGCAAAGCGGTCGGGATGGGCTTCGCGCTGCAGTTCCTTCCAGCGGGCATCCAGCGCCGCGCGGTCCTGCGCGAAGCGCGCGGGCACGTCAAACAGTTCGAAGTCGGTGTCGTTCAGGTTCATGGCGATAAAAAACCGCCAGCACATGACATGGTGGCGGCTTGGCAAGCGCGGGCGCGCTCCGCATCAGATACGGAAGCTCTCTCCACAACCGCAGCGGTCGCGTTCGTTCGGGTTGTTGAACTTGAAGCCCTCATTGAGGCCTTCCCGCACGAAATCCAGCTGCGTGCCGTCGATGTAGGCCAGGCTCTTCGGGTCGACCAGCACTTTCACGCCATGGTCTTCGAACACGACATCTTCAGGGGCCAGTTCGTCCACGTACTCAAGCTTGTAGGCCAGGCCCGAACAGCCCGTGGTCTTGACGCCCAGCCGCACGCCCACACCCTTGCCCCGCTTCCCGAGGTAGCGGGTGACGTGGCGCGCGGCGGCTTCGGTCAGGGTCACGGCCATGTCAGTGAACGGCTTCCGTGCTGGCCACGACAGCGCCGTGCTTGGCCTTGTAATCGCTGACAGCCGCCTTGATCGCATCTTCCGCAAGGATCGAACAATGGATCTTGACCGGCGGCAGCGCCAGTTCTTCCGCGATCTGCGCGTTCTTCAGCGCGGCTGCTTCGTCGAGCGTCTTGCCCTTGACCCATTCGGTCACGAGCGAAGAGGAAGCGATCGCCGAACCGCAGCCATAAGTCTTGAAGCGCGCGTCTTCGATCACACCGGTTTCGGGGTTGACCTTGATCTGCAGCTTCATGACGTCGCCGCACGCCGGTGCGCCGACCATGCCGGTACCCACCGAGTCGTCGCCCTTTTCGAAGGAACCGACGTTGCGGGGGTTTTCGTAATGATCAATGACCTTGGATGAATATGCCATGGTGTACCTCTCAATCCTTGTTCAATGTGCCGACCACTGGATCGTGCTGATGTCGACGCCGTCCTGGAACATTTCCCACAGGGGGCTCAGTTGCCGGAGCTTGGCTACGTTGTGCTTGATGGTCGAGATCGCGTAGTCGATTTCTTCTGCAGTCGTGAAGCGGCCGATCGTCATGCGCAGGCTGCTGTGCGCGAGTTCGTCACTGCGGCCGAGCGCGCGCAGCACGTAGCTGGGCTCCAGGCTGGCCGAAGTGCAGGCCGAACCGCTCGACACCGCCAGGCCCTTGATGCCCATGATCAGCGATTCGCCCTCGACATAGTTGAAGCTCATGTTGAGGTTGTGCGGCACGCGGTGCTCGAGGTCGCCGTTGATGAAGACCTGCTCGACGTCCTTCAGGCCGTTCAGCAGGCGCTGCTGCAGGTCGCGCGCCTTGGTGATGTCTTCCTTCATATCGAGCTTGGCGAGCCGGAAAGCCTCGCCCATACCGACGATCTGGTGGGTGGGCAAGGTGCCCGAGCGCATGCCGCGCTCATGACCGCCGCCGTGCATCTGGGCTTCCAGCCGCACGCGCGGCTTGCGGCGCACGTAGAGCGCGCCGATGCCCTTGGGGCCGTAGGTCTTGTGCGAAGCCAGGCTCATGAGGTCGATCGGCAGGTTCTTGACGTCGATCTCGACCTTGCCCGTTGCCTGCGCCGCATCGACGTGGAAGATCACGCCCTTCTCCCGGCAGATATTGCCGAGCGTCACCACGTCCTGGATCACGCCGATCTCGTTGTTCACGAACATCACGCTCGCGAGGATGGTGTCGGGGCGGATCGCGGCCTTGAAGGCCTCGAGATCGAGCAAGCCGTTTTCCTGCACGTCCAGGTAGCTCACCTCGAAGCCCTGGCGCTCGAGTTCGCGCATGGTGTCGAGCACCGCCTTGTGCTCGGTCTTCACCGTGATCAGGTGCTTGCCCTTGCCCTTGTAGAAATGTGCCGCGCCCTTGAGCGCGAGGTTGTTCGACTCCGTGGCGCCCGAGGTCCAGACGATTTCGCGCGGATCCGCGCCAATCAGATCGGCCACGTCGGCACGCGCCTTCTCGACGGCTTCTTCCGCTTCCCAGCCCCAGGCATGGCTGCGCGATGCCGGGTTGCCGAAATGCTCGCGCAACCAGGGAATCATCGCGTCGACGACGCGCGGGTCGACCGGCGTGGTCGCACCGTAATCGAGGTAGATCGGGAAATGAGGAGTGACGTCCATGGCTGGCTCAGGCTGGCGTGGGGTTTGTGTCTTTGTCAAAACGGGTCACAGCGATTCGGGCGGCGCAGCGAGGCGCCCCCGGATCACGACTTGGCGAAGGCGTTGCCCAATGCGAACACCGAATTCGGGGCATTGACCCGGATCGGCTTCACGACCGGCTGGCTCGAAATCGCGCGCTTGACCGCCGGCTTGTTCTCGATCTGCACGCCCTTGGCGAGCTGGTCGTCCACCAGCTTTTGCAGGGTGACGGAATCGAGGAACTCGACCATGCGCTGGTTCAGCGAGGCCCAGAGTTCATGGGTCATGCAGCGACCGGCTTCACCCAGGCAGTTTTCCTTGCCGCCGCACTGCGTCGCGTCAATCGGCTCATCGACAGAAACAATGATGTCGGCGACTGTGATATCCGCGGCTTTACGGCCGAGCGAATAACCGCCACCGGGGCCGCGGGTCGACTCGACCAGCTCGTGACGGCGCAGCTTGCCGAACAGCTGTTCGAGGTACGAAAGGGAAATCTGCTGCCGCTGACTGATCGCGGCCAGCGTGACGGGACCGGTGTTCTGGCGCAGTGCCAGATCGATCATGGCTGTGACCGCAAAACGGCCTTTGGTAGTGAGACGCATCGCAAGCTCCTTTACGTGCTTACCGTTGAAATGACACCGCGGCTGTCGTGGGCTTTGGTGACGCCGTCTCCGCCTCCCGGCCCACTTCCGCTGGCGTGATCCAGTGATAGGAGCCGGTTCTTCATCGCGAAGTTTCTTTTTCCTGAGTATTTCGCTCAAGTATAACAGAAGGCCCTCCGGCCTGCTCGGGTAAACCCCATAGCAGGGCTTGACTGCCGCTTAGGGACCCGTATCGCCTGCCGGGAGGATCGCGATATTGTCCTTGCCGGGAGCGCCAAACGCCTGTTCCCGCAACAGCGCCAGCTGGTCTCGCACCCGGGCGGCTTTTTCGAATTCGAGGTTGCGCGCGTGCTCCAGCATGAGTTTTTCGAGCCGCTTGATCTCCCGGGCGACGTCCTTCTCGGACATGTCCTCGACCTTCGCGCGCTCGAGGTCACGCTTGGCGGACTCCTTGCTGGTCTTTTCGCTGTACACGCCATCGATCAGGTCGCGCACCTGCTTCACGATGCTGCGCGGCGTGATGCCGTTGGCCTCGTTGTGGGCGATCTGCCGCGCGCGCCGCCGCTCCGTCTCGCCGATGGCCTTGGTCATCGAGTCGGTCATGCGGTCGGCATAGAGGATGGCCTTGCCGTTCAGGTTGCGCGCCGCACGGCCGATGGTCTGGATCAGCGAGCGCTCGGCGCGCAGGAAGCCTTCCTTGTCGGCATCGAGAATCGCGACCAGCGACACCTCGGGAATATCGAGGCCCTCGCGCAGCAGATTGATGCCCACCAGCACGTCGAAGGTACCCAGGCGCAGATCGCGCAGGATCTCGACGCGCTCGACCGTGTCGATATCGCTGTGCAGGTAGCGCACCTTGACGCCGTTGTCGCCGAGATAGTCGGTCAGCTGCTCGGCCATGCGCTTGGTCAGCGTCGTGATCAGCACGCGCTCGTTCTTGTTCACGCGCAGGCGGATCTCTTGCAGCACGTCGTCAACCTGGTGGGTGGCGGGGCGGACCTCGACTTCCGGGTCGATCAGTCCGGTCGGCCGCACGAGCTGCTCGACGACGTTGCCGGCGTTGTCCTTCTCGTACTGCGCCGGCGTGGCGGAGACGAAGATGCACTGCCGCATGCGCGTTTCGAATTCCTCGAACTTGAGCGGCCGGTTGTCCAGCGCCGATGGCAGCCGGAAGCCGTACTCGACCAGCGTGGTCTTGCGCGCGCGGTCGCCGTTGTACATGCCGCCCAGCTGGCCGATCATCTGATGGCTCTCGTCGAGGAACATCAGCGCGTCCTTCGGCAGGTAGTCGGTCAGGGTCGCAGGCGGCTCGCCCGGCGCGGCGCCCGACAGATGCCGCGTGTAGTTCTCGATGCCCTTGCAATGGCCGATCTCGGCCAGCATCTCGAGATCGAAGCGCGTGCGCTGCTCGAGCCGCTGCGCCTCGACGAGCTTGCCCTGGCTCACGAATTCCTTGAGCCGCGCAGCGAGCTCGAGCTTGATGGTCTCGACCGCGCTCAGCACCTTGTCGCGCGGCGTCACGTAGTGGCTCGAGGGATACACCGTGAAACGCGGGATCTTCTGCCGGATGCGCCCGGTGAGCGGGTCGAAGAGCTGCAGCGTCTCGATCTCGTCGTCGAAGAGCTCGATGCGGATTGCCAGCTCGCTGTGCTCGGCCGGGAACACGTCGATGGTGTCGCCGCGCACGCGGAAGGTGCCGCGCGAAAAATCCTGCTCGTTGCGCGTGTACTGCATGCGGATGAGCCGGCCGATCACGTCGCGCTGGCCGATCGTGTCGCCGGTGCGCATGATGAAGCGCATCTGCGTGTAGTCCTCGGGCGTCCCGATGCCGTAGATCGCGCTCACCGTGGCCACGATCACCGTGTCGCGCCGCTCCAGCACGCTCTTGGTGGCCGACAGCCGCATCTGCTCGATGTGCTCGTTGATCGAACTGTCCTTCTCGATGAACAGGTCGCGCTGCGGCACGTAGGCCTCGGGCTGGTAGTAGTCGTAGTAGCTGACGAAGTACTCGACCGCGTTCTTCGGGAAGAACTCGCGGAATTCGCTGTAGAGCTGCGCGGCCAGCGTCTTGTTGGGCGCGAATACGATGGCCGGCCGGCCTAGCCGCGCGATCACGTTGGCCATGGTGAAAGTCTTGCCCGAGCCGGTGACGCCGAGCAGGGTCTGGAACACCTCGCCGTCCTGCACGCCCTCGACCAGGCCGGCGATCGCGCTCGGCTGGTCGCCGGCCGGCGGATAGGGCTGGTAGAGCTCGAAGGGCGAACCGGGGAACTTGATGAACTCGCCCTGCTTCAAGGGGCCGACGGCGTCCGCATGTTGCGGCTCGGGAATGACTTCGGTGATTTCTGGCATGGCGTGGACTCTGGGAGTTGGTGGCGCGGCCGGTAAAATTCAAGGCAACCGGAAAGCTTAAACGCTGATCCGGCATTCCGTGCATCGACCACCCCCAAAGGACTTTTCCATGTCAATGTTCACCGCCGTCGAGATGGCGCCGCGCGACCCGATCCTGGGCCTCAACGAGCAATTCGCCGCCGACAGCAATCCCAACAAGGTCAATCTCGGCGTCGGCGTCTACTACGACGACAACGGCAAACTGCCCCTGCTGCAGTGCGTGCAGGCGGTCGAACAGAGCATGACCAAGACGCCGACCGCGCGCGGCTATCTGCCGATCGACGGCATCGCGGCCTACGACAACGCCGTGAAGGGCCTGGTGTTCGGCGCCGACAGCGAGCCGGTGAAGTCCGGCCGCGTCGCAACGATCCAGGGCCTGGGCGGAACCGGTGGCCTCAAGGTCGGCGCCGACTTCCTCAAGAAGCTCAACCCCGGCGCCAAGGTGCTGATCAGCGACCCGAGCTGGGAAAACCACCGCGCGCTGTTCACCAATGCCGGCTTCCCGGTCGAGAGCTATCCCTACTACGACGCCGCCAAGCGCGGCATCGACTTCGACGGCATGCTGACAGCGCTGAATGCCGCGCCGGCCGGCACCATCGTCGTGCTGCACGCCTGCTGCCACAACCCCACCGGCTACGACATCACCTCCGCCCAATGGGACCAGGTGGTCGCCGCCGTCAAGGCGAAGAAGCTGGTCGCGTTCCTCGACATGGCCTACCAGGGCTTCGGCTATGGCATCCAGGAAGACGGCGCGGCCATCGGCAAGTTCGTCGCCGCCGGTCTGGACTTCCTCGTCTCGACCTCCTTCTCCAAGAGTTTCAGCCTCTACGGCGAACGCGTCGGCGCCCTCTCTGTGCTGTGCGAGAACAAGGATGAAGCCGCGCGCGTGTTGAGCCAGCTCAAGATCGCGATCCGCACCAACTACAGCAACCCGCCCACGCATGGCGGCGCGGTGGTCGCGACCGTGCTCGGCACGCCCGAACTGCGGGCGCTTTGGGAGAAGGAACTCGGCGAAATGCGGGTGCGCATCAAGGCGATGCGGCAGAAGCTGGTCGACGGCCTCAAGGCCGCCGGCGTGAAGGAGGACATGAGCTTCATCACCACGCAAATCGGCATGTTCAGCTACTCGGGGCTCAGCAAGGACCAGATGGTTCGCCTACGGGAAGAGTTCGGCGTCTACGGCACCGACACCGGCCGCATGTGCGTGGCCGCGCTCAACAGCAAGAACATCGACTACGTCTGCCAGAGCATCGCCAAGGTGGTCTGATACCCCACTGGCCAGACCAATTCTGGGTGTTTGTGCCTAGCACATTGGGGCTGCGCCGCTGATATATTGCATTGCAACAATCTCCTAACGCGCAGACCTCATGCTCTACCAACTTTACGAAGCACAACGCTCCCTGATGGAGCCGTTCGCCGACTTCGCGCAGGCTGCCTCCAAGCTCTACGGTCAAGGTGCCGTCTTCGCCCAGACGCCGCTGTCGCAGCGAATGGCCGCCGGCTACGACCTTCTCTATCGCCTGGGCAAGGATTACGAGAAGCCGGAGTTCGACATCAAGACCGTGAAGGTCGACAACGACGACGTGGTAATCCAGGAAGTCGTCGAAATCGAGAAGCCCTTCTGCGAACTGCGGCGCTTCAAGCGCTTCACGGACGAGCCGCACATCCTGCAGACGCTCAAGGGCCAGCCCGTGGTGCTGATCGTCTCGCCGCTGTCGGGGCACTACGCCACGCTTTTGCGCGACACCGTGCGCACCATGCTGCAGGACCACAAGGTCTACATCACCGACTGGGTCAATGCGCGCCTCGTGCCGCTGTCCGAGGGCGAATTCCACCTCGACGACTACATCAACTACGTCCAGGAGTTCATCCGCCACCTGCAGGCCGAATACGGCCACTGCCACGTGATCAGCGTGTGCCAGCCCACCGTGCCGGTGCTGGCGGCAGTGTCGTTGATGGCCAGCCGCGGCGAGAAGGTCCCGCTGTCGCTGACCATGATGGGCGGCCCCATCGATGCCCGCAAGTCGCCCACCGCCGTCAACAATCTGGCGATGAACAAGAGCTACGAGTGGTTCGAGAACAACGTGATCTACCCGGTGCCGCAAGGCTTTCCGGGCGTCGGCCGCCGCGTGTATCCGGGCTTTCTGCAGCACACCGGCTTCGTCGCGATGAACCCGGATCGCCATGCAACCAGCCACTACGACTACTTCAAGGACCTGATCAAGGGCGACGACGCCAGCGCCGAGGCGCACCGCAAGTTCTACGACGAGTACAACGCCGTGCTCGACATGGACGCGAACTACTACCTCGACACCATCCGCACCGTGTTCCAGAAGTTCGAGCTGGTGAACGGCACCTGGGAGGTGAAGAGCCCGGAAGGCGTGCTCGAACGCGTGCGCCCGCAGGACATCCATTCGACCGGACTGCTGACGATCGAGGGCGAGCTGGACGACATCTCGGGCTCGGGCCAGACCCGCGCCGCGCACGATCTGTGCACCGGCATCACACCCGAACACCAGCAGCACTACGAAGTCACGGGCGCGGGCCATTACGGCATCTTCAGCGGTCGCCGCTGGCGCGAACGGGTCTACCCCGAGGTGAAGGCATTCATCGCCGCGCACGACAAGCCGCAGAAGCGCGCCCGGCGCGCCAACGTGACCGCCGAAGACACGGTCAAGGCCGCCGCCGCGACCAAGCGTCCCGCCGCGGTGCGCAAGTCCGCGCCTGCACGCCGGTCGCGCGGCGCTGCGCGCTGACGATGATCGGGCGGCCGTGAACGCGCTGGCTGCACGCGTCCTAGGCGCACTGCCCCAGACGCAGTGCACGCGCTGCGGCTATCCCGATTGCGCAGGCTACGCCGAAGCCGTCGCCAGCGGCGATGCCGGCATCCACCAATGCCCGCCCGGAGGCGCCGAGGGCGTGGCGCGCCTGTCGCAGCTCACGGGTCGGCCGGTGCAGCCGATCGACCCGCAGTTCGGCATCGAAGGGCCCCGCGCCCTGGCCGTGATCGACGAGGCCTGGTGCATCGGCTGCACGCTGTGCCTCGATGCCTGCCCGACCGACGCGATCCTCGGCATCCACAAGCGCATGCACACAGTGATCGAAACGTACTGCACCGGCTGCGAACTGTGCATTCCGGTCTGCCCCGTCGATTGCATTTCGCTCGAGGTGGCGACGCCGGGCAAGAGCGGCTGGCAGGCCTGGTCGCAGGCGCAGGCCGACCAGGCGCGCGAGCGCTATGCGGCGCACGGCAGGCGCCGCGAGAAGCACGGACCCCAGGTCGCCGAGCCGCCCGCGGCGCCGCCGGAAGACCGCAAACGCGCCATCGTCGAAGCAGCTCTGGCCCGCGCCCGCGCCGCGGCCGCCTCACGTACCGACGGGAAGAAGACATGAACTTCGACACGCTGCTTCTCTACGTGCTCGCATCCATCGCGCTCGCGGTCACGCCGGGGCCGACCATGCTGCTCGCGCTCTCCAACGGCATTGCGGGCGGCATGCGTGCCGCGGTCTGGGGCATCCTCGGCGCCTCGCTGGGTGCGGCGGTGCTGATCGCCACTGTGGCGCTGGGCCTGGGTTCGCTGCTCGCAGCATCGGAACTGCTCTTCGACGCGATCCGGGTTGCCGGGGTCGGCTATCTGGTCTGGCTCGGCATCAGGCTCTGGCGCAGCCAGCCGGTGGACATCGGCGCTGCGCTGGCCGCGTCGCCAGCTGCGGCACTGCGAGGACGGGTCGCCTTCCTGCGCAGCCTGACGGTGGCGCTGTCCAACCCGAAGACGCTGCTGTTCTTCGCCGCCTTCCTGCCGCAGTTCATCGACACCAGCACCTCGCAAGGCGAGCAATACCTGGTGCTCGGCGCGATCTTCATCGGCCTCGACACCTGCGTGATGCTGGGCTACGCCGCGGCAGGCACGCAAGCCGTGCGCTGGCTCTCCAGGCGCAGCCTGCGCGCCCTCAACCGCGGCTGCGCCGTCGGAATGTGGCTGCTGGCCGCGACGCTGGCCGTCTGGCGCCGTCCCGGCACCTGAGCGCTCAGCCCGCCGCGAGAGCGGAGAAAGCCTTCACCACCTCGGGTGGAGCCTGCACGAGCTCGATCAGCACGCCCTCGCCCGCGATCGGAAATTCCTCGTTTCCCTTGGGGTGCAGAAAACAGATGTCGAAGCCGGCCGCACCCTTGCGGATGCCGCCGGGCGCGAAGCGGACGCCCTGGGCCGTGAGCCAGCCGACGGCGGCAGGCAAGTCGTCGATCCAGAGGCCGACGTGGTTGAGCGGCGTCGTATGAACGGCCGGCTTCTTCTCGGGATCGAGCGGCTGCATCAGGTCGACCTCGACCTTGAACGGACCGCTGCCGATCGCGCAGATGTCTTCGTCGACGTTCTCGCGCTCGCTCTTGAAGGTGCCGGTCACTTCGAGGCCGAGCATTTCGACCCAGAGCTTCTGAAGGCGTGTCTTGTCGGGTCCGCCGATCGCGATCTGCTGGACACCGAGGACCTTGAAAGGACGGTTCATGCGCACGCTCCCTGTTCCGTGGTCTGCCGCGCCCTGAGCCCCAGCTTGCGCAACAACTGCACGTCTGCCTCCACATCCGGGTTGCCCGTCACCAGCAGCTTGTCGCCGTAGAAGATCGAATTGGCACCGGCCAGGAAGCACAGCGCCTGCACCGCCTCGCCCATTTGCTGCCGGCCGGCCGACAGCCGCACACGCGCCTTGGGCATCGTGATGCGCGCCACGGCGATCATGCGTACGAAGTCGAGCGGGTCGATCGGGTCCGAGTCGGCAAGCGGCGTGCCGGGCACGCGCACCAGGCTGTTGATCGGCACCGACTCCGGATAGGGGTCGAGGTTGGCCAGCTGCGCGATCAGCCCTGCACGGTGCACCGGCGTCTCGCCCATGCCGACGATGCCGCCGCAGCACACGCTGATGCCGGCGGCGCGCACGTGGGCCAGCGTGTCCAGCCGGTCCTGGTAGGTGCGCGTGTCGACGATGTCGCCGTAGTACTCGGGCGCGGTGTCGAGGTTGTGGTTGTAGTAGTCCAGGCCTGCGGCCTTCAGCTGCTGGGCATGCTGCGGTTTGAGCATGCCCAGCGTTGCGCAGGTCTGCAGGCCCAGGCCCTTGACCGCCTCGACCAGCACCGCCACCTTCTCGACATCGCGATCCTTGGGCGCGCGCCAGGCCGCGCCCATGCAGAAGCGCGTGGCGCCGGCGTCCCTGGCGGCCTGCGCGGCGCGCACGACCTCGTCGACCTCCATCAGCTTCTGCGCCTTCACGCCGGTGTCGAACTCGGCCGCTTGCGGGCAGTAGCCGCAGTTCTCGGGGCAGCCGCCGGTCTTCACCGACAGCAGCGTGGCCAGTTCGATGTCGCCCTCGGGAAAGTGGGCGCGATGCACGGCCTGTGCTTCGAACAGCAGATCGTTGAAGGGCTTGTCGAGCAAGGCCTGCACGGCCGCCACCGACCAGGGACCGCGCGGCACCTCCGCCCTGGCGGGCGGTCGATGAAGCGTGACGGCCTTCGCCGCCGGAAGATCGTTGACACCCATCATGCAAACTCCAGAATCACTTGATCGACCGCGAGCGATTCGCCCCTTGCCGCCGAGATGCTGCCGACCACGCCGTCCTGCGTGGCGAAGAGCACGTTCTCCATCTTCATCGCCTCGATCACCGCGAGCTTCTCGCCGGCCTGCACCTGCTGCCCCGGCTGCACCGAAACTTCGACCAAGAGCCCCGGCATCGGCGACATCAGGAACTTGCTGAGGTCCGGCGGCGCCTTGTAGGGCATGAGCTTCAGCAGCCGCGCGCCCAGCGGCGAGAGCACCATCGCCTCGATCTGCGTGCCGTTGTGCGACACGCGCAGCGACAGCGGGTTCTTGCCCGCACCCCGCTCGACCTGGGCGACAAAGGCGCGGCTGTTCACCGTGCCTTCGACCCGCACGCTGCCGAGCGGCGCATGGCTGTCGATCTTGTAGCTGTGGCTGCCCACGGCGACCGCGCTGGAACCCGTCTGACCGTGGAAGTCGCTGACCGTGACGGGCACGTGCACATGCTGCCCCTTGGCGTCGAGCACGACCACCACGAACTGCTCGCCCACCTTGACGCCGTGGCCTTCGAGCTGGCCGCTGATGCCCGAAGCGCGCGCGCGGTAGCGGCGGTGCATGTAGGCCGCCAGCGCCACCAGGAAATCCGGGTCGTCATGTGGCACGTCCTCGGCATGGAAGCCCTTGCCGTAGTGCTCGGCAATGAAGCCGGTGTTGAACTCGCCGCTGACGAATTGGGGATGCGCGAGCAGCGCCGCCTGGAACGGGATGTTGCTGCTGATGCCGCGGATCACGAAGCCGTTGAGCGCCTCGCGCATCAGCGCGATCGCATGGCCGCGATCGCGGCCGTGCACGATCAGCTTGGCGATCATCGAGTCGTAGAACATCGGGATCTCGCCGCCGTCATAGACGCCAGTGTCCACGCGCACGCCGCCGTAGGCGCTCGAAGCCGGGCGTTCGGCCGCGAACAGGGTCTCCTTCGGCGGCTGGAAGCGCACCAGCCGTCCGGTCGACGGCAGGAAGCTGCGGAACGGATCTTCGGCGTTGATGCGGCACTCGATGGCCCAGCCGCTGCGCTGCACGTCCTGCTGCGCCAGCGGCAGCTTCTCGCCCGCCGCCACGCGGATCATGAGCTCGACCAGATCCAGCCCGGTGATCGCCTCCGTCACCGGATGCTCCACCTGCAGCCGCGTGTTCATCTCCAGGAAGTAGAAGCTCTGGTCCTTGCCGACCACGAACTCCACCGTGCCGGCGCTCTGGTAGTTCACCGCCTTCGCGAGCGCCACCGCCTGCTCGCCCATGGCCTTGCGCGTCGCCTCGCTGATGAAGGGCGACGGCGCTTCCTCGATCACCTTCTGGTGGCGCCGCTGGATCGAGCACTCGCGCTCGTTGAGGTAGATCACGTTGCCGTGCGCGTCGCCGAGCACCTGGATCTCGATGTGGCGCGGCTCCTCGACGAACTTCTCGATGAACACGCGGTCGTCGCCGAAGCTGTTGCGCGCCTCGTTGCGGCAGGAGGTGAAGCCCTCGAACGCGTCCTTGTCGTTGAAGGCCACGCGCAGGCCCTTGCCGCCGCCACCGGCCGAGGCCTTGATCATCACCGGGTAGCCGATGTCGCGCGCGATCTCCACGGCGCGCTCGGCCGTTTCGATCGCCTCGTTCCAACCCGGGATCGTGTTGACCTTGGCTTCGTTCGCGAGCTTCTTGGAGGCGATCTTGTCGCCCATGGCCGCGATCGAGTAGTGCTTGGGTCCGATGAAGACGATGCCCTCTTCCTCGACCTTCCTCGCGAAGCCTTCGTTCTCCGACAGGAAGCCATAGCCCGGGTGCACGGCTTCGGCACCGGTCTTCTTGCAGGCGGCGATGATGCGATCGGCCTGCAGGTAGCTGTCGCGGCTGGGCGAGGCGCCGATGTGCACGGCCTCGTCGGCCAGCTCGACGTGCCGCGCGTCCTTGTCGGCATCGGAATAGACCGCGACGGTCTTGATGCCCATCTTCTTCGCGGTCTTGATGACGCGGCAGGCGATTTCTCCGCGGTTGGCGATCAGGATCTTCTTAAACATTGGTTACCTCGCGCCTCAGAGCGGAATGTTCCCGTGCTTGCGCCACGGGTTGTCGAGCTTCTTCTCGCGCAGCATCACCAGGCTGCGGCAGATGCGCTTGCGCGTCTCGCTCGGCAGGATCACGTCGTCGATGTAGCCGCGCGTGCCCGCCACGTAGGGATTGGCAAAACGCGCCTTGTATTCGGCCTCGCGCTTGGCCAGCTTCTCGGGATCGTTCTTGTCCTCGCGGAAGATGATCTCCACCGCGCCCTTGGCGCCCATCACCGCGATCTCGGCGCGCGGCCAGGCCAGGTTGACGTCGCCGCGCAGGTGCTTGGAGGCCATCACGTCGTAGGCGCCGCCATAAGCCTTGCGCGTGATGACGGTGATCTTGGGCACCGTGCATTCGGCGTACGCATAGAGCAGCTTGGCGCCGTGCTTGATGATGCCGCCGTACTCCTGGCTGGTGCCGGGCATGAAGCCGGGCACGTCGACGAAGGTGACGACGGGGATGTTGAAGGCATCGCAGAAGCGCACGAAGCGCGCCGCCTTGATCGAGGACTTGATGTCCAGGCAGCCCGCCAGCACCAGCGGCTGGTTGGCGACGATGCCGATGCTCTGGCCCTCCATGCGCGCGAAGCCGATCACGATGTTTTTCGCGTAGTCGGGCTGCAGCTCGAAGAACTCGCCGTCGTCGACCACCTTCACGATCAGCTCCTTCATGTCGTAGGGCTTGTTCGGGTTGTCGGGCACCAGCGTGTCGAGCGAGAGGTCGGCACGATCGGCCGGGTCGCCGCTCGGACGCACCGGCGCCTTCTCGCGGTTGTTGAGCGGCAGGTAGTTGTAGAGCCGGCGCAGCATCATCAATGCCTCGACGTCGTTCTCGAAGGCCATGTCGGCGACGCCGCTCTTGGTGGTGTGGGTCGATGCGCCACCCAGTTCCTCGGCCGTCACGTCCTCGTGGGTCACCGTCTTCACGACGTCGGGGCCGGTGACGAACATGTACGAGCTGTCCCGCACCATGAAGATGAAGTCGGTCATGGCCGGCGAGTACACCGCGCCGCCGGCGCACGGGCCCATGATCATGCTGATCTGCGGCACCACGCCGGAGGCCATCACGTTGCGCTGGAACACCTCGGCGTAGCCGCCGAGCGAGGCCACGCCCTCCTGGATGCGGGCGCCGCCCGAGTCGTTGAGGCCGATGACCGGCGCCCCCACCTTCATGGCCTGGTCCATCACCTTGCAGATCTTCTCGGCGTGGGCTTCGCTGAGGGCGCCGCCGAAGACCGTGAAATCCTGGCTGAAGACGAAGACCAGCCGGCCGTTGATCATGCCGTAGCCGGTGACCACGCCATCGCCCGGAATCTTGTTGTCGGCCATGCCGAAGTCGCTGGAGCGGTGCTCCACGAACATGTCCCACTCTTCGAAGGTGTTGTCGTCGAGCAGCAGTTCGATGCGTTCGCGTGCCGTCAGCTTGCCCTTGGCATGCTGGGCGTCGATGCGCTTCTGGCCGCCGCCCTGCCGCGCCTGCGCGCGTCGTTTTTCAAGTTGTTCGAGGATTTCTTTCATGTCGTCCCGTCGGAAGTGTGGATCTGTGCTCGCCCCGCCTGGGCGGCGAGCAGATTGCGTGCGGCGGTGGATGCCGGCAGCGTGCCGGCTGCCACCTGCGCCATGGCTTGCGGCAGCAGCTCGCGTACCTGCGGATGGTGGCGGAAGGCCTGCTTGAGGCCCGCGTCGATACGTTCCCACATCCATGCGAGCGCCTGTTTCTCTCGGCGCGTGGCGAGCTTGCCATTGGCAGTTTGCAGGGCCTTGAAGCGCAGGACTGCGGCCCAGAAGGCGTCGATCCCGGTGCCCAGCAGCGCGCTGAGCTGGATCACCTGGGGCAGCCAGAAACGGATCTCGGCTTCAGGCGAACCGGGCGTCGCGTGGGCTGCATGCATGACCTGCGCGTGCGCCGGATTGCCATGGTGGCCGAAGAGCCGCAGTGCCGAAGTGATCTGGGCCTGTGCGCGCGTCGCTGCATCCTTGTCGATGTCGGCCTTGTTGATGACGACCAGGTCGGCCAGCTCCATCACGCCCTTCTTGATCGCCTGCAGGTCGTCGCCGGCGTTGGGCAGCTGCAGCAGCACGAACATGTCGGTCATGCCCGAGACCGCGGTCTCGCTCTGGCCCACGCCCACGGTCTCGACGATCACGATGTCGTAGCCGGCAGCCTCGCACACCAGCATCGCCTCGCGCGTCTTCTCGGCCACGCCGCCCAGCGTGCCGCTCGAGGGGCTGGGCCGGATGTAGGCGCGCTCATGCACCGAGAGCTTCTCCATGCGCGTCTTGTCGCCGAGGATCGAGCCGCCCGACACCGTGGACGAAGGGTCGACCGTGAGCACCGCGACGCGATGACCCTGCGCGATCAGATGGAGGCCCAGCGTCTCGATGAAGGTCGACTTGCCGACACCCGGCACGCCGGAGATGCCGAGCCGGAACGATTTGCCGGTGTGCGGCAGCAGCGCGGTGAGCAGCTCGTCGGCCTGCACGCGGTGGTCGACGCGCGTCGATTCGAGCAGCGTGATCGCCTTGGCGATGGCACGGCGCTGCCGCGGACCGTCCGCCCTCATCAACGCCTCGACCGTCACCGGGGTTCGAACCGGCGGCATGTTCAGGCCGCAACCGCCGCGCGAATCTGCTCCAGCACGTCCTTGGCGCTGGCGGGGATCGGCGTGCCCGGCCCGTAGATGCCCTTGACTCCCGCCTCGTAGAGAAACTCGTAGTCCTGGCGCGGAATCACGCCGCCGACGAACACGATGATGTCGTCGGCGCCCTGCTTCCTGAGCTCCTCGATGATCGCCGGCACCAAGGTCTTGTGGCCCGCCGCCAGCGTGCTCACGCCCACCGCGTGCACGTCGTTCTCGATCGCCTGGCGTGCGCACTCTTCGGGGGTCTGGAACAGCGGCCCCATGTCGACGTCGAAGCCGAGATCGGCGAAGGCCGTGGCGACGACCTTGGCGCCGCGGTCGTGCCCGTCCTGGCCCAGCTTGGAGATCATCACGCGCGGGCGCCGGCCCTGCGCTTCGGCGAAGGCCGCGATCTCATGCTGCAGCGCCTCCCAGCCTTCGGCCGAGTCGTAGGCGGCGGCGTAGACGCCGGTCACCTTCTGCGTGTCGGCGCGATGCCGGCCGTAGACCTTCTCGAGCGCGTCGCTGATCTCGCCGACCGTGGCGCGCTGGCGCACGGCCTCGATGCTCAGCGCGAGCAGGTTGCCCTTGCCGCTTTCGGCGGCCGCGGTGAGCGCATCGAGCGCCGACTGCACCGCGGCGCCATCGCGCTTCTCGCGGATGGCCTTGAGCCTGGCGATCTGCCCGTCGCGCACCTTGACGTTGTCGATCTGCAGGATGTCGTGCGTGTCCTCGGTCTCGAGCTTGTACTTGTTGACGCCGACGATCACGTCGCGGCCCGAATCGATGCGGGCCTGCTTGTCGGCCGCGGCGGCCTCGATCTTGAGCTTGGCCCAGCCGCTGTCGACGGCCTTGGTCATGCCGCCCATGGCTTCGACCTCCTCGATGATGGCCCAGGCCGCGTCGGCCATGTCCTGCGTGAGCTTCTCCATCATGTAGCTGCCGGCCCAAGGATCGATCACGCTCGTGATGTGCGTCTCTTCCTGGATGATGAGCTGGGTGTTGCGCGCGATGCGAGCGCTGAACTCGCTCGGCAATGCGATGGCTTCGTCGAGCGCATTGGTGTGCAGCGATTGCGTGCCGCCGAACACCGCGGCCATGGCCTCGATCGTGGTGCGCACCACGTTGTTGTACGGATCCTGCTCGGTCAGGCTCCAGCCGGAAGTCTGGCAATGGGTGCGCAGCATCAGGCTCTTGGGGTTCTTGGGGTTGAACTCCTTCATGATCCGGCACCACAGGAGGCGCGCCGCGCGCATCTTGGCCACCTCGAGATAGAAGTTCATGCCGATGGCCCAGAAGAAGCTCAGCCGGCCTGCGAAGCCGTCGACGTCCAGGCCCTTGGCCAGCGCGGTCTTCACGTACTCCTTGCCGTCGGCCAGCGTGAAGGCGAGCTCGAGCGCCTGGTTGGCACCGGCCTCCTGCATGTGATAGCCGCTGATCGAAATCGAGTTGAACTTCGGCATCTTCTCGGCCGTGTACTCGATGATGTCTCCGATGATGCGCATCGAGGGCTCGGGCGGAAAGATGTAGGTGTTGCGGACCATGAACTCCTTGAGGATGTCGTTCTGGATGGTCCCCGAGAGCTGGTCTTGCGCCACGCCCTGCTCCTCTGCCGCGACGATGTAGCCCGCGAGCACCGGCAGCACGGCGCCGTTCATCGTCATCGAGACGCTGACCTTGTCGAGCGGGATCTGGTCGAACAGGATCTTCATGTCCTCCACGCTGTCGATCGCCACGCCGGCCTTGCCGACGTCGCCGGTCACGCGTGGGTGGTCGCTGTCGTAGCCCCGGTGCGTGGCCAGGTCGAAGGCCACGCTGACGCCCTGCCCGCCCGCGGCCAGCGCCTTGCGGTAGAAGGCGTTCGACTCCTCGGCCGTCGAGAAGCCCGCGTACTGCCGGATCGTCCACGGACGCACCGCGTACATGGTGGCTTGCGGACCGCGCAGGTAGGGCTCGAAGCCCGGCAGCGTGTCGGTGTACTTCAGCCCCCGCAGATCGGCGGCGGTGTAGAGCGGCTTGATGGTGATGCCGTCCGGCGTGATCCAGTTCAGCGCCGCGAGATCCCCGCCGGGTGCGGACTTGGCGGCGGCCTTGGCCCAGGCTTCGAGGTTCGCGGTTTGGAAGTTCGGTTCGGATTTGCTCATGGGCGCCGCTTTGCAAAGTCGTGCAAGTGTCGTGGAGTGTCCGCGCAGGGGCATGACAGTTCAAGGCGAGTCTAACCCATCTGTAATTATTAATTCAAAGTGCCGAGTTGCGGTACATTCCGGGCATGTCCGCCCTCACCCTCACCCCGCGCGCCCTCTACGAAGAGGTGGCGGAGCTGCTGCGCCAGCGCATCTTCAACCGCGAGCTCGAGCCGGGCAGCTGGATCGACGAGCTCAAGCTGGCGGAGGAATACGGCATCAGCCGCACGCCCCTGCGCGAGGCGCTGAAGGTGCTGGCGGCCGAGGGGCTGGTAACGATGAAGGTGCGCCGCGGCGCCTATGTGACCGAGGTGTCCGAGAAGGACCTGGCCGACGTCTATCACCTGTTGAGCCTGCTCGAAAGCGATGCCGCGCGCGTGGTCGCCGTGCATGCGTCGGCGGCCGAGCTGGCCGAGCTCGACGCCCTTCACGCCGAGCTCGAAGCCGCCGCCCTGCCGGGCAAGGTGGACCGCGCGCACTTCTTTGCCGTCAACGAGCGCTTCCACATGCGGCTGCTCGCCATCGCCGACAACCGCTGGCGCGACCAGATGGTGGCCGACCTGCGCAAGGTGATGAAGCTCAACCGGCACAACTCGCTGTTGAAGTCGGGCCGCATCGCGGAGTCGCTGAAGGAGCACCGCGCCATCATGGCCGCGATCAAGGCGCGCGATGCGGCCGGCGCCATGGCGCGCATGCAGGAGCACTTCAGCAACGGCCTCGAAGCCGCGAACTGAGCCCGAGGCGGTGCCTGGTGGCTGCCTGATCAGGCCGCTTGTGCCACCGGCTCGTGCGCGAGCGCCATCACATCGTGCGGCGCGAGCGTCTTCAACTTGTGGTCGCTCCACACCTGCCGCCAGCGGCGCGCGCCCGCCAGGCCGTTGCGCAGGCCCAGCATGTGGCGCGCGATGTTCGACCACGACGTACCGTGCTCGGCCGCCTCGCGCACCATGTAGTCGCACATCCGCGCCTCGACCTCTTCACGCGTGAGCGTGGAAGGCTCTTCCTTGTAGAAAACCTCGTCCCACTCGCTGAGCAACCAGGGGTTGTGATAGGCCTCGCGCCCGATCATCACGCCGTCCAGCAGGCGCAGGTGCGCGTGCATCTCCGCGCGGTCCGTGAAACCGCCGTTGATGGAGAACATCAGATCCGGGAAGTCGTGCTTCAACCGGTGCACCAGCTCGTAGCGCAGCGGCGGCACCTCGCGGTTCTGCTTGGGCGACAGGCCCTTGAGCCAGGCGTTGCGCGCATGGACGATGAAGGTGCGGCAACCCGCCTCGCTCACCGCGCCGACGAAATCGCGCACGAACTCGTAGCTCTCGGTCTTGTCGATGCCGATGCGGTGCTTGACGGTGACGGGCACGTCCACCACGTCGACCATGGCCTTCACGCAGTCGGCCACCAGCTGCGGCTCGTTCATGAGGCAGGCGCCGAAGGCACCGCGCTGCACGCGCTCGCTCGGACAGCCGCAGTTGAGGTTGATCTCGTCATAGCCCCAAGCCTCGCCCAGCCTGGCGCAATGCGCGAGCTCGGCAGCTTCGCTGCCGCCGAGCTGGAGCGCGACCGGGTGCTCCTCGGCGTTGAAGCGCAAGTGGCGCGCCACGTCGCCATGCACCAGCGCACCCGTGGTCACCATCTCGGTGTAGAGCAAGGCGCGGCGCGTCAGCAGCCGGTGGAAGTAGCGGCAGTGGCGGTCGGTCCAATCCATCATGGGAGCGACCGAGATGATTTTTTCTTTGCTGATCAAGAGCTTCGCCAATCGTTCATGCCCGCACCTGGCATGCGAGCGCTTGATTTTCACATGCGGCCGCCGTCGACTTCGGGCGTCCACCCACCCCTACACCAAGCTCAGGGGCTGCCTACATCGAGCGCTGCCGTGCGGACGCAGATTGCAGGACATGAACATCGGCGTGCTGACGCTTCATCGCTGCATCAACTATGGCTCGTTCTGGCAGGCCCGCTGTCTCGTCGAGGGCCTCCGCGCCCGCGGGCACCAGGCCGTGCTGCTCGACCATCGTTCCCGACGCGCCGGCATGGCCGAGCTGCGCTGTGCGCTGCAACCCGTGCTCCCCACGCCCGTGCGCGCATCCGACCGGCCGCTCTACGTCAGCAAAACACGCAAGTTCTTCAGCGCATTCCTGTCGCTGCCCTGCTCGCCATCGTTCTCGCTGGACGACCCTGGGGCCACGCACGGGCACGACGTGGTCGTCGTGGGCAGCGACGAGGTCTGGAATCTGCGCCATCCGTGGTACAGCGGCTGCGCGTTGTTCTTCGGCGAGGGCGTGGCATCGAGCCGCCTGATCTCCTATGCAGCCAGCTTCGGCAGCTACCCCGCCGATCAAGGCCTGGAGCCATGCTGGTCCGAGCGGCTGCGCAGCTTCGATCGGATTTCCGTGCGCGACCTCAATTCGCGCGCGCTGGTCGGCCAGGCGCTCGGGAAGGAGCCCGAACTCGTGCTCGATCCTTGCCTGCAATTCGCGCCGGCGCAGGCGCAGCCCGCTCTGCCGTCGATCACTGCGGCGCTTTCTTGCGTCGCGGTGTACGGGCACAACTTCAGCCCGTGGTTCATCGACAAGGTGCGTCGCTGGGCATCACGGCACGGCCAGCGCCTGGTGAGCATCGGCTATCGCAACGACTGGGCCGACGCGCAATGGATCGACGCCGGCCCCGAAGAGTTCGCCGACTTCATCGCCGGCTCGGAGGCCGTGGTGACGAACTTCTTCCACGGCTGCGTCTTCGCGCTGCGCCACGACAAGCCTTTCGTGTGCGAGCGCTCGACCTACCGCTCGATCAAGATCGCCGATCTCATGGGCACGGTGGGAGCCGAAGCCCATCTGATCTCCCCCGATACAGGCGAGCAAGAGTGTGACGAGCGCCTGTCCGGACCGCCGGCGGCCGCCATCGGGCAGCGAATCCGGAACTGGCGCCACCGCTCCGATACCTATCTGGACCAGGCGCTGGCGCCGGCCGGTGCCGCGGCAGGCCGCTGAGCGATCCCGCCATGGCGAAGGACACGAATCCCTTGAGCGCGCAGGACGTGGTCCGTTCCGGGCTGTGCATCGGCTGCGGCAGTTGCGCCGCACAGGCGCGCGGCGCGGACGCGCGCATGGCCCTGGACCGCTACGGCGAACTCAAGCCCGCCGGCGCCGCGTGGCTGCGCTCGCGTTCCGCCAGCCTGGCGCGCACCTGTCCTTTCTCTCCGGCGGCGGTCGACGAAACGCAGCTCGCCGCGGCGCTCTTCCCGGACGCCGCGCGGGGCAGCGCGCTGGTCGGCCGCTTCGAGGCGGCGTACGTCGGCCATGTGACGGAAGCCGGCTTCCGCGAGGCCGGCAGCTCGGGCGGCATGGTGAGCTGGACGGCCTCGGAGCTGCTGCGCACGGGACGGGTCGACGGCGTGGCGCATGTCGCCGCCAACGAGGAGGCGGGCGGCGACAGGCTCTTCGGCTATCGGCTGTCGCGCAGCCCGGAAGAGGTTCGAGCCGGCGCAAAGTCTCGCTACTACCCCGTGGAGATGTCCGAAGTGATCCGGACGATCAGGGCCACGCCCGGGCGCTATGCCGTGGTCGGTGTTCCGTGCTTCATCAAGGCCATGCAGCTGCTGCGTCGCGAGGATCCTGTGATGCGCGAACGCGTGGCCTTCTCCCTCGGCCTCTTCTGCGGCCACATGAAGAGCACGCGGCTGGTCGAGAGCTTCGCCTGGCAGATGGGCATTGCGATGGACGATATCGCGCGCGTCGACTACCGGTCGAAGAACCCCGGACGACCCGCGAACTGGTACACCGTGCGCTTCGAGCTGCGCGACGGGCGCACGCTGCAAAAGGACTGGTTCCATCTTGCAGAGGGAGACTGGGGCGCGGGCTTTTTCCAGAACGCGGCGTGCAACTTCTGCGACGACGTCGTCGCCGAGACCGCCGACATCGCCTTCGGAGATGCCTGGGTGGAGCCCTACTCCTCCGACGGGCGGGGAACCAATGTGGTGCTGGTCCGCTCGCCGGTGCTCGCGCGCATGCTGGCCGACGGCATCCGCGAAGGGCGCCTGCAGCTGGAGGCGGTCGACGAAGACTTCGTCGAGCGCACGCAGGCGGCCGGTCTCAGGCAACGCCGCGAGGGCCTGGCCTACCGGCTCACCTGGCACCGCCGCGGCATGCGCCCGCGCAAGCGCGTGCTGCCGGCCGCGGCGGCGCTACCCTGGCGGCGCAAGCTGATCTACCGCCTGCGTGCCGCCATCAGCGCCTGGAGCCGCCGCCTGTTCCGTCTCGCTCGCATCGCCGGCGTGGAGCGCTGGTATGTGCAATGGGCGCGTCGCGCCGGGGCCATCTACCATGTCCTCGCCTACTCGCAAGGCAGGCTGGCGAGATGGTTCGGGCTCGGCGCCTGAGTGAGGGCCGACGGCTCAATTGCCCCGCACGAAACCGCGCGGCGCCGGCGCCTTTTCCGTCAGGCGCCGCAGCTTCTCGCTCACCGTGGCCAGTTCGTCGGCCTCCTCCAGCAATCCGCGCGGATCGCCGATCTGCGCGGCGGCCAAGTGCCGCAGCATTGCCTCCTTCTCATGGAGCGCGCGCAGGCCGGTCCACAGCGCCTCGTCGGTCACCTGCTCCTGCGTCGATGCAAGGCTGCGCAAGCTGAATGCGTGGCCCGTGTGGCAGCGGTAGCGGACGGTATCCCCGTCCTTGAGCTCGAACAGCACGCCTCCGCAATCGGGGCAGCTGAAGACCGATGGGGTTCCGACGGACAGCAGGCGTTCCATGTTGCGATCTCCTGCGCTGAGCGCCTGCTCGGTCCGCAGGAATTCGGGCGGATCGAGCACTGGGCGGGGTTCTGCGCTGCGGCCGGCCAGCTAGGAGTCCGCGCGGCAGAA